>JBKEEJ010000029.1:0-34332 GCA_047777345.1 Lachnoclostridium sp. | reverse complement strand
CTAAAAAATTACTTCTTATTAATTCTTATCGAAACATAGGATTATTTCGGATTATCTGTTATAATATCAAAAACAGTAAAAAAATTACCGTAAATATTGGAACAAGGAGGCATCTATGCTAAAGGCAGTAATATTTGATATGGACGGTGTATTAATTGACAGTGAACCCCAACATGCAAAAGCCGCCGTAGCGGCACTAAAAAAAATGGGTTATGATATTTCCACCGATTATTGCTATCAATTTATCGGTTCAACCACTGCCCATATGTATGAAACAATAAAAAAAGAATATAATATTCCGGATTCCTTAGAAGACCTGCTGACCGTTTATAAGGAAACTTTACACCAAATGATTAAAACAGAAGGTTACACGCCTATTCCATATACGAAAGAACTCATTTGGGACTTGTATAATCACGGAGTAAAATTAGCCATCGCTTCTTCTTCCACTTTAAGAGAAATTGAAAACGTAGTAAAAGCACTTGGCATCCGCAAATATTTTACCAAACTGGTAAGCGGTACCACTGTTTCTTTTCCAAAACCTGCTCCTGACATTTTCTTAAAGGCTTGCAAAGAGCTTGGCGTAAACTCCAATGAGTGTATTGTTATTGAAGATTCCGCCAATGGGGTTAAGGCAGCCAATGCAGCCGGCATTCCGGTTATCGGTTTTATAAATAAAAATTCCGGAAAGCAGGATTTATCAACTGCTGCCATTATAGTGGAAGGTTTTGAGGAAGTTAACTTCTCATTTATAGAAAAAATCTATAACAGGTCACACAATATACCCATTACAATTGCAGAAACCAAACGCCTGATTATCCGTGAATTGTCCGTTCATGATGTACCCGCTATGTATCAGATTTATCAGAATCCGGAAGTCAAAAAATACATTCCTGATATAGACCAGTACTTAGAAAATGAAATTGAAAAACATAAGGCCTATATAAAAAATGTTTATAACTTTTACGGTTATGGCCTGTGGGGGGTTTTTCTTAAGAATACCGGTGAGTTAATCGGCAGATGTGGCTTTCAAAATACTGTCATAGACGGTAAAGAGGAATTAGAAATTGGCTATCTTTTGGACGTAAATCACTGGGGATATGGCTATGCCTTGGAATGTGTCAGAGCATGCTTAAATTACGCATATAATGAATTGCACTTTGACCGGGTAGTTGCCCTGATTCACCCGCTAAATACCCGGTCTGTGAAAGTTGCAAGTCGTATTGGTATGAAAAAAGAGAAAAATATCATAAAAAACGGTACGGAGTATTATCTCTATTCCATAAGACTAAATGAAATACTGGGCGAAAACGAAAGTAAATAAACCGTTATCCGAAATTTTAAAGACAGATAGCAAGGCTTTAAAAGTGCAGAAACTAATTTATGACATGAAAAACGAGTAGAAATTATTTTCTGCTCGTTTTCATTTCATTTTACTTTGAGGTTGTATTATTGTCAGTTGTATTATCTGTAGTATTACCTGAAGTATTACCCGTAGTGTTACCTGAAGTGTTACCTGTAGTATTATCTGCTGTATTGCCATCTAAAGTATCGTCTACTGTATTTCCAGCACCACCAGTGACGCCACCAGTTGAACCATTCGTTCCACCTGTTCCTCCGGTAGTCCCGCCAGTTCCACCGGTAGTTCCACCAGTTCCCTTTTGATCTGTTGTAGCAGAATTGTTGGTGCTGCCATCTGTAGTTGTACAAGCAGTAAAAGTTAAAAATGTAAGACAGCATACTGCTAATAACAAATATAATCTTTTTTTCATGGATACTCCTCCTAAAAGTTTAAGTTACGCATTTAGTATCCCACTGATTTTAATAAATATACATTAACAAATAAAAGCAGTATACCTGAAATAAACATTAAGAAGCCTGTTTCAATTAAATTCCAGCATGTTGTCGCGGAACCGCAAAGGAAGATTATTCCTTTGTAATTTTGGATTTTTACGTTCTTGTATTGCAATGGTATGAAAAAAACTTTTCCAGAGCGATTGAAATTCTTCTTCCCTGTCCGATAATTTTTCGAACTGCTCCATATTAAACTCATCGGATCGTACATAAATCCATGGCAAACTGCTTTTGTGTATCACCGCCGTTTTCCTTTTTTCATCATAAATTACAAAATCTTCCGTATTAAGCCGGTCGGAAAAATGAGGGGCAATTAACCGCAGAATATCATTTTTGGGTTTAATTTTTGAAAGCAAAATTTTACTTTTGGTTTCCCGAAATCGGACAAATCCCAAATAATGATGGCATTCGTTTCCCACATTGCGGCTTAAATTGAAAATATTCATCACTGCCTGGTTACCCAATTGATTTACGACTTTTGGCCCAGCGGCAAATCCTGCAATCAGGAATCGATAAATCATATCTCCTTTTAAAGGATTATCGGATAACGCGGCATATGAAACCATCTCAAAGGCTTCTTCAGATATTTTCTCCTTAATGGCCTTAGCCACCTTATTTACTTTAACCTCATCAACATGGACATCAATATACTCAGAAAATAATTCCATGTCAAAATTGCCGCTTGGATCTTTAACCTGAACTGCCGTATTGTCATGGCCGTATCGTAAGCTCCAGGCGTCATAGATAGCCGTAAATATGCCATCAATACTGTCTTCACACAAAAGTATTTTCTTAATTTTCATAAATAACCGCTCCTTAAATCCAAATTGTTTGCAGATCTGAAATTCACATCATCAAATAAAGACAGTTGTTTGTAAGAATCCCTTTCCCCGATTCCAAAGGGTAATTTTTCCTTTAAACTAACCAACTGATTCGTTATATAATTTTCATCCAGTTTAATGGGATACATCATCTTTCCATTACAGGTAATAAAATACAAGGCTCTTTTTAAAACAACCCCTATTTTCTTTAAATCTTCAAAACGCAAGTTACAGGACCGCCTTGCTTTTACTATCCTTTGTGCCGACTTTACTCCGATTCCCGGAACCCTAAGTAGGGTATAATAATCCGCTTTGTTTACCTCTACGGGAAATAATTCCAAATGTCCCAAGGCCCAATAGCATTTGGGATCTATTAGAACATTAAAATTAGGCCTTGATTCGGATAACAGTTCCGAAGCCTTAAAGTCATAAAAACGCAGTAAAAAATCAGCCTGATACAGGCGATGCTCCCGAAGTAACGGCGGGCCGCCCGGCAAAGATGGCAGGGAATCATCTTCATTAATCTGAATGTAAGCGGAATAAAATACTCTCTTTAAATCAAACTTCTGGTATAAAGCTTCCGCAACAGAAATAATCTGATAATCACTTTCATTGGTGGCACCGATAATCATCTGGGTACTTTGCCCTGCCGGGACAAACCTACGGTTTCCTTCGGGCCTTTTTACCAGCCCTAAAGCAGGTGAAGAAACAGTAAGTGTCTTGCTCTGGCTATACTTATCCGGCAAAATAAGCCTGTCCGGCTTTATATCCGTGTGGGACAACCGTTTATATGTGTCACCCCTCATGTCTTCTATGCGTCCTAACTGGATTTGCTTCATTGGTTTTAAAATATTTTTCCGGCTTTTGTGAGGCGCCAGTTTTTTTAAGCTTTCCGCCGTAGGCAATTCCAGGTTAACACTCATTCTGTCAGCATACCAGCCTGTCATTTCAATAATGGATGAATCGGCTCCGGGAACAGCCTTACAATGAATATAACCGTTAAAATGATGTACTTCCCGCAGCATTTTTAAAGTATTGCACATTAACTCCATTGTATAATTGGGGCTAATGTAAACTCCCGAACTTAAAAATAAACCTTCAATATAGTTTCTGCGATAAAATTCCATAGTCAGGGTGCATATCTCATCCGGTGTAAAAGTTGCCCTGACAATATCATTGGAAGCCCGGTTCCCGCAGTACTTGCAGTCAAAAATACATTCGTTGGTCATTAATATTTTTAAAAGGGAAATACATCTTCCGTCTGCCGAAAAGGTATGGCATATGCCGCATGCCACCGAGTTACCCATACTTCCCTTAACACCTTTTCTGTCCACACCGCTGGAGGTACAGGCAACATCGTATTTGGCAGCATCGGAAAGAATCTCTAATTTTTTTTGCAGTGACAAATTTTGCTGTATTATCACACCCATATTTCCATCTCACTTTGCAAACATTTGTTTGCTTTATTGTATCATTTTTGCAGTGATAAATCAAGTAAAAACAGAACATTTGTTTGTTTTTTGCTTGCATTTACTTATCAAACAGTAAGTACAGAAAGTATATACGAAAACGGCAAATAATATAACAGGTTAGGCTGTCAGGTTAGGCTGTCAAACCATTTTTGATTCGTCGCTTTGATATTACAGGATACAATAATTTTAATCTGCTAATATAATTAAAGGTTCTAAACTTTATATTGGGGTAAGATAAAAAAATAATAGGCATAGGTTAACATTTTTCTGTATAATAAGTTCACCACAAACTTTATAAGAAAGGATGTTACCTATGCCTACAAATGATTTTACATCAAAACTTATCGGTTTGGAAGATGCTATTATAGAAAATATTGAATGTTCCAATGATAAAACTGTGATCCATTTCTCTTTAATGAGAAAAACCGTCACATGCCCGTTTTGCTCTTCACCAACAAACAAGATTCATGATTATCGTGTCTCCTATATTAAAGACATCCCTATCCTGGGTAATCATACAACCCTTGCATATAGAAAGCGCAGATATCATTGTGATTGCTGCAACAAGCATTTTTATGAACCCTTTTCTCTTGTTCCAAAACATTGCCGCACAACCACACGCCTTGCATGGTATTGCATAAATTTTCTCGCAGATAAAATAAGTGTGCAGTCTGTCGCAAAACATAATGGCGTTTCACCATCATTCATTTTTAGAAGAATGAAAGATATCAGCTTCAGTAAGCCCAATCGCCTTCCACAAGTTCTTTCTATGGATGAATTTCGAGGCAACGCTGGCGGTCAGAAATATCAAGGAATACTTACTGACCCGGTAAAGCATAAAGTATTTGATATCCTGCCAAGCAGATCTCAGGCATCCTTAATTACATATTTTAAAACCTTTTCAAACCGCAAGGATGTAAAATATTTTATTATGGACATGAATCAATCTTATAGAGAACTTGCAGAAACATTTTTCCCGAATGCCAAGATTGTCATAGATCGGTTCCATTATGTAAGATATGTCACATGGGCTCTTGAAAATGTGAGAAAGCGGATTCAAAAGTCCATGCATCCTAGCAAACGGAAGTATTTTAAGCGAAGTAGAAGAATTCTCCTGTCACATTATAATAAGCTTAACGAAGAATCTAAACAGGCACTAGAAATAATGCTTACGCAGTCAAATGAGCTTGCCGTTGCATATCACTTAAAAGAAAAGTTTTATGAATTTCTTGCATCAAAAGACAGAGACGAAGCAGTAAAGCGACTTAAATTCTTTATTTTAGCAGCACAGGCCAGTGATTTGAAGGAATTTAAGCCTGTACTAACTATGCTGGGTAACTGGTCAAAATACATACTAAATTCATTTGATTGTCCTTATACAAATGGTTTTACAGAGGGAATAAACAATTCAATAAAAGTAATTAAAAGAACAGCATATGGATATAGAAATTTTGTGAGCTTCAGAAACAGAATTATGTTAGCCTTATCATAAAAATAACCGGAGAAAATATATCCCTCCGGTTATAAAAATCATTTTACCCCAACTCTTGACAAAGAGCCTAATTAAAAGCCCTCTATCCTTTACTCAAAGATAGAAGGCTTTTCTAACTACTTTTTATTATTTTTTAACAGGTTCATCTGCTGTCAGTTCAATCAAATGCAATGTTCCCTTAATATCAGGTGAAACTAACGTAAAGTTTTTCACACGATTATTAACAGCAGTCAAAGTTACTCTCCATAACGTAGGAATAGCTGGAGCTTCATCAAAAAATGCCTCTTGCCATTCACTATATTTTTCTGTTAAGAAATTGTTATCCCATGCTTTTTCAGAAGAAATATCTTTAATGATAGAATCTAATTTATCACTTGTATATCTGGTAAAGTTATTCGGTGTATTATGTCCCCAAAGGTTTGCAGGATTTGGATCGTAACCAGTTGACCAAGCTGCATCGAACATATCAATAGCAGGATCGTCATTCTGTACTGCATCATAAAATGCGTTAAATTCAGTTAAACGACCATTGTATAATTCTACTTTTAAGCCTACATCTGCCCAATTCTGAATCTTATACTGAGCATAAGTATCCATATTTTCGCCATCCATTACAGCCCATGTAATTGTTAATGGATTGCCATTGGGATCTTCTCTGTAGCCGTCGCCGTTTACATCTTTATATCCAGCTTCATCCAATAATTGTTTTGCTTTTTCCGGATCATAATAATAACCCGTTAAATTCTTGTCAATATATGCAGCATGTCTTGGTGTTATTACAGAAGTTGCAAGGAAACGTAAGCCATTATAAAGTTCTTTTCCAATTGTTTCATTATCTGCAGCATATCCAATTGCTTGTCTTAACTTAAGATTAGCCATTTTAGAATTTGGATCATAAACATTGGTATACTTTTCAGCATCCCATTTACCTACCTTAAAGCCTGTGTAACTGAAAACTGTTTCCAATTGACCCAAATATGTGTAATTGGTAGGGTTAGTATAATCAGGATACTGTTGAGAACTAAATTCTGCTATATCATATTTACCTTCTTCCATAGCTGAAGGAACTAAATCAGGATTAACAACGGAAATTACTACTCCGTCCAGTTTTGGTGTTCCCTGCCAATAATCATCAAATCTTTCAAGTTCTACAGATTCACCAGGTACTACATTCTTTACCTTAAATGGGCCAAAACCAATAGGAGTTTTTCTTGTCTTAGCATCAGCACTCATTTCTTTAACAGGAATATCCCCGTAATAGTGTCTTGGAATAGGATTAGTCCAGAAACCACCTACTAAAATAGAAGGATAAAATTCTTTAAAGTGAATCGTTAAAGTCATTTTATCATCAGACAAGTCAAGACCAGAAATCTTATCAGCCTTACCTGCATGGTATTCTTCCACACCAACAATATTCGTAAAACTTTCATCATAACGTATTCCGCTATAATCTTTATCACAGATTACTTCATAAGCAAATACAAGGTCATCCAGAGTAACCGGCTCACCATCATGCCATTTAACTCCATCACGCATATGCAAAGTAATGGTTTTGGCATCGACATCATATTCATAGGTAGCTGCCCCGTCTTGATCTGCTACAAAATTATCGTCATAACTAACTAAAGATTCAGAAAACCAGGTTAATATCTGGCTATCATAATCATCCTCATAAAAACAAGGATTTAATATACCTGCAAAAGCAGAAGAAGTAACCAAAGCGACCTTTAATGTGCCGCCGTTAATACTGGGATCATTATTTGTTGTTTCCAAAGGAAACTTTTTACTTACTTTTTCATACTCCGGTGTTGCATCGTTTGAGGAATCTTCTGTTGTTGCTTCATCAGTAGAGTTAACTGCAGTGGAATCATTATCCGCAGAATTATTATTCTTAGACTTTCCACAAGCAGTAAAAGAGGTCACTACCAATGCAGCCACCAATAGCATTGTCAATATTCTTTTCATAATTCTCTCTCCTTCTTTCTTTTTTATTATGCTACTCTTTGTTTGGCATCAGCCGCACGTCTTACAGCGTTACCAACAAAATTTATACATAACATCATTACTACAATAAGTAATGCTGCCGGTAGCCATTGCCAGGGCCTGTTCTGCATATTCTCAGGAACAGCCGCATAGCTTATTAATGTTCCTAAACTTGGTGTATTAAAGGGAAGACCAAATCCTAAGAAAGTAAGACCTGTCTCAAGTCCCATATTAGCTGCCAATCTTAGGGTTAAATTTACAACCACAATTGAAATTATATTTGGAAAAACTTCCCGGAACATAATCACAAAATTTGGAGTACCAAGAGTTTTGGAAGCGGAAACGTAATCCAAACTACTCTGTTGCAACGTTTTAGCACGTATTAGTCTGGCTATACTGGTCCAACTAAATGCTGACATAATCAATACAAAAGTTAATACATTATATTTTGGAATTAAGGATACAATAACAATAATAATCATCAAAGTCGGCAGCATATCCAAAAAGTCAATGATACGCATGATAATATTATCAACCACTCCTCCGGAAAAACCTGCCACCAGTCCAACTATAACACCGACAATCTCACATAATATGGTAACACCAAAAGCAATTAAAAAGGAATTTCTAGCACCTAAAAATAACTGCCCCACCATATCTCGTCCGGATGCATCCGTTCCTAATATATGCTTTGCAGAAGGTGCCTTATTGATTAGTCCTAAAGCTACTTTACTGGTTTCTTGCTGTGACAGAATTATAGAGCCGATTGTTACCGTCGCTAATATAAGTACAAATAACCAAAAGGAAACGAAAGCAAATTTATCATGACATATTTCTTTCCATATTAATTTTGCCAATGAAGGAGGTTTGCTGACCGTTTTTGCTTTATTAAATGTATCCGTATCCTTAGTTAAATCTGATTTAGCCATTTTTCTCCCTCCTTATTTAATCCTGATTCTTGGATCCACTATGGACATAATAATATCTGACAACAAGGTACCCAATACAGTAAGTATTGCAAATAATATGATAAGACCATTTACCACGGAATAATCTCTACGGCTTATGGATTCCAAAAAGAGATTTCCCATACCTGGATAGGAAAAAACTTTTTCAATAAAAATAGAACCGCCTAATAATCCCGCTATATCATATCCCATAAATGATGCAACCGGAAGAAGTGCATTCCTTAGTATATGCTTGGAATATATTTTTCTTTCCGGCACCCCTTTGGAACGTGCTGTAACTACAAAATCTGAATTTTTGTAATCAATGATTTCATTTCTTAAGTACTGGATAATACTTATTGTATACAGTAACGCACCGGTTATAGCCGGAAGAATCATGTGATAAATCCTGTTTATTATATAAGAGAAAGTACCAGCAGTATATTTTACATCTACACTGCCTCCTGTCGGAAACCATTTCAGTTTAAACGAAAAAATGAAAATATTAATCAAGCCCAATACAACCGTAGGCATAGCCAAGGCAATATAAGTATAAAAAGCAACTATTTTATCAGGCAGCCTGTCATTATAACGTCCTGCAATAATACCCATAGATATACCGATTATATAATTTAAAATTGTAGTCACAAGTGCAAGCCAGAAAGTATTAACGGCACGCTGACCAATTAATTCAAGAACCGGTATTTTATATGCTGTACTCTCACCTAAATCTCCATGAAGTAAATTTTTCATCCAGTTTAAGTACTTTACATACCAAGGATCATAGTATCCCCATTTCTGACGTAATTCTTCCAGCCTTTCAGGGGAAACATTAGGATCTATTTTCCCAGTCAGTGCATCACCAGGCATAAAATTAGCAAGCAAAAACACTAATAAACTTATTAATATTAATTGCGGGATAAGTATAATTAATCTTCTTACTATTGTCTTCCACATATATATCTCTCTTTCTATGGCAAAGCAACATAATGTTTGTCACCAATTTTTTTCAAATCATATACTCCGTTTTCCGGATTATAATATTCATTAAATCTTTCATTGTATTCTTCCGATATTTTTTCCCGCAACGTTTGCATTTTACTGCGATTGGCCGGGTCAATATCTGGAATAGCAGCTATTAGCCTTTTTGTATATATGTGCACGGGATTATTATATATTTCATCCCGGCTACCCTGCTCAACAAAGCGTCCTTTATGCATAATAGCTATTTCGGAACACATATGTTTTACCACACCAAGGTCATGGCTGATAAAGAGATAAGCAAGTTTAAATTGCTCCTGAATATCTTTCATATAATTAAGGACTTGCGCCTGAACAGATAAATCCAAAGCAGAAACCGGTTCATCTGCTATGATTAATTTGGGTTTTAAAGCCATAGCCCTGGCAATCCCAATTCTCTGACGCTGTCCACCGGAAAATTCATGAGGATATTTCAGTGCTGTTTCTGGCGGAAGACCAACTATATCCAATAATTCATCAATTTTTTTTCGTTCCTCTCCGGGAGTAAGTTTTTCAAAATTTCGAAGAGGTTCCGCAATAATATCCAAAATTCTTTTTTTCGGATTTAATGAGGAATAAGAATCCTGGAATATCATCTGTACTCCTCTTCGATAAGGGGAATGATTTTTTCCGACGTATTTTGTAATATCTTCACCGTCATAAAAAATCCTTCCTTCTGTTTTTTTCACTAAACCTATAATTGCCTTTCCAGTTGTACTTTTTCCAGATCCGGATTCACCTACCAAACCGAGTGTCTGTCCTTCTTCGATGGAAAAAGAAATACCGTCAACCGCTTTTACATAAGCTACCGTACGTCCTAAAATCCCACCACGTATCGGATAATATACCTTTAAATCCTTTACCTCTAGTAATGACACATCTACATCTCCTTTACCTAACTAAAATAAAAATGCTTGTAGCAGGAACATAAAACAATATGTCCTGGCTTAACTTCATGATACTCAGGTTTTTCTTCATGAGCAGATAAAGGAATCCAAGGAATTCGTTCTGCAAAACGGCAACCTTCACGTTTTAAGTTCAAAATAGATGGAACCATACCCTGAATTACATGCAGCCTATCCTCTTCAGTATCAGATACAGCATTTGGAACCGATGCCAGTAATGAACGGGTATAAGGGTGTAACGGATTTTCAAATAATTCAACTACAGGAGCAGTCTCCACTATCTGACCTGCATACATAACCGCTACCTTATCAGCCATTTCTGCAACAACACCTAAATCATGTGTAATTAATATAATTCCTGATTGCATTTCACTTTGAAGTTTTTTTAATAGATCCAGTATCTGAGCCTGTATTGTAACATCCAGCGCAGTTGTAGGTTCATCGGCTATAACTAATGAAGGCTTACAAGCCAATGCTATTGCAATCATGGCACGCTGTCTCATACCACCTGATAACTCATGTGGAAACTGATCATAAGTAAGAGCAGGATTTTGAATACCAACACCTTCCAATAATTCTAAGGCTCTTTTTTTTCTGTCTTCCTTACTTAGTGACAAGTGATATGATAAACTCTCTTCAATTTGAGCTCCTACCTTCATCAGAGGATTTAATGCAGTAAGAGGATCCTGAAATATCATGCCTATATCTCTTCCTCTTATTTCATTTAGCTCCTCTGTATTCAAAGATAACAAATCTTTATCCTTAAAGTAAATATTACCTTCGATTTTTGTCTTCGCTTTATTATGTAGATTCATAATAGAAAGTGCCAATGCACTTTTTCCACAACCTGATTCTCCAACAATGGCAAAGACTTCATTCTGTCTGACTGTAAGTGAAACACCATCAACCGCGGGATAATACTTCCCATTGATTTTGAACGATGTGACAAGATTGCTAATTCTTAGCAATTCATTATTTGTCATAATAATCCTCTTTTCACTTTTATAATATTACATATGCGTATTAGAATTAATAAAAAATGGCTTTACTATGCCTGTTCACCTTAGTAAAGCGTTACATAAGCTACTTTTCTATAAACATAAATAACGTTGCAATTATATTACGTTTTTTAATTATTGTCAAGCCGTCTATGATATGCAAGTCCATGTATTTTTATTATTTTTGCAGTGTTCAAAATGACATAATTAGCAAATACTTTTTTTATTAAATCATGTTGACATGTTTTTGTGCATACTTAGTATACTCTAATACACTAATACAATAATAGCATATTTATACACATCCATGCAAGTCATATTTCTTGTTAATCAATTATTTTAAAATAATTTTAATATTTATGTAACAACTTATTAACATAAATTTAGTAACGCTTCAACTTCATATATATTTATATTTTAACAGACAGACAATTATTGGATGAGCACGAAACAATTAATTTCATTTTTTCAAAGAAATATTAGTCGATTCAAATTTCAAAACAAAAAAAGTTTAAAAAAATAATTTTCTTCTTGACTTTTTATCATAAAAGTAGCATAATAGTTAGGCAAACGTCAGTAATGACTATTTCAAGTTAACGAGGTGTGGCTCAGATTGGTAGAGCGCTGCGTTCGGGACGCAGAGGCCGTGGGTTCGAATCCCGTCACCTCGATTTTTTCATTAAATGCTGAAATAGCTCAGTCGGTAGAGCGACGCACTCGTAATGCGTAGGTCGAGGGTTCAAGTCCCTTTTTCAGCTTTTAAATAACTTGATAATTTCACTATTTAAACTAATACAGTATAAGCACTTAAAACGGGTGCTTTTTTTGTTCCAATTTATCCAAAGGCATATCTTATCTTTCCGTTCCAAAATAGCAGATACCTATAGCCCCGGGTCCCGAATGGGCTCCGATACTTGGGCTTATGGTATTAATCAGTATATTGTCCGTATGTAGCCTTTTTCTTATTAAGTCCGCCACGAATCTGGCATCTTCCGGAGCATCTCCATGTACCACGCAGATTATGTCCTCATCTTTTATTGGCCCTATCTGTTCTTGCATATTACTAACTATTGTGGTAAGGGATTTTTTACGTCCTCTGACTGTTCCTGCCTGTACCAGGGCGCCCTGATTATTAATTTTTAATATGGGCTTAACATTTATCATACTTCCCACAATGGCTGTCATCTTTGAGATTCTTCCGCCTCTTTGCAGATGAAATAAATCATCTACGGTAAACTGAACACAGAACTTTAGCTTATTCTCTTCAATCCATTCTCCTATTTCATCAATTCCTTTACCAGCTTCCTTTAACTGTACTGCTTTCATAACAACCATGCCTTCTCCCATAGACGCATTTAGCGAATCCAGAACAAGTATTTTAACGCCAGGATTTTCTTCACATATTTCTTTGGCTCCGGTTACCACATTACTGTGTCCGCCGCTTAACGCGGAAGAAAAGCTGATATGAAGTATATCCAGTCCCAAATCCACATATTTTTGAAATGTTTCTCGTATTACTGCCGGATTACTTGCCATGGTTGTAGGCATAAAGCCATTTCTCATCATGTCATAGAAATCTTTATGGCTCAGATTCTTCTCGTCCCCGTATGTAACTCCGTTTATGTCATAATAATGGGGTATTATTCCTATCTTTTTTTTCTTAATATATTCCGGTGGCAAATCACAATTTGAGTCCGCCGTTATTACAAAATCCCGCATTATCTACCTCCCTTTCTTAAGACTTCTTGCTCAGCTTGTATTGTTTTCCATATTTTACCTTATTTTCTTTTTTTATGCAACTGATTATTTGCGCCGTGTTTATTTATATTTTATAATAATTTTATTTTTTTCCCGCCATATTTATATTTTTCTACAAGTAACTCTGAGAATCTGACTTCATATAATACAGTATAACAATATCAGGAGGAATATATGGGTGAACTATTAAGAATTGACCGTGTAAGTTATAGTTACCATAGTTTAGAAGGCGAAACACCTGCCCTAAGGGATGTATCCCTTCATGTAAATGACGGTGAATTCCTCGCAATTGTCGGGCCCAGTGGATGCGGTAAATCAACACTACTATCACTGATAGCAGGACTTATCAGCCCTGACACAGGTGGTATCTATATAAATAATAAAGACATTAAATCATCCGGCAAAAATATAGGTTATATGCTGCAAAAGGATCATCTGTTGGAATGGCGTTCTACCTTGCGTAATCTGACCCTTGGCTTAGAAATTCAGCATAAACTGACGGAAAACAGTTATGTCTTAATTAATGATATGCTTACTACCTATGGATTAATTACCTTTAAAAATGCCAGGCCTTCGGAACTGTCCGGTGGAATGAGACAACGCGCCGCTTTAATTCGGACTCTCTTACTGGAGCCGGATATTTTACTTCTTGACGAGCCATTTTCCGCTTTGGATTACCAAACGCGAATTGAAGTGTCCGATGATATCTGGGGCATTATCAGGAAAGAAAAGAAAACCGCCATATTGATTACTCACGACATATCGGAAGCCATTTCCATGGCTGACCGGATTATCGTCTTTACACCAAGGCCCGGTACCGTAAAACGGGTTATTAATGTCAATTTAACCGTTGAAGAAAAAACTCCGTTTCGTTCCAGAAGTGCTCCGGAATTTAAAGACTACTTCAATTTAATATGGAAGGAGTTAAGTCACCATGAAGTTAAGTAAAAAAGCTTTACTCAATTCAACGGAACTTTCTCCTACCCATAGAGCTTATTTACTGAATTATATTAATAAAATGAGAAATGTTCGGATATACCAGATTTTTATTTTCGTAACCTTTATACTTGCTTGGGAAATCGCCACACAAGTTGGTATTATTGATCCTTTTATTTTCAGCAGCCCATCAAGAGTAATTGTCTGTTTTCTTGAAATGACAGTTGATGGCAGTATCTTTTATCACGTAGGTGTAACCCTGTTTGAAACCTTTATTACCTTTACGCTGGTTATACTGATTGGTATACTGGGAGCCATTCTCTTATGGTGGAAGGAAACACTGGCTAAAGTTCTGGAGCCTTACCTGGTTGTACTAAACAGTCTTCCCAAAACCGCCCTGGCACCGGTTTTTATCGTATGGCTCGGGAATAATGTCAAAACCATTATTGTTGCTGCCGTATCAGTTGCGGTATTTGGCTGCATCATAACCTTATATACGGATTTTACTAACGTAGAGCAGGACAAAATCAAATTAATATATACCCTGGGCGGTTCAAAAAAGGATGTCCTGTTTAAAGTAATATTACCCAGCAACATTCCCTCTGTCATCAGTATAATGAAAGTAAATATCGGCTTATCGTTAGTAGGAGTAATTATAGGGGAATTCCTAGCGGCTAAAGCCGGACTAGGCTACCTGATTATATACGGCAGCCAGGTTTTTAAGTTGGATTGGGTCATCATGTCCATCGTTATACTTTGTATCCTGGCAACGGGATTATATCAGCTGCTAGCCTATTTTGAAAAAAAATACCACTATAGTTCGTAAAACTAAAATATTTGTACTGCCCCCGAAAAATTGATAAGAGACTGTCACACAAGGAAAATAAAAGCTTATGGCTTACCCTATCCCAAAAGCTATTGTGCGGCAGCCTCTTTTATTATTGCAGGATTAACTGGTTTCCTGACACTTGATTTTCCTGAAATTTATCTGTGTTGAATTGTTAGAAGTGTTGCCCGGTCTATTGAAAAGACAAAAAAAGGACTTAGACAAAGGAAAATTGCGTTTGTCTTTTAGATATAATACGGAACCTGGGGACGCTTTCCTTATTAATAACTTACCACAATTCCCCCGTCGCCTGCATACATAGAGCTGATGCCTGCAGTATCCACAATAAAACTGTCTTTAAAAGGAACCCGTTTTAAAATCTCTTCCTTAACAAACAGAGCCCGGTTGTAATTGTTACAGTGAGCAATACCCAAAATTCTTTCTTCCGCATTTTGCACATCCTGGGCAATCAGATTTGCCATTAGAATCAAAGCTTTTTGGATACCTCTGGCCTGGTCCAGTTTGCAGATAGTTCCTTCCGGCGTACCGGCCATAATTGGCTTAATATTTAAAACGCTGGTTAAAAGAGCTTTGATACCGGTTAACCGGCCGTTTTTACGTAAATTTTCCAAATTTTCCAGGACAAATTTGGTGCTTAATTTGTCTCTGAAGGACTTAATTAACTGAATGATTTCCTGAAATCCCTTACCCGCTTCCGCATATTCCTGAATTTTCTTTGCAATCAATGTCTGTCCGACCGAGGCGGAACAAGAATTAATCACTTCGATATTTTTATGGGGATTTTCTTCCAGATAAAGTTTTCTTCCCAACACAGCACTGTTATAGGAACCGCTTAAATTTGCCGACAAAGTGACAACATATACGTCTTCCTCGCCGCCGTACAAACTCATATATGCTTCCGGTGACGGGCAGGAAGACTTGGGGCTGTTAGGACTTTTTTCCACAAGCCTTAAAAATTCTTCCTGATTAAAGTTTTCATCGTCAATAATTATTTTGTCATCTACCTGTATTGTCAGCGGCACTTTATAAATATGCCTGTTTTTTTTCATATCGTCCGTTAAATCCGTACAACTATCCACAATTATCTTATATGACATTTACATATCCTCCTGATATTTCTAATACTATAAATTTCTATATAATCAAAACAAATATTTTCCATGTACAATTTGTAAGCTTCTCGGTAAAATAACGTATTTCAAATTACATATATTAGTCAAAACAACCGTATTATTTTATAAAACTTACCATGACATATAGTTTTTATTACCATTAATCATAGCATACTATATCAGAATTTTAAAGCCCCTTTTTTACAAATTTCTATAAATTTAATAAAATTTCCCTGTTTCATAACTGTTTCAGTTAATAGTTTGTATTATTGTAATGTTTCTGATTCAACAAACGAAAAAAATAATTTGTATACCTGCTTGCTCCCTGAAAGTAAAGTATCTGTTTGATTCATTTATAATAGATTGTACTATTTCCTTATTGCAATTTTGTTTTGGATATTATAATATTGTTATATAAGGAGTGATAAGAATGGCTAATGATACATTTCTTAATTTTTGTAATATGTTTTACAACAGTTTTTATATCCCGCTCCACTATTTCGGTAATAATAAACTTGTATTGCAACTGCCTGTACATGAACTTTTTTATAAGCTTGTATCAAACTATATCCAACCTTTACTAAAGTCCGAAAGAAATATAACGTATCTGACGACAAAAGATTTTAGCTATTATGGCATTGTTAA
Organism: Lachnoclostridium sp.; assembly: GCA_047777345.1. GTDB lineage: Bacteria > Bacillota > Clostridia > Lachnospirales > Lachnospiraceae > Anaerocolumna. Next base: position 17,542 of record JBKEEJ010000029.1, on the reverse strand, counting down.
AAGTAAATCCGACAGTAAATATATCATCATTGGCCCAATTGTAAGCACTGTTTGCTCAAAGAATACCTTAAAAAATATAATGGCAGAAGCATATATACCGCATAAATATCTAAATGAGCTTTTTGACTTATTTCAGCTTTTCCCGGTAATCACTTTCAATCAGTTTCTACATATATTGGCTCTGGTTAATTTGGAACTGAATCATGAAAATATTAAAATAGAAGATATCTTCGATATAGAATCTACTACTGTTAACGTACCTATTGACTACTTGCACACCATAAGCATTTATCAAAATAAAGAAGAACAGAATATCCATAATACCTATAATTATGAACATCAGCTTTTAAAATTTGTGGAAAATGGAGATGTGCACGGGCTGAAAAATTTTATAAAAAAGCCAATTCCAATAAAAGCAGGTATAATTGCTGACAGTAATCTTCGTCAGATGAAAAACCTATTTATCGTTACGACAACAATAATTACACGGGCAGCCATACGTGGCGGTTTAGATATTGAGACTGCATATGAGTTAAGTGATACATATATTTTACAAATGGAAAAAATGCAAAACATAAACGATGTGAACCAGCTTTTATATGCCATGTTAGAAGATTTTACCAAAAGAGTTTCAAACAGCAAAATTCCCGAAGGAATTTCGGCCGATATATACAAGTGTATTCAATTTATATCCACAAATACAAATAACCATATTAATGTTAGCGACGTGGCTAAATATGTTGGTAAAAGCAGGTCTTATATTTCCAGCAAATTTAAAGCGGAAATGGGGTTTGATCTGAGTGCCTTTATAATGAGAAAAAAATTAGAAGAAGCAAAAAGCTTGCTGGCTTTCACTGATAAAAGTATCAGCGAAATCAGTTACTATTTATGCTTTTCCAGTCAGAATTACTTTCAGAATGTTTTTAAAAAGAAATTTGGAATTACACCAAATGAATATCGCAACCGTTCAAAACATAAAGAATAAGAGTAAAAGGGTTAGTTGGCCAAAACTGGCTTACTAACCCTTTTACGCCTTTTAATCCATATCATGAGCCTTTATCTGCAAAATTCATTCAGGCAACTTTTATGCGTTTCATTTTAGCAACCTCTTTTTCGATTCACAATTTTTGCTTATTCAACGCATCAATAACACTTCTGAACAATTGCTCACCCCCTGCAGGCATAAAATTACACAGTTCCGCAATTGTTTTATCATAAGCAAGCTTAATCATAGGATTAGACATAATCCCCGGTGAATATTGTTCAAGGAGTTCAACCGCCAGTGGTTCTGCTACAATCTGTCCTAATGTGGATTCCATGGAAAATCTGTCCACTTCCAGATTTGTTTTCGTGGCATAACTATAATGGTATGTACCGCTTCCCAGTTTAATTGCTCCATCTTTTTCGGGTAAATACAAAATTGCGGTTGTGTTTACCGGCACTGTAATATCAACCTTTATCATGCCATCTTTGCATTCCCATGAGCAAACTAACTTTCCATACATCGTATCAATTGAGGCTTTTGCACTTGTAAGTCCCATAATAAATTTGGGAGCCAGTATGCTTTGCTTATAAGCCGGCTTTGCAATTTGAATACCTGCAATCTGCTGATACATCCAATCGCCAATTGCGCCATATGCATAATGATTAAATGAATTCATTCCGGATTCGTCAAAGCTTCCATCCGGCTTCATGGAGTTCCAGCGTTCCCAAATAGTAGTTGCTCCCATTTTAACTTCATACAGCCACGACGGATAATCCTCCTGTAATAATAGCTTTCCCGCCAAATCATGACGTCCGTTTTGAGTCAGGACATGGCAAAGATAAGGTGTTCCTACAAAACCTGTTGTCAAATGATTCTTATGATTGGCAAGATTAGTTACAAGTGACTGCATAATCCTTTCTTTATACTCATCTTTAGCCAAATTAAAATAAAGCGCAAGCACACACGCCGTTTGGGTTTCGCTAACCATACGGCCTGTTTTGGTTATATATTCTTCATTAAATCCATCCTTTATCTGCTGGTATAAACGATAATATTCTTTATAATCATCCTCATACCCTAAAACTTTTGCCGCTTCATATACTAGTTGCGTTGAATATGCGTAAAAAGCAGTTGCAACAAGATAGATGTCTGTAGAACCTGTCCGGCTGTCTCCTTCTTCCTTATCCAGCGCAAGCCAGTCACCATACTGAAAGCCACTTTGCCAAAGATGATTTTTTGTTTCTTGCCTGCGAATATACTCTACCCAAGCTTTCATGCTTTCATACTGGTCTTTCAGCACTCGCACATCCCCATATACCTGATACATGGTCCACGGAATAATTGTTGCAGCATCGCTCCAGGCAGCGGCTCCCTCCTGATTACCAAGTATATTAGGAACGACATGGGGAACACCGAACTCATCTGTCTGTTCCGAAACCAAGTCCCTTAACCATTTTCCAAAAAATAGTGCTGTATTAAAATTGAATGCCGCTGTTTTGCAAAATACCTGGGCATCTCCTGTCCATCCAAGCCGTTCATCCCGCTGAGGGCAATCTGTCGGAATATCAAGGAAATTACTGCGTTGTCCCCATTCAATATTAAGCTGCAAACGGTTAACAAACGGATGGGAACAGGTAAAGGTACCTGTTTGTTCCATATCTGTATGAAGAACACAAGCAGTAAAATCATCAGGATTAAGTTCTGTTCCCATTCCTTCTACTGCTATATATCGGAACCCGTGGAAGGTAAAATGTGGCATAAATACCTGCAAGCCACCTTTGCATATATAGGTATCTGTGGCCTTAGCACCCCGCAAATTTTCTGTGTAAAAATTACCATCCTTATCTAAAACTTCAGCATGTCGAATAACTATCTTTTGCCCGGGAATTCCATTTACTTTTACTTCCACAAAACCTGTCATATTTTGTCCAAAATCAAGAACTGCCTCTTTCTTTGGAGTTAGGATAAATGAAACCGGCTTGATACGTTTTGTGATTCTTACAGGTTCTGCTTCCTGTGCCACAAGCCTTGAATAATCCATACCAAAAAGCTTAACCGGCTTGCTCTCTTGTGAAACATATGTTGTGTCTATGGTTTCTCCGTTATAAATCTCACTGTAACGTATAATTCCGGTTGTACATTTCCACTTTTCATCCGTTGAAATTACTTCTTTTGTTCCATCCTCATACCAGATATGCAATTCCATCAGCGCTGCAACCCGGTCGCCATAATGATTAGGCTCATTCATAAAACCAAAAATACCTTTATACCATCCATTTGCCACCGTAATTTTTATCTGGTTAGTTTTTTCAATCTGGTTTGTAACATCATAAGTCTGATATTGTATTCTTTTCTTATAATTCGTCCAGCCTGGCGCAAAGAAATCATCCCCAACTTTTTTTTCGTTAATTCGAATCTCGTAAACGCCTAGAGCAGTTGCGTAAATTCTTGCCCTTTTAACTTTGCCCCTGCTTGCAAACGAATATGTAAACACAGGACAAGCTTCGGTTTCTTTCAGGGTATGTGTAATCCATTTACCGGTGAAATTATTACTGTCCAAAAGTCCGGTTTCAAATGAGCCTGAAATTTTAGCCTGATTTTCATGATTATCCCATACAGTTATCTCAACCTGATAAATACTTTGTGGTAATAACTCATTGCCATCATAGATAACATGAATACTTTGGTCAGATTCAACTTTTTTCGTGTCCCAGACAATCTTGCCATCATTTTTAACTATTATCCTATATGCTGTTTGCATGACATCTTGCTCATCTGAGGTAAGAATCCAGGAAAATCCTGGCTTTTTCACGTCAAGTCCAAGTGGATTTTTCCTGTATTCAATAAGAAATTTTTCAAGTTTTAGCATTTCATTTTTCCCTCCTTTTCATTTTTTGATGATTTTTGTAAGGCCTTTTATAAACCTTCCGTTTGCCATGTGCACCAGTCCTTCGGCCACATTCCTTGGCATTTTTCCGCCGCTTATGATACATAAGTTTTTCATCGGAACATCCGTGGATGATAGTACACTCACCTTAAAAGCAGGATTGTTGTAATCGACACCGCCATATGCCTTTCCTATGTTTTTTTCTATTGCCTTAAAAACTGTCCTTATGACAAAGGAATCGGACATATCCATTATTGAGTTTTCCATTGTATAATTTTTCTTTTTCACTGGCTTAGGTTCCGGAATTTCCCGTCCCAAAAGTTTTTCAAAATCCGCTTTCTGTGGTTTGCCTTTTAAGTGTTCATACCATGTGCCTGATAAACCTGTCTGTGGAACTGGAACCACCGTCCCTTCCAGCGAGACTGTCTGACTAAGGCGGATATCACGGCTTGAAGCACCAATTTGAATATGATACTTTCCTCTTTGTATTTCCCAGTCTTTGGTATTCACATCATAATATGCAAAGGAACGTTTATCCAGATAAAACGTTACTTCTTTTTCTTCTCCCGGCTCAAGAAATACTTTTTCAAAACCTTTAAGTTCTTTTTCTGGCCGATGTATACCTTGTTGCATATCGCTGACATATAATTGGACTATTTCTGCCCCAGCCATTTTTCCGGTATTTTTTACAAGTAATGTTACCTTATAGTTTTCACCGTTACAGTTATGTATTTTCATATTTGAATACTCAAATGTTGTATAACTAAGTCCAAAACCAAATGGGAAACATACCTTTTTTCCAGCCTTATCATAATATCGGTAGCCTACATAAATTCCCTCTCTATACTGTGCCTGCTTTCCGCCATTTTCATAAAATACGGCACTTGGCACATCCTCATATGATATGGGATAGGTTTCCGCAAGCTTACCGCTTGGGTTAACGGCTCCAAATAAAAGGTCTGTGCAAGCTTCTCCTCCTGCCTGGCCAGGTAAATACATATGTAACACTGCCTTTACATTATCTAGCCACGGCATGGTAATTACTGACCCACACATTAAAACAACTACCGTATTCGGATTTGCCCTGGCCACTTCCTGAATCATTCTAATATGCCCATCTGGCATAGACAACGTTTCTCTGTCAAAACCTTCCGATTCATAATTTTCAGGAAGCCCAGCGAATATAACTGCAACATCGCATGTTTTTGCTCCATCCACAGCTTCTTTAATCAAAGTATCATCAGTGGAACCATCCTCACGGCATCCTTCGTAAAAGCCATACTGAATTTTTTCTTCATCAAAGGCTGTCAGTATATTGGTTAGTTTTGTAGGATTCACATGAGAACTTCCGTTTCCCTGATATCTTATTTTCTTTGCGAAACTGCCAATAACAGCTATCTTTTTTGACTTATTAAGAGGTAATATATTATCATCATTCTTTAGTAAAACTGCTGAATTTGCCGCTGCTTTTCTTGCTAAAAGATGATGTTCCAATGGATTAAATGTATATTCTTTTTTCTGTAAATCACTGCATTTAAAAACTAACTCCAGAAGGCGGTCGACACTTTCGTCAATTCTTTCTTCCGATAATTTTCCGTTTTTTACAGCCTCTATAGTTTCCTTATCAAAATAATCAGCGCCACCAGGCATTTCAAGGTCGGTACCGGCTTCAAAGGCCGAAATTCTATTATTCATCGCACCCCAATCGGTTACAACAACCCCTTTATATCCCCATTCATTTCTTAAAATTTCCCTTATCAAATACTTATTGTCACTGCAGTATATTCCATTAATTTTGTTGTAAGCACACATTACTGTGGAAGGCTTGCCTTTCTTTACCGCGATTTCAAATCCCGTAAGATAAATTTCCCTAAAAGTTCTTTCATCAAGAATGCTATCGGAATAGAAACGCTTGTTTTCCTGATTATTTGCCGCAAAGTGCTTTAAAGATGTGCCAATTCCATATTTTTGCACACCCTGAATAAAGCAAGCGGCCAACTCCCCGGCCAAATAGGGATCCTCAGAAAAATACTCGAAATTTCTTCCGCAAAGAGGGTTTCTTTTAATATTAACTCCCGGTCCAAGCACAACAGATACGCCTTCATTTAGGGCTTCTTTTGCTATTGCTTCCCCTATTTTTCCAATCAAATCCCTGTCCCATGAACAAGCTGTGGTACAAGCAGGAGGAAAGCATGTGGCTGGTTTACTCTTGTTAATTCCCAGGTGATCCATTTCCTGAATCTGTTTTCTTAATCCATGGGGACCATCTGATAACATAATTGACGGAATATTATATTTTTTAAATTCTTTCGTTTTCCAAAAATCAAAACCTGAACAGAATGCCACCTTATCTTCTAGAGACATTTGCTTAATAAGGTTTTTATATTTCATACTTACAACCACCTTTCCAGAACAATTAATCACTTTTTAAATATAATTTATTCCTGTATACTTATTTTTCTTCTTGTTTCCAGTTCCCGAACAATTTCAGCATACTTATTATCCAAATCATATCTACGAAGTAATAAATAGATAAGGACTAAAAAGATTCCTGGTATCCAGATGCAAATCGCAATAATACTATTAATTGCGGATGCTTCTTGTACAGCCAACGTACCGTCATAATGTCCTAACGCTAAAATCCAGCCTATCATTGCACTTCCAAGACCCGAACCGATTTTTGCGCCGAAACTGCTGGCACTGTTTGACATTCCTACCAGCCTTTTTCCAAACTTCCATTCATTATACTCAATTGTATTATTAACCAGAACACCGCCAACAGCCATAAGGGGTATAGTCGCAAAAGTTACCAGGGAACCAAAAATCAAAGTTACGTACAAATTATAAGGTTCAATAATCCTGACTATTGTGCCAAAAATACCAATTAACATGGCTATACGGGCTGACCTTGCCAAACCGAATCTTTTCACCATTGGCTGAGTAACTGCAAAACCAATAATAACAGGAATTAATCCTACGCCGCCAAGTAAAGCAACCAGATTTTCGTTACCCAATATATATTTGGTATAATATACCCCCGTAGAACTTGATAAAGAATAAATGATATTGACAAACAACATAACAAACAGCATAATAATCCAATATTTATTTTTAAACAATATAACAAGTGAATCTTTGAATGATACATCGGAATCTGAATTTTTCTTATCTTCACCATTTAATTCATCGGAATAACGTTCTTTGCTGACGACAAATGCCCAGATTAATGAACCTGCAGATAATACGCCAAATATAGCAGAAACTAAAATCCAGGCTCTCTGATCGCCGCCCAAAGCATTTGTAATTGGAATTAAACCAATGGCAATAATCATTCCGGAAATATAGCCCATTACAGCACGTATAATCCCCATTTTGCTTCTTTCTTCCGTACTTTTGGTGGTTAATGAAATTAAACACCCGTATGGAATTGCAATTGCAGTATATACTATGGCAGACAAAAATATATTGGTAGCTAATCCATAGGCTATTTTTATGCCGCTATCCGTCTTGGAAGGAACACAGAATAACAGGACGAGAGCTATTACTGCCGGAATGGACATCCAAAGCAGCCATGGTCTTGCTTTGCCATACTTTGATTTGGTTTTGTCAACAATTCTTCCCATAATGAGATCCGTAATTGCATCAATAATTTTGGAAATTAGCAAGATTGTGCCTGTAGCTGCCGCCGATATTTCAACTTTGTCGGTGTAAAAATAAGTTATCATTCCGACTAAACCTGACATGGAATTTAATGCGAATTGAGCCATTCCGTCTCCTAAAAACTGATATCCCTTCATTGTCTTTTGTATACCCTGGCTGTCAACACCAAGATTTTCTTTTGTATCTTTCATATAAACCTTCTCCTTTCTTCTTTCTATTATTGTTAAAAATACCAAAATCCCGGAGCTGTGTGTTGTAATTTTGTTATATAAATTATAATATTATTCTATAACTGTAATCAGATTACATATGTTGCAATGCCTTATGAAAGACACGCCTAAACACTTTACAAAAACAAGATCTTTCCTATTGAACAAAAAAACCGCCCTGTGATTTTACATACTTTTGTGAAGGGGCATTAGCCCCTTCCGTATGTCCATCACAGGACGGTTATTCATTATTTTAAAAGGCCGGTAAGCTTAAAAAATATTAAAAGATTATTCTGCCAATGCCAGCATAATATCATTGCTGCGGTTAATGAACTTAGTCATAGCTTCCGGATCCAATGGCTTATGACTTAACATGGCTAGATCATACAATTGCTCGCAAATCATTGGCACATATTTGGCTTCTTCGTTTTTGAGTATATACTGAACTAATTTGTTATTAGAATTTAAAACCAGGGTTTCGCCGTTTTCAAACATACTGGAATCCATTCCGGTCATATTGTACATTTTTATCATATCCTGTATTCTGCGGCTGTCTTCTGCCAAAGTAATCATAGAGGAAACTTTCTCATTTTTCAGCTTCATTACTTTTACGTTAAGTTTTTCCTTATTTAAAATCTTGCGGAATAAGTTAGTCAATTTTTCATTTTCCTGCTTTAGTGTTTCCTCATCGGTATTTTCCTTGAAGCTGTCGGTAATATCCGCATCAATTCTCTGAAAACGATAGGAACGGTTGTGCTGTTCCAGATGGGTAATAAATGGCTGGTCAATGGTATGGCTTAAAATCAAGGCATCGATGCCTTCTTCTTTAAACATATTGATATACTGGCTTTGCTGCTGTTCATCCGTCACATAATAAATAATATGTTTTTCTTCTTCCTTTTTTTCATTTTTATCTGTTTTTGCTTCCTCGGTGCCCCCATTTGCACTTTCTTTATTTTCCGTATCTTTGTCTTTCCTGGAAGCATTTACATAATCGGATAGGGTGATATATTTATGTTCCAGATTCTTAAAGATAATGCAGCCTTCCATTTTTTCACGGAATTTGTCATCTTTTAGGCAGCCAAATTTAATAAACGGACTAATATCATCCCAGTATTTCTCATAATTTTCCCTTTCTACCTTAAACATGCCAGTCAGTTTATCCGCAACTTTCTTGGTAATGTAATCGGAAATTTTCTTTACAAAGCCATCATTTTGCAGAGCACTTCTGGAAACATTTAAAGGAAGGTCCGGGCAGTCAATAGTACCCTTTAACAACAGAAGAAATTCGGGAATAACTTCTTTAATATTATCAGCGATAAATACCTGATTGCTGTATAATTTAATAGTTCCTTCCAGAGTGTCGTATTCCGTATTCAATTTCGGGAAGTAGAGGATACCTTTTAAGTTGAAAGGATAATCCATATTCAAATGTATCCAGAATAAAGGTTCTTTGTAATCCAAAAATACATCACGATAAAATTCCTTATATTCCTCATCCGTACATTCGTTGGGATGTTTTAACCAAAGAGGTTTCGTATTATTTAACGGCTTCGGCTTTTCCGGTTCCTTCTTTTTTTCATCTTCTTTGGAAGCCTCTTTATCCTTATCTTCGGTAGCTTTTCCCGTTTCGTCTACGGAAGCATCAATTACCTTATCTTCTGATTTTTTCTCTTCTTCTATTTCTTCTTCCAGTTTTGTGTTGGCCTTTGATAAGTAAATTTCAACCGGCATAAAGGAACAGTATTTCATAATTACTTCCCTTGCACGGTATTCGTTGGCAAACTCAAAGCTATCTTCGTTAAGATATAAGGTAATCTCGGTACCTCTTGTCTGCCTTTTACCGTCAGACATAAAAAATTCCGTACCGCCGTCAGATTCCCAATATACACTGGTAGCCCCTTCCTGCCAGGATAATGTATCTATCGTTACCTTGTCAGCAACCATAAATGCTGAATAGAAACCTAAACCAAAATGGCCGATAATCTGATCTTCACTTGCCTTATCCTTATATTTATTTAAAAAGTCAGCGGCACCGGAGAAAGCAATCTGGTTAATATATTCCTTAACCTCATCCGCTGTCATACCGACTCCGTTATCAATAAATTGAATGGTTTTTTCATCCGGATTTACAATTACATCAATTCTATATTCATTGTCTTCTGGTAAAGTGACTTCACCCATAAGCTCAAGTTTTTTCAGTTTTGTAATCGCATCGCATCCATTGGAAATTAATTCACGGATAAAAATGTCATGATCTGAATACAGCCATTTTTTTATAATCGGAAATATATTCTCTGAGTTAATTGAAAGATTACCATGTTCATTCAGCATACTATCGCTCCTTTACCAAAATTCATTTATTTATCATATTTTGTCCTTTGATAAAACTAATATTAATACTGGCTGTCCGTTTTGTCAAGAAAAAATTAGCACTCAATTAGTGCGAGTGCTAACAACCTATTGTTCCTTTTTCCGTGTTAAAACAGGTTTTCCTTCTTGTTTTCCGAAACAATCATAACCACCCGTCAAACGGGTGGTTTGCTCTGAGGCTATAAGCCTCTGTTACCGGCCAGCGCCTAAAGACGCTGGCTTTCACTATGTTCAAGCCACTATGCCCTTGACTCGTCGCCGCCCTTCAAAGGGCGTATGTACTACCGGCTACCCCTTGAAGGGGTCTTCATATTCCTTTACACTCAGCTTATCCTGCATTATGTCACTTCGTTCTTGGTCTTGTATATACTTTTTAATGGTTGCCTCATTCAGACCAACTGTACTTACATAGTATCCTTCTGCCCAAAAGTGACGATTACCGTATTTGTATTTTAGATTTGCGTGCTTATCAAATATCATAAGAGCACTTTTTCCTTTTAGGTATCCCATAAAACTTGATACACTCATTTTGGGAGGTATACTTACCAACATATGTATATGATCTGGCATGAGGTGTCCTTCTATTATTTCTACTCCCTTATAACTGCATAACTGTTTTATTATATCTCGTATACTTTCTTTGTATTGATTATAAATAGCTTTTCGTCTATACTTAGGTGTAAAGACGATGTGATATTTGCACACCCATTTTGTGTGTGACATATCATTGCTTTTGTTAGCCATGAAATCACCTTTCCTCTCGTTATGATAGTAGCCTGAACAACTCTATTATAACGGAAAGGTGATTTTTTGCTATAAGCAAATGTTACACCACCCGCATAGCAGGTGGTTTTTTGTTTCGCATGGCTCGTTTCTCTGTTGAGAAACTCACTTCATGCTCAACAGACTAAAGTCCATAATAAAAACCGGCAAAATGCTCCGCATTCTGCCGGTCTTATCTATTTCATCCAAATTTTAAAATAGTATCTTGCAATTCGAGGAAAATATACGTTTTTTTCACTGTGAATTTTATCCATATTAATTTTTCATATCAAATTTTGAAAATATTTAAGCCTTTTTATTCCTCTTCCACTGCGATTTCGTAATGTTTTAAAAACAGTTTTACATCATCGTCCCAGGCTCTCTCAAGCGTTTTATCCAGGCTGAAACTTTTTGTGGAAATACCGGTAATAAGATGCAATTCTCCCTTTTCAAACCGGATATTTAAAAACAGTCCGTTTATATCCGATAGTTGTACTGCGGCACCGGATTTGGCCAGAACTTTTTGTGTATTTGACGGCGAAAGCAATAAAATAATTTTTATACTTAAAGGCAATTTATGTCCCTTTATTAAGGAATAAGCAATTGGCTTTATCTCACTCCAAAGGGAATACTTTCTGCCTTCCAAAACTTCTAATTCATCTTTCGAATAATATTCTTCATTCAAGATGCCTGATATTTGAAAACTGTTAAAAGTCTTAATATTTAATTCTGACAACAGAAAATTATCAAATACATTCTGTATCAACAGACTTGACATAAAAGATTTTATGTCAATAACTTTTAATGAAACCATGCATATTTCCTCCTATATTACAAACAATAAAATGACATGTTTGACAACATGTTATGATTTGGAAAGGACTTCAATAAAAGGATAAGACAGGAGGACTAATTATGTACTTTGATCATTCAAAACGAAGCTATTACCGATTCCCCAGCAAAAATGGCATTACAGATTTTGATACCCGGCTTTCATACTATTTCCCGGAAAAAAATATCAGGAGAACCGACGAATTATACGGAAGCTTCCAGGATTCAAATTACAATAATTACGACGATGTCCAGACTATTCTTATGGAATAACCATAGGAAACCATACTTTGAAGCCTGTAAAATGAATTCTGCCAAGAGGCTGCTGCATTCCCTGCAGCACCTCTTACTTTATGTAAAAATTGGCAATAAACTGATTAAATATAAAAACAAAATATGGGCCGGATAAAAAATATAAAACAAATATTTATTTGCCTGAGGTCCTCTTTCCCCATTATATCGAAATGTAAACACCAAAGCCAAGGTTGCAAATGCCTGTATGATACCGCCCAAAAACAGATTGACAAGAAGCACAAAGAAAGTCATAAGTGCTTTTTTCTCCCGGAAAAGATAAAATACAACAATTAGGAAAATTCCCATATAACTATAGTCTGTCTTTAAGAAAAATGCGGCAAAGCATCCAGTCATTACCACTATTCCCTGAAGCAGACGGTTTAAAAATTTGCTTTGAAAGGTATCCTTATAAAACTTTTTGTCTACGATACTCATTCCCCAGATTACAGCCAAACCGATAAATAAAGTAAAAAACACGTTTTGATCCTGCCAGTAATCTCCGTAATATTTGGCTGTAAAGGCCAGGTCAAAAGGAATTTCAGATATAAAAGCAAAAATACCTAATCTTGTCAGATAATTCTTAACACTGTGTGTATGCCTAAATCCTTCTATCAGTAAAAAGCAAAAGATTGGGAAAGCCAGACGTCCGATAATTCTGAATACCAAATACACCGGCGTTTCGGATGGAAGCAGTATGGCCGCCAGATGGTCGATAAACATGGTAATCATAGCGATGTATTTTAGGTTACAACCATTCATGTGATTATTTTCTCCTTTAAATGAATTGTTAGCCCGTTTGATGCCGGCTACAGATGCATACGTTTTTTTAATTCCTCCTTAATCTGATCCCCCTGAAAAAGTATAACAGCGGCCAAAGACAGTATGCTAAACGATATGGAAATTATGGAAGGATAAATAATATGAAGCAGTTTCAGCAGATAAAACAAAACAGGTATAATTCCAAATAAACTGTCCAGTACAATATATATAATAAAATCCCTGACACCTAACTTCATAATTTTAGCCATAATGTACATAACAATCATGGCCACCACGCAAGCAATGGGAAACACAAAATCCAAAGACCATCCCCGCCAGCCTGTGCGCCAGTCCCAAATCGCAGCCAAAACAGATATGACCGCAACCTGCCAAATGATAGTCTTGGGTATATTATATCTTTTTCGGATTACCAAGGCAAGACTAATCCATATACATAAGACACCTGCCAGGACAAACATAGGCCAGTTTACTTTTACCGGAAACATGGCATAAACAGCCAGGCTTATGACAACAACGCTGACGGATATAAACAGCATAATGCGTATTACCACATTATACTGGTAATTTACCGGAACCTTTGGAAAAATCTCTTCCTCCTCACTGCCGGCACCCGTTACCGTATTCTGGCACAAGGGGCAGTATTTCCGATTTCCCCTGATATGAACTTTACAATGCTCACAAAACTGCATAAGCACACCCTCCACTTATTGATTGGATGCTATTACCACGTCAATTCCCTTATCGGTAAGCATCTTAAAAAAGTATTTCTGAATATCCGTCTCTGTGTAAGGAGATGTAAAACTTACCGTCAAAGTATCCTCATAAGAGCAGACACAAATCTGAGGCCTTCTGGCACTGGTAAAAAAATCAAACTGTTTAATATAAGGAGCAAACTCAGTTGGCATGGTAATTTTCCCCACATTGGACAAAGCGGCAGTGATTCCCCTTTCATTCAAAAAATTGGCAATTCGCAGGGTCACATCTTTTACGGCTAGCGGCACTACTCTTGCAAATACATTATGTTCCAAAGCAGCCAGCTTTTCCATATGATTTCCAAGTCGCTCCTGGGTCAATTCCCTTGAAAAACTTTCCGCAACACTTTTTATTACATCGGACAATTTCGTACTGTTGTTTTTTTCAAAATGGTAACCGATTAAAATTGTTCCAAAAAAATTCCTGGCTGATACCGACTCAAAATAATTTCTTAAATTAACAGGCACAGTTAAAACGACCGGATATTTCTTCTTGCGTTCCGGCATGGTTTTGTATATGGAATACAAAAACAAGGCGGTAAGATATACCGTTAAAGTAGTGTTATATTCATGGGCAGCACTTAATACGGACTTTACCGACATAGTGCCTTCCACAAGCTGCATCCGGTTTTCTTCCTTTCTGTTTCCTTTAATGTGGTAAGCCTTTTGGATTTTGGCAGTCAAAGACATTCTTTTTCCCGTATAGTATTTTAAAAAGCTGTCATCCTTTTTTTGGCTTACAGATGCATCGTAATCGATTTTTAAGTTTAAGCCGGACAGTTTGTCACTATATTTTTTCAGCAAATACCTGGATAAAAGGCTTTTTAAAAACCATATGGCTCCTGTGCCATCGGTTAAGGCATGAAAAACTTCCAGGCTGATGCGGTTTTTATAATACAATACCCGAAATAAAAGATTCTTTTTTCCTTCCTGATAGATTCTTGCGCAAACAGGCAGGGATTCTTCTTCTACTAACGGACGGAGACTGCCTGTTTCAAAATAATACCAGAACACGCCTTTTCTTAAAACGTATTTATATAAAGGATATATTTCTATTGTTTCATCCAAAGCTTCCTGCAGTAAAACCGGATCCACACGTTCATATAATTCACAGGCCACCCGAAAAACCTTGGTATCTTTTTCATTACTGGTAGGCGGAAATATTTTTGCGGCATTATCAAGCCTGGTCCACTCAACCTTCTTGCTACGTTTCATACTTTATCTCCTCATGTAAAAAGCGGTTAATTATATCATAACAATATAAAACACAAGCAGAATTCTTTGGCAAAGATAAAAAGCCATGAAGCGCACCCGGTATACGCCGGATTATTACTTTATTCCCATGTTCCAGAAGACGCATTCCATAGGCTTCGCCCTCATCCCGAAGGGGGTCGTATTCTGCCGTAATAATTAAGGTATCCGGCTGATTGCTCAAATCCTCGGCTAAAAGCGGTGCGACATACGGATTGTATCGTTCCTCTTCTTTTTTAATGTATAAATCCATATAATCACAAATTCTTTTGGCAGTCAATAGATATCCGGTTCCGTTTTCCCTTACGGAAGCATAAGGAGAATTTTCGCTATGATCATTATTAACTAAGGGGTACAAAAGTATCTGCTTGGAAGGGAAAAATTCGTTCCTGTCCCTTGCCAGTAATGAAACTACCGCAGCTAAATTTCCTCCCGCACTGTCACCGATTAAAATTACCTCATCCGGCTTTTTCCCAAAAAAAGCCCCGTTTGTACTGATTTCTTTCGCAACAGCATAGCAGTCATTGACACCGGCAGGAAAGGGGTGCTCCGGTGCCAGTCTGTAATCTACGGAAACCACCGGGTATCCGGTACGGTTTGCCATATTGGCGCAAATCCTGCTGTAGCTCTTGTTATTTCCCGTTACCCATCCTCCGCCGTGAAAAAAGACCAGGACTTTAAAACCTTTCGGAGTATCCGACTTAAATATTCTTACCGGTATTTTTCTTCCCTCGCACATTATTTTTTTGTCCTGATAGTTATATAACTTTTTCCTGTAAGGATGTGCCACAATGACTACCTTTCGGTGGAGCCTGTAAGTTTTTTTTAAATTAATGGGTAAAGTAAAGGCTTTTAAGGCCAATTTTCGGAACCGGTTCATTGCGGAATCCCTCTCTTTACTGTTTTTAAATTTAGTTGTTTTTGGATATATTATATCATACCCTGTACTATTATTACAGTGGTGCTTATCTTTACTGATAAAGACAAATGCTAACATATTTGACTCCTATTATTAATAAATTACACCATCTTATATTTATAACGAACATGGTCACATATTCCCAGAAAAACAATAAAATACTTGCAAAAAAGTTAATATACGATACAATAGAAATGATATTAACCACGCGAAATGATGAGAGGTAAAAAAATGATACAAGCAAGTAACATTACACTAAGGCTTGGAAAAAGAGCTTTATTTGAAGATGTCAATATTAAATTTACAGAAGGTAACTGCTATGGTTTAATTGGGGCTAACGGAGCGGGCAAATCCACCTTCCTTAAAATATTATCCGGTCAGATTGAACCTACAAAAGGTGAAGTCATTATCACACCGGGCCAGAGACTTTCTTTCTTACAGCAGGACCATTTTAAATATGATCAGTATGATGTACTGAGCACTGTTATCATGGGAAATAAGCGTCTGTATGATATTATGAAAGAAAAGGACGCCATTTATGCCAAGGAAGACTTTTCGGAAGAAGACGGAATCCGGGCCAGCGAGCTGGAAGCTGAATTTGCTACTTTAAATGGCTGGGAAGCCGAATCCGATGCGGCAACTTTATTAAACGGACTTGGTATTGAAAACGAGCTTCATAACAAGCTGATGAGTGAATTAAACGGCAGTCAGAAGGTAAAAGTACTCTTGGCCCAGGCCCTGTTTGGCAATCCTGATATATTGCTTTTAGACGAGCCTACCAACCATCTGGACCTGGATGCTATCCGTTGGCTGGAAGAATTTTTGATTAATTTTGATAACACGGTTATCGTCGTATCCCATGACAGGTACTTCCTGAATAAAGTATGTACCCACATTGCGGATATTGATTATGGTAAAATTCAGCTCTATGCCGGAAACTATGACTTCTGGTTTGAATCCAGCCAGTTAATGATTAAACAGATGAAAGAAGCCAATAAGAAAAAGGAAGAAAAAATCAAAGAATTACAGGAATTTATTCAGCGGTTCAGCGCCAATGCGTCCAAATCCAAACAGGCAACCTCCCGTAAAAGAGCCCTTGAAAAAATCCAACTGGATGAAATCCGTCCATCCAGCAGAAAATATCCTTATATTGATTTTCGTCCAAACAGGGAAATCGGCAACGAAGTACTTACTGTTACCAATCTTTCAAAGACCATAGACGGCGTAAAAGTACTGGACAATATATCCTTTACCATAAACCGGGAAGACAAGGTGGCTTTTGTCGGACCTTTTAGCCAGGCTACCACTACCTTGTTCCGTATCCTGGCAGGTGAGCTGGAACCAGACGAAGGAAATTATAAGTGGGGCGTTACCACCACCCAGTCTTATTTTCCAAAAGATAACACCAGGTATTTTGATTCTGATGATACCATTGTAGACTGGCTTATGCCTTTCTCACCGGAAAAGGATGTCACCTATGTCCGGGGATTTTTAGGACGTATGCTATTTTCAGGAGAAGAAGGCCTTAAAAAAGTCAGGGTTCTATCCGGTGGGGAAAAAGTCAGGGTAATGCTGTCCAAAATGATGATTCTGGGTTCCAATGTTTTAATCATGGATGAACCGACCAACCATCTGGATATGGAATCCATAACTGCTTTAAACAATGCTTTAATTAAATTCCCCGGAGTAATTCTATTTACTTCCCAGGATCACCAGTTTATCCAAACCATTGCAAACCGTATTATGGAATTGACACCTAACGGCTTAATTGATAAGATAACAACTTATGACGAATACTTAGACAGCGATGAATTTGCACGCAAGAGACAGATTATGCAG
>JBKEEJ010000028.1:0-34744 GCA_047777345.1 Lachnoclostridium sp. | reverse complement strand
TATCATATAATTTTCTTAATTTCTACCCAAAATTTGGTTGTTATTATTTCCTTTTAAGTATCATGGAATCTTTCCCGGTTAACTTTTATTACAGGTATTTCAAAGAATATGTTATAAAATAAAAAAGATAGTGCGTCCTTTTGGGTTACACTATCTTACTTCTTTCGGAGAAATGAATACAGGCTCTGGCATGCCAGACCATCGCCCCAAGGGCGTTCTGCCCCGGGCAGAAATCTTCCTATCGCAGGAGTGCGCGTCCCACGAAAGGTTTTTGATTCATGCGAAATTTCCTGTGAATTAAAAAAGGGAGTATCATCAAACCCCCATATTCGTTTTAAGATACTCCCTGTTAATCTTTATTCTGCTTCATTATTTTCTGTTGATTCCGCTGACTCTGTTGATTCTGCTGATTCTGCTGTTGCCTCGGCTGCTTTTGCCTTTTCTTCATATTCCTCAACAGCGGCTTCATATTTTTCCAGAATAATCTTTTGAATCTTTTCCCTGGTTTCTGAATTAATCGGATGTGCAATGTCGCGATATTCCCCGTCACCGGCTTTTCGGCTGGGCATTGCGATAAACAATCCTTTTTCGCCTTCAATTACTTTTATATCATGTACGACAAATTCGTTATCCATGGTAATGGATACTACTGCTTTCATCTTCCCTTCCTTATTCACCTTGCGTACACGTACGTCTGTTATCTCCATTGTATAGTTCCCCCTTTAATATTATTTATCTTTTTGTTAATCTAGAGTATATCTTTCATTTTCCTCTATTACTAAATATTTTTTCGGATCACCAATATGTTTATATTATTTCTTATGGCATTCCGGTTTCTACTATGTATCCCTTTATATCAGTACTGTATCCGTAACACATTATAGTATGGATAATACGGCAAATTACAGCAAACCCTATATAAATTAACATAATAGAATTTTAAACTACCCCGTTGACTATGAATCCGCTGGATATAATGTTGGTTTACGGAAGATCCCTGATTGTGTTTGCCAGTGGTAAGTCACCTGTTTTAAAACAGATATCCGGATATTCCTTAAAGAAATAATATATAACTTCTTGATTTAAGAAGCACATATTTGCTGAAGCATATATTTGCTTTATTATGAATCAGCTGCGGCAATGCAGTTACATTCATTTATATATATATTTCTTCGTTTTGCAACGAATCAGAATATCTTTAACAAATCATTATGGTCTTCCTGAGCTGAAAATATCAATATTCTATTCATCTTCAAGTAATGTGCAAATATCAGTTAATTGATATCTGCTAATGTCTTTAGTGGTTTCCCTCATATTCAATAAATGTTTTTTTCGTACTTCAAATCTACTAGCATCCACCCCTTTTTTAACTATTTACTTACCACCGTTATATCATCTCTTTTGTTACTATGATATTCCAGCAATTTATTATAATCCAGCTGGCATACACCATCACCGGAAGTAATTACGACTTAAAGGTTTAAGGCTATCACAGTGTAAAGCTTTAGATAAGATAATTAAGGCCTCCCTTCAAACATCCCAGGTATAAATATATGGCCACGGATAATAAGTGCTCCAGGATTTGGGTGGCATCTTCTAAAATACTGTGATTTTCTTTCATCATCGGTTTGAAATTAATCCGGATGATGCTCTTTTGCATTAAGCAAATAATACTTATTGTTTATTTTGACACTATTATACCATTCTTTTACATAAATGTGAATAAATTTTACAAATATTTTGAAATAAATTACTTATTAATTTGTCATTCTACCAATTGACAAAATTTTTACAAAGAAGCGAATGCCTGTTTCATTTATTATTGTTGTAAACGAAAAGCACAATTACCAATTTTTTTCATATCTTGTAGGTATGCCGAATTTTTTAATTGTATTTTTATAGGAAATGATTATAATAGCTTATAGGCAACAATCCATTAAACAGAACCGTAAAGCCCATTTGCCAGCACCTGTAAAGAGTACTGGCGGCCTAATCGGTAGGGGCAAACTTATGCCTTTACATTTTTAATCGGAAAAGTTCAAAAAAAATTACAGTATATTGTAATAAAATTTATTTCAAAATAATCTAACAGACAAATAATCAATTAAGATAGGAAGTGCAATTTATGTATCATATCAATTTCAGCAATCCCATTAAAGTACATTTTATCGGCATCGGCGGCATCAGTATGAGTGGTCTTGCCGAATTATTACATACCATTGGTTTTACCGTAGTTGGTTCGGATTCAAAAAAGAGCAAAATAACCGAGCACCTGGAATCTTTAGGAATAAAAGTATTCTATGGCCAACGTTCATCTAATATAACACCGGATATTGATCTGGCAGTCTATACTCCAGCGGTGAAAGAAACAAATCCGGAATACCAGGCTGTTATCCAGGCAGGCATACCAATAATAGACCGTGCCGAATTATTGGGCCAGGTCATGAAGCAATACCCGGATGCCATTGCGGTAGCCGGTACCCATGGAAAGACCACTACAACCTCCATGGTCTCCCTTATCCTTTTGGAAGCCAACTTAGATCCCACTATTTCGGTAGGAGGAATTCTGGATAATATTAAAGGGAACATACGCATCGGAAAATCCGAGCATTTTATTACGGAAGCCTGTGAATATACCAATAGTTTTCTGAAATTTAATCCCACGAAAAGTATCATATTAAACGTAGAGGAAGATCATCTGGATTTCTTTAAAGACCTGGATGATATTAGAAATTCCTTCCGACAGTTTGCTCATAAGCTTCCGAAAGACGGCCTGTTAATCATTAACGGAGATATTGAAAGTGTTTCTTATTTTACCGAAAATCTGCCTTGTTCCTTTATCACTTACAGCATTGACCCTCAGTCAAAACCCGTTCCAGGGGCCAAGGCCCACTATACCGCCACAAATATTGAATACGACAATTTGGGCCACGGACATTATGATTTAATGGAAAACGGAACATTTCTGGCACACATTGAACTAAATGTAATTGGCAGTCACAACGTATCCAATTCTCTTCCAGCCATTGCTCTGGCAAGGAGTCTTAACATTTCCATGGATGTTATTAAGAAAGCCCTTTTCTCCTTTACCGGCACGGAACGCCGTTTCCAGTACAAAGGCAAAGTAGGGGGTGTGACAATTATTGATGATTATGCTCATCATCCCACCGAAGTAAAAGCTACCCTGACTGCCGCAAAAAATTATCCCCATAAAACTACCTGGTGTGTATTCCAGCCCCACACTTATTCCAGAACCAAAGCTTTCCTAAAAGAGTTTGCCAAAGCCCTTTCTCTTGCGGATAAGGTAATTCTGGCTGATATATATGCCGCCAGAGAAGTAAATCCGGGAGACATTTCATCCAGGGACTTGCAGGAAGAGTTAAGAAAAATTGGTAAAGAAGCATACTATATTCCCAGTTTTGACGAAATCGAAAATTTTTTATTAAAAAATTGTAGTAACGGCGACCTGTTGATAACTATGGGGGCCGGAGACGTTGTAACAATAGGAGAAGCACTGTTAGGTGCATAGTTATCCACATTATCCACAACCTTATCAACAATTTGCCTGTGATAAGGTTGTGGATTTCTTTATATGCAAAACAGAATAAAAAAATATGGGTATGTTAATTTCTAAACAATTGATTTTTAGTGGTTTCTACCGTATTTTACATTTTTTTACATTATCTATGTGCGATCTTATCCACATTATCCACATTGTCAACATTACATAGATTCCGGATTTTTACCGGAAAATGCCCTATTTCATAAATTCTTTACCTGTGATATAATTGCAAGCACAAAGGATGATGTGAGGTTGAGCATATGAGTACAATTATATTAAATTCCAACAGTGTTTCAGATACTACCCTTGTGCCGAATCTGTTTATCGATAAATTTATGCCCTCCGCCAATGGTTCCTATGTGAAAGTATACCTATATTTGCTTCGGTGCATTAGCTGTGGCACTGATAAGGAAATTTCAATTTCATCCATAGCCGACTGGCTGGATGATACGGAAAAAGATATAATTCGTGCCCTTTGTTACTGGGAAAAAGTGAATTTAATATCTCTTACCAGAAATGCAAATAATGAAATAATATCAATAACCATAAATGATATCCACACCGTGGCAGATCAGTATGCTTACGACACAGATGAGACCATTGCGGCCCCGGCTGCGGTAACCGGGGAACAAAATTCAAATGAAGATTTAACCGAACCTGTAAATGAGCCGGTTTTAGGAAGGACTTTTGATAAACCTACATATTCCGAGGCTCAGATTAAGCAGCTAACCGAATCGGACGAAGTAAAGTGGATGCTTAACATAATTGAAATTTATCTGGACCGGCTAATAAAACCTTCTGACTTACAGCTGATTTTGTACTTATACGAAAGCGTCGGTTTTTCTGCTGAACTGATTTTATACCTATATGAATATTGCGTATCCAAAAATAAGAAAAATCCGGCTTATATTGAAGCAGTGGCCATGTCCTGGGCAGAACAGGGAATCGATACGGTTGAAAAAGCGGAAGCGGCCACTGCCCTGTATAACAGCAATTATAATGCGGTAAATAAGGCATTTGGCCTAAACAGAGCTCCGGGGCAGATTGAAAAGCAATTTATTAACAAATGGCTAAACAAGTACGGCTTTTCCATTGATATTATTGTGGAAGCTTGTAACCGAACCATATTACAGACTCAGAAACCAGATTTTAAGTACGCGGATAAAATACTGGAAAACTGGTATAAGAAGGGAGTCAAAGACCTGTCTCAGATTGCAAAGCTGGATGAAGAACATTCAAAAATTGCCGCAATGAAAGCTGCCAATAAATCTGCTGCTGCGGTAAAACCTTCTGC
Organism: Lachnoclostridium sp.; assembly: GCA_047777345.1. GTDB lineage: Bacteria > Bacillota > Clostridia > Lachnospirales > Lachnospiraceae > Anaerocolumna. Next base: position 29,888 of record JBKEEJ010000028.1, on the reverse strand, counting down.
TACAAATCGTTTTAACGCATTTCCTCAAAGAACATACACGAAAGAAGATTATAATTCGATGGAGCAGCGATTATTACATAAGCAATAAGCCCGGTAAAAGGAGGATTCCAATATGCCTTTAAAAAATTATCAGTATAATAAGATTTTGCGGGAATATGACATGAAGCAGCTAAAAAACAAACATGACCTGGATGAGCGGACAGAAGAAGTATACCGTGCCATTCCGGAACTGAAAGAAATTGACGATGCTGTGGTCACATGTGCCATTGAAAGTGCCAAACAGCAATTAATGGGGGAAAAACCTCTTACCGATTTAAAAAAAATTACGGAGGAAGCCTCACGAAAACGAGCTGCCCTGTTGGTAGAGCACGGATATCCGGCGGATTATCTTAAGCCTACTTATCATTGTCCGGACTGCAAAGACACCGGGTATATTGGAACGGAAAAGTGTCATTGTTTCAAACAGGCCATTGTGGATATTGTATATTCCCAGTCCAATATTAAAACAGCCATAATGCGGGAAAATTTTGACACTTTTTCCTTTGACTTTTATTCGGATGATTATGTGGACCCTACCGTCAGGCTTACGCCCAGAGCCAATATGAAAAAGGTTGTGGAGACAGCCTGGAATTTTATTAACCAATTTGGCAAAGAATATAATAACCTGTTATTATACGGCAACACCGGCGTCGGAAAGACCTTCCTTGCCAACTGCATCGCCAAGGAGCTTTTGGACCGTGCTTTTACCGTAATCTATTTAACTGCTTTCCAGCTTTTTGATATTCTTGAAAAGAATAAATTCGGCAAAGGTGAAGATAATTATGAATCGCAGAATCAGTTTGAATATATACTGGACTGTGATCTTTTAATCATTGATGATTTGGGTACGGAACTTAATAATTCCTTTACAAATGTTCAGCTGTATTTATGCATCAATGAACGTTATTTAAGAAGAAAGCCTACCATCATTTCAACCAATTTATCACTGGATAACATTAACACCATATACAGTGAACGTGTATTTTCAAGAATTGCCAGCAATTATACCTTGCTTAAAATAGTAGGCGACGATATCCGTCTGAAAAAGCTGCTTAATTAGGGGATATTTAATCCCTGTTTATTCATCTTTACAGCATTCCCCTGCTACAAATAACTCTGGTTTACTCCGTTATAGCCTTGACTTCAAGAATGGTTAATGGTATAACGTTAATGGATAAAATTCATACATATAACGACAGAAGCTCATATTTCCCTGTCATTTACAAATTTCATTGGAGGTCAATAGAATGCCGCAGCAAGAAAACATATATGAAACGATCCCAGTCGGTACACTAGGTATCATTTCTCTAGAAAGCAGCAAAGCTTTGGGACAAAAGGTAAATGATTATATTGTGGAATGGCGTAAAGCCAGAGAAAATGAACATACTTCCACAATAGCATTTGCCGGTTATCAGCGTGATTCCTATCTGATTGACGCATGCTGTCCCAGATTTGGTACCGGAGAAGCCAAAGGTGTTATCAAGGAATCTGTTCGAGGATTTGATCTTTACTTGCTACTGGATGTTTGCAATTACAGTTTAACTTACACGGTTTGTGGACATACTAACCATATGTCTCCAGATGATCACTATCAGGATTTAAAGAGGATCATTGCGGCTGTAGGCGGTAAAGCGCGCAGAATTACAGTTATCATGCCTTTCCTATATGAAAGCCGTCAGCACAGACGTAGTTCCAGAGAATCTCTTGACTGTGCTCTGGCATTACAAGAACTGACCAATATGGGCGTAGAAAGCATAATAACCTTTGATGCTCATGACCCCCGTGTACAAAATGCAATACCACTAAAGAGTTTTGAAACAGTCCAACCAACTTATCAGTTTATTAAGGCTTTGTTAAAAAATGTGCCGGATCTGAAAATAGACGCACAGCATATGATGGTTATCAGCCCGGACGAAGGCGGAATGAACCGTGCTGTTTATTTTGCCAATGTACTCGGAGTTGATTTGGGTATGTTTTATAAACGCCGTGATTATTCAAAAATTATTAACGGCCGTAACCCAATCGTAGCCCATGAGTTCTTAGGTTCCGATGTGGAAGGCAAAGATATGCTGATTCTTGACGATATGATATCCTCCGGTGAAAGCATGATAGATGTTGCAAAAGAGTTAAAGAAAAGAAAAGCCGGCAGAATCTTCGTAGCCGCTACCTTTGGTCTGTTCACCAATGGCTTATCCAAATTCGACGAAGCCTATGAACAAGGCTTAATCTACAGAGTTTTAACTACCAATCTGGTATATCAGCCGGAAGAACTGTTATCCAGGCCTTACTATATTAACGTAGATATGAGCAAATACATTGCATTGCTAATCGATACGTTAAATCACGATGCTTCTATCAGCAAACTGTTAAGCCCGACCGAAAGAATTCAAAATATATTAAGCAAATATAAGAAGTAATTTTAGCTGGTTTTCTTTATCTTATAAGACACTATTTCATGCACATTTTAACACCTTAATCCTATAATACTAATAACATCCGTTTCCTTTTTAGAAATGAAAAACAGCGGTTTTTCTGTTCACTTTAATAAGCTGACAGAAAAATCGCTGTTTTTGTTAATATTATTTAATTATTATTTGAAACCTTAAGGAGCTCATTGGCCCTCCGTATTCTCATTTTCTTCCTCCCAGTCATCTCCATTACCCCAGTAATCGTCATCCGGCAGGTTGGAAGATTCACCACTGTCAGGAGATTCTGAGCCGTCATCAACGGTAACTTCTTCATCCGGCCCCTCTTCTATGTCTTCTTCCGGCAAATCAGTCGTTTCATCAGGGAAATCATTTCCATTCTGGATATCCTCATCATCAATATTTTCGTCTTCCGTCATATCTTCAGTCTCAATTTCGTCCTGGGTTTCTTCCGTTAAAGTATCCATGGTTTCCGTTTCTTCTGTTTCGACAGTATCCTCATCGGAAGCTGGCCTGTCATCCTGATAAGCAGGAAACTCCTTATATTCAAGGTCCTTATGAATGGCATTCATATACTGTTTCCAGATATAACCCGGGTAAGTGGCACCGGATAAACCGCTTAAGGCCTTTGGAATGTCATATCCAACCCAAACCCCGGTGGTATAATAAGGGGTATAGCCAATAAACCAGCCATCCTTTTTGTCATTGGTTGTTCCGGTTTTTCCGGCACTTGGCATATTATCAAGGCCAAGTCCTGCTCCGGTTCCTCTCTTAATAACGCCGGTGAGAACATCTGTCATCATTCTGGCCGCATTGACGTCATATATCCTCTTTTTCGATTCATTATCTCCCACAATAACATTTCCCTTGGAATCTTTAATCTCTACAATACAGGTTGGCTCTCTGTAAACACCATCATTTTCAAGGGTAGCATAGGCGGCTGTCATTTCAAGAGGGCTTACGCCGTTGGTAAAGCCTCCTAAGGACGCTGCCGGATAGTAATCGTTCTTATCAATTTTATTAAAATTCATTTCCAACAGATATGACAAACCAACCTTGGGGGTAAGTTCTTCAAATAACTTCCATGCCACGGTGTTTTTGGATTTTTCCACCGCTTCTCTGATTGTTATTTTTCCCAAATATTTTCCGTCAGAATTGGATGGACCGCCCTCAAACTTTTTATCCTCCACATAATCATTGGGATAGCGTCCTCTTTCAAAAGCAGGCGTATAGACGATTAAAGGCTTAATGGAACTGCCCGGCTGTCTGTAACTTTGGTAAGCCCTGTTAAGGGTATAACCGGTAGTTTTCTGATATCTGCCGCCTGCAATGGCAACAACCTTTCCGGTACTGTTATCAATGGATACGGCCGCTCCCTGTAGGGTATAGATGCCATCTTTTGTTTTATCTGTAAATTCCTTTAAGTTCTCATCCACAGCCTGCTGTAATTTCTTTTGCTTATCCATGTCAATGGACGTATAAATCCGATAACCTTCCGTATACAGGGATTTTTGATAATGGTTATAAAGCTCGTTATATTTTTCTTCATATCTTTCCCTGTCTTCTTCGCTTTCAAACTCATTTCTGAATTCAAAACCGTCCTGTGCCATTAACGCCCTGGTGGCACAATAAAACACATAGGTTTCCACATAATTGTTTTTACTTAATTTTTTCTGCACCAGTTCTATTTTTTCCTGACAGGCTTCGTTATACTCATCCTCCGTAATCCAGCCGTCCTTATACATCTGGTAAAGTATTCTGTCCCTGCGCTTTATGGTGTTCTCCGGATGTTCCTCCGGATCATAAAGGGTAGGATTATTGGGTATGGCACACAAAAAGGCAATCTGAGATAAACTTAACTTATCAACGGTCTTATTAAAATAGCCCTTGCTGGCAGCCTGAATACCATAATATCCGTTGGCAAAATATATATTGTTTAAATAAAACTCCATAATCTGAGCCTTGGTATACTTCTTTTCCAGTTCCACTGAAATAAAGATTTCCTTTAACTTTCTTTCGATACTTACCTCATTGGAAAGGAAAATATTTCTGGCTAACTGTTGGGTTATGGTACTGGCGCCCTGGGTAACGCCGCCTTTGTGTTTAATTAAGGCAATAAAAGCACGGACATTGGCCTTTAAATCAATTCCGCTGTGCTTCATAAACTTCTTATCTTCTATGGCAATCATAGCCTTAATGGCATTTGGTGGTATGTCTTTATATTCCAGGTAATAAACATCCTTCTCTCCTTTTAAGACAGATATAAGCTTATTGTTTGAGTCATATACCAGACTGGTTTCTGTCTGCCGGAAAGTATCCGGGGTAGACTCATTGACTAACTTTTCCGCTAACTTCTGATATTCTTCAAAAGTGTCTCCATATTTTATATAAAATATCAGAATACCAATTAACATGGTTACGGAAAAAATAAAAGTGGAAAGAAGAAGTATCCATCTAAGCTTTCTGGCAAAACGGGAACGGCGTTTTTTCTTTGCCGGTTTCTTTCCCTTTGGATTTGGTCTCCTTTCTGCCATTTCGGCTCTTTTGGCAGAATTTCCGCTTCTGCTTCCGGTACGGTTGTTTCTGTTCTGATTCGTTCTCGTTCTGTTGTAATTTTCCATAATATACCTCTTACTTTATGCGTTTCAAAGATAGTTTTAAAATAGCCTAATTTGGCTTATTTTTAGCAACTTAAGTCAATATAATGATAATCCATATTCAGTCTGTCCAGGATGTCTTTTTCTCGGTTATGGCAGGTAAATAAAATTACCTGTCCTTTTCTGTTATCTGCAAGATAACCAAGAGCCTTAGCGGCTCTCTTATCGTCATACAGGGCAAATCCGTCATCGATAAGAACAGGCATGCCGGGCCCATATATCAGCTCGCCTACCGCAAGACGCAAGGCTAAATACAGCTGCTCTATGGTTCCCGCGCTTAAACTGTTTATTAACACATATCTGTCTTTATAGCCTGCTTTTACATTCATCTTTTCATCCACTTTTATATCACTGTATCTTTGCCCCGTCAATTGACTACTTAATGATGAAACCAGTTCATTTAATTCTTTGCCAAAACTGTCATGAATATCGGCAGATAAGCTGTTTATGGTTTCTATAGACAGCCTGACTGCCTTAAGTTCCAGATCGTTTTTTATTTTCTGTTCCATTAGCTCCTGATATAACTGCTGTTTTTCAAAAAACTTGTCTTCCCATCCCTCCAGGGACTTTAGCTCCCATTTCAGCTTTTCTTTCCGGATACGCAAATCATCGGGCTGCCGGTTTAAAAATTCTATTTTTTCGTTTACAGACTCTTTTTGCTTAAAGATAAATGCCTGCAGCTCATCCATTCCCTCATCAGTAAAAGGCTGCCTTAAAAATGTATCCGGGCAATTTTCTTTTAAGCCATTCAAATACTCTCTGATTTCCCATTCCAATGCATATATTTTGCCCTCAAGGATCTTTTCCTGCTTTTGATTCTCAACACTTTGTTCCTTTAAATGCTCTATGCTCATTTCCTGTTTTAGGGCATCCTCATACATAAGTTTTAACATTTTTTCATCTTTAACCTGAAAAATTTCCAAAATGGAATCCCGTTTTTTATTTAAACTGTTAATGACCTGCTCCTTATTTCTTAGGTCTTCCTTTGCTGACTTTCGCCTTCTGTTAAGGTTTTTTCCCTCATACAGGTAAAAGGTTACTCCACATAACAGGCTGATAACTCCAAGGCCGGAAAGAAGAATATTTTTGCCCATAAAGCAAAGAAAAAGAATGAATCCTGTTAATCCAAAAATTAAGGATATGGCTGACCGAAGTTTTTCCCATTTAGATTGTACTGCTTCATAGTCCCTTAAATATTTATCCCTTTCTTCTTCTTTTGCGGCTATTTTCTCTTTTACCTGCTCAAATTCATTTATTTTTTCCCGTAATTTTGTTGTCAGGCCTTCCCGGTACTTAGATAAATTTTTCATAAGATCAGCCTGTTTATCTTCAATTGATTTCTTTTGCTCTTTTGCCTCTTTATAGTTTTGGTATTTTACTTTTACGATTTGAAACTTATCCAAATATTCCAACTGATTTTTCAGCTTTGCAAGCTCAATTTTCAGGGAAGGCAGTAGCTTTTCTTCTTGTTCTTCTATCTCTTTTAATCTACTGGAAAGGGCTTCGGCCTGAATTTCCTGCTTTTTTATTTCTTCCATTTCCTCTCTAAGTGCCTGAAGCTTTTCATCCGCATTTTCTGCTTCCAGTTCCTTTTTCTTATCCGCAAGAAATGACAATGCCTTCGTCACGTCAACTTCATTGCTTTTTGCTAAAGACAGATTGGCTATATAATTGCGGACTTCCCCGGCCAGTTCCTGATCTGTTCTGGATTTTAGCTGTTCCACACTGATAGTATTTCGAAATCCGGATTCCGTCAGTCCATTCAGTAATAAGGCCAAATCATCCGGATTATTGCCGTATTCCCTTCCTGTTTCCATATCCATTATGGAACAGCTTTTATTGTTTTTATCAAAATTTCGGATAATCCTATATATTTTGCCGCCTACTTTAATGTCCATGCTGCCATGGTAAGCACCAGGGTTATCCCAGGGTTTATACTTTTCATACACATCTGCTTTGGATACTCTGCCCCTTGATTTTTCAATTCCAAACAGCATTCCCTTGATGAAGGCATGGATTGTGGATTTACCGGCTTCGTTTTCACCGTAAATCAGATTAATTCCTTCTTTTAAGGTTATCTGCTTATTATGAAATTTACCAAAATCATTGAGTCTTAATTCCAATAACTGCAACTGGCTCATCTCCCGTTATTTGTAATCTTTAGCTTTTAGCAGAGCTTCCATTCCATAATATAAGGCTTTTATTTTTACTTCTTCGCTGGCCTGGATTTCTTTTATCCTTTTTATATAAAGGCCAATAATATTATCCTGGTTTTCCCGGTACAAGGCCTCAAAATCATAGTCAGGTACAGTAAGATCCGTAAATTCAATTATATTGCCAAGGCTTACAAAATCCTCTCTTTCAAACCGGATATCCGCATCACGGATTCCCGTAAGAGTAATCAGATATATATGTTGGGGCCCATTTTCCCGAATCTTATCTTTAATCAGGTCCGTTAAAGCACCGCTTGTCATATCCGGCTGTACCGGAATCTCTAACTTCACATACTCCCTTGCGGAACAAGGTGTAAAGACAATGGAAACGGCTGAAGTTTCTCCGTTTTTTTCTATTTTGCCTATAATATAGCCTCTTTTGCCAATCTCCGTTTTATCCAAGGGTTCCGGGGAGCCGGAATAAGCCATTCTTTCACCGAATATCTGAGGTTGGTGTATATGCCCTAAGGCTATATAGTCAAAGCCACTGTTAATTAGCTTCTCTTTATCAAAGGGTATGTCTTTTTCACTGCCGCCATGCGCCAATAAAATATTGATTCTTTCCTCACATCCCGGAAAAACCGTATCATAAAGAGGTTCCGTTATAAATCTTTGATGGTAGCTTAAGCCATAAACTTCCGTATTAATATCTTCAAAATATATGCTGTCCATGACAGGCTCCGAAAGCATATATACGTTTTCTTCCCATTCAAATCCATTATAATTGGACCTGTTGTTAATATAATCGTGATTGCCTGCGATAATCACAACCCGGGTTTTTTTTAGCTTACTAAAACAATAGTTTACTTCCTTTAGTTCTCTGATTAATGGCTGCCTGTGAAACAGGTCTCCTGCTATCAGCAAAAGATCAACCTCCTGCTCATTGCAGATATCAATTATTTTGTGCAAACTCTGAATAATTTCCTTTTCCCTTTTCTCTCCCCAGGGATAGTTCGAATCCGGTTTTGCCCCAATATGCAAATCTGCCGTATGTAAAAACTTCATTTCTTTCCCTTCCCTTTATAAGCCCTTTAGAACCAACCCAGTTTATTATGTTCTACTATAGCACAAAAATGTTGAAGATTCTATTAATCTTCTATTAAAAAAAATCCCCAAACCTTAAGATTTCGTTACTAAAGGTCCGGGGATATAGCTTTTTAAGATAAATTAAAACCTGTGTTCAAAAATTTCAATATTATTGATGTTAACTTCATATGTACCGGTATCGGTATACTTCTTAACCTGTTTGCCGTTAAAGACGTCAGCCAGTATTTCCAATGTCATGGAGCCCCACAGGAACGGGCGCTGTGCTATGGCAGTATGGATAAATCCTCTGCGCATATAATCTGCAATTTCTTTTGTAAAGTCAACCGTTACAACATCTATGTTCAGATTATGCTTGCTTAAATATCTGGCATATGCCAGGCCCCATCCTACGTTTGTTGAGAATAGTAATTTCGTATTCGGATAGTCCCTTAACATCTTATCAATAATTCTTTCTGCTTCTGCTTCCGAAGGCTCACCTACAACATCCACTTTGTTAACTTTAATATTGGATTCATTGGTAATTTCTTTTAAGAATCCTTCCGCACGCTGTTCGATGGTAGGCATCTTATAATCGGACCACAAGCCGATGATTACTTCTCCTTCGTTGTTCAAAATACGTTTTACAACTTTAGCGCAATTAATACCGCATTCCAAAGCATTGGTTCCAATCAGTGCTTCGTAAGGGATTCCTTCTATTGTGGACTGCAGGAATACAATCTTAATACCCTTGTTTACAGCTCTGCGCAATGCTTCGGAAACTTTCGGGTCATCTATAGGTGATATAACAATAGCGTCGTAACTGTCTTCCAGAATCTTATTCAGAATATCTACCATCTGGTCAGTACCCTGTTTTCCTCTTAACTTAGGCGCATGAATGGTAATATCAAAATCCAGGATTTTGGCTGTCTTTTCCGCTTCTTTTGCTGCCGGATCCCAGAAAGGATCATCCAGATCCCAGATCATGGCAACCTTTTTCTTCTTTCTTAGGCTAACCGCTGTCTGAATCATTCTCGCATTGTTGTTAATTAAGTCCACTTTATCATTTAAGTTTCTGGACATCTTAACCAGAATATCTGCCATACTGTTCTGATTAATCGTTAAGGATGCAACTTCTTCTGTGGTTGCGGAAGCCTCTTCAACAACAGAAGCCATATTGGTAATGGAATTCATCAGCTGCTCTTTTTCTTTGGTTAATGCCGCCACATCGGTGTTAAATTCCTTTTGCTGTTCAATAAAGTTATCAACCGTAACATTTACCTTTTCAACCGATTTAATTACCTTGTCAACCGCTTCTGTCTGAGCTGAGAATATGGCGCCGGAAGTATCGATAACTTCTCTTAAATTATCCAGTTCCTTTACCACATCCGCTATGGACTGGCTGATATGTTCACTGGCCTGTCTGCTTTCTTCCGAAAGTTTTCTTACTTCTTCTGCAACAACCGCGAAACCTTTTCCGGCCTCACCGGCTCTGGCTGCCTCTATGGACGCGTTTAACGCAAGTAAATTAGTCTGGGAAGCTATGCTGTATAAAACCTTGGTTACTTCCGTAATGGTCTGGGTCTTGTCAAACAGCTTGTAAATTTCTTGGGTTATGGATTCGATAACCTGCTGGTTTTTTTCCTGGTTTGTAATTAAATTCTGAATGGCTTCTTTACCGTTTGCATTTTCCTTACTCATATCATAAGCCATCTGAATTAACTGCTTGGACTTGTTGTCCATGCTGTTGATTTTCTCAGCCAAATGATCGGCCACTTCGCTGCATTTTCCCACATCTTCGATCTGAGACTGAGAACCCTGGGCAATATATTCCGTAGACATTTTGACACTGCTTGCCGCATCTAGAATACCTTCAACCACGCCTTCCAACTGGCTTGATATGGATTTTACATTTTCAAACTCACTTTTAAATTCAGTGAAAAATTTCTTGTAATTCTCATAAATCTGTTTTTCGATGCCGTCCTCTGCCACCACATCTCCTTTAAAGTTCCAGTTCAGGAGATTATTTAATGCTTCTGAATTACCTTCCTTCTTTTTTCCCGTAAAAAACATAATACCAACCCTCCAATAATCTCTCGTAGATAAACAAATTATAGCACAATTTATGAAAATTTGTAAGTAAATATAGAATTTTTGTACATTCTAGTAATAATTTACCTGTTTTATTTTTGATATTTACCTTTTCTTAATATCATTTTGCATAATAGTCTTTTCATATGTTATAGTGTAATTGTTATATAATGGTAACCTTAAATTTCCGTGGTAATATTGCTAATTTTCCGGTAACCTGCCATATATGACAAGCAAAAATCCATACCGGATTTAATAATTCCAAGCGGTATGTAAACAATATTTATGTTATGAATTACCAAATGAAAAGGAGATGTGAATATGGCTTTTGGAATGAAAAATCTTTTGCAGGGGGCTTTGGGAAACTATAGTGAAGTCCCCATTGAGGAACTGGAAAAAGAATACAGTTCCTACCTTATGGACGGAGAAAAAATAACCATGGGTTTTAAGTTGATTCGGGATGCCCTTATTTTTACGGACAAACGAATAATCATGACAGATAGGCAGGGAGCTACGGGAACCAAAATGCGGGTTACCTCCATTAACCTGACCTCTATCGTTAACGTTACTATGGAAACCTCCGGTTTTGGCTTTGATGACAGTGAATTGACCTTTACCTATATCAGCTCTCCCGAACTAAAAGGCCACCATGTGGAATACAGCTCCCACAAGCTGGAATTTCCCAAGAAATTCAATGTTCAGAACTTATATAAAATTCTGCAGCAATTGGCCTATGAAAATTATCTGAGAATCAACAATATGACGGAATAAGGTAATTATTTTGTGCTTCAAAAAACCAATATGCATCCTAAAAAGCTGATTTAATCAAGGATGCATATTGGTTTTTGGTATATCCTTTATTTTTTCTTTATCCTATTTTGATAGTGCTTCTATGGTTCCTTGCCCGGCCTGGAATCCATCTTTTGCACCGTCCTGATTCCAGCCTTTCTTTTCCCAGTAGATTAATACCGCTATTCTGGTCCTGCTGCCATATACCCCGTCTACTTTAAGGGGTATAAAGCTTTCTCCCTGTAATGCGCCGTTAAGTTTAATCTGAAGCCATTTTATATCTTCTTTTGAGGAAGCCGGGGTTATGGCTTTTTTCGGTATGGTACTTTCCTCCACATATTTTACCCCTGTAAATTCGCAGATTCCCATGCAGATTTCCCTGACTGCTTCTTTCCAGAAACGTTCCTTACCCATTAGCTCGGTGGCTTCTCTTAAATTCGTCATAAAGGCAAGTTCTATCAATATGGCACCTTTTACTCCTAAGCTGTTGCAGTTACACATTGCCAAAGACTGCTTAAAAATACCTCTGTTTTTTTGAGTTGTTCCCTTAACCAGATATTTTAATACGGCTTTGGCCAGTTTTTCCGAATTGCCGCTGTATTTGTCATGTATATAAATCCCCACCCCCTCCACTGAGTTAAAGGCAGTACCGTCTCCGTTTGCGTTAAAGTGAATACAAACAGAGTAATCGCACTTTGCTTTTGAAATAATACTTTGGCGTTCTGCCAGGGGAGTATCCGGATCATTGTAGGGATTATCATCGTCAAAACCGGTCTGAACCGTTTCAAAACCACATCTTTTTAATTCTTTCATTAAATTTAAGGCAACACCAGTATTGGCAATGTGTTCCCGGATGCTTCCTCCTTTTTTCACATCAATAATGCCGTCATCATTAAAATCGATATCCACAGGCACAGGCGGTGTCCGCTTCCCTTCCGTGTTACTGCCATGTCCCGCGTCCACTGCAATTTTCATACTTATCCCCCATTCCCAAGTTTAATTAAGGCAGGTTTTTCATTTCATATAGCATTACATATATCAGTTTACATATAGCCGTTTCTGACGGATACCATTACATGAAACGAAATGAACCCATATGCGGCTAAAGGAGTGCTTTTACTCCAATAATGAAATAAAATCCTAATAGTATTATATTAGGTTACAAAAAAATATTGTAAAAAAAAGCGTGTGATTATGCATTCACAGAGAGTTACGAATCTCCTTTGAAGTTTCGAAAATCTCCTTTGTATGATAATCACACGCTTTTTTTCCTGTAAATTTAATCCGTATAATAATCCGTATAAGCCTTTTAAAAGCCTAAGTGACAAAAACCCCGTTTATGCTTCTTCCGTAATGTGAATCAGTTTGCCCTGATAATCTCCCCACATATTGGGTATATTAATGCCCGCATACATTAACGCTCCGCCGGTTAATTTTTCATCCATGCCTTCCACACGGTACAAAGCATCTTCCTTCAGGCCTTTTAAGTAAATTCTTCTCATTCTGAAATTTGGTCTTGCCGACACTTGTATAAAGGTAACCAGAGCCTCTTTCTTATCCTTGGATACCACACTCCAGCAATCGTATTGGTGATTCTCCTGATAGGATGCAATACGGTAATAATCTCCCTCTCTTATGAGATCATTGTATTTATGATACAAAGCCACCTGTTCCGGAATTAATTTTCTGTCTTCTTCCGGTATTCTGGTTACATCTAACTCATAACCAAAGGTTCCGGCCAAAGCCACATAACCTCTGGTAGCAAAAGGCGTAATCCTTCCGTTGGTATGGCTGGGGCAATCCGCAACATGGGCTCCCATGGAAGACAGAGGATAAATAAGGGCTGTTCCTTCCTGTATTTTTAAGCGGTCAATGGCATCGGTATTGTCGGAAGTCCAGATTTGAGGGCTGTAGTAAAGCATGCCAGGATCAAATCTTCCGCCGCCGCTGGAGCAATTTTCAAGAAGAATATCAGGAAAATCTGTTATTAACCTTTCCTGAAGTTCATAAAGTCCCAGGACATAACGGTGATAAAGTTCTCCCTGGGTATCAGGCTCAAGATCAGCGCTGCCAAGATCCGTAAGGGAACGGTTCATATCCCACTTGACATATTCAATATTGGCTGCTGATAAGATTTTATATATGCTGTCGTAAATATAATCTCTTACTTCCTTTCTGGAAATATCCAGCACATACTGATTTCTTGCCAGAGCACCCTTTCTTCCCGGCACCTGTATTGCCCAGTCCGGATGTGCACGATAAAGATCCGAATCCGGAGATACCATTTCCGGTTCAACCCAGATACCAAATTTTAATCCGATCTTATTAACTTCATCAACAAGATACTTGATGCCGCCTTTTATTTTATTTTCATTTACTACCCAGTCGCCAAGGCTTGAGTTATCGTCATTTCTATGGCCAAACCAGCCGTCATCCATTACCAGCATTTCGATGCCTAACTTGGAAGCTTGTCTGGCAATATCCAGTAATTTATCCGTATCAAAATCAAAATAGGTAGCTTCCCAGTTGTTAATTAAAATAGGTCTCTTTTTGTCTTTATATTTGCCGCGGATTAAGTGTCTGCGATATAAGTCATGAAATGTCCTGGTCATTTGCCCAAGGCCCTGATAAGAATATACCAAAACCGCTTCCGGTGCGGTAAATGTCTCGCCCGGATTTAACTTCCAGACAAAGTCTTCCGGATTAATTCCCATGGTTACTCTTAACATATCTCCCTGGGTAATTTCGGCCTGTGCCATAAAGTTACCGGAATAAACCAGATTCATGGCATATACTTCACCATGGTCCTCACCGGCATGGTGATCCAAAACAGCCAGGAAAGGCTGCTCCTGGTGAGAAGAAACACCCCTCAGAGAAGAAACCCTGTTCTTTCCATCCGTAATTCTTCTTCTGTTAATCATTCTTTCTCTTGCCCACTGGCCATATAAAGTAATCATGTCATAATCTTTATTATCCATATCCAGGCATGCGGACAATACCCTGGTTAAATAAACAGGGTCACTAGAAGCATTTGATACTTTTACGCTTCTGGTTATGACATCCAGGTTTTCAAATGTGGTGTAAAACAAAGTAATCTGTAAATTTAAAGTTTTGTCCTCACACAAAAGTTCCAGTGTGGTGCAGTCCTCATCACTGCCAAAGGTAGCAGGTAGTCCTTCCAACTTTGGCTTACCCTTATATATTTTATGAGATACATAGGACAGACTGCAGGCAGTGTTGCCATTTTTTGACTTAACACTAAGACAAGCTTCTCTGAAATCTCCAACGCCATGGGTTGAATATTCCATAGGCAGGGCATCTAAAAAATTGACACGGTCCCTGTCATTGGCAGAAGGCAGGGAAGATGGATTATTTACGCGAATTAAGGAAGCAAGTCCCGAATCTTTTACTTTTCTTCCATAATAAATATGCCCCACAAAATTTTCCTCATCCAAAATGCCAAACATGTAGGTGGAATTGGGTGTATCCAGTTTAAAAACGCGATTCTTTTCATTATAGCTGATTGCCATAGGTATATTTCTTCCTTTCTCTTTATTATTCAGTCCTTTATTGCTTCATTCTGTCGCTGATAAATCGATAAGCCCAAGTATATTGTATAATAACAAATCCGAAAGACAAAGTACATGTATTAAAAGAATAAATACATATATTTTTGTTAGATAAATCATTTGCCCTCTTTTTTTCTTTCCGCCTGGGTTCCGAAATAAAAAGTTATAATAGTTGAAAAAATAATAAGAAACTGATCCCCCGTAATTTTATCTTTAACCGACAGGTAAACAAATAATCCGGTAAGAACTATGGTGACAAAACTTTTTACACTGATTAACTTTAGTTTGTTCTTTTTTGCCATATTCTACCCTCCTTAATAAATGGCCCAACCGTTTTTTCCCATAAGTAATTGCTGTCTTGGTAGTCTTCTTTCTGGTTGTTTTTCCGATTAGCCTCCCGGTTTTCATATTCCTGCATTCCTTACTTATTACGTAAGTTTTCAGGTAAAAAAGCCTGTCCAAATTTGTCTAAATAGGTTCCTAGTCAAGTTTTATCGTACTTACGTATTACGTAAGTACATAATATCATCTGTTTCTCTCTGTGTCAATACGTAATACGTAAGTTTTTCTATTTAAATATTGCACTTTATGTAAGTTCATGGTATATTAAATTTACGAAAATGGATTTTATATGATAGACGGGTTATGAATTTACAGAAAACATGTTTTTTACATTTTTCATTAATTAAGTTTAAAGTATTCAAAAATGGACCACTCTTTAAAAACAGAAAATGTGGTGGAATGGATACGGGGTTATAGATTTTCCCTATAAAATCTAAATTTATTAAATCAGGAGTCGTTACTTATGTCAGTTTTACAGGAGAGGATTAAGGAAAGAAGATTAGCTATGGGTATGACTTTACTGGAAGTGGCAAACCGGTTGGGGGTAAAAGAGGCTACCATGCAGCGGTATGAAAGCGGAGAAATTAAAAATATTAAACATGAAACAATTGCCAAGCTTGCCGAAATCTTTCACTGCTCCCCGGCATATCTTATGGGCTGGGAAGACACATCAGTGCCGACGGTTGCCGCACACAAAGAAGATAATATAAACTGGACCGAAGAAGAACTGCAAAAAATTGAGGAATATAAACAGCTGCTTTTGGCGGCAAGAAACAATAAGCCAAAGCCGAACAATAAATGAAGGGGAGATCGGAATGACCTATGAGGACTTACAAAAGGAGCATGAGAATCTGTTTGTAAAAGAAATGGATTTATACCAGGTTAAGGGGTTAAAGGGATTATATGTGGACGGGTGTATTGCCATCGACCGGAAGCTTACTTTAAAGGAAAAGAGCTGCATTCTGGCAGAAGAAATCGGACATCATCTGACTTCGGTGGGCAATATACTGGATCAAAATGACGGTAATAACCGTAAGCAGGAATATCGTGCCCGCCTTATTTCATATGATATTCAAGTAGGACTGGAAGGTATCATTAAGTGTTACGAAGCGGGGTGTAACAGCTTATATACCATGGCAGAATATTTGGATGTTACGGAAGAATATCTAAAAGATGCTTTGGAAGCTTATAAAAATAAATACGGAACTTATGTAAAGTATAAAAATTATATTATATACTTTACTCCCTGCCTTGGTGTACTAAAAAAGCTGGAGTAGAAAATCCGATAAAAGGAAAATCAAAATGACAAATAAAATGAAGAAGCGGAGAAATAAACCCATGCATACAATTGATACCTTTTTATTTGACTTAGACGGGACCTTACTTCCTATGCCCAGCCAGGAACAGTTTATCGACGTATATGCCAATACCTTAAAAGAAAAATTGTCTCCCTACGGGGATACAAAAATACTGACCAATGCCGTACTTTCCGGTATTAAAGCCATGATAGACAATGACGGTTCTATGACAAATGAAAAACGTTTCTGGTCTGTATTCTGTAAGATTAGCGGAAAAAAAGACCGTGACCTGTTACCTGTATTTCTGGATTACTATAAAAATGAATTTCAGCTTGCAAGGTCTGCCACCTCCGTCAATCCTTTGGCTAAGGAATGTATTGGTTTATTAAAGGAAAAAGGGTACTGTCTGGTGCTTGCTACAAACCCCCTTTTTCCCAAAGTAGCCACCTATTCCAGAATACGCTGGGCAAATCTTTCGGCAAATGATTTTATCCATATAACCACCTATGAAAACTCATCCTTTTGCAAACCAAACTTAAGTTACTACGAAGAAATCCTTCGCATGATTAACAAAAGCCCTGACCAGTGTATTATGGTTGGAAATGATGTGAAAGAGGATATGTGTGCAAACTCTCTTGGTATGGATACTTTCCTGCTAAAAGATAACATAATAAACAAAGAAGAAGCCGATATTACCCGGTATAAGCAGGGTGGATTTAAAGAATTGCTGGAATTTATTAAGAACTTAGATAAAGAACTTGCCTTTTAAGGTTTTATTTTCAAATCTTATATAAGTGATAAGCTTTATCTTGATTTTATAAAACTTTATAATTTTAAGGCTTTATAACCTGATATTTGCAATCTTGGAAATAGTAATTTTTAACACTGTTATTATGAAAAATCATCACGTAAGATAAAAAACCAGGAGGCCTGCATGAGCAGAAGTGAAATGGCAGAGTTTACTGTTCTTTGCATGATATATGATAAAGATAAAATATTAGTACAAAACAGAGTGGATAAAAAATGGCCGGGGATTTGTTTCCCCGGCGGTCATGTGGAACCATGTGAATCTTTTGTAGAAGCGGTTAAGCGGGAAGTCCTGGAAGAAACCGGGCTTACCATACATAATCCCAGAATCTGCGGAGTAAAACAATTTCAAACCGAAAACAGAGAGCGGTACGTAGTCCTGTTTTTTAAAACCAACGAATACACAGGTAATTTAACAAGTTCTGAAGAAGGGGAGGTCTTTTGGATTTCAAGAGACCAATTACAGAACTATGAGCTTGCTGAGGACTTTGAATATATGGTTAAAGTTTTTGAGAATGATAACCTGAACGAGTGCTATTATTATGAGAAAGATAACCAATGAGAATTAAAGCTTTTATAATTATTCCGGTTCTTTTTCCAATAATCTTTTCACACGAAAAGAGGAAACATAATTGTGGTTTTGTATGGACGATTGTTTTGCAAATAATAAGCAATGGGTGGGAATTTTTTGTATATCCAATTATTTATGATTTAATCCATATTTCTTAATTTGTGAAAATACTATAAATTACTTTCAAAGTAAATCTATATCTTCTCATGAAAAAAGACAGGTTTTATGCCTGTCTTTTTTTGTCTCTTACTCTGTCTGAACCTAATCTTATTTTATTTTTTACTCTCAATAAATGGCTGCTTAATGTCCGTAAATTAAACAATTATCAGTTCTTGCCTACAAGGATTATTACCTAAAACCAACTTTAAAATACGTGAGTATCGATAGTTTCCGTTTCCCTACACACGGGAATTGTTACATTTTGAAAAAAACATACCTTGTATGCCATTTAAGTTTCAGTTTCCCTACACACGGGAATTGTTACATTTACATGGTCAGTTATAATAACTCATTTTAGTGTTTCAGTTTCCCTACACACGGGAATTGTTACTTACCAACTCCCTTAAGGCTTATTTTGATATATATGTTTCAGTTTCCCTACACACGGGAATTGTTACAAAAAGGCCAAGTTCTACGAGAAATTCGAAAAGATGTTTCAGTTTCCCTACACACGGGAATTGTTACAGCGGCATATTGAAAGCCTTATAACATGCGGGTTGGAACACTCAAAAGTGCGAACCTCCTAAAATCTTAAAAATGGAGGTCCTGAAACCCGCATAAATTGGCATCTACTATTTATGTTCACTTCAGGTTCGCACCTGATTCCATAGTTGATACTTTTGGGTATCTTTTCTTTCTTTTTCTAAATTTTGCGTCTTTTCCTTTACAATTATTTTCCTCATCTTCTTTAGATTTGCACTCGCGATAAAAGAAAGAATAATAAATCCCTGCCTACGGGGATTGTTACATTATAAATGCTGAAAATATTTTATTTGCCCAAAAAGTTTCAGTTCCCCTGCCTACGGGGATTGTTACGCTGGCTCCAAAACTCATCCGGAGAGCAGCGAAAAAGTTTCAGTTCCCCTGCCTACGGGGATTGTTACGGCTATACGTTAAAAACCTTATAACATGCGGGTTGGAGCACTCAAAAGTGCGAACCTCCTAAAATCTTAAAAATAAAGGTCCTGAAACCCGCATAAATTGGCATCTACTATTTATGTTCACTTCGGGTTCGCACTGTTAAAAGAGAAGGTAAGCAACCGGTCAATACACTTTAAGAAATTGCCATCATGCGCTGTTTCCTGTACACCCTTATGTAACCATACTTCCTGTTTGTCATATTTAAAAGCTTTCGTGTCAACTTTTTTCTTTTCATCTTTTTTCTGCCCGTCAATTCGCAAATGCTTTAAATGTACAACTGGCATATCATTTACTGATTTTATTTTAAGCTGGTATTTCTTCTCGTTATCTGTATAACTTTCCCATTCGATTCTAATATGATGTTCTTTCAAAAGCATATCTTTTATTGTTTTCGTTACCGCATTCTGACGTTTTCGGTCATAACAAAGCATATCGCGGACTTTATTCAAAGTTACTTCAAGTGAAGGCAAGGGACCTGTCTCTGATTGTGTAAAATGATTGAGATGATCTATGCTATTTCGAATATCCAGTCTATCTTTCATTATTCTCCATAAATCTCTATCATTTCTTACCTCATGCCAGCATAATTCATATAAAAGTTTGTGATCATTTTTAAGATAGCCATCCTTTTTTGTTATTGCCCCAACCACATACCCATTACTAAACATAGCTTTAACATTACTTTCACTACATAAGATATACTTGCCATAACTTAATGCAAGCAGGAGGAAGAACATATCCCTTTCCCAATCTTCGGCAAAACCAATCAGTCTTGCAATAATATTAACATGAACCTGGAAAATTTCATACAAAGATTCAAAGGTAAGTTTACGCCGCAAATTTTTATATTTTATTACTTTAATTAAAGTTTCCTCATATTCTTCCACCATGCCGGCATCTTCTTCAGTAAGATAATTAACATAGTTGGACTTTCCTGTTTTATTACTTATCTTACGTGATTGTACCTTGACGTGCTCCAGCTTTTTATGTAATTCGTTTAGTCTGTTTTGTTCATCAACAATGCCGTTACTAAGCTTAAGGTATTCGTTGATGTCTTCTTCAGTAATATGGTAATAGTCTTTTAGCATCTGTTGATACAATGGCAGGGGAGCGGAACGTACTAACAAGGTCATAGGCTTTCGCGGAATAGGAGATTTTGCATCTGACTGGTAATAAAAGTCAATTTTATTTATAACCTTCTCCTCAAAAAAGTCGTTAAAATGCCGCTCTATCAAATCCTTAAAGTCAGATTCTTTCTTTCCTGATAAGCTTTGCGGCAGTGTGGATGGAATTGTATAACGAACCAGTTCCATTAATTCTTCCAGTTCTTCAAGTACAGATATCAGTTCATCCTGATTTACATTATTATAATTGTACAGCTTCCTTTCTTTCAGAGAACAACGGTAACGGACAAACTGATGCTGTAATTCGGATATTACTTTTCCGTCTAATAAGCGTAAAAGCAAATAAAAAGAAAGCAGTCCTTTTTCTTTTTGGGAAAGTTCCTGATTGTTTTTCTCTTCTCTTTCATTATTGGGTTTCTCCTGCTTGTCTGACTGTATTTCATTGAACGGCAAATATTTTTGAAATCTGGTTTTTAATACATATTTCCCTCCATTTGCACAAATCAGTTCATTCAGAGCCTTTTCTACATCTTCTTTAGGTTGTAATGCAGGGGCCTGCAAACTATCGCGGTATTTATCCATCCTGCTTAAATATGCATCAAAAGCCCGTACCACCACATCCTGTATAAACGGAATATAATAATTATTGTCCGCTTCTTTTTCCTGTACCTGTTTTTCCCGCAACATCTGTTCTCTTTGCAATAATTCCAAATAATCACTTAGAGGTTCTCCCTTATAATCCGGCATAGCCTCATAGCGATATGCTATATTGTTACTTTCATCTGATTGCATGGATTTTGCCTTGGATTTATTTTTTGCATTTGTTGCCTCTTTCTGATTCCATTCCTTGGTACTGTTAATAAAATCTGTGATTAAAGTTTCATTTTCCTTTACTTCGGGTAAAAAAGCATAATAGTAAATTAACTGCAACAGATTCTTATATGCTAGACGCCCCTGGTCCTGATTCGGAACTTCGATATACCAATGCAGGCCTTTATGTTTATTATTATCCGATTTATATAAATTGTAGCCTTTTTTATAAACTTTACCAAAGGATGGTATCATTGAATTTTGGGATGTATATAGTTTAAACTCCAATCCGCAGGCATCAAAGCAATTGATAAGGAGACTAAGGGGATAATATTCAAGGATACCTAAACTACGAATCTGCTCACGAAAGGCATCGGTAAGATTTTTAATATCCCGTATAAAAAATTCCTTTGCAACATTATACTTTATCGATTTCCCATTTTGATTGCTTTTTTCGTTCTCTTTCTTTTGTCCTCCGGATTCCAGTATTTTAAGCAAAGACTCTTCTTTATAGTGGAAAATGTTATGACGTATATTGGCGACACTTTTTCTTGTTACCTCAACTAAGTCAATTAACTTATCTACGGAATCATTGTTCCTATTATTTTCTTCCTTTACCTTAACCGAAAAACATGCAGCCAGTTTTTCTTTAAAATGTTTGCTATCATCTTTTATTCGTTTGTAATAATTTTTTCTATAATCATTAATATTATATTTTTTGTCTTTCTTCGGATTCAATAGAATATCGCTTTTATCCGGAAATTTTTCTTTTCCATCATAATAAAAGAAAATCAGTCGGTTTATCCCCCAAGTCAGGGCACTCATCAGGGACTTTTTAAAAGCTTCCTCCACTTGAATATAGGATAAGCCATGGGAATTAAGGAAATCCTTCTGCCAAAGGCCTTTTTCATAATCATAGAAATAGTGCAAAAGCTTACCCTGTTGAATCAAACCTGCGACTAACTGATTTATTATGGAACGGTTCACTTCACGCTTAACAATATGGCAGGAGCAATAAAATCTATAATTGTTATCTTTGCATAAGAAATTATCATACTCACTATTGGAATCTTTGGACTTAACGGGATAATATTTTTTAAAATGCTGCTCCACTTCTTTAATAAACAACTTAAAGTCCTGATCTTCTTCGCTGGATTCTGATAAACTCAAACGCAAATTATGATGATAATCTCTTACACACTTAAATACTGTATTTGCAATCACCCGTGCCGCAGGTTCATTCTCTAGCTTTTCAACATTATCTGTAATTAATTTTTCAAGTTTTTTATAGTTATACCTTTCCCAATATTTATCAAGTTTTTCCTCTATGGAAGGAACTTTATCTTCCGGTTTCATTCTTGTTCTTTCCGTCAGCAGTTTAAACAGCCACTGCATTTTTCTTGAAGCAGGTTTAAGTTTGCCGTTGATTACTGAGAATGGAATGTTGTTGTTGGCAATCGAAGTGATAAGCTGCTCTTTTCTGTTCTTGATATCGGTTTCAAGGCATTTTCTGATTTTTTGAAGTTCTGATTTTATCTCATCCGGATTATCCTTAGACTGTATTTTCAGAATCAGTTCTTCCAGTGTATATATAGAATCCGGTGCTTTTAATTTTTTCCCAAACTCTGTCAAATTTTTATTGATTACCTCAGATATATCTTTCCCTTTCATGTCAACAGGCTCACTGGCAATTGGAGCAACCGGATTAACCAGCCCATCCACCAGATGATAAAATGGATTATCCCCTTTTTCCGCATGCTTTAAAATCCGTCCCCGCATGGAACGTACAAAATTCATGGAGTTTACTACTTTTTCTGTAGAATCTACCTTTTCTGAGTCAAAATACAGCAACCCTCGGGTAGTATCCCGATAAAATGTGGCTCTATATTTTTTACCCTCTTCTATTTTACGCCGCGTTAACTTCATAGCTTTTCCCCCTTAAAAAAAGCGCAAGCAACAGCAAAATATAAAAAGATACATTGTTTGTCACATTGTAAAATAAATCCATTGTCTATAAGTGTAAAATTATCACAATTTTATGATTATGTCAATGTGATATTGTAATTTATTATGCAAATCAACCAAATTAATAGAGTTTTTCTGTCACAAACAAAAAAGAGGTGAATTCACCCCATTCTTTTATATTGGGATTATTCACCTCAAAAGTTTTTAATAATATTCTTTCTTGGTCTATTTCCTTAAGCTGCATATTTCTAATATGCCTATGCCATCTTCTTTTATCCGGACTACTGGGCCCCTGTATCAGGTTTCTTGCTTATATCCAGATTATATTCATCCATTAAAACATACCTGGGCTTTGTAAGATATAACTTGATTTGACTCTTTGACGGATTATCCAATGTATAATAATATGTTGTAAGCCTGTGGTCCTCATCATACTCCCAGGACATGCTTTCCGACTTCTTATTAGTGAGTTTAGCGCCTACCAATTGCTTCTTTTCGTCCTTGCTCTTATATTCTAAGTTTACCTTTAAGTCCGCATCATA
Source organism: Lachnoclostridium sp. (assembly GCA_047777345.1). Lineage (GTDB taxonomy): Bacteria > Bacillota > Clostridia > Lachnospirales > Lachnospiraceae > Anaerocolumna. The sequence continues at coordinate 6,482 of JBKEEJ010000028.1, read as the reverse complement.
ATCCGATTCATTGTCCTCATGCGGATATACCAGCTTTTCTACGTCCTTAATAATAACACTTCCGTCTTCAAAGGCAACTTCCTGGTTTACAGAAACGACTTTTCCTTCCTTGGGGATAGGAAGAGTTATCCTTTTTTCCTCCTGTGATTCCACCACCACATATGGAACAGAAAGGATGCTGTATTTGGCACCGTCACTTAAATCAAATGTATAGGCCGCATTCATGCCACTGCCGTAGCTGCCCGGTAAGGTATAGTCTTTATCTCCTTTATCCGTTTTTAAGGTAAGCTTTTTATGAAAATAGTCAAATTCATATTCCTGATCAAAACTGATGAGGGTATAGTCAGAGTAATTAAGAGGGTAAATATGAACCTTAAGCTGGTCTCCTTCCCTGGATGCAGTGGCTGTAAGGCTGATGTTATTATGAATTTCTGTAGGTCCGATATCACTAAGACTGTTGTATTGTTCCAATGTTACCAACTCAAAATCCGCACTGATATTATAGTCATCAAAAATTAATTTATACCTTTTTGCAGGGCCTATTAGTTCAGAATCCAGCTTAAAAGTACAGCTATAATTTTCCTCAAGTCCTCCCCCGGAGCTTGAGTAGTTGCATGTAAATTTCTGATTATCTACCTGCAAAAAAATCCTGGGCTTTTTCATTTCCCCGCCTTTTTTTAGTTCCTCCCACTCTTTTTGTTTCTCAGTAAACAACTCATCTTCCGTATAATTCTTTCTCACTATTTGAAAGTTTACACTGATTTCTTCACTGGTTGCCACCGCGCTGCTAATAGTCATGGTTGCCTGGTCACTTTCCGCATTTACTGTTTCCTTTAGCTGATATAAAATCTCTCTGTCACTGTCACTGTTATTTTCAATGATTCCCACCCCGGGTATCAGACTTAACATTTGCCAAAAAGCATGGGCAATATCATTGTAATTTATCATAACAATGCAAAGTAAGACTGCGACGGCAGCAGCTGCAAAACGGATGCGAAATCGATTTTTGTTCCTGCTTTTCGTCTCTGACTTTATATAAACGGAATGTGAAAGTGAGTTAAAATTGCCAGGCTGTACCGAGCCCTTTTCTTTTTGGTCTCCTGTTGCCATATTCAGTTTATGAAATGTCTTCTTTTTTATGTCCCTTAAATCATTTTCACTCAAAATCGTATTGCCGATATCAATATTTTTAAGAAGAGTTGTGGTTTCTGTTACGTTAAGCCCATCCAGGACAGAATGTATTTTTGTATCTACATCAGAGCTTTTTTGCATATAAACTATTTTCCCCTTCATCGGCCACACCTCCTAATAATATTCTTAACTTTTTTAAACCTCTGGATATTTTTTTATCCACCGTATTTTCCCTTAAATTCAATGATTCCGCAATTTCTTTCGTTTTCTGACCAAAATAATATTTTCGGATGAAAATTTCTTTATCCGGCTGGCCCAATGAATCAATGGCTTTTAAAATATTATCTTTTTCTTCTTTTGCAATAACACTCTGTTCTAAATTCATCCTTGTGTCTTCAAAATATTCAAACTCCTCCAAATAATCCCTGCTTGGTCCGCCGGTTCTTAACAGCCTGCGGTAAAGGTCAATTCCCTTATGTTTTGCTATGACTGCCAAATAAGCTTTTATGGAGCCCTTATTCAAATCAAGACTTTCCTTTTTCTGAAAAAATTCCATAAAAACATCGCTGGCACATTCTTTGATATCCTCTTTTGAGCCAACAGCCGAAACTTTTTCAGAAATAATACTGTAGACCAGGCCGCTGTACTGTTCTATGGCATATTCCAGGCCTGCCTCAGGATTACTGGAAAGCAGTTCCATTAATTTCACATCCTGCAACCTTATCACTTCCTTCTTCTCCTGCTTTATTCATTCTTCTATTCTTCTACTCTCCATTCATTGAACTTCACTGGTTTATGTATAAATTTACATTGAACTGCTTTTTTGATTTTTATTTGCTGATTTTGTTTTCATTTATTATTTCGTATCAATACAATAAAATCTGACCAAAACCAAAAAAATTACTGGAAAAATTTTTTATGCCAAAAATTAACTGTAAGAAAAAGTATACCTACAGGGCATCATGCCAGTAACATTTTTATTTTCCTGAAAAATAAAAATGAGACCTGTTGTAGGCCTCTGCTTTACATATCAGCAATAAACAATTAAAAATACTGTCCGTCTATAATCTTACTAAGTCACTGGGGTTTTTTTCTTCTTTAAATTCCAGGATAAAATTAATCATTGATAAAATAAAAGAAGCCGATATTAATCAGAAAGTGGAAAACAGAACCTGCGATTTGGCAATTATACCTAAAGAATGTATTTAGAAGCCTGTAAACGATTAAATTTGCACCTCATATCATTCGACGGCACGGATTGAATCCGTCACAGTACCGCTATGGTTACCGCAAATAAAAGCATAAAAATGACAGGAAACGACCGGTCCCTTATTAACTCTTAATTTCATAATATAAAGAAATACCACCATCCGGCCAGGAAAAGGATAATAAGAATCACAATAAAACAGACATGTTTCCATGTGTTATTGCTTCTTTTTATATATTCGATTTTTACGTTTTTTAAATTATTAAGCGGAACATCCGTCTTATTTTTTCCTATCACATTGTGCAAATAGTTTTCAAAGGCCTTACCAATTTGGGTATTTGCCGGTACCAAACCTCTTGATATTTTTGACAGCAAAAGTCTTGCCGTATCCGGGCTGTCAATATTATATTTTTGTTTTATTTCCTGAATGATTTTTAACTCCCTTAAAGCATTTTTATAATCCTCTTCGGATTGAAAAGTAAAATTGCCAAGTTTATATTCTTCACTCATTGTTATCTCCCCATGCCTTAAACTTATTAATTAACCCGTATACCCATATTATGCCATATTATGTCGAACGGGTCAATGAGAATACAAAGGCGTAAATTTTTACTTGCATTTTCTTTTTTTATGCGCTATAGTAGTACCTGCCCTGTTTTATAGGACAAGACAATTACAATCGTCAGTTCGAGACCTTCCTGACGTAAAACAAAACTAAAGGAGTATTTGATATGAAGAAAAACAAAACACTTTTTATTACTCAGGCTGCTTTAATTGCGGCCATCTATGTGGTTCTGGTGTATGTCTTTAAACCCTTTAGCTTTAATTACATACAAGTAAGAATTGCTGAAGCTCTGACCATATTACCATACTTTACACCGGCTGCCATTCCCGGAGTAACCATTGGCTGTCTGATAGCAAATATACTGGGCGGGAATATTTTTGATATTCTGTTTGGTACGCTGGCAACTTTACTTGGTGCAGTCGGTTCCTATCTGTTAAGAAAACAAAAATATCTTGTACCCGTCCCACCTATTGTATCCAATTCCATTATTATTCCCTGGGTTCTTAAATATGCTTATGGCTTTAACCTGCCAGTTCCTTTTATGATGTTAACGGTAGGAGCAGGTGAAATAATCTCCTGCGGAGTATTCGGACTGGTATTATTGCTGGTGTTAAATCGGTACAGAACTACTATTTTTAAAAATCAGTAAGCTTGTTTTCATTTAAAAATTAGTAAACTTATTTAATTTAAAAGGAACCAGGAATTCAATCCGTATACATTTTCCTTGTTAAAGGATTATTGATACAATTTACGCCCTGATGAGCTGTTTAACATCAGGGCGTATCCTTTATTTAACGGATGTCATATTCACTTCTTACTTCAAGTTCATCAGGAATTCCCTTAAGTATTTTGATCCGTCTTTCTCCCCCATTCATATCAAAGAAATTATCGGATAAGATAAGATTGTCTTCTTTATTTCTAATTTCTACGGCTCTCGCATAACTCTCAGCACTGACAACAATCTCATCTCCTTCAAGTCTAACCTTAAGTTTCGGATCAATCAAATGGAAGAACTTCGGTACTGTAAACAAAACAGTTCCGCCACTTATGGTCTTACCGTTCTTCTCCATATGATAGCTCACATAATGGGAGAATTCGTCGGCATCCTGAAAACTTTGCTTATCAAGCCATTTGCTGGAAAATGCCTTAACATTTACCGTTTCTTTCCCCTGCTTTAGAATATTGGCGTAATTATCCCTCAGTTCCCAGAACACGTCAACCGTCTCATCCTTTGGCGATTCATTGGATACACACAGGCGAATGGATTTTTTTAATTCATAGGGCTCCGCATTAGGATTCGGGTCCTGGGAAAGCATGCCTTCTTCCTCACAAGATAATAACAAAGGAGCAAAGAAACGCTTCTCAAAATAATGCAATGCTTTCCAGCGTCCATAATAGTCAATTGATGACCAGGATGCTACCGGCCAGCAGTCATTTAACTGCCATACGATGGTTCCCATACACTGTCCTCTGTGTCTTCTGAAATGCTCAACCCCATAACGGATGGCATCTGCCTGCAAAAGCTGTGAAGCATAAATTAACGCTTCAAAACTGGTAGGATACAGATAGGTCTGCTCCATATAACTCATAATCTTTCCGTTTGCCGCCGCATTTCTCTGATGCTTTTCCATAACCCAGGAAAAAATATTTCTGTCCTCAGGGTAGGTAAAGGATTCGATTGTACGAATCGATGGAAATGACTGAAAACCAAACTCAGACAAATAGCGGAAACGGTATTTACGATACTCTGTAAATGGTTTATTGCCATGCCATACATCCCAGTAATGTACATCCCCTCTGTCAGGGCTGTCCGGCTCATCAAAGCTTCCGCCTGATGAAGGGCTTGATGGCCAGTAAAAAGTATCCGGATCGTATTCCTTTAAAACTTTAGGAATTATATACTCATGCAGTTTGATATAATCGGCGGCATAACCCTTCTCTTCCATAAAATCAGGACGGTTTGTACAGTAAAAGACTTCCATCTCATTATTACCGCACCACAGGCCAAGGCACGCATGATTACGGATGCGTTTCACATTTTCTTTGAATTCTTCGATAATATTCTGTTCAAATTCTTCACTGGTCAGCCGATATACGCCGCATGCAAACATAAAATCCAGCCATACGACTAACCCCAGCTCATCACAGGCATCCCAGAAGAAATCATCCGGATAATAGCCGCCTCCCCATACACGGATCGTATTATAATTGGCTGCCACTGCCTGCTCCAACAGATTTCTTGTCCGTTCGGGATTAATCCTGCTTAAAATACAGTCCTCGGGAATATAATCTGCTCCCATGGCAAAATATGTGATTCCGTTAACTTCATGGGCAAAACTTTCGCCGTATTCATCCTTTTCTCTCCGAATTGTCAGCGTACGAAGCCCAATCCGTTTCTCAAAAGTGTCAATTACCTGTCCGTCCCGGAGAAGTTCTACCATCACCTTATATAAAGGCTGTTTTCCCAGGCCATGCGGCCACCATAACTGAGGGTTCATTACTTCAATATCCGGTACCGCATCTCCGTCTTCTGTTTCTTTTGTTGCCAGTATGATTCCTTCGGGATTTTTGACCGTTACCCTGGCCTTTACATTTCTTTTTCTAATTGCTTCTTTATCCGTTCCAAAACACAAAGGGAACCGACTATCCATACATTTTAAATCTATCTTAAATGACAGGGTTACTTTGCCCGGCTCATGCTTCTGCCTGATATAGACCCCATCCAGACGTTCTGCCTCACATCCAAGCAGATAAACGTCCCTGTAAATTCCTGCATCCGGCAGTCTCGGGCCCCAGTCCCAGCCAAACATACACTGTGCTTTTCTGATATGGGAAGTTCCTTTCATGGCTTCAAATGGTATCGGCCAGTAGCCTTCTTTCTCTTCCCGTTCTTTAATGTATTTTGTAGGTGAATGAAATAAAATCCTTATGGTATTATCCTTTGGAAGCAGGAGAGACTTGACCTCATACTCCCATGTTCTGTGCATGTTGTCAGCATACCCCAGATGGTTACCGTTAAGCCAGATGTCCGCAATCGTATCCAGTCCCTTAAACTGCAGAACCACATAAGGACTGTTAATAATATCCTTATCCGGCGTAAAATGTGTCACATATTCGTAATCCTTTTCCATCAGTTTTAACGCTTCTGTTTCCTGATCCCTGAAATACGGATCTTTCATTAATCCATGGTCTAAATATACCTGATATACAGAACCTGGTACCTTGGCATCCAAAAACTCTCCTGTTTGATTTTCTCGCATCTTCCAGTTTTGATTTAAATTTTGTACTACCAATCTTTTCACTTCTCTCCGTCATTTTTTTGTATATTTTATATAATTTATTCTTAGATATTGCCTTTCATTTTTGTAATTTTTTATACTTTTTTATGTTATTTTTTTGTGCTACTATACTAAATGTAAAAATATAGGATTGGGAGGTACCTGACTTGGATTTTTATGAGAATATCGAAACACTTACAACGCCTTATGATATCTATCTGTTTGATACCAGTTTGGCCACATTACCTCACCGTGCTCATTGGCATTATTATGTAGAAATCCTGTATATGTATCAGGGATA
>JBKEEJ010000001.1:192500-381600 GCA_047777345.1 Lachnoclostridium sp. | reverse complement strand
CTTCCAACAACATAGATATTTTCACCATAATTGGTCTGGGCATTTACATGGAAAATTACCTGGTTCTGATCACCCGATAATACATTATACTTAAATACGTTACTTGTTAAGCCATTATTAATTACCGTAATATCATTTATTCCGGCCGTCGCGCCATTTGGAACGACTGCAACAATTTCCCTGTCTGTTGCCGAAAGTACAGTTGCCTGCACGGTACCAAAGTAAACCTTTGGCGATCCGCCAAGGCCCTGCCCAGAAATATATATTTTCTGACCGGCCCTGCCCATAGTATTTATTACATCACCAATACGGGGTGTGCTGACAGAATCATTCCCGGTATCATAAGACCATACATTAACTTCTCCGCCCTGTAAGTGCAAACTGCTGATAACATTTTTGGAACCGGAAGTACTAACACTTACACTATCTCCGTATAATAATCCGCCAAGTACGTCCGAATAGTTTCCTGCCGGTAGATTTGTGGTAATATTGTTTATCGTATAGGATCTGTCCGGTTGACGGTTTACGGCAACCACAACATATTCATCATAGAATTGACGCTCATATACCAAAACGTTATCATCGCTGTATAAAATACTTGTTGTGCCAAATGCCACCGCATTGTTATTTTGCCTTAATTCAGATAACTTGGCAATCAGTTTATAAGCAGTAGTGTCTTGATTAAAACTGGATGAGGTCTGCATAAAGATACGTCCCGCATCATGACCTGATGTGCCCGGATTTACATATTGTTCCGTACCGTAATAAATATTTGGAATACCTCTTGATGTCAGCAAAACAGCCAACGCGGCATTGTATGGTTTTTGATTTGGCTGAATATAACCAAAACGGCTAACATCATGATTGTCAAGAAACGTTACGGTCTGGTTTTCATAATCATAATCCTCAGAAGTATATAACAGCATATTTCCAAAATCGCTCATAGTGGTTGAAAAGCTTCCAAATGTAGTTGTTGCCGCATTGTAAAATTCAAAGTCAAGATTGTTAACTCCTGTTCTTGCCGGAAAACTGATATATTCACTGTATTTCTCACTGGGACGTCCTATAAAGAATTCACCAAAGTGAGTAATGGTCTGCACACTGTTGGTCGCATCCATCAAACCTCTTACGAAAGCCGGATTCATATGTAATGTTGCGTCATGACGAATCCCGTCAATGCCCAAATTGGTCCAATACTTTACCGCGCTCTCAAGATAGGATACAACTTGACCATTTTCGTGTGACAAATCAGCAAGATTTGCCAGATCTTTGTTCCGATAACTCCATACATCTGTTTCACTATCCGTACGGTTACCATAATGGTGGAACCAACTATTATAATCATTATTAGGATCAGCTACCAGATTTTCAACGACACCGTCTCCATTTGCATCATATGGCCTGCCATCCGAACCAATGGCATAGATTCTGTCTGATAATTTATCCGGTTCATATAGTTTTCCGTCCGTTGACCTGTCGCTTGTATGATTCTTAACAAAATCAATTACAAGTTTAATGCCATTGGCATGAAGCGCATCTCTAAGCTCTTTGAAATCATTGAGTGTTCCGAAATGTTCGTTGGTAGCAAAATAATTCCGCACATGATATCCATGATATGCCACCCAACTGGTGTTGCCTGATATGATGGCTTCTTCCCTGTTTTTATATGGAGCCGAAATCCAAACTGCTGTTACACCCATACCTTTCAGATAGGGTATCTTATCAATAATACCCTGCCAGTCGCCACCCTGATAATGATTTAAGTTAGTTCCTGTACCGTCAAAATAGGCCGGATTAAAACCATCCGGAATGTTATTGCTGGAATCTCCGTCATAAAACCGGTCGGTCAAAATCTGATAGATAACATCTTTTGCTGTTACCGGGCCAAGGCTTTCCGTATAGGCTGAATTTGCCTTTACCAATTGAGAAAATTGTGGTACGAAGTCAGAAACAACTGGTAATGACACTGCTAACATTACTGAAAGCATTACTTTGAGCACAAAAAGTTTCTTTCTTTTGCTCACAATACCCCTCCTTTAATTATTGTTTTTCGTAACAACTGTTTCATACGCATAAATGTAAAACCCCTTATATATGTATTAGCTTTTGTACCGCGTGCGATGGAGTACACGCATTTTTATCAAACTGCCTTTTCTCCATCTATAAAAGACAGTTCATAACCTTGCTATATTCGCAGACTGATTTTCCGTACCCGACAGAGTATATAAACAAAAACTGCTCCCCAGTTTCTTGCATAAATCTGAATGTTAACCGTTTAACTTAGCAATATTATATATGAGATGGAAAATATCGTCAATGTTATTTGTAATTTTTTTACTTTTTCAGCAATTTGCATATATTAAAATGGTAATTATATATAAATCCATATGTATCACTTCACATTTCTAATTCTTCTGTGTTCCGAATTTATTATATTAAGTTTATTAAACGTTTAACTTATGCCATGTGGTTAAGAATGGATATGAATTGAATTGCTGATTATTCTATTATATAATATTCACAATAATTACCGGACTTTTATCAGAAAATAAGTAACTTACAAACAGGAATCAAAATTGAATAAAAAGAGGAGAACCTTATGAAAAGATTGAAATTTTCGGATATACTAATCGGTTTGGTATTTACCCTGCTGTTTATTTCCGTTGGGGTAATTGCCGCCGTTAATTTCAGATTTATCTATTATCTGGATATATCTTTATTAAAAATTCCGGAAACCTCCGGAATGGACCGGCAGGTCATAATTGACAACTACAATGCTCTCATTGACTATAATTCACCATTTTTTAAAGGGGAATTAAAATTTCCTACCCTGCCTGCTTCTCCTTCCGGCTTACAGCATTTTGCCGAAGTAAAAAACATATTTGTAGCTTTTTATTTCATTGGCCTAGTTTCCCTGATTGCTGCCATTTTCATTATTCTTTATAAAAAGCGCAAAAAAGATTACGGGTATCTCCTGGTATCTTCCGTTATGGTGCTGGTTCTTCCGGCTATGGTATCCTTGGGCTGTGCCATAAATTTTGATGCCGCCTTTGTTCTGTTTCACAAAATCTTTTTCCGTAATAATTACTGGCTTTTTGACCCCGTTACCGATCCCGTCATTTTGATTTTACCCGAAACCTTTTTCCTTCATGAGCTTATTGTAATTATCCTGTTTGTCATTCTAGGAAGTATTGCACTGTTTCTCATTTATCGGAAGAAAACCAAAAGAAGGTACGGTAACCGGCCAAGGTTTTAAGTTTCATAAGGAAGGCTTATCGTAAACTCAGTTCCTGCTCCCAACTTACTGTTGACGGAAATTTTACCGTTATAAAGCTCCACAATATGCTTTACAATGGAAAGGCCAAGGCCGGTCCCTCCCATTTTTCTGGACCGTCCTTTATCCACCCGGTAAAAACGTTCGAAAATACGGGATAAGTGTTCTTCTCCTATTCCGATACCGGTATCCTTTATTCCAAGAAGCAAATAATTGTCTTTTTCCCAACAGGTAATAGTAATACTGCCTTCCTCCGTATATTTAATGGCATTATCCAACAGATTAATTAACAACTGTTTCATCCGGTCCGGATTGCAGACAAAAGGTTTTAGTAAAGGCTGAGGGGAAAAAATAATTTTTACCTTATTGTTAGCTTTGGAAGAAAGCAGTTCAATGACCGAACTGACGCACTGATTTATGTCACAGGGAACCATCTCATATTCCCTTTTTGATTCAATTTCAGACAAAAGCAGTATATCCTGAATCAGATTATAAAGCCGTTCAGCCTCAATATCAATAATGTCTAAAAAGCGGTTGGCTACTGCTTCCTCTTTAATAGCTCCCGCCTTTAAAGTATCAATAAACCCGCGGATGGAGGTAAGGGGAGTCTTTAATTCATGAGTCACATTGGATACAAAGTCACTCCGAATACTTTCTAACTTCTTTATTTTCGTAATATCTTCAATAATCAGCAATACGCCAAAACAATGCTGTCCTTCCATGCTAAGGGGAGTGGCGGCAATCCGTATATATTTTAAGCTGTCTTTGATTAAGGTTCCTTCCCGTTCCACATGCTTTTTCCTTTCCCTGACCTGGTCAATGGTTTCAAACAGGGTTGCACTCCTTATTACATTATAAATAGATTGTCCTAAAAGTTCTTTGTTTCCCAGGTTTAAAATTTCTATAAAAGCCTTATTATAAACAAAAATTTCATTGGAATCATTAATTGCCACCACCCCGGCGGTCATGCTGCTTAATATGGCTTCTAACTCGGCATTCTGTCTGGTTAACGTATCAATGTTTTCTTTCATTTTGGCGGACATAACATTAAAAGACCGGGCTAATTTTCCTACCACAGACTTATCCCTGGTATATATTTTTATGCTGTAATCCCCCTCGGTAATGTGCTGGGCCGCTTTTGCCACCTCATGGATGGGCTTTGCCAGTATGTCCGTAAATATTACGGCGGTAATGATGGCTATAATAAAGCAAAAAAGGATGGCATAAAGAACGGAATAAAACATTTGGCTGTTTAAATTTTGCAATTCGGCCAGGGGCAAAGATATACGAAGCACCCCGTTAAAATAATTACTGGAAATGGGTATGGCACTGTAGGAATAGGGCTGGCCCATGGTTTTTGAATACCTGGTAAGGGTAATACTTTTCCCCTGTAATGCCCCTATTACCTCTTTGCGGTCCTTATGGTTTTCTAAATGCATATCCGTATCAGAATCGGCATAAACTTCTCCATCAGAGTCTATAAGGGTAATTCTAACGTTATATTTGTCCGCATATTTCTTCGCAAAACAGAATCAGTCTTACCTGTTTCATTTGTATTGGATTCATTGCCGTTTGTTTCAGTTGGGATCTTAGACGTATCCGTTGTGTCTTGCTTACCGCATCCGCCAAGAGCCGCAATAAATGCCACAGTAAAAACAGTCAATATAATTTTTTTAAACTTATTCATATTTTTCCTCCTCTTTTCGGGAAGCCCCTACGATTTCTTATCTCACAAAAGGGATTTTAAACTTTCATTGTTATGGGTGTATTTTTTTCATGTAAAGTTTTTGTAAAGACTTATGAAACAGCTTTAAAAGATACAAGGAAATGTAGGCTACTTTAATTTACATTCCTTTTTTTATATGCTAGAATATAAACAACAGCATCAGATTACAGGATATGTTCCAATTAAGTTCGGATTACTTTAGAAACGGGAGAAGTTATATGAAAAGACAGGATTATTTAAAATGGGATGAATATTTTATGGGAATCGCTTTGTTATCTGCGCAAAGAAGTAAAGATCCCAATACAAGCGTTGGTGCCTGCATTGTAAGTGAAGATAATAAAATTCTATCTGTCGGATATAACGGCATGCCAACAGGCTGCTCGGATGATGAATTTCCCTGGGAACGGGAAGGCCCCGCACTGGATACCAAGTATGTTTATGTATGCCATGCGGAAATGAATGCCATTTTAAACTATACCGGTGCCCAGATGAAGGGGTCAAAACTGTACGTAACTCTTTTTCCCTGCAACGAATGTGCAAAGGCATTGATTCAGAAGGGTATATCTGAAATCGTTTATTTGTCTGATAAATATGCGGAAACAGATGCAGTCAAAGCTTCCAAACGTATGCTGGATGCCGCCGGAGTTTCCTACCGGAAATACATACCCATTAACCGGGATATTGTGATTTCTTTATAATTTAAGGAATATGTAAATCCCAAAGTTTTAAGCAGGCAATGATAATTGATTGATATAAATTTTTATAAATATCGATTTTTCATATTTACATTTAAAAATTGAAAGCCAAATTTCATGTTTTCATTTAAATAAAGCTATCATATCCTAACCCAAATTACGGGTATGGGTATGATAGCTTTATCGATTTGTTTAGACCATTTATCGGCAAATGGATTTGACCGGACGAATTTTTGAATTTGTGTTTATGATTGCTTAAACATTTTACCTTAATACTTAAGATATTCACAATAAAATTTAAGATTTTCTATATTGCGCTTATTTTTCCCATATGAAACAATAAAACAAGAATCAGTTTATCTATATTTTACATTACGATAGAAAGGCAGGATTGTTTCAATTTGCTTACGAAAAGACAAAGGCTAAGAAAAAAACGAAAGAAAAAAATTATAGAATTAACCCTATTCATTATTCTTACCGTGTTAATACTGCTTTTCGTTGTTAATCTGATGGTCAGCGTCGTAAAAAATATAAATAAATCCGGCAGTACATTTGGCTTTTCTCAGACTTTAAAACCAAATGCCGAACTTGAAATCACTGAAATGTTATTAACACCTAACGAATATTCCAGACCACAGATTCCATTAACAAAAGTAAACGGTATTGTCATACATTATACTGCCAATCCGGGAACTGGCGCAAAAGCCAACCGGAATTATTTTGAAAATTTAAGAATTAATAAGACTACTTATGCCAGCAGTCACTTCATTGTTGGACTAAAAGGTGAAATTATACAATGCATTCCTTTAGATGAAATCGCCTACGCATCCAACGAAAGGAATGACGATACCATATCCATTGAATGCTGTCATCCGGATGAAACAGGGAAATTTAACAAAAAGACTTACCATTCCTTAGTGACACTGACTGCCTGGCTGTGTTCCGTTTACAATCTGGACAAAGACGATATTATTAGGCATTATGACGTTACAGGCAAAGCCTGCCCGCTTTACTTTGTGGAACACGAAGACGCCTGGAAAACTTTTAAAGATGACGTATTTAAGTATAAAAAAGAACATATGGATAATCAATAATGAAATGAATGGGGTTCTAAATTAATTTTTTGACACAGTAAAAAGAGCTTCCGAAAAGAAGCTCCTTTTTCATTTTTTCTATTTATCTACGCTATAATTCGGGGCTTCTTTTGTAATATGAATGTCATGGGGATGACTTTCTTTTAAGGAAGCCGCGGATATTTTTACAAATCTTCCGTTCTCTTTTAATGATTCTATAGTAGGGGTTCCGCAGTATCCCATGCCGGCTTTAAGTCCTCCGATTAACTGGAACACAATGTCTTCTACCGAACCTCTGTAAGGTACACGTCCTTCAACACCTTCCGGAACCAGCTTTTTGGCATTTGTCTGAAAATACCTGTCTTTGCTTCCGTTTTCCATGGCCGCAATGGAACCCATACCACGGTATACTTTATATTTTCTGCCCTGGAATAATTCATATTCGCCGGGACTTTCATCACAGCCTGCAAATATACTTCCCATCATGCAAACATTGGCACCGGCTGCGATTGCTTTCGTTATATCGCCGGAATATTTAATGCCTCCATCCGCAATAATAGGAATACCATACTTTTTGGCAACTTTATAAGAATCCATAATCGCTGTAATCTGAGGAACGCCAATACCGGCAACAACTCTTGTTGTACAGATGGAACCTGGTCCGATACCTACCTTTACCGCGTCAACGCCCGCTTTAATCAAAGCTTCCGTAGCCTCTCCGGTAGCCACATTTCCGGCAATAATCTGAAGATCCGGATAGGCATCACGTACCATCTTAACTACTTTTAACACATTGGCTGAATGGCCGTGTGCTGTATCTATAACAATAGCATCTACCTTGGCATTTACCAGGGCTTCCACACGATCCAGAATATTGGCAGTAACTCCAACTGCCGCGGCGCACCTTAGGCGGCCCTGGGAATCTTTTGCCGAAAGAGGGTACTTAATCTGCTTCTCAATATCCTTAATGGTAATAAGTCCTTTCAGATTACCTTCTTTATCTACAATAGGCAATTTTTCTTTCCTTGCAGATGCTAATATTTTCTTGGCTTCTTCCAGGGTAATTCCTTCCTCAGCAGTAATTAAACCTTCGGAAGTCATACAGTCCTTTATTTTTTTCGTATAATCTGTTTCAAACTTTAAATCACGGTTCGTAATAATCCCAACCAGTTTTTTGCCTTCCGTAATCGGGACTCCAGATATTCTGTATTTTGCCATTAATTCATTGGCATCATTTAATGTATGCTCCGGTGATAAATAAAATGGATCCGTGATTACTCCGTTCTCCGAACGTTTTACCTTATCAACCTCGTCTGCCTGCTTTTCTATGGACATATTTTTATGGATAACTCCGATACCGCCTTGCCTTGCCATAGCAATTGCCATTCTGTGTTCTGTAACCGTATCCATTCCGGCACTCATCATCGGAATATTTAACTTAATTGACTTAGTCAGATAAGTGGATACATCAACATCATTGGGTAGCACTTCCGAATAAGCAGGTACCAATAAGACATCGTCAAAGGTAATTCCTTCACCGATTATAGTTCCCATCTTATTATCCTCTCTTTCTTATAAGTTTGCATGTTTATTTTTTGATTTAAAAGTATAATCAATTAAAGAAGGCTTGTCAATAACCAAACCGTAAATTTGTCTTATATTTAAACACATACGGCATAAATTGTCCGTATAGTATGTACAATTGTCTTTCCGTTTATTCACAATTTCTTTATGGAACCCTTAAACCATTGAAAAGACATACTTTAACACCTTACGGCAACAAGTTCTTTCCTATCTATAAAAAAAATGCAGAATGCATATCTTTTTTTGCGAATACTTTCTGCAGTAAAAGGACCTGCAGGCGCGTTTCGATATACATTCCCATTCTTTTGACCACACCTATATTTTAATTTTGTCTGTTATCATTTAACAAAATTAGTATTGAGATAATTTTCTGGGACTCTTTAATTTAATGCAGTTTATCATTTTTTCATTGGGCTCAAAAAGTATTTTTAAAGCGGTATCCCCGTCTCTTACAATTATAACATAAGGCTTAATATTTTTATTTCCGGAAGTGAAATCCTTAACTTGCATCTTTACATGGTTAAAGGCATCCAGCGCATGAGAACCTTCCGGTGCCATAATTTCTACCGTATCAAAATCAATTTTTAAGGCTGTTTTTCTCTTTGCATTGCCCATAATTTTATCAAAATCTAACTGTCCGTCGCAAAACACATATTCATATTCCACACTTAGCCTGGGGAATATATAAACGATAGCAACAATCAAAATTACAGCTAAAAACAGTAATATGGTACTGCGGAATGATAACAGAAAGGCTGCAACTGCAACGAAAATCAACAGAAAACGCAAAGCAAAAGTCCCCGCTGTTTCCTTTCTCTTTACCCCTGCTTCCGCATATAACTCGTTCATGTGTTATACCTCCTGATATTCTTTCAACTAAGAAACTAAATCTGTTCCGACTGACTTTCTATAAACCATTATACTAAAATTCCAACTAAAGATAAAGACTATATGCGAAAATAATTCTAATATTTTTCTAAATAAATAAGATGCAAAATCAAAAATTAAATTTTCTGATTTCCATGTTTTAAAAGATTACCCGGGTCACCAGCCAAAAAAAAGAACAGCAAGTACAATTTTACGGATACCTGCTGTCCTTTTATAAGCACGTTTTATATAAATTTATACTCTCCCTTTTGATAAATAAATATAGTTATTGTACGTAGGAGTTTTTCAAATGTTATAATAACGGTTATTAATTGTTTTTATTATTCGATTTCATCCGTTCTGTATATAAACTTAACATCTCCGTCGGCATCGTCACTTATTCCTGCAAAGGATTTATAATTCTTTGCCACATTAATGATTGCTTTCATCCGGTCTATAAAGGCTTTGGCATCATCTGCCGTATCCATCAGTTTCTGGACGCCTTCCTTATTAAATTTTGAAAGTCCGTCTGAAAGCTGCATTGCTCCGTCTTTTAACTGTGTGATACCGTCAATCAGTGCCGGCGCACCGTTTTTCATAGTAAGTATTCCGTCATAGAGTGAACTTACTCCATTATACAAAGTACCTGTTCCGCTCTTTAGTTCACTGGCTCCGTTTTTAAGACTTAAAGCACCGGTTGCCGCCTTTTCTACCCCTGCGGTATAATCCATAAGGCCAAGATAAAATGTATTATAGTCATCTAAAGAAGCCTTAAGGGCAATAACCGATTTTGCACCTTTTGCCGCGGAAGCAAGTTTTGACTGTACTTCCTCGCTGGCCATTTGTTCTGAAACAATTTTTTGTATTTGTGTTTCCGTGTTTTTCTCAATCACTGACTGAATATCATTTTCTTTCATTTTTGCATCGGTATTTGTCTTTATAAGATTCTTTACCTGGTCTGTTTCCATCTGCTCATTAACTTTTTCCGAAATAGTTTTGGTAACTTTTTCACTTTCCATTTGTTTTTCAATATTGGATGAAATCAGCTTCTGGACTTCTTTGCTTTCCATTTTTTTCGCAATGGCAGCATTAATGGCATTCTGTGTTGCCGTATCCACAAGTCCGGAAGAAACGGCCGCATCATAAGTTGCCTTATCTTTTCCGGTCGCCGCAAGAATTACCTGTTCTTCCACATTCTTACGAACGGCTTCCGTAACCTGAGCTGACACTTCTTCTTTTACTGCTGCCGTAACCTTTTCTTTAATCTGTTCCTTTACCGCGTTTGTTACGCCACTTTCCACTTCCTTATGGACAGCATCCGTAACCTGGGATTTAATATAATCCCGTTTTTTCTCAACGGCAGCGGTAACTTGCTTTAATGCCTGATTATATATTTTTGTATTATCCAGCGAATCAATTATTTTATTTAATACGGTAGCATAATTATCAATGGTAAGTGCAGGTACGGAAAGGCCGGCTTCCTTTAACTGGGTCTGAGCCGTAGATAGAAGGGCTTCAAAAACTTTTCTAGCGCCGCCGTTTAATTTATCATTATTTTCAGACAGGGTATTAAGCCCTTCGGACAAGGTTGTCGCTCCGTCAGAAAGCTTTTTAGCTCCCTCATCAAGGGAATATGCTCCGTCTTTTAGTTTCTTTGCTCCATCTGCCAATTGATTAATTCCTTCCACCAGTTCCCTGGATTTGTCAAGAAGGGTGCAAAGGCCGTCGTACAGGGAGGAAGAACCGTCAAGAAGCTTTTCCATCGCGTCGTTTAGTTTATCCATAGAGTCATCCAAATCAGACAAGGATTCAATTTTTTCCGTATCAATTTCATCAAACAAGGCATTGGTTGCCACAGTAGCCGTCATTCCCATAGAAAAATCGGTAACGTCGGCGGTTATTTCCACATAGGAGGGGATTTCAAAATCCTCATTGTCTATTCCAAGGCTTTCCTCTAATCCCGGCAAAGCAAAACCAACCACTGCGGTTTTATCTCCGTCGCTGATAATCTTTCCGTTGGATACTTCCACATTGGTAAATTTGTCGTTATCAAGAAGCATACCTGTCAGCATTACAAAGGGAACATAAATTTTTTCATCTTTGCCGTCTATTTTTACCGTTTCATATTGTTTATTTTCATAATCAAACCGAATGGTTACTTTGCCGCTTTTCCCAACAATATCTTCCGGGGATATTGTTTCGCCGTCAAGCTTATAGGATACTGAAAGATTTACCGGCAATTCTTTGTCAATGGTACCCTGGTAATAAATATCATTTCCCTGGGCATCCCATACACGGCTGTTGTCACCACCCAGTGTATATTCTTCATCACCTTTTACATTTTCCGTATTCTCCAGTTCAGTCACATCATTGATTTTGTCACTGGAAAGGTTATTTTTTATCCAGTCACTGACAATAATTTTCTGTACCGTACCATCCGGATTTGCAAGGACATAAACGGTTTCATCCTTGACAGTATCACTGTTTTTGTCAGCCTTTTCCGATTGATTTTGGGCTGTGCTTTCCGTTGTTGTATTTGTCGTATTATTTTCCGTTTTATTTGTGGTTGAGGCAAGTGCATAAGCTGTCCCACCGGCAATCATTGTCACACACAAACAGAGGGAACATAATTTTACTATTTTACTTTTTATATTCATAGTCTATTACCTCCAATCCGATTTAGTATTGAATTTTTGTCATGCCAATTGTGGTTTTGCAGATTAATTTATCGCAAAGAAGCAAAAGTGCCGGTAAAATAAATATTACCATCAGCATACTGATTATAGCTCCCCGCGCCATAAGCATGCACATAGAACTGATTATGTCAATATCGGAGTAAACAGCAACGCCAAAGGTTGCGGAAAACAATCCAACACCGGACACAATTACGGACGGAATCGATGTTTTAAGAGCTACCAGCACAGATTTTTTTCTGTCGTTTCCGTCCATCCGCTCAGACTTATATCTTGTGGTCATTAAAATCGCATAGTCTACAGTTGCCCCCAATTGAATGGTACTGATGCAGATTGGTGCAATAAAAGGTAAACTCTGACCAAAATAATGAGGAAGTCCCAGATTAATAAATATTGCAAGCTCTATTGCGGCAATTAGTATGAATGGAAGGGAAAGGCTCCTTGTAACCAGCAAAATAATAACGAATATTGCCACAATGGAAATCGCATTGACAACCTTAAAATCCGTATCCGTTGTTTCGATCATATCTTTCATACAGGGAGCTTCGCCAATTAACATTCCGCCTTTGTCATATTTTTTCAGTATGGCATTCAGAGTATCAATTTGATTGTTTACGTCATCACTTGCAACTTTATATTCGGAATTGATAAGCATCAGCTTCCATTTGTCACTTTCCAGAACGGATGTGACGGAATCCGGCAGAATTTCTTCCGGTACCAGGGGACCAATAACCGATTCCAGACTCAGTACATATTTTACTCCCTCAACCTTTTCCATTTCTTTTATCATGGAACGGACATCTTTTGAGGGAACAGAAGTATCAACTAAAACCATATGGGTAGAACCGATATGAAATTCATCCCTGAGTTTGGAATTGGCAATAACATAATCAATATCTTCCGGCAAACAATCGCCCATATCGTAATAGACTTCATCATTTGTTTTTTTATAACCGTAATATGCAGGCGGAAGAACAAGGATAAATACCATCAAAAATATGGGAAACACCTTTGTAATCCCTTTGGATAATTTCTCCATATCAGGAATCAGGGAACGGTGTCTTGTCTTTTGTAATGGTTTGTCAAGTATAAGAATTAAGGAAGGTAACACAGTTACGGAACCAATTACGCCAAAAAGAACCCCTTTTGCCATTACAATACCTAAATCCCGTCCCATTGTAAATGACATAAAGCAAAGAGCAATAAAACCTGCGATAGTGGTAACCGAACTTCCCACAACACTTATCATTGTTTCTCTAATGGCAATAGCCATTGCTTCTTTTCTGTCGTCACGGCTCATACACTGCTCATTGTAACTATGCCACAAAAAAATAGAGTAATCCATAGTAACGGCAAGTTGCAGAACCGCAGAAAGAGCTTTGGTTACGTAGGATATTTCACCTAAGAAATAATTGCTTCCCAGATTTATCATAATCATCATACCAATGGAAGCAAGAAACACAAAAGGAATAAGCCAGCTGTCCAAAAGCAGAACCATTGCTATGCAGGCAAGAATTACGGCTATTGTAACATAAATTGGTTCCTGCTGTTCACATAAATCCTTTAAATCTGTTACAAGTGCCGAAAGACCTGACACAAAGCATTGTTTTCCGCATATTGACCGAATTTCCTTTATTGCATCCATAGTAACGTCTTCTGATGTTTGGGAATCAAAGAATACCGCCATCATAGTTGCATTGTCAGTATTAAAGGCAGAATAAAGTTTATCCGGCAAAATTTCCATAGGTATGGATATATCCGCAAAAGAATCGTACCAATAAACGGAATCTACATGGTCTACCTTAGCGATTTTCGCTTTCAGTTTTGCCACATCTTTGTTGGACATATTCTCCACTATGATAAAGGAAAACGCTCCTTTTCCAAAATCCTTCGTCAGTTCGTTCTGACCAATTACTGTTTCCATATCATCCGGCAGGTACTCAAGCATATCATAATTAACTCTTGTACCGATAAAGCCCAATATGGCCGGAATCATTAAGGCAAATGTCAATATTAAAATCGGCACCCGCCATTTTACCACCGCTTTTGCAAATTTCATCTGTCTTCATCCTCCATTTCAATGTAATCAGCTTCAATAGAGTCGGGATATTGGTGTTTTATGATTTTTACTGTTGTAATTGCTACAAACAGATTCAGTGCCCCTTTTGCAATAAGTGTTACACCGAGAAGATTTGTCAGAACCTTGGCGCTCTCAGACGGCTTAAAAACAAGAGCAAAAGCAATAGCTCCCGCAAAAATTGCCAGAGCTAAAATTCCCCACCAGTTTTGAATACCAAACTTTCGGGAATCAATTGCTATCTGAATCTTAAAAAGGCTGTCTGCCAATGCAGCTATTCCTATGGCTGCAAAAAACAGACTAATTACTTCAGAAGGTTTTAAAAGCACAATAAGCCCCAGTGCCAAAACAAGTATTCCAAATTGCAGGTCATATTGAAAGGCCAGGCGAAACAAATCCTTTGAAAAATAACCGATTAGTTTGATACAACCAAACAAAATCATGGTTGTTCCAAGCAATACTCCGATTATTTGCATTGATATGTCAGGCAGTAAAATAATAAATAAACCTAATAATAAAAGAGCAGCCGACACAACAATGTAACCGATTTTTGCTATCCACATCGGTGCAACGGAACGCGCCTTCATAACTCACCCCTCCATTAGAATCATTATCAGCATTATATTTTATACCTATATTGTCATCAACAAGCAAAAAAAAGTCCATGACCTAAAAACGGTCATGGGCTGCGTATATGACTAAAATTTAAACATCAAAGGTTATTTGTCTGAAATTTAAGCATATTGCCTTTTGTGCTTAATATTTATTTATTTTCAATACTTCTTCGAAGCATTTCTTCTAGCATTCCTTTTTGCAATTCGCAGATACGGTGAATCTTATGATAAACGTCATCTTTCATTCCGCTTCTGAGCCAGTCAATAACCATGCCAAAACACTGGGCCTTATAGAACTGTATGATTATGTCACGGTCATCATCCGGAATTGGCTGGTTTGTAAATACATTTTTACAGACCGAAACCACAACATAATCACAGACTTTCCAAAGATACTGTTCAAATATATCACGGTTTACGGATTTAAAAATATGTAGGATGGCCCGGCGATTATTTTTTGCAAAATCAATTGCCGCAGTAAAACCCATTTCAAGTGAATCCAAAGTGGGATACTCGGCTATAATGCGATCAGCCTCTTCTATCACAATTTCCTCAATCAACGCCGGAATATCATGATAGTGATAATAGAAAGAATTACGGTTGATGCCACATGTTTCAACAATATCTTTGACTGTAATCTGAGAAAGGGGACGATCGCTGAGTAATTTAATAAAAGTCTCCTTGATTGCCTTTTTTGTAAAA
Source organism: Lachnoclostridium sp. (assembly GCA_047777345.1). Classification (GTDB taxonomy): domain Bacteria; phylum Bacillota; class Clostridia; order Lachnospirales; family Lachnospiraceae; genus Anaerocolumna. The sequence continues at coordinate 366,295 of JBKEEJ010000001.1, read as the reverse complement.
TTCGCCATGTATATCACCTTTCGTCGACATGTATTTCCACAATATCATCCAGCTTACAATGCAGCGCCTTGCATATTTTCACAAGGGTATCAAGATGGACCGACTCATCGCGCCCCATTTTGGCTATTACGGTTGAACTTAATTTTGTGGCGGCAATCAGATCCTTCTTTTTCATTTTTTTATCAATCAACAGCTTCCATAACTTATTATATGAAATATTACTTAATGATTTCATAAATACCTCCGGTTCCGGTTTCGTGGATAGCCATTATTATACATTAATTTTTTTATTATTGCAATCTTATTTACACGAAAATAAAGTTTTTATATATTTTCTATTAAATTTCTATTTGCCTTGCTGCCACCGCCAATGGTAACACCACATTTTATAAAAAAAGACAACAAGCATTTTATGCACAGATTACCTGTCAGATTATTGATATTGCCATATTGGCACACAAACCAATAATCTGCCCGAAGACTGCAGCATAAAATACTTATTGTCCTTAAAAAAACTCTTACGTTTCTAAATACTATTTTTTCGTAAGCTTTTTATTTAATTAACAGTAATTTCTACCTGTTAACTGGTATTACATCATACCCATTCCGCCACCTGGCTGATTAGCGGGTTCATTGGATTTTATGTTAGCAACAACAGATTCTGTTGTTAAGAAAGTAGATGCAACGCTGGTAGCATTCTGAAGTGCGCTTCTTGTAACCTTGGCAGGATCAAGAATTCCAGCGGCTACCATGTCCACATATTCTTCTTTCAAAGCATCAAATCCGATTCCAGGTTTTTCATCTTTTACCTTGTTAACTACAACAGAACCTTCTAATCCTGCATTTTCTACGATGCAGCGTAATGGAGCTTCCAGTGCCTTTAATATAATGTTAGCACCTGTCTTTTCATCGCCTTCCAGTTTGGCTGCTAACTTGGCAACTTCCTTGCTGGCATGGATGTAAGCAGAACCGCCACCTGCAACAATACCTTCTTCTACTGCTGCTCTGGTAGCTGCCAAAGCGTCTTCCATACGAAGTTTCTTTTCTTTCATTTCTGTTTCCGTAGCTGCACCTACGCGGATTACTGCTACGCCGCCTGCCAGTTTGGCAAGTCTTTCCTGTAATTTTTCTTTATCAAATTCAGAAGTAGTTTCTTCAATCTGAGTCTTGATCTGGTTAATTCTTGCTTCGATGTCTTTCTTGTTGCCTTCACCGTCAACAATAATTGTATTTTCTTTCTGAACCTTAACAGATTTTGCACGTCCTAACTGGTCTAATGTTGCTTCTTTTAAGTCTAAGCCTAATTCGTCGGAAATTACAGTACCACCGGTTAAGATAGCGATATCCTGAAGCATTGCTTTTCTTCTGTCACCATAGCCAGGAGCTTTAACGGCAACAACAGAGAATGTACCCTTTAACTTATTGATAATTAAGGTTGTTAATGCTTCACCTTCAACATCTTCGGCAATAATTAATAATTTAGCACCGTTTTGAACAATCTGCTCCAATATTGGAAGAATTTCCTGAACGTTGGATATCTTCTTATCTGTGATTAAGATGTAAGGATTTTCTAATTCAGCCTCCATCTTATCCATATCGGTTGCCATATATGCAGATACGTATCCTCTGTCAAACTGCATACCTTCAACAAGATCCAGCTCTGTTTTCATTGTCTTGGATTCTTCGATGGTTATAACGCCGTCATTGGATACTTTTTCCATAGCATCTGCTACCATTTCACCAACGGAATCATCGCCTGCAGAAATAGCGGCTACTCTTGCAATCTGTGCTTTTCCAGTTAAGGAAGAACTCATTTTACTGATTGCTTCAACAGCAACATCAGTTGCTTTCTGCATACCTCTTCTTAAAATGATAGGATTTGCGCCGGCAGCCAGGTTCTTCATACCTTCGTTGATCATAGCCTGTGCCAAAACCGTTGCCGTAGTAGTACCATCACCTGCTACATCATTGGTTTTTGTAGCAACTTCCTTAACCAACTGAGCACCCATATTTTCAAATGGATTTTCTAATTCAATCTCTTTTGCGATAGTAACACCATCGTTGGTAATGAGAGGAGTACCATAAGATTTATCAAGAACAACATTTCTTCCTTTCGGTCCTAATGTAACTTTAACTGTATTAGCCAGTTTATTAACACCGGCTTCCAGTGCTGCTCTGGCATCTGCACCATACTTTATTTCCTTTGCCATAATTATTCCCTCCTATATGTTATAATTTTAGTCTTCCACAATGGCTACAATATCGTTTTGTCTTACTATAATAAATTCTTCCTCATCCAATTTAACTTCTGTTCCAGCATATTTTGAATAAATAACTTTATCACCAGGTTTTACATGCATGGTAACTTCTTTTCCATCTACAACTCCACCAGGACCTACTGCAATAACTTCTGCTTGCTGTGGTTTTTCTTTAGCCTGGCCTGGTAAAACGATACCGGATTTTGTTGTTTCTTCAGCAACCATCTGTTTTAAAACTACCTTGTCTCCTAATGGTACTAACTTCATATCATTTTCCTCCTTACAATGTCCTTGACTTATTATTAGCACTCACCTCAATCGAGTGCTAACTGATAAACTATATATTAGTAAATTTGCTTTTATTATGCAAATCTACTTCTGCTTTAAAAATGAGGAAAAAGCCCTAAAATTTAATATTATCTAATACATAGTCTTTATATCTCTTTTTTTCACACTTTTTCGTTTAATTGAGAATTTTGCCTACAACTAATTAAAAGATTCCCATTATTATTAATTTAATACCCAAATAAATGCTATTTTATGTAAATTTTACTGTATTTTCTGATTTTTGTAATCAAATTATTTTTCTCATTGGACCTGTTTTGCTTCCTTGAAATCATCTTTCTTTTCATTGCTAAGAAAATATCCCTATGCTATAATAAACAAAAACTAAAGGCAGGGATACTATTGAAAGAAAAATTATATACCATACCAGTAAACGAAGCTTTTCATGCAGACAGCGAATGTCCCCTGTGCCTGATGAAGAAGGTCTTGGAAGACAATGCCATTGAATTTACCATGGGTCCCAGTTATATGGAAGATGATGTCCGTGGAGAAACGGATAAAATAGGTTTCTGCAGCGACCACATTCAGAAACTATACAAAACCCAAAACCGCCTTGGGCTTGCTCTTATACTGAAAACCCATATGGATAAAACTATAAAAGATATCGAAAATCTGACTGCGTCAGGCAAAAAAATATCTTCTCCTTCTTTTTTCAGTAAGAAAACGCAAGTTTCCGGCGTAAAAGCCTATATCAAGCATTTGGATAATTCCTGCTATGTCTGTAACCGGATTAACGATACGTTTTTACGTTATATCGATACCATATTCGCTCTCTATGAAAATAATGACGAATTCCAAACTGTTTTTTAAACAGTCAAAAGGCTTTTGTACTTCCCACTACGGTTTGCTTTATGAAGAAGCTCCAAAACACTTAAACCCTAAAAAAGCGGAGGAATTCCAAACCAGCTTAAATAAGGTATATCTGGATAATATGAAACGGGTCCGGGATGACTTAGAATGGTTTATTGATAAATTTGATTATCGTTATGTAAATGAGCCCTGGAAAAATTCAAAGGACGCTCTTTCTAGAACAATGATAAAGACCAACAGTATCTTAAGCCAACTGGAAAAAGAAAAAGACTCTTAATCTTTTCTTCTAATACTAATAAATTCTATAATAAGTGGGTCTGCTGCAAAACAAAAGTTTGTTTACGTTTTGCAACAGGCCCAGCATTTTAAATAACTTGTATAAAAGCTTAAGAATTCTGTCTTATCAGTTCTTTTAACTCCCTTGCTTTTGATTTAATTCTCTCATTGGCATCTCTGGAAATAAGGACTTTTGATATCCATCTAATGGCCTCATCGTATTTTCCGATTCTTCTGGCCAGTTCAGCCACCAGATATGTCATGGTGTTTTCATCCATGCCGCACATAGGAAACATTTCTTTGGAAAAAGCTTCCACAAAGCCTTCATAAGCGTTGGAGATAAATTCCAGTTCTTCCTTTTGCAGTTTCTTAATTTCTTCCTTGGTTTTTTCGTCCGGATTTTCTGCCATAAGCTGCTCTGCCTTGCCGCGAAACATCCATGCGGTTTTTAAACAGGTATAAGCACGTTCACTTAGCTTGCTTTTCTTTACTATTGTGTTTAGCAAAGCCAGTTTATGCCGTACAATAGCATCATCATAAGTTAATATGTCCCCTTCCGTCTTTATTCCCTTAAAAGAGGAAGAAATCTGTTCCTTAATCAGTTTCGCCTGTGCGGAAGTAATATAATTAAAGAAACGGTTCAAGGCGGCATATCCGCAGTGAGGGCAGACAATTGCATCATATTTCAGTGAATCAACCAGCTGATACTTTGGCCGTAAATCCGTATCAGCAGATATTAGCTTTACTTTTCCTGTTTTCACCATTTTGGACTTAAATTCCTTATCACATACAGGGCAGGTATAGGTTTTGTCAAATATCAGGTCTGATTCCGCAACTTTTGCCTTTTCTTCCCCCTCGGTCCCAGGCCTTTTGCCGCTTTTTTCTTCGGATCCATATACTTCCAGATTTTTCATATTCCCAAGCCCGAACGCTTCCAGCCCTGAAAATAAATTAGACATACTTTATCCTCCTTTATACGGGTTTATATGAACTCTTCAGTGATACAATACGATTAAATACCAGATGGTCTGCTGTAGAATCCTTGCAATCCACACAAAAATAACCGTGCCTTAAAAATTGAAAACTGTCATAGGGCTTGGAGCCTTTTACGCTTGGCTCAACATAGCACTCTTTTAATACGGTTAGTGAATTGGGGTTCAGGTTAATGCTTCCGTCTTCGTTGTAAGCTCCCTTTTCTTCGTCCACAATATTTTCATATAACCTGACTTCAACTTTTTCCGCTGTGGGAGCATAAACCCAGTGGATCGTTCCTTTTACTTTACGTCCGGTAAAACCACTTCCGCTTTTTGTTTCCGGATCGTAAGTACAGTGTACTTCTGTTACGTTACCAGCCTCATCCGTTACATAATCTGTACATGTTACAAAATATGCATTCATCAGACGTACTTCGTTACCAGGATAAAGACGATAATATTTTTTGGGAGGTTCTATCATAAAATCCTGCCTGTCAATATAAAGCTCACGGCCGAAAGGAACTTTTCTTATTCCTAATTCTTCATTTTCCTGATTGTTGGGCACCTCAAGATATTCCACCTGTCCTTCCGGATAATTGTCTATAATCAGCTTAATCGGATCCAGGACGGCCATAACACGGGGCCTTTTTAACTTTAAATCTTCCCGGATACAATATTCCAGCATGGAATAATCTACCGAACTCTGGCTTTTTGATACGCCACACAGTTCCATAAACATTTTGATAGACTCCGGTGTAAACCCTCTTCTTCGCAGAGCGCTGATGGAAACCAGTCTCGGATCATCCCAGCCGTCTACAATACCTTCTTCAACCAGCCTCTTTATATATCTTTTTCCTGTAATCACATTGGTCAGATATAATTTTGCAAATTCTATCTGCTTTGGAGGATTCGGATATTCCAATTCCCTTACCACCCAGTCATATAATGGTCTATGGTCTTCAAATTCCAATGTACAGATTGAATGCGTTATCCCCTCAATAGCATCTTCGATCGGATGTGCAAAATCGTACATAGGATATATGCACCATTTGTCACCGGTATTATGATGAGTCATTCTGGCAATTCGATAAAGGATAGGATCTCTCATATTAATATTGGGAGAAGCCATATCTATCTTGGCTCTTAGTACTTTGGAACCATCCGGGTATTCACCGTTTTTCATACCTTCAAACAATCTTAAGTTTTCTTCCACAGATCTATCTCTGTAAGGGCTGTTTTTACCGGGTGTTGTTAAAGTTCCCCGATATTCCCGTATTTCTTCCGGCGTAAGGTCACATACGTAAGCTTTCCCCTTTTTAATCAGCTTTACTGCCGCTTCATACATCTGGTCAAAATAATCAGATGCAAAGTACAGCCTGTCTTCATAATCAGCACCTAACCACTTAACATCTTCAATAATGGACTTCACAAATTCTGCCTTTTCTTTGGTGGGATTGGTATCATCAAATCTTAAATTAAACTGACCACCGTATTTTTTCGCAAGGCCATAGTTTAACAATATGGATTTCGCATGTCCAATATGAAGATAACCATTGGGTTCCGGCGGAAATCTGGTCTTTACTGTCACACATCTGCCTTCTTCAAGATCTTTTTCAATAATTTGCTCTATAAAATTTTTAGAACCTGATTCTTTTTCTACTTGTTTTTCAGAATCGTTATGCAATTCATTCTTACCAAGTCCAGTATCCACTGTATCCATGGCATTTCCTCCTTAAGCAGTATCTTATAATACACACTATAATACCACAATTGCTTTTATTAGTCAAAATAACCTTTCCGGGATTCATTTTCCGAAAAAGGCCTGCTAATATTTGGACAACAGAAAATACCTGCAGGAATCACGGCTGCCATCATTCATACTAATTCACAATTCTTCGCAAAACTTCCAATACCTTTTCCATTTGTTCATCGGTACCAATGGTGATGCGCAGATAATTATCAATCCTTGGTTTGTTAAAATATCTGACAAAAATGTTTTCCTTCTTTAAATCGGTAAAAATTTTTTTAGCAGGTACAGTACGGTGTTTCGCAAAAATAAAGTTGGTTTGGGAATCGGGAAAAGTAAATCCCAGTTTTTTTAATTCTTTTTTTACCCATTCTCTGGTTCTTATAATTTTGCCAATGCATTCCTTATAATATGCCACATCTTTTACTGCTTCCAGGCCATAGTAAATGGAGGTTACATTCATTGTATAGGAATTATAGGAATATTTCACATCATTTAGCGCTTTAATCAGCAAAGGATTACCCATAGCATACCCTATTCTCATTCCGGCCATGGAACGGGATTTGGAAAATGTCTGTACCACTAAGAGGTTATCAAACTCTTTCGTCAGTTTAAGTGCACTTACTCCGCCGAAATCAACATAAGCCTCATCCACAATTACCACACTATCCCGGTTGTGTTCCAGAATGTCACGAACAAATGTAATATCTTCCCCGATGGAAGTAGGTGCGTTGGGATTGGCGATTACAATCCCCCCATTTTCCTGATAATAATCTTCTTTCCGGATCCGGAAATTGTCATCCAGGGCAGGACATTTGTAAGGTATATGAAATAATTCTGCCCAAACATCATAAAAAGAATACGTAATATCCGGAAACAAAATTGGCTTATCCGAATTAAAAAAAGTCATAAAGGCCATCGCCAGAACGTCATCCGATCCCACACCTACAAACACCTGATTTTCCTCAAGATCGTAGTAATCGGCCAAAGCTTTTACCAGGGCTTTGGCAGCCGCATCCGGATATAGTCTTAATTTTTCTATCTGCAACTTGCGCATGGCTTTTAAAACCGCCGGAGACGGGGGATAGGGGTTTTCATTGGTATTTAGTTTAATCATACCGGGTATGTCCGGCTGTTCTCCAGGTACATAAGGAGTGACTCTCCTGATATTATTTTCCCATGCCTTCATTGTAATCCTCACTTTTCTTTTTCGTTTTTCCTTTATCTGTTCTTATAGTCCTCTGCCAGCTTTTTAAACCCTGCCAGGGAATTTTCAATGGTTTCATATTTTACACAGTAGGCAATTCTTACAAACCCCGGACAGCCAAAGGAGGAACCGGGGACAATAAGTATGTTATACTTTTTGGCCGCCGCGCAAAAAGCCACATCATCTTCTTCTAAGGATTTTACAAACAAATAAAAAGCCCCCTGTGGTTTTACGCAGGTATATCCCAATTCGGTTAAACTGTTATAAAGCAACTTGCGGTTACGGTCATATTGGGCCACATCTACCTGAACATCCAGACATTTTGCCACAACTTTCTGTATCAGGGAAGGCGCATTGACAAAGCCTAGTATTCGATTGGCCACATTTGCCCCCATGACAATATCCGCAAAATCATCTGTTTCGTCAGGAATTACCAGGTATCCGATTCTCTCACCGGGAACAGATAGGGATTTGCTGTAAGAATACCCTACGATGGTATTCTTATAATATTTGGTAAGATAAGGTACTTCCGCCCCGTCATATACCAGTTCCCTGTATGGCTCATCCGAAATCAGATAAATGGAAGTACCATATTCTTTTTGCTTTCTGGTTAAAATTTCAGCTATAGACCGAATGGTTTCTTCGGAATAGATTACTCCGGTAGGATTATTTGGCGTGTTTATTATAACCGCTTTGGTTTTACCGGTTATTTTTTCTTCAAATTCAGCCAGGTTGGGCAAAAAGGTAGCGGTATCGGGACTTACAATAACCAGTTTTCCTTCAAAGTTACTTACATAATTACGGTATTCTCCAAAAAAAGGTGCAAAAACAATTACTTCATCCCCGGGATTTAATAATGTTTTTAATATTACATTTAAACCACCGGCAGCCCCCACTGTCATAATAATATTATTCTCATTAAAAGCAGTATCATATTTTTTGTTAATGGATTCTGCGATTGCCTTGCGGACATCTTCAAAACCGGAATTGCTCATGTAACCGTGAAGCTCATTGGGATTTTCTTCATGAATTATGTCGATTAACGCTTCTTTCACCGCTTTGGGGGGCTCTACGCTGGGATTCCCCAGGCTAAAGTCATAAACATTTTCCGGGCCATATATGGCTGCAAGCCTTTTCCCCTCCTCAAACATAGCCCTTATTGCGGAACTCCCCTTTACCAGTTCCAGCATTTTTTCTGATATCATAACGGCACCTTCTTTTCTATGAATTCTTGATGACTTTAATTTTGTACAGTATAACACAGTAACGCATTAAATTGCAAGATTCCGGCTCCATTTAAAATCAAGAAAGAAATTCGCAGAGAAACTAAAAAAGGGTTGTGGCAAAACAAAGCCTGTAGTTATGATGGTAAAACATATCTAAAGCTTTATTTTGTCACAACCTACGTATCAAAGGCGGTAAGCATAACAAACCATTTTATATTATAAAACTAAATGGATTCTATTCCGAAACGAATTTGCAGGTAGTTTTTAACGATTTCAACACATTTTTCAAAGCCTAACTGGGCACTGTTAAAACACAGGTCATAGTTCTGGGCATTTTTCCAGTCCTGTCCGGTATAATACTTATAATAGGCTGCCCTGCGTTTATCCGTTGTTATTATTTTTTTCTCCAGTTCTTTCTCCGGTAGGCTTGACATACTCTTAAGTCTTTCCACACAGTCTTTTAAAGACGCATGGACAAATATTTTAACCACATTGTCCATATCTCTTAAAATATAGTCGGCACATCTGCCAACTATAACGCAGGATTCCTGCATGGCAAGCTGTTTGATCACCTTGGCCTGATAATTAAACAAATTGTCATTGGATACAAAATCTTCCCGATCCGGCGGAATCAGTTCCCCTTTGTATTCTTTTCTTGCAATACGGAATAAAAGGCTTTTCTTTAACTGTTCATCTGCTTTTGCAAACAATTCTTCGTTTATACCGCTTTCATCAGAAGCCAATCGCAACAGTTCCCTGTCATAATAATGTATTCCCAATTCCTTAGCCAGCATTTTGCCCATAGTCCTGCCGCCGCTGCCATAACCTCTTGCGATGGTAATTACATAATGATCCATAGTAACCTCCTTCTTTACCTCCGGATGATTATTCACCCAGGTAAGCTTTTTTCACGGAATCATTATTCATCAGTTCTTTTGCATCACCTTCCAAAACAATTTTTCCGGTTTCTAAAACATATGCGCGATTTGCAATGGATAATGCTTTTTTTGCATTCTGTTCCACCAGCAGTACGGTAGTTCCGCTGTTGTTGATTTCTTTTATAATGTCAAATATTTCCGAAACAAAAATTGGTGATAAGCCCATGGAAGGTTCATCCATTAAAATAATTCTGGGATGTGACATTAATGCACGACCAATAGCAAGCATCTGCTGCTCTCCACCACTTAAGGTTCCGGCTATCTGATTCTTTCTTTCTTCCAGACGGGGGAAACGGGCGTATACTTTTTTAATGGTTTCTTCAATTTCATTTTTGTCACTTCTCGTATAGGCTCCCATTTTCAGGTTTTCCAAAACGGTCAGTTCAGCAAAAATTCTTCTGCCTTCCGGAACATGAGCAATACCCAAAGAGACAATTTTGTGAGCCGGAATCTTTGTTAAATCATGTCCCTCAAACTCTATGCTTCCTGACTTGGCAGACACCAGTCCGGTAATCGTATGAAGCGTTGTTGTTTTACCCGCACCATTGGCTCCAATTAAGGCAATTATTTCTCCTTCGTTTACTTCAAAGGAGATTCCCTTAATTGCCTGTATAACTCCATAATAGACCTGAAGGTCTTTAATTGTCAACATTGCCATGGGAATTTCCTCCATTTCTTTCCCCTAATTAATTACCACACTCATATTCGTATATTCGCTTAAAGTTAACAGCCAATACTATTCTCCAAGGTATGCTTTAATAACTTCCGGATTATTTAACACCTCATTTGGTGTGCCAGAAGCAAGCTCCATACCAAAATTTAATACCAATAATTTCTCGCATATGCCGGTTACAAGCTTCATATCATGTTCAATTAATAGGATGGTAATATGATAACGGTCCCTTACCAGGCGGATCGTTTGCATTAATTCTGCCGTTTCGTTGGGATTCATACCGGCAGCCGGTTCATCTAGCAGCAATAATTTTGGATTCGTTGCCAGGGCTCTTGCAATTTCCAACTTCCTTTGCTTTCCGTAAGGCAAATTTCCCGCCATATAGAAAGCCTCACCGTCTAAGTCAAATACTTTTAGAATCTCCATGGCTTTTTCATCCATTTCCTTTTCCGTCTTAAAAAAAGCCGGCAGGTGAAAAAAGCTGGTCATAAGGGAGTATTTGTATTGATTATGCAGAGCTGCTTTTACATTATCCAGAACACTCATTTTTTTAAATAAACGAATATTCTGAAATGTTCTGGCAATCCCGGCCTGGCAGATTTCGGAGGGGGATTTGCCTACTATGTCCACACCGTCAATTTTAATCGTTCCGTCCGTAGGGCGGTAAACACCGGTTAACAGATTAAAAATGGTTGTTTTACCTGCACCGTTTGGACCGATTAATCCGAAAAGCTGTCCCTTTTCTACTTCAAGATTTACATCATCAACGGCTCTTAGGCCTCCAAAGGAGATCCCTAAATTTCTTACTTCCAATAAAGCCATACTATCCCTTCCTCCTATTTTATTTTGTAATGCGTTTTGCAATGAACTGAGGCAGCTTAAGAAGTTTTCCTCTCTCTTCCAGCCTGATTTTCAAATTGGAGGAATTAAACAACATCATTGCAATTAAAACAATTGCATACAGTAACATTCTGAAGTCATCTGCGGCACGTAGCATTTCCGGTAATATGGTTAAAATAATTGCCGCTATGACAGAACCTTTAATGCTGCCCATACCGCCAAGGACAACAATTACAAGAATCTCTATGGATTTATTATAATCAAAATCACCAGGTTTTACGATACCTACGTTATGCCCGTATAATACTCCTGCTATTCCCGCAAAAAAGGCCGCGATAACAAAAGCCATAATTTTATACCGGCTAACCTTAATACCAATGGATTCAGCCGCAATATAATTGTCGCGAATGGATTTAATGGCTCTTCCGTGTCTGGAATTTACCAGATTGGATATAGCTAAAAGAGTAATAATCATAATTACATAAGTCCACGTGTAATCCGAATAACGGGGAATTTTACTAAGGCCCTTAGCTCCGCCTGTTATTCCGAGAAAATTAACGATGGAACGAATTATTTCGCCAAATCCTAACGTCACAATAGCAAGATAATCTCCCTTTAATCTCAATACGGGCACACCAATTAAAAAGCCAAAAATAGCCGCTGTAATGCCGCCTAAAAAAATTGCAATGAGAAATTCCACAGGCTTTGGCATATTGCTATAAATGGTGAAAATCGATCCGGTATAAGCTCCAATTGCCATAAAACCGGCATGTCCTAAAGATAATTCGCCAAGAAAACCGGTCGTTAAATTAAGCGATACCGCCAAAATAATATTAATTCCCATTGGAACCAGCAAAGACTTGGCCTGCCGGTTTAAGATGTCACCTTCAACCAAAAGGACTATGATCAAATAAACAACGATAATGGCTGCCACAGTTAGAATATTTTTTTTGCTTATCAACCCATTTTTTTGTCTTTTACCATTCTCTTCTTTATTCATAATCCACCTACACTTTCTCAATTTGGTTCTTGCCTAATAAACCGGAAGGTTTCACCAGGAGAACCAGAACTAACACACTAAATACGATAGCATCGGAAAGTTCGGTAGAAATATATGCTTTTGAAATACTTTCAATCAAACCCAACAGTATGCCACCTAACATGGCTCCCGGTACACTTCCGATTCCACCCAAAACGGCTGCAACAAAGGCCTTAATTCCGGGTAAAGCTCCCAAAGTCGGCTTAATAGACTGATACTGACAGACAAACATAATGCCTGCAACCGCGGCCAAAGCAGAACCTATGGCAAAAGTCATGGAAATAGTGCGGTTTACGTTAATTCCCATTAATTCTGCCGCAGCCCTGTCTTCCGATACCGCCCTCATGGCACTTCCGGATTTTGTCTTGGATATAAAAAGTGTCAAAGCTACCATACAAATAAAGGTAACAATAAGGGTTACGATAGTAATACCTGAAATGGTAACGCCGCCAATTGAAACAGACTTCATATTTATAATAGATTTAAATGTAATGGGATTGGCACTAAATATTAATAAAGCGGCACTTTGCAGAAAGAAGCTCATACCGATAGCAGTAATTAATACGGCCAAAGCAGGAGCTTTTCTCAAAGGCTTATATGCCACTTTCTCAATTGCAATCCCCAGTATGGAACAAACTGCAACAGTTAACAAAACAGACGGGATAACCGGTATCTTTAAAACTGACGTGGCCACATACAACGTATAAGCACCTACCATAATAATATCCCCATGGGCAAAGTTGATCATTTTGGCAATACCGTAAACCATGGTATATCCCAATGCGATTAAAGCATAAATACTTCCGGTGCGTAATCCGTTAATTAATTGTTCGATTATGCTTACCACCAAGTTTCACCTCTTTCTCTTTATCGGCCCTAAGATTCTTCGCTAAGCTCAGAACCTACCCCTGGGCTCTGCGCCAAGCGAAGAAGCTCAGGTACCAGAATAAACTGATAAGAATTATAAGAACAAAAGGATATGTGACAGCCTGTACCTGTCCTGCTTTTCCTTTTGTTCTTAATGAATTTCAATTATATGATTAATACATTGAAAGAATACTAAAAATGTTATTTCTGATCCAATGCGGTGTACTCACCGTTTACAATTTTAACAAACTTAACATCTTTGTTCGGTTCACCATTGGCATCAAAAGTAACAGTACCGGTAATTCCCTTAACTTCAATTTCTGTCATAGCTTTTATTAAATCTGCACTTTCTGTAGAACCGGCTTTTTCCAGAGCAGCCTTAATTACATAAATAGAATCATATCCGTCTGCTGCAAACTGATCAGGAACTGCATCATATTTTTCTTTATATTTTTTCGTAAATGCCTGAATAGCAGGATCCGGATCTGTTGCAAAGAAAGGACTTAAGAATACGGCGCCTTCCAGTACGTTTGGATCAACAACTTTTGCAAGTACGCCATCCCATCCGTCGGAACCGATAAAAGGAAGGTTAATGCCAAGTTCTGATGCCTGGGTAGTAATATAAGCGGCTTCCTGATAGTAAACAGGAGCAAAAATAATCTGGGCATCGGTTCCTTTAATGGAAGTTAACTGGGTAGTAAAATCAACCGTATCAGCTGCAAAAGCTTCACTGTCAACAATCTCTCCTCCAAGTTTCTTAACTTCATCCACAAATGCCTGCATAACACCGGTACTGTATTCGTCTGAGTTATTATAAATAACGGCAATCTTGGTTAAACCTAAAGTCTTTACCGCATAGTCAGCCATAGTCACACCTTGTACCGGATCAGTAAAACACAAACGGAAAGCGTTGTCATAGGCTGTCAGATCCTTCGCCGTACCGGAGGGAGTAATCTGAAAAATACCATCCGCACTTGTCTTCTCTGCAATTGCAAGACCAGCACCGCTGGTTACGGTTCCAAGCAAAGCCTGTATACCTTTATCCATAAGGTTGTTATAAGCTGCCATAGCAGTATCTCCGGAAGCTTCATCATCGGCAAACTCTAATTTTAAAGTTAATGTCTTGTCTCCGACTTTTACACCGCCAGCTTCATTTATTTCGTCAATGGCGATTTCAGCACCCTGCTTAACAGACACACCGTAAGAAGCTGCCGATCCCGTCAATGGTCCGAGGCCACCGATTAAAAATTCATTGGAGCTTGCCGTATCTTTTTTGCCACAGCCTGCCAAAGCTCCAACAGCCAACGCGCCAATAAGGCCAACACTTAAAACTCTTTTTACTGCTTTTTTCATAAAATTTCCTCCCTTTAATTTATTATCTATTATTTCATATAGTAACCTAAATACTTTACCGCTTTCCACTATTACATATTAATGTACTAAAGTTAAAGGGTAAAATAAAAAATTACTTCTTTATGAAATAAATGATTTACCGGTTTTAAATGTAGATATAAAATAAGGCGTTCAAATTAAGCATTGCTGAACGCCTTTATTATGCATAATATATTACTATCGCAGCTTGTTTTTGTCAACTGCTAAATTTACTGTAATTCGAAGAATACTTGACTTTTCTTTTTCTATAAATTCCAAAAATAATCGACTAAAATGCTTATTTTTCGTATTAATTATTGCTTTTCTGCTTACAAATAACCACTGTGATTTGTCCATTTTGCTGTTTTATACACGTGCAAAAGACATTTGTATGTGACATACAAACAATTTTAATTAATAATATTCATTGGCACAAACTTAGTCATTGCTTATCAGTTCCGCACCGCATTTGTCACAAAACTCAAGGCCTACCAGAGTAATCCCTCCGCAATCGGGGCATATCATCTTTTCCGGCAATATTTCTTTCTCGACAATTTCATATTCTTCTTCCCCGGCGGCATCTTTTGCCGGTTCCGGTACGGAAACAACTGTCATAGAATCTGCCGTTTTCATTTCTTTTTTAAATAATATAAATTTTTTTAATTTATCTTTTATTAGGGACATAACAAACCTCACTATCTTTTAACATATATGAAATCATTATGTCTGGTATTTACATTATGTCTGGTATCTACATTATGTCTAGTATTTATATGTATTTTCGTCACTGCGGTATTTATTCATCAGGCCTTTAAATATCTCCCCGTTGGTAGGAGGAGTATAGGTAATGGCATTGGCACCGGCCTCAATTGTATTTAATATAGTTTCCTCATTGGGGCCTCCTGTTGCAATAATGGGTACTTTAGCATATTCAGACCGGATCTTTCTTACAATTTCCGCCGTTTTGGAAGCGCCGGACACGTTAATAATGTCCGCTCCGGCCTCTATCCTGCTTTTAATGTCCGTTTTATCTGAAACAACCGTAATAACTACCGGTATATCTATTTTTTGCTTTAACAGTTCAATGGTTTCATTGGGAGTAGGCGCATTTAGCACTACTCCTACCGCTCCCTGAAATTCAGCATCCTCTGCCAAATTCAGCACCCGGGGTCCAGTGGTAGTTCCTCCTCCTACACCACAAAATACCGGAACATCGGAACAACTGATTATCGAATGGGTTATAATGGGCTGCGGTGTGAAAGGATATACCGCAATAACTGCATTGGCATTGCAATTACGTATAATAGCCACATCTGTCGTAAAAACCAGAGATTTAATTAACTTACCAAAAATACGAATGCCACTGGCCTGTTCAATTACCTGAGGCACGCGAACCATATGCTTTCTAAGATTGCCGTCAATCTCAGGTAAATGCTTATCTTCCATACAATGTTCCTCCATTAAAATTAATTCATCTAAGCCAAAGTATATTAAAATATATTCGACAAGACAAGCACAATCTGTCAGAGTCAATACATTTTTTAATGATAAAAAGTTAATTTTTCTGTTCAAGAGGAAGAACTGGTACCTTATGAGAAGTGGTTCTCATTTCTATATAAGGCACACCTTTGTTTTCTATATAATCCCTGGTAATTACTACTTTGCCGATATTGTCATCTTTTGGTATCTCATACATAATATCCAGCATAAACTCTTCGATAATTGCCCTAAGAGCCCTGGCTCCGGTCTTTTTCTCCAAAGCCTTTTCCGCAATAGCCTCCAAAGCTCCGTCATCAAACTCCAGCAAAACTTCATCCATCATAAGAAGCTTCTGATATTGCTTTAAAATTGCGTTTTTAGGCTCTTTCAGCACTTTTATAAGCATATCCTTTGTCATGCCTTCCAGGGTATATATAATAGGAAGACGTCCTAAAAATTCCGGTATCATTCCAAATTCCCTTAAGTCTTCTACCGTAACTTTTTGCAAAATATTAGGATCATCGTCATATTTGTCTTTTAAATCCGCCGTAAAACCAATGGATGCCTGTTTTGTAAGCCTTTTCCTTATAATGTTTTCCAGATCCGGAAAAGCGCCGCCGCAAATAAAAAGAATATTTTTCGTATTTACGGTGGTCATGGGCACCATTGCGTTTTTGCTGGTAGCACCTACCGGAACTTCGATTTCGCTGCCTTCTAAAAGTTTAAGCAAGCCTTGCTGAACAGATTCCCCACTTACGTCCCGGTTATT
Organism: Lachnoclostridium sp.; assembly: GCA_047777345.1. Taxonomy (GTDB): domain Bacteria; phylum Bacillota; class Clostridia; order Lachnospirales; family Lachnospiraceae; genus Anaerocolumna. The sequence continues at coordinate 349,476 of JBKEEJ010000001.1, read as the reverse complement.
AATATTTTTCTTTTTGGCAATCTTATCAATTTCATCGATAAAAATAATTCCCCGTTCTGCCTTTTCCACATCATTGCCCGCAGCTGCCAGCAATTTGGATACAACGCTTTCCACATCATCGCCGATATAGCCGGCTTCAGTCAAAGATGTGGCATCGGTAATTGCCAAGGGAACATTAAGGAGTTTGGCAAGGGTTTTTACCAGATAAGTTTTTCCGCTTCCGGTCGGCCCAATCATAAGCATATTGGATTTTTCAATTTCCACATCATCGTCCGCCGCATTGTTAGCAATCCTTTTGTAGTGATTATAAACTGCCACAGATATTACTTTTTTGGCATGTTCCTGTCCTACTACGTACTCATCCAATTGTGCCTTGATTATATGAGGTGCCGGAATATTTTTGATATCTAAAGCAACTTTTCCTTCTGCCCTATCCTCAGCAGGTTTCTTTTTCTTTAGCTTCTGATTCTGGGGAATATCATTATGAACATGGTTCAGATTCATCATATTCATATTGGGAGGAAATCCTATAATCTCTAAATAAGGAGTTCCGTTGTTAATTGTATCAAAAGTCTTTTGCATACAATCGGAACAAATATATATGTTATTGGGAATCCGAATCATCTTACCGGCTTTGCTTTCAGGTCTCCGGCAAATATAGCATACCGGTTCGTATTGGTCCTTATCTTTATCTTCGGTATTATTACCCGATTGATTGTTATTTGCCTGATTATTGTTATTTAAATCTATATTGTCTTTATCATTAAAATCATTATTCATAAACTATCTCTCCTTTAAGCCAAAGGCTTTAAATCATTATATCTCACACCTGATTGGTACACAATATGATAAGGTTTAAATTTCTATTAAACAATTATAATGAAATTTGACGAAAATTTTACTTTTCTTATAAAATTCTTATAATTTTTTACCTTAATGACGGGAAAATGTTCTTTTTATCAAAAACTGGCTCCAAAACTTTACCACGTTATATTTTATCATATTTTAGATTAGATTTCACTAAAAATGTAAATATAAAAGAAAATGTTGCAAAATGAAGCTGTAAGAATTGTACCTATCCATAAAACCAGCTTATACATTTTGCAACATTTTTTCAACGGGATAACCCATGTTTACCGAAAATTTTCTTCATTTTATTATTTATTGCCAGAATCGGTATTTTTGTCAGTGTTTTCCGGATTCTTTCCTAATTTAACCTTAAACTGTTTTTCAACAAATTCTCCGCCTGAGTTTCTCTTAACGGTAATAGTAACTTCCGTTCCCACACGGTAAGATGATATCTTTTCCTTTAACTGAGTCGAAGATGTAATTTCCGTATCATTTACCTTTACGATAATATCACCTGCTAAAATTCCAGCTTTTTGAGCACTGCCACCTTCCGTAGTTTCGTATACGTATACTCCCACAGGCCAGTTAAAAGCTTCCGCAACATCTTCTGTTACATCTTTTACAGCCACACCAAGAAAACCTTTTTCATCATCGGTCAGTGTTTCACGGCTCATTAATTCGTTAATGATAGGAGTGGCTCTGGAAATCGGAATGGCAAAACCCATACCTTCTACTTCATCGGAAGCATATTTTACCGTATTGATACCAATTACTTCACCTTTTAAATTTAATAATGCGCCGCCGCTGTTACCCGGATTAATTGCTGCATCGGTTTGCAGCAACACCATGGTCTTATCATCAACTTTCACTTCTCTGTCTTTGGCACTGATATATCCTACTGTGGTAGATTGGCCATAACCCAGGGCATTTCCGATAGCAATAACCATTTCTCCAACCTTAACGGAATCGGAATCACCTAAAGTTGCCACTTTGATTTCGGATAAAGTAGAACTTTTAATATCACTTAAATCAATTGAAATAACAGCCAGATCCGCTACGGCATCCGTACCTTTTATAATGGCAGTGGCATCTGTGCCATCAATAAATGTTACCTTAATGGGGTCTGCTCCTTCCACAACGTGGTTATTGGTAGCTATTAATAACTCATTTTCATTTTTTCCGACAATAATACCGGAACCGCCGCCTTCATTCTGCTGGTCAAACTGCTGGCCAAACCAGTTATAGGATTGGGTATAAGTGGTGGTGATTTGGACAATGGATGGCATGGTATCATCAATGACGTCCGAAATATCCGTATCCTGTTTAACATTTCCATCTGTGGTTTTGGTAGCTTCAATTCTGGAACTGTCCTCACTGTCAGATGCCAGACTTAACTGAAAGCCATCTGCCAGGTTGTTATCACTGTCAAACTGAATGAAATAGGACGGTGCATCCGGATTAATCTTATGATAAACCACATTAAAGCCTACGAAAAATACGCCGGCAACCAAACCAAATATGGCGGCACTGGCAACTAATTTTCCAGCCTTTTTTTAAGAAACGGATTCCTTTGGAATTCTTTCTTCCTTTGCCCCCTTCCGGAGTACCATAACCAGAACTGTAATTATTGTAACTATTGTAATTATTATTATAAGAATTGTTTCCATTATAATTTCCGCCGCCGTCATAATAATGATTATACTGGTCATTCTGATAATAGGAGCCTGACTGGTTTTGAGAAGTGGCCGCAATCTGTTCGGCCCAAAAACTGTAGGCAGAAGAAGTACCCTTCCGGTTATCATTCCCCTGATTACTGTTAGCCTGGCTTTCACTGCTGTCCGAAGCATTTGTATGATTTGTACCGGAATTGTTAATATCCGGTTCCATAGAATTTCGTTGATTTTCATTGTTGTTTAAAAAGTCGCCTGACATATTTATACTCCTTTCTTTATTCGAAACAATTTGGGCAATTGTAATATTCTTAAAACTTACAGATTACAATTTACTTTAAAAAGAGATTGGTTACAACAAATATACGGATATTTTTTTAAACATGTTTTAGTTTATGTTTGTCTCTATTTTATCAGTACTTTGTGTATAGAATGTGAATAAATCACGAAATATTTATGTCCAAATAAATCTTTCAAATATAATTTTATCCATCCAGAGATCATTTATCTGTATGTTACTTTGAAAAATCATTAATTCTTAAGATTCTTCCCTTAAATATTAAGAATTTATTTATTGTAGAATGGCACCTAATCATGTATTATAATAATGATGCTTTTAGACAATACTTTACAGGATTACAATAATTATGTAATACTTTTAGTAAAGATAACAATTCCTTTTTGAAACCGCCATAAGGCCTGGTGGACAAGTTTTTTGCCATAGAGCGGAGTGAGGAGATTATGATAAACGACAATCAAAAGACCTTTAATCGAATCCATGTTATTGTTGACGCCTTTTTATTGGTATTATCTTATGTCATTTCCTATTATTTGCGTTTTTACAGCCCTTTGCGGTTCCTGATAAAGTGGGACCCCAACGCAGGATTTTATTCTTTGTACCAATACGCCAGTATTTTAACCTTTTTGGTACCGGGCTATTTGATTATTTATTATTTATGTAATTTATACACACCAAAATGGATTTTAAGCAGTCGGGACAGTCTCTGGAATGTTACAAAGGCCAACTTTTTCGGTACCTTATACTTTACCTTCCTTTTGTATGCAGTTAAGGAAATTAACTATTCCCGTTTCTTAATTGCTCTCTTCTTTGTGAATAATATTATCCTGGATTCTGTCTTCCGGGCAATTTTATACTATTCCTTAAAAGCGGCCAGGAAAAAAGGTTATAACTTAAAACATATTTTATTGGTTGGGTACAGCCGGGCAGCAGAGGCCTATATTGACAGAATACTGGACAATCCCCAGTGGGGTTATTATATCCATGGTATTCTGGATGATAACATGGAATCAGGATATGCCTATAAAAATATTAAGGTAATCGGAACCATTGAAGACTTGCTTGAAATACTTCCCCAGAATAAACTTGATGAAATCGCAATTACACTGAGTATCGAAGAATACTCCAAACTGGGCCGCATTGTGGGAATTTGCGAAAAATCCGGCGTCCATACAAAATTTATTCCGGACTATCAGGACTTTTTTCCGACCGTTCCCTATACGGAAGATTTGGATGGCCTTCCGGTAATTAATATCCGTAATGTGCCTTTGAGCAACACGTTCAACCGTTTTGTTAAACGGGTGGTTGATCTGGTAGGCTGTATCATTGCCCTGATTATTTTCGCCATTCCAATGATAGTGGTGGCAATTATTATTAAGGCTACTTCACCGGGGCCCGTAATCTTTACCCAGGTTCGGGTAGGACGGCATAATAAGGAATTTAAAATGTATAAGTTCCGCTCCATGGAGATTCAGCCCGAAGCCAGCGAGAAAAAAGCATGGACAACCTTTAATGATCCCAGGGTAACCAAAATCGGCAAAATAATCCGCAAAACTTCCATTGACGAACTGCCCCAGCTTTTTAATGTTTTAAAAGGGGACATGAGTCTTGTGGGTCCACGTCCGGAGCGGCCTTATTTCGTAGAAAAATTTAAAGAAGAAATACCAAGATACATGATTAAACATCAGGTTCAGCCCGGAATGACCGGATGGGCACAGATAAAAGGCTACCGTGGTGATACTTCCATTCGTAAAAGAATTGAATGCGACTTATATTATATCGAAAACTGGTCATTGGGTTTGGATTTTAAAATCTTATTTCTTACTATTTTCAAAGGTTTTATTAATAAAAATGCATATTAACATATTGGGGCTGGCTTTATTCCGGACAATACTAAGTTTCAATCGGTATTAATAATAAAGCAGCCTATTCCAAATTAGAAAGGTCAGATTTCTATGAGTAATAACATAAAAAAGAAAAAAAGAAGATTAAGAAGAAGAATACTGCTGTTTATTGATTTTATACTGTTAATCATAGTTGTGGGATTCGGTTATTTCGTATATGTAACCAGTAAAGCTCAGCTTGATACCAGCGGAGATTCATCCATCGTTATGAATGATCTAAACAGCGATGAAATTGATGGTTACCGCAATATCGCCATTTTCGGTGTTGACTCCAGGGATAATTCTCTTAAGAAAAGCACCCACAGCGACACCATTATTATTGCCAGCATTAATAAAAAGACCAAGGATATAAAACTGGCATCCATTTACCGTGACACTTATGTGGATATACCGGGTTATGGATTTGACAAAATAAATGCGGCTTACTTTAGAGGCGGATATCCTTTGGCACTAAATACAATTAACACCAATTTTGATTTGAATGTAAAGGAATTCGTAACCGTTAACTTTAATTCGGTGGTAAAAGTAATTGACTTATTAGGGGGAATTACCCTGGATATTACACAAGAAGAATTAAAATATGTTAACGGTTATACAAAAGAGCTAAATAAGATTAACGGCACGAATGTGGGCAAATTAAAGTCCGCCGGCACCCAGTTAGTAAACGGTACCCATGCGACTGCTTACGCCAGAATCCGGTATACGGCCGGAGGTGATTACAAGCGTACCGAGCGGCAGCGAATCGTTATTAAGAAGATTTTTGAAAAAGCCAAGTCTGCCGACTTGCTGACTATTAATGCTATTATAAATGAAATATTCCCTCAGATTTACACCAACTTAGATTCCATGGATATGTTGGCCCTGGCAAAAGACATCCTATCCTATAACATCGTAGACGAAACCGGATTTCCTTTTGATAAAAAGGCCGATTATTATAATAAGATATCTTATGTCTTTCCAATTGATTTAAGTGCCAATGTGTCAAAGCTCCATGAATTCTTATTTGAAGATGAATCTTATGAACCTTCCCAAAAAGTAAAAGAAATCAGTAATAAAATACTTGAAATTACGGGAAAGCCAGAATAGATAAATTGAATAGATAAAAAACGGTGAGACTTACAGTTTCACCGTTTTTTACCTTCTGCTTTTCGTCTTTTTACCTTTTATTTTAAAGATTACTTCTATGATTTCATGCTGTCTCTTTTATTATTTATATATTGTTATATATTGTCTTAAGTATTCTGTCTGCCACACACTTGGAAGCATTTCCGTTCTCATAAATGGCCAGTTTACTTAAAAACTTCTCCACATTCTCCTGATATTTTTCATAATCAAAGTTTTTAATGTTTTCCATTAACTCACAGTCAGTCAATGCAATTTGATAAGGCAGGGAACGGTATTCAAAGTAAAATCCCCTTTCCTTTTCATATTTCTTCACATCCGACGCATATAAAAACACCGGTTTTTTCATAAAGGAAAATTCAAACATCAGGTTGGAATAATCGGTGATAAGCAAATCCGCCGCTGACATAAGCTCATATATGTCTCGGTAGTAAGTTGCGTTAATAACCCGATTATTATAAGAAATAAAACCGCTTTGTCCGGAAACCAGGGGATGGAGCCTGACTGCAATAACCCAATTGCCTCCGAACCTTTCTTTAATTGTTTTTAAAAGCATTTCAAAATCCAGCTCATAAGGCTTTGTGTTTCCTTCCCCTTCCCGATAGGTAGGCGCATAAATGGCAATTTTTATCCCCTCTTTTATTCCTAGTCTTTTACGCACTTCTTGATTCACTGTTTCGGAAGGACTTAGCAGTATGTCGTTTCTCGGGCTGCCGCACTCCAATATTTCTCCCTGATACCAAAAGCTTTTGCGGTACATGTTGGTACAAAAATTACTATTGGATATATACAAATCCGTCATAGCCGAATCCCGTTTGGCATTGGCAACATATTTATGACCTAACCTGTCTTTATAGTCCTTTTCTATCTTTTTAAGAGCGATACCCCCATGCCAGGTCTGAATATAAAACTGTCCTTTTCTTTTTCGAATATAATTTTCCTTCCGGTTATTATCCACCCAGATTCTTGCCGTAGCCAAAGCAAAAATAGCCTTTGGGGTATTGGTTTTTCTTACGGTAATGCCCTTTGGCGCATAGGCGCTTTTTGGATGATTTGTTATAAATATAATATCCAGCTCCGGATGGTTGGCCTTTCGCCTGGCTAACTCCTCCGCAACATACTTTGCATTGTCGCCAAAACCCCAGACATTACAGATTACGATTTTTGTCTTACTTATGGGAAACAGGTGAAATATATGAAATAAAAACACGATGTAGTAATATCTCAAAAGTTTTAGTATTTCCAAAACCTGTTTTGGCAATATCCGCTTTATCCGATTTCTCATATCCGACTCCCGCTTATGTTACTGCTTAATCCTAAATTACGATGTAATTATACTTAAAAGTAGGAAGCAAAAATTTATGACTTATATTTGCAATAAATTTATTCTTCCAGTAAATTATTTAATATCTGGCTGAATTGCTTTGCAGACTTTTCCCAGCTTAAGGACTGCAAATAATTTTCTGCCGTGTTATGCATTTCTTCCAAAGTCTCAGGATTTTGAATTGCCTGTTTTAGTTTATTGTAAAGGTCTTTATATGACAATGAGGTAAGTATTGCGCTGTTTTCCGGGAAAAAGTAAGGAAATGTCCCGTCTTCAAATTCAATTAAAGGCAGGCCTGTGGCCAGCATTTCGTATGGCACCAGTGATATGTTGCTCATGGAAGCTACCATACCAAAATCCGCCTTTTTATATAAAGCCAGTAATTCCTTTTTTGATAGCATACCCAGATTTTCACCGGCATCCGGGTGAAAACTTTTATCTTCCCCGAAATATTTAATGTTTAAGGTAATACCGTCTTTTTTAAATTCCTCTTTTACATGCTTTAGTAAATACTGGGTAATACAGGGAAGTCTTTTCCCGTAATATTTTAAATAAACTGCCAGGGTAAAATTCTTTTTCTTTGAATAGGCGGCATAATTTCTGGGGCAGGACGGATATTCCCGCCTTTCATATGGAAATTCAATATAATCTACCGGTGATATAACTTTGCAGTTTTTCTCAACCATTTCTTTATTCCACGGGCCAAGGCTTACCATATGAAGCCCCTGTTCATAGGTCTTTTTTGCCATCAGAAACAGTTCTCCGAAAGAATAAAAATACGGTTCGTAATCCTGCAGAAAATACATTTTGTAACCTTTCATTTTTTTTGCAAAGGATACCGTATCCCAGGAACTTGCTATTACAATATCCGAGTCTAATTTATCCAGGTATTTATTCGTATACAACCGGCCCTGAAAATCTTTTAAATTGCATCTGGCGCATTCCTCCATATCCGATTTGGTCTGAGGCTTGTACACAATATACCCAACCTGATACCCTAATTTGGATAATTCTGTTCCAAGTCTTAATATGGAAGTTTGACCGCCGTTATATTTTGCCATACGCTCAATCACAAAAGTTATTTTCTGTATTTTGGCCGGTTTATCATTGTGAATAACAGACGGATTAAAATTCTTAAGTCTTTCATTTACCTGTCTTTTTTCCACAACTGCCATCAGGCTGTGATAGATTCCCTTGGCTTTAATTTTCGCAATACTCTTATACTTATTAATCATAAACAATACCTTTCCCAACATTTTCTTAAGAATTCTCTTAATGAATTGGCAAAAAACTTAAGCAATTAATTTACTTTGAATAACCGGATAGTTTCTTTATAAGTTCTACTACTTTCCGGGATGCATTTCCATCGTCCACATGGTTATATTTCTTATGAAATGCCTCATATTTGGACGCATATTCTTCCGGTTTATAATTTAATATGGAATCAATGAGCTCCCCTGTTGTCCGGGTAACAGGTCCTGGAGCTTCTTTAAGAAAGTCAAAGTAAAAGCCTCTTAAATTGTCTTTATAATCTTCCAAATCGTAGGCAAAAAACAGCATTGGACGTCGTAAAATGCTGTAATCAAACATAACGGAAGAATAATCTGTTATCAGCATATCTGACACCAGATACAGCTGGGCAATATCCTCACACATATCAAAATTATAGACAAAGCCTTTATAAGCTGACCAGTCCAGATTATCTTTTACCAGATAGTGATATTTTACAATGCATACATACTCATCCCCTAATTTTTCACGGAACAAATCAAAGTCCAGGGCATTGGTAAATTTATAGGCCCCTTTAGCATAGTACTGGTTGTCCCGCCAGGTCGGAGCATATAACAGAACTTTTTTGTCAAGTGGCAGCCCCATACTTTTCTTTAGCTGGTCTATATATTCTTTTTTATTGCCCGAAATCAGAATATCATTTCTGGGATACCCGATTTCAAGTATGGTTTTATCAAAAGCAAAGGCTCTTTTAAATATTTCTGTGGAATAATGGTTCTGGGATATAAGATAATCCCAGGTTCTTGTATTCTTATAAAAGTTCCTTTTGTATTTTTCAATATCCGTCTCCCCTGCCATATTGACAGAATCCATGTCCATGGCCAGTTTTTTCAGAGGGGTTCCATGCCAGGTCTGAATATAATGTACGCCTTTCCGTTTTATAATGTAGTTAGGCATTCTGCTGTCACTAACCCATATTCCGGCTATACCCATTATCATATAATAGAGAGTACGGCTTCTTTTTATTTTTTTTGCATGTCCCGGAATCTGGATGCTGGTATCATCTAAAATAATATAGCACCGATATTTTTTATCCAAACCTTGCCGTACCATTTCTTCATAAATATATTTGGGATTTCCGGTATAGTTTCTGCCCATATTGCTTTCAAATATAATCATATCTTTTTGTACAGGTATGATTTTTGTTTCTAAACGGTAGACCCGAAGAACAACCTTTTTGGCAAGTTTTTTTATGTCTTTTATAACTTGTTTCAGCTTTATACTTTCATTTCTCTTCTCAGACTCTACATGTGCTGATTCCATATGTGCATCTCCTATTTTCTGTTTATTCCTAAATGTAAATCATTTTTGATTTTTGTTGTGGAAATTCCCTCCGTCCTTGGTAAATAAATAACTTCACAATATTCTTTCAGGAAGTCAAATTCGCCCTTCCAGTCATCTCCCATTACAAAAATATCAATATTGTTTTCTATTACGTCTTTGATTTTCTGATCCCAGCTGTATTCCGGAATTACTTTGTCTACATAACGAATGGATTCCAGTATGATTTTTCTATCTTCATAGGAATGATAAGCCGTTTTATGTTTGCCGGCATTAAACTCATCTGTGGACAAAGCCACCACAAGATAATCGCCTAATTCCCTTGCCCTTCTAAGTAAATTAATATGTCCCACATGAATTAAATCGTAGGTTCCGTAAGTAATAACTTTTTTCATAGTTCTCATTACCTTTCTGTGTTTTTATTTTTAATTGTAAAATTATATTGATTTAATTATAAACAAATCTTTACGCCAAGCCGTCCCGTTTCTTCTATGTAACTGTCATATTTCATGGCGTATTTATCATAATTAAGTTTATGGTTACATTTTAGCTTGTCCCATTGCCGCAACAGAAAACAGAGGATACAAAAGTCAAAAATTTCAGACCGCTTCGTATCCTCCATCATTATCAGGTTCAGCTATTCTAAAATCAAATGTACCATAATTCCTGATTAGTCTTTTTGAGCGGTATTTTAGGCTTACTATAGCCATCCGAAGCAACTTATACTTAAATATCAGGCAGTTCTTCTCCCAATCCGGATTCTATGGCTTTCGTCAGGGCTTTAAGCGCTTCTTCTTCATCTTGACCCTCACAGATTAATTCTATCTCGTCGCCGGATTTTATGCATGCTCCTAAAACACCCAGCACGCTTTTGGCATTGGCAGTTGTGTTCCCAAATCGTATCGTTATCTTGGACTGAAAAGCTATAGCTGTTTTGCACAGCTGTCCAGCCGGCCGCAAATGTAATCCGGTAGGATTTTTTATTGTGACCCTACTACTTACCATATTTTTACCTCCTATGAACCGTCTTTGGTTATTTGTATGTATTCAACCCGTATTCTGACCGGAATTTACCGGTAACTAAGGTGCTTTGTTTACGGTTATCCATACATTGGCACCAGAAATGGTAACATCCGAATCCGGCGGGTTGAAATGGATTTGAAACAGTCTGGTTCCAACATCCGCATCTGATAAATTAACATATGGTTTTAAATTATATTTGTTAATACCAGCCAACACGTTTTCGTCGCCAAGAACCTCAACCTGTATCTCCTTTGTATCAATGGTTGCTTCCAATCCTTCAGGCAAATTTTTCATTTCAATATCACTGCTATTTAAGTCAATGTCCTTGCTTTTTAGTTTTTCCATCTGGATATTGACAACCGCTTTCTGATTATCGTCAACTAAAATTACATCATTTTTTATAAAATCAGCAATATTAACCTCATCCTCAACCGTTATCACATCCTTATTTTTATCTTCATCCGAAATATTTTCTCTTTTATAGTTTATATTATACTCTCCGATAATATATTGTACCTTGTCAAGTTCTCCCTGTTCTCCTGCAATAACTACCTCATGAGGTTCATAGTCGAATTTTCCAAATTTATATCCGTAATACGGCGTACCTTTTAAATCAATATACAGATTTACCGTTTTGGTTTTCAAAAGATCTACCGAAACATCCACTTCATCAGAACTTAAAGTCATTTTTCCATAATCCATCACAGTACCATTTTTATCGTAAACCTTTGGCTTTTCGGTCTTTGTGAAAGACTCTCTTATATTATTTACATTTACTTCCACTACTACCTGATCTATTTTATTTATAACGGATTCCGCTCCGGAAACCTGTATAATATTGGGACTTGTGGTTTTGTCCTTGATATAATAACCGTCCGCTACAGTTCCAACGGTTACCACATTGATTTTAAACTGTTTGGTTTCTAAATTTTCAAGGGTTACCTGCATTGTATAATTCTGATCCAAAATTTCTACCTTGTCACCATATTTGGGGACCGATACTTCAATGGGAACTGCATATACGATGGATAATTTGGATAGATCCGCAATAGCCTGAAAATCAGAATTATCCAAAGACTCGATAATGCTCCTTTTGGCCCTGACCTTTACATCCACCGTATCACCGGATACCACTTCATAAACTTTGTCTTTCTGCGCCAGTGCATTTTCATTAATTTTCGTTACAGGTATATTTCGAAATGTCTTGGTCGTCATAGGATCATCCACATTCAGAATAACAACCCAAACCAGGAAAGCCACAAAAAGCGACAGAACTTTAAGACCCATATTTCTAGTCAATCTTTCTTTCATTCTTTCCTCTTCCTTTCCACAGTTTGATTTTCTTTACCTCCGTTGATTTATTCTGAAGTGCCGCAATTTTATTTTTCAGATAATTACTGTCCACATTCCGTATTAAGGTCCCGCCGGTTGCTATGGAAACTTTGCCTGTTTCTTCCGAAACAATAATGGTTAAGCTGTCACTTACCTCACTGACACCGATGCCTGCCCTGTGCCTGGTTCCCAAATCCTTGCTTAAATGCATGTTGTCAGATAAAGGCAAATAGCAGGTTGCCGCCGCAATTCGATTACCGCGAATAATAACGGCTCCGTCATGGAGCGGAGTATTATGCTCAAAAATATTGATAAGCAATTGGCTGCTAACTAAGGAATCTATGGCTATGCCTGTTTTTTCGAACTCGGTAAGAGGAATTTCCTTTTCAATTACAATCAAAGCTCCCGTTTTCTTTTTAGCCAGGTCAAAAGTAGCTTTTACGATTCCCTTTAATGTTTCATCAGAAAAACGTTCGCCCCGGTCTTTGTTTTCGTTGAAATTAAACAGAGGAGTTACCAGATTGTTCTGCCCAAGCTGCTCCAAGGCTTTACGAAATTCCGGCTGAAATATAATTATAACCGCAATAATTCCCACATTAAGCCCCTTGTAAAATATCCATAAAATAACATTTAATCTCAATATGGAGGCGATAAGCCATACTACCAGCAACACAATAAGGCCCTTTACCAATATCCAGGCTCTTGTCTTTTTTACCCAGTTAATGACATTGTAAATTGCAAACGCAATAAGCAGAATTTCAAGAATATCCGTAATTCCAATTCTGGGTAGTGAAAGTGTCGCTACATAATCTTTAAAAAAACTTATAATCGTCTCCATAACTAATACACCTGCTTTACCTACTACTTATTGGGGCTGTCCTTGTCACCAATATCATAGTCTTTATACTCCTCATAAACATCTTCGTAATCATCATCTGTCAAAACGTCATTTTCATTTTTACTGTTGGTTCCTTTGGCTGATTTGCCAATTTTTTGTGTATTAAAACGCTTTACATTAACCTCTGGTGTCGTTACGTTTATTTTTGGTACGGCCTTTACATAATAATAATAATCATCGTCTTCAAACTGTACATGCTCAACTGCAGTATAATCAAGAGTCAAGCGGAAAAACTGTATAATAAGAGCTAACACTCCTGAGATTATGGTTCCCAGAATCATACTTCCAATCTGCTCCGATATGTCAAGTTTTAAGTCGCTGAACAAAAAACCCAGGATGCAGGTAAGAACACCTGCTCCTACTGCTATTTCACGGGCATAGTCAAACTGCTTTCGTCTGACCCCATATGTTACAAGGATAATCAAAGAAAATATGACAATTGCCATAATTAACTGCTTATTGCCCACTAAGCTGTCGATAACATAAGTATAAAGCTGCAGCGTATCTTCAATGTTAAGATTTACCTGCATGGCAGCACCTTCCTGAATAACCCCGATTAAATAATACAGGATAATTCCACATGCCGTAGGAACAATAGCAAGTGGTGTCGCAAACAAGCCAAGCACAAGGGGAATGACATAGGGTATTTTAATCAGATAGAGTATCGGAACCGCCAGTACCACATACCCTAATTTCGGAGTAAACCGAAGAAAAAGGCAGTACATAATTAAAATTATTAGCAAGACGATTACTGATAATATTTTGGATGCATAATATACATGTACCAAGGATATTACGGCTGCCAGTAAAACCAATATGGCAGATGGTGTAAAAGCACTTAAAAGGGATAAAATTAAAACAACGGGGATACGTTTTAACCGGGCGTCATAACCAATTGCCGAATTAATTATCTGAAACACGCCAAAAGCTATGAAAAATTTCACTACTGTATTAATGTAAAATTCATACTTTTGATACAGCTTACGTAGCCTGGCACGAAGTACTAAAAAAGTCATCATTTTACTTTGCCTCCCAACTATCCGTTCGCATTTTCATCCTGATAGAAGTCATTTAGCTTCTTCAGAGCTTTATAATATTTAGACAAATCTTTTCTGGATTTACTGTACTTTAATGAATAGCCAATAATTGAGCCGGTTACGTATACTGCCATTATTATGATATAAAATCCTAATATATATTGCCCAATACGGAATAGATTCAACTTTACCAGATTTTTAATCAGATATTCCGCTTTATACATTCCAATCATTACCAGAAGTAATATATATCCAACTGTAACACTCACTGCCGTTTTCAGAACATGAAGCCGTACATAATCTGTCTTATAGTATTTGCTTATTCTTAAATCCTCTTTGCCATCCGATTGTTCGTACAGGGCAAGCTTTGTCATAGTTTTTATTTTTTTATTATTTAACATTTAATTACCTCCGCATAAACAAATATCCCTGCCACATCGTAACTACCCTAAAGCTGCCTATAAATGTATTCTACACAGTATTATCATACATTATAACATATAGGCTAATTATTTTCGAGGTTTATTTTTAAAGAAATAGGTACTTTTTTTCTTAAATTTACTTAAGAAAAGCCAACTTTAAAAAAGGAACTGTTGCATAATATAAGTTTATGTACGGAAATTGTGCAACATGTCTTTTTCTCACACAGGTTGCCATCCCTTCAGCATCAAAATATATTATGCAACAATCCCTTAATTTACAATGATTTCACATCTAATTCAACCCAGTTTTCCCCATAGTATTCTTCTACCTGCCTTGCGATTCTCTCAAGAAAATTCTTCAGATACTCATTCTCGTCAGCTCCCTGGGCAAACCATACATTGGATTGTCCAAATCCGTAGGAAACGCCTCCGGCTTTCCTTGGTACCCGCCATAAACTTGCCTTTCGCCTTGCCGGCCTTGGCAGTAATACACAATCCTCCTTTTTTGCTATAGCATTGTAAAGCTGCACATAAGGTTTTCCTTCCACTCCACAGTTAATGGGAAGCTCCTTATAATATCTGTAAACAGTAGCATGTTTATACCATCCAACCACATAGGTTTCTTTTTCTAAAGCATCCGGATATAAAGCACAATATACCACCAGTACATCCTTAACTTCGTTTTCATTCTTAAACAGTTCGCAGCCATCGATTTTTTCAATGCTTAGCTGATTACCCGCTTTTTTATTGGCAGATTTTGTTTCCACATATCCCAGGCAATACTCACCTTCCGGATAACCATTATCCTCATTTAAATATATCGGTTTAAAATTATATTTCTCAACGGCATCACCAGTCTTTTTTACATAAGAGCCGCCACCCCTTGGTCTGTCTGTTCCGGGTATAATTCCTTTGTAATACTCCATCCATGCAATATTGCAGAACAATATCCTCATGTTTTATCCTTCTTTCCCCTTGTAAATATACGAAAGTCTCAAGAAAACAGATTTTAATCTGTCAGTAATAGTTCGTCATCCTTACCAGACAATATTTAAATTGCTTAAGATTGTGTATTGATTATCTTATGACCATTATATCATAAAAACAGGAAAATTAAATTTTTCTTTTTACTTATCAGGCCAGATTAAACCTAACGCTGAAATTTTAATAAAAAAAGGTACTATTCATAGCCGTGTTATGAATAATACCTCTCCTTAAAATACTATATATATCTGTGAAAGAAATCGCACTCAATCTTATTACATTTTTCCGCTTCTTCTAACTTTATGTTCAGGTTGAATACATGACCTAATTCCGTTCTATAATCTCCATAAAAATGAAACTCATGAGGAATCTTTTTCTCCATTAATTTATTAAGTAAAATAAGAGCTTGATCTTTCAAAAAATCTCCCGTACAGGTCATAAAGGTAACTGGAGGATATTTTTCCGTAATGTGATTTGTCACACAAATTAAATCAATTTCTTCCGGTGACCCTCCATTTGGTAAATAGTCTGCCATAAGCTTAGCTGTTGAATCATCTGAACCTCCGTTTAAATCTATCTTATACACCCCACAGTTTAAGCCAATGGCGGTAGGTACAAAACCTTCCGGAACTTTAAAATCATATTTGCCGGCATATTCTTCGTTGGTGCAGATTGCCGTATAAAGCCCAAGACAATGGGCACCGGCTGAATCCCCGACAGCAAAAATATGGTCTGTATCAAAACCATATTTCTCGGCATTTTGAAATATCCAATGGAATACTAAATTAGTATCTTCAATAGGTGCAGGATATTTAAATTCCGGTGCAAGTCTGTATGTAAAATTAACTACTGCAAAATTATGCTTAACAAGGCTCATACAATAAAACTGGTATCGTTCCTTGTCACCATACACCCATCCGCCGCCGTGAACACTTACAATTACCGGAAGTTTCCTGCTGGGTAAATTTTTGGGGCGGTACACATCAAGCACCTGCCACTTTTTATCTGTACCGTATAAAATATTGTCAAATCTCTCCACAAACTCGGGAGTCTCTAAGCCTGCATCTCTTACATCATCTGCTGCTTTGAAATTTTTTCTTATCCTATCACTCGTTTCTGACATAATATCACCTTGTAAATAATTATAGTATCATAAAAGAGCAGTATACATCTCAATTATTTTTGTTAACTGTTCCTTTCTATTTTATTCTTTTTGCCTGAAGGTCACTCTGAATTTCCTTTATGTTCTTATCTATATTAATGAGCAGTATAAGCACCAGGCAAACAACCGCACAAATAGCGCCAAGATAACCGTATGAAAACTTTATGGAGGCAACTGCTGAAGCTGTCTGCGTTGCCGCTGTTCCATCATAACCACCAAATGCAAGAATCCAGGAAAGTACCGCAGAACCAAGTCCAATACCAACCTTCATTCCAACTGACGTACAGCTGTTAATAAGTCCCTCTGAACGAACACTTCCACTTTTTCCCCGTTTAATGAGTCGCTTCGCCATTGTAATAATAAGCCATTTCCAATTCAGTCGCTTCGCCATTGTAATAATAAGCCATTTCCAACTCTTTATGCCAGTGGTTTAGAATTCTGCTGCTGTCTATTTCCTCATTTTCAAGATTTATCAGTTTGAATGGTTCCATTGCAATATACTCAAAGAGCTCATGCTTTACGACAATCTCACTCATAATTCTTTCCCTCTTGTAAATCTTGCTTAACATGAATTGTTTATTCAGCAGTTATTAGCATTATTACAATTCAAATATCAATAATCTTAACGTATCTGATTCAACTCATTAACACAACCATATATCACTTTCATTATATCATTAATTATATATATGAAATTACAAATTCTCCTCTAATACTATTATATGATAAATTTTTCCTGTTGAAAAGCATCTAACCGTCTGTGTTAATTCTGTCAAATTAATTATCGTATCCGGTCCATTTTGGTATGCATATTTTTTAACGACACAAAAAGGTGGCTGTGAAAAAGCATCCCAATAAAAAAGAGGATTTATATTTCATTTTTATGAGTTATAAGTCCTCTTTCCGAGAAGCTATTTAAATTACTAAAATTAAATTTATTTCAGATTTTCTTCCGTAATTTTAATATAATTCGGGTAAACGGCATTTTCTATATACTTTTCACATTTGGAATAATCACCGTTATATCCGTCATATTCATAAATCTTTTTCAATTTACCTGATTGATACTGGTATACCACATAGTAACATGAAGGGGTTGGCGGTCCCTGAATAATAAAATAATGTTTCTTTTTATTATATAATACTGCATAGGTTCCTTCATTCTCGTTCATCTTAAACAGGCTTACCACTTTATTGTTCTTATAAGTATATAAGGCATACCATTCCCCATATGTACCAAAATTTGATCCGACAAATAATTCCGGAATACCGTCCCCTGTCATGTCATCAATAGCAAAACGGTAATATTCATAATCTTTATTCCCTTTAAATTTTTTTCGTAAAAATTCTTTATAAGCATTGATTGCTAGTTGCTTTTTGGATACTGCTTTTACGGTAACCTTGCAGGTATATTTACTTCCATTACTTGTAGCGGTAATAGTTGCAGTACCTTTTTTGAGTCCTTTTACGGTACCGTTTTTTGATACACTGGCAATTTTACTGTTACTTGCACTCCTATTATTTTTTACAGATCATCTTTGCAGCTTCAAAATCTTCACCGTTCATTTCATTTTACAATGAACTATAATTATATTTATCTGTCCTGCCGTCTTGAATCCTGCCGCTGAAATTTAATCCAAAGCCAAAGTTATAAGTATTTCCCTGGGTATCGGTATAAGCTTCCATGTCAAATCCCAAATCCTCGCAATGTTTTTCCACGGTTTCCATATCTTTGGGAAGTATTATGGGAAGCAATCCTTGAGGTTCATATTGGCCCGTTATGATGTCCAAAAGAGCTCTTTTTTCTACTCCAAAGTCGATTAAAATAGCATCAGCATAGGGCTCTAATTCCGAAAGAACCGCCGGATTCTTCATACGGATACATACTATAACCGGTTTATTTCCCATTTTTTCTTTTGTCTTAATCACATTATCCAAATCTGACTCATTGGCTGTGATGGCTGTTTTGCCATAATAAGTCCTGTTATTACTTTCCTCTCGTGGATCTCCCCCCGCAATACTTTCTTTTCTTGCATGGATTGCCGTATATGGCCGATATTGCAGACTTATCGGTTCATATCCGTTTCCGCCCTTTTCCAAATCTTTTGGATTATATCCATTGTTTCCGATTGGGCTGTCAGCAAATACAATGGCAGCATCAGCTTCTTCCGGAGTTTCAACCGGGTCAAAATATTCTTTTAATGTCTGTTCTGAAACCGGAGCAAGATTATTTACCGGATCAGTCTTAAATCTAAGGAAGCCATAAAATTCCTTAATATTGCGTTTCGGCACATAGACTTTAATTTTTCTTTGTAACGGAAGTACCTTATCCTTATTCTTAACCATTACGACCGATGCCACCTGTGCCCTATAACCGGCATCCGTAAATTCTTTGCATCCTACCGTTTTCAAGCTCTTTTCCATATCCAGATATGGATTCTCAAATAATCCAACCCTGAACATATTTAGAAGGATTTTATATGCGGAGTCTTTAATCAGCTGATTCATAACTTCGCTGCCATATTCCCTGCAGCCCATATGGTATGCCTCTAATACCGGTTCTATATTATCTACGCCCCCAAACTGATTTACACCGTTTACCATTAATTTTAAGAAACGCTCGGGCATGCTTAAATTCTCCACTCCATGACATCTGCCGCCGGGAAAGAAGTCCCCAACTTTTTTCATCATATCATCCGTTATGCCCCAATCTGTGCAGATAACCCCATCATATCCGTATTTATCCCGAAGTAAATCTTTGATTATGTATTTACTGTAGGAATTTCCCACGTTTTCACCGTATTTTGTATCTATATTCCACGAAATCGTATAATAGGGCATAATAGCTGCAGACTTCTTTGTTTTTCCGTTAAGGTTCATAGCTCCGTTTATAAATGGTTTTAAATGTTCATTAAAATTATTTCCCGGATAAATGGCATACTTTCCAAAAGGGTAATGAGCATCACGGCCGCTCTCGCCTGTACCGCCTCCCGGCCAATGTTTTGTAACGGTTATAACACTGTCCTGTCCCCATCCGTCTTTTGAGTCTTCTGTCGTTTGCATACCGTCGCAATATGCCCTTGCCATATCCGTCGTAAGTTTTGTATGAATACCAAAAGTATCCATTGCACGAAACCAACGGGGCTCCGTAGCCAAATCGATTTGAGGCCCTAAAGACATTGATATACCCAGTGCCCTGTATTCCTTTGATACCATTTTTGCATATTCATTGCATATATCCGCCGAAAAAGTAGCGGCCAGTCCTATTCCTTCCGGCCATTTGGACACCTTAAGCCCGGTGGTTTTAAATTCCTGGTCTCCCTCTCCCACACCGTTTCTCGGGTCACTTGATATACATACCGGGATTCCATGGGGAAGCTTTTCCGCATAACTATGGATTTTATTATTCCATTTTACGGCACTCTCCACATCTTTATAATTCATTACAAGAAAATGTCTTACATGGTCTTTTTCCAGCATTTCTTTTTGCTGATCGGTTAATTCCCAGGGCTCTGCCCCGCTTTCTGCAAATGGTTTTCCATTATACGTATGCTGTGACTGTTCGGATATCTGCTGATGGGAAGAATGGAGCATTAAGCCAATCATTTCTTCCAAACTTAATCTTTCAACCAAATCTTTTGCCCTGGTTTCATCATCCAATCTCCAATCCTCATAAGGGAGTAACTTTCCGGTACCTTCCAGATCTTTAAATACATATCCGTCCTTTTCTATCAAGGGAACACTGTTACCGCAACTAAGAGTTTCTCCACCATAATTCTGGCAGATTGTAAAATCATCTTTGACTATTTTTTCATATGCCATAATTTTTCACTCCTATAATGAAATTTTGATTTTTCAATTTCATAAATTTTTCAATTTCATACCAATTTATGTTATATAGAACAATATTAGCAAATCTGATTATGAACCTCAATGTGTTTTTCAGTAATTATTAATGAATTTAAACTAAAAAAAATGGTTTTTCTTTGCCATTTTATATTAGTTGTCCAATTTACTTTTTTAGACATATTACGCATTAATTTATGAATCTGCATAATTGCAATACTGACAAACCGTCACCTAAATGGCACTTTCTTCTTAAGCAGCATACACTTTAAATTCTTGTTTCCGGAAAGATTTTTATCCCAAACGAAACAAACCCAGAAAAAACCCCACGTCCATAAAGGACGTGGGGCCTAAAATTGTCTATTTATTTTTCTTTATTGAAAGTAGATAAGTCAGGGCATTCATTTTTGAAAGAAGTTGGCCTCTGAATTAATAAAGCTTTGCACCGGCAGGAATATGGTCATCCACCATTAGAAGATGAAGCTTTTCTTCTCCCTCTTCCTCGTGTACGGCTGAAAGCAGCATACCGCAGGAATCAATTCCCATCATTTTTCTTGGCGGAAGGTTTACGATTGCAATCAAAGTCTTGCCAATAAGTTCTTCCGGCTCATAGTAAGCATGAATTCCGCTTAAAATTGTACGATCTGTGCCGGTTCCGTCATCCAGTGTGAACTGAAGAAGTTTTTTGCTCTTTGGAACTGCTACACAGTCTTTTACCTTAACCGCTCTGAAATCAGACTTACTGAAGGTTTCAAAATCTACATATTCTTCAAATAATGGCTCAATTTTTACCTTAGAGAAATCGATTTTCTCAGCCGGCTTTTCCACTGGCTTTTGCGCAGCAGTCACTTCCATACCGAATTTTTTCTTGTCAGAATCTAAGCTCTTCATTGTCGGGAACAATAACACATCCCTGATTGCTGCGGAATCAGTTAATAACATTACAAGGCGGTCAATACCAATTCCGATACCACCTGTAGGCGGCATACCGTATTCCAATGCATTTAAGAAATCTTCATCCATGGTATTGGCTTCCTCATCACCGGCCGCACGTAAAGCTTCCTGAGCCTCAAAACGTCCACGCTGGTCAATGGGATCATTTAATTCGGAAAAGGCATTGGCCATTTCTCTCTGGGTAATAAACAGCTCAAAACGCTCCGTATAGTCCGGATTGCCTGGTTTTCTCTTGGCAAGAGGAGAAATTTCCACCGGATGATCCATAATGAAAGTAGGCTGAATCAAATGTTCTTCTACATACTGCTCGAAGAATAAATTAAGAATATCGCCTTTTTTATGGCGTTCCTCATATTCAATATGATGCTCGTCTGCCAGTTTTTTGGCTTCTTCATCTGTCTTTATCTGGTCAAAATCCACATTGGCATATTTCTTAACGGCTTCCACCATGGTCATACGTTCGAAAGGCTTAGCCAAATCAATCTCAACACCGTCATAGGTAATGGTTGTGGTACCAAGTACTTTTTTTGCCACCGTACGGAATAAATCTTCCGCCAAATCCATCATACCGTGATAATCCGTATAAGCCTGATACAGTTCCAGAAGAGTAAATTCCGGATTATGTCTTACGGACAAGCCTTCATTACGAAATACCCGGCCGATTTCATAAACTCTTTCCAGTCCGCCTACAATTAATCTTTTCAGATACAGTTCCAATGATATTCTTAAATGAAGGTCCTCATCCAAAGCATTATGGTGTGTGTTAAAAGGCCTTGCGGCAGCACCTCCTGCATTCTTTACCAGTACCGGTGTCTCAACTTCAATAAAATCTTTACTGTCCAGGTAATTACGAATTTCTCGAAGAATGAAGGAACGCTTAATAAAAGTATCCTTTACCTCAGGATTTACAATTAAATCCACATATCTTTGTCTGTAACGGGTATCCGTATCTTTAAGCCCATGGAATTTTTCAGGAAGAACCTGAAGACTTTTAGACAAAAGCACAACCTGGTTTGCTTTTACCGATATTTCTTCCGTATGGGTTTTGAATACTTCACCGGTAATTCCGATAATATCACCAATATCGAATTTTTTAAAGTCTTTATACGCCTCATCACCAACTAAGTCTTTTTTTACATAAACCTGAATGCGGCCTTTTAAATCCTGAACATTACAGAAAGATGCTTTACCCATAACTCGTTTGGACATAATACGTCCTGCAATGGATACTGTTTTTCCTTCCAAATTAGTAAAATCTGCAATAATGTCTCCGGAATGATGGGTCACATCATATTTCATAATCTGAAACGGATCTTTGCCATTTTCTTTTAATTCGGTAAGCTTGCTTCTCTTAACCTTTAAAAGTTCATTCAAATCCTGTTCTGCTTGTATCTTTTCTTCAGCCACAATAGTTCTTCCTTTCTATTCCAGGCATACCCTTATGCCCTTAATTCGATCTTTGAATTTCCAGTATTTTGTATTGAAGTATACCAGAATGGGTCTCAACATTAACAATATCCCCAACATGCGCACCAATCAGGGCTTTGCCCACCGGTGATTCATTGGAGATTTTTCCTTTTAAACTATTTGCTTCAGTTGAACCTACAATTTTATACTCCATCTCTTCATTATACTCTAAATCCAATATTTTAACTTTACATCCGATGTTGATGGAGTCAACTTCTACTTCATCTTCTACCACCACTTCGGCATTTTTAAGGATCTTATCTATTTCTTCAATTCTAGCCTCAATTTGTCTTTGCTCATCCTTGGCAGCATCGTATTCTGCATTTTCAGATAAATCGCCTTGTTCTCTGGCTTCTTTGATTTTTTGTGCAACTTCTTTTCTTTTATTAACTTTTAAATCTTGAATTTCTTCTTCTAAAAGTCTTAATCCCTCATAGGTCAATATGTTCTTCTTTTCTGCCATATTAAACACCCTTCCTCCGTTTTAATCGATATTTCGATACATTCAAAGTATTATAACGTATCACTTGTTTCTTGTCAACTGCTTAAGGTTCTATTTCCTATATACCGCAAGCCGCATTAATAATTAAATTAATATATATTTATACATGTATTTATAGTCAGCTTCCGATACATCTATGAATGGTTTTTGAAATTACTCTAATTACTCTATTATAATAAGGTAGCTAAATGATAAACCAACCTTTAAAAGTAATTATAAAATGTGTCAGCAAAAATTTTGAGTTAGCTTTGATTCGAAATATGATACATCCGAAATGTTCTATATAACAACCTTAACCTTTCTATAATATATTAAAATGGCAAAAAGTTTCCATCCATTTCATTTTTCATTATTACATAAATACATCTTCTTTGCGGCTATTCTTATATATTATCTTGTCATCTTTGAAATTATACCAAGTAAGTAAAAACCATAGGACTCATTTTATAAATTTTTAGGAAAAATTATAATCTTTTATTAAATTTTTGAAATAGTGGCAATAACCTCTTTACACTTGTGTCGAATAGTGATATTCTGTAATATGAGTATTTAACTAAATACAAACTTATAGTAATCAGGGCGCTATGGGGCAGCTGCTCTGTATTTTGCTGTCTTTTGAAAGTAATACCTGATTTACTACATTCATAAGGAGGATATATCAATATGGCTAGAAAAATGAAAACCATGGATGGAAACAATGCCGCGGCACACGTGTCATATGCGTTTACCGATGTTGCTGCCATCTATCCAATTACACCATCTTCTGTAATGGCTGAAGTAACTGATGCTTGGGCTGCTCAAGGTAAAAAGAATATCTTCGGTCACGAAGTACTGGTTACTGAAATGCAATCTGAAGCCGGTGCAGCCGGTACAGTTCACGGTTCCTTAGCAGCTGGTGCATTAACAACTACTTTCACAGCTTCTCAAGGATTATTGTTAATGATCCCTAACATGTATAAAATCGCCGGTGAATTACTTCCCTGCGTTATTAATGTTTCAGCCCGTGCGGTAGCAAGCCATGCGTTATCAATCTTTGGCGATCATTCTGACGTATATGCATGCCGCCAAACAGGATTTGCTATGCTTTGCTCCAGCAATGTTCAGGAAGTTATGGACTTAGGAGCCGTGGCTCACCTTTCCGCTATCAAAGGACGTGTTCCATTCTTACACTTCTTTGATGGTTTCAGAACATCCCATGAAATTCAGAAAATTGAAATTTGGGATTATGAAGATTTAAAAGAGCTTGTTGATATGGATGCTGTTGCCGCATTCCGTAAACGTGCATTAAATCCGGAACATCCTGTAACACGCGGTACTGCACAGAATCCTGATATCTTCTTCCAGGCCAGAGAAGCAAGCAACGTATATTACAACGCTGTTCCTGGTATCGTAGAAGATTACATGAACAAAATCAATGCTAAGATTGGTTCTAACTATAAATTATTTAACTACTACGGTGCTCCGGATGCAGAACATGTAATCATTGCCATGGGTTCCGTTTGCGATACCATTGAAGAAACAATCGATTACTTAAATGCTAACGGTTCTAAAGTTGGTCTTGTGAAAGTAAGACTTTACAGACCTTTCAGCGCAAAACACTTAATTGACGCAATTCCTGACACTGTAAAACAAATCAGCGTATTAGACAGAACAAAAGAACCAGGCGCTCTTGGCGAACCGTTATGGCTTGATGTAGTTGCTGCCTTAAAGAACACCAAGTTTGACAAAGTTCCTGTTTTCTCAGGACGTTACGGTTTAGGTTCCAAAGACACTACACCTGCACAGATTATTGCAGTATACAAGAATAAAGAAAAACAGAAATTTACAATCGGTATTGTAGATGATGTTACAAATCTTTCCTTAGAGATTACCGAAAATCCTAACACCACTCCTGAAAGCACAATCAGCTGCAAGTTCTGGGGTCTTGGTGCAGATGGTACAGTAGGTGCCAACAAAAACTCCATTAAGATTATTGGTGACCATACTGACATGTATGCTCAGGCATATTTCTCCTATGACTCCAAAAAATCCGGTGGTGTTACTATTTCCCACTTACGTTTTGGTAAGAACCCGATTAAGTCAACTTACTTAATCAGCAAGGCTAACTTTGTAGCATGCCACAATCCTTCTTATATCAGAAAATATGATATGGTTCAGGACTTAAAGGACGGCGGTACATTCCTTCTTAACTGCAGCTGGGATATGGACGAACTTGAAAAACACTTACCTGGACAGGTAAAACGTTACATAGCACAACATCATATTAAATTCTACACCATTGACGGTATTAACATTGGTAAGGAAATTGGTCTTGGCGGGCGTATCAATACCATACTTCAGGCAGCATTCTTTAAACTTGCAGGTATTATTCCGGTTGAAGATGCCGTTAAATATATGAAAGATGCCGCAACTGCTACATATGGCAGAAAAGGTGAAGCAATTGTTAAGATGAACCATGAGGCTATTGATCGTGGTATTACCGATGTTAAGGAAGTTAAAGTTCCTGCTTCCTGGGCAGACGCTCCTGATGAAGAATTAACAAAGAAATCAACCGGAGCTAATAAAGAAATGCTGGATTTCGTTAACAATGTTCAGCATGTTATGGATGCACAAAAAGGAGACAGCCTTCCTGTTTCAACTTTCGTAGATTCTGCTGACGGTACTTTCCCTCAGGGATCCGCTGCATTTGAAAAACGTGGTATTGCAGTTGACGTACCAAGCTGGAATCCGGACAACTGTATCCAATGTAATTTCTGTTCTTATGTTTGTCCTCATGCAGCCATTCGTCCGGTTGCTATGACCGAAGAACAGGCTAAAGCTGCTCCGGCAGGCGCTTCCTTAGTAAACTTAAATGGTATGCCTGGATATAAATTTGCCGTTTCCGTATCCGTACTTGACTGCCAAGGTTGCGGTTCCTGCGTAAATGTATGCCCTGGTAAGAAAGGTGAAAAAGCCTTAACTATGAAGAGCCAGGAAAGCCAGTTAGAAGCTCAGAAATTATTTGACTATGGCGTAGAAATTGGATATCCGGATGAAGTAGTTGCTAAATTTAAGGAAACTACTGTAAAAGGAAGCCAGTTTAAGAAACCTTTGCTCGAGTTCTCAGGAGCTTGCGCTGGTTGTGGCGAAACACCTTATGCCAAATTAGTTACTCAGTTATTTGGTGACAGAATGTACATTGCAAACGCAACAGGATGCTCCTCTATCTGGGGTGGTTCCGCACCTTCTACACCTTATACAACTAATAAAGACGGACACGGACCTGCATGGGCTAACTCCTTATTTGAAGACAATGCAGAATACGGATATGGTATGGCATTGGCTCAGAAAGCATTAAGAAAACGCTTAATTTCTTCTGTAGAAGCTCTTTCCAAAGTAGTTGACAGCGCTGATATTAAAGCTGCATGCGAACAATATCTTGCTACAAAAGATTCCAGCGCAGCTAACGGTCCTGCTTCAAGAGAACTTATTGAAGTACTGGAAAAGAGCAATATTAACAATGAAGATAAAGACAATATCTTAGCTAACAAGGATTTCTTATCCAAGAAATCTCAATGGATCTTTGGTGGCGACGGCTGGGCTTATGATATCGGCTTCGGCGGTTTAGACCATGTAATAGCCAGTGGCGAAGATGTTAATATCTTAGTATTTGATACGGAAGTTTACTCCAATACAGGCGGACAGTCTTCCAAATCAACTCCTACAGGTGCTGTAGCTCAGTTTGCTGCTGCTGGTAAGGAAGTTAAGAAGAAAGACTTAGCTGCTATTGCTATGAGCTATGGTTATGTATATGTGGCTCAAATTGCAATGGGTGCTGACTACAATCAGTGCGTAAAAGCATTTGTAGAAGCAGAAAGCTATCACGGACCTTCTATCATTATCGCTTATGCTCCTTGCATTAACCATGGTATCAAAGGCGGTATGAAGGGTTCACAGACAGAAGAAAAACGTGCTGTTGCAGCCGGTTACTGGCATCTGTTCCGCTTCGATCCTCGTTTGGCAGAACAAGGCAAGAATCCATTCCAGTTAGACTCCAAAGAGCCTACTGCTGATTATCAGGAATTCATTAACAATGAAGTTCGTTACAGTTCTCTTGCACGTTCTAATCCGGAAAGAGCAAAAGAATTATTTGCCAAAGCTGAAAAGAACGCTAAGGAAAAATATGCTAAGTTAGTGAAACTGGCTCAGCAAGATTAATTTGTAAACTACAATTAACAAGAAATTCGCGAAGTTTCTTATTAAAAAAGGAGCTGCCATTTAGTGGTTAAACCGAAATGGCAGCTCCTTTTATATCTTACACAATAAAATAAATAACCTTATTTTAATAAGTCCGTTAATGTCATAACAGCAGGAATCGTAGCAAGAGCCCCCAGGGTAGTCAAAGCAAAAATTTCGGAAGCATAAAGAGCATTTTTATGATAACGTATTGCAAACATAGTTCCAGTGGCCGCAGTAGGACATGCGGCGGCTAAAACTGCCGTCACAAATACCGGGGTATCCATCTTCAATCTGCTGTAAAGGAAAGCCAAAACAGCAGGAATGAAGATAAGTTTTAGGAACAAGACCAGATAAATTCGAACCTTTGTAAATAGGTTCCTGATACTGGTCTGGGCAATAGTTGCCCCCGCTACAATCATTGCCAAAGGTGTATTCATAGAAGCAACATATTCCATAGAATCATAAATAACAGAGGGTACTTTCAGCTGCAGCAAAAAACAAATAAATCCCAGAATAATAGAAATTAAGGTAGGTGAAATCAAGGTTTTGGCCACGTTTTTAGGGTTTGTTATCCCATTTATCCCATTCATCATAATCAGTCCCTGGGTCCAGAGAAATAAGTTAAAAACAGTTATATACGCAGTTATATAAAAAATCCCTTCGCTTCCGAATATACCATTAATTAAAGGAATTCCAATAAAACCACAGTTAGAGTAAATAACAGAAAAACGCTCAACCACACTGTCCGGATTCTTTTTACCAGGTACAAGAATATAGGCAGTCAGTATTCCAAACAAATGTGTTATTACTGCCAAACCAAGGGATATAAATAATCCGGTCAGGACAACTTTACTAAACTCTCTTTGATAAGAAGTAAAAATCAGAAAGGGAGAGATTAATTGTAATAATAAGTCAGAGAGTTTTTTGCATACGGCCTCATTGATTATGTTGCATTTAAAACATATGATTCCAATTAATATTAAAATAAACATTGTAAGGATCTGATTCAGCACAATACTTGCAATAGACATCTTTTTCTCCTGACCAGTTTCTTAAATGAATGATTCGCCAATCGGATTTTTTAAATAATATGCCAATAAAACTTTGGCGTGAATATACAACATTCTCTTATTAATACTTTTTCTTCCATTCCATAGACCTTTTTAAAAATCAAATCTGGTCAAGGAAACGTCCATTTTTTTAGCCATTTCAGAAAGATTTTTGCTTAAAGTTAATACATCCTGCATAAAATTGGATTGTTCCGCCATGGAATGAGATATTTCTTCCGTTCCCGAAGCATTTTCCTGGGAAATAGCCGACAGGTTCATAATAATTCTAACAACCTCGTTTTTCTTATTGCTCATTTCCTGTACCGACTGATTTAATATTTCAATGGCCTCTTTTGTCTTTTCAATAGACTCTGCAATACCTACAAACTTTAATCGCGTATTCTCCACACTTTCCGACTGCTGCAAAACAATTGCGGATACTTCATCCATTTTTTCAACAGAACCGGAAGCCTTTTTCTCCAGGTCATTAATTACTTCATTTATTTCTTTGGACAGTTTATCCGTATCCTCTGCCAAAGCACGCACTTCTTCCGCAACAATGGAAAATCCCTTACCGGCTTCTCCGGCCCTGGCTGCTTCAATTGCTGCATTTAAAGCAAGAAGATTGGTCTGTTTTGCCACATTTCCAATCATATGGCTTATTTCTTCAATTCTTTCCGCACTTTCCTTAGTAGCCATTATGACTTGCTGAATTTCCTTAGAAATACTGCTGTTTTCTCTGGTTTTTTGAACAAGGTTCTCCAATATGGCAAATCCTTCTTCCTTCATTTTATCAACATTTTCCGCAGAAGCTTTCAGTTTTTCCATATTGGTGTTTTCCTGATCGATTAAAGATTCCATTTCACTGATTTTCTGGACACCGGACTGGGTATCCTCTGCCTGTTTATGATTCCCATCGGCAATTTGCTCAATGGTTCCTGCGGCTTCTTTCACCATCCGGGAAGCCTGTTCAATCATCTGGTCCAGGTCTTTGGACAAAGAGTATATTGCTTTGGAGATTTCTGCGTTTTCCTGCAGAAGTTTTCGGAATAAATCAGCAATGGTTTGAAACGCGACGGAAAGCCTTCCCGTTTCATCTTTTCTTTTCTTGAATTTTTCATCCAGATTCTTGGTAAAATCACCTTTTGACATTTCATAACAGAAATTGGTTAAGTAGCTAAGAGGTTTATGAATTCTGTTTGAGATAAGATAAACCACTGCCAAACCAATTAACAGAGCTAATAATCCAATTAGAATAAAACTTTCCCGTAATGAATCAAGGGCTGATAAAACTTCTTTCTTATCAATTTCCAGAGCAAAAGACCACCCCAAATCACCAATGGGTGCATATCCCATGAACTTGGTTACGCCTTCTGCTTTATATTGACCAAAACCGGACTTTCCCTGGACCATATCCTGCTGGAATTGGTCAAAATTTTCAAAGCCCAGCAGATTTCTACCTTTCGGGCCATCCTTATCCGTTTTTTCCGTATCGGCACCGGCTGCCGCCGTTGCAGAAGATATTACGTCCGCACCTTTTTCCCCGTTCCTGCCGTTTCCTTCCGATATCTGATTTAATATGGATTCAAATTTTTCTTTATCAGAATGTGCTATGGTATTTCCAAAGTGATTTATTATGTAAGCGTTTCCGGATTCTCCATATGTAATCTGACTGGCCATTTCACCCAGTTCATAAGCGTCTCTTAATCCCATCAATACGCCTTTTACCGTTTGTCCGTCCATAACAGGCACAGCATACACCATGGCAATCTGGTTATCTTCCGTTACCATTGGGTCGGAAACAACATTTTCTCCGCTTAACGCTTTTTTTATATAATCTTCATTGCTTAAGTCCTTTTGATCGCCGTTATCGTATATGGCTTTACCTGCCTGATTTACATAAGCCATATGCAGATATCCTGCCCTCTTAGTTTCTTTTTGCAGAACATCAGTAACTTTTTGATTCTGTGCCATATCAAATGTAGAACAGAATATGTCATTGGAGGCAGCCGATTCCAGTGAATCCAGGTATTGATTTATTTCTGAATTTATTGTCTGGCTTGCCTGTATAGCAAGTTGTGTCATTAGCTTCTTATTGTCTTCTGTTATAGCCTTCCTGGATGCTTTAAAAGATATAAAGCCCATCCCAAGACAAATAACCAATATCAGAATGCCAAAAAACAATGTCATCCTTGCTTTGATTGTCTTCATGTATTTCCTCCCTGTGGCTAAGATAATTCTCTTTTGTGTTGTTTATTAAATCCATTCTAATTTTGATTTTTTCCAAAGTCAATACATGAAGATGCAAAAATTTTTACTTATCTTAACATTATTTTTTTGTGTAATAAACGGTCGTATAGTTATTTTTCAGTGCATAAACACATTTTCTCCGGGTAAGTTCAGGCACTTTAATCCGAATGGAAGCAATTTCGCTTGTGCCGCATCCGGATAATATGAAGATAAATAATGGCAATGTCTGAATCCAAAACAGCGTAACATCAGTTAAGCCATGTACCATAGCAGCTGCTGATACAGCCAAAATAAGAGGCAAAACTCTCGTCTTTTTTTCTTTCCATATAAGTGAAATCACACGGGTATAATATCTTATAAAATACAATGCCATAATTGTGGTTCCGATGAAACCATAGTTCATAAGATTATCCAAAAGTATACTGTGTGAATGAGGAATCAAATGCCCTTCTTTATAACTTAAGAAGGCACAGGACATGGAACCATGTCCGAACAAAGGATACTTGCGTATCTGCTCTATTGCAAAATTCCAGATTTCAAAACGCATACTTAAAGTTTTTTTGGCATCGGACAGACGGGGTATCAGTCCCACATTCAAAAACAAAATAAGATAAGCGGCAATGGCTCCGATGCTTGTCCATGCCAGGAGAAGCCTGTATCTTTTCAATACGAAAAGTAAAACCCCTATGCCAACAAATACTTCCACCCAGGCAAACATACTCTCACTAAGATAAATACTTACCACATTCAGGCATCCAATAAAACAGTACAGCCACCTTGGTCCCTGATTGGTTAAAATCTTATATGCGCAGATAATAATTACAATCGCCGTTATGGTTCCAAAATAATTTGGATGCAAAAACATGGCTGAAATTCTGTTATAACGGTAGTAATCGTCCACTGCGGATATTATGAATTTTTGAGTTATGGCGCAAGTAGAGCTGGTAATACTTAAAATACATACCAGGGTAAGAACTCTTTCATAAAACTCTTCCGTCATAAAACTACGCTGAAAATACCCAATCATTATGGCAAGTATTAATCCTAAGCCGGCGGCGGTACCAAACCAGTTTTTATAAACAAGAGCTTCCAGCAGATAAAATACAAAAAACATAATAGTATATTTGGAATTCTTGTGTGACAAAATAATTTTCCTGGTTTGCTGATTTAAGGTAAGATATATTCCCAGCCCCACCAATACAATGCCTGCAATAATGTAAGGAAGAAAAATAGCCGCCACCGTCAGCATTATTATATTGTTATAAGTTAATGACTCTTCTCTTTGCCGTTTTATTGCTTTATTTTCTATAATAAGTTCCCTTTTCATATGAGAAATATCTCCTATATTAAACCATTGATTTCTAAATTTAACCAGCCCCAGCTCATTCTAATACATAACTAAGGCTTACAACTCGAATATATTAGCACATAACATATCAATATTCAATGGTTTTCACCGTTCTTTCACAATTTTTGTTCATTTTTCATTAACAATTTATTCATATATTAATAATTTTGGAACATTTGTTAATAAATTCTATCTGGTTATAAAAGGACCGGCAAACAAACCTTGCGTGTCTGACATCTTCTGTCCAAACAGAATTCTTTTCCTTCTTTTACGTCATCCAAAGGGCCCTACGGTTCTTTTAGAAAATTATATTAAAATAAAAAGGAAATAAAAAAATCGAAGAAATTTAAATAAAAATGAGCAAATACCCTGCCAGGCTTTTGACAGAATATCCGCTCATTCCACTTATCTACAAAATGTTAACTTTCAAATAGATACTAATTTCCAAACGAGGCTCCACAAAACAGATAGATAAAGGGACATTTTCAATGAAGCTTTATATTTACAGCAATCCGTGTCATTTTATCCAATCAGCATATCCGTGGCAGTCCCTCGCCATAGAGAATATCAATAATACGGCTCCCCGTCAAGGCGGTTTGCATTACAACCCCGCTTCCTTCCTTTATTTTTCCGATTACAGCGGCATTTTGTCCGTACTTGCTTTTTTTGATTATATCTAAAGCCTTTTCCCCCTCCTCTTCCGGAACAACAGCGATTAGCTTTCCTTCATTGGCCATATAGAGAGGGTCAAGTCCCAGGATATCGCAAAAGCCTCTGACCTGACTGCTGACAGGAAGAGCCTTTTCATAAATCTCAACGGCACAGGAAGAACTTTTGGCTGCCTCATTTAAAACCGTAGCCAGTCCTCCTCTGGTTACGTCTCTCATACAGTGGATGCTAATGTTATGATCCAGTAAATTTTTAACCATATCTCTTAGGGGCGCACAATCGCTTTCAATGTTGTTTTCAATTCCCATGCGATGAGACATAATAGCCGCATGGTGTTCTCCAAGGTTACCGGACAGAATAACAACATCGCCGGGACGGCAGTTGGATATACTGATACCCTCTTTTTGAATTTCACCAATACCGGAAGTATTAATATAAATACCTCCCTTGCCTTCGATAACCTTCGTATCGCCTGCGACAATTTTTACCTCGGCTTCCCTGGCTGCCTGTGCCATCGATGCGGCAATCCGGTCCAAATCCTTCATATCCGCGCCTTCTTCGATGATAAAACCGGCCGTCAGATATTTGGGCATGGCCCC
This sequence comes from Lachnoclostridium sp., assembly GCA_047777345.1. Taxonomy (GTDB): domain Bacteria; phylum Bacillota; class Clostridia; order Lachnospirales; family Lachnospiraceae; genus Anaerocolumna. The sequence continues at coordinate 315,978 of JBKEEJ010000001.1, read as the reverse complement.
CATCATTAACAAGTCATTTACAGTACCGCACACGGCCACCTTGCCGATATTCCCGCCTCTAAAAAAAAGAGGGGTTACCACGAAAGAATCCGTCGTATAAGCAATCTTTCCTTTTATAGAAAGTACCGCCGAATCTTCCATTTTTTTTAGTACTTCATTATCAAAATTTTTTAAAAAGATATCGTTAATCAGGCTTTCGGTTTGTTTTCCGCCGCTTCCGTAGGCCATATCTATTTTCATGCTTATCCTTCTTTCAACGCTAATTTCATTTGCCTAAATTGAAGCCCTGTTCTTATACCATATGCCGCAGGCTCCTTCGGTTGAAACCATACAGGGTCCGATGGCATTAAGAGGAGTGCAGACCGTTTGGAATAAGGGACATTGGTTAGGGGAAATCCGTCCTAAAATAACATCCCGGCACCGGCAGCCCTTCGGCATGGACTCCGTATAATCGGTAATCCGGCTGCCTGCATCGTATTCTGCAAATTCTTTTCTTAACCTCATGCCGGAATTTTTTATAATTCCGATACCTCTCCAATAATCATCCGTTACCTCAAAATACTTATTTGTTATGGCAAGGGCTTTCTTATTTCCTTCTTCCGTTACCGAACTGGTATAAAGGTTCTTTACGGCATATTCCTTGTTGGTTAGCTGGCGAAGGATTTCATCTACCGCCGCCAGAATATGTTCTCCTTCAAAGCCGGCAACCACAAAAGGTTTTTTGTATTTACGTGCCAAATCTTCATAAACGGAACAACCGGTAATTACACTGACATGGCCGGGGCAAAGGAAAGCGTCAATGCCCTCTTCCGTTTCACAAATAAAAGAAATGGCCGGAATTATTGTCTTCATAGAAGTTAACAGTTTCAGGTTTTTTATATTATTTTTTATAATTTCCTCTAGCAAAAGAGCATAAATGGGGGTAGTGGTTTCAAAACCTACTGCCGCAAAAATAAATTTCTTGTCCGGTTCTTCCATTGCAATTTTTGCTGCCAAAAGGGGGGAATACAGGATTCTTACATCGCCTCCCGCAGCCTTTGCCTGGGTTAAGGAATATTGGTTTCCCCTTACTTTCATCATATCTCCGAAGGTTAATATTGTGGTCCCGTCTTTTAGGCAGTAATCTACCAGCTTGTCAATATATGCGGAAGCCGTGACACATACCGGACAACCTGGCCCGGAAATTAACTGTATCTGAGGAGACAAAAGGCTTCGGATTCCGTTTTTAAAAATACTGGAGGTATGAGTTCCGCACACCTCCATGATTTTTATCTTTCTGCCGGAATAGTTTTTTAACTCATCCTTTACTTGATCCAGAGTCTTCATTATTATCCCCCTCTAATTCTTCAAAAATATCAATCAGCTCTTTTGCCATGTCTTTTTTCATAACTTCCAGAGCATATCCGGCGTGAATCAGTATATAATCGCCGATATTGGCATCCACCAATTTTATGTTGGCTTCACAAATATTGTTCATAACATCAACTTTTGCGATATCCCCGTTTATTTCTATAATTTTACCAGGTACGGCAACACACATAATTATCCTCCTTTGTCAATGAGCATACCTTTCCGGCCCACTCATCAGTCCTATATAAGTCTGACCTAAACTTATCCCGCCATCATTTGGCGGAACCAAAGAATTCATATATACACAAAATCCGTTTTCCCTTAAAAGTCTTATTACGCTTTCTGTCAGCACTTTATTTTGAAATACACCGCCGCTTAAAGCTACGGTTTGGATTCCTTCTCTTTCCCGGATTAGACCACATACCTTAAGTACCATATCTGCAACCCCATAATGAAATCCCAAAGCCAGGGCGGGGCCGCTGACTGATTTTTTTAAATCGGTTATGGCTTTTAATAAAGGCGTGGGATCTATTTCAATTATGTCACTCTTTTCATGAATTGCAAAGGAAAGTTTTTCCGGCAAGATCCGGTTTCGGATTGCTAAGACCGCTTCCTTTTCAAGCATGGCGGCACATTCGCCTTCATAACTGTTTTTATCACAGATTCCAAGAATCGAAGATATGGCATCAAAGAGTCTTCCCATACTGGAAGATAAAACCGTATTGATTTTATTCTCCACTGCTGCCTTAATAAGATTAAGGCGGTTATCCTGGATTTCTTCCAAAAGTCCTGCCTTAAGTAAAAACAACGTGGCAGTCTTTTTGCCATCCTTCATAGAACTGTCTCCCCCAAGCATAGGAGTATAAGTTAAATGGGCTTTCCGTCTAAAATCAGGTCCTTCGCATATCAGAAATTCGCCGCCCCAGATGTTTCCATCCGTTCCATATCCGGTTCCGTCAAAGGCAACGCCAATGACAGGACCTTTTAAGTCATGTTCTGCCATAACAGATGCAATATGGGCATGGTGGTGCTGAACCTGCAGGAAGGGAAGCCCCAGTGACTTAGTAAAGGCCACGGAATGGTAATTGGGATGCAAATCACAAACTGCCAGACTGGGATTTATATGCAGCAAATTTTTTAAATCCTTATAGGAAGATTTATATTCCTCCAATACAGCCTTTTCTTCCAGATCTCCGAAGTACTGGGACACTACGGCACTGCCCTTTTGATAAAGGCAAAAGGCCGCTTTTAAATCACCACCAGCGGCAAATACTTTTTCCTTATCCGGGTTATGGGCCAAAAATACGGGATAAGGCACATACCCTCTGCTTCTTCGGATTAACTGTACCTTGCCGTCAATAACATTTGCCACCGAATCATCTACGGACCGAAGTATCCTTCTTTTATGATATAAAACCCCCTTTAGATATGGAGATTGTACTTTTAAAATCTCATCATCCTCTTTTATAATTGGACGCCCCGAATAATTGGCACTGGTCATAATTAAGGGGCCGCAACGTTTAGTTAAAAGAATTTGAAGAGGGGTATAAGGTAAAAATGCGCCGCAGTAAATTCCTCCTTTGTTTACCCCCTGGGCCATAGGTTTTTCTTTTCTGTAAAGCAATACGATTGGCCTTGCCCTGGATTTTAGTAATTTTCTTTCCTCATGGGAAACAAAGCAGTACTCTTTGATGGATTCCACATTTTCAAACATAACGGCAAAGGGTTTTTCTTCCCTGCCCTTTAATTTTCTGAGGTTCCTTACCGTCTCTTCCATAAAGGGAGAACATGCAAGATGATATCCCCCGATTCCTTTTACAGCCAGAATTCCGCCGGACTTTAAAATCTTTACTGCTTCATCCAAAGCTTCCTCATTGGTAAGATTATTGAAGATAAGAAAAGGGCCGCAGTCATTACAGGATATGGTTTGGGCATGAAACCGCCTTCCAAAAGAGTCCTTATACTCTTTTTGACATTCCGGACACATGGGAAAGTCTTCCATAGTCGTGGTATCTCTGTCGTAGGGCAGTTGTTTCATTATCGTATACCTGGGGCCACAGGCGGTGCAGCTGATAAAGGGATTGCCGAATCTTCGGTTGCTTTTTGTAAACAGTTCTTCCTCACAGGTTTTGCAGACGGGAAGATCCGGAGGAATAATGGAAACTTGCCAGTCTTCTTCGCTTTCTAAAATTTTAAAGTCAGAATATGCTTTCTCTGCTATATTCTCTGCTTTAATATTAACGATTTCATAATCTCCGTCTTTTTGAAATTCTGCCAAAAATTCTTTTTGCTGTTCTTCGTAACCCTGGGCAATAATTTCAACAATTCCGCCTAAATTTCTTACGGTACCCTTTATACCGTATTTTCTGGCAAGGCGAAATACAAGGGGTCTGAAACCAACCCCTTGTACCATACCAGAAATTCTTATTCTTTTTGTGATAACTTGTTTTTTATCCATTCCGCTGCTTCTTCAAAACCTTCTTCCGTTTTGCAGGATACTTTTATTACCGGTGCCGTTTTATTTAATGCCCTGACACCTTTTAAAAAGAATTCCTCATCAAAGTCCACATAAGAAATCAGATCACATTTATTTAACAAAATAATGTCTGCCTTTTCAAATGCCAATGGGTATTTATAAGGTTTATCGCTGCCTTCCGTAACTGTGGTTATTAACATTTTGGCATGTTCCCCGATCATGAATTCCGCCGGGCAGACAAGATTTCCGATATTTTCAATAAACAATACGCCGTCCTTTAAATTCAAATCCCTGGCGGCTTCTTCGATTAAAGGAGAGTCTAAGTGGCAGGCCCCTCCTGTATTAATCTGTATTGCTTTTACCCCAAGAGAAGTAAGTTTTTTCGTATCAAAGTCTGCTTCTATGTCACCTTCTATTACATAGGAAGTAACATTTTTCAGGCGCCTGATTAACTGAATCAGGGTTGAAGTTTTACCTACTCCCGGAGCTCCCATAACATTAATGGCAAATATACCGTTTTTGGTAAAAGATTCGTTAAGCCTTGCCGCTACCTCATCATTTTTATCATAAACAGACTTCATAACTTCTATTTCTTTATTTTCTGACATATCATAATCCTTTCTAATACCGCAAATACATAGTTAACCCCGAATAACAATTTATGTGGTGCAAAAAATAAATAAGGCAAATGATGCCCCTATCCAGATAAGCTTATAACAGGCCTATATTAACCATATGTTTTCAGAAATCTTTGTCATATTTCTATAGATTTAATGTAAAATTCCTTTCCAATTTCTGTTGGCTGGCCTTCCCCCTTACAATAAGGGCATTCGAAAGAAAATGGTTTTCTCTCAAACAGCTTGCCGCAGACAGAACATTTTAGCTTGGGCTTAATACGTTCAATATTTAACCTGGCGTGTTCACATAAGCTTCCTTCCGCAATTATTTCAAAATACAGTTCAATGGAACTGGCTACGTATCCGCAATAGTCGCCCACAACCAGATTAATCGCTTTAACCTGGTCGGCATTGTTTTTCGCAGCATATTCGTCGGCAATTTCAATTATTCTCTTGGTTATCGGATACTCGTGCATTGGTATAATCATCCCTTACGCCGCCATAGGAAGGTTTGGTATATTCATTGTCCATGGATAAACACTTTTTGGGACAAACCTCATTGCAATAATTGCACTGAATACATTTGAGCCGGTCAATACTCCATGTGGCAGCAGCCTTATCTACTTTAATCGCACCGGTAGGGCAACGTCTCTGACATAAACCGCAGTAAATACATTTGGAAATATCGATTTCTACTCTGCCTCTGGTGCGTTCATAATTTTTCTTTTGCTTTTTGGGATATAAAACGGTATATGATCCATGTATCAGACTTTTAAAGAGGGTCTTACTCATACTTAAAATTGACATACTTCCTCCGTCCTATCTATTTAATCAGCGTTCCGTACAGCTTATGCAAGGGTCAATCGTAAGTATTAAAATAGGAACATCCGCCAACGTAACACCCTTTAAAGTTTCCAGTAAAGCAGGTACATTGGCAAAAGTCGGGGTTCTTACCCTTACTCTGTCCAAAAATTTGGTTCCGTTGGCTTTTGCATAGTAAATAACCTCGCCCCGCGGCTGTTCGATCCTGGTAAAATATTCGCCGTTTGGATTACCGGTTACTTTCACTTTAATTTCTCCGTCCGGAATAATTTCAATGGCCTGTTGAATCAAATCAATGGACTGAAAGATTTCCCTTATACGAACAGAAGTCCTGGCATAAGAATCGCCGTCTGTCTCAATAATAGGCTCAAACTTTAATTTATCGTAAGCCGCATATCCTTGGGTTCTTAAATCAATACTGATTCCGCTGGCTTTTGCCATAGGTCCTACTGCGCCTAACTCAAAAGCCTTTTGTTTGGACAAAACTCCGATGCCTTTCGTACGATATTTTACGGATGCGTCGTTCAGAAAAACGTCGGTTATTTCCTTTAATTCCTTTTTCATATTCTCAAGAATACGGGATATTTTCTTTAAAGTGTCATTGTCAATATCCTTTCTTACCCCACCTATGTCACAAACGGAAAAAATAACCCGTCCGCCGGTGGTCTCTTCAAATATATCCAAAACCTGCTCTCTCAGTCTCCAGGAATGCATAAACAAACTTTCAAATCCAAAAGCGTCAGCCAAAAAGCCCAGCCACATTAAATGGCTGTGGATACGGGATAGTTCCGCCCAGATAGTCCTTAAGAATCTGGCTCTTTCCGGAATCTCCACATCCATAATGCTTTCAATGGTCATACAATATCCCATACCGTGCATAAAAGAACAGATTCCGCAGATTCTTTCCGCAACAAAAGTATATTGCATAAAGTCCTTTTTTTCCACAAGCTTTTCAAGGCCTCTGTGAATATAACCGATTCTTGGAACTGCTTCCACAACTGTTTCGTCCTCAAGTACTAAATCCAAATGAATCGGCTCAGGCAATACAGGATGCTGGGGACCAAATGGAATTACGGTTCTGCTGCCCATTATTTTTCCTCCTTTTTCATATTAAATGGAGTCTTTACCGGTATTTTGTATAAATTATTTTTAAAATCAATACTGATATCCTGTATGTTAGCTCCAAAAAGTTCTTTTATTTCATTCTCATATAAAAAAGCGTAAGAATATAAGCTGGTAATACTATGAACTTTCGTTTCCGTATCAACCACAAATCTCAGATTTACAAAATCATATTCTCTGTCAAAGGAATATGTAAGTTCAAGTCCGTCCTTATTGGTGCATGTTATAGCCACCAGCCGATACCCATTATTTTTTAATTGTAAAGTTCTGGACAAAAGTTCTTCTGACAAAATTGTTTCTATTTGCTGCTGCATAACACATACCCATAAATATCACATTTTCATGCGATATTACCACAAATAAAGAAGTGAAAGAACTTATGTGGTATCCTTTCTGTTTAGATTTTCTTTCACTCTGATTTTTTTGCTTTAGCCTTCTTTTTCCTGGCTGTTTTTTGTTTTTCTTCCAGTATGGCAAGTGCTTTTTCCACGCCGTCAATAATCGCTTCCGGTCTGGCTGCACAGCCCGGCACATAGACATCCACCGGCAATACTTTGTCTACTCCGCCCACAACATTGTAACATTCGGAAAAAATTCCGCCGGATGTGGCACAAATACCAATTGCCACCACAACTTTTGGTTCTGCCATTTGTTCGTACAATTGCTTGACAACCGGTATATTCTGCTCATTTACACTACCTGTTATTAATAAAATATCCGCATGTTTCGGATTTCCCGTATTAATAGCACCGAAACGTTCCAAATCGTATAAAGGTGTAAGACAGGCAAGCACTTCAATGTCACAACCATTGCAGCTGGAACCATCATAATGTAAAATCCAAGGTGATTTTTTAATAAACTTCATAACTTATGCTCCCGTCCAACGTGCTTACGCACTTATTTTTACTTATTTAAAGAATGATAAAATAACTAAGTTTACCGTTCCCAAAACAGCAGTTACAAGCCAGCTGGATTTTAAGGCAAACTGCCATTTTGTTCTGGCAACTGCGTTGTCAATTAAAATTTCCAAAAAATATGCCAAAATACACGCAATTCCAGCAAAGATATAACTGACTGAAGAATTAAATACGAAAAATACAAACACAAGGGTCAGAGCAATTACCACCTCATACCAGTGAGTAATTTCAATTACCGCCAAATCCCTTCCGGAATATTCGGTAGTAATTCCCTGGACAATTTCCTGATGACCATGATGCCCCATGCTGAAATCAAAAGGGGATTTTCTGAGCTTAAAAGTAAGAATAAACAGCAAACCCAGAAAAATTCCCGGCAGATAAATAATAGGAGGAGTCTTAACATTTACCATATCTTTAATAAAAAAACTATTGTCAATATAATACAGACCAATTCCCGTAAGCAAAACCATAGGCTCATAACACATCATCTGAAGAAGTTCTCTTTCCGAGCCGACCAGACTGTAAGGGGAATTGGAAGCGTATCCTCCCAGTACAAAAAATATGGATCCTAAAGTCAGGGCAAAAACGGCCAGTAATATATCTCCCCCCGTCAGCATAATAACCGTAGTTAACATAACAAATATGAGGGATATATACACATAAAAGCGATGCATTAAATTAACTTCGATGGATTCTTTTTGAATCAGTTTCAATACATCGTAAAAAGGCTGTAATACAGGAGGCCCCTGCCTTCCCTGCATTCTAGCCGTAATCATCCGGTCAAAACCGGTAAGAAGTCCTCCAACTAAGGGTGCTAAAATCAATATTCCAATTACTTTTACTATAAACATTATTTTGCAAATCCTCCAATAAGAAATATTACACCGGAACATAAAACACCGATTGCAACTATATTGGACCAGAATGCCAGTCTCCTTGTCCCAAAATAGCTCTCTAAATACCAGTTCCGCAATTCGACTTTACGTACCTCTCCGCTAAAACCAGTAAAGCTTTCATTATCCCCGGTATTTTCCCCTGCCATATACATGGGAACAATTCTTCTTTTGTCCTGTTTGTAAATCGGAATAAAACTAATGGGAATAACAAGCAGCATTCCAAGCATAATAATCATTATTTTCACGTCGCCGGAGCCAATGGGAGCAACCACATCCGCTCCATAAATTCCAGTAAGATATGGCACCACAGCATATTTGGAAATCAGGGGAAAACCAAAACAGGACACCACCACAAGGACTGCCTGAATAAAGATAGGTATTTCCTCTTCGGCAAAAAATCTATGTTTTCTTGTATTCTTCGCATTGGCATTGGATACCAGTTTCCCCATCCACTTTGTCCAGTAAAAAAGGGTGGAAGCACTGCCAAATGCAATAATAATAACCGTAAGAATATGATTCGCATCAATAAAGGCCTTCATGGCAACCCATTTAGAAATAAGCATGCCAAATGGAGCCAAAAACATACCTGCAATCCCAATTATCATATATAAGGAAAGTTTTCTGGACACATGAAGCAAAACATCCATATCTTCCACATTTCTGCTGCCAATCTGATGTTCAATGGAACCAACGGATAAAAACAGCAAGGACTTGGAAATGGCATGGAAAATAATAAGTAAAATTGCCGCCCAAATAGATTCCTGAGTTCCTACGCTGGCGCAAATTACAATAAGGCCCAGATTGGATAATGTGGAATAGGCAAGTATTTTTTTCCCGTCACTTTGGGAAATGGCAATTAAAGAACAGATTAAAAATGTAACACAGCCAATTCCGGTTACCATATTGCCTACCGCACTTGTTCCAAGCAAAGGAGCCAGACGGATAATCAGGTAAACTCCAGCCTTAACCATAGTTGCCGAATGTAACAAGGCAGAGGACGGTGTCGGAGCCACCATGGCACCAAGAAGCCAGGACGAAAAAGGCATCTGTGCCGATTTCGTAAGTGCGGCAATAGAAAGAAGGAATACCGGAATCATTACCACAGCTTCCGGTTTCATGCTGGTTAATGAAGATAATTCCAAAGTGTTAAATTTAATTCCCACAAAAACTATGGCAGCAGCAAAGGCAAGACCGCCGCCTAAATTGATTGCCAAAGCCAGAAAAGAATTGTTTTTTGCTTCTTCCGTCTTGGTATAGCCAATCAGCAGATAAGAGCAAAACGTCGTTATTTCCCAGCAAAAATATAACCAGATCAAATCATTGCTTAGAACCAGTCCGAACATGGCGGACAAAAACAGAAATAAAACAGACAAAAAGAAATTTTTTCTTTCCGGATAATCATGATGGGTATGATACCATTTCATATAACCAACGGCATAAAGGCAGATTAAGCTGCCGATAATACCTACGATTAAAACCATAATTGCCGTAAGCTTATCAAAAACTATAATGTTTTCAACCGCAATATCAGACATTCTCGTCAATTCAAACCACAGAATTAAAGGTGTCTGTAAACATGCGAATATGGATACAATATACTTTTTGTTTTTAAAACCCGCAATTACAATGTAAACAGCAAGCAGTGCCTCTACTCCCATCATCAGGTAATCAATAAATTCAGAGTGAACCGGAGTAAAAACAGTTCCATTCCGGAAATACTTTGCCGTTACCCACAGGGTCAACAGTGCCACAATAAACGCACTGACTATAACTAAGGTATTTCTCACTCTTTCGTTTTTCGTAAGAAAAATGAAAACAGATGCTGCCAATGGAAAAAGTATTAATGCAGAAATTACATTCATAGTCGTCACCTTATCTAAGTAATTTACAAATTTCACAAATTGACATTATAGCACATGAAAGCCTGATTTACAATGTTTAACTTTGTTACACCTATGACGATTTATGTCGTTTCTGTCTGAAATTATAAAATATGATATCGGGTTATTATATCAGTAATTTATGAAAATGTTATAAATTTCTTATAAAATCAAGGAGAATACGGGAATATTCAAATGAAGTAATTTACGGAATCTGGATTATTTACAGGTTATAAGTCTGATAAATATTTCACCAATAGAAAAAGATAAAATGAAATACTGGCAAATTACACAATTTATCCCTGTAGTTTTTGTATAAAAATAAGTATCCAAAGGACTGTCGCCTTATGTGTGGTTTCCATAAAGAGGTTCTATAATAAATATTGGGGTGCACTGTATGAATTTCTAAGAAACTTAATACGATTCATACCTCACCCCAATTCTTTTTTATATTAAAATACACTTTATAAATCACCTGCCACACTTTCGTATTACTCCACAACGAGAAACTAGAAAGAAGGTGAATTATAAGTGTATCCCTAATTATATCAAACATCTTCTTCAAATTGAAGATGTTAAGGTTAAAAAAGTTTATTATGGCATTGATAATACTATCAATATAATGCTAGAAACTAAACCTAGTCAACATATTTGCCCTTGTTGTGGTAAATCGACTTCTAGAGTACATGACTACCGCAACCAAAAGATCAAGCATATTCCTATGGGTATGCATTCAACTATTCTGATTTTAAGGAAAAGACGATACTCTTGTTCTTGTGGCAAACGTTTTTACGAGAATTATACTTGGTTACCTAAATATCAGCATATGACAAGACAACTTATCAAGTACATTTGTCACAAACTTCGCGATACGGTATCTTATAAACATGTAGCCAAAGAATCAAATGTGTCTATATCTACTGTTATAAGAACTTTTAACCGAATTAATTATCCTAAATTAGATACATTTCCAGAGATACTTTGTATAGACGAATTTAGAGGGAATGCAGAAACGGATAAATATCAGTGTATTTTGGTTGATGGGAGAAAGAAGCACCAGCATGTAATTGAAATCTTACCAGATCGAAAGCAGCATCACTTAACTGAATACTTTATTAGTATTCCAAGAAAAGAACGAGAAAAGGTAAAGTTCTTTATCCAGGACATGTGGTTACCTTACAAAGAAATTGCAAATACATATTTTAAAAACGCAAAGATTGTTATTGATAAATACCACTTTGTTAGACAAGTTATCTGGGCCATTGATAGAGTTAGAAGGCGACTACAAAAAACAATGTCTGCTAAATTACGTAAATATTACAAATATAGTAAGAGTCTTATACTAAACGTTACAAAAACCTTACTAAAGAGCAAAAAGAAAAATGTGATGTAATGTTACTTTATAATGATGAATTAAGGCAGGCCCACTTTCTAAAGGAATGGTTTTTTGATATTTGCAGAGAAACTAAATACCGTGTAGTAAGAGAAGAGTTTTCAAGATGGATTAAAAACGCTGAAAGCTCAGGCATAAAAGATTTTGAAGATGTTGCAGCCACCTTCCAACGATGGTATAAGGAAATACTAAACTCCTTTAAATACGGTTATACAAACGGTGCTACAGAAGGATTTAATAATAAAATAAAAGTACTAAAGAGGGTTTCATACGGCATAAAAAATTTCGACAGATTTAGAAATAGGATATTACATATATGTGGGTAATTCGAAAATTTCAAAAATATAATTATGGCAGGTTTTTTTAGTGTGCTCAAAAATAGCTATTAGAACTTAAAGACATTAAAATAGCTCTAAGTCTAGTAATGGAGCATGATTCAAAGGAATCATACCCCAAAACTTGACAAAGAGCCCATAAAGAAATGGACAACAGTATCCCTCAATGCACTGTCTTAACGGCCATCATGCTGATTTTGCAGACACAAAGCAAATAATTTTGCTTAATAGGGCATACAAAATCAACATGTTGTATAAAACCAGTGCGTGGGGATTACACATTGCCCATTTCTGTTAATTTATAATGAAACAGCCTTCTGTTTTTGGGTTCCCTTACAAATTTCCTAATTCTTCATGATTTATGATTTTGTTTCTCTCCTGTTTCGTTAAAGGCCGGCCTTTAGCCAGTTCCATGGCCCATATTATGGCTCCGGCTCCGGGAATGACTTTAAGAAGAGTCGGCTCAATGCTTTTTCCGGTATACCGATAAACACATTCCTTAAAATGATTTAGCATCAAAGGACAATGGGACTTGGTCCAAACAGAACCGGCCAAAATCACTTCCGGAGTTTTTTTCAAATTTAAGGTTTATTATACAGCCGGAAACCGATCTGGCCAGTTGATCCGCTATTTCCCCTACAATGGTTTCCGAAACCTTATCATGCTCATTGGCCGACTGAAATAAAATGGTAACAATATCCCGATCCAGCTTACTATTTCTGCAAAATTTTTCGCTGATTGCATTTAACAATTCATCAGGGTTCTGTATTCCAAAATAATTCATAACTTTTCCAGTCAAAGCGGTTTCTTCTCCGCATCGGTAATAATAATCATATACTGCTTTTACTGTTAAGGTGGCTATATAATGCCCGCCTGCGCAATCGCCGGTAGCCATGCCAATTCCGCCGACCTGAAGGATTTGTCCCTTCTCGTTTATTCCGCTTGCAACCGTACCGGTTCCGTTAATTGAGCAAATCCCGTAACCGGAAGGGCACCCGGCCTTAATGCCTAAGACAGAGTCATTTGCCACCACATATTTGGGAAGTCCTGCTTTATCCAAAATTTCCTTCATCCTGGCCAACTGGGCAGGTGTGTCAATTCCTGCCATGCCAAAAGCCGCGGCTTCCACTTCTGATTTATGAATGGAATTTCTTTTAAGAAGTCTTTCAATATCGGACAGGACCTCTTTTTCAACCTCCGCAAAACCGCCTTCCAATACTTCATGACTTCTGCTTCCGACCCGGATACTGTCAACCCATTCTCCATCTGTTGTAAAAATCAGATAATCCGTCTTTGTACCGCCGCCGTCTGCTCCTAAAATATATCTGGTTTCCATAACTCTCTCCTTCCCTTAGTGAAACTGAGGAAGGTATGCTTTATGGGCTTCCTTCATTTCCTGAAAGCAGGCCACAGCCTTATGATAGTCACCAACAAGAGGATGGATTAACAAAGCCTGAATCGCTTCTTTTTCATCGCCGTTTAAGGCCGCTAAAACCGTATGGCGTTCGTATGCTTTTACCGTCCGCATCAGTTCCATTACATGACGGTTTTTAAAGTTTCTTACCGGTATAGGCGTTGCTCCGTTTTTACCTACCACAGCTGATATTTCCACTGTGTCGTCATCTTCCATAAACTCTAAGGCTCCCTGATTTAAAATATTTACCACATGAACTTCCTTTTTATCATTGTAAATAGCATCCACAAGAGAAATAGCCGCTTCGGAATAACGGGCACCGCCCCGTCTTTCCAGTTCCTTAGGCTTAACTGACAAATTCTCGTCACGATACATGGTTAACAATATTTTTTTCAATTTCCATACAAACTTCTGCCCGGCATTTTTTCTCCTTAAGCAAATGCTGTAATTTGTCCTCCTTATAATAGAAGTATTCCAGATAAGGAGAAGGTATGGCACCGATAGTCTGAATCAGTTCCTTACTAAATCCCTGGGTTGGAATATTCTTCATTCCCTGTCCTTTGCTTCCTTGTTCCAGTGCCTCTTTTAACAAATCCTTATTTCCTTTCTTAACACCGGTTATAAAGCTTAAGTGATTTAAACCTACATATTCAACATCCAGATCCTTTTCACCCAAAGCCCTTCTCCAATCCGGCAATCATGTTAATGGGCACATTACACAAACCAATAGTTTTAATCTTCGAATAGTTCTGGAGAGCCTGGGCCAGTATGCCGGAAGGATTGGTAAAATTAATAAGCCAGGCATCCGGGCACAAACGCTCCATTTGCTTTGTAATATCCATCATAACCGGAATGGTACGAAGAGCCTTAAAAAATCCTCCGATTCCGGTGGTTTCCTGCCCAATCAGCCCATATTTTAAGGGTATTTTTTCATCCAATAGTCTGCAGGCCAACTGTCCTACCCTTATCTGGCATAACACAAAGTCCGCATCCTTTAGGGCTTCCGTAAGGTCTTTCGTAAAAACAACTTTCGTATCAAGACCAGCCTTTTCAATCATCCGCTTGCATAAACCGCCTACAATCTGAAGCTTTTCATCGTTAATATCCATAAGTACAAGGTCTGTGACAGGAAGGGAATCCTTCCTTATTATAATACCTTCTATTAATTCCGGTGTGTAAGTGCTTCCTGCTCCGATTACGGATAGTTTTAACTTTGACATAATAATTCCTTCCTTTTTATTATTTCTATTTTCTTTATCTATTGTTTAACCGCGGTTTCATGGTTGATTCCTTCACCATTAACTTAGGGGGCAGCTTTACCGCAAAGGAAGCCTCACTTTGCCTGTTGATAAGAGACAGAAGCTGCCTTACCGCATTCCGAGCCATTTCTTCGGCCGGCTGCCTTACGGATGTGATTTTCGGAGTAAAAGAATCAGCAAGGGGGCTGTCATCATAACCGCACACCGATAAGTCTTCCGGGACTTTAAGTCCCAAATCCTTGGCTGCGTTAATTGCCCCCAAAGCAATGTGATCGTCAAAGGCAAAAACCGCCGTAGGTAACTGACCATTTTCATACCATTTCATAATGGTTTTATACCCGGTAACCTGGTCATAAAATCCGTATTCTATACCGGCCGGCTTAAGGGAAGCTTCTGTTAATGCCTTTATGGCTCCCATCTGCCTTTCCATGGTAGCTAACCCCTCCGGTGTGGCACCAATTAACCCGATTCTGGTATGTCCAAGGTCCAGCAAATGCTTTACCGCCATATATCCTCCGATTATATTGTCCGACAGTACCGATGTAATATCCGTACCAATGGTCTGGTTATCCACCACCACAAATGGTACCTTTTGATTTTTTAATATATTAATATAATCATTTTCTTTATTGGGGACAAGAAGGATTACGCCGTCAACCCGATTCTGATTTAAAAATGCCTTATTGCCTTCGTCGTCATCACCACAGATTGAAAGGGCCAGTAAATATCCGTTTTTTATCAGCTGGGTATTTACTTCTTTTATAATGCTTCCAAAATAATAATCGGAAATATCGGAAACAAACATAGCAATAACATGGGTCTTGCCAGTTACCAGGGTCCTGGCTGCCGCGTTGGGTACATATCCCAGTTCCTCAATGGCCTTAAGGACTTTTTTTTCGATTAGCTTCCCTGACATTGGGCGCATTGCTGATTACTCTGGATACCGTAACATAAGACAACCCGCATTTTTTGACAACATCCTTAATGGTGACTTTCATGAAACCTCCCAAACTATATTCGTATATATTTTAAGTCTGTATTTATATCATAAACCCGGATACATGGTACTGTCAAGTAATAAAAATTGTCTGTTTCCTCTGATTTTCATAAAAATAAATATTTTATATATTGCGTAGCACTAATGAATACACCAGATTATCCTTCCATGAATGGATTCAGGAAAAAATATATTCGTATTAATTTTTAAGGTAAATCTGCCTTTTTATACCTTTTTAAATTTATACCTTTTTAAATAAGAAAAAGGCCTTGTAAGGCATTACATTGCCCGGAAAAGTATTATGACATGAAAAAAGAACCGTTAAACATTTATTATGCAACAGTTCCTTCAATAATTGATTCCTGTAATCTATTTATTTTTCCCATGGTATCCTGCCAGACATAAGGGTAATTCAAGTCCAAATGCCTCCAGCAGCTCTTTATCCCGAAGTATTAACTCCGTATTTCCTTCTCTGACAATATGCCCGTCAGCCATCAGCATTACTCTGTCGCAGGTTTCCAGTATCATATCCAGGTCATGGGATGCAATTATCTTTACATAATCCAAATGGTTCAAAGTCTTAATCAGCCTCCGCCGGTTTTTCGGATCCAGGGCTATGGTTGGCTCATCTAACAGTATAATATCCGGGTTCATTGCAAGGACCGTGGCAATAGAAGCCATTTTCTTTTCTCCCCCGGACATTTTATGATTCTGCTTTTCCTTTAGATGCATTATTCCTAAGGAAGATAAAGCAAAATCAACCCTTTCTTTTACCTCTTCTTCCGGTAAACCATAATTTCTTGGGCCAAAGGCCACATCATTGTAAACGTTCTGCGTAAACAGCTGATTTTCCGAATCCTGAAACAGGTAGCCAACCCTTTTGCGGACCTGGGTAAGATTTTTCTTTTCTACCGGTATGCCAAGAACATAAGCTTTCCCTGTAAACTTTAGCTCTAAACCGACCAATATCCGTAAAAGTGTGGATTTGCCCACTCCGTTGGCCCCAATAATTCCAACGGTTTCTTTCCGATTAACCAAAAAGGATACCCCTTTTAATATTTCTTTTCCATTTTCATAGGAAAAGGATATGTTATTACACTCAATAAAAGGATAAGACATAAAAAACCTTCTTTCTGCCACAAATCCCTGTCATATTTTTTTAAGCAAGGAAAAGTAATTAATCAAGTTCCCGATATTTAGTAACTTTAAAGCAACAAACATACCGGTCCATATGGCAAGAAAACCATAATCTTTCCCGGACATTTTCTGTGACCGGGCATAATAAAACTCACCGTGAAATCCGCGAAGCAGCATACTGTCATACAGATTCAAAGCCCGGTCAATGCTGCGAAATAGCAGTTGTCCAAGCAGGGAACCCCAAACTTTAAACCTGACACCTTTTTCCCCGGGAGCCCTTAAGCTGTAAGCCTCATACACCCCATCTGCTTCCCGAAGTAAAACGGTAATATAGCGGTAAGTTAACAAAATCTGAGTTACAAGAATTCCCGGAACATGTAAAAGCCTCATGGCATAACAGATTCTTTCTATACCGGTGGTAGCTATCAGTAAAAAAGCGGCCATAAGGGCATAAATTCCTTTTAATATTAACGTAATCATAGAAAGAAATCCGCCGGTAATAATGATACCCCCAATTTTATACAGGGGTTGACGGTCCAAAAGAGGGTTAAAGATACCTATAAGGAAAACAAGCGGCAGCACTGCCTTTAATTTGCGAAAACAGCTTCTTACCGATATTCCTGTCAGGTAAAACAAAATAAGAGGGTAAATTACAAAGGGTAAAAGTCCCCACAAATTATATTTGCCATAAGATACCACACAGCCAATATAAATAACAGTAAGAATAAGCTTAACCAAAGGATGTACCTGGTGGATTGCCGTATTTAACCCAGCCATCTCATCCAAATCCTGAATCTCATACATAGCATTTTTTAATTTACCCATAATAACTCCCGTCTTTTTAGATAATACATTATACCTGGACAAATTGTATTTTTTGTAACAGCCAAGCTACATTTTTATGATGCTTTTCCTTCATGGTTATTTTCACAGGTACCTTTATGCTTAAAAAACCTGAACAGAAAACCGCACCCTAAGCAAATAACTGCCACCGCCACAGAGCCAAGAATTCCGGACAGGGAAGTTCCTGCCTTTGAGTCCGAATCGGCTATGGTATAATCCGGCATAACCGAGGTTTTTTTCTGGATTTTACCGGCTGCATCTATTGTTTTCTTATGTTCGTTCTTGGGAGTCACCTGGACATCCCCGCTTATTTTCTGTATGGACCACTCCAGCCCGTCAGGATTGGAAGATGCGACTAAGGATAACCCACCCCCCATTAGCAATACGACTAAAGAAAGAATAACAAGAATTTGTTTATAACCAATCCGGTTATTGAGGTTACAGTTTTCCAAAAGGTCCGGCCTGGTATTTTTTATAAAGATAATCACTGCCGCTGTAATGAAACCTTCCACCGCGCCGATAACCAAATGAACCGGTAACATAAAAAGTAAAAACTTCTGAAAAGGCAAGGCAGTAATACCGGATAAACAAGTTTCCAGTGCTACGCTAAAAGCCCCTAACTGGAGACTAATGACACTGCCTAAAACAGAAGCAAGTATAATCCGTCCGTTTTTCAGATTGCGCTTAACTAACGGGCGGTAAATCAGCATATAAGTAACAAAACAGCTGTAAAAAGCCATATTCCAAATATTGGCGCCCAGTGCCAATAAACCTCCGTCTGCAAAAAGAAGACATTGAATAATTAAGACCGATATCATAGATAAAAAACCTGCATAGGGTCCCAGCAAAATGGAAAGCAGTAATCCGCCGCATAAATGGCCGCTGGATCCCGTTCCCGGTATGGTAAAATTAATCATCTGGGCTGCAAAGATAAAAGCTGACATAACCCCCATCAAGGGTATCTTTTTTATATCATTTTCCAGCCTGACTTTTTTTACCGAATATGC
Source organism: Lachnoclostridium sp. (assembly GCA_047777345.1). GTDB lineage: Bacteria > Bacillota > Clostridia > Lachnospirales > Lachnospiraceae > Anaerocolumna. The sequence goes on along the minus strand of JBKEEJ010000001.1, from coordinate 297,513 downwards.
GGCTGCCGAAGCTGAGGCAGCATACAGGCCACCTGCAACAGCCGGTGATAACAAGGCATCTGCCATATGCATAATAAATCCCCTCCTAAACAGCTGTCCTTAATTATATAATATTTTGGACCCGGCACAAGCCCGTGGAGGGGATATAAATACAAAATTAACATATTCCTTTCGTTTTCCTGTTTACAGGTTGTTTTTCCATTTGATTGAAACCAATATAAAATCAGATATGCCCCGGATGGGGATATTTCTTATTTAATAAACCTGTCGATAGCCTTGTTTAAATTCTCTATGGCTGCGGTATCACCGGATTCAATGGCATCCACAATACAATGTTCAATATGATCCTGAAGTATAACTTTTCCCGCGTTGTTTAAAGCTGCAATAACAGCAGACAACTGAATCAATACCTCACTGCAGTCTTTCCCTTCTTCTATCATTCTCTTTACAGATTCCAAATGGCCACTGGCACGGGATAAGCGGTTTAATACAGCTTTTGTATTTTCATGGACATGTTTATGTACTGCCCCGCCCGGATGGCTGTGTGTATATTCTATACCATTAGAATCCATATGGGTATGGTTTTTTTCCTTTTTTTGCATAATCAGTTTTCCTTTCTATGGGAAGATGGGAACTTTAACCCCAAAATGAGCAGGTTACCCAATATCACTTGTCTTGATTATAAAAGCTGTCCATGAAAAAGTCAATCCGAACAGCCTCTTAGCCAAAAGAACCGCTTATCCATGAAAAGGCTTCCTTTAAGGAATCTATCCGAATTCCTTAAAAGAATCCCTTTTATTATGGACAGCAGTTCCTTTTATTTACAGCCTTCCTTCAATAAAACAGGTCACAACCTCATTAAATTTATCTTTTTCTTCATAAAATGTAGCATGCCCGCTGAAATCAAAGGGAATCAGTTTCGAATTTTTAATATACTGGTTTTGAACCTCCGCTAAGGAAAAGGGTACCACAAGGTCATGAATCCCTTGAATTATTAAAGTAGGAACACGAATGGAACTTAAATCGTGAAACAGGACTTCCTTTATCCAGGCTTCTGCCATAAAGGCTGTGGCCCACCCGGCAGCCTGTAACCCTATTTCAAAAAACCAATCGGAAAAAGCCTTCGATGTACCCTGAAAAAAGAATCTGTCACCAAAATCCCGCAGCATCCGGGGTCTGTCTTTATAAGTACCTTCAATTAACTGATGGATTACTTTGCCGTCCACGCCATATGGAAAATTAGGCCGTTTAATAAGACTGGGGGCTGCCGCTGCCACAAGTATCAGCCTGGATACTCCGTATCCTTTATGCCTTCCCATATATCTGCACGCAATGGCTCCTCCGTTAGAATGTCCTAACAGGGTAAAATCACACAATTGCAGTTCATCCACAATGCATCTCACATCGTCAGCCAGGCGGTCAAAATTATAGCCCCAATAAGGTTTATCCGAATTGCCAAAACCTCTTGTGTCAATTCCGATACACCGATAACCCATACCGGGCAGCACATTAAACTGATATTCAAACAGCTTATGGCTTCCCGGCCAGCCATGCAAAAATAATATAGTTTTGTTTCCTTTTGGATTCAGGTCTTCCACGTAATATCTTACTTCCGGTTCCACCTTAACATAATAGCCCATACAATCCTCCGATTTTTAAGCAAAAACCAACTTAAATCCTGTCTTTTATAAATATATTCCTTTTAAAGCAAACGGTGACAGGCGATAAAAAAACTGTGATTATAAAATTTGACTTAAATATTCCAATTCTTCTATAATAAACCGTATAACAGGAAACAATAGAAACATATACTAATTGACTATAAAGTTTTTTTATCTGAAGAAATTCATTTATGGGAAAGGTAGATTTATGATTTTATATAAAGTATGTACCGAAGTAAGCTTATCTCAGATTTATAACGCTTTCTGCCGTGGTTTTGCAGATTATTCCATACCTTTTCATCTGTCGGAAGATGAATTCTTTGCCCATTTTTTCGGTCTGGAAGGAAATGAGCTGAAATACTCCTTTATCGCACTGGATAACGAAAACCCTGTCGGACTTATATTAGGAGGAACCCGGGTATTTGACTGTATGAAAACAATGCGCTGCGGTGCTTTTTGCATCGCACCGGATTACAGAAAGAAAGGGATTGGCAGAGAATTGTTTCAGCTTCATCAGGCTGCAGCAAAAGAAGCAGGCTGTAAGCAGCTCTTTCTTGAAGTTCTTAAAAGTAACCACAGAGCAATCCAATTTTATGAAAAGGCAGGTTACCGGATATCTGTCATATTAAAATACTACCATAAAAAAACCTCCGAATTATCTGTCCCAAAGGAGATTCCTCCTTATAAAATTACATCCATCCGTTTTGATGTGGTAAAAGGATTCCGTGAAAAACTAAACACCTGCCATATTAACTGGCAAAGCGATATTTTTTGTTATGAGGACAGCAAAACCGATATATTTTATGGCGTTTATGACGATTATCAGTTAATTGCCCTGACTGCCATAAGTACCAAAGGGAAAATTAACTTTTTGTGGGTAGAACCTTCCTACCGGTTTAAAGGAATCGGACGATTTTTGTTACACCAGGCCTCAAAGCAGGTTGAAAGCGAATCCTTATACGTTTGTATTCCTGGAAACGCCCTGTTAGAAGGATTCTTTCGCAAACTGGAATTTGAAAAAGATACATTAGAGCAGTATGAAATGTACCTGCCTCTCTAATCATTAAAGAAAAGAGAAAGCATTTTTAACTTATTTTTGACTTAGGACTATAATTTAAAAAGGCTCTTTATCAAGTGCAAAGTATTATGTTATGAATACACCCTGCACTTGACAAAGAGCCAATATCATACTTAAAGGATCACTGTACTTATTTTTATTAACTAATTTTATAAAGTTTTCGTATAGTTACATTCAGGATATCCGCAGCAACCCAAAAAATATCCATAAGGTCCCTTTCTTCTTACTAATTTTTTCCCGCACACAGGACAATTCCGGTCAGAATCCGGCACTGAATAATCCCATTCATAAGATTCCAGGCTTTCTTCTTCCTTTATAAAACAGGTTATTAAAGCTTTTCTGTCCCATAAGACAATGTCATTTGCAATTGCCAGATTTATGGCATTGGGAGTAAAAAAGCTATTTGTAATTACCACTCCCCGGTTAGCATTGTAATAGGCTATGGAGCCAATTACCTCCTGTACGGCGGATATGCCCACGTCCCGTTTATACCTTTTTGCCTGTACCACTATTCTTTCTTTTCTTTTTTTTAGTATCAAGTCAGCCCCATAATCACCGGTAACCGGCGTCATTTTTACCTTATAACCCATTTTCCTGAATTTATAATACAGATAAACTTCAAATTCCACACCGGTCATTTCGTCAATTTCATCCAGGCCACACCTCAGATACATTTCTTTCAGCTTATGCTTAAAATACATCTGTATAAGGGAAATGGACACAATAGCATAAATCAAAATATATTCATAAGGAATGACAAATTTCATATTCAAAAAATGTGTGTATGGATTAACAAAGGCCAGTAAAATCCCGGCCAGATTTAATATCATAAGCAAATATTTTTCTGCCTTTAATTTCAATTTTTTCCTGTACAAATAAATAACCTGCGCTTTCTGTCCAAATATTCCGTCAATTAGGTTTGCACAAATTATAGCATAAATGGTAGAAAAATGGTATAGGCAGGCATACATTTATCTCTTATTCCATCGGATAACTTGTCTTTGCGATTGGATATTTTTTAAGGAAAGCCTTGGATGTATATCTGGTATCCCGTATATGGTCAGTAAAATCTTCGTCACTTTTTAAAAAATAATCATAAGTTAAAACATCTGTACCGGTCATGGTTATGGGATCATCCCAAGTCACATCGATATTGTACCATTGCCCGTCAACCTTAACAATATTCCAGGCATGAGGAGCCCCTCCCGCATAACCGGTTATAATTCTGCTCTCAAGTCCCGCGGCTGTAAATAAACGGTAAGCGGCCAAAGTATACCCCTGACATACGGCCGACTTGCCGATAAGAGCGTCATAAGCCGAATAATTCTCAAGGTTACGGTCATAACTGGTATTTTTAATTATATAGTCATGTATTGCCTTTACTTTTTCATAATCCGATTTATTAGTTAGTTTCAATCGTTTTATAATATTAGCGATTTTAGTATCCAGTTCTTTTTCCTGTTTCGCCGTAGTAGAATAATACGCATTGAAAGTTAAAGTTACACTATTGCCGGTCCAGACCCAGGTGGTTGCCCATTTGGTTACAGAAAGCCTTAAATAGTCTCCGTCTTTAGCCGTATTTTTGCTGTCAATAGAAGCAACCGAATCAAAGATTTCACCATCATTTTTTATTGCTTTCATAACCTTAGTATTCATTTTTATCGTAAATTCACCTTTTCTGGCCATTAAATTCTTTTTAATAACGTTGTAAACATCAGCCTTTTTCGTATAAACTTTTGCAGCGCTGGCATAGTTTGTATTAGGAAAAAAGGCAAGTAATACCAAAAACAGAATAAATATTCTAAATTTCTTCATGATACCAACCTCCCGAATCTTCCATTATTCATCGGCATCAAAAATATTTTTGTAGCCTCAGGACATATTAAAACTTTCCGGTTATACACCTTTAATATTTTATTTCAAATCTTCCTATTGCGCAAGTGTGTATTTTCCCGGAGGTTTTTTGCTTTATAAGATGCAATATCCTGTGAAGCAAAAAAAGGCTTTTGCTTCCGGATTAATCCTCTGTAATAATCCTTTTGCAGCAAAAGCCTTTTTCCTATTACTTTGTGATATTTTTATTTATGATTAAATACTCCCTAAAATTAATAAATGTTTACTACATTATTTGTAAGTTTCTTCTTCTTATGAAATATCTTCCTGTTAAATACAAGGTTTACTCAAGAACTCCGCCTTCCACTACCAGGTTATCCGGATCAGCCGCATCACCATAAACCGGCGCTAAAGTTTCCTCATAATCTTTGTGGAAGAAATTCTCCTCACCAAGTTTTACGATCTCATCATTAAGCCAGTTTAATAACTCCGTATTGCCTTTTTGTACGGCGGGGGCAATGGCATCCAGGTTACCCAATGACTCGATTCCAACGGTAAATCCTTTATTTTCCAGAGCCCAGGCAAGTACTTCCGTATTATCCGTAGAGAAAGCATCCCCACGTCCGTCTAAAAGCGCATTGTATGCTTCCGTATATTGATCAAACTTTAATAATTTCACATCCGGATAGTTTTCTGTAAAAAAAGTTTCGGCTGTAGTACCTTTGCATACGATTAAAGTTTTACCCTTTAGCTGTTCCGGATTTGTTATAAGAGCATTATCCGGTGAAACCACACCTAAAGATACCTTCATATAGGGTTTTGCAAAATCAACCTGCTTTGCCCGTTCTTCTGTTACGGTAAAATTAGCCAGAATAATATCTACCTTGGCAGTTACCAGATATTCTACACGGCTGGCTGGGTCCACAGGTACATATTCTACGGTAACCCCCAAATCTTTGGCGATTCGGTTACCAAAGTAAACATCATATCCCTGGTATTCTCCGTTTTCATCCACATAACCAAATGGTTTTTTATCACTGAATACACCAATTACTATTTTTCCACTTTTCTTAATTTCATCCAGTGTTCTTGCAGTACCGCTTTTACCGGTCCCATCTGTGGATGCGGTACCATCCGTTTCCTTTCCTTCTGCCCCTTTGGCGGAAGTGGCCGTATCTTTTCCTGTATTACTATTGCAGCCGGTAAATACCGCCGCTAACATAGTAAATATAAGTATGAAACCTAAAACCCTTTTTAAATTTTTCATTTAGTCGCCTCCTCTTTTTTCTGGTATTTTGCTTTTTGACTTATATATCTTTAACGCCTTTTACGGCATTAAATTCAAATATATTTAAAAATTTCCTTGCCCTTTCTGTTTTCGGGTTAGTAAAAAACGTTTCGGGTTCACTTTCTTCCACAATTTCCCCGTTATCCAGGAAAATAACGCGGTCCGCTATGGCTCTTGCAAACTGCATTTCATGGGTAACAATAATCATGGTACTGCCTTCTTTGGCCAGTTCCAGCATAACATCCAGAACTTCCCGTACCATTTCCGGGTCCAGGGCCGCGGTTACCTCATCAAACAGCATAATTTCAGGATGCATACATAAAGCTCTTACTATGGCAACTCTTTGCTTTTGTCCGCCGGATAACTGTCTGGGATAAGCATCTTTTTTTTCCAAAAGCCCAACCCGCTTTAACAGTTCTTCCGCTTCCTGTACCACTTCTTTTTTATCCCTGCGCTGAGCCTTTAAGGGGCCTAAAAGAATATTGTTAAGTATAGTCATATGAGGAAATAAATCATAACTTTGAAAGACCATACCTATTTTTTGCCTGATAAGGTGCATATTTTTTTTCTGGCCGCTGATAATTTGTCCTTTTAGGTAAATCTCACCGTCCTGAATAGGCTCAAGCCCGTTAATACAGCGAAGCAGTGTGCTTTTGCCGCAACCGGATGGTCCGACTACAACCACAACCTCGCCTTTTTTCACACTGAAAGAAATACCTTTAAGAACTTCGAGGTTTTCATAATTCTTTTTTAAGTTTTTTATTTCCAGAATTACTTCTTTCTCACTCATATTTTCTCCAATCTGCCATAAATGCTTTTACTAGAAATTATAATTTTTATCTGATCTGTTTTTCATATTCCAGTTATTTACCCTGTTTTATTTTCAGATTTTAGTCCTTTAAGACTCTTTCCAGTTTTGCCGACAACAGGGAAATCGGATAACATACGATAAAATACAGGAAAAAGATTACTCCGTAAATCCATAAGGCTGCGCTTGGCACAGTTAATCTGGAAGCCTCAATGATTTGCTGGCCTACTTTTACAACCTCTACCACTCCAATTAACGGTACAAGAGATGTGGTTTTTATCATTCTGGTCACCAGATTAATTGCCAAGGGTACTAGTCTTCTTACGGTCTGAGGAATAATAATATAAATGTAGATTTGCAGACCGGTCAGTCCGATTGCCTTTCCGCTTTCATACTGTTGTTTTGGTATGGAAGTTAATGCTCCCCTTACCAGATCTCCCATTTCTGCGGTACCCCAAAGAGAAAAAACTATAACTGCCGACACTTCCGCGGATATATGTATGCCAAAAGCCTTTGTAACACCAAAATAGACAAGAAAAAGCAGAACCAACTGGGGCATAATACGCACAAATTCCAAATACAGACGTGTAATTGCCTTTATAACCGGGTTTTTAACCGACATTATCATTCCCAGCACAATGCCTAAAAAGATGGAAATTCCAACGGAAATCAACGAAATTTTAATGGTAACCCACAGGCCTAACATAAGTCTTATAAAATTTTTGCCTTGAAACAAAACCTTAATCCCCAAATCCTGCATGTCGTAATTTCCTTTCTATAACGGTAAATATAACCGATATGGGCAATAAAATAATTAAATACGCAATTACTAACATAAGCAAAGCTTCTGTTGTTTCATAATACAGACCAATTAAATCTTTGGCCACAAACATAAGATCCGCCAAAGCTACGGCACTGAATACGGAAGTTTCCTTTATTAAGAAAATCGTATTGGCCGCAAATGCGGGAACAGATATGGCTAATGCCTGAGGCAACAGAATATAACGTACTACCTGAAACTTTGTAAGCCCTAAACTTAATCCCGATTCCACCTGACTTAAGGGCACCGCCTCTAATCCGCTGCGAAAAGCTTCTGCCATATAGCTGCCGCCAAGAAAAACTAATCCGGTTATGGCACACGTTTCGGAACTTAATCTTATTCCTGCTCTGGGCAGGCCAAAGTACAAGAAAAACAGCTGAATTAACAGAGGGGTATTTCTGGAAAGTTCTATGTATATGCCAATTATCCGGTGCAGCACAGGAATCTTATAATACCGTATCAAACTGCAGATAAAACCTGCCAATATGGATAAAATAATACCGATAAAAGCAATCCGGACGGTCAGTTTTGCCGCTTCTGCATAAAGAGGAATATATTCTCGTATAAATTCATAATTCATTGTCAAACCCTTTCTTACCATTCATTTCTCAGGTATCCACAGGCATTACCAGGTTATGGCTTACATAAGCCAAGCATGCAAAAATGGCAGTTGCAATATGCACCTGCCTACGGAATTTTGCATCTTTGCGAGATTGTTATAAATTAATGAGTTTTATGACAAATAATAATAAGAAAACCCGCATGCAATTATTCCATAGGTAGGAAATACATGCAGCAACAGCTTTTACTCCTTATTGTCCATTGATTTGTTCTTTGCTTTTTCATGTTGGATTCACCTCAGTTGTTTTAAAATTCATACAATTCATATCATATTTATATGAATTAATTTAATTGGTATTTTATATCATTTTTATTCTTTTGTCAATCACTTTTCTTTGATTCATGTTTTTGTTACGGAGTGAATTGTTGAAGGCTCTGGATTTTATGGTTTAATATATTGAAATGCTGTTCTCTTAATTTTTATAGATAATAATGAGGAAAACGCCCTAAAAACTTTAGAGTATTACTGTCTTCCAGTACCTTTAAGCGCTTTCTTAGACAACAAATTCACCATCAAAGGATGGTTAACCGATGATATCCAATATAACAGGAAAGAAGCCTTAAATAATTTGACAGACTAGTATAATGTACTACCGCCTGACAGTAAGCTGTGTTCATCAAACAGAAAAAACACTTAATTAATTGACATAAATATGATTTGCACATATTCGGTCATATTAATTAAGTGTTTTTTCATTTTACATATTCAATAAATACAAGCTAATTTATGCCTGAATCATTGCCTTTAGGAACCATAACTGTTTGCTGTAGTAGGAAATATGATCTTCCACCATATTGGCTACCTCAAAGTCATCCTCTTCGTCTGCCGCGGTGCGGATTTTTAAAGCTAAGTCTTTCAGGTAAGCAAGATCTTTTTTAATCTCTTTTACTACAAAGTCAGCGCTGTAATCTGCCGTATCAAGTTCCTCAACCTGGCTTACTTTCAGGTAATCAGCAACTTTGCCTAAAGGGGCTTCGCCTTTCATCTTTAGTATTTCTGCTGCCTCATCAAACTTCTTAAATAAATCTTCATATAATTCTTCTGTAAATTTATGAATGGTTACAAATTGCAGTCCGACAACATTCCAGTGCAGCTGATGAAGCTTTACGTTTATAACATGTAAATCAGCAACATATTGATTTAATAATGATACTTTACTCATGGTATTTACCTCCCGTAGTTGATTTTATATGATAATTGTGATTGGTTTCTTGTTTGATGATGTTATTATATACTATCTGTTAAAAAACATATAGAGACAAATTTGTTTCTAAATTTCTGTTTTCAAATCAGCTTTCCAATGTTATTATTTATTATATATAACGTAATATGAAAGAAGGGATATCATGAGCCAAACAACAGAAGGTTTTAAAATCATTCAGGATATTATTAAACTGAAGTGGGTCCCCGAAGTATTAAGTGCCATTGGAACAGACGGCGCTACCTATTCTGAAATTCTTAAAAAAGTAGATTATTTGTCCAACACAGAACTAAACCGTAAGTTGGCTGTTTTAGTGGAACGTAAAGCGGTAGAAAAAGTTGAAACCGATGGACATTCACGATACCGCCTTCTCCCCTTTGGAAAGGATTTGGATCATATTTTCCGACATTTCCGTGAAATAGAAGAGAAGTATTCTATCGCATAGTATTCCTTTTAAGAATCAAAATTATAACCATTTAAAATTAAATTAATTAAGAGCTTTTGGAAACACCAAAAGCTCTTTGTAATTTAAAATATTTTTTCTTTTATCTACATTGGCTTTAGTCAATTTCAAACCTTTCTGACTTTAGATTTGTTGAACCATCTAAACTTACATATTCTGATAAGTCTTTAAGAAATTTTTTCGATTAAATTTCCAAACTCAAAACACCCGTATTAAAAAAGAGAGCCAACTGCTCTCTTTTGCTTAAGTTTATTTCAGACATTTGAAAGGAGCGACCATGATGATTAAATCAAGCCATGTCTGCCCCTTAATTTTAATCGTCGCTCCTTTGCGAGGAGCGACGATTATATGCCAACGGCAACATAATACCGCTCGAAATTTCAATCCACGCTCCTCTGCGAGGAGCGACGCACAGACCTCGGCCTCAGCCGCATGATGCGCCTCATTTCAATCCACGCTCCTCTGCGAGGAGCGACTTGGCTTTTTCTTCAGGTGTAAAATGTCTTCTCTTTTCCATAGTTCCATTCTAACTAATTCTGGTTGTTTTGTCTGTCTTAATTTCTGGTATCATTATAAAGTGCCATTGGAACAGACGGCGCTACCTATTCTGAAATTCTTAAAAAAGTAGATTATTTGTCCAACACAGAACTAAACCGTAAGTTGGCTGTTTTAGTGGAACGTAAAGCGGTAGAAAAAGTTGAAACCGACGGACATTCACGATACCGCCTTCTCCCCTTTGGAAAGGATTTGGATCATATTTTCCGACATTTCCGTGAAATAGAAGAGAAGTATTCTATCGCATAGTATTCCTTTTAAGAATCAAAATTATAACCATTTAAAATTAAATTAATTAAGAGCTTTTGGAAACACCAAAAGCTCTTTGTAATTTAAAATATTTTTTCTTTTATCTACATTGGCTTTAGTCAATTTCAAACCTTTCTGACTTTAGATTTGTTGAACATCTAAACTTACATATTCTGATAAGTCTTTAAGAAATTTTTTCGATTAAATTTCCAAACTCAAAACACCCGTATTAAAAAAGAGAGCCAACTGCTCTCTTTTGCTTAAGTTTATTTCAGACATTTGAAAGGAGCGACCATGATGATTAAATCAAGCCATGTCTGCCCCTTAATTTTAATCCTCGCTCCTTTGCGAGGAGCAACATGCGTACTGCATTATATGTAAGAGTTTCCACACTTATTTCAATCCACGCTCCTCTGCGAGGAGCGACACAGATAAATGCTCAATATTTCATAGAAAGCGAGATTTCAATCCACGCTCCTCTGCGAGGAGCGACTCATAACCCATTGCATTTTCAATGATTGCCTTCTTATTTCAATCCACGCTCCTCTGCGAGGAGCGACTGTAGCCAGCGCCCTACTAAATGAAGTTGAAGAATGGAAATTTCAATCCACGCTCCTCTGCGAGGAGCGACACCAATTAATTTTATTTGTTATGATGTAGTTTGGGATTTCAATCCACGCTCCTCTGCGAGGAGCGACATCACCAGGGCAAGACTTATTAGCAAACCATCTATATTTCAATCCACGCTCCTCTGCGAGGAGCGACGATTTGGTAAGACAACAGCTAAAATGACCGAGGCTGATTTCAATCCACGCTCCTCTGCGAGGAGCGACTGGCAAGGTATTTATAGATGATGTATGGAGTGGCGGATTTCAATCCACGCTCCTCTGCGAGGAGCGACGCCTTAATGGTTTTATCGTTACAGCCATTAAGGAATTTCAATCCACGCTCCTCTGCGAGGAGCGACGTTCGGTTACCACGGTTACTGAAAGGGGATCCTCCCCCATATATTTCAATCCACGCTCCTCTGCGAGGAGCGACTAATGGTTCAAAGCTGTGGTGTGTTTGTCTTAAAATTTCAATCCACGCTCCTCTGCGAGGAGCGACTTCTAATATAGGCCTTGGCGCATCAAGTTATAAGTGATTTCAATCCACGCTCCTCTGCGAGGAGCGACACAGTATTGACAATAATCATTTATGGTGCTATTATATTTCAATCCACGCTCCTCTGCGAGGAGCGACTGGTGCTATTTTTGGCGGTGGCAAAGCAATAGAGTATTTCAATCCACGCTCCTCTGCGAGGAGCGACAGCAAAAGTACACAATAATTCTTTTGATTGGAAGTATTTTATATTACATATGATACAACTGTTCTGTCAGTAATCTTTTGAACTCATTTCATTAATCACACATTTATAACCATTTTGTTAATTTTGTATAGTGCGAACCTCCCGGGATTTTTATGTGAGCTTCACATTCGCACTTAAAAAATTATCATATGCTTATGCATCCATAATACCACTTATTCCATTATATTACAATAAAAAGCACCAATAATTAACTTATCTGATAAAATATCGTCTTAATTTTTATGTATCTTATTCTTATACACCCCTTATCCTTATATTTAGCCAGAAACTGCATACAAAGTTTATATTTAATTTTATTATAAAAAATATAGAAAAAAGAGGCAGCATTTATTTTCCTAACTTCTTATCAAAAGAAGTGAAACCTTATATTATTATTTACCGCAATATTTTTTCACTGTCCTTTTTCAGTAATTTTTTCATACTGCCGGTATAATTCACACCGTCCGAACAAAAATGAACTTAATATTCTTTATATGATATCAAAAAGCTACAACCGAACCGATATATGCAAAGATCGTCAGGTAGAAATGTCTACTGTAAAAGCCCAAAATTCACAATATTCTGCGCAAACTTCAAAAACACACAATCAAAGATTTGCTTATGTAAAAACATAAAAAAAGACCACCTACCATGGTCTTTTCATTATTAACTGGGCTACAAGGATTCGAACCTTGAAATGCTGGAGTCAGAGTCCAGTGCCTTACCGTTTGGCGATAGCCCATCATACTGTTAAATTGTGTTTTTAAACTTACTGTTCATCAGCACGTTTGATATTATAACTCATTCATTTTCATTTTGCAAGTAGAATTTTAAAGTTTTTTAAATTTTTTCTACAATTATCAATTGAAAAAGTAAATTCCACCCTTAAATACTATAGAGGTTGAAGTAAGTTTTTCAAATCAATGGGTTGAAGTTACTGTTTCAAATGTTATAGTAATTGTAGTGATACCTCTTAGAAGGAGGTAACCATGGCTAACTATAAACATTTAGATTTATCCCAACGTATTATTATTGAACAATCCCTTAATAAAAAGCTATCCTTTAAAGCCATTGGCCGTGATATCGATAAAGACTGTACTACCATTTCAAAGGAAGTAAAGTCTCGTAGGCATTTTAAGAAAACGGGATCTTATGGAAGACCTTTCAACGATTGTATATATAGGTTTTCCTGTAATCTTTCTGGCTGCTGTAATGATCCTGCTTGCAGGAATAACTTATGCAAATTCTGTTCTAACTGTCATAAGGTGTGTTCTAGCTACAAAAAGGATCTCTGTTTACTCCTAAATGATCCACCTTATGTTTGCAATGGGTGTGACAAGAGAAACCATTGTACTTTAGAAAAAGCTTTATACTCTGCTTCAGCTGCTCAAAAAGAATACGAACTGATTCGGTCTGAATCCAGACAAGGAGTAAAGATCTCTGAAGAAGAGGCTATTCGATTAAATAGCATTATTTCTCCATTAGTAGCTAAAGGTCAGTCTCCTCATGCTATCTGTGTTAATCACATGGATGAGCTTATGTGCAATGAGAGGACAATATACAACTACATAAATAACGGAATTCTTTCTGTTAAAAACATTGATTTACCTAGAAAAGTCCGTTATAGTATCAGGAAACCTAAAAAGAACAATTTCAAAGTGGATAAGCAATGCCGTATAGGACGTACTTATAATGCGTTTTGTAATTATATACAGAAATATCCGGATACACCAGTTATCCAGATGGATTCTGTTGAAGGTAGAAAAAGCGGTAAGGTTCTCTTAACTATACACTTTACTATTCCACAACTAATGTTGGCCTTTATAAGGGATGCAAATACGTCACAGTCTGTTATTGATATAATCAACAGACTTTATCTGGAATTACGTCCAGATATATTTGATAAATTATTTCCTCTTTTTTTAGTGGATAATGGTTCAGAGTTCTCGAATCCCCTAGCCATTGAACTTGATGCTCAGGGGAATCAAAGAACAAGGGTTTATTATTGTGATCCATCTGCTCCTTATCAAAAAGGTGCACTTGAAAACAATCATGAGTTAATAAGAAGAATCATACCTAAAGGAACATCTTTGGATTGCTTTATACAAGATGATATCACAAAAATGATGAACCATATCAACTGTTATCCTAGGAAAAACCTTGGTAACAAAACACCTTATGAAGTATTTTCAGTTCTATATGGTGAAGATTTATTAAAGAAATTGGGCGTAAGCTTCATCCTGGCAGATGAAGTAACCTTACACCCATCACTTCTTAAAAAATAATTACCTATTATAACAAGAGGTATCACCGTTTTTAGGCTAAATATTATATAAAATAGGGGTGGAATTTGCCATTTCAAAAAAACGGATATCTTTCACTCCCGCTTCATTATGCCTAAAAATAAGGTTATATAGTCTTGTTTATACGTAATTATAACACAAAATTTAACAAATGGGTAGTAATAAAACTATTTCTATATACTAATTTCATCACCGTTGGCTAATATAGTTGAACTTACTTTTGCAAAGTGGAATTTAACTTTTCAATTCACCTTTTTTCTACAATTTCTAATTATCCCCTAAAAGTTTCTTATTGAATTTACTAACCCCTGATGTTACTATAAAATATAGAAATAAATGTCAAGGAGAATTTTAATATGTTTGACCAGTTTAATCCCTTAAATCCGGAAGCCGAAAGCCTGACTTCAGCAAACCTTTCCCAGCCCAAATCCACGCAAAATCTGCCTTCTAAAGCCAGTGTCTTTGACCCTGTTGACGAAGCTGTTGCCTATAACAGAGTAACCAACCAATTATTAAAACCCTATACGAGACAGGCTATGTATTATGAAACCGATCAGATGGGAATAATCCATCATTCCAATTACATCCGGTGGTTCGAAGAAGCCAGGCTTCACTTTCTTGAACAGATTCATATAAATTATGAAAAACTGGAAAGTTTAGGAATTCTTATTCCTGTTTTAAGTGTTTCCTGTGAGTATAAATCTTCTGTTCATTTTAATGATAAAGTGATTATCCTGCCAAAAATCACATATTTTAATGGATTTAAAATGACAGTCAATTACCGGATTATAGACAGCAATAATCATACCCTAAAGGCATACGGAGAATCCAGACATTGCTTTGTAAATAAGGATTTCAAGCCCATTAATATGAAAAAGAGCTATAAGGATATATACGAAATACTTGCGGCATGGGTAAATTAAAACAATAAGGAAAAGACTACTGATCTCCCCGTAAACTGATAAAAGTATTGTAAACATCCAGGATTCCATATCCCCAGTCCCGATTTGGATAAGTATTATTAGGATCTCTTCTGGCACCCCGTATCAGCAAATTTTTAATTTCAACGCTGTCTAACAGGGAATAGTAACCGGTAATTAGTCCCCATTGCAAAAGCATAGCGGCCACGCCTGCCGTGTGAGCAGCTGCCAGGCTGGTTCCGGATGCTGTGGTATAAAGATTGCCCGGTGCCGGCACCACAAGATTCACTCCCGGTGCCGCAAAATTTGGATTTATGGTATTAATTCTGGTATATCCTCTGCTGGCATTCAGGTACAAACTGTTATTGGTATGATCATAAGCAGTTACAACTATAGGTACAACAGCATTACCCGGAGAAGTTACCGTGTAATAGGGATCCGGCCGAACAAAATAAACCTCACTGGACAAAAAACTGCTTAAGGGAAGCCAGATATTAAAGGTAGAAGTCAAATCGCCGGATGCATATACCCGGAACCTCCAGATTCCTTCCGTAGGATTAACAAACCGAAGTAAAATCAGCTGATTCCCTGTCTGCTGTTCCAATAAAAGGTAGTCCACATTTATTATTGTTTCTTCAAATATAAAACGTATTATTCTGTTTTCCCCTATTCTTGCCGGTATTCTGGGAATATATTCTCCCGTGGGAGATAAGATGTCAAGAGAAAAGGTTCCTGGTGAGTCCCCCCACAATTCCATTGAAAAACCTGCATTATTTGGCCCAACTTGTATTTCAATGGTTTCATATTCTTCTGCTCCATTTTCGATTACTCCCCGAAAATGATGTCCCGCATTGCCTTCATTTCCTGCCGCTATAGCTATGGCAATTCCGACCTGATCTCCCAAAAAAGAAAGATAACTGCTTAAGGCTCCCCGTCCGTCATGGGAACCCTGGGATGTCTGCAAACCAATACAGATTGCAATAGGACGGTCTAATCTTCTGGCCACTTCAATTAAATACCGTACACCAAACATGATATCTATTTCCGTATAACTAATGGCAGTTTCCGGTACTATAAAAAATTCTTTTAAAAATCGCTTTGCCTGTTTTAGCTTTACCACAACTATTTCAGCGGAAGGTACTACCCCTGAAAAATTATCTTGAAAGCTTGGATTTCCTGCTGCCACACCGGCCAAATAGGTTCCATGTCCAATTTCGTCCCTGCTTGGAACTACCGATGCAGGATCAGCATTTTGAAGTGCCAGATTAATCTCTTCCCTGGTAAATTCTCTTCCAAAATAAAAAGAATCCGGCGCCGGTCCTTCCTGAATGGTCTGATCCCAAATGGACACAATTTTTGTCGTACCATCTGCATTGATAAAAGCCTGATGGGTATAATCAATGCCCGTATCTACAATACCGATTAAAACACCCTGACCGCTTAGATCAAGGTTTGGTATATTAAGTACTCTGGTTATGCCGGAAGCTTCCAAACTGCCGGTGTCTGCCAGCCCGTACAAATTAGGATAAACACCGTATCCGATTTCCTGAACAAGATTCTCTGGCAACAGATTAATTGGGGCATATACAGCTGCGTGCGTATCATTGATAATTACGGTACAGCCGTCCGGAATTTTGTCAAGATCCGTAGGATTATTGCGATACTCAACCAGCAAATCTGCATAATCTTCATTATAAATTCGATCACCACAATCTTGATCCAAGCTTCTTCATTCCTTTACTCATTAACTTAATTAAATATATGATGAGCAGTTGTTAATATTCTACCAAAACTCCGGGAAAATACCGGGACATGTTATTCCTTGCATCCAATAAGGATAACTGTAAAAATTCTGTTTTTATTCGGTAATTATTTTGTAAATCATCTCCTTTTGCATTGTAACCTTTTCTTACAAATGCTATAATTATAAAAAAATTACTTAGTAAAGGCCTGGTTTGCCACCTTGGCTCCATTAAAACATTTTGGTGATGGGAGTAGCAGTATGAAATTAAATTATAAGCGTACATTTCTTATCGGTTTCGCCTTTATGTCCATATGTGCCTTTTGGCAATTGTATGACAACCTGGTTCCCTTAATTTTATCAAAAACTTTTAATCTTGGAGAAACTATGACAGGCGGTGTTATGGCACTTGATAATATACTGGCCTTATTCCTTCTGCCATTGTTCGGTGCCTTATCTGATAAGACTCATACAAGGCTTGGCAGAAGAATGCCTTATATCTTAGCAGGAACCGCATTTGCCGTAATTTTTATGACTTTTTTGCCTATTGCAGACCGGATGAATCATTTTACCCTGTTTATCATTTCACTGGCGGTGGTACTTTTTGCAATGGGGTCTTATCGTTCTCCGGCAGTTGCCCTTATGCCGGACGTAACCCCAAAGCCTTTGCGAAGCAGTGCCAATTCTATCATTAATTTAATGGGTACTCTTGGTGCCATATTTACCTTGATTATGTCAGGTATCTTAATTCCGAAAGTAAATCGTCCGGATTACCTGCCGATTTTCCTGGCCGTGGCTCTGTTAATGATTGTTGCAGTTGCTTTATTGGCAATAACAATTCGGGAAAATGCCCTGGTAAAAGAAAATGAAATTATAAATGCCCAGTTTGAAAAATCACAATACAGCATTTCCGGCAAGGAAATATCTTTAAAATCAGATGAGAATAAAACGGACAGAATTTCTTTTGAGGTTAAGAAAAGTTTGATTCTATTACTTACTTCCGTTTTTTTGTGGTTTACTGCCTATAATGCGGTTACCACAGCTTTTACCAGATATGCGGATAAAGTATGGGGCCTTAAGGGCGGGAGTTTTGCCAATACTCTGCTTGTGGCAACCGGTGCGGCTACCTTAAGCTATCTTCCCATCGGTTATTTTTCCGGAAAATTCGGAAGAAAAAAGACCATATTGGCAGGTATTCTGCTAATGAGCCTCAGTTACTTTTTCGGAACTCTTTTTACTTCTTTTACCCCTGCCATACTCCTGATCTTTGCTCTCACCGGCATTGGCTGGGCGGCTATCAATGTGAATTCCTATCCGATGGTAGTGGAAATGAGCCGTGGTTCTGATGTAGGTAAATATACCGGGCTGTATTATACATTTTCTATGGCAGCCCAGATTTTTACCCCTATCGTATCAGGCGCTTTACTGGAAAACGTATCCTACCGGACACTTTTCCCCTATTCCTTTATTTTTTCTGCCTTGTCTTTATGTACTATGCTCTGTGTAAAACACGGGGATTCCAAACCGGAAAGGAAAAAAAGTGTTCTTGCGCATTTTGACATTGAGGATTAAACTATATAATAATGTACTTGGAGGATGTTATGTTAATTGGTGTTGTTTTGGCTGCTGTTGTTTTGATTTGTATCTTATATTTGCTTGCTATTATGCCCAATATTCGGAGCCGTCATGACCTGGGCCCTTGGCAAGTCAGATATTTTGCACATAGAGGGCTTCACAATAACAACAGTGAAGCACCGGAAAATTCTATGGCTGCCTTTAAGCTGGCGGTAAGCCATAATTATGGTATCGAGCTGGATGTTCAGCTTTCAAAAGACAAAGTTCCGGTTGTCTTTCATGATTTTAATTTAAAAAGAGCATGCGGAGTAGATAAAAAAGTAAAAGATCTTACTTTTGCTGAATTACAGGAACTGACTTTATTCAAATCTGAGGAACGGATTCCTTCCTTACAATCCGTTCTTGACATGGTGAATGGCCAGGTTCCCCTGATTATTGAATTTAAGGTAGAATTTAAAGACACTTCCGTATGTGATATAACAGCTCCTATGCTGGATAACTATCAGGGCTTATATTGTATTGAATCCTTTAATCCTCTGGTATTATTCTGGTATAAACGCAAACGGCCCAATATTATGCGGGGTCAGCTTGCCAGCAATTTAATCAAGGATAAGGCAAAAAGGGGAATTGCAACTTTAAACTTTATTCATCAAAACCTGCTGCTGAATTTTATTACAAAACCGGATTTTATTTCTTATAATTACATTCATCGCAGTACCTTGTCCCTGGTACTGTGCAGGCGCTTATACCGGATACCTACCTTTGCCTGGACCATTAATTCTCAGGAGAGTTTAAATGCAAGCCGTAACAGTTTTGATTACTTTATTTTCGATCATTTTATTCCCCAGAAGGAATAAAATGATTGACACAAAAAGAAGGCTGTTACAGCAGCCCCTTAATGGTTACAGGTGATTAAATTAGTAATATGAATGGGAAGATCCCATAACTTTATGGAACTTACCTAAAAATGCTCTGGTTCTTTCATTATTTGAATGAAACAATTTATCCGGTGTGGTATCTTCCACAATAACTCCCTGATCCATAAAAATCATACGGTTGGAGATTTCCCTTGCAAACTCCATTTCATGAGTTACGATAATCATGGTCATATTTAAACTTGTTAAAGATTTTATAACCTTTAAAACTTCTCCCGTTAATTCCGGGTCCAATGCGGAAGTCGGTTCATCAAAAAAAAGAATCTTTGGCTTAAGTGCCAATGCGCGGGCAATAGAAACCCGTTGTGACTGACCACCGGATAACTGATATGGATAGGCTAAGGCCTTATCTTTTAAACCCAGTTTATCCAGTAACTCATAAGCCGTCTTTTCTGCTTCTTCTTTTGGAATTCCGGCCACAAAAACCGGCGCTTCCGTTATATTTCTTAATACGTTAAAATGGGGAAACAAGTTGAAATTCTGGAAAACCAGTCCGGTTTCTAAGCGGATTTTCTTTAATATCTCTTCATTTGCATAGGTTGTTTTTCCATTCTCTGTAGAAACTAAAACATCCCCGTCAACAACAATGGTTCCGGAGTCTACCGTTTCCAAACGGGTTAAGCACCGCAGCAAAGTCGATTTGCCGGAACCGGATGAACCAATAATAGAGATAATCTCTCCGCTTTTCACGTTAAAGGAAATATCCTTTAAAACCGGAAGGTTATCAAAACTTTTCTCTAAGTTTTTCACTTCTAATATATTCATATCTTTCCTCCGATTATCGATAATAGCTCATTTTAATTTCCGCTATGGAACAGCATTTGGACACCACACTGTTCATAATCAGGTAAAAAAGTCCTGCCATAATTAGCGGCAAAATGGAACCCATCCGAGACATGGTTCCGGTTGCCAGTTCATATATTTCACTCACTCCAATAACACTGACCAGGGCTGTATCCTTGACCAAAGTCATAAATTCATTGCTCATTGGAGGAAGAATTCTCTTTACAACCTGGGGCAATATAATTTTAAAAAAAGTCTGATTTTTGTTAAATCCCAAAACAGTTGCCGCCTCGTACTGGCCCTTAGAAATAGACTGGATACCGGAGCGGTATATTTCAGCAAAATAAGCCGCATAGTTTATGGACATAGCCAAAATTGCTGCCCAAAACCTTGGTAAGGTAGTTCCAAAAACAAAATGTGGAAAATAAAAGAAAAAGAACAATTGCAAGATTAAAGGTGTTCCCCGCATAATCAATAAATAAAAACGAATGGGCCCGTTGATTACAAAATGCTTAGACATTCGTCCAAACGCAACAATTAGGCCTAAAGGCAGTCCAAAAACCAAGGTTAACACAAATATCTTTATGGTAACAAGGGAAGCTTTCCCCATTATTACAAGCAGATTTAGAAAAGTTTCCTGAGACATTTTTCTCCTCCTTAAAGACTTCCAATCCTATTATTATACACACATTGCCCTTTCCTGAACCAATCGTTTATCTTAACATCCTGTAAAGGCAAATTTAGTTATAAAAGAAATAAACTGTCCGCATAAGTCTGAAATTTAAGGACAAGGGACAGTGATTTCTATACATTAACAATACAGCAATATTAATATTATTTTTTATTTTATAATGAATAGGGAAATTTTTATCAATTTAAGAGATGCCAATCAATTCTACTTGTTTCGTATTTCGTAATAGTGTACGACCGGCGTGTAATATTATTCTACTGTTGTTAAATCTTTTCCAAACCAGGTTTCACTGATTTTAGCCAAAGTTCCGTCATCCTTCATCTCTTTTAAATACTTTTCTACCTCATTGCAAAGGCTTTCCTCTCCTTTTCGGAAACCAATAACATATTCTTCATCCGACATGGTTTCATTCAGAATCTTATAGGTACCCGGCTCTTTTTCCGCATAATACCGGGCAACTACTTCATCCATAACAACCGCATCCGAACCGGATACTTTTAAGTCTAAAAGGGCTTGTACGTTATTATCAACTTTCACCAGTTCTTTCAGGGAATCTTTAAATTCTGGATTGGCTTCAATGGCATCGGAAGCAGTTGAACCATTCTGTATTGCTACGGTTTTTCCGGCCAGGTCTTTTAATGAGTTCACGTCACTGTCAGCTAAAACTACGGCAACCTGTGTGTTCTTCATGTAAGGTTTGCTCAAAGTCATGGCTTTCGCACGTTCTTTGTTATATGTCATACCATTCCAGATACAGTCAATATTCTTTGTGGACAGTTCCAGCTCCTTAGCTTCCCAGCTAATGGGCTGAATCACTAATTCCACACCCATTCTTTTGCATACTTCTTTCGCCACATCTATATCAAAACCAACAATTTCCTGATTCTCATTTTTAAAAACCCATGGGAGGGAATTCGTCATCAAGGCCAAGAACAAGTTTACCTTTTGCCTTAATATCCTCTAACGAAGTGTCAGTTCCCGCAGATTCTTTCTTCCCGCATCCTGCCACTGTAATAATTAATAACATAGTAATCGCAATCAGCCTAATCGTTTTCTTCATTCAATTAACCCTCCGCATATGTATCTCGTATAATTATAAATCTTTTTTCATAAGCATAAATTATAGTAACATAGGGCTAATCCAATGTCAACAAAATATTTTGCCATGGTAGCACTTTACCATGGTAAATCGATACAATTACACTGTATAACATGGCTTTTTATCTTTTCCAAATTAAAAACAACGGATTTATTCGTAATATCTATCATTATGCTGTACCTGGCATAACGATATCATATGTCTGCTGACAGGCAGAAGAATTACCGGGGACAAAATAAGAAATTTACCATAAATATAGTCTTTACAATAAACATAATGCCAGATAAATGATTATGACTCTATTTATAGAAAGGATTAAATTACGAAAATCCTTTTCTATAACATAGAGTCAATAAAAATCTTTATCTGGCTATTCAAGTGTCATCCTTTTACCGCACCGATGGTCATACCATCGATAAAGTAACTCTGGAACATTAAGAATATAGCAAAGATAGGAATGATACCAAACATGGAACCTGCAATCAGCAAATCGTAGTTATTGCCATAAGGTGTAAGCAAAGTATTTAATCCAATGGGAAGAGTAAATTTCTTTGCACTTCTAAATACTAACATTGGCCATAACATATTGTTCCAGGAGCCCATGGCGTTTAAAATTGCCATAGCGGCAAATGCGGGTTTCGTAATAGGCAGCATAATTTTAATACATATGCCATATTCCGTAGCCCCGTCAATTCTTCCGGAATCAAGCAGTTCCTTTGGCAGGGTTGTCAGATATTGCCTGAAGAAAAATATAGTGGAGGCTGCACAAACACCCGGTAATATAACTCCGGCGCTGGTATCAATCAGTTTTAAAGTTATCATTTCCTGATACAAAGGCAGCATCAAAATCTCAAAAGGTACCATCATGGTAGCTATGACCAAAAACAAAAGTAAATTTCTTAATTTAAAATAATACATGGTAAGGCCATATGCAACGAAAAAACAAATCATTAAGGTTAATGCAACTGTTACCAGGGTCAATACCATACTGTTTTTAAACCAGGTAAAATACTTTACGGAATCAGCGTTACCACTGAACAAATACTTGTAATTGTCAAGGGTCATGGTTGAAAAATCAAGATTAATGCGAAGTCCTTTTCTTATCAGTTCCGTACCAGGGCGGAAAGAAGCCAATAATCCGGCAAATACCGGGAATATTACAATTATTCCCAACAGCAAAAACCAACCGGTGGCCAGAACAGATAACGCCTTGAATTTTACTGAAGACGTAGCTTTATATGTAACTGCTTCTCTTGCCATACTATCTTTCCTCCTTTTTAAATGTACCATTCAGGATCAGCTGTACCACATTAATGGCAAGTGCAATTACTAAAAGCACAAGTCCTACTGCTGAAGCATAACCCATCTGATTCTTTTCAATTCCTCGGCGATACAGGTAACCTACAATAGTCAGTCCGATATTGTTTGGAGATGCATTTCCAGCCCATAGCATAAATGATTCCAAAAACATGGCAAGTCCTGCATATATACTGATGGTTAGCACATAAATGTTGGTTGGCTTCAATAATTTCACAGTAATATACCAGAATTTTTGAAAGGCTGATGCACCGTCAATTTCAGCTGCTTCATAAAGAGTTCCGTCGATGGATTTTAAACCGGACAAATAATAAAGCATATTTACACCTGTCCATCTCCAGCAGCATAATACAACCAGTGCTCCAAGTCCTGTTGCTTTTACTTTAAGCCATTTATGAGTTGCCAAACCAAGCGCCTGCATTATTACGTTCATCTGTCCGGTGCTATATTCTGAAAACATAAGTCGAAAGAGGGTTCCGGATATAACAACGGAAGTCAGTGCCGGAAGATATAATAATGCTTTCCATAATCCTTTTGCTTTTACAAGACGGCTGTCAAGTAAAACAGCAAATAACATTGGAAAAGGAATTAAGAGCGCAACCGTTACAACCATATATTCAAAACTATTAAGTATTGCAGTATGGAATACTTTATCGTTTATTAATTTCGAATAATTTTTTAACCCTATCCATTCTATTCCCGTCGGTTTTATATCCTGAAAACTCATAGTAATAGTGCTAATAAGGGGATAAGCCCAAAATATAAGGATACTTAAAATAAACGGTAATACAAATACGTAAGGAGCTGTTTTTTGTGAATAAAGAAATTTTTTTATTTTCATCTTTTCACCCTTGCATATCACAAATTAATCTGCGACATTGCCAATACAATGTGAAAATATGTTTCACACAGGTTAAAAATTTAGCTTTGGCAATTCCTTTCTACAATATTTTCTTTCAACCATTATGATACACAAAACGGCATGTTCTCCTACGCCGTTTTTGCCTTATGGCATAAACAATGCATTTTAAAAGTTAAGGAGTGCCGGAAAAACTTCCGGGCAACTCCCTACTCCGGCAATAAACTACTGTTCCATGTCAATGACTTCCTGAGAAGCCGCTAACGCATCATCAACTGGTGTGCCGTTTTCAAATATTTCATTTAAAGTATTGGTACAAATTTCTTCATTAATTGTAGGGCTGATAGGAACAACACTGATTTTGCCAATTCCGTCTTTGATTTCATTTAATACATCGTAAGGATAGTTGCGGAAGAAAGAATTGTATTGGTTGTTGTCATCATGAATAATAGATTCATCCTGCCACATTTCAGTGTTACATACATCAAACCCTAACATTTCCCAAATATTCTTTTCGCCTTCCATAGACATCTTGGCATAGCACAGGAATTCGGCTGCAAGTTCTTTATCTTTAGACTGCTGTGTTACAACTGTACCGGTACCACCAATACCTACAGAGTTAATCTGTCCTTCTTCAAATACCGGGCAAGGTGCTATATACCAGTTACCTTTTTCTTCTGGCATATAGTTAATGAAACGGCTCATATACCACATTGCCTTTGGAAATGATACGATATTATGATCCAGAATGTTCTGGTAACCAGCTTCCAGGTCAACATGTCCATCCGGTGAAACTTCAGCAATACCGGAATTTAACCAGTCTACCTGCATGTTAAGCATATTTTTAACGGATTGTAATTCAATATTTGCTTTTCCATCGAAACCACCGGTCCAGTCTTCACCGTATTCAGCCATAGCAAGCCATAACCAGTCTGTTCCGCCTGTATCAACAGAGGTAAAATACTTTCCTTCTTCACCTACTGCCTCAACATATCTCTTACCAAGTGCTGTATAGTCATCCCATGTCTTAACAGCATCTACATCTTCCTGAGTAATTCCAACTTCTTCAAGAGCAGCTAAATTGTAATACATTACGGTGGCTCCTACATGGAAAGGCGCACCATAATAATGTCCATCGGATCCCATATATGTTTCCATACGAGATTTAACCATTGTATCAAGATAAGGTGCCGCAGCGTCATCCAATGGATACAACCATGTATCAACACCTGCAACTACATTAGGAAATTGTCCTACTTCAACATCACATATATCAGGAGCTCCTTCTCCTGTTTGCAGAGCCATAATCAGTTTATTATGCATATCCGAATAAGGATATGTGGTAAATGTTACTTCTATGGTTTTGTCAGGATTTTCTTCATTCCACTTCTCTACCATTTTTCCATAGAATGTATTATGTAATTCAACAAATGACCACATTTCAAAATGTGTACCGTTAGGATCACCAACTGTGGTAACAGCTTCTGCTTCACCTTCCGTTGATTCCTCTGCTTCTGCGTCATCTCCTTCACCTTGCTCAGATTCTGCTTTAGTATCCTCTGTTTTTGTTTCGCTACTGTTTTCTGTACTTTGGGATGATTTTCCGCAGCCGGTCAGCATGACTGCAACCATAGCTACACAAAGAAACACACTAAGTAACTTTTTTTTCATAATTTACCTCCTTTAGACTCTCCTAAAATTATTTAGAAAAAAATCTTGTGTATACTTTAAAAAAATTTATAGTATACCTTTCTGCAATAATAACAAATCACAAAATATTTGTCACATTTTTCTTGTGCGACATTAATATTTTTGCTGTTATTATTACATTTTAATTGTATTATTGCACAATGTGTTTTCTATGTCAATATATATTTTATTATTATTTATAATATTTTAGTTTTTTCTATAAGTTAAATCACATATTTTCACATATTTTGAAAGAAAATTTTTAAAAAAAGCTAAAATTCTCTTTGACATATTATCCACAACAGCTATAATTAATAATTAGATAATAATGTCCATTAAGGAGGACGATTCAGATGATGCATATTAAATCGTTAGATGATGGTTTAGAGATATTTAAAGCGCTCGGTTCTGATATCCGGGTGGAGATTCTGAAACTATTATTGAAAAATAACGGATTAAATATGAATGAAATTGCCTCGGAATTAAATATTACCAACGGGGCACTTACCAGTCATATAAAGAAATTGGAAGACTGTGGTTTAATAACTGTGTCAAATAAGTCAGAAGGACATGGAAATAAAAAAATATGTTCTGTTCGTCTTGATAAAATACTAATTGATCTTGATCAGCAAAATAATACGAAAAATTTATATCAGACAGAATTAAGAGTAGGCTATTATTCTGATTATGAAGTTTACCCAACCTGCGGTCTCTCTTCTGCAAAAGCAATTATCGGAGAAGTTGATGACACCAGGTATTTTTCTCACCCTGACAGATATAATGCAGATATTTTATGGTTTACCAAAGGGTATGTGGAATACATCATACCAAATTTTATTCCTTACTCACAAAAAATCGACCAAATTACCATATCTGCCGAATTAAGCTCGGAAGCTCCGGGTGTAAATGATATCTGGCCTTCGGACATCCATTTTTACCTCAATGACGTTCATATCGGGACATGGACAAGTCCGGGTGATTTTGGTGATGTAAAAGGAATCTTTACTCCTGACTGGTGGTATCCGAACTGGAATCAGTATGGATTACTGAAACTTCTTGTCATAAACCACAAAGGTACTTTTATTGACGGTCTTCAGATATCTGATGTAACAATAAATGATTTTAATTTTGATTACAAAAGTACCATTAAATTTAAAATCGGTGTACCGGATAACGCTACCCATGTAGGTGGCTTAACCATATTCGGCAAAAACTTTGGCAATTACAATCAAGATATCAGCGTAAGTATTAATTACAGTCCTATTGATGAAAAGTAATAATTTTCGGTTATTCAATAACGCTTTTCTATAACTACTGAACATATCCACAATACGAAACAAATTTCATAAAGGTATTCCTGACAAATAAGAGGCTGGCAGAAAATCATTTAAATCTACGATTCTGCCAGCTTTTAAAACATATTACTGCTTTATACGAAATTTATCCATATCAGATTTTTAAGCATTCATATTAATTTTATATTTTAAATACAGGATTTCCCTTTTCATCCCATAAAATTTTCATTAACATAGCATGTCTGTTTGGATTATACAAGGGATTTCCCTTAATTTCTTTTTCCGTTCTAGCATGATAGACGCATATATCATTTCCTTCGGAATCCGTCGTAAAAGAATTATGTCCCGGACCATATATGCCCTTTTCTGGTACCGAAGATAACACTGGCATTCTTTCTTTTTCCCAGGCTCTTGGATCCAGAATATCCGCATCCTGGCTAATCATCAGCATACCCATACAATACTGTATTCCTGTTTCACTGGCAGAATAGGTTAAAAAGATTTTTCCGTTTTTCTTTAGAACCGCAGGTCCTTCATTAACCCAAAATCCCTGTCTTTCCCAATCATAATCCGGCGAAGTAAGTAACACCTGTACCGTTTTTAATTTATAAGGGGATTCCATTTCCGCTATATACAAATTGGAAATCTGCTTTCCAACTCCTACTTTTTCTGCCCATACACAATAGTACTTTCCTTTATTTTCAAAAACAGTGGCATCCAAGGAAAAAGCCCGAAATGAAAATTCATCCTCATCTGCACACTGCATCATCCCTTTTTCTGTCCAGGTTCCGGTAACAGGATCCTTATCTGCACATTCGAGGACATATGGTCTTATATTCCATACATTGTCTACTTCCCCTGCGGCAAAATAAATATACCATTTTCCAAAAAGGTAATGGAGCTCGGGTGCCCATATATGATAACTCATAGGTCCTTTTTCATGTTTTCTCCAAATTATTGTTTCCTCGGCTTGGGCCAGTCCTTCCAATGTATCAGATTTTCTTAAAAAAATACAATCATACTCGGGTATCGATGCGGTAAAATAATAAGTTCCGTCCGTATGTCTGTATACATAAGGATCTGCTCTTTGCATAATCCATGGCTCGTTATATTTCACTTTTGCTGTCTTGCTCATTACATTCTCCTTTTTATTCTGCTTTATTTATTGTCAATTAATCTTCCTATCATAATTTATTAAAGTTTAAATTATTTTATGATTATCTAAATTATATTTCATTGGCTTAAATATTGCAAGATATTTTTTATGCTGTTTAACAATAAGCCCTTTTTTCAGATAACATAAAGAGCAAAAAAATACCCCGACATATCCTGTTATTAGGTATTATCGGGTATAAAATCTAAACTAATTTTTATTTATATAAACAATTAAATACATTTAGCCTGACTTACCAATTCTTAAGTCTCTGGCATCTTCTGCCTCCCAGACAGAAATCTTTCTCCCTTTTTGTTATTAAAAAGCAAACCAGAACTTTTCTTTGAATGTCGTTTTATTAAAGAGGAAGTTCAAAGATATTTTCTTCTCAATAAAAAAAAGGAATGCGGAAAACAGTATTTAAAATCTTACTATTATCCACATTCTTTTTTTTTATTACATCTGATCCAATACTTTCATATCTTCTTCACTGATAACAAAATCAACCTGACTGTTGGATATAATTCTTTCCTTTTTTGTTGATTTTGGTATAACAACAGTATCTTTTTGCAGGCAATAACGTATACAGATCTGAGCTGGTGTCACCTTATATTTTTCGGCCATAGATGCAATTGCCTTATTACCTAATATTCTGCCTGTAGCCAAAGGGGAATAGGCAGTAATCCTGATATCTAAAGGCTTGCAGTAATTAATGGTTTCCTCTTGCTTTTCTCCGATATGGAAACGTATCTGATTCATCATAGGCACATATTTTGCTTCAGCTAAAAGAGGTTTTATGTGTTTCGGTTCAAAATTAGATACGCCAATTGCCTTCACTTTACCGGTGTCATAAATTTCTTCCATCGCCTTCCAGCTTTCAATATTTTCCTGGGTACAATCCTTGCCTATATTGCTCCAAGGCCAAGGTGCATGAATTAAATAAAGGTCAATATAGTCAAGTCCTAATGCCTCTAATGATTTTTCAAAACATTGGTGGGTAATTTTATAACCCTTATGTTCTGCCGGTAACTTTGTTGTGACAAAGATTTCTTCTCTGGCAATTCCCGAATCCTTAATTGCCCGTCCTACACTGGCCTCATTTCCATAGGCCATGGCAGTATCAATATGGCGGTATCCATTCTGCAATGCCCATAAAACAGAGTAATAAGCTTCTTCTCCATCTGGTATTTGCCATGTTCCAAGACCTAACTTTGGTACCTTTACTCCGTTGTTTAAAGTATAAGTTTCCTGTAAAATCATATGTGCGCCTCCTTATCATCCTTATCATTTACTCGTTCATCATTTACATATTTAATTTCCCTGTTTTATTTCCCTGTTTTATTTTCCTAATATATTTTCCTAATATATTTCCCTAATATATTTCCCTATTATATTTCCCTAATATATTTCCCTTAATCAAGGTTTTCTATATCGGTTATTTATATTATAATACCTAGAGTTAACTTTAGATCAACCATAATCCTGTATAAGGATTTTTATATTTCATATTCTCAGGGCGCAATTTTTTATGAATCTTTTTATGAAAAAGAACTATTGGTCTTCCTATTGTACCATGCTATACCATATGTAATGCAACAGTTCCCGCCCAATTAAATTCTCTTAAAAATGCCAGTATTTCCTTCGAAGGGCTTTATTTTTGAAATGAAATAAGGAATTCGGAAATATTTCTTATTCAATAAAATTCTTCAATAAAATTCAATAACAAAAAAAGTTACCCTTTTAGGTAACTTTCATCTTCATTATTTCATTATCTTCTTGTACTTTCAAAACTGCACATGAAATCCATATATTTAAATCCACAACCTCTTAGAAGTTTCCTTCTTTGGTCAAGCCCTCGACCTATTAGTATTAGTCAGCTCCATGCATTACTGCACTTCCACCTCTAACCTATCTACCTGATCGTCTCTCAGGGGTCTTACTAGCTAAAACGAACAAGTTCGTTTCGCTATGGGATATCTTATCTTGAGGGGGGCTTCACGCTTAGATGCCTTCAGCGTTTATCCCTTCCAAACTTGGCTACTCGGCCATGCACTTGGTAGTACAACCGATCCACCAGCGGTTCGTCCAACCCGGTCCTCTCGTACTAAGGTCAGCTCCTCTCAAATATCCTGCGCCCGCGCCGGATAGGGACCGAACTGTCTCACGACGTTCTGAACCCAGCTCGCGTACCGCTTTAATGGGCGAACAGCCCAACCCTTGGGACCTACTTCAGCCCCAGGATGCGATGAGCCGACATCGAGGTGCCAAACCACTCCGTCGATGTGAACTCTTGGGAGTGATAAGCCTGTTATCCCCAGGGTAGCTTTTATCCGTTGAGCGATGGCAATCCCACTTTATACCACCGGATCACTAAGTCCTACTTTCGTACCTGCTCCACCCGTCGGTGTCGCAGTCAAGCTCCCTTCTGCCTTTGCACTCTTCGAATGGTTTCCAACCATTCTGAGGGAACCTTTGAGCGCCTCCGATACCCTTTCGGAGGCGACCGCCCCAGTCAAACTCCCCACCTGACATTGTCCACTGCCTGGTTCACAGACACGTGTTAGAAATCCAATACTGCAAGGGTGGTATCCCAACAGCGGCTCCTCGGCAACCGGAGTCACCGATTCCTTGCCTCCCACCTATCCTGTGCATGCAATACCGAATCCCAGTATCAAGCTGGAGTAAAGCTCCATGGGGTCTTTCCGTCCTGGCGCGGGTAACCAGCATCTTCACTGGTATTTCAATTTCACCGGGTGCATTGTCGAGACAGTGCCCAAATCATTACGCCTTTCGTGCGGGTCGGAACTTACCCGACAAGGAATTTCGCTACCTTAGGACCGTTATAGTTACGGCCGCCGTTTACTGGGGCTTAAGTTCAACGCTTCGGGTTTCCCCTAACGTCTCCCCTTAACCTTCCAGCACCGGGCAGGCGTCAGCCCATATACTTCACCTTTCGGTTTCGCATAGACCTGTGTTTTTGCTAAACAGTTGCTTGGGCCAATTCTCTGCGACCTGTATCTCTACAGGCACCCCTTCTCCCGAAGTTACGGGGTCATTTTGCCGAGTTCCTTAACAATGCTTCTCCCGTCGGCCTTAGGATTCTCTCCTCATCCACCTGTGTCGGTTTACGGTACGGGCTTGTAAAAAACTATAGCGGCTTTTCTTGGCAGTTGGCTCGCCAGCTTCCCTACTCCTATCTTCGGTCCACATCACGCCTTCGTATTGTGTGACGGATTTGCCTGCCACACTACTACCTCGCTTGTACCGGTCTTTCCATTCCCGGCTCTGGCTTTCCACCTGCGTCCCCACAGTTCTGTCCTTACAAGGTACAGGAATCTCAACCTGTTGTCCATCGACTACGTCTCTCGACCTCGCCTTAGGTCCCGACTTACCCAGAGCAGATCAGCTTTACTCTGGAAACCTTGGATATTCGGCCGGAAAGATTCTCACTTTCCTCTCGCTACTCATTCCGGCATTCTCTCTTCTTAACTCTCCACAGCTCCTTCCGGTACTGCTTCTTCGCGTTAAGAATGCTCCTCTACCAATTGTATTACTACAATTCCGCAGCTTCGGTGTCGTGTTTTAGCCCCGGACATTTTCGGCGCAGGACCTCTCGACTAGTGAGCTATTACGCACTCTTTTAATGTATGGCTGCTTCTAAGCCAACATCCTAGTTGTTTTCGAAATCCCACATCCTTTTCCACTTAACACGCACTTTGGGACCTTAGCTGGCGGTCTGGGCTTTCTCCCTTTTGACTACCCAACTTATCTCGTGTAGTCTGACTCCTGGTCATCATCTGTATGGCATTCGGAGTTTGATAATCTTCGGTAAGCTTTGACGCCCCCTAGGATATTCAGTGCTCTACCTCCATCAGACTAAACCAAGGCTAGCCCTAAAGCTATTTCGAGGAGAACCAGCTATCTCCGGGTTCGATTGGAATTTCTCCCCTACCCACACCTCATCACCACCCTTTTCAACGGATGTGTGTTCGGTCCTCCACCGCCTTTTACGGCAGCTTCAACCTGGACATGGGTAGATCACCCGGTTTCGGGTCTACTTTTACTGACTATTTCGCCCTCTTCAGACTCGGTTTCCCTTCGGCTTCAGCCTTTTCGGCCTTAACCTCGCCAGTAAACGTAACTCGCCGGACCGTTCTACAAAAAGTACGCGGTTCACCTGTAAATAGGTGTCCCACAGCTTGTAAACACAGGGTTTCAGGTTCTCTTTCACTCCCCTCCCGGGGTTCTTTTCACCTTTCCTTCACAGTACTCTGCTCTATCGGTCACTAAGTAGTATTTAGCCTTGGGGGGTGGTCCCCCCGACTTCCCACAAGGTTTCCCGTGTCTCGTGGTACTTTGGATCCCGCTCGCTGACTTCCGGTTTCGCGTACGAGGCTTTCACTCTCTACGGCTGGCTTTCCCAAAACCATTCTGCTACCTTCCGTCTTGGCTTATTGCGGTCCTTAACCCCGAAGAATAAATCCTTCGGTTTAGGCTCTTTCCCGTTCGCTCGCCGCTACTTAGGAAATCGATGTTTCTTTCTCTTCCTCCGGGTACTTAGATGTTTCAGTTCCCCGGGTTCCCCCTGCTAAGCTATGGATTCACTTAGCAGTGACGGAGGTTTCCTCCGCCAGGTTTCCCCATTCAGAAATCTGCGGGTCAATGGATATTTGCTCCTTGCCGCAGCTTATCGCAGCTTATCACGTCTTTCATCGGCTCTTAGTGCCAAGGCATCCACCCTGCGCTCTTATTAGCTTGACCAAATCTTTGACTGCGCTAACAAAAGTAAAAAGCATGCTTTTAGCTTCTTTCATAAGAGTGCCTTTTTATTTCACTCTTATGCCTTTGTTGCCAGTCAATTATGCTGCCTAGCGTAGCAGCACCTGGTCTTTGATTTAAATATATTTGATGTCTTGACTTATAATCCTTTGATTATAAACCCTTAAGGTAATAATCTTTCGATTATTTTGTCATTTTTCCATGTGCAGTTTTCAAGGTACAATCTGTTCCATTATTGGATTTTGTTTGTTTCTGAAAATATAGTCAATAATAATATTATAATATATGACTAACTTTGTTCAGAAACAGTAGTTTAATGAGAATCGAACTCATGCCTCCTGTTGCCAGGCGCTCTTCCATTTAAGCTATAACCTATTTATTTATTACCACTATAATATTGGATTGAATAAAATATTTTTTTATTTCATCCGGCAGCCACCTACTCTCCCATACCGTCTCCAGTATAGTACCATCGGCCGCTTATGGCTTAACCTTCGTGTTCGGGATGGAAACGGGTGTTTCCCATAAGCGCATCGCCACCGGAAATCTTGATAACTCAACAGTAAAACAACCCCTACTTTTTTTCCCTTAGAAAGGAGGTGATCCAGCCGCACCTTCCGATACGGCTACCTTGTTACGACTTCACCCCAGTCACTTGCCCTGCCTTCGGCAGCTCCTCCCTCTCGGTTAGGTCACTGACTTCGGGCATTGCAAGCTCCCATGGTGTGACGGGCGGTGTGTACAAGACCCGGGAACGTATTCACCGCGACATGCTGATTCGCGATTACTAGCGATTCCGGCTTCATGTAGTCGAGTTGCAGACTACAATCCGAACTGAGATGACTTTTTTGAGATTCGCTCCCCTTCACAGGTTCGCCTCTCTTTGTAGTCACCATTGTAGCACGTGTGTAGCCCAGGTCATAAGGGGCATGATGATTTGACGTCATCCCCGCCTTCCTCCAGGTTATCCCTGGCAGTCTCTCTAGAGTGCCCGGCCTTACCGCTGGCTACTAAAGATAAGGGTTGCGCTCGTTGCGGGACTTAACCCAACATCTCACGACACGAGCTGACGACAACCATGCACCACCTGTCTCCGTTGCCCCGAAGGGAATGTCCCATTACGGACACGTCAACGGGATGTCAAGACCTGGTAAGGTTCTTCGCGTTGCTTCGAATTAAACCACATGCTCCACCGCTTGTGCGGGTCCCCGTCAATTCCTTTGAGTTTCATTCTTGCGAACGTACTCCCCAGGTGGAATACTTAATGCGTTTGCGCCGGCACCGAAGCACTTTTGTGCCCCAACACCTAGTATTCATCGTTTACGGCGTGGACTACCAGGGTATCTAATCCTGTTTGCTCCCCACGCTTTCGAGCCTCAACGTCAGTTACAGTCCAGTAAGCCGCCTTCGCCACTGGTGTTCCTCCTAATATCTACGCATTTCACCGCTACACTAGGAATTCCACTTACCTCTCCTGCACTCTAGCAACATAGTTTCAAATGCAGTCCCAGAGTTGAGCCCTGGGCTTTCACATCTGACTTACGTCACCGTCTACGCTCCCTTTACACCCAGTAAATCCGGATAACGCTTGCCCCCTACGTATTACCGCGGCTGCTGGCACGTAGTTAGCCGGGGCTTCTTAGTCAGGTACCGTCATTCTTCATCCCTGCTGATAGAGCTTTACATACCGAAGTACTTCTTCACTCACGCGGCGTCGCTGCATCAGGGTTTCCCCCATTGTGCAATATCCCCCACTGCTGCCTCCCGTAGGAGTTTGGGCCGTGTCTCAGTCCCAATGTGGCCGGTCACTCTCTCAAGCCGGCTACTGATCGTCGCCTTGGTAGGCCGTTACCCTGCCAACCAGCTAATCAGACGCGGGCCCATCTTATACCGGATTGCTCCTTTTCACACTGCACCATGCGGTACTGTGCGCTTATGCGGTATTAGCAGTCGTTTCCAACTGTTATCCCCCTGTATAAGGCAGGTTGCCCACGCGTTACTCACCCGTCCGCCACTAAGTTTACATTTTTCCATCCGAAGACTTCCTAATGCAAACTCCGTTCGACTTGCATGTGTTAGGCACGCCGCCAGCGTTCATCCTGAGCCAGGATCAAACTCTCAAATTAAAATGCTCGTTTAATCGCCAGAATTTACATTGGCTTTCGTTTATGAAAATTCATCAGAATTTTCGGGGTTGTTTCACTGTTCAGTTATCAAGGTTCTTAGCACTTTTCTTTTTGTCAAATGCTATTGTTTCCTGTGCTTTTTGACTTTCTTGTTTTTTAAGTGCCTGTCTACTATAACACATTCAGAATTGTTTGTCAACAACTTTTTTTCTTTATTGTTTTCTGAATGTTATTATTATCTTCTCTGTAATATGTTTATATTATAACATAATAAAGAGTTTTATCAGACAGCTTTTACATTAGTCAATATTTTTTTATTTTTCATATAAAATCTGTCAATATCAGAAAACACTTTTAATTGTTTATCATTTGCATGAATGTTTTCATCGTATTATAAACATTTTTCGTTGCTCAGCAGCAACAGTTATATAAGATACCACCTTAAAGCCGTTTTGTCAACCATTAATTACAATAAAATTTAATTTTTTTATTTCAAGTGGAATTTAGCCTAAAGGCAGCTTGCAATTTCACAATTCTTCCGCTGCCAATACATTCTAAATTCCTGTAATATTATGGGCTGAAACTTTAATTATTATTATGGATAGTAACAATTATAAACAAAAATGGGAAGATGAATCTTCTCTAATTCTTAACTTCTCCTAAAATATCCTCTATCATATGAGAATTAAATCTTCCTTTCCGAAACATGTCAATCTCATATTTATAGGGGGCAAGAGATTTATTGCTGTTACCGGGTACCGGCACATAAGGTGTTTCCAATATTTTCGGTATATTTTTAAAGTCTGTATGATGTACGATGTAATTAAGGGCATTAAATCCAATTTGTCCAAAACCGATATTTTCATGTCGGTCTTTTTTGGAACCAAGTATATTTTTACTGTCATTAATATGAAATACGGCAATTTGATCTTTACCAATCTTTTTATCAAATTCCACCATAACGCCGTCAAAATCGTTTTTTATATCATAGCCGGAATCAAAGGTATGACAGGTATCAAAGCATATCCGCAGCTTGTCATTATAGACTACGCCATCATAAATTTTAGCCAGTTCCTCAAAACTTCTTCCGATTTCACTCCCTTTACCCGCCATGGTTTCCAGAGCTATATAAACGTTTGTATTTCTTTCTAAAACTTTATTAATCCCTTTGATGACCTGATTAATTCCAGTATCTGATCCGGCTCCCACATGGGATCCTGGATGCAATACCAGATACCGACTGCCTATAGCTTGTGTCCTTTCTATCTCTTCTGCCAGAAAATCAATTGCAAAAGTATCTTTCTTTGTTACATTTCCCAAGTTTATAATGTAAGGAGCGTGAACAATAATCTCTCTTATACCATGCTCTTTCATAAATGCATGACTTGCTTCTATATTCAGCTCTTCCATTTTTTTACGCCTGGTATTCTGGGGAGCTCCTGTGTATATCATAAATACATTGGCACCATAACTGAATGCTTCTTTTGCAGACCCCAACAGCATATCCTTACCGCTCATTCCCACATGGGATCCTATTTTCAGCATGTTCTTTATCCTTTCTTTTTGTCCATTTCATATATGAACAATTTTTCTATATACAGTTCTGAACAGATTTATACTATACGTCCATATATAATATTAATTACAATATTCGATATAATAAACGCACTGCATTATAAAATATCCCAATACTTCTTTCTTGTCATTCAGTCACAAGTCCACTTAGTTTTATACAAACGTAAAAGTTACAAACATTGAACCAGACAGGAAAAAGATATTTAAAATGCCGATATTTAAGATTTCGTGCAAATACTCAAATGGAGATGTTTAGTAAATTGGTTTGACAGCTATTTCATTCATAATGTTAACAAACTCTTTCACACTTTTGATCTAATAATTGCATGCTGCGATTGATATATGAAATAATTCCATAAGTGGCAAAAAGAGCCAGCTGTTTCATTTTATCAGTAAATATGCTCCTTTGTATTTTATAAAAATGGTAATTGAACAATCTGTCCCTGCGTCAAAGATAAACCTTACCAATCGCAGCCTTGTTACAAATATTAATCAACCTTTCCTATTTGGATGGCAGTATATATTCCTGATTGCTTTCAAGCCTTATACTGTCTCCCATAAATTTAAGAATTCCGCCAGGTTTGGTAGTCTTAATTCTTAATTCAGAACCGTTCCACTTTATGTCAATCATTCCGTCTTTCACCGGAAACTGACAATCCACTTTTTTAAACAGGGAAAAATCCGGCTCTATAACAAAACTTTTATAGCCTGCTTCAAGTGGGCAAATTCCCATAAAATACCTGCCGATTAAATAAATCGGACTTCCTGCCCAGGCATGGCACAAGCTTTTTCCAAAGGGGTCCCCATACATTTCATACTGTTCTTTGTCCTTTTTTTTCGGGTCGTATTCTTCCCAAAAGGTTACCGCACCCCGTTTTAACATTCCTCCCCAATAGTCTTTAATTATTTTCTTTACTTCTTCTTTCCTGCCCATACGGCACAATACTTCCAATTCATAAAACTTAAAATAGGGTGTCGTAATAGCAGGTACCTCATCATTCATCAGGACATGCTCAAATATGTCCTGCCTTTTATCTTTATCAGCAATGTCAAATAGCAGGGCAAAAATGTTGGATTGCCTTGAAATGTGACGCTTTCCTGAACTAAAGCAATCGATGTAAGCTTTTTTCTCTTTGTCCCAGTAAAAATGGTTAATTTGCTTTGCCAGTTTGTCATATTTATCTTGATAGCTGTTGTTTTTCGCATCCATCATATCGCCTAATGTGGCCATGGTTTTATAACACATTGCCAATAATATCTGTTCCGCGCAGACAGGGCCGTCCTTATCCATATCTCCCCAGTCAATAAATATCCAGTCTCCTTTTCGGCCAACAATAAATCCGTTTTCATCCAGCTGGCTTTCCAGAAATTCCATCATGGTTAGCATCTTAGGGTATACCATTTGGACAAACTCCATGTCCCCGGTCATCCTGTAGTGGTTATAAATACTGATAATCCAATACATGGAATAATCCACTATGGTGTTAATGTGCTGCCTTACCGGATCATTTCCCCGCAATGCCAGTATGGTACGCTTATTAATATCTTCATCAAACATCAGATACTGATTTACAAAATAGCTTTGATAGGCATCTCCTGACCAGATCCAGCGGTCCCTTTTAATTCCATCTATAAAAAATATGCCGCTGCACAATTGAAAGGTTCTCTCCGCCACCTTCCAAATCCGGTTTATTTCTTCATCTTCACAGGTAAAAAAAGCTTTGCTTGGAATGTCCACATAATACTCCGTTGCCTGTAATTCAATGTCCTGAGGTTTAATATCCGGTATAAAAATATACCGGAATGCTCTTAAAAGAATGTCGTCATCTTCCCTGGTTAAAGTCTGGCTATAATAACAGTTTTCTTTATCCAAAGCTTCCATTTCAGACTCGCCATAACAAATCAGAATACTCTTAAACCCATTTTGAAACGTTATATTTAACTTGCCGTTTAATTCCGTCTCAAAGTCATACAGGGTCCCGCCGCATTTTTCGTATACATGAGCCGGACATACTTTTCTTTTGCTGTATTCCCAAATGGATGGATTCTGTCTGGGGTCCCTGTAGATTTTATTCCATCCCACATTAACCGGTTTGCTTGTAAAATCTTCCACCTGCCATGATTTATCTGATTTAATGTTTTTTCCTGTTACAAATATGGATGGTATACCGGTAGGAGCCCCGGTAAATACCTCAATAGCCACTGCACCCTTTTTACAAACTATTTCCTTTCCAAAAAGGTGTTTTTCCCCGTTAACTTTTACGTAACCCATAGAGTTTGAATAAACCGTAAACGTTTCATCCTGTAAAAGCTCATAAGTTTTAAAAAATCTTACATTTTTTCGGCAATCGTCTATGTACCAGTAACCGGCCAGCGACCCCCCCTTTCCTCTCTGCTGAAATTCTGCATCATCCCATGATAAATTTCAAAATCCCCCGGATACCAAATCCAATACGTATCATTCATTTTACCTTTCCTCCATTTTATATTGTATAATTATTCAGCTCCATTTTTTCAATTATTTACCTTCATTGTTGTCATACTCTCTATATGTTGCTGCAGATAATTACATGTCTGCTTTATAAATATCTGTATCCACAATTTCTTGATGTTTTCTTGGATTGGAATACTTGCTTTTTTCATTGGTAGCATATTTTGCCTTGTCAGCTTTTCCTGATTTGAGCAATTGCCTGATTTATATCATCATACCATAAAGCAAGATATTATGCACTTATTGTTTAGAATTAGCCATAATAATTGCCTGGAAATCCTTCAATAATATTGACTTATTTCATAATTTATGGTACTTTTAAGATAACCAGATATAGGGGAGTAGTCAGCAAAGTACTACTTAAATACATCATAAATAGTGCTTTGCAATTAAGCCAACATCATGAACAAAATGTTCTGGTTTAATTTTAAATGACAAGACCTGTATCCTTATTTCAGGATACAGGTCCTTTTAGCGCTTACCCCCTATCACATCTATTTTGTACAAGCACGAAAGGAGACTTAGTATGGACTTTTTACTCTCAGGGATTACGTCTATAACAATCCCCCAATTAATCATGTATGCTGTGGGCATCCTGTTAATCTATCTGGCAATTGTAAAAGAATGTGAGCCATCCTTACTGTTGCCTATGGGATTAGGTGCTATTTTGGTCAATTTACCATCATCCGGCGTTTTAAACCAAACTTTAAGCGGTATCGGTGAAACCCAGGGTATTATTGAATGGCTTTTCCACGTAGGAATTGAAGCTTCCGAGGCACTTCCTATTCTTCTCTTTATTGGAATCGGCGCCATGATTGACTTTGGTCCCCTGCTTTCCAATCCTATCATGTTATTGTTTGGGGCAGCTGCCCAATTTGGTATCTTTTTCACCTTATCCTTAGCCAGTATTTTAGGATTTGATCTTCCTGACGCTGCTTCCATCGGTATTATTGGTGCGGCAGATGGTCCTACTTCCATTTTGGTATCTCAGAGGTTAAATTCAAAATATATGGGAGCTATTGCGGTGGCGGCTTACTCTTATATGGCATTAGTGCCTATTGTTCAGCCAATGGCTATTAAACTGGTTACTACCAAAAAAGAGCGTTTAATCCGTATGCCTTATAATCCGGTTGCCGTTTCTAAGAGAATCAAAATTATATTCCCTATTTTGGTTACCTTTATTGCCGGATTAGTAGCTCCTATGTCCGTATCTTTGGTTGGTTTCTTAATGTTTGGTAACCTGTTGCGCGAATGTGGTGTTTTAAACAGCTTATCCGAAACCGCCCAGAACTCACTTGCCAATTTAATAACCTTATTGCTTGGTATTACTGTTTCCTTCAGTATGAAAGCAGAAAAATTTGTTACCTGGCAGACACTTTTAATTATGCTTCTCGGTTTGGTTGCATTTATATTTGATACGATTGGTGGCGTCATATTTGCCAAGATTATTAACCTTTTCCGCAAAAACAAGATTAATCCGATGATAGGTGCCGCCGGAATCTCCGCATTCCCTATGTCTGCCCGTGTTGTTCAGAAACTGGCTATAAAGGAAGATCCTACCAACCACTTGCTGATGCATGCTATTGGTGCTAATGTTTCCGGTCAGATTGCATCCGTTGTAGCCGGAGGTATTATTATCGGTTTAGTTACTTCAATTTTATAATGCCTGAATCCATATAAAGCATAAATTTTTAAACTTACATTTATTTTAGCCAACCACCCGGAAAGGAGTAATCATATGTCTGATAATTTAGCTAAGTTTATTGTTTCCCTTGGTATTATGTGGAAGGGAATGTTGGGTATATTTGTAGTAATCCTGCTTATCACACTACTTGTAATGTTTATTCAACGGCTGGAAAGAAAGTTCCCAGAAAAGTCTTCGGATAAAGAGTAAGTAATTAATCCATAGTAATTTCGTGTTAAACCGGACTGCTCCATTTAAAATCAACTCAAGTTTCCTGCTTTGATTTTAAATGGAGCAGTCCGGTATTTTTATCCGTATTTTAGCCGTTATCTTATACTTTTCTGTTTTTACTTATTCTTTTCGTGTTTTATCTTATAATTCTCTGGTTTTACTTATATATTTCTCTGTTTTTCATTCATATCTGCACAATTCGCCTTTCGATTTTACTGTCTGCAATTTTACGAGCCCTTAAGCTAATTTTCATCAATTTATTTCAAATACCTACCCTATTCTTTAACACAGCACCTTCCTTTCGAATATTATATTATAAGTCAATATGAAAGGAGTAATATTATGCTGAAATATAGTGAAACAGATACTGCGTTAAGTGCCTTAAACGTCACTGCGGCATTTACCGGTAAAATCCCCAATCATCCCCTAATTCCCCTTGATTTGGAAAGCCTGAACAATGATTTAAAGCCTTTTGGATTTGCCTATTATCCGGATCAGGATTATTTCTACTCCATTATGCGGGGATGGCAAAGCGAAGTCGGATATTGCCAGGCATATGATGAGGGGGCTGCCGCCTTAAGTATGATTATTGACTGCGAACCCATCTATTTTAAATACGGAGGTAAAAAATGGCTCATTGAATTCTGGAAAGGACAATATGGAATGACTACCGGCTGCGAAATTGGCATATATAATACCACCGGGCCCAACTTAAATATACCGGGCTTTTTTAACGGCACCTTTTACTTCTGCGCGGAGGAAAAAGACTATTTACCCTTAGCCTTTGTTCTTAAGAAAAATGGCAAAGAATTGTTTCACCGGAAAGAACTTCACTGGTGGTTAACAGGTTTTCGGCTGGGAGAATTCTCATGGCCATCGGAACTTACTGTTGATTATGAAATTACTTTAAAAGACGAAGAAATGCTGGATGCTTTTATCGGAGGTCTTACCAAGGCCGGTTATTCCTTCAGCGATTTTACCGTACGGGGCAACAGTGTCACACTTACTTACGATAAGCCTCATTATAAACAACCCTCCACCAGGACTCCCTTTATTGAAAATTATATGCAGGCCAACAACAAGAGAAACTGTGAAGCATATAATATTGCAACAAGAGCTTACAAAAACACAATTGAAAGATTAAATTATGTTCGCTATTCCGCCCCCAAACTTTATCACAAAATTATTAATATTGGAAATACAAAGGAACTGTTTAAAAACTACGATATAATCCGGCAATTTTTAAATATCAGAGAGCCCGTTCGCAATATTGACAAAAAAAATGGAATCTTTTACGCTGTACAACCTCAGGTAGAAATGATAGAAGCCTGTCAGGAATCAGACGGGACCCCTTTATCAGAACAATCAGCTCATACTGAGCCGGTAATTGTTAATTTACCGAACGAGGATACTGAACCGGTAACTTCTGATTTACCGAAGGAAAATAAGTCATAAGCATAAAGGGAGGGATTAAGGGTAAATGTCATCTCAATCGCGCCTTGACAAAGTATTTAATGCTGCGCAGCGAATTCCTATTGATGATTCCTCGAAAATAGTTTTAATTAGTGACTGCCACAGAGGTGACGGTAACTGGGGGGATAATTTTTTAAACAATCAGAACTTGTTTTTTGCGGCACTTAATTTTTATTACCAGAAAGGCTTTACCTATATTGAATTAGGAGACGGTGACGAACTATGGGAAAACCGAAGATTGGACCGAATTATTTCCATACACAGCGACGCATTCTGGATTATGTCCAAATTCTACAAAGAGGGCAGATTTTATATGTTGTATGGAAACCATGACCATGTAAAAAAAGATAAGGATTTTGCACAAAAAAATTTAAGGTCCTATTACGTGGAAAGAATAAGAAAACGGGTTGCACTATTTCCAGGCATAAAAATACACGAAGGATTGGTTCTGCAGTATAAAAATCCAAATAATCTTATATTCTTAACCCATGGGCACCAGGTTGACTTCTTAAATTATAACTTATGGAAATTATCCAGATTTTTAGTCCGTTACTTATGGCGTCCCATTGAACTTATCGGTGTCAGAGATCCCACCAGTGCGGCAGAAAACCATAAAAGAAAGGACAAAATCGAAAAGAAACTGGTGGGATGGACGAAAAAAAGAAATCATATTCTCATTGCTGGCCATACCCACAGACCGGTTTTCCCTCAGGCTGACGAATCCTTATATTTTAATGACGGGTGTTGCGTTCACCCCCGCTGTATTACAGCCCTTGAAATTGAAAATGGTCTGATTATTTTAGTAAAATGGGCCGTAAGAACCAGAAAAGACAGATCTTTATACGTGGACAGGGTTATATTGGAAGGCCCGGTTAAATTACAGGATTATTTTGGTGCCAGTTTAAAACAGGCAAAATAACAAAATTACTGGGCTGTTATAACTATAGTATGAGGAATGTAAGTAAGTCTATCCTTTCATTACTATAAATGCAGCCCAGATTTTTGTTTATCACCACTTATTCACATTTTCTACATAAATAAACCACATTTTGCCTATATTATTGTGACATCGGTAATTACACTTGAGATACTCAGTATTTTGTCCTGCTTTTTTGCCGATACCATTGCAAAGCCAATCTGAAGAATCACAAAACATATAAACAAAACAGCCGAGCTGGATTTTACGGCAGATCCTTCCTTTCTTAAACTTACCGTAAGGAAAGACGAAACCGGCGAAATGGCCAGGGCAATAGTAAAAATGCGTGATATTCCAAAGTCCATACTATCTCAGATTAATGAGACTTCTACTAGCATATTACGTTCATCCGATAATTTAATTAATATCACTCACTCTGTAAATGACCATGCCTCAGATAACCCTGCTACAGCTGAAGAATTATCTTCCAGTATGCAAGAAACTGCTGCCAACACAGATCATATCTATACCAGCATTGAACGTATTGGCAATCATTCCAATGACATTAGCCAAAAGGCTTCCCAGTGCAACAATTTATCCAAGACCCTGATGAAACAATCCAACGAATTGATATTAACAACAAACACGGCATTGGAAAATACCTGAAAAATTTATGAAGAAGTAAAAGAAAATACTGACAAGGCACTTGAACAGGCAAAAGAAGTTGATAGAAGGGATTTATCAATCCGTAAACAATCTGATTGATTGTCTTACGCATACCCTTGATTTTCTGGAAAACAAGATTCTACCGGATTACGCTAGCTTTTCTGAAATCAGTCACAGTTATCACACTAATATCGCAAATATTTGTGAAGTACTGGATGGCATTCAT
Organism: Lachnoclostridium sp.; assembly: GCA_047777345.1. Classification (GTDB taxonomy): domain Bacteria; phylum Bacillota; class Clostridia; order Lachnospirales; family Lachnospiraceae; genus Anaerocolumna. The sequence continues at coordinate 253,060 of JBKEEJ010000001.1, read as the reverse complement.
ACCGGAATTGGCTCCTTAAATACCCATTTGCAGCAAATCACCAATTCTGTAGCAGAAATTAACAGCATGATAGGTCAGTCCTCCAAAGGCGTGGAAGATGTTGCCGAGAAAAATACCAATATTGTTTCCCTCATTGCCAAAACCTACGACATGGTAAAGGAAAATAAAAACTATGCGGCCAAATTTCAGGAAATCGTGGACAAGTTCAAATTATAGCACTATATAGCTGTCAGACACCGCTTACAATTTTAAAATAATTTTTTTGATATTCGATTATGCCTTCTTCCCTCATACGGCTTAATTCCCTGGACATGGCACTGCGGTCAATACAAAGATAATCTGCCAGTTCATTCCGGTTTAAATCAATTCTAAAACTGTTGGAATGATGTTTTTGTGCCTCATAGCTTAAATATGCCAGCAGCTTTTCCCGGATGGTGCGCTTTGAAAGCAGTTCCATTTTATTAGTCAGATATAAATTTTTCACAGCTAATAAAGAAAGAAGATTGGTTATCAGGCTGGCATGGAAATTGCAGGCATTTCTACATGGAGTCACAATACGGTTAATTGACAGCATTAAGATCCTGGAAGGCTCTGTCGCAACAACACTGACAGGACTTTCCTTTATTCCAGCACAGGCAATTGTTTCTCCAAAAATTTCTCCCCTGCCAAGATTGGCCACAATCATACGGTTTCCCATAATATCTTCCCTGATAATCTGAACGGTACCATCCAAAATAATGCCTAAGAAAGATATTTCATTCCCCGTCAGTACAATAACCTGATTTTTAACATATTGTTTTACATTTCCCCGCAAACACTCCAAAACCTGTTCAATGTCAGGTTCTTTAATTCCTTTAAAAAGTGATACCTGCTTTAATATTTCAATATCCTGATGCATCTTACCATCCCCCTAAAAAGCTTTACTTAGCCTATACTCGATTTTCATCTTTTTTGCCATTACTTTATTTTATATTAATTATGTTGCAAATGCAACCGATTTAACAGGGAGTTACGTGTATGATTAAACTATCAAAAATGGAACCAGATAAATCAAAAATATAAATATAAAGTAGGAGTTAAAATGATAAGAAAAATAATAAAAATTGATAAAGAAACCTGCAATGGCTGCGGTTTATGCGTGAATGCCTGTCATGAAGGCGCTATTGGTTTGGTAGACGGCAAAGCCCAACTGCTTCGGGATGACTACTGTGACGGACTTGGCAATTGTCTTCCCGTCTGCCCGGTAAATGCTATTACTTTTGTAGAAAGGGAAGCTTTGGAATATAACGAAGAGGAAGTAAAAAAGAATATGGAAAAACAGAAAAAAGAAATAAATCAAGGGGTTTCTTCTTTCACAGGCTGTCCCGGAGCCCAGTCCAGAACCATAGTAAGAAAAACCCCTGCTCAACCGGTACATGCAAATGATACTGTGCCACAATCTATGTTAAACCAGTGGCCCATTCAGATACAACTTGTACCTGTCAATGCTCCCTATTTTGACGGAGCTAATTTGCTGATAGCCGCTGATTGTACCGCTTATGCCTACGGTAATTTTCATAACGAATTTATTAAAGGCAGAATTACTTTAATCGGATGCCCTAAGCTGGATGAAGTAGACTATTCGGATAAATTAACGGAAATTATTCGAAACAATAATATTAAAAGCATTACCATTGTCCGAATGATTGTTCCTTGCTGCGGCGGAATCGTAAATGCGGTAAAAACTGCCTTAATTAACAGTGGAAAAATGATTCCCTGGCAGGTAGTTACCATATCAACTGACGGCACCAAAGTGGATATGTAAACAATCCAGTTAAGAAAAAGTCCAATCCGTAAATAAGTTTTATCTCTTACTATACGGATTGGACTTTAATTCATGGAGTATCTTCTTCTTTTTAACTATCTTTATTAACAGCTTTTGTCTATTTTACGTTTTATGTTTTCCCTTAGTTTGAAAATAACTGAGTGCAGTAAATTGTTCCGTTTTTATCATAAACACCAATGCCGATTTTATGGAATTTGGAATTCATAATGTTGGCTCTGTGTCCCGCAGAATTCATCCATCCTTCTACTACGGCTTCCGGAGTATTATAACCATATGCCAGGTTTTCTCCCGATGTGCTGACACTTACATTATACTCTTTCAGTACGGTAGACCAGGGTGTGCCATTTGGTCTTGTATGGGAAAAGCTCTGAGATATTTCCTGGGCACGTTTGTTGGCCGGCGCAGTAAGTTCAGCGGACATAGTCAAGGCAGATAAACCTTCTTTTGCACGTTCCGCATTAACCAGTTTAAGAACCTGATTTGCAAAACTGCTGCTTGTGGTTGATGCAGTTGACTTTGTTGTATTGGTTTTTGTTGCTGTTCCTGTGTTTTTGCTTGCTGTGGTAGTTTTTGCAGAAGTTGTGGCAGTCGTTTTCTGTGTTGATGTCTTAGATGTGGTAGTTTTCTTAGCAAGAGTAGCCTTTACCACCTTGGATATTTTGCTGACTAAAGTTTTGCCATTTACTTTATCACAGGCTTTTACTTTATAGTAATAAGTTTTATTCGATTTTAATCCGGTATCTTTGTAGCTTTTTGTCTTTGTGGTACCAATATATTTATAGCAGCCATTCTTGGATGTTGCACGATATATTTTATAACTGTCAGCTCCGCTTACTTTTCCAATGCTAAGGCTTGCAGTGGTAGCTGTTGTTTTTTTGACACTAACAGTTGGTATGCAATTTGTAATGCTTTTTGCAGTGGCTGCGGCAGCTACTGCTGTGTTGTTAACATCGAAAGCTTTCAGATTTCCTCCAAATAATGTTGAAGATACTAACATTACGGTTAAGGATGTTGTTGCGATAAATTTTTTCATTCGTTATGCCTCCTATTTGCTATCTACAATTAAGTTACGCATTTAGGTTAACATAATTCATATACCAGTTTCAACCTGTAGTTATTGGTAAGTATCACAACAATATCCAAAAGGATGGCCTTATCTATATAATACAAAATAAAAAAGGTGATTTATTTCATATATGGCATAAAGCATATAATATTCTTATACGGTCCCCATAGGCCGCCGGATACCCCTGTATTTTTTATCATTGCTCGGCTATATAACTGTTCTCCACGGTAATTACAGCCTGATACCGTTCGTCAATTTTTTGCAGGGCTTCTTCAATTTGTGACACCAGCTTTTGTTTCTCCGATTCCGAATAGGAATGGGGTACCACCAGGTCAAAAATCAGATTAATGTGCGTTTCTCCGTTTACCAGCCGGAAATCATGTATGGTAGCTTTTGGTTCCAGTTCTTTTATTACACGAACTACTTCCTCTTTTCTTTCTATTACTTCGCAGTCATTGGTCTCAATGGGATCCAGATGAATAACCAGAAATATTCCCATTTCCCGAAGAACGTCCCGTTCAATACGATCTATGGTTTCATGGGCAATTTCTATGTCCGTATTATTGGGAACTTCCGCATGGATTGTAGCCATGGTGTGAGATGGCCCGTAGTTATGGACAATCAAATCATGACTTCCCACGATTCCATCGTATCCTTCGACTTTTTTGGTAATGGCTTCATAAACTTCCCGATCCACTGCCTCACCAAGCAATGGTTCCAGGGTTTCCTTAGCAATATTAATTCCTGCAACCAGAACGAAAATGGATACCACCGCTCCCATAAAACCATCTACCTTAAGGCCGGTAACCTTTCCGATTATAATGGAAGCTATGGTTGTAGAAGTAATTAAAACATCTCCCAAAGCATCCGCAGAAGTTGCCTTCATAACATTGGAGTTAATCCGTTTTCCAAGAGTTTTGTTAAAATAAGAAAGCCAAAGCTTTATCAATACGGAAAGGCAAAGGATTCCAACAAGAGTCCATTGAAAGCCCACCTCTTCCGGATGAAGTATTTTGGATAAGGAACTTTTTAAACAGGAAAATCCAACCTCCAAAATAAGGAAAGAAACCACAAAGGCAGAAATATATTCAAACCTTCCATGGCCAAAGGGATGCTCTTTGTCTGCCGGACGTTCCGCAAGCTTAACACCTACCAGTCCGATTATGGAAGAAGCCGCATCTGATAAATTATTAAAAGCATCTGCCATAACGGATATACTGTTTATGATTAGACCAATGGTTATTTTCACACCAAAAAGAATCAGATTGCAAACAATTCCCACAAAGCTGGCCAGCACACCATAGGCGGTACGTACGCTGACTTTATCCGTATTTTTATAATCTTTCACAAATAATCTTACTAATAACTGGGTCATACATTTCCTCCCGGCAGGCATAAATACCCGCACTTATCGTTATAATTCCCCTAATAACTTATCAATGCTGACTAATTTTACACATAAAATAAACAATTCCGTGGCTGTCTTTAAATCTTCCAAGGAAGGATAACTTGGTGCGATACGTATATTGCTGTCCAAAGGATCTTTTCCGTAGGGGTAAGTCGCACCGGCCGGGGTCAGTTTCACTCCTGCCTTTTTTGCCTTGTCTACAATTGCTTTGGCACAACCTTCCATAGAGTCAAAAGAAATAAAATAACCTCCTTTGGGTTTATACCAGCTTCCGATTTCCAGTCCTCCAAGCTCTGTTTCCAAAAGTTCCAGTACGGCTTCAAATTTTGGTCTTAGTATGGCAGCATGTTTTCTCATATGCTCCTTGATACCATCCAGATTCTTAAAAAATCGGACATGGCGAAGCTGATTTACCTTATCATGGCCAATGGTCTGAATCGCCAGCTGTTTTCTTATGTCAGCCAGGTTGTTCTCCGAAGCGGCAATGGCCGCAATACCGGAACCGGGAAAACTGATTTTTGAGGTTGAAGTAAATTTATAAACCATATCCGGATTTCCGTATTTTCTGCATTCCGAAAGAATTTCCAGGATATTGTCCTGGTCGTCATCATACAAATGATGAATATTATAGGCATTATCCCAATAGATTCGAAAATCTTTTGCAGCAGGTTTTAACCTAGCAAAACGCCGAACAGTTTCATCCGAATAAGAAATGCCCTGAGGGTTTGAGTACTTGGGTACACACCAGATTCCCTTTATGCTTTCATCCTCTGAAACTAACTTTTCCACCATATCCATATCCGGACCGGTTTCCGTCATAGGTACATTAATCATTTCAATACCAAAATACTCTGTAATGGCAAAATGCCTGTCATATCCCGGTACCGGGCATAAAAACTTTACTTTATCTAGCTTGCACCAGGGAGTATTTCCCATTACCCCATGCGTGAACGACCGGGAAATGGTATCATACATTACATTTAAACTGGAATTGCCGTATATAATAATATTTTCCGGCGGCACTTCGCAAAGCTCCCCCAGCAAACATTTGGCTTCATAAATACCATCCAGAACACCATAATTGCGGCAGTCGGTTCCGTCATCACAGCGTAAGTCAGAATCGCTGTTTAAAATATCCATCATTCCCATGGAAATATCCAATTGTTCCGTACAGGGTTTGCCTCTGCTCATATCCAGTTTTAAGTCCCTGGCCTGTATCTTTTTATACTGTTTTGTCAATTCAGCTTTTATTGACAATAATTCTTCTTTGGATAAAGATTTATATGGTTTGATAAAATTACCTCCTTCGCTTTCTGTCAGTCTATCACATTTTTCCTTTTATTACAATAATAAGTTAAAAATCCCTATAACTTTAGAACATATCCGCCAGTTTTGCATACAACATTTTATTTTTCCCCCAGATATCTGCAAATTCTTTTATACTTAAGGGGCAGCTGCTTTTGCCTATCTCAATTGTTACGGCAGGAAGCCCTTTTTTAATGGATACCCAATCGGAAAAACCCGTACTTCTATATTTGCTAAAATCCAATACTTTACTGTAACTGGTCATGGATTTTACCATATTCACCAGTTTTACAGACTTATTTTTTAAGGTTCCCTTTTGGCCAAAATTCCAATACAGGATGGATCCGGTGGCATGGTAGCTTATGGTGCATAGGGGATTAATCTCGTTAACTAACTTTACTAAAACTTTTGTTTCTTTTTCCGATTCCTTGGCTGGCCCCTTATAATTATATGCCTGAGGCTTTTTGGCTCCGTCTTTTAGCAGGTCCCAGTAGGCATCAAAATTTCTGTTTAAATCCACTCCCCTTGCGTTGGCTTTCCAATATGTATAATAAGAAGTTTTTCCATATCCGTACTTTTTACACATTTTCTCAAGTTTTTTCCGAAGTTCTTTGTTTCGTATCCCTTTGGCCCCTTTCTGACTGATGGTTACACCGTCCGGATTAGCCATAGGTACAATATGAAATGCCACTTCATCAAATAATTCGCTGTAATACTTTTGATTATACATGCCGGTATAATAATTTTTGCAATATAATTCGATTTGTTTCATAGTTAATAAAGCAGTCATATACTCCCTGCCATGTATGGATGACTGAACAAATATCTTTTTCCTGGCTTTGGGATTTCCCAATATTACTTCATATATATTCCGGTTGTCATAGGACTTACCTGCTACTTTGACAGTAAGACAATCTCCGTATTTTTTTCTCAATAATTCCAAATCTGTTTTCATTTCCGAATAAGTATATTTTGATTTGGACGTGTCAACGATGGTAAGACCGGATTCAGAAATGGTGTTCTTTTTGCCTCTTTTTTTTACCTTTACTGTGATTGCAGTTTTAATTCCGCTTCCATCATTGGCACTTAAGATAATAACTGCCGTTCCCGTATTTTTTGCGGTTACTTTTCCATTCTGATCGACTGTGGCTATTTTTTCATTGTTTGATGTCCAGATCATGGGAGTATCCAAGGCTTCGGAAGGATTCAGCATATAATACAATTTTCTGCTTTGTCCTTTCCCTAATGTTATGGTTTTTTCTGACAGATAAAGTACCTGGACAGACTTTAACCGGGAACTTACTGTTACCTTTATGCTTGCACTTTCCCCGTTAGAAAGAGCAGCCGTAATAATTGCATTGCCGGCTTTTTTAGCGGTAATAACGCCATTTGAATCCACCGCAGCCACATCTTCGTTATCTGACGCAAAAGAAACCGTGTGTTTTTCACCGGCAGGTAAAAGTTCCCACTCCAATTGATATGTTTCGCCAATTTTTAAGGAAATGCTGTCCTTAGTAAACTGTATTTTTGTATTATATACCGTAAGAGATGCCCTTAATTCATATATTTGATTATTCTGCATTACTGTTATTGTAATCCGGGCCGTTCCTTCTTTTAATGCTTTTATATTGCCTTCATCGTCAATTTCGGATACTTCCGGATCGGATATTTCATAAGATACCATTGCATCCGGCATTAAATTTTGTATTACAAGTTTGGTAACTGCGCCTGTTTTCAGCGTAATATCCGGATTGGTCAAAATGGGATTCGTCATATCAGAAGTTGCTGCGTCACTTTCCTGAACTGGACTTGATTCTGAAACATAATCTTGTGCTTTTGTATCCAAACCGGCGGCCCTTACTGATACACCGGTATAAAAGAAAAATAAAATAGACACGACAAAAATAAAGAATAACTTGCTTCTCTTTAGTATATTAATCATCTTTTGCCCCCAAAACTAGTAATTATCTTTTGCTTCATAATTAAACCGGTATTCCGTTTTTTAAACAACCGGCTTAAAAATTTCACTTGCTAAATATTATCTATCATTTTTTTGCTTTTTTCAATATCCAATCAACCAATCCGGTTAATTAATTTACCTTTCCTTAGCATGAAAGGTTAGGATTAGGAATTGGATTTTTCTTGAAATCCTTGCCTGCTTGCAATATACTGTTAGGAAAAGGATATTACCATTTTGAGAAAATTCGTTTAAGGAGTTTTTATGAGTAAGCTTTTTATAGATCCTAATATTTATACCAAAAGGCCGGATCCTGACGGGAGACTGGACAAGGAAATGCGTGTTTATGACCTGTTGGAAAAATTAAATATTCCCTTTTTCCGACTGGATCACGAAAGTACGGCCACCATTGAATCCTGCCTTAAAGTAGAAAAAATTCTGGAAATTGAAATCAGCAAAAACCTCTTTCTGTGCAATGCGCAAAAAACTAACTTTTATCTGCTTTTAATGCCGGGCTATAAAAAGTTTCGGACTGCTGAATTGAGCAAACAGCTTAATATTTCCAGGCTTTCTTTTGCACCCGGTCAATATATGGAAGAATTTCTGGATACCACTCCGGGCTCTGTCAGCGTACTGGGACTGATGAACGACAAAAATAACAAAGTCCAGCTGCTTATCGACCGTCAGGTTTTGAATCAGGAGTTCATAGGTTGTCACCCCTGTATAAATACCAGCAGCTTAAAGATTTCCACCAAAGATTTGCTTAACAAATTTCTTCCCTATACAGGACATGAACCCATTATCGTTGATTTGAATTAAATTAATTTCTCAAATTTTTATTAAAATTGGCATAATAAACAAACAGATCCTGTATAATGAATAAAGTATGTAATCAGAAGCATTTTCTTTTATAAGCTTACCGGTAAAAATATATAAAAAATATATTTAAAATTTGAATTTATGATTATTAAATTTATGAGTTATTATATGAAACCAGGAAAAAAACGATACTATTCAGTCGCGTTGCGAAGATGGGAGCAGATATGAAAATATTAGTGGATGCAGATGCTTGTCCGGTAAAACATATCATCGAAAAAATAGCTAAGAAATTTTATATTCCGGTAATAATGGTAATTGATACCAGCCACATTCTGGAATCAGATTACAGTAAAATCATTCAGGTAAGCAAAGCGCCGGATGCCGTAGACATTGCCCTGATTAACCGGACCGAACCCGGTGACATTGTGGTTACCCAGGACTACGGAGTTGCTTCCATGGCATTAGGGAAACGTGCCTATGCCATAAATCAAAATGGCAAATACTATACGGAAGAAAACATTGATTTGCTTATGTTTGAACGGCATCTTTCCAAAAAGCAAAGAAGAGCCGGCATGCGCACCGGCTCTATGAAAAAACGTTCCAAAGAAGATGACGAACGTTTTGAAACTGCATTTTTTAAACTTTGTCAAAAATTGTGTTTTGCCAATAATGACTCCGTGGAACTACCTGTTTTGGATTCCCGACCTTTTGGTGAATAAATCAACCGCCTTTGCTATGGCGGTTCCCAAAACAAAGCACACTCCTGTTTCAATCAGACCGTTAATGCCTACAAAAGCGATTACAAATGAAAAAACATTATTGGTGCCTAGTCCCCGGGCAATTTCCTGAATATAATCCGTATTATAAAAAAACAGCATCATAGCTGTCATAAACAACAGGGTATTAAATATAGGGCCCACCAGACAAGTAACCGCATAAGAGATTCCTCTTGTGACGTTCCATTTATGCAATACCTGAAAAACCAGACCGGTCAGCCACCCCATAAGTACACGCGGTACAATGGTTACAATAAAAGTGCCAACAGGATTAATGTTAAGTAATACAGTTCCACCTGCACTCATGCCAAAGCACTGTATAAAACTGGTAACTCCAAATACTCCGCCTAGGATTGCACCGCCTGCAGGTCCAAAAAGGATAGCTCCTACCGAAACCGGAACTACCAGTAAAGTTATCTCAAGGCCGAAAGTCTTAATATATCCCAGTGGCGTAAAGGACATTAATATAATAATTGCGATAAAAAGAGCCAGCTGTACCAATCTTAAAGTACTTTTATTTTTAACGGTATTCATAGTTTTCCTCCTTCTGATTAGTTAAACAGTATATCAGTAAATTAAATCAGGATTGAATAATTTCCCAAAAATCTATACCCAAATTCAGCATAAGTATGCCCTTTCATTAGCTTTTCATACAAGGGCCAAATTATTTCAAGGTCTTTTGTCAAAGTGAGCTAAGCTGCTGACTGCCGGATGAGTTTTTCATTCCGGGACGTTTTTTCCTATAAAAGAAGAAAAAAAGCGCCGGCATAACCCACCGGTTACCCCGGTTTCTATGCGGCGCAGATCACTACAGCATATTCACGTATATAAGAAGCTGCAATACAACTTGACTTTTTTCTGAATATAACCTTTTTTCGTTCCTGCCACAAATCTATGGGTCAAGACTGTTATGTGGGAATGAAATCATTCGACGATTTTCACCGTATTCTTTCCGCCTTAGCACAGGTTAAGTGCGTTAGAACCTGTTACATATGGAATCGCCGAATAATTTCCTGCTTTATTCAATTGTAATTGTATAATATCTCATTCCCACAAAAAAAGCAAGTAAAACAAAAACTTAACTAACCCATGATAACTTCTACCTTATGTTCCTTGCCATCGCCAAAGACAGGAATAATATTGCCGGACAATTCTTTTCCGTCAACGTTCATCTTAGCAACACCTTTTGATACATGGTTTGGATTTTTAATCGTAATCTTAAATACATCACCACGGAAATGTCTTGTAACTTCATAACCATCCCAGGAAGTAGGTATGCATGGATCCACCATAAGGCCGTCATAATCCGGTTTAATACCTAAAATAAACTGGCTGATAGCAACAAAGTTCCAGGAAGCGGTACCGGTAAGCCAGGAATTCTTTGCTTCACCAAAACGCTTTGCATCTTTTCCGGCTATCATCTGGGAATATACATAAGGTTCCATACGATGAATGTCACTGTAGCTTTCTGTATAGGCAGGAGCAATTCTGGTGTAATAGTCAAAGGCTTTGTCTCCTCTTCCTACCACTGCTTCCGCACACATAATCCATGCGTTGTTATGGCAGAAAATACCCGCATTTTCCTTATATCCGGCAGGATATGTAGAGATTTCGCCATATTCCACATAATATCTGGTATAAGCCGGGTTGTTTAAAACCAAACCGTACTTGGTACCAAGTCTTTCTTCCACAGCATCAAGAGCCTTTATTGCCTTGCCATCCTCAATACCACATCCGCCCATGACACAGAAGCCCTGAGGTTCAATAAATATTTTTCCTTCTTCGCATTCTTTGCTGCCGACTTTTCTTCCAAAGTCATCATAAGCTCTTAAGAACCATTCACCGTCGTAGCCATATTTCATAATAACATCTTTCATTTTATCTACTTCACGATTAGCTCTATTTGCTTCCTCTTTGTTGCCTATTTTATCCATTAATTTTGCATACTCTTTGCCGATGTAAACAAACATGCCTGCAATCATTACGGATTCGGCTACCTTGCCATCTTTGCTTGTGGTTGTCTGGAAAGATTCTCCCGGCTCCATAGAAAAGCAGTTTAAGTTCAGACAGTCATTCCAGTCTGCCCTTCCGATTAATGGCAAACCATGAGGGCCTAAATTCAAAATAACGTGATCAAAGGACCTCTTAAGATGGTCGGATAAAGGCGTAGCCTTACTCTCATCATTGTCAAAAGGAGTCATAACATCTAATATGCTGTAATCTCCCGTTTCCTTAATATATGCAACGACGGCAAGAATAAGCCAAAGGGGATCATCGTTAAAATTGCCGCCGATTTCATCATTGCCTCGCTTTGTCAAAGGCTGATACTGATGATATGCGCCGCCATCTTCCAGCTGAGTAGAGGCCAAATCAATAATTCTCTCTCGCGCACGGTCCGGAACCTGATGAACAAATCCCAAAAGATCCTGGTTGGAATCACGAAAGCCCATACCTCTTCCGATACCGGATTCAAAATAGGAAGCACTTCTGGACAAATTAAAGGTAACCATACACTGATACTGGTTCCAGATATTTACCATTCTGTTGAGTTTTTCATCTTTGGAACTGATGGTATATTTGGACAGTAAATTATCCCAATAAGCTGCCAGTTCTTCAAGTGCTTTATCAACTGCCTTGCTGTCAGCAAATTTTGCTATCATTTCTTCTGCTTTTTTCTTATTTATAATACCCTTGGATTCCCATTTTTCTTCCAGGCTGTTTTCCACATAACCTATGATAAATACCAGTTCTTTGGATTCACCCGGCATAAGGTTTAAATTTAAGCAATGGGAAGCAATTGGTGACCAGCCGTCAGCAACGGAATTATTGGACTTTCCTGCCGCAACAACCTGAGGATTTTCAAATCCGTTATAAGTACCAAGAAAACTTTCCCTGTCAGAGTCAAAACCGTCAATCGGCGCATTTACAGAGAAAATGCATAGTGATTTCTTCTTTCTTTATATTCGGTTTTATGGTAAATAACAGACCCTTTGATTTCTACCTCACCGGTGTTTAAATTTCTCTGGAAATTAGTCTGGTCATCCCAGGCATTCCACAGGCACCATTCTATAAAGGAAAATAATTTTACTTCCTTTTTTGCATTCCCCGTATTTTTAACTACTACTTTATGAACTTCTCCGTTGTAATTAAGGGGTACGAAGAAGGTAACTTCTACTTCAATGTCTTTTCTTTTGCCTTTTATTTTGGTATATCCCATACCATGACGGCATTCATAGCTGTCCAATTCCTTTTTGGCCGGAGAATATCCCGGTGACCAGTATTCGCCGTTGTCATACAGATAATAATAACGTCCTCCGCCCAAATCCAAAGGCACATTGTTATAGCGGAACCGGGTTATTCTTCTTAATTTCGCATCCTTATAAAAGCAATAACCTCCGCCTGTGTTGGATATTAATGAAAAAAACTCCTGGGAACCTAAATAATTAATCCAGGGATAAGGGGTTTGGGGGGTTGTAATCACATATTCCTTTTTGGCATCATCAAAATAACCGTATTTCATACATATTCTCCTTTTCTACAGATATAGTCAGTGGGCCTGGCTCTATCTTTAATTTACTAAAATTTTCGTAGATTTAAAAATATTTATTTTTTGATTTTATCAATTTCTGCAATCGCAAATCTTATAAATCACTGCAATGCCATGTAAAAGTCTGTTCTACGGCATTATTATATTATATGTTCAGCTTTATTTCAACTAGTATTATAAACAAAAATTTACACTATTACTTGTAAGAATTACAGGTTTTTCGAAACTTTCGAAAATTTACTGTATATTATGGTCTTTTTATTTCGCCTAAAAAATTCCAATTGACTTTACTATGTCCTTCTGATAGGATTTTTGTATAATGAGTTATATTCTTGTCTACAGTTTATCGCCTCTGTTTTTATGACTTACAGCATGTTTTCTAAGAAAGGAAAATGATTCATATTAAAATGAGAGGATGTGGGAGTTATGAACAATAAGCAAAACGACGAAAATGAGTTAAATAATACTTCGTTTGAGTCAGATAATAAAGATGTAACAGAATTTAAAGATTCCAAAAATCAGGATTTTGAAAAGCAGGAAAACGAGCCCCTGATAACCGGCGGATTTTCTAAGGAGGCACCGGAGGAAACCAGCTTTACAACTGAGCAAGGTCAAAAATCTCATAAAATGCCCATTTGGTCCATTATTGCACTGGCAGCCGCAATTTTGGTTCTTTTATCCGGTTCCGTCTACGCTTTGGCTAATTGGAAAACCATTGCCAATACTATTGCATTAATGACAAAAAGTCCTTTCAAATACTATACTGATATTGAAAAAAAATCTTTGAATAAAACAATCGATTCTTTTACGGATATCTACAGTCAGTATATTGATTCTTATAAGAAACGGTCAGAATCTGGTTTGGCGTTAAATACCAATGTCAAGTTAACAGTTAATTCCCAGTTTGCCAGCCTAATTGGATTAAATGATTTTCAGTCTGTAGAAGCTAAAATCTCAACTTTGTCGAAAAAAAATGCAGGGAAAGCGTCTGTCGGTTTGTTCTATAATGAGCAATCCCTTTTTAACCTGGATATTTTAATAAATTCAGAAACCGAGGATTTATATGCTAAAGTACCTGAACTAAGTACTTCCTACATACATTATTCCCTGAATGATATTATGTCTGATGCAGACGGCAATTACGGTAACTTTGCAAAAGAAATAAATAATTTTCTCACAAACAAGGCACCCTCATCGGAGGCCCTTAACGCTTTGCTGAAAAAATATGGGGATATTTTCGTGGCTAATGTCAATAATATGGTCCTTGATAAAGATGTAAAACTTTCCACATCTGACATATCCGGCAGTTATAATATGCTGACCGCTAAGTTTGAGCAGGATGATTTCGTTAACACAGTGAAGGAAATACTGAATACTGCCAGGAATGACGAAGCGTTAAAAAGCCTCTTTATTTCTTTGGGATTATGTGCGACGGATGACGAATACGCTTCCTTCATTGACAACGCATTTGCAAAATTAAATAACGGCAATTTAGGTTTCGATAATTCTGATTTTATATATATGCGTGTTTACGTAGATAAAACAGGAGAAATTATCGGTCGCGAATTTACCAACCAGGAAAGCTTATCTTTCGATGACCAGGCTTCCGGTTTCGGTTACTTTCATCTGAAAAAAGGAAAAAAACATGGGATTAAAATCTGGGAAAAACAAGATGGCCGGAATACTTTGGAATTGGATACGGACGGCTCAGTCTCATTAAAAGGCTTTACCGGTAATTCTGTTTTAGAAATTTTACGTTTCGATGATACTTATAATGATTATTCCACTTCTTCCATAAAGATAGGTTTAGAGGACGTAAATATAACAAAAAATGGCCAGATAAACGGTAAGTTCACAGTTACTTCCGACCTGCTAATGGGCGCTAGCCTTGTCCTTGACTGTAAATATGAAGAAAATCAGACAAATGCAAAACTGCAGTTTTTATATGGAGGAATAGATGCGGCCTCCGTTGAAATCAGTAGAACAAAGGGCACATATACCAATTTTGAACTTCCACCCTCAGATGGTCAAATCATTGACGGAGGAGAAGATATTTATTCCTATATGCAAACAGCAGATTTTGAAGGCCTCATTTCCCATGTGGAAGAAATCACAGGCCTGGATTTAAGCAGTTTATTAAATGCTTTGCTTTCTGTCCTTCCCTCCTAATTAAAAAACTGCAAAGATCAACCAAAATGAAAAGTGGCGTAAAATTCTCATTTTCAGTCCGGGATATAACTGATAAAGTAAGAATTTTACGCCACGGCTTTTTTTATGAATATTTAAGAATTAATTTCTTTTTTTTGATTTTGGATTATGATAAACTAGTTCTATGCTATCAGGGAAATAAATTATGAAAAGAGGGATTCCTTGTGATCGATAAAAGCAAGTTGGAAAATACTGTTCTTGACGATAACGCCGAAATATATAAACCCCGAAAAGAACAGACAGAAAAAGAAAAATTAAGCGAAATGACCTTTAAAGAAAAGGTAGCTTATTTTAATAATTATTACCGTACAAAAGTTATCGTTTCCATTGTCGTCATAGCTTTAGTCGTTTATTTTATATACAGTGTCGTATCACCAAAACCGGAAACTGTATTATATGCCGCCATGATTAATTCCGGTCTGGATACGGAAACCGTGTCTGATTTGGAAAATGATTTTGGCAATAAACTTGGTATTGATTCGGAAAAACAGAATATTGTATTCGATACTTCCTTTTATTTTGGAAACGATAGCACCGCGTCAGAATATACCATGTCTTCCCAAGAGAAATTAACTGCCTTTCTTTATGCCGGTCAGGTCGATGTGTTAATTGCTCCGGAATCTGTTTTTGCAAATTACGCCAAAAACGGGTATTTCAGTAAGCTTTCAGATGAACTGCCAACGGATTTATTAACTGATCTTACCGACTCCATATACTATTCCACTACCAATGAAGATTCTGACTCCGGCGCTTACGGTATCTATATGGACAAATCGAAAATTTACAGTGAACAGGGGGAAATGACGGACAGACCCATACTTGGTATCGTAGTTAATTCAAAGTACAAACAAAATGGTGTGGAATTAATCAGATACCTGTTAGATATGAAGTAATCCGTACTTTAAAGAAATCCTTTCGTACCGGTCAAATGAAAACCAATCTTTTAAAAACCCCGTAAAGTAATCTTTTATACTTACTTAACGGGGTTTTTTGGGTCTATTATATGGAATATTGTCTGTTTGTAATATTATAAATGTTATACCTGGATTATTTCGCTGTTATATAGCCCTGGGCTTTCAACAATTCCGCAATAAGCACACCTCCGCCGGCTGCGCCTCGCAGGGTATTGTGGGACAATCCAACGAATTTATAATCATAAACCGTATCCTCACGGAGTCTTCCGATGGAAATGCTCATTCCGTTTTCATTATCCCGGTCAAGTTTTGTCTGAGGGCGGTTATCCTCTTCAAAGTAATGAATAAATTGCTTTGGCGCGCTGGGAAGATTTAATTCCTGAGGCAATCCTTTAAATTCTTTCCACGCCTTTAAAATTTCCTCTTTGGAAGGTTTTTTCTCAAAGCTTACAAATACAGCCGCAGTATGGCCATCCGATACCGGTATCCGAATACACTGGGTTGTAATAAGGGGGGCACTTGCCTTTACAATTTGCCCGTTCTCGACTTTACCAAAAATTTTTAAAGGTTCCTGTTCGCTTTTTTCTTCCTCTCCACTTATAAAGGGAATAACATTGTCTATCATTTCCGGCCAGTCTTTAAAAGTCTTACCGGCGCCTGAAATAGCCTGGTAAGTCGTAGCTACCACAATCTTAGGGCCAAAATCCTTTAAAGCATAAAGAGCCGGCGTATAGCTTTGTATGGAACAGTTAGGCTTTACAACAATAAATCCTCTCTTGGTTCCCAGACGCTTTTTCTGCCAGGAAATAGCTTCTAAGTGCTCCGGATTTAATTCCGGTATTACCATTGGGACATCGGGCGTCCATCTATGAGCACTGTTGTTGGATACAACAGGTGTTTCCGCTTTTGCATAAGCTTCTTCAATCGCCTTAATTTCATCTTTTGTCATATCTACGGCACTGAATACAAAGTCTACTTCTTTACTTACTTCATCCACTTCATTAACATTCTTAACAACCATCTTTTTTACTGCTTCCGGCATAGGAGAAGTCATTTTCCATCTGTCTCCCACAGCTTCTTCGTAAGTCTTTCCGGCACTCCTAGGGCTGGCAGCAATGGCTGTCACCTCAAACCAGGGATGATTCTCAAGCAATGCAATAAACCGCTGACCGACCATTCCTGTACCACCTAATATACCAACTTTAATTTTTCTCATACTAACCTCCCGAATGATTATTTATAATATACGCAGCCCAAAAAAATCCGCTACATTTTTTCCTTTTTGTCTTTGTAGCGCGTACATTTGTCTTTGCTGTGGGTATATCTTACTCTTAAAATTTATAAAAATCAACTGTTTTCAAGAAAATATTCATTTTTTGTTAATATTGTTGAACTTAAGAAGATTTTTATTACATCCATTGTTTATTTTCATTTGTTATAAAACGCATTTTACCTTGTAATTTTTTAGGTACCGGGCCAATTTGTTCATCATCAAAATTCAATTGTTTTCTCATGGCACTGTTTAACTTGGATGCACAGTCCGGACAAAGCCTTCCGGATCTGATATCCGTAGAACACATTTCACATTTTATAAATATAGGGGAATTCTCCGGAATTTCCAGTCTTCCTTCCCTTAAATACTGATGAATATTTTCCAGGCGGACTCCTGTGTTTTCTGAAACTTCCACGGCGGAAGCCGTACCGTGGTCAAAAATATAATCCCTTACTTTCTTAAAATCTTCATCGTCAGCTATTTTGCACGCCGGGCAGTAAAAATGCCCATATCCCAAATAAGTGAACATTCTTTTACAACGTACGCAAACTTTGGCTTCGCCAATTTTCCCTTTTTCAGTAAGCTTGGAATCAACAACTTTATATGTATTTCTCATAGCCCACCCTCCTTAACAAATTTTTGTTAACCTTTGTTCATTTATATTATATCTGATTACTATAATTAGTCAATGAAACTAAATTGGAAATACTTTTAAAGTACTTCTTTCGTCAAAGAATACAAATAATCTTCCAGAAGATGCTTAAGCTCATTGTAACTTTCTACTTCGTTTACCCGCTGTCTTAACCTGGCTGCCATAGGATAACCTGTTGTATACCAGGCCACATGTTTTCTCATTTCCCTGATACCGATATATTCCCCTTTAAATTCAATGGATAATCTGGCATGTCGAAGTATCATTTCCACTACTTCCTGGGCCGAGGGTTTCGCTGTCTTTTTTCCCTTTTCCAGATAATCTTTTATCTGCCGGAATATCCAGGGGTTTCCCCTGGCCCCTCTTGCTATCATAACTGCGTCTACTCCGGTTTCCTTTAACATACGAGCAGCATCCTCCGGGGTAAAGATATCACCGTTACCGATAACCGGTATCTTAACAGCTTCTTTTACGGCCCGTATTATATTCCAGTCCGCATTTCCGCTGTAATATTGTTCCCTGGTCCTTCCATGCACCGCAATTGCCGCCGCCCCGTTTGCTTCCGCAATTTTTGCTATTTCCACCGCGTTGACGGTGGATTCGGTAAATCCCTTGCGTATCTTTACCGTTACAGGCTTTTTTATGGCGGAGCTGATTTTACCCACAATTTGTCCTACCAACTTAGGGTCCTTCATTAATGCGGAACCTTCGTTATTATTTACCACTTTAGGCACAGGACACCCCATATTAATATCCAGAATATCAAAATTACGATGTTCAATCCGTTTTGCGGTTTCACTCATAATATAAGGGTCGGAGCCAAACAGCTGCAGAGCTACCGGACGTTCTTTCTCTTCCACCACAAGAAGATCTTGCGTATTTTTATTATTATAGTGAATTCCTTTTGCACTGACCATTTCCGTATAAATTAAATCCGCTCCCTGTTCTTTGCACAGAAGACGAAATGGCAGGTCTGTTACACCTGCCATGGGACCAAGTACCAGATTACCTTGTATCTCAATATTTCCTATTTTAAAACCCATTTAAGTGCTCCTTTTATGTCTATTTACCTTTCCATTTGTTGTAAACAATTCTCAATCCCTTTAAAGTTAAAGTGGGATCATATACCTGTATGACATCAGTTGAGTCTGCAATAATTTTTCCCAGTCCTCCGGTTGCTATTACCTTAATATTCGAATAGCCGGATTCCTCTTTCATCTTATTTACAATATACTCGGTCTGCCCAATGAAGCCGTATACCAGCCCTGCCTGCATACTGGATATGGTATCTTTCGCCAAAATGGATGCGGGCTTCTTTATTTCAATTTCAGGCAGTTTTGCAGTTTCCTTCCACAAAGCATCGGCAGAAATCCGGATACCCGGACTTGTAATGCCTGCCAGAAAAGATCCGTCTTCCGAAATCAAATCATAAGTGGTAGCCGTACCAAAATCAATCACAATTACGGGACCGCCATAAATATCATAAGCGGCGGCGGCATCAACCACCCGGTCCGCACCAATTTCTTTCGGATTGGCAGTCACCATCTTTATACCGGTTTTGGTACCGGCACCGACTTCTAGCGGCTTAATATTCAGATACTTCATAATACTGTTTTTAAAAGAATGCATAATACCGGGAACAACACTTGCTATAATAACTGCTTCAATGTCTCCGACTTTCACATTCCGGTTATTTAATAAACTACAAATGGTAATACCGTATTCATCGGAGGTCCTGGGCATTTTGGTAGTCATGCGAAAATTGGTAATGAGCTGGTCTCCTTTAAATACTCCCATTGTTATATTGGTATTACCAACATCTATTGCAAGCAGCATAATAACAGATCCTTCCTAATCTTTATTTTTACAGAGAATTGACCCTTATTGTACTTATTTCGTATTCAGATCCTCACCCAGAAAAAACACGCGGTAAAAAAGCTCCAAAGATTCCAGCAGTTCAGCCTTTTTTCGGCGGATATCCTTTATTTTTAAGTCGCTGCCGATTTCATCAAATAAAAGGTCTCCTTCTTTACTGGTTACATTAAACAAAAGGTTCCCCTTATCATCAAACTCCAAAGTCAAAATACCACCTACGTCTTCCGTATATAAGACACACATTATTTTAAGTTCTTCCTTCACCTTTTCCGGAAGAGCATTAAAATCTTCGTTGAAATAATATTTATGTTCATATGCACTGCTGGCACATAAAACCACTCTATCTGAATACATAATATTTCCTCCTAAAAAAATTTACCTTTATTCCCCATATCCCCTTTATTGAATCGTATGGTATTCTGCCATGGATTTCAACAGAAAACTACAATATACAATTTTATCATATATGGAAAGGATAAAGAATTCAAGTCACAATTATCCGTTTTGCGAAATATTTACTTTACCCGTTATACATAGCAACTCTTTTCCCAAAACACTCTGTATTTATATTATTTTCTGTGAATACAGGATCTACTGGCTTATATTCCATTTATTTGTCCTTTCACAAAACTTATTATAACACTACTTACTTACAAGTAAAATCCTAAGAACATAAACTTTCTTTTTTCCTATTTATAATAATAAAAAATGGCTGTCACATAAGTCAAGCTTATCTGTAACAGCCAATGAATATATTATACTTAATATTTTATTTAATTTCTTTTTATCTGAATTATAAACGAAAGGGCCATAGTTTTCACAGTTTATAACGGCTTAGTCTCCCAGTGTGGCAACCATTACGGCTTTTATGGTATGCATGCGGTTTTCCGCCTCATCAAAAATGACATCGGCATACTTTTCAAACACATCTTCCGTCACTTCATTTCCTTTTACCGCAGGCAGGCAGTGCAATAAAACAGTCGTATCCTTACCTGTCAGGTTCATAAATTCCTGGTTAACCTGATACGGCTTTAGTAAGGCAATCCGTTCTGCCGCCAGATTTTCTTCCCCCATGGAACACCATACGTCGGTATATATGGCATCGGCTCCCTTGACCGCACTAAAGTCTTCTGTTATGGTAATGGTCCCTTGAGAATCTTTGGCATAATTTTGACAAAGGGCCACCAACTCTTCATCCGGCCATAGGGACTTGGGTGCCAATATGGTAAAATGAAGTCCCATTTTTGAAGCCCCAATCATAAGGCTGTTGGCCATATTATTTCTCCCGTCACCGGTGTATACCAGGTGAAGTCCTTTAAGATAGCCAAACTGTTCTTTCAGTGTTAAAAAATCAGCCAATATCTGGGTAGGATGATCCGTATCTGTCAGTCCGTTCCAAACTGGAACTCCGCTGTATTTTGCAAGTTTTTCAACTGTTTCCTGCTTAAACCCGCGAAACTCAATACCGTCAAACATTCTGCCCAGTACCCTTGCAGTATCTTCCACACTTTCTTTATGTCCCAGCTGAATATCATCTTTACCAAGATACTCGGGATGTCCTCCTTCATCGATACAACCTACCGTAAAAGCACACCTGGTCCTTGTGGAAGGTTTTTCAAATATTAATGCAATGTTTTTTCCTTTCAAACGATTACCCGTAATTCCCTGCTTTTTCTTTGCTTTCAAATCGGCAGCCAAATCAATTAAATATTCAATCTCTTCTGGTGTATAATCTTTCAGTGTTAAAAAACTGCGTCCTTTTAAATTCATGGCAAAACCTCCCCGGTAAAATAATATTTATTGTTTATTTATTCAATCTACTTTATTTTTATTCATTTGTCAAGAGAAGAATCGCCATAACTATAAATAATATTTTATCAATTCAGACTATATTTTAAAAATTATAAAATTAAAAGTTTTATAATCAGGGAATGAAAAAGCGAAAACTTACTGCCTTTCATTAGCATAAGCTGGTACTTTTCCTTCATCTGGTCCGCCAGCTCATTTTCCGTATAAATGCGATATTTTGGTATTCTTAATGTTTTAGCGCCAAGTTCCAGCAAAGCAATATAAAGTTCTTTATAAGTCCAGTCTTTTCCCAGTTTTAAAGTGGCAGAAAGGGCGGGGCATATTACTTCCAGAAACTTTCTGTTATAGAGCGTACTGTTGGTATAATCCTGTTTATAATACTCCAAAAGGGCCATTTTAACAGCCTCATTGCTGTGAATTATTTTTTCAATGCATTCTTCTTCCGTCAGTTTGGCATCAATATAATAAATTCTTCCCCTTAAGGAACGGAGGCATCTTAGGCCATCATAATATCCCACTTTAATATTCCTTTTGATTTTATCCGGGTTAAATTCCAGAATTCCTCCCAAATCTATACGGGGCGCAATTTCAATAATGTTTACATCTTTGGGTATTTTTACCGGCTTCTCTAAGCCTATGCCGTAAATACGTATAATTATAATGTCTTTGTAACCTCGGTTTATTAACATATCAACCGGCACATTATTAATCACGCCTCCGTCCAGGTATTTCAGGCCATGCAGTTTTTCATTCTGAAAAGCCGGCAGGGAAGCGCTTGCTAACAGAAATTTTTTCAGGCTGTTTTTTTCTGCTTCTTTGGCCGTTATTTCAACTTCCTTTAATTTTGACATAAGAAATGTGCCAAATACAAATTCAATATTGGAATTACGTATCTTTTCTTCATCTACCAAATCATCGATAAGCTTTTTTAAGGGACTGACATCAATACCGCCCTCGGACAATATTTTTGTCGTATCCTTTGTTAATTTGATTAAATTTCCCTTTCTTTTTATAAGCCTGTCCATCTGCTCGTCACTTACGTTCATTACGGACGAATATGTGAGGTTACTCCAAATATTCTCAGCTTTCTCGTAATTTCCCATACAAATTAAGGCTCCGTTTAATGCCCCCACCGATACACCGGCAACTCCCCTGATTTTTAGGCCACATTCTATAAAGGCCTTCCAGACGCCTATTTGATAAGCCCCTTTTGCTCCTCCTCCTTCCAGTACAATTCCGTATTCTTTTGATAAATCAAACATAAATTCCTCCTGATTTCCTTTGACCCTTTGGCTGGTCTTTCTCATGGTCTTTGCTGCGGATATATAAAAGTACCTCCAAAGTAGTTTTATTTCTTTCTGTCCTACTTTGGAGGTGTCAAATGGAAAGAAAACCGGGACAAAGATTTTCCACTTGCAGGTCAAAATCTGTACTGTCCCGGTCCTTATGTTTCTTTAATTGCCATCCTCTTTGTCAGTGTTCTCCCGATGAACATAATCGGCAATTAAATTTTGGTCCAATATTTCTTTCGAAGTCTGTTTTAATGTTATGGCCCGTTTATAATCTTCCTCATAAAGGGAAGCATCCAACGAAGTGCCCGTATTAATATCCCATGCCCGGCTTCCTTCAAAAACGCCTTCCCTGGATATTTCAAACATTACATTGTTATGAACAAAAGACCCTTCAAACAGGTAAGCTGTAAAGGCCACAAAGCCATCTTTGGCATTAACCAGGTCCTGACCTAATACATAAGGCTGGTCTATATCAATATCCATTATATTGGCTATGGTAGGCAAAAAATCGACTTGTCCTCCTGTAGTAGAAATGGTTTTTGCCACACCACTGCCCGGAATGTGTATCATCAAAGGAACCTTTAACATTTCATCGTAATCATATGTTTTCCCCAAAAAATTAGTCATAATCTCCGCATTGTTGTCCATTCCCACATTCAGTCCGTGATGATCACCATATAAGGCAATAATGGTATTGTCATATATTCCTGCGGCCTTTAAGTCCCTGATAAACTGTCCGAAAGCCTCATCCATATAGTGAATGGTCTGAAGATAGGCGCCGAATTTGGTATCTTTATCCTCTTCCTTTAACCTAAGCGTGGCATGACTTTCATCGATGATATAAGGATGATGACTGGTTAAAGTTACAATAAAGCTGAAAAAGGGCTTATTTTGGGATTTGATAATATCCACTGCCTGCTTAAACATAGATTTATCCGATATGCCAAGTCCGATAATGTCACTGTTATCCAAATCTTCCATACTGTAGAAATTTTCAAAACCCTGGCCCGGATAGGCTTCTTCCCTGTTCCAGAACTCTCCTTTATAGCCATGTATGGCAAAGGTAGTGTAACCTTTGTCCCTTAACAGCCAGGGAAGGCCATCAAAAGTATTGTCCGCATACAAAGTATAACACTCCCGGTCAATTACCGGATATAAGCTGTTTAGGGTAGAAAATTCCGCATCTGCCGTATTGCCTTTTCCAATATTGCTGTAGTAATGATCAAAATACAAGGTATCCTTTTTCAGAAATGCATTCAGATTCGGGGTAATTACCTGTCCGTTATACTCCCGATTAATTACAAAATTCTGCAGTGCCTCTACCTGGATTAAAATTAAATTTTTTCCCGCTCCAATGCCATGAAGCTCGTTGCCGTTTTCCTCACCAGAGACATCCTCCACTGCATCCAGTACCT
This sequence comes from Lachnoclostridium sp., assembly GCA_047777345.1. Lineage (GTDB taxonomy): Bacteria > Bacillota > Clostridia > Lachnospirales > Lachnospiraceae > Anaerocolumna. The sequence continues at coordinate 228,919 of JBKEEJ010000001.1, read as the reverse complement.
CTTCGGCAGGAACCTGAGCCGATACAATCTTTTCCGTCAATGCGTTATATACATCGCTGACATGATTTGTAAAAAATTCCACACTGTTTACTTTTGCAATGGCAACGTTGTTAAAAGGATTTATTACCAGTATGGCAAAAACAGCACACAAGCCGATGGCAACATACTTAATTTCCTTCTTAAAGCTCCATCTGTTTTTTTCTTCGCCCTGATTATGTTTTTTAAAATAATAATAAACAAAAGGTATGTCAGGAAATAACAGAAAACTGGCAGGAATCAGCGTTGCCACAAAACTGTCGGGTACTGCGGCCACATTGGCAGCCTGCCATAATTGCTTGATGGAAACAGTCTGGTTATAATAATTGTAATACATGGAATCTGCAAACATCAGCAGACTTAAAAGGCTGTATACAAGTAAAAACCATCCTCTTTTGTGTTTTAATCTGCTTCTGCTAAATCCTATAAATAATGCTCCCATAAGGATAACACTTACAGCCACAAAGATAAAATCTTTCAAGTCCACATTTATGAGATAATAATATATGGAAAGTTTTGCAACAAAAAACAATAAAATCATATACGGCGATTGTAAAACTTTTTTCAATCGTTGCATTAATCTCTCTCCTTTATTACTTAAAACAAATAACAGTTCCCCAATTTTAGTTCTTAATAATAATAGCTCATAGTTAATCCTTTATCAAGGTAGGAATTCTTAAGTTTATCTTAAAAATCCTTGACAAAAATGGTAAATTGTGCATCCTGCCCGAAAGGCTTTCTTATTGAACAAAAAAATTAGGAATCATTTTCTGTTCAAAAAAATAACAGCATGAACTTTCAAAAAATTCATGCTGTCTGTAAGAACAAAGGATATGGAACGCTTTTATTCCTGTGCCCTGTTATCCTCTTTTCCAACTTCTGCCAGAGACTTAACAAGGCCGGCTATGCTTTGAATTTCAGAAGGAATTATAATTTTTGTAGCTTTGCCGTCAGCAGCCTTAGCAAAAGCCTCAAGACTCTTTAACTGCAAAACCGAATTACTTGGATTGGATTCATTTAAATAACGGATACCTTCCGCATTTGCCTGCTGTACTCTAAGAATTGCTTCTGCCCGGCCTTCCGCTTCTCTTATGGTAGCTTCCTTTTCCGCTTCGGCACGAAGTATTGCGGCTTCTTTTTCCGCTTCAGCATTCAGTATCATAGCCTGCTTCTTACCTTCTGCCACCAGTATGGCCGAAGTCTTTTCCCCTTCCGCACGAAGAATTGCCTCTCTTCTTTCCCGTTCTGCCTTCATCTGTTTCTCCATGGCATCCTGTATAGCGGCAGGAGGAATAATGTTTTTTAATTCCACACGGTTAACCTTAATGCCCCAGGGGTCCGTTGCCACGTCTAAGGACACTCTCATCTTGGTATTAATAATCTCTCTTGAGGTCAATGTCTCATCCAGTTCAAGATCACCTATAATATTTCTTAAAGTGGTAGCCGTTAAGTTTTCGATTGCCATAAGAGGATGTTCCACACCGTATGTGTACAATTTCGGGTCAGTAATCTGATAAAATACAACCGTATCAATTTTCATGGTAACATTATCTTTCGTAATTACGGGCTGAGGAGCAAAGTCCACAACCTGTTCCTTTAAGGGGACTTTTTTGGCTATTTTGTCAATCAATGGAATTTTTATATGAACTCCCACATTCCAGGTAGCCTGATAACCTCCGAGCCTTTCTACCACATAGGCGTATGCCTGAGGAACAATTTTGACGCAGGATGCCAAAATAATTAAAATAAGAATAATAAATACTAGAAGTATTATCATTTTATATCCTCTCTTTCAACAATTAATTTAACCCCTGAAATTTCTCTGATTATAACACATTCTCCAGGCTCTATTATATCCTGACTGTTAAAAGCTCTGGCTGTCCATTCCTGTCCGCCTACTGCCACCTGGCCGGTGTTATTGAAATTATCAATTTTCTCTATTACTTTACCTTTTTCCCCTATTAGGCTTTCATAATTTGTCTTAATTCGCTGCTTATTAATATATTTCTGGGCAACAGGTCTGGTAAATATTAAAAGAGCAAGGGAAACAATCACAAAGACAACCAGTTCTGCAATCAGGTTATCCCAGAGCAGAGACAATAAAAATGCAGCCAAAGCTCCGCCGGCAAACCAAATGGTTGTAAGGCCCAGTGTTATTATTTCAATGATTAAAAACAGGGCTAATGCAATTAACCAGTATATTGAAACCAATCCGTGGCCCCCTTCCTATTATTTACTATCATTCTACTCCATAATCAGGATAAATACAAGTAGAACAGACTACCATCTTATCTTTTAAGACTGACCTTTTACTGAATTACCACATTTTCTCTGTTTTTCATTTCTTTCTTCTCTGACGGTATACCTCATACATAAGAATTGCCGCGGCAATGGCTGCGTTTAATGACTCCACGGAACCGGACATAGGAATTTTAATATATACATCGGCTAAGGCGGCAATTTCATCACTGAGCCCGTTGGCTTCATTCCCGATTAAAATACCGCACTTATCTTTATAATCTATTTCATCATATGCTTTTTCCCCTTTTAAATGTGCCGCATAGATTGCTATATTTTTTTTCTTTATTTGACAAAGGGTACCTTTAAAATCCTCAACATAGACAAAAGGCATTCGGTAAATGGACCCCATAGTGGAACGTACTACTTTCGGATTATACATATCCACTGAAGTTTTTGTCAGTATTATACCGGTGATTCCGGCACCTTCCGCCGTTCTTACAATGGTTCCGAGATTACCGGGATCCCTGATATCTTCTAACAATAACAAATTAGCTTTCGGGTTTGACAGAATATCTTTTAAACAATATTCCGGCTTTCGGACAATGGCTAAAATTCCCTGGGGTGTTAAGGTTTCCGACGCTTCTTTTAACACTTTATCGGATACCACTTCATAGGCAAACCCTCTAAAGTAGTCGCTATCTTCTTTACTTTTTTCTTCGTAAAAGGTTTCTGAAATATAAGCTTTTATAAGGTTACCTCCGGCCTTTGCTTCCTCAAACATTTTTATTCCTTCTGTAACAAAGGCTTTCTGCTCCGCTCTGGCTTTCGGTTTCTTTTGAAGTTGTATAATATTTTTTATCTGTGAATTGGACAAACTGCTAATCATAACGCTCCCTGACCTATATTAATGAATATCGATTAATATCGCTGTAACTATCTTGCCCTATTGTACCTCATATATTGTGCCCTTTCAAGAAAAAAAGGCTGCTTTCCGGCCAAACAATTTTGATAAAGTAGTAAATTATTACTATTTAAACCCACGTAATTGATTTTACATTTTTCGTCATTTATACTAAAATATGACAAATAATACAAAACGGATGTGGGGTTTATGAAAAGGGAACTGGCTAAAATGTCAAAAGAGCATAATCTGGCCTATGATCCTAAGGAAAAAGTAATGTGGGGAAATTACAAAGGCTATAAAGTGGCTGTAAAAGAAATGGCTTCAAACGGAACATATTATATTAACATTCCGTTGAATCAGACAGAAGATTATGACAACCTTGAATTACACCAATTTATCCGCTTGCTTTTAAAAGAAAAAAATGTGATTAAAAAGGCTTCTTACAATGATTACAGTTTAAAAATTGAAATGGCAATATCCCAAATATGGAAAAAGAATTCTGCCAACCTGGCCGATATTTTAGACAGAATCATTTCTTTCGCCCGGAATTATTCCTATTTTACCTGCTGTGAAATCTGCGGAGTCCAATCGGAACCTTCCGTATATATTGTTAACGGTAATCCGATGTGCCAATGTGATGATTGTTATAACAACAGGATTTTACGGGTAGAAAGCAAAAAGGCTAAAGTGGAAGATAAGAAAGGCAATATTTTTACCGGTATATTGGGGGCCCTTCTTGGTTCTTTGCTCAGCACAGCCCTGTGGCTGGCAGTTTATAAACTTGGTTCTATTGCGGCTGTTTGTGGAATCTTGTTGGCTGTTTGTGTAATCAAAGGATATGAGTTGTTTGGAGGCAAATTAAATAAAACAGGCATTATAATTACCCTTGCTATTACCATCGCCATGGTTTATGTATCCACATATTTTACCTATGGAAGCAGCGTTTATGATTATCTGAAAACAAAGGGAAATATCAGTATATTGGATGCTCTTTTAATCACCCGTCATCTCATTAAGCAAAACTCAGAAATTCGTGCCACGCTTTATCAAGACCTGATAAAAGGATATTTATTTTCTGCCATGGGAGCCATATCCGTATTTTATTCTGCCCATCAGCAAACCCTTGAAAATAAATAGCTCTATATCAGGTTGGGACATATTTCTTACTGAGTGGTCCAAAACCTGACATAGAGCCAAATTTGAATTTTATTTTCTCATGATTCTTCTTTTTTGATTCTTAATAATTCCTGTCAGGCATTTTCATTCATCTTACTTAACTTTAATGCCTGATCCGCAGCGATAAGGCTGTTAATCATTTCATCCATATCCCCATCCAGAATGCTGTCTAACTGATGAAGGGTAAGCTTTATCCGGTGGTCCGTAACCCGGCCCTGAGGGAAATTATAGGTTCTGATTTTCTCGGAACGGTCTCCGGTACCGACCTGACTCCTTCTGGCCTCAGCCTCTGCGTTACGGGCTTTCTGCAGTTCTAGTTCATATAACTTGGAACGCAATACTTTTAAGGCCTTTTCCTTGTTTTTTAACTGAGATTTTTCATCCTGGCAGGATACCACGATTCCTGTCGGTATATGAGTCAGACGTACCGCTGAGTCGGTAGTATTAACGCACTGTCCTCCGTTACCGGATGCACGGAATACATCAAATTTACAATCATTTAAATCCAGTTCCACATCAACTTCTTCCGCTTCCGGCATAATGGCTACAGTAGAGGTAGATGTGTGAATACGGCCGCCGGATTCGGTTATCGGAACACGCTGTACGCGATGGACACCGCTTTCATATTTCATCTTTGAATATACGCCTTTTCCGCTGATCATAAAAACAACTTCTTTAAATCCGCCAAGGCCATTTTCATTGGCACTTATCATCTCAACCTTCCAATGCTGCCTTTCCGCATACTTCGTATACATACGAAACAGCTCTGCGGCAAATAGGGCAGCTTCATCGCCGCCTGCTCCGCCCCGGATTTCCACAATAACATTTTTGTCATCATTCGGGTCTTTGGGCAAAAGAAGAATTCGAAGTTGTTCTTCGATTTTCGCAAGCATCTGCTTGCATTCATTTAATTCTTCCTTGGCCAGTTCCCGCATTTCCTCATCATTTTCTTCTTCTAAAATAGCAAGACTTTCATCAATACGGTTTTTTGTTTCCTTGTATTCTTTATATTTTTCCACAATATCCGTCAAATCATTTTGTTCCTTCATTAATTTGCGGAATCTTTCCTGATCATTTACTACATTTGGATCATTTAACTCATCGACGATTTCTTCATACCGTCTTAATAGATCCTCTAATTTATCAAACATGTTTTGTCCTCCATTCAAACTTTAAAATACTGTTTACCTTAACGAAATCATCTCATGATAAACAGCTAAGTGAAGGGCACCTCTTCTTTTTTGAATCGTCCGCTTACCACTCGGTTCAGGCCTGCCAGGTCATTAATTATCTTAACTTCCATAAAACCTGCCTCCCTTAATAAATCGCATACTGCATTTGCCTGGTTATACCCAATTTCCAAAAAAACGTAGCCATCTTCCTTTAAAAAACGGTTCAGGCCATTTATGATAACCCGGTAAAAATGCAGACCGTCTTCTTTCCCATCCAGGGCAAGGATAGGCTCGTAATCTTTTACTTCCTCCATTAAACCGGTAATATCACGAGTCGGTATATAAGGTGGATTTGATATAATTATATCATATTTTCCGGTAACCCGGGAATACATATCGCTTTCTATAAAGGTAACGTCGGCCTTAAGGTTTCTTGCATTTTGCCTGGCAACAGCCAGCGCTTTCGGTGAAATATCCACCCCTGTCCCGCTCTTAATTCTGGCCAGTTTGGACAAACTGATAATAATACAGCCGGATCCTGTGCACAAATCAAGTATATCTTTTCCTTCCGCTACCTTTAAGGCTTCTTCAACCAATATTTCTGTATCCTGTCTGGGAATCAGCACATCTTCCGTCACCTTAAATGTGAGCCCCATAAATTCCTGCTCACCGGTAATATACTGTAAGGGAACATGTTTTGCCCTTGTTCCGATCAGTTCCTGATATTTTTCAAACTGTTCCCTGGTTATGACTTGATTGGAATGCAATATATATTGGGTACGATTTAACCCGAAACAAAAGGACAACAAATACCATGCATCCAGATCTCCGTCTTTGATTTCTTTTTCCTTGAGAAATGATTTTCCCCAATATAATGCATCTTCCAATGTTATCATGAATGGTTCATTCCTTATCTTATTTTTCCTCTTTCTCAGCCGCATTAGGAGGCTTTTATTACCTGATCCACTTTTTCAGAATCAGAAAGATTCCTTTTGTCCTATTCTTTTTCAGTGTCCTTCTTTTGATCAGTCAAACCTAAAAATCCTCTCCAGTCAAAAACCGCATCTACGGATTGAATGGCTACTTCAATCATATCGTCATCCGGCTCTCTGGTCGTAAAACCCTGAAGCCATAATCCAGGCTTACTTAATATGTTAACAATTCTGGATTCGCTTTTTCCGGCCAGACGGATAAACTCATAAGACACTCCGGCAATTGCTGGCACCAGAAGAATTCGGATTAAATATCGAAGCCAGGGCGTATCTACCCGAATAAAAATAAAAAAGATAATGCTGACAAACATAACAATAAACATAAAACTGGTACCGCATCTTTTATGCTGCCTGGATTGTCCTCTTACGTTTTCAACTGTCAGCTCAAGGCCGTGTTCCACACAATTAATGGTTTTGTGTTCTGCGCCATGATACATAAACATCCGTTTTATATCATTCATCTGGGAAATGGCCACAATATATAAAATAAATATAAGGATGCGGATAATTCCCTCCAGTATGGCTAAAACAGTATCCGACTTAATTTGATTATCCAGTAAATTAGCCGCAAAAGCAGGCAACACAATAAAAATTCCGATGGCTAATATAATAGCCAGAATAACGGTTAAGCCCATTATCACATTTTCGGCTTTATCCTTAAAAACCTTGGACATAGCTTTATCAATTTTACTGTTGGTTGCTTCTTCCTTATCTTCAAAAAAGCTGGCAGAATAGGTCAAGGTCTTGGTTCCAATTATCATGGACTCCACAAAGGCCAGGATTCCGCGAAAAATTGGAAGCTTAAATATCTTATATTTTTCTGCCGCGCTGACAAAAGTATCCTTTTCCACAACAATTTCGTTATTGGGTTTTCTTACTGCAACGGCATACTGATCCTTATTTTTCATCATTACGCCTTCAATAACAGCCTGTCCGCCGATTCCCGATGGTTTCATGTTGCCCACATCCCTTCTCGTTCCCTTAAGCAGGAAGCTGCAAAAATGAAAATATAAATCTAACTATTTCCCCAACCGTATTATATATTTATAATTTTTTCTCTGTCAGAAATAAGCTGAAATATACTATATGATAATTTAAAAATAGGCTGAGATTATGAAACCTCAACCTGATTTTTAACATCTGATATGTTACAGTCTTTTATTGTTCCTTACTAAGGCCATATCTGCGGTTAAATTTATCAATAGCGCCACGAGCAGCAGCAGCTTTCTGCTGACCGGTGTAAAATGGATGGCACTTAGAACAAACTTCTACGTGAATATCTTTTTTGGTTGAACCTGTAACAAATTCGTTACCACAGTTGCAAACAACTTTCGCCTGGTAATAATTAGGATGGATTCCCTCTTTCATGATTTCACCTCTTCACAAACTAACGTAATTTTTAAAAGTTGACTAAGGTCAAACTATTATCATCTTATAAACAGCTTTCTAATTATAGCATAGGTTCTTTTTTATTGCAATACCTAAAAGATAATTTTAGTTTTTTTGATGGTTTCAATAAACTCAGCATTGGTTTTTGTTTTCAGAAACATATCGATAATTCTTTCCACTGCGTCATCGGATTTCATGCTGTTAAATGCTTTTCGCATTAAATAGGTAGCTTCCAGTTCTGACTGGGTTAGGAGCAAATCGTCTCTTCTGGTACTGGACTTTGGCAAATCAATGGCAGGGAATATTCTTTTTTCGGATAAGTTACGGTCAAGTACCAGTTCCATGTTACCGGTTCCCTTAAATTCTTCAAATACCACATCATCCATTCTGCTTCCCGTATCAACCAGGGCAGTGGCAAGAATGGTAAGGCTTCCGCCTTCTCTCATATTTCTGGCGGCTCCAAAAAATCTCTTTGGCATATAAAGGGCTGCCGGATCAAGACCGCCGGATAAGGTCCTTCCGCTGGCTTGTACTGTCAGATTATAAGCTCTGGCAAGTCTTGTAATACTGTCTAGCAGTACCACCACATCCTTTTTATGTTCTACAAGACGTTTTGCCCTTTCAATTACCATTTCGGATACCCGCTTATGATTATCCGGAAGCTCATCGAAAGTAGAATAAATAACTTCCACATTTTTTCCTTCAATGGATTCTTTAATATCTGTGACTTCTTCGGGACGTTCATCAATCAGAAGAATAATTAGATTCATTTCCGGGTGGTTTTTCGTAATGGCCTTGGCAATTTGCTTTAAAAGAGTGGTTTTACCGGCCTTAGGAGGGGACACAATCATACCTCTTTGACCTTTTCCAATGGGGGAAATCAAATCCACCATACGCATGGCTACATTGGCACCCGGTGTTTCCAGATGAATTCTTTCATTGGGGAAAATAGGAGTGAGTTCTTCGAATCTTTTGCGTCTTTGTGCTTCGGAAGGATGAAAACCATTGACCGTTTTAACATACAAAAGTGCGCTGAATTTTTCACCTTGACTTCGGATTCTGGTGTTTCCAACCACAATATCTCCTGTTTTTAATCCGAATCTTCGTATCTGGGCCGGTGATACATATACATCGTTTTCTCCCGGTAAGTAGTTATCACAGCGAATAAAGCCATAACCGTCAGGCAATACTTCCAATATTCCTTCTTTGGTTTCACCACTGTCTAACAATTCCGCTTCGGGAGGTATAAGTACGTTTCTCTTTGCATCGTATTCTACCTGATTCCCGTTAAATTTTCTGGTTTCGGTATCAGATTGATTTGACGAATTTCGTTTTGTATCGTTATCAGCCTGACCTCCATTTGCTTTCTTACTGTCATCTGACTGAGATCCGCCATTTTTCCTGGTATCAGTCTCCTGCAGTGTTATATTGGCCTTTTTACTGTCGGTTTCAGACTGGGTGGCCCCATTTTTTCTGCCCTCCGTCTCTGACTGATCCGTACCAGATCTTTTATTGTCTGTCTCAGACTGAGTACTCTTTTTATGTTCTGACTGTGTCACACTGACAGTCTTTTTTCTCTGCTCAGATTTCTGACTGACAGCGTTTTTTTTCTCTGCCTCTGATTTGCCTTCTATATTCTTTTTAACAATTTCTTTTTCTTCAACAGTTTCCGCCGTACCTTTACTTTCCTGCATGCTGCCTGACCGGAAATCCACCACAGTTTTCTCCTCTGTTGAATCATACTGAATCAGGGCATCAATCAGTTCCTGTTTTCGTAATACGGTGATGCCTTTAATACCTTTACTTTTTGCCAACGTTCTAAGCTCCGCTAAGGACATTTTATTATACTGTGTTTCCATGTAATCTTGCTCCTTTACAAGTATAAAATTAATTTTGTTTCAAATGGGAATGGATTTCGAAGTGATCTAGACAGTTCTAATGAATTACACCCAAAATAATTTTGTTATTTATTATACACCTAAATGTAAGGAAAAAAAAGCTTTTTTTAAATATTTTTAAATAGTAAAGATTACTTATGCTTTTGATAAGGGAAAAAGCCCTGTTTTCCTTCCATCTTTTTTGCTTGATTTACAAACTTCCAAGTGATAAGATAACTTTAGTTTATAATTAATTATAATATGCCAGTTCGGAAGAATTTTTAAAATTTGGGGAAGGAGTAACTTTTTTGATTCATGAAAAGCCGACGAAAAAGTTTTGGGGAGAAAAGCGTTTTTATTCCCTGGACTATTATTTAAAACAACAATATGGAAGAAAAATATATAAATTATCCTTAAATGGTGGTATGACCTGTCCTAACCGGGACGGTACCATTGGCACCAGGGGCTGTATTTTCTGCAGTGAAGGCGGCTCCGGCGACTTTACACCTTCTCCCCTTATGTCCATAACCGATCAGATCGAAGCGGCAAAGCTCCTTGTTTCCAATAAAATGAGTAAAAATAAAAAGGGCAATTCCGGAATAAAAGGGTCAGAAGCCAGTTACATTGCGTATTTTCAGGCTTACACCAATACCTATGGTAAAGTGGAAAGGCTTCGCAAACTGTTTACGGAGGCAATTATGCATCCTGACATAGCAATTTTGTCTATTGCCACAAGGCCGGACTGTCTGGATGATGATATTTTATCCCTTTTATCCGAATTAAATCAGATAAAGCCAGTCTGGATCGAGCTTGGTCTTCAGACCTGCCATGAAAAAACTGCTGCCTTTATCCGCAGAGGATACAGCCTGCCTGTTTTTGAAGAAGCCGTAAACCGGCTTACCCAATGCCATATTCCGGTTATCGTCCATGTTATACTGGGTCTTCCTGGTGAAAGTCCTTCCGATATGCTAAAGACTGTAGCTTATGCTGCTGCCTTTCCCATTCAGGGTATTAAGTTACAACTGCTCCACGTACTAAAAAATACAGATCTGGCCGGTTATAACTTTCCAGTTATGTCTCTGGAAGAATATACGGATATTGTTGTCCGGTGTCTGGAAATTCTTCCGGATAATATAGTAATACACCGGCTTACCGGTGACGGGCCGAAAGATTTGCTACTGGCCCCTCTATGGAGTCAAAATAAAAAAAATGTTTTAAATCACATCAATCAGGAATTAAAACTTAGGGATACCTGGCAGGGCAAAATGCACAACCGTATCAATGTCCCTTAAGGATAAAAAATTTTCTAAACTTTGCATAATAAACAGATGATTATAGGAAAGGAGCTTCCCATGCAATCAGATGCTCTTACGTTATACAAATTAATTATTTTGTTTTTATTGGACAAAGTGGATTTTCCATTGACAAATGCACAGATATCCAACTTTATTCTGGAAAAAGAATATACCAACTATTTTAACATCCAGCAATCCATGTCAGAATTAATTGAGGCAGAATTTGTTACGGTAGAAACCATCGGCCACAGCTCCCATTATCGTATTACCGACTCCGGAAGGGAAACCCTGTCTTTCTTTGGTTATATGATTTCTTCTGCCATTCAGGAAGATATATTAGAGTATTTAAAGAAAAATAAATTTGCACTTCGGAATGAAGTGTCTACCCTTTCGGAGTATTATGAAACGAAAAAAGGAGAATACATGGCACATTTAAAAGTTGTTGAAAAAGATGAACCCATTATTGATTTGAGCATTTCCGTTCCAACAAAAGAAGACGCGGTAAAAATCTGTGATAACTGGCGGACCCAAAGTCAGCAAATATACGCATATGTGTTAAGTAACCTGCTAAAAGAAGAAATAAAAGAAGAAAAATAGATAAGCTCTACTTTAGGGGCGCCTTTATTTTAGGCAGCCCCTTTGTTCATTCTTACTTACAAATTCTTATTTTATTAATTCTTCCGCTGCTGTTCTTTACGTAAATCAGCTTAAATTCGTATCTTTCCCTTTTTCTTCTTCAAACGCCACGGCTTTAATGCAATCCCATATTTCTTCTCTGCCTTGTTTGGTAACGGAGGAATAGGGGATTATTTTTGTTTGGGGAGTGGTATTTAAACCTGCTCGGATTGCTTTTACATGTTTATCTACCTGACTCCGGTTTATTTTATCTAACTTGGTTGCAATAATAACCGGCTCAAAGCCATGGTAGACAATCCATTCGTACATAAGCCGGTCATTGGCGGAAGGATCATGACGGATGTCAACCAAAAGAAAAATAAGCTTTAACTGCTTTGAGGTTTTTAAATATTTTTCAATCATTTTTCCCCATTTTTCTTTTAACTCTTCCGACACCTTGGCATAACCATAACCTGGCAGGTCAACAAAGTAAAGTTCTTCATTAATATTATAAAAGTTTATCGTTTGAGTCTTCCCGGGCTGCGCCGAGGTTCTGGCATAAGATTTGCGGTTTATAAGCCCGTTAATGAGGGAAGACTTTCCCACATTGGATTTTCCCGCAAATGCGATTTCCGGTTTATTATTTTTCGGCAACGTACTGGTTACGCCGCAAACTGTTTCCAGATTAACATTTTTAACGTGCATTTTCATCTCCCATCCTTTTTGCTGCAGGCACCTGTTCCTAAACCAGCGCGCAGTCGATTACTTCTTCCATAGTGGTTACATATTTTATGGTTAGACCGTTAAGAATTTCATCGGATAATTCTTCCACATCTTTTTTGTTTTGTTTTGGCACCAAAACCATTTTAATTTTGGCAGTTTTGGCCGCCAAAAGCTTTTCCTTTAGTCCCCCAATGGGAAGTACCCGCCCCCTTAAGGTTATTTCTCCCGTCATGGCAAGGTCTGCCCGAACCGGTCTGTTAATAATGGCAGACAGCATGGCAGTTGCCATGGTAATGCCTGCGGAAGGTCCGTCCTTAGGAACCGCTCCTTCCGGTATATGAATATGAATATCATTTTTTTCAAAATATTCTTCATCAATATTGTACTTTTTACTTATGGAACGAATATAGCTAATACCTGCCTTAGCGCTCTCTTTCATTACGTCCCCTACCTGGCCTGTCAGTTCAAACCTGCCTTTGCCAGGCATTACATTAACCTCAATCTCTAAGGTATCGCCGCCAACGCTTGTCCAGGCTAAGCCTCTTACGATGCCGACTTCATTCTTTGCATTAGCCATCTGATAGGTATACTTTTCATTGCCTAAGTATTTATGCAAATTTTTGTCATTTACCGATACCTTTTTCGACTCACCGGTTATAATTTCCTTTGCTGCCTTTCTGCAGATCTCCGCAATTCTTCTCTCTAAGTTTCGGACACCGGCTTCTTTCGTATAACCGGTAATAATATGGTTTAAAGCCTTATCCGAAATAGTAAGCTGTTTGCGGTTTAATCCGTTTTTTTCCAGCTGTTTGTCAATTAAATGTTCTTTTGCAATATGCATTTTCTCATTTTGGGTGTAACTGTTTACTTCTATAATCTCCATTCTGTCCAATAAGGGTCTTGGAATAGTCTGAACAGAATTGGCAGTGGCAATAAAAAGTACCTCGGATAAGTCAATCGGTATCTCTATGTAGTGATCCACAAACCTATTATTTTGCTCAGAGTCCAGAACTTCAAGCAAAGCTGCCGAAGTATCACCTTTGTAATCACTGCTTACCTTATCAATTTCATCCAAAAGCATAAGAGGATTTTTCACACCGGCATTTTTTAATCCGGTTGCAATCCTTCCTGGCAAAGCACCCACATAGGTTCTTCTGTGCCCCCGAATCTCAGCCTCGTCTCTTACGCCGCCTAAACTGATTCTGATATATTTTTTATTTAAAGCTCTGGCAACGGAACGGGCAATGGAAGTTTTCCCTGTACCCGGAGGGCCCACCAGGCATAAAATAGGAGTGTCTCCTTTTTGCGTCAGCATCCGGACTGCAAGAAATTCCAGTATTCTGGACTTTACCTTCTCAAGGCCATAATGGTCTTCGTCAAGAATTTTTTCCGCATATTTTAGATCCATCCGATCCTCACTGGTCTTGTCCCACGGAAGGGCAAGCAAGGTTTCAATGTATCCTCTGGCAACGGAAGCTTCCGCAGAATTCCCCGATAAATTTTTAAAACGTTCTATTTCTTTTCTGATTTTTTCTTTTACTTCCTCGTTTGCAACAAGGTTGTTAACAGCCTCCATATAATTGTCTGCTTCGGACTGAATATTGGATTCGCCCAGCTCTTCCCTTATTATTTTTAGCTGTTCCCGTAAAATATATTCTTTCTGGTTTTTATCTACCTTTTCCTTGACTTTACTCTGTAATTCCTTCTTAATCCTTAAAATATCTATTTCTTCGGTCAATATTACCGAAATTTTCTCATACCTTTCCAGTATGTCAACTGCTTCTATTAAGCTTTGTTTATCTTCAACGGAAAGAGGAATGTTAACAGCAATCTGGTCGATTAATTCCTGCAAATCATCCAGTTTCATAAGCTGTTTCATAACTTCTTTTCCGACTCTTCCATTTTCAATAAAGTATACTTCCAATATATCTTTAAGGCCTCTAAGCATAGCCTTTTTTTCCGAATTTGAAATTTTTTGCTCATTGCAATCATTTAATAATCCAATTTCACCTAAGAGAAAGGGCTTGTCCTCTACTAAATTGCAAAGCTTAGCCCGTTCGGTTCCCGAAACTAAAACACGCAACACATTGCCCGGCAATTTTATAATCTGTTTTACTTCTGCTATGGTACCAATCTGAAATAAATCTTCCTGACCAGGGTTTTCAATATCCGAATTTTTTTGGGTAAGCAACAATATTTTTTGATCATTTTCCATTGCGTTTTCAATGGCATCAATAGAAATTTTTCGATTTACATCAAAATGAATCATCATGCCAGGCAGAACAGCCATTCCCCTTAATGCGACAACAGGAACTCTTCTACTATATTCACTCATCTTTTCTCCACCTGCCTTTACTATATCTGTATGTTGAAAGGACTGTCTTAAAATGCCTTCATCATTTTTCCATGAACTTCATTCTTTACTTCCTGAAGTTATGTTGGAACAATAAAGGTATTTTAAGACAGCCCCCTGTCTAAAATATTTTAAGCAATTTCGTTACTGTTTTTTTTCGGTACCCGTTTTGATATAGCTTTTCTTGGCTGACTATCCTCTGATAATATTAATGTTGGTAAGGTACCACCTTCCGCTGCTTCTTTGGTAATAATACACTTCAAGATTCGTGTATCCGATGGGACTTTATACATAGAATCCATCATAATGGATTCCATGATTGCACGCAACCCTCTTGCTCCTGTTTTTCTTTCGAGAGAACGTTTTGCTATAGTACGAATTGCCTCGTCTTCGAATTCCAATTCAACTCCGTCTAATTCAAACAGTTTTTTGTACTGTTTTACAATTGCATTCTTTGGTTCCGTCAGAATACGAACTAACGCGTCTTCATCCAGTAAATCCAGGGCCACTGTTACGGGAACACGGCCTACGAATTCCGGAATCAGGCCATATTTCACGAAATCCTGAGGCATTGCCTGTCTGAAAAGCGTACCGATATTTTCTTTGACACCGCCAGAAATATTGGCATTAAATCCAATGGACTTCTGTCCGAGTCTTGCTTCGATAATCTTTTCCAGACCATCAAAAGCTCCACCGCAGATAAACAAAATGTTGGTTGTATCAATCTGAATAAACTCCTGATGAGGGTGTTTTCTACCTCCCTGAGGCGGAACGGAAGCAATGGTTCCTTCCAGTATCTTTAATAAAGCCTGCTGAACTCCCTCACCGGATACATCACGGGTTATGGAAGTATTCTCTGACTTTCTGGTTATCTTATCAATTTCATCGATATATATTATACCATGCTCTGCTCTCTCCACGTCAAACTCAGCTGCCTGAATCAGCTTTAACAAGATGTTTTCCACATCTTCACCTACATAACCCGCTTCTGTTAATGCCGTAGCATCAGCAATGGCAAATGGTACATTCAGAAGTTTAGCCAAAGTCTGGGCTAAATAAGTTTTACCCGAACCTGTGGGCCCAATCATAAGAATGTTGCTCTTTTGCAGTTCAACATCCAGGTCTTTCCCGGCCAATACACGTTTATAGTGATTATAAACCGATACTGCTAAAACCTTTTTCGCTTCTTCCTGTCCAATAACATACTGGTCCAGAAAGTTCTTTATTTCCACAGGTTTTAATAAATTAATATCGGAATCCTGTACAACGTCGTCATATTCTTCTTCTACGATTTCCGAACAGATTTCAATACACTCATTGCATATATATACATTGCCTGGTCCGGCAATTAACTTTCTTACCTGATCCTGCGTTTTATTGCAAAAGGAACATCTTACCTGTTTTCTGTCATCGGTTCTGTTTGCCACTCGTTTATCAACTCCCTTCTTTTTTAAGTTCCGTGTTAAGAGTTATCTGCTTGTAATTACATTATCAATAATGCCGTAAGCCTTTGCCTCTTCCGCACTCATGTAATAATCTCTTTCCGTATCGACTTCGATAACTTCCAAAGGCTTTCCGGTATTGGCAGCAAGGATTTCATTCAGTCTCTTTTTCGTTTTGATTATATTTTCTGCAACAATTTTAATATCTGTAGCCTGACCTTTTGCACCACCAGAAGGCTGATGAATCATAACTTCCGCATTAGGAAGGGCATATCGCTTACCCTTGGCTCCGCCTGCTAAAAGAAATGCGCCCATACTAGCTGCCATACCTATGCAAATCGTTGATACATCACATTTAATATAGTTCATCGTATCATAAATGGCCAATCCGGCAGATACGGAACCACCCGGGCTGTTAATATACAGACTAATATCTTTATTAGGGTCTTCCGACTCCAAAAACAGCAACTGAGCAACAACGATATTTGCTGAAACATCAGTAACTTCTTCACCCAGAAAAATAATTCTATCTTTTAATAATCTGGAATAAATATCGTATGATCTTTCACCACGGCTTGTTTGCTCAATGACGTATGGTACTAAACTCATAGTATATCCTCCTTCTTGGATTAATCTTGGCGATCTTAAAAGACAGTTATTAAACCTCTACGGCTGCTTCTGTAACAAAATCTATTGCTTTTTGTACGGCCAAATCCATAACCAGCTGTTCTTTTTCCTTTTCGCCAATTAGTTCTTTTAATTTATCTACTTCCATCTTATAGGCTTCTGCCATTTTCTTAAGTTCTTCTTCGTATTCTTCATCAGATACTGTAATATTTTCTGCCTTTACAACTGCTTCCAGAACTAATCTGGTCTGAATTCTCTTAAGAGCCTGAGGTCTCATCTGATCAAACAGCTGTTTTGCATTCATTCCTGTAAACTGGAAATACTGTTCAATTGACAATCCTTGAGACTGGATTCTCTGGGCAAAATCGTCTGCCATCTGTCTAACCTGAGTTTCCACCATGGCATCTGGTATTTCCATAGTAGCATTCTCAATGATTTTTTCAATTACTTTATCTTCTTTTGCAGTTTTTGCTTCGTTTTCTTTCCTTTTTAATATAGTAGCTTTCACATCTGCCTTATATTCGTCCAGAGTGTCAAATTCAGAAACATCCTGTGCGAAATCATCATCTAATTCCGGTAACTCTTTCACTTTGATTTCTTTAATCTTAACTTTGAACACAGCAGCTTTTCCAGCCAAATCTGCCACATGGTAATCAGCAGGGAAAGTAACGTTAACTTCTGTTTCTTCTCCAACGGATTTACCGATTAACTGTTCTTCAAAAGTATCGATAAAGGTATGAGAACCAATTGTTAAGGAATAATTTTCACCTTTGCCGCCTTCAAACGGAACGCCGTCAACAAAACCTTCAAAATCAATTACAACAATATCTTTATCTGCAACAGGTCTGTCTTCTACGGTAATAATCCTGGAATTCTGATCTCTTACTTTGTCAATTTCAGCATTAATTTCTTCCTCTGTTACTTCAACGGAAGTCTTTTCTACCTGAATACCTTTGTAATCTCCCAATGTTACTTCCGGTTTTACTGCAACTTCAGCCGTAAAAATAAATGGTTTGCCTTTTTCTATCTGAACCACATCAATTTCCGGTCTGGATACGATTTCTAATCCGCTTTCTTCTGCTGCTTTTTCATAAGCATCTGGAATTATTGCGTTAGCTGCATCTTCATAAAAAATACTTGGTCCGTAAAATTTTTCAATAATGCTGCGGGGAGCTTTTCCTCTTCTAAAGCCATGAACATTGATTCTGTTTTTATTTTTCTGATAAGCTTTCTCCATAGCCTCTTCAAATTCTTCAGCTGTTGCTTCTATGGTTAATTTCACCATGTTCTTTTCTAGTTTTTCTACTTGTAAACTCATTTTAATATTTCCTCCTTAAATATGTGAACGTTCAATTCTGATACGATCCTAAATTTTTCGTCAATATACCCGCTGGCTCCCATAGTAATACCGAAAATTCCAGATTCCCATTAAATAAGGCAGTTTCCCATTCTGACGTTTGACATTAGTATATTATAACATAGACAATCTGTAAATACCATATTTATTTTTGCATCAACTTTTCTGTACAGTCCTTTTTTCAAAAAATAGTAAAATTTGCTCCTAAATCAGACTGGAATTACTCTGTTACATGTCCCTGTTCCTTTAAAGTCTGAACCACTCTTTCCACATACTGTTTGCACAGTTCATGACTTTTGGCTTCTACCATAACCCGGATTACCGGTTCCGTACCGCTTTCTCTTACCAGGATTCTGCCATCTTCACCAAGATCCTTTTCTACCTTTTGGATTACTTCTTTCACCTTATCGTCTTCCTTAGCCGCTTTCTTATTCTTCACCTTTACATTCTGTAAAAGCTGCGGATAAATATATACGTCTTTGGCCAAATCCGATAATTTCGCTTTCTTTTCCAGCATTACTTCCATTATCTTTAAAGATGTTAATATGCCGTCGCCGGTGGTTGCATGTTTACTGAATATAATATGGCCGGATTGCTCTCCGCCGATGGAATAACCATTTTCCAGCATGCTTTCGTAAACATACTTATCACCTACCGCTGTTTTCACATAAGAGATTCCCTTTTCATCCAGTGCCTTATAAAGTCCCAAATTGGACATAATCGTAGTAACAATGGTATTATTATTTAACTCTCCCCGTTCTTTCATATATAAGCCACAGATATACATAATCAGGTCACCATCTATAATATTGCCCTTATCATCCACAGCTAAACAGCGGTCCGCATCCCCGTCATAGGCAAAACCTACGTCCAGCTTATTTTCTATCACATATTTCTGAAGAACCTCAATATGGGTTGATCCACAACCCTGATTAATATTGGTGCCATTGGGTTCATTATTAATGGTATACGTTTTTGCCCCCAAGGCATCAAATACCCCCTTCGCAATGGTGGAAGCGGAGCCGTTGGCACAGTCAAGGCCAACCTTTATACCGGAAAAAGACCGGGTTGCCAGGGAAATCAAATAACCAATATAGCGGTTCCTTCCTATATAATAATCCGTAGTCTTACCAATTTTTTCACGTTTTGCAAATGGAATATCTTCTCCTTCTCCGTCTATGTATTTCTCAATAAGATTTTCCACTTCAGCTTCCAACTTATAACCATTTCCGTTTAGTATTTTTATTCCGTTATCATAAAAGGGATTGTGACTTGCAGAAATCATGATACCGCAATCGAAATGCTCACTTCTTATAAGATAAGAAACACTGGGAGTGCTTGTAACGTGCATCAGATATACATCTGCACCACTTGCCGTCAGTCCGGAAACTAAAGCATACTCAAACATATAACTGGACCTTCTCGTATCTTTTCCGATTACCACATTGGGTTTATGGTCTTTTCCAAAATAATATCCCAAAAACCTGCCAACTTTATAAGCATGTTCTACCGTCAAGTCTACATTGGCTTCGCCACGAAAGCCGTCCGTTCCAAAATATTTACCCATACCAGAAACTCCTTTATTCATAAAAATAATTACTCTTTTAAAAAATAGTTTTTATATATGTTAATATATAATTACTCTCCTGTAACTTATACATATCATAACCCCATACTGGCTGTACAAACCCATATCCGATTGTAACATAACCGTACAATTCACGCAACCTAATCTGTCGTTGTCAAATAACCGGACCGGTGAATTAACTGGTTGCAAAAATCATTTATTTATCATATGTTCCTATGCCCTGTTTGGGGCCTTTCCGAAAAAAACTATCCTTTTATACCATTCCAAAGTAAGTCTGCCGTTTATTTTGGAAAGCTTTTTATATTAGGAAATTCGAAAAGAATTACCATTGATATAAAAAACATCATCTGTAATATACTGTCCGGTAAAATGATTTTCTATCAAATCCCGGCAATATATCCAGATGATGTTTTTGCCTAAGTTAACTCGTACAGCAATTATACAGCATTTGTTGTATAATTTAAGCTAACTTTATTTTATCTCTTTTCCTTAGAATGATCCCTGACCGGATTGTCCAGATTGACCGGACATGGCTTCCTCTTGTCTTCTAATCATACGTCTAACCATTTCACCGCCAACAGAACCGTTCTGGGCGCTGGTTAAATCTCCGTTGTAACCTTGTTTTAAAGGTACACCAAGTTCAGATGCAACTTCCATTTTAAATCTGTCAAGTGCTTCTCTAGCCTGAGGTACTTCCGCTCTGTTAGATCCAGTGTTGTTACTTGCCATAATAAAAATCACCTCCACGTTAGATTGTTAGAATCAACCAATTACTTGCTTAAGACAAGACACTAATTGACTATGATAAATGATTTGTTTTAAGAATCATTTATCATACTATTATTGTTAACAAAAGAGAAATTATTATTATGGGAAGTAATGGAACTGTTATTCAAATTTATTGTCTTAAAATTATTTTCATATTTTCATCGCTTTCAATAAGCTGTTATAACCTATCCGGCACAATGGATTTGCAATTCCGATACTTTCTGATTTCTTTTCATATTTTGTCCCTTTTGACTCATATACTGTAAAAAATATTTAAGAAAAGGAAGCTTATGAATGATATTTTTTCTGCCATAAAATATTTCAATAAACTGCTTTGGAACGGTCCCATACTGTTTGTTCTTTTGGCCACCCATTTATTTCTTACCTGGCGTTTAAAATTCATTCAAAAAAAAATCGGAACAGGCATACGTTTATCCGTTAAACCCACTTCCTCGTCAGAAGGAGAAACCAGCAGCTTCGGTGCTCTTACCACTACCCTTGCCGCTACCTTGGGGGTTGGCAATATTATTGGTGTTTCCACTGCCGTAGCCTTAGGGGGACCGGGAGCCATACTATGGATCTGGTTAACGGGCATACTTGGAATGGCAACCACTTATGCCGAATGTTATCTGGGTGTCCGCTACCGGCGCAAAAGTAAAGACGGTACCTGTTCCGGCGGTCCCATGTACGTTATGGAACACGGCCTTCATTCCAGGGCTTTGGCAGTTTTGTACAGTTTTCTTGCGTTGGCTGCTTCTTACGGAGTAGGGTGTTCCACCCAGGCAAATTCAATAACGGATACGGCCAAGGACCTTTGGGGACTTTCCCCCTGCCTGGTTGGCTTTATTACCGCCCTGGTTACGGGACTTGTAATTATCGGAGGAATAAAATCCATCGGAAATATCTGTACCAAACTGGTTCCGGCTATGGGTTTCTTTTATATTCTGTCCTGTGTCATCCTTCTTATTATAAACTACCGCTATCTGCTGCCCTCCGTTACCCTGATCTTTCGTTCCGCTTTCCTTCCCAATGCCATGGCAGGAGGGTTTATTGGCAGTAACATAAAAACCGCGGCCAGATATGGTATTGCAAGAGGCCTGTTTTCCAATGAGGCTGGAATTGGTACGGCTGCCATTGCGGCTGCCAGCGCCAAAACGGAAAATCCTCATAATCAGGCCCTGGTTTCTATGAGTGCCACATTCTGGGACACAGTGGTCATGTGTGCCATTACAGGCCTCGTAATTGTATCCAATATTATAAAAAACCCCCTGTCTGTAAAGGGGGCATCTGCCTCTGAACTGACCAGCATTGCTTTTAGCCAGATTCCTTTTGGCAGATACTTATTGGGCTTATCCATTATTGCTTTTGCCGCAGCCACACTAATCGGTTGGTCCTATTTTGGTGAAAAAGCGGTAGTCTATCTCTTCGGAAAAGAAGGAATAGGTACCTACCGCATCTGTTATATCGTTATGATATTTATTGGTGCCGTTTTATCACTGGAATTTGTATGGGAACTGTCCGATCTGATTAATGCCTTAATGACAATACCAAATGTAGTGTCTATTTGGCTGTTATATAAAGAAATTAAAGATACTGTATAGCGGCAGCAACTTTATGGGCCGTCTCCTTATCTTTTAGTTTCTCAATAATCCTTAATGAAAATTCAATGGCTGCCCCCATTCCTTTGCCGGTAATCACATTGTCAGAGACTTCCGTTTTATTTCCGGTAACAACGGCACCGGTAAGCTTATCTTCAAAACCCGGAAAACAAGTTGCCTTTTTGCCATTTAATAAGCCATACATACCAAGGACACTGGGAGCCGCACAAATAGCCGCAAGATTTCCTCCTTCTTTGGCAAACTGTTTCAGCAGCTGGCCCAATTCTTTATGTTCGGCCAAATGATTGGTGCCTGGCATTCCACCCGGTAAAACAAGCATATCAGCCTTGCTGTAATCCGATTCCCCAAATACTTGGTCTGCTTCTACCGTTATATGATGGGAACCGGTGACTTTTGACTTTCCGGTAATTGATACCGTATGAATGTCAATTTTTGCTCTTCTTAACATATCCACCACAGTAAGGGCTTCAATTTCTTCAAAACCATCGGCTAAAAACAAGTATACCATATTACCACTCCTTTTTTGCTTTTCTTTTTTATTATAGCACTATTTGCAAAAACTTAAAGCATTATAAGGATAGTTTCGTCCGGTAATGTTTCGTATAATATTTAAAAATTAAATTCCGTATATCTGAAAATGCAAGATAGATTTTTAAAGGAATTCGTACAAAAAATGAGGTGTAAATTATGAAAATTGTTGTCCTTGCGGGAGGATTAAGTCCGGAACGTGATGTGTCTCTATCTTCCGGAAGCCTGATTGCCAATTCTTTATTGGAATCCGGCCATGAAGTTTTGTTGCTGGACGTTTATGAAGGAATAAAGGGTGAGGTAAGTTCCTTAACCCAGTTATTTATAAAGCCCCAGGAAAAGAAAAGATACGAATACAAAATAACGGAAAAAGAACCTGATCTGGAAGAAATTAAAAAACGAAATAACGGGCAGGCTTCCTTAATTGGCAATCATGTGCTGGAAATCTGCAAACTGGCAGATGTGGTTTTTATAGCCCTGCATGGCGCCATGGGCGAAAACGGTCAGATACAGGCAACTTTCGATAATTTTGGTATTCGGTATACGGGTACGGGTTACATTGGCAGTTTACTGGCAATGGATAAGGATATAACAAAAAGGCTGCTGGTACAGGCTCATATTCCTACTGCCGACTGGATTCTTTTCCCTATTCCGGGTAAAAACTCAGATAACTGTTCCATATCCAATTCTGAAACCTTTAAGGGAACCAAAGACTTTCTAACTGATGATTCCGATATTGTAAGGAAAATCGGTTTTCCCTGTGTTATCAAGCCGGTCAGCTGCGGTTCCAGTATTGGCGTTTCCATAGTAAATACCATGGAGGAATTACAATCCGCCTTAAAGTTTGCAGCCCGTTACGAAGATAAGGTAATCATTGAAAAAATGATAAAGGGAAGGGAATTTTCCGTTGGCATATTGGATGGAAAAGCTTTACCTGTCATTGAAATCATTCCGGAAAAAGGCTTTTATGATTATAAGAACAAATATCAAAGCGGATTGACAAAGGAAGAATGTCCTGCCAATCTGTCTCCTGACCAAACCGCTAAACTGCAAGCAAGAGCACTGCAGGTACACAATATCTTAAGACTTGGGGATTATTCCCGGATTGACTTTATTCTTGATGAAAGCGGCGAATTTATATGCCTGGAAGCCAACACTTTGCCGGGAATGACTCCTACCAGTTTAATACCCCAGGAAGCAAAGTGCAGCGGAATTTCCTATAATGAACTGGTCTTAATGATAGCAGAAATGGCTTTGCGAAAAAGTAATTAAATCAATTAAGCTAAAAATGTTTAACGGATATACCAGAAGGAAAGCCTGGCATATCCGCTTTTTGCAAGAACTATTGATAAATTCCCTGTTGATTTAAAAGTTTCTTTCTTTCCTTATAATCCGGCATGATTGATGATAGCCTGTTATAAAAATGACTGCTGTGATTCGGATAAAGAAAATGAGTCAGTTCATGGGCGGCTACGTATTCGATACATTCAAAAGGCGCATGAATTAAAGCCCTGTTTAAGGTTATGGTACCTTTGTACATGGAACAAGACCCCCAGAGGGACTTCATTTTTCGAATTTTAATGAAGGGAAAAGGCACCTGGTATGGTTCAAATGCAGGATATATTTTTTCTACTGCCTTTTCAAACACCTCCTTTACCAATGCAGTAAACCACTTATTCCATAAAAGTTGGATTTTATGAGAGTCATCTGGATTCCTGGTATAAATATGGATATCCCTGCTTTGGACTTCTATATAATTTTCATCTGCTTTCCTAATGCTTATCTGGTAATCAGACCCCAAAAGCTTTATTTTCTGCTCTTCTGTGGGGATTATTGTTCGAATAGCGTTTGCTTTCTGACTCTCAATCTTTTTTAAGTTTTTTTCTATCCAATCTGCTTTTTGCAGTAAAAAGTCTTCTATATACTTTTTACTTACCCTCTTGTTTGCCGATACGTAAACCCTGCCGTCTGCCTTAATATGCAGATTAATATTTTTTACTTTTTTTCTGACAATCTCATAACTTATGGTTCTTTCACCAAGCTTAATGGTTTCTGTCATATATCTTTCTCCTTATAAAGCCAATTTCTGAAATTGCAGGTGCCTTCATACATTAACAGATGTTTTGCTTTATCCTTTTTCATATGGTTAATCTTGCCCTTGTAACTGTTTCTTATAAACTTTAATAAGATATACCTTATGATTCTTTGCGACTAATTTATTCCCTATTATATCATACATTAAATAATTTCAAAACTGGCAGCCATGATTTGACTGACCCAAACATAAAAAGGTATAGCAAAGTACAGACATAAAAAACGCATCTATGCAAAACCTCTCTAATGTTGTATTCGACCAAACTAACATTAAAAGAAGGGTTTGATAGATGCATATATTTGAAGTTCATCCAGACTGGCATGAAAAGAAGTACATGTTTTATAATTGAATTGATGAATCAAAAGAAATTTATAAAAATTTATCTTAGAAGTGACTATTCTGTCCATATTAAAGTGAATAACATTAATTATTATTTTAAATTCTGAGATAATTATTGTGATTGTATGATTCAGATTGCCATACTCCAAGACTTGACTTAAAGCCACTTGATACAAAAGTATAAAAAAAGCAGCCATTGGGAGCGGCTACATTTTGGGATACACAACCATTTTTATGTTGATGTCAAAATACTATTTTTATTAGTAACAATGCGGATGAAGGGACTTGAACCCCCACGGTATCCCACTAGATCCTAAGTCTAGCGCGTCTGCCAGTTCCGCCACATCCGCATATAACAATCATTAAAGCTAAGTGAGACATCCGGGATTCGAACCCGGGACACCTTGATTAAAAGTCAAGTGCTCTACCGACTGAGCTAATATCCCATCCGATGGAATCATCCTAAGATGAGCCATCATAACCGGCAAGTAAAAACCGGTAACTGGGCTGGCTGGATTCGAACCAGCGTCTGCAGGAGTCAAAGTCCTGTGCCTTACCGCTTGGCGACAGCCCAATAAAAATAAGGTGGGTAAAGGGATTCGAACCCTTGACCTCCAGAGCCACAATCTGGCGCGCTAACCAGCTACGCTATACCCACCATATTTACTTTATATTTATTATCCTGTTCAATACGATGAAATTCCATTGTAAAGAATCAAGATAAAAAAACGTGCCAGGAGGGATTCGAACCCCCGACACATGGCTTAGAAGGCCATTGCTCTATCCAACTGAGCTACTAGCACACATTAGATATGTATTGCACATACCAAGCGGGTGATGGGAATCGAACCCACGTATCTAGCTTGGAAGGCTAGTGTTCTACCATTGAACTACACCCGCATATATATTACTGAAACAAGCTTGTCAACTATCTTTATTTCAGTTTTTTACGTCTTAGAAACTTACAGAATCGGGGTGACAGGATTTGAACCTGCGACCTCTTGATCCCAAATCAAGCACTCTAGCCAAGCTGAGCCACACCCCGCTTTTCCTGCCCTCCGTGACGCAAGAACTATTATATATTAGACATAGTTTATTGTCAACAATTTTTTTAATTTTTTTTAAGTTTTTGTTTATAGGAAAAATATGTTTTTTAGCATATATTTAGATACCGGACACCCATGATACAGGCCAATAATTCCTTTACTTATACCCGCGTTTATGTTTGCTTTCCTAATTCATTGATTTATGTTATATTTTTAACGGTTTTTCAAATATAATTCAAAGTAAAATGAGCCAGGCCATTGGAATCTAAGTCCATTATTATAAACGAAGGCTTGCGGTTTTCTTGCCTTGGCTGGCTAATACTGCCAGGGTTTATAACCCAGACGGAACCACTCAGATCAATTAATGGCTTATGTGTATGTCCGAATATTGCAATACTGGCCCCATACTGTTTTGCCACCGATTTAAGCCTTTCCGTACCAAAATTAACTCCATAACGGTGGCCATGGGTTAAAAATACCGTATAATTTCCTATCTGAATTACTTTGTCTCTTTCCACTCCGGCAAAAAAATCATTATTACCCGACACCATTTCTGTCTTACATGACACAAGGGACCGTATGGAGTCTTCACTACCTTCAAAATCACCAAGATGAATCAGCAAATCAATGGGTTTTACTTTATTTAATGCTTTCTCTAGATTATAATTTCTACCGTGTGAATCACTTACGATCATTATCTTCATAAGAACTCCAGTAATATAATGTATTTTATTTGAATTGCAATCTGTTGTCTAAAAGGACTTTCATCTTTTCCAGGGCTTTTCCCCTATGACTTATTTTATTTTTTATCTCCGGCGTCAGTTCCGCAGAAGTACACTCATATTCCGGAACCCAAAAAATCGGATCATAACCGAAACCGTTTTTACCTTTTATTTCATATCCGATAAAGCCTTCAATCGTAGCTTTTGTAGTAAAAATTTCACCTTCTGGCAAAGCACAGGCTATGACACAGACAAATCTGGCACTTCTTTTTTCCCATGGTACGTCTTTTAACTTATCTAATATATAATTATTTTTTATCTCATAGGAAGTATCTTTGCCAAGAAAACGGGCTGAGTAAATACCCGGAGCCTTGTCCAGAGCATCTACCTCCAGGCCGGAATCATCTGCAAGCACAACTTTTCCGGTCATTTCCATAATTGTTTTAGCTTTAATAATGGCGTTTTCTTCAAATGTGCTGCCATCTTCAACAATATCAATGTCGATTCCGGCTTCTTTCATGGACTGAATATTATAATCCTTTAAAATCATGCGGATTTCTTTCATTTTTCCTTCATTGGATGTTGCAAAAATAATTTTATCTCTCATTTTCATCCTCTTTAAGCTTCTAGTTTTCTTTTTCTTTCAAGGCTCTGACAATTCCTTTGTAAATAGCTTCTGCGATTTTTGTCTTATTATCCTCCTGCACAAGGAAATTAAGATCTTCCTGATTGGACATAAATGCCACTTCAATTAAGGCAACCGGAACTTTGGATTTTCCCACAATTACCATTTCGCTTCCCGGTACAATTCCCCGGTTTACTCTTCCAATAACCGGTGAAATCTCCTCGAGAGCAATTTCGGCCAGCCTTTTTGATGTGAAGCCATACCCTGTTTGGTTTTCATTGTATAAAACTTCCGCGCCCTGGGGTTTTGAGGATTCACTGGAATTGCAATGTATGCTTATAAAAAGATCCGCTTCCACCTCATTGGCAAAATTTACCCGGGGATTCAGATATAAAGTTTTATCCTCTGTTCTGGTATAATATACCTTAATATCTTTCTTGTCCAGTATTTCTTTTAATTTTAACACAATGGACAGATTTACATCTTTTTCAAAATACTCTTTATCTTTGGAATAAGTTCCGCCGTCCTTTCCTCCGTGTCCCGCATCAATAACCACTATTTTATCATAAACATCTTTGGGACGTCTTAAATCAACATATATGTAATTATCATCCTGATAAATTACAAATGCGTAAACACAATCCAGACTAATATTTATAATGGCCGTGGAAGAAGTACTGCCTTCTTTCTGCCTGTATTCAATGGATAAATCTTTTACCGGATCCTGAACACTTGAATTTGTTATATAAGCGGAAACTTGCCCGGTAGCCGAAATCTTTTCCGGTACCAGTAAGTTGCTTTCCTGATTTATTTCTTCTTCCAAAGTATCCGTTTCTTCAGAGGTCTTATCTTTTTTTCCGTCTTTATCCGACTTTTGGCTTGGTATACCTGTAAATTCCTGTCCCTGGTTCATTCTTTCCACGTAAATCGGATTAATTTCTTTGCCTTTTGGACCCGTAACGGTCAAACGTATAGCCCTTTCCATATATAAATCTTCAAGATTAACCGTATATTCGGATTTATCAGGCTTTTTAATCAGTATATATTTATCCCCTAATTGTTTTGTAACTTTATTATCCTCTTGATGCCCGCTCTGCAGTTTATTCCCATTTAACCTGTCTTCCTGACCGGAAGATATCTTACTTATTAAATCACTGCTTCCTGCATAAGTTAATGTATAATTATAATTTGACACAACAGACGATATGATTACAATCATCATCATAAAAGTAAAGCTGCATGCGGCCATACGTTTTAAAAGTTTTTCATCCATTGATTTTCCCCCTGATAAGAAAATTATACTATGCATTCTATAAATCTACAATATAGTTTTTATTTTTACAAAAACATTTATATTTCAATTTTTTAAAACATATTTTTTTACGCCAAAGGGATCCTTATCTATGAATATAAATGAAAAAATATAAGAGGTTTGCTATTTAAAGGGGAAAATGGAATAAATTGATATTGCCATAAAACGGAGTATAATATGAATAGGAAGTTTTCCATATTTAAAAAATAATTCAGGCCAATTTTCTGGCCAGAAAAGGGGTTTTTGTATGGATTCTAATGTAAATCAGATTATTCAAAAAGATGGCTACAAAACTGCGCTATACCATTATTACAGTGAAACAGAACCGAAATTTAGCATTATTGTCCTGCATGGGATGGCAGAGCATCATAAAAGATATTATCCGTTTGCCAAATTTTTAAATGCAAATGGCATTGATGTTTACCTGTATGACCACAGAGGTCATGGAACGGACAAATCTATGAAAGAACTGGGTTTTTTCAGTAATTCCAAAGGCTATGTAAAGGTTGTTGATGATGCCATAGAAGTAATAAAATATGTACATAAAAACAACCGATGCAATAAATTAATTCTGATGGGCCACAGTATGGGTTCCCTGATAGCACGTAATGTAATTTGCCAATACGATGATCTGGACGGAACCATATTATGCGGAACCACCCACCCCTCAAAAGCAAAAATTCAACTTGGACTATTCCTTGCCGGCGCGAATCGATTCTTTTACGGGCCTGCTCATCATTCTAATTTTTTAAATAATCTGTTGTTCGGTAGCAAAGCTTATACCCGCCTAATCTCACGGACTTCCTTCGACTGGCTTTCAAGGAATAATCTTTCTGTTGATGCTTATATTAATGACCCATATTGTGGTTTCGTATGTACCAGCAGTTTTTATCACGATCTGTGCAAATTAACCATTAATGCTTCCACCCCGTCTCTCATGAAGAAAACCAGAAAGTACCTTCCAGTCTTTATTATTTCCGGTGAACAAGATCCCGTAGGAGGATATGGGAATGAAATAAATCATTTGCTGGCCTTATATCATAAATGGGGATATAACAAAGTAGAAGGGAAATTATATCCGGAATGCCGGCATGAATTGCTTCAGGAACTGAATGCCGACGAAGTTATGACGGATATCCTCTCCTGGATACAGGAAAAGTGCGGATAAAAGGCTCCCCCATGCTTTAGGAATACTTTGCATGGGGGAGTTTTTTTACCTTGTCCAGTAACAGATATTAAATGTCTTTTAAGTTCTTTTCCCTCTTGGGAGGCTTAGGGCCCATAAACTGATAGAAATAGGTTTTAATCATTCCATTATAGATTTTACGGTTTTTATCAGCCTTTCTGCCAATATATTTTTCTGCGTCCTTAAAACTTGTAATAATATAATAAGACCAGGAATCCAATGCCTTAAATGCTCTTCCCATTTCCCGGTATAAAGCCGGCAAAGCCTCCATTTCCTCTAACCGTTCACCGTAAGGGGGATTAGTAATAATAAAACCATATTTTTTATGATGATTTAACTGGCTGACTGAGCGTTGCTGAAAATGAATGTATTGTTCCACTTCAGCCATAACCGCATTTTGTCTGGCAGCCTTTATAATTTCGCCGTCAATGTCATAGCCCTGTATGGTCATTTCCACAGATTTTCGCCTTATATCATTGGCTTCCTCAATGGCCTCATACCAGGCTTTCTTAGGTACTAATTCCGTCCAGCTTTCTGAGAGAAAAGACCGATTAATACCGGGAGCAATATTGGCTCCGATTAAAGCTGCCTCAATGGGAATGGTCCCGCTTCCGCAGAAAGGATCAATTAAGATTCTGTCCTTATTCCAGGGGGTAAGCATAATCAATCCGGCTGCCAATGTTTCCGATATGGGTGCTTTACTTGTAAGCTTGCGGTAACCCCGCTTATGAAGTGACTCACCTGTTGTATCAATGCCAATTGTAACTTCGTCTTTCATTAACGTAACCCGTATCGGATAATCATTGCCATCTTCCGGAAACCATTCTATTTTATATGTTTTCTTAAGGCGTTCCACAATTGCTTTTTTCATTATGGACTGAATATCCGAGGGGCTAAACAGCTTACTTTTGACCGAAGTAGCTTTGGCAACCCAGAACCTTCCATCGGCGGGAATATAATTTTCCCAGGGAATTGCTTTGGTCTTTTCAAATAATTCGTCAAAAGTTTCAGCCTTAAACTTGTCCACCTTTAGTAAAATACGTTCCGTGGTTCTTAAAAAAATATTGGCCCGGCTGATTGTCCTTTCATCCCCTGCAAAAATTACCCGTCCGTCCTCAACCTGAACAATTTCATACCCTAAATCAACTATTTCCTTTTTTAAAACACTTTCCATTCCAAAATGACATGGCGCTATATATTCATACCGGTTCATCCTCGTTTTACTCCGATCTGCATTATTTATGGGTGTAAGCTGTTGTAACTGCATATTTATTACTTATTAATGATTATAATTATTTTTTGCTATTTGTATACAAACTCTTACGTAAGGCTGTTACATTTACATGACATATGGCAAAACTATAAACGTGCCGCATTATGCAACAGCCCCGTGATAAACTGACTATAGATTATATCATATGGGATGAAAGTTTGCAAATGCCCAATTTATATTATGTCTTATACAGCATTTTCATTCCTGAACTAACTGGCCTCTATACGCACGAATACCGCCGTAAATATTTTTTACCTGATAGCCTTCATTACTTAATTCTCTTGCCAATAGCAGGCTTAAATTACCTCTGTCACAATATAATATTAAGGAACAGTCCAATGGTAAGGAACATTTCTTATTTTCAAATTCTAAATAAGGAATATTTATAGCAGTTGGTATATGGGCTCTTTTGTACTCATCCGGTTCTCTTAAATCAATGATCAGTACTTTATATTTGCCTATGTATTTTTCTGCATCTTTTGCACGTATCGTTTCAAAAGCCATGCTATCACCTTCAATTCATTATTATCATATTCTTTTTCAATTATATTGTGCATAAAAGAAAAAAACAGGAAACATGGGGTTGTCTTATAAGACTCTCATCTGTCCCGACGGTTCAAAATTGAGGAAAGGTAGCTGAGTATTTTGGCTGCTGACTTCTCACACCACCGTACGTACCGTTCGGTACGCGGCGGTTCCTTAGTTTTCACATACTTTCAAACAGAACTCCATGATGGATTAGTTGCATTTGGTTGTCTCTGAGAAATTTTAGACCGATTAGATTGCGCCCATACCGGGCGCACAAGAAAAAAGTCTTCACTTAAAAAGTGAAGACTAAGATCTGCCTGTTAATCTCTTTCATTGGCATCGCGGAAATTGGAACCGTTGGTATTTTTTACATTGTTTTTGCTAGATGTGTTACTGGAAGTTGAATTTCTGGAAGATGTACCCGTCGTATAATTCTGAGTACCCGTTGTGTTCTGACTACCAGTGGTATTGGAAGTATTAGCATTTCTGGAAGTATTATTGCTTGTTGTGTTAGAAGTATTGGCATTTCTAGAAGTGTTGTTTGTTGAATTCTGAGTATTATTTTCCATTATAATTAACCTCCATAAAAATCATGTTTTTGGTTTACAAGATTATTATGGTCTTACTCCGTTAAAAATATTCATTGGATTTCATATATATTTTATTTACTTTCCCTTAAAATCCTTCCATATTATTCCATTTTTGTCCTGTTTCTTTTCCTTGTTTATGAACCATATAAAATTTTTTAAAATTTTAATTCTTTTTTATTGCATTATATCTCTTAATGTATTATAATGTAACTGTGTTAAAGAGTTTCATTCATGATTCTCCTAACACACTATATAACCCCTTATTAATTATTTATACTCCCCTCATCGAAACGACCGCTTGGCTCCCCCTCGCGGTCGTTTCAATTATACGCATACGCATATTTACCAAGTCCTTAAAATCTATTAATTAATACGAAAACCCTGAAGATTTACCGATAAAAGAAATCTTCAGGGTTTTATTTATCGCTTGAAATTATTCATAATTAATTTATAGCCAAAATATATCAATAAAAGAGGTAATCCCACTGTAAAGAACAATCGTAAGAATATTCCTCCAATAATAAAAAATAAAATTATTCCGACAACCGCAAGGAGCGCGAGTACTAATTTTACATACCATTTTGGCCCGCTTCTTATATTAATTTTAATTCTTTCTCCATAATCGTTGTCATCATCGTCATAATTGCTTTGATAATCCTCATAGGTATTGCCATCACGTGTTTGGGTATCCTGGTATGCTCCCTCATGTCTGGAATTGCCATACATGGGGCCGTGACTTATTTGATAGGTATCTATAATAGTTCTTGCAATTAATCTAGGGTCACCAAGCTGTGATAAAACCTCTTCTTCCGAAGATTTTATACTTTTATTCGTTATATATTCATTATAAAAACGAATATTACTGATAACTTCATCATCAGGTATTTCTCCGGTTAAAGTGGCTCTTAATTCTTCAATAAATTCACTCTTTGTCATGAATGCCTCCTATCTGACATAGGCTGTTGGTTGGCGTAATGTCATTCAAAATAAGCTATTCCTGATAGTTTTATTAAATCTGTATTACTATTCTAGCATAAATCTTATACCGCGTAAATAGCACTATGAAACGCCACCATACCAAATTAAAAAGAAACGAAAAAAGCAACATAAAAAACGACCATAACACAAAAGCTTAAATGCCGAAGCATTTAAGCTTTATTTAAAATACCATATTCGACACGTGCGTTAGAGGATTCGAACCCCCGACCTTCTGGTCCGTAGCCAGACGCTCTATCCAGCTGAGCTAAACGCACAAACTATTATTGAATCAATTGATTAGATTTTCTATAATGCCGGCGACCGGAATCGAACCGGTACGGGATTTTACTCCCGCAGGATTTTAAGTCCTGTGCGTCTGCCAGTTCCGCCACGCCGGCATCCAATCTTGAATCAATGATTCAATGGGACCTATAGGGCTCGAACCTATGACCCTCTGCTTGTAAGGCAGATGCTCTCCCAGCTGAGCTAAGATCCCGTAAGGGAAAAAATATTTCACATTTTATATTTCATTCTTTACCAATAAAGAAACGACCCAGAAGGGACTCGAACCCTCGACCTCCGCCGTGACAGGGCGGCGCTCTAACCAACTGAGCCACTAGGCCATATGCACATTGAATGGACCTTCAGGGACTTGAACCCCGGACCGACCGGTTATGAGCCGGTTGCTCTAACCAACTGAGCTAAAGGTCCAAAAGCCGACGATCGGACTCGAACCGATAACCTGCTGATTACAAGTCAGCTGCTCTGCCAATTGAGCCACGTCGGCAAGTTACAATCGGACGAATCTTCAAACAAAAAATGACTCCAAGGGGATTTGAACCCCTGTTACCGCCGTGAAAGGGCGGTGTCTTAACCGCTTGACCATGGAGCCGTGATATCAATTATAACACATTTTTGATTGTTTGTCAATGTTTTTTTTTATTTTATTTTTAATACTCTTTTTTGAGTACTAACTCCCCGAGTTGGGCTCGAACCAACAACCCCACGGTTAACAGCCGTGTGCTCTACCATTGAGCTATCGAGGAATAACTACATTTGATAATAGTCCATCTAAACCAGATAAACAAATCCCAAATAGGTTTCCCTATTTTTGGTCAAGCCCTCGACCTATTAGTATTAGTCAGCTCCATGCATTGCTGCACTTCCACCTCTAACCTATCTACCTGATCGTCTCTCAGGGGTCTTACTAGCTAAAACGAACAAGTTCGTTTCGCTATGGGATATCTTATCTTGAGGGGGGCTTCACGCTTAGATGCCTTCAGCGTTTATCCCTTCCAAACTTGGCTACTCGGCCATGCACTTGGTAGTACAACCGATCCACCAGCGGTTCGTCCAACCCGGTCCTCTCGTACTAAGGTCAGCTCCTCTCAAATATCCTGCGCCCGCGCCGGATAGGGACCGAACTGTCTCACGACGTTCTGAACCCAGCTCGCGTACCGCTTTAATGGGCGAACAGCCCAACCCTTGGGACCTACTTCAGCCCCAGGATGCGATGAGCCGACATCGAGGTGCCAAACCACTCCGTCGATGTGAACTCTTGGGAGTGATAAGCCTGTTATCCCCAGGGTAGCTTTTATCCGTTGAGCGATGGCAATCCCACTTTATACCACCGGATCACTAAGTCCTACTTTCGTACCTGCTCCACCCGTCGGTGTCGCAGTCAAGCTCCCTTCTGCCTTTGCACTCTTCGAATGGTTTCCAACCATTCTGAGGGAACCTTTGAGCGCCTCCGATACCCTTTCGGAGGCGACCGCCCCAGTCAAACTCCCCACCTGACATTGTCCACTGCCTGGTTCACAGACACGTGTTAGAAATCCAATACTGCAAGGGTGGTATCCCAACAGCGGCTCCTCGGCAACCGGAGTCACCGATTCCTTGCCTCCCACCTATCCTGTGCATGCAATACCGAATCCCAGTATCAAGCTGGAGTAAAGCTCCATGGGGTCTTTCCGTCCTGGCGCGGGTAACCAGCATCTTCACTGGTATTTCAATTTCACCGGGTGCATTGTCGAGACAGTGCCCAAATCATTACGCCTTTCGTGCGGGTCGGAACTTACCCGACAAGGAATTTCGCTACCTTAGGACCGTTATAGTTACGGCCGCCGTTTACTGGGGCTTAAGTTCAACGCTTCGGGTTTCCCCTAACGTCTCCCCTTAACCTTCCAGCACCGGGCAGGCGTCAGCCCATATACTTCACCTTTCGGTTTCGCATAGACCTGTGTTTTTGCTAAACAGTTGCTTGGGCCAATTCTCTGCGACCTGTATCTCTACAGGCACCCCTTCTCCCGAAGTTACGGGGTCATTTTGCCGAGTTCCTTAACAATGCTTCTCCCGTCGGCCTTAGGATTCTCTCCTCATCCACCTGTGTCGGTTTACGGTACGGGCTTGTAAAAAACTATAGCGGCTTTTCTTGGCAGTTGGCTCGCCAGCTTCCCTACTCCTATCTTCGGTCCACATCACGCCTTCGTATTGTGTGACGGATTTGCCTGCCACACTACTACCTCGCTTGTACCGGTCTTTCCATTCCCGGCTCTGGCTTTCCACCTGCGTCCCCACAGTTCTGTCCTTACAAGGTACAGGAATCTCAACCTGTTGTCCATCGACTACGTCTCTCGACCTCGCCTTAGGTCCCGACTTACCCAGAGCAGATCAGCTTTACTCTGGAAACCTTGGATATTCGGCCGGAAAGATTCTCACTTTCCTCTCGCTACTCATTCCGGCATTCTCTCTTCTTAACTCTCCACAGCTCCTTCCGGTACTGCTTCTTCGCGTTAAGAATGCTCCTCTACCAATTGTATTACTACAATTCCGCAGCTTCGGTGTCGTGTTTTAGCCCCGGACATTTTCGGCGCAGGACCTCTCGACTAGTGAGCTATTACGCACTCTTTTAATGTATGGCTGCTTCTAAGCCAACATCCTAGTTGTTTTCGAAATCCCACATCCTTTTCCACTTAACACGCACTTTGGGACCTTAGCTGGCGGTCTGGGCTTTCTCCCTTTTG
>JBKEEJ010000001.1:0-187500 GCA_047777345.1 Lachnoclostridium sp. | reverse complement strand
TATTCGTAATATGCTGCCGCACCTATCATGGCGGCATTGTCAGTACATAATATGGGCGAAGGATAATATAATTTCATTCCATGTTTTTCGCATGCCTCCTCCATGGCACCTCTTAAGGCTGAATTAGCCGCAACACCTCCTGCGATTGCTATTTTGTCCATATGGTATTCTGCTGCCGCAGCCATTGTTTTTGTTACCAGGGCATCCACTACCGCTTCCTGGAAAGAAGCCGCAATATCCGCCTTATTTACCGTCACGTTTTTCATGGCACAGGAATTAAGATAATTCAATACGGCTGATTTTACACCACTAAAGCTGAAATCATAGGGAAATCCTTCGATATTGGCTCTTGGGAATACAACGGCAGACTTATTTCCTTCCTTTGCCAGTTTATCAATCTTTGGTCCTCCGGGGTAACCTAGCCCAATGGCCCTTGCTACCTTATCAAAAGCTTCCCCTGCCGCATCATCTCTGGTTTTTCCGATTATCTCATATTTGCCGTAATCTTTTACAATAACGATATGGGTATGTCCTCCGGATACAATCAAACAAAGAAAAGGAGGTTCTAAATCTTTGTTTTCAATAAAATTGGCGGACACATGGCCTTCTATGTGGTGAACTCCGATCAGAGGTTTTTTCAATGCGTAACTGATTGCCTTTGCTTCTGCCACTCCTACCAATAGTGCGCCTACCAGTCCCGGTCCATATGTAACTCCAATGGCATCTATGTCATTAAAAGTTACATTTGCCTTTTTCAATGCTTCCTTAATTACCTGATTAATCTTTTCGATATGCTTTCTGGAAGCAATCTCCGGCACCACTCCGCCATAAATCGTATGGAGATCGATTTGGGAAGAAATGATATTGGATAAAACAGTCCTTCCGTTTTTAACAACCGCCGCCGAAGTTTCATCGCAGGATGTTTCTATTGCAAGTATCAGAACATCTTTCTCTGTTTCTTTATTTTTTAATTTTTCACTTTTTAAAATTTCATGTTTTAATATGTCTTTAACCATTCCTTATCCTTCCTGTAATATGTTTTTCACACTCGTAAATTTCTCTATCTTTCCTGAAAGTCTCTTTGATAAAAGTTTTACTCAAATGAACTTAACCTCAGACTGGTTTCTAACCGGTCTGAGGTAATATTTCATTCGTTGGGATCAAATTCCAGTGTAATGCTTTTTTTATCTTTTCCCGCCTTAGCATTGGGGAAAATAGTCCTTGTGGCTTCCATATAATCTTCCGGCCTTATAAGGGACGGACTGAAATGAGTCAGCCACAGTTCCTTAACTTCGGCTGCTTTTGCCAGCTGAGCTGCTTCATAAAAAGTCATATGTTTATGGTCTTTTGCCTTATCTAACTTATCGTTTTCGCCATACATTCCTTCGCAGATAAATAGATCTGCATTTTTTGCATGCTCCGCAATGGTATCAACCGGCCGGGTGTCCGTACAATAGGTTAGCTTTATTCCTTTTCTGGGTGGCCCCAGTACCATATCGGGGGTATAGGTGATTTCACCGTCCTGTATAATTTCCCCTTTCTGAAGCCTGCTCCAGTATATCTGAGGAACCTGATTCTCATTGGCTTTTTCCACATAAAATCTGCCGCCTCGTTCAATAATAATATTATAACCGTA
Source organism: Lachnoclostridium sp. (assembly GCA_047777345.1). GTDB lineage: Bacteria > Bacillota > Clostridia > Lachnospirales > Lachnospiraceae > Anaerocolumna. The sequence continues at coordinate 185,864 of JBKEEJ010000001.1, read as the reverse complement.
ACAGGTTACATTATGGTTTACCTTAAAGGCCTGTATTACATAACCATTGATACGGATTTCTTCAAAAGGTTTTGACAGTTCAATAAAACGGATTTCAAAGGGAAGTTCCGGTGCTATGACACGAAGTGCATTTACCACCCGCTCCAGTCCTTTGGGTCCGATCATGGTAACCGGCTCTTTTCTGTCTGCATTCCCCATAGAAAGAAGTAAACCCGGCAGACCACTGATATGATCTCCATGATAATGGGTAAAACATATAATATCGATAGGATGAAAACTCCATCCTTTTTCCTTAATGGCAATCTGAGTTCCTTCTCCGCAATCGATTAACAAACTGGAACCATTATATCTGGTCATCAAAGCTGTAAGCCAACGGTTGGGCAAAGGCATCATTCCGCTGGTACCAAGTAAACAAACATCTAACATGAAATATCCTCGCTTATTCTTTCTCTATCATCTGCTTCATAAACACCAAATGGGTCATAAATTCAATACGTGTTTTACCAATAGTTTATCCCTATCCCAAAAGTACATACACATATTTCTATAACCTTTTTTACTCCATATTAACATAATGGTTTTGCATTATCAAGCCACCAGGTTTAAAGGCTCCTTTCCCATTAACCACAATAATAAAAATAAGTAAAATGGGCAATAATAAAATTGGGCATAAAAAAAGCAAGAAATCACTTTCCCATTTGTTTAATAAGCAAAAGTGATTTCCTGCAGCAAGGGTCCTTATAAGACTTCTTTTTTCTCTATTACTTCAACCGGTATTTTAAAAGTTGCAATTAGTTTATCATAACACGCTTCACATATATTGAATTTATGAATTTCCATGTCATATTTTGAAAAATAACCCCATTCCTTGGTTGCTTCAAAAACATCTTCCTTCATAATTCCTTGTTCTATGGTAATTTTCCTTCCACACACGTTACACCTTATGTCTTTAACCATTTGCTTCTTCCTTACCATGTCCATGTGTCATTCCTCCTGCTTAACCTGGCCAACTTCTAAAATACATTATAACGTTAACCATGTCATTTTTACAGTGGGAATTAATGTATTCCTGTCTTCCAGTAATAACCAACTCCCCTACGGGAAACTCGTGGATTCAAAAACATACCATTTATTTAAGCCACATAATCAAGGCATCTTCTGTGGGAGCCTCGTAAAAATTCTTTCTTATACCGGCATCCTGAAAACCCAATTTATGATATAACTTAATGGCAGCCAGATTGCTTACCCGGACTTCCAGGGTAAAATCAGTAAGGCCTTTTTTTCTTCCCCGTTCAATTAACTCTTTTAACATGGAATAAGCAATTCCCTTTTTTCTGAATTTTTCTTTTACCGCCACATTATTAATCTGTCCTTCTCCGGCAACGCCCCATAATCCGCAATAAGCTGCGATTTCACCCATTTCTTCCACAACCAGGTAAATATTTTTCTCCTCTTTCATTGATTCCAAAAAATCACTTATTTTCCAGGGTCTTGAGAAAATACTGCGTTCCATTTCGTATACCGCAGGCAAATCCTTTTCTTTCATGCTGCGAATTATCACTTTACCTCATGTCCTTCCGGCTTTAAATGTTCAAGTTTTCTTTTTTTCTCATTTAATTCCCTCTCCGCCTGAGATAACCGAAGATAAACCGGTTCATGGGTATCCGGACTTTCCGTCCGGCCATTCTTATAGTATATAATGCCAAGAGCCCCAACCGCTGCCGCTCTTTGTTTTGACAGATGAATGGGTGCAAAAAAGTAGGGCACTTTCATAATTTCCTTCAGTTTTTCTCTCTGAACTTCCACACCGTCGCCTAAAAATATAACCGGCCTTTTTCTCTTATTGAGCTCCTCTGCCACTTCTATAATACCTGTGGCCATCTGGGGTACCAGCACACGGAACTCATCATCGCAAAATTCATAAATTCCCGTATAGACCTGGTTTCTTCTGGCATCCATGATAGGACAGATTAATTTGTCAGTACCATACAGATTGTAGGCCAGAGCATCTACGGTAGGAACATTAATAATAGGCTTATTTAAGGCCAGTCCCAAACCTTTTGCCGTTGAAGAACCAATTCTTAAGCCTGTAAAAGAACCCGGCCCTCCCGCCACTGCAATAGCATCGATTTCAGCTAAATCCAGGTCCAGAATTTTTACGATTTCATCTAACATTGGGAGTAATGTCTGGGAATGGGTTTTTTTATTATTTACCGTATATTCTGCCATTAATTTTTCCTCCGTTACCAAGGCAACCGAGGCAACTAATCCGGAACTATCTATTGCTAATATTTTCATACTCATTATTCTTCTCCACTGTAATTTTTCTGTAATCAAATCCTTTGTCCAAATCTTTTTCAATGGTTATAACCACCGGATCCGGAGGAAGTATTTCTTCAATCAGGTTAGACCATTCAATCAGGCAGACTCCATTGCCATAAAAATAATCTTCGTATCCAATTTCCTCCATCTCATCAATGTCTTCGATACGATATACGTCAAAATGATAAAAGGGAAGCCTCCCTCCCTCATATTCCTGAATAATGGTAAAGGTGGGGCTGTTTACTGCTTCCTTGATACCAAGGCCTTTGGCAAATCCCTGGGTAAACACAGTTTTTCCGGTTCCCAAATCTCCAATAAGGCAGTAAACTTCTCCTGCCTTGGCCTGTTCACCTATTTTTCTGCCTATATTAAAGGTATCTTCCATCTTAAAACTTTCTATAATCATAACTTCCTCACTTCTGACAAAAAGATCATTGATCTAAGTATCATTCTGATACTTAATCTCGGGATTTATTCCTATGTGCAATTATAACAGATTGAACTTAAATTACAAGTAGCTGCAAATACAATGAGCCTTCTAAAGCATTTTCCCCCGCAAAAAACATGGGGCAAATCATTGTCCGACTGCCCCATGTTTCTCATATCTTTTATAAATATTTTTTCAATAGCCGATAGGTATAATGGCTGACTAAGCCAAGAAATGCCCCCATAAACAAATTAAAAGGAGTGATTCCGATCAGGATTAGACCGATCTTATCTTTTATAACAGGAAGAATGGCCGATGCCACAGCAATTACATTGTCCATTCCCCCGTAAAGGGCTGCGTATAAAGGAAGTGTTATAAAATAGTTAACCAAAAATCCTGCGATTGCCATACATATTGTCGCCACGCCAAAGGATACCAGATATTTATATTTGCCCTTCATTTTCCGGTAAAGAATAGCAGCGGGAATCACATAAGAAACTCTTATTATAAAATTCGCCAGTTCTCCCACACCTGATGTTTTCGTAGAAGTAACTGCCTTAATCAGATTTTTAATCAATTCAATAACCAGGCCGGATATAGGTCCAAACTGGAAAGCGCCGATAATGGCAGGAACATCGCTGAATTCCAGACGTAAAAAACCAAGATATGGAGGTGACTCCAACAGCATAAGCACATAAGATAAGGCAGACAAGAGGCTGATGGTTACCAGGGCCCTTGTGGTAAATGTTCTGCCTTTATTCTTGCCGGGTGTTGATTTTGTTTCCTGAGTAATGGTTGTCATAGTGATCTCTCTCCTTTATAAATAGTTTTAACTAATTTAAAAGGAAAATTCCAGGACGATTAAGCAAAGACTTTTACTCTGGCAGTCATCCCCCAAAGGTTTTTTTATCTCTAAAGTTTTATAAGCCTTAAGAGAAAAAAAACCCCGAATCATTGGATTCGGGGGATCATATCTTCGTTTGTCTAAATTGCGTAAATCTTCTCTCATCCAGACTTTACTGTCGGTTTTGGAATTTCACCAAATCAGCTGATAATCCATAATGGGAAAATCAGTTCGCGGACTATACCGCCGGTCGGGAATTACACCCTGCCCCGAAGAATTTCCTTTTTTATGTTCTTATTTATTTTACCGTTTATTTTTACTCCTGTCAATCATTTTTTCTTTTTCCTTTATGTTAATCCCTTTCATATATATCCCGTGTGTAAATCTTGTCTTTTACGTCTTTTATTTCGAAAGACAAACGGTTCGCAACGATAACATCGGATATTTGCTTAAATTCATCCAGGTCTTTTATGACTTTGGAGTTAAAAAAATAATCGTCTTTTAAAGCCGGTTCATATACTACCACATTAATACCTTTCGCTTTGAGTCTTTTCATAATACCCTGGACAGAGGAGTGCCTGAAGTTATCGGAATTTGTTTTCATTGTCAATCTGAAAATGCCTACGGTTTTAGGATTTCGCATCATAATCCGTTCCGCAATATGATCTTTTCTGGTACGATTGGCATCTACGATAGCTCCGATAATATTATTGGGCACATCGTTATAATTTGCCAGCAACTGCTTGGTATCCTTAGGCAGGCAATATCCTCCATAGCCAAAAGATGGATTATTATAATGATTGCCTATTCTGGGATCCAGACATACTCCTTCAATAATCTGCTTTGTATTCAGTCCCCTGACTTCGGCATATGTATCCAATTCATTAAAATATGCCACCCTAAGAGCCAGATAAGTATTGGCAAACAGCTTTATTGCTTCCGCTTCCGAAGAATTGGTGTATAAAACCGGAATATCACTTTTTATTGCCCCTTCTAACAAAAGGGAGGCAAATACCTTAGCCCGCTCCGACTGTTCCCCTACGATTATACGGGATGGGTACAAATTGTCATATAAGGCTTTTCCCTCTCTTAAAAATTCCGGTGAAAACATTATGTTATCCGTTTCAAACATGACTTTTACTTTTTTTGTATAACCTACCGGTACAGTGGATTTTATCACTATAACGGCTTTCGGATTAAAAGAAAGCACATTTGCAATAACGGCTTCCACACTTCTGGTATTAAAGTAATTTTTCTCAGGGTCATAATTGGTTGGTGTGGCTACAATAACATAATCCGCGTCTTTATATGCTTTATAAACATCCGTGGTAGCTGTCAAGCGTAACTCTTTCTTGGCCAGATATTCCTCAATATCCGAATCAATAACAGGTGATTTCCGGTTATTGATTAGATCCACTTTTTCCTGAACAATATCCAGAGCGGTAACTTCGTTATTCTGAGCCAGTAAAACCGCATTGGATAAACCCACATAACCTGTTCCTGCTACCGTGATTTTCATAATTTTCCCCCTGAATATGTATTTTATCTTTCTCTTTTTTATTCACGCAGCCAATTGGCTGGTACAATCTGAAAATATATTCTGTTACCTGGGTCCAATTATTTACTTACTGATATGTGGTATAGGAATCACCGTAATACCCGCCGTAGTACTTTCCGTAATGTTTGTCCTGTTTTACATTAACTTTATTAATAACCGCACCCAGTATTCTGCAATTTCCTTTTTCCAGCTGCTTTACTACTTTTTGCGCCAGTTTGTAGCGAATGGAATGGGTTTCTACCACCAGTATGGTGCCGTCACAAAATTTGGCCACATTGGCACTGTCTATTACAATTCCCAAAGGAGGTGTGTCTACGATTATATAGTCATAACTGGGTTTTAGGGTTTCAATCATTTCATGAAAATACTGACTTCCCAAAAGCTCAGACGGATTAGGAGGTATGGGCCCTGTAAATATAATATCCAGATTGTCGATATTAGTCTGATAAAGCACTTCATCCAGTTGATTCATACCGGACAAATACTGGGAAAGACCTAAAACCGCCCTGTCAATTCTATATCTTCCGATAAGGACGGATTTTCGTAAATCCGCGTCAACAAACAGTACTTTCTTGCCGCTGTCCGCTAAGGATGCAGCCAGTCGAAAAGAAACTTCTGTTTTTCCTTCATTGGACATACAGCTGGTCATGCAAATGCTTTTTATATTTTTACCACAAAATTGTATATTGGTTTTTAACGTATTAAAGGCCTCGTTGCTGATAAAATTAAGAGGTTCTATTCTTTCAAATTTAATAGACTGCATTGCTCATGCCCCCTTTGTATCCTTTTTTATAGGCTTTTTTAAGAGCTTTTTTAACTTTCCTGGACTCCATAATATTCTTTTCTAAGGGAATAGATGCCAAGGTAGTTAACCCAAGGTATTTTTCAATATCCTCGCTGCTTTTCATGGTATCATCCGTAATATACAAAATAAGCAGTATAAACATGGTAAAAATAGCCCCCATTCCGCCGCCTAGCAAAACATTGTTAAGCAAGTCAGGAGAATCCGGTTCGGTGGGTAAATTACCGGGTTCCACAATATTTACCTTTTCCATTTCCATAATGGAGACCAGTTGTTTTGCGGATACTTCTCCCAAGGCATCAGCCAGCTGCTTTGCTATAGCCGGGTCCGGATAAATAACCGTTATTTCAATAATCCGTGTATCTGCAGGTATATTGACAGAAATTCTTTTCAGTAACTGTTCATGGGTCAAACTAAGATTTAAGTCACGAATAACCTGTTCCGTTACGGGCCTGCTTTTCACCAAAATCTGATAGTCCTTGGTCAGTTGATTTCCGGTCTGCAAATCAGAATAGGTAATGCTTTCATGACTTTGCTTGTTAATTATGTAGAGCTTTGTACTGGATTTGTATTCGGCCGTTAATACAAACCTGGAAATAAGGCCTGCCAGTAAGGCACAGATAATCCCTGCCAAAATAATAATCCAGATCTTTCTTAAATAAAGGCGAAATAATTCTTTCATATCTATTTCCAGCTCATTGTCCCTATAATTCATAATTCCTCCGTCAGATTTTAAGTACAGTTTATATGTACTGATTTTTAAGAAGTTTTACCGGATTTTCAAACATTAACCTATTTAAAACTTCTACTCCAAATTTTTTGCGTATGATACGAATACCATCCTTAATTTTGGGGGCCCTGATAAAATCAGAATGGGAATCCGTTCCCATCAGCTGTATAAGGTCATATTCCAGAAGGCGCCTGCAAAAGCCAGAACCATGCTTTCCAGGAATAATGCTGGATATATTCATTTGCATATAAGCTCCCAGCCTGATCAGCTCATAGATACCCTCATAATTTTCATACAAACAATGGTACCGTTCCACATGAGCCAAAACCGGCAGATACCCGTACATTAGGAGCCTGTGAATACCGGTTCTTATGGTCTGATAATCATCCGCTTTTGCAAACTCAACCAATACATATCTGGTGCCGGCTAAGGTCATAGCTTTTTTCTGTCTTAAATGTTCCGTTATGTCTTCGCTGTAAAACACCTCGTTCCCAAGTTCTATCTCAAAGCCGGGATCAATCAGCCCGGCTTCCTTTTGCACCAGTTCCAGCTTCCTTAACAAAATTTCCTTATCCATGTTACAGCATCCGGCCCCATAATGAGGTGTTGCTATAATCAAATGAATTCCTTCTTCATAAGCGATTTGAAGCATACGCCTTGTCTGATCCAAACTAACCGCTCCGTCATCTACTGCGGGAAGCAAATGATTATGTATATCAATCCACTGACTCAAAAAATCTCCCCTTTTTTGTTTTATCTTGATCCTTTTTTAAATATTACAATCCAGACAGTTTTCATCAAAATTTTAAAATCCATCCATAAGGACCAGTTGTCAATATACTCCAAATCCAGTTTTACCACTTCTTCAAAATCGGTAATGTCACTGCGTCCGCTGACCTGCCAGTTACCGGTAAGGCCCGATTTTAAAGCTAATCTTCGCTTATGTCTTCCTTCGTATTGAAGAAATTCTTCTTCTGTCGGAGGCCTGGTTCCCACCAGGCTCATATCGCCCTTTAAGATATTAAGAAATTGGGGAAATTCATCCAGACTGGTTTTTCTTAAAAAAGCTCCTACCTTTGTAACCCTGGGGTCATTTCTCATTTTAAACATGTAGCCGCTCATTTCGTTAAAAGCAAGCAGTTCTGCCTTTCTTTCCTCCGCGTCTGCATACATGGACCGAAACTTATAAATCCGAAACCTTCTGCCGTTTTTACCTACCCTTATCTGGGAAAAGAATATTGGTCCCGGAGATTCTATTAAAATAGCAGGAGCAATAAAGACGGTCAGGACTGCGGTCACAGCACATCCAATCAGGCCTGCCAGTATATCAATACAACGTTTTAAATGGAGTTTGCTTGGGCTAAACAGTCTGGAACTAAAAGTCAGCACATGGTAGCCGCTCATTTCCTGCACTTGTTTTTCATTTATTTTTAAGCCGAAGGTATTAATGCTTAAATTAACCGTTATCCCCATGTTTTCAAAATCCAGAATAATTTCTTCCAGGTTTAAATTTAAGGGAAAACTGTTTGGTATATGGATAAATACTTCGTCTAAGGCCTGACACCTGGCCACCTCGAACATATTGATAAAATCTGCCTTAACTTCTACCCCCTCAATGGTTTCCCCTATTATATGCCGGTCTAAAATAGTTAAATAGGTAATCTGATATTCCCAGATATTTTCGCTTTTTAACCGTCTTAAAACGGCAGCCGCCTCATCGTAAGTAGTCATAATCATGAGTTTTTTGCTGGATGAGCTTTTTTTATATACCGACAACAGCAGGATTTTATAATACTGCCTGGCAATGTAAGTAATCATGATATTTAAGAAAAAGAAAAGGAAAAAAAATATTCTGGAAAGCATTCTGCCTTCCCCTAAGACAAAAAGTACGGCAGTTACGGTAACAGCCAGAATACCGTTTATTTTTACTACAACCAGAAGTTCCTCCAAAAAGCCTCTCTTAAATAATTTACTGTAGGTATCATAAAAATAATAAATTCCAATATAAAGCATAATAAGGATAATCGATGCCAGTCCAAAAATATTGCCAAACCAGATATTTGTAATCCGGCCAAAACGAATCCAGTATGAAAGGTTTAAAGATGTTAAAATACAGCACAAATCAACAATCAGTATATATTTATTAGGCGTATCCTTCTTTATTAAAACCATCAAATACCACATCCTTTACAAAAACATGATATTTTTTCGCAATGAAAAGACATAAAAACAGAAAGAACAGGATAATCAAAAGGATTATAATAAACACATCCAACCGAAATCCGGGAAAAACCTTAAAGTCAGATTCTTCTTTATATAAACAATAGCCTTTATCATCAACAACCTGAATAATATCTCCCTGTAAGCTTAAGGATAATTTAAGTCCAAAAATTTCGTAAACTTCTTTCAAAATCCGAATGGCAAATTCTCTTGTGTCCAGAGGCATGCTGGAAATATCATTCTTCTCCATATTCAAAACCACTCTTAACTCATTGATTTTTCTTATTGCCTCTTTTCCTTCGGAACTTGTAATATTAACGTCAGTACGGCAAAAATGCTCCATTAAAATATTCTGATATGTACTTAATCCCCTTGCATAACCTGCTTTTGTGCCATTATCCCACAGCCTGCAACCGGCAAGAACATTTAACACTTTCTGCTCAAAATGATTTAATTGGGCGTCTGTAAAATACTTGGTACTTGTCGAAACTGCAGGTATGGGGTTGGCTTTTGAAATTAAATTTTCTGCCAATAAAGAACTGCATATAAACAGGATTAAAATACATTGTACGATAAACAATGGCATATATTGTTTTTTCATAAGCAGTCCTCCCATATCTTTTTCCCCTTAGGCAATATAATCTGAAATTTTTCTCTCATATCTTGATAAATACCAATCCGTAAACTTCTTTAATCCGATTTCCATAGGCGTATCAGGGTAAAAATCAAAGTCTGATTTTAAGTCCGCAACATCTGCACAGGTCTGATAAACATCACCGTCCTGCATGGGATAAAAACGGATTTTTGCCTTTTTTCCAAGACAATTTTCCAGTACACGGATAAAATCCATAAGATTTTCCGGCCTGTGATTGCCAATGTTATAGACCTTATGTCGTACCTGATTGGTATCCGGAACAGGAGGTTTTTCCATAATACGAACCATACCCTCCACAATATCATCTATATAAGTAAAATCCCGGTACAAATTTCCATTGTTAAATACCTTAATGGGTTTTTCTTCCCAGATAGATTTCGCAAAAGAAAAATAAGCCATATCGGGCCTGCCATAAGGCCCATAAACTGTGAAAAACCGAAGGCCGGTGGCCGGTATTTGATAAAGATGGCTGTAGGTATAAGCCATTAGTTCATTGGTCTTTTTGGTAACGGCATAAAAGCTTACCGGCTGGTCCGTTTTGTCCTCGGTGGAAAAGGGAATTTTTTTATTGGCCCCGTAAACCGAGCTGGATGAAGCATATACCAAATGCTTCGTACCATATATTCTTAAGGCTTCCAGAATATGAAAGAACCCTGTGATGTTTGAGTCCATATAGGCTTTGGGGTTTTCGATACTGTAGCGGACCCCTGCCTGAGCCGCCAGATGGATAACATAGTCGGGCTTTACTGTTTGAAAAAGCTCATCCACTTCTTCTTTTATGGCCACATCTCCTTTGATAAAGGTAAAATTCTTATAGTTTTCCAAAATTCTTAACCGATCCTCTTTTAGGGTGACTTCATAATAATCATTCAGATTATCATATCCGGTCACAAAAAAACCCTGCTCCAACAATTTCCGGGACAAATGGAATCCGATAAAACCGGCTGCTCCGGTTACCAGGATTTTTTTGGCATTACCTTTTTGATTTATCATATTGGGTACAAAGCCTCCTTTTTATGTAAAATAGAAAACAGTCAGACCATTTCCTATGGCATTTTAATTTTCCACTTTCTTTGCAGGAAAACTTATGTGCTTATTCTTTCCAAAAGGGAACCATCCTGCCAAATCCCACAGGTACTTTCTGCTTACTCCTATCTGAAAAATAACGATAAAATAAACTGTCATACACAGGAATATGGAAAGAAACATCCAGGGGACCGTATTGTTTAGTTTTCTTAACAACAAACCCCATCCGGCCATAACAAAAGAGCCTGTTATTGCAGGATAAACATTTTTCACCATTTTCCGGGAATTTATCTGAAAGTACAAATTTAAGAAAAACAGATTAATTAGCATACCTGCCAGTCGGATGAATACCCTGGTATAAATCAGAATTTGAAAACTATACCGGGCGCTGATAACTAAAGCAGGTATATATATGGACAAATACAGTATTTGCGAAATAAAAGAAATCTGTGGTTTGCCTTTGGAAACAAAGATAATACTGCTATAATCGGAAAAAACAATTAAAAAAGTGCTGATAAAACCCCACAGGCCTACTAACAGGGCCGCTTCCTCCCACTGACTGCCAAACAGAATCCGGGTAGCCAAATCCCGAAAGAGGAATAAACCGGTTCCCATAGGAATCAGAAGCAAGGAAACCAGCCCCTGAAAGTGAAAGAAAACTCTCCTGTACTCATTTTCGTTGTTCTGAAGTCTGGACAGGGCCGATAATAAGATAGGACCTGTGGCTGCCGTAATTACGTTTAAAAAAGCGTTCACATTATTAATGGAATTAGTATAAAGGCCAAGATAATAATCATTATAGGCATTCCCTATTACCGCAACGTCTATCCATGCTGTTATCCAGACGGAAAGGGCATCAATCCATGACCAGGCACTGAATCCCATCATTTTTTTTAAAAGGGAATACCGGTAAAAAAATCTTATCTTCCACTGGGATTTTACGGTTAAAATTAAGGCATTCCACAGATTGCCGCAAATCGTTCCGATAATTAATGCCCAGTAATGAAATCCCAATAAAGCTAACGGTATGGTTACAAAAACCGGTATAAAAGCACCTGTAATTCTGGCTAAAAATAAGATTTTAAAATTAAAATTTCTCTGATAAAGAGCCGTTTGGACAGCAGTAACAGAGGTTAGCGGAACACAGCTTCCCGCTGCCACAATGGCCATACTTAAGTTTGGATGGCCCAGTACTCCGGCTATATAATTTCTGAATATTCCAATAATCATCCAAAGCCCTGCGGAAACACCCAAATTGGTCCAGAAAACTACCTGGGCACTTTCCTCTTTTTCTTTCTCAGATTCGAATTCATGTTGTATAAGAAACTTTACAAATCCTGATTCCGAAAATAAATTGGCAAAACTGATAACCATGGTAATAACAGCCATAAGGCCAAATGCTTCCGGTGACAGGATTCTTGCCAAAATCATATTTGTTACCGGCTGAATTATTTTGGTTATAAATTCTGTAATTCCTGACCATTTTGCCGCTTTCACCATTTTGGCGTTTATTTTTTCTTTCATCATACATTCTCACAGCTTCTAAAAATTAAATTTATATAATTGTGATCCAGCTTCCGTATACCTTATCATATTCCGGCGGATCAAAGGTACGGAATCCGCTGTCGTTATAAAGTGTCATTTCCCCAAAATAGATTTTTCCGTTAATATTATAAAAATCCACCCGTACATGGGGAAAATTACGGGATAATATTTTGGCCAATTCCACCATCTTATCATAGTTTTTCGGTTTTAATATAACTTTGGAACTGTTTCTGTCCTGCTGGGTATAATCCTGATGATTAAAATCAATGTCATAATAATCATAACGTATGTCTTTTTCCCGGTCAGAAATAACTAACAGGGATTTGGGTTCTCCGTTAAAGCAATAAAATTTATAATCCATTACGGATTCCTCTGTGCCATCGCTTAATAATGCTTCGCATATTATCCTGGGCTTTACATATTTATACGGCCATTCTCTTCCGGTATAAAAATAATTCCGTTTCAGACACCGGTTGAAAAAACGTTTTACCTCCTTTATGTTCAGCTGCTCTTTATCCTTACATACCACCACTCCCCCGGAATCGTGAGTGCATTTTAATACAAACTGATTTGGCAAACTGTCAAAATCTATTTCGTCAAAATGATTGTATACTCCCAAAAGAGGTATCAGATAATGACTTCCTATTGTTTCTGCAATATATTTTCTTACCTCATATTTATCCACTAATTTGATGTAATCAGGATTTCTGTCATACAATTTTAACCATTGAAGTTTTTCATTATAGGTTACCGGATTTTCTATATTAAGTTTTCTTCCCATTCTGGCCCGATATACTATTTTTAAATAGGGTTTATCCGGTATCCATTTAAGTCTTCCTCTGGAACCAAAATAATCAACGATTTTATAGGGGGATCTGATATATTTTAAAATCTTATTTATTCCATCCATTTGTATTTCCTTTCACATTCCATAAGGTATTTTTTATAAAAGGCTCTCCCAGGCCTTGCATATTTTTTCTACTGCTAACATTTTCTTTACATTAAGTGCTGCTCTTGCCATTTCCCCGGCCTCCTTCGGATGTTCAATAAGGTACTTCATTGCCTCATACAATGCCTGTTTGTCACCTGCCGGTACCAGAATTCCATTTTTATAGTTTTCTATAAACATTCTGGCACCTCCGCAGGGGCAATCGGTGGCAATAACCGGAAGTCCCATACTCATGGCTTCCAGCATGGAATTGGAAATCCCCTCATAATCTGAGGATGATACAAACATAGCACAGTCATATACTTTCCTATGTACGTCCATACAGGCATTGTGAAAAAGAACTTTTCCCGTTAGTCCCATCTGCTCGGTATAGCGGATAAGTTTTTCCTTCTCACTTCCGTCTCCGTACAAAACAAGTTTAAAATCATCATATTCCCGTAACAAAAGAGAATACGCATCTATCAGCAACTTAAGATTTTTCTGAGGCTCCATTCTGCAAAAATTTACGATTTCCTTTTTTCGCTGTCCTTCATACATCTTCGGTAAATCTGATAAAATGGGATTGGGTATTACCACAGTCTTTTTTTGAATACCGGGGTTAAAATACCCTTTGGCCTCCGGTGTCTGACATACCAGCTTTTCCGAAAACCGGTATAATATGCTTCTTGCAATTTTTTTCAGTCTTTTCTTATCCAGTTGCTTCGGATCGTTTCTTTCTGAAATAATCACCTTATTTTTTAAAAAAAATGAGGCTATGATCGTCTGCATATTGACAAAATCTTCAAAGGCGATGACAGTTGCGTCAGGGTGGTTTTTTATAATATTTCTTAATTTAAAAATTCTCTTTAACTTCCCAATTGGTCTGAATTTCCCTTTAGAACCAATGATGATGTTTTTAATTTGTGGATTTAATTGATACGTTTCATAGGAATCCAGGTAAGAACAGATGGTTACCTTCATATTTTTACTTGAAAAATAATTGGCAATCAGGCTCATTACCCGGCCTGCGCCGCCATTTCCCACAATATTGCTTACGAATAAAACTTCCATTTTTCTTCACCTTTTCACAAAATCAAAGTATAGGTTCCTTAACTCTATGGCATTTGTCCTGATGTCAAAACCGGCTTCCCTTACTTCTTTCATTACTTTTTCCCTGGTTTTTTCCCTGTCGGAAAGTTCAATTTTATTAAGCCTTTCTGCCCAGGCTTTAGGGCCTAAGGAAAGGGGTAAAAACTCTACCAAATCCGTTAATTTTACCTGAGAAGTTACCGTATCCGATACAATACAAGGAAGACCTGCAATCTGCCACTCCACCACCACATTAGGAAAGCCTTCGAATAAAGAGGGCAGTATCATAACATCCATAGCTTGCAACAGATAAGGAACTTCGAAGCTCTTTCCCATAAAAATTATCTTGTTATAAATACCAAGTTCCATGGCCATCTGTTTCATTTTATTTAACAAAGGGCCATCCCCAACCAGGATTAATACACAGTCCGGATTGCTTATGATAAGTTCATAAAAGGTATAAATGATAAATTCATGATTTTTCTGAGGAACAAAATTACCCACATGGCCTATGACCTTCCTTCCGGTTAAGTTAAATTTCCTGCGGTATTCTTCCCTGACTCTGCTTTGAAAAACATATTTTTCAATTTCGGTTCCATTCTTAAGAACAGTAAATTTTCTGTCCCCAAACAGCCATTTTCCCGCGTCTAATCCGCAGGCAAAACCATGGGTATACATTTTATAAAATACCGGTTTTAGCAAGCGGTTTATAACCGGATGACTGCAACTGGTATTATGGCAGTGGGCGATTCGGATTTTTGTACCTGCCATTTTTGCGGCAGACATTTCAAGAAGCAAGGTGGCACTGTTTCCGTGAGCATGTATCATATCGTAACGGTTTGAACGAATAATTTCCCTTAGCTTACGCCAGTATAAAAAGGGATTTTTTTTTCGCCCGGCCAGTTCATAGACTGTTCCTCCATTTTCTGTGATTGGTTTTTTCAGCCGATCCGTCACTTTGTTTGGTACCGCAAAGTCAATCTGTAAATTGGTTTTATCCAGATTCAGATAATAATTCATTACTGTATTGGTTATTCCATCCAGTTCAAATACCGTTGTGGTAACAATCAGCAATTTCATATATGGCTCCTATCCTAATTCATTGCTTTTCTGTAATTCATATTGATTTTCTTTATATCCGATTATTCCTATGACAGAAAACAATAAAACAATTACCCAGTCGGCCCCATCCATATCCTCAAATAAAAATTCCAGAAAAAGCATGAATATAAAAATGGCTTCCGCCCTAATGGTTTTATTTTCTTTCCTTGATAATAAAATTTTTAAAATTCCTGTCAAAATACCGGCAAAAACGAAAGTGCCCCCAATTCCCGTTTTGTAAAATACCCCAATGTAGGTGGAATGAGATCCCAAGGGATAACCGGACTCCGAAATATGTTTTATTCCCATTCCCCATATGGGAGAATTTTTTAAAGTGAGCCCCACACTTTCAAAGTAAATTTGCATTCTGGTATGATTGCTGCCTGTGCGGGCAAAAATCAAAGATTCCATTATGTCCTTTATATTTTCTGCGTACATAAACAGTAACCCTAAGAATACCACAATAAATACGGCCAAAAGCAGATAATCTTTCCTTTTATGACCTTTGCATAAAAGAAATACCAAAAGGTAAGCAGTACTGATAATTAAGTAACCGCTTCTGGAAAGGCTTAATATTACCGGTATGAAAGAAGCCAAAAGAAATGCAAAGGAAAATACTCTGCTTTTTTGTTTCAGATAGGAAAAGGCCAAAGGCAGCAACAGGACATATAAAATAACGACAAGATTATTGTATTCCATGCCTCCCTTAAACCGCAGATGCGGTTTCCCCTTAAACCAATCAATACCGTACAGGTCAATTCCAAATATACTCGTATCACTGTTTTTCAGAATATAAAAGCAAATAAGGGATAAACAGGCTAGGCCGATTAAAATAAGTAAATTTATACAACTTAACCGGCATATCCTTTCCAATTTAACCTTATGATTTTTAAAATAAGAATAGGCAAAGGCGGCAATAATCCATATAAGAGCCGTATTAAAAGCAGCGGCTATTCTCACAGGTTCCGTCTGACAGAAAATTGCATTTATGATTATGGAGAACATATGTATAACAGAAAAGCTCAGCATCAGCACAAACAATGTGTCCGGATAATACTTTAATCTATGCAAATCATCCGTATTAATCAGAATTACATAAATAAGCAGAAGAAAAAATTGCAGTTCTTTTGGACACAGGACAAGAATCCAAAGATATTGAAACAACAAATAGGGATTTTTTAAGGTTATCGTCACGTAAAGTAGGCTCCTTTCACGTAAAAAACAATGGGAACAAAAAAGAGTTTCCAATTGCCTAATTTACAAATAAATGGTCAACCAATTTTTGAAACTCTTTATTAAAGGATTCGTTATTGCTGTAATTTTCCACGCTTTTTCTTGCACATATTTCTTTATATTGGCATATACATCTGCCCAAATTACTGATATCATAGACAGGAATAATTTTATTTTCCCTTTCTAACCTTTTTGCAAAATCAACCTGATGATCGTTGATATGCTCCCCAAACTTTTGCTGCCTTGGAACAACGATTGGAATCTTTTTCTGCTGCATGGCTAATATAATGCTGCCCGGCCCGCCATGGGTTATAATAATGTCGGCTTTACGAAAATAGTACAGCATTTCCTTATAACCAATCATTTCCTTGTACCGGCAGTGCTCAGGCAGGTAGGTGCTGTAACCAGTCTGTATAAATACTTCCTCATCGGTTTTTAGCTCATCAATATATTGAATTAATCGGTTGAATTGCTGTTCATGAGTTCCCACAGTAACAAAAATCATTAAAAGATACCTCCCAAATAAGTACCCTTGGGATATGTTTTTAGCTGCTCTTTCCACTGAACTATAAACTCATCCACAATAGGGTAAACTAATTTACCGGTTAAAGTTGGTTTGTCAATCCGGTCATATACTTCAATAAAAATTAATTTTTTGCCCATTAATTTTGCGATACAGAAAAAAGGAAAAGCTACCGCCGCACCGGAAGAAATTAATAAATCAGGTTTTTCCTTCCTTAATACCTTAACCGCCAAATATATATTCCGGATTAAATTTTTTATGTTTCGGTTGGTCGGATAGTAGCAGGTGTATATTTTCTCTCCTTCCAGCAGACTTTTGGCATCTTCCTTATCAAAAGTAACCCAAAACCTTTCCACCTTACTCCAATAAGGTTTCAGCATATACAAATGGATTAAATGGCCTCCGCTTGATCCTACCAAACATACTTTCATTTTTATCCCCATTACCTTTCATAAGTAACCGTTATTGGTTGTAATTTACTGTAATTGTAAATATTATCCAGTGGCTCAATCAATTATAAATCACCAGACAGAATGAAATCAAGCTTCTTTCATCGCAATAAAATCAATATTCCATCCAAATATGATAATGAAAACAACGATTATATTTTTTTTAACAGTAAAAAATCCGGTTCGTCAGAATTTCTCACCAATGAAAAAATAGCTGTTGCTTTATGTACTATGTATGCATTAATAAACAAAAATGTTTGATTAAGGCCTGCATAGCCAGTTTTTGTCAAAGGTCACAGGGTCTGGCATACAAAAAAATCCCTTGTTATCGAATAACGACAACAAAGGATTAGAAAATAAAAGATTTGCATAAACTCTTTTGTTTATTAAATTATGCCAAATATTACAGAATCATACTAAGCTGAATTCGTTTTTTCACCGGGTCTACACTAAGGACCTTAACGTCCACAATATCGCCGACACTTACTACTTCCAAAGGATGCTTTACATATCTTTTATTGGTAAGCTGGGATATATGAACCAAACCGTCCTGATGAACCCCAATATCCACAAAAGCCCCAAAGTCAATAACATTGCGGACTGTGCCTTTTAATATCATGCCTTCTTTTAAATCCTCTATATCCAGCACATCCGTACGCAGTATAGGCTTTGGCATTTCATCTCTTGGGTCTCTTCCCGGCTTTTCCAGTTCCTTAATAATATCTGTCAGGGTAATTTCTCCGATTCCAAGCTCTTTAGCAACCGCCTCTTTATCGGTAATTAATTTTCCAAGGCCGGATAATTTGCCCTTTTTAATATCTTCCGGTTTAAAGGAAAATTTCTTCAGAAGTTTTTCCGCCGCCTCATATGACTCCGGGTGTACGCTGGTTGCATCCAGAGGATTTTTCCCGTCTAATATTCTCATAAAACCGGCACATTGTTCAAAGGCTTTTGGGCCTAATTTGGGAACCTTTAAAAGCTCTTTCCGGTCGGTAAATTTCCCGTTTTCCTCCCGGTAAGCGACGATATTTTTTGCAACCGCCTTGCTTATACCGGAAATATACTCCAAAAGGGAAGCAGAAGCCGTATTTAAATCAACGCCAACTTTATTTACGCAATCTTCCACAACACTGTTTAAGGCTTCGGACAGCTTTTTCTGATTCATATCATGCTGATACTGACCTACGCCAATGGATTTGGGATCTATTTTAACCAGTTCGGCCAAGGGGTCCTGCAATCTTCTGGCAATGGATACCGCACTTCGCTGTCCCACGTCAAAATTCGGGAATTCTTCCGTGGCAAGTTTGCTGGCGGAATATACGGACGCACCGGCTTCATTTACAATAACATACTGAACTTTTCCCTGAAATTCCTTTAACATGTCCACAATAATTAATTCGGATTCCCTGGAAGCAGTTCCGTTTCCAAGAGATATTAAAGTAATTCCATATTTTTTAATCAGGTCCGAAACTGTTTTTTTGGCTTCTTCCACTTTATTCTGAGGGGCGGTAGGATATATTACTGTCGTATCCAGTACCTTTCCTGTAGGATCTACCACAGCCAGCTTGCAGCCGGTACGAAAAGCCGGATCCCAGCCCAATACAACCTGCCCCACAATAGGCGGCTGCATTAAGAGCTGCTCCAGATTCTTTCCAAATACCTTGATGGCTCCGTCTTCCGCTTTTTCTGTCAGATCACTGCGAATTTCTCTTTCAATGGCAGGCGCAATCAGACGCTTATAACTGTCTGAAATCGCATTTTTTAAAAGTTCCGTCGTATAGGGATTATCCCGGACAATAATCTTTGATTCTAAATATCTTAGAATTTTTTCTTCGGGAGCTGAAATCTTAACCGTCAGATATTTTTCATTTTCCCCACGGTTTATGGCCAACACTCTGTGGCCTGCCAGTCTGGTAAGTTTTTCCTCAAAGTTGTAATACATTTCGTAAACACTGTCAAGCTTTTCATCTTTGGCAGTGCTGACAATTGTCCCTTCCTCAAAAGTCAGTTTTCTGATATAAATGCGATAATCCGCTTCATCCGAAATATTCTCGGCGATTATATCCATGGCACCGGCAATGGCTTCTTCTACCGTATTCACGTCTTTTTCCGGATTCAGAAAATCTTTGGCATCTTCTATAACAGGCCGGTTTGTCATCTGCAAAAGAATCAGGTTTGCCAAAGGCTCCAAGCCCTTTTCCTTTGCGATGGTGGCTCTGGTTCTTCTCTTGGGGCGATACGGCCGGTAAAGGTCTTCTACCACCACCAGGGTAGTAGCGTTAAGTATCTGTTCTTTTAACTCATCGGTTAATTTGCCCTGTTCCTCTATACTGGCTAAAACACTTTGTTTTTTGTCTTCCAGATTTCTCAGATATACAAGTCTTTCGTATAGGTTTCTTAAAACTTCATCGTTCAGGGAACCAGTTGCTTCCTTTCGGTATCTGGCAATAAACGGTATGGTATTTCCCTCATCGATTAACTTAACAGCGGCTTCCACCTGCTCTAATGAAATCCCCAACTCATCCCTTAATTGTTTACATATATCCATAAAGAACTCCTTTGCTTTTAAAATACACTCTGTATCATAATAGCATCCAAATTCAGTAAAATCAAGTACAGGGCTTATGAGGCGGACGGTCCCCTATTTACATTTAAGTAAATATAAAAATCGTCATAGTCTGAGTTTCCTCAAACAATACGCTGACAGGCTGCAAGGATACAAACAGTAGTCTTAGATTTTTAAAAGAAATTATTTAATGTACGCTTGCATATGATATCAACGACAGCGTTCATTTCTAAAAAACATGATGATATATGTCAAGGAGGTACTGATGAAAGACGAAGAGTATATGTTAAGAGCTATTGGATTGGCTGAAAAGGGAAGGGGATTTACAAATCCAAATCCATGCGTTGGTGCTGTTATCGTAAAGGACGGCCGTATTATAGGTGAAGGCTACCATGAAAGATGCGGAGAACTTCATGCAGAAAGAAATGCAATAAAGCATCTTACTGAATCAGCAGAAGATGCAACAATGTATGTCACACTAGAACCGTGCTGTCATTATGGAAAAACACCTCCATGCACAGAGGCTATTATTGAGAACAAAATCACAAAGGTTGTAATTGGCTCAAGAGATCCTAATCCATTAGTTGCAGGAAAAGGTGCAGCAATTTTGAGAGAAGCTGGCATTGAAGTTGTAGAGGATTTCATGAGAGAGGAATGTGACAAACTCAACGACGTATTCTTCCACTTTATCACTACAGGGATGCCATACACTGTATTGAAATATGCTATGACCGCAGATGGTAAGACAGCCACAAAGACTGGTGCTTCAAAATGGATTACCGGAGAGGTGGCAAGAAACAAGGTACAGTACTTAAGACATAACTATGCAGCTATTGCGGCAGGAATTGGAACAGTATTAGCCGATGACCCATTGCTCAATGTCAGAGTTAAAGGTCTTACAAGCCCTGTCAGAGTAATATGTGACAGTAAACTAAGAATTCCATTGGACTGTCAAATCTGCAAAACTGCAGGCAATTACAGGACCATAGTTGCATGTAACTATAATCGTCTATATGACAATCCAAACAGAAAGATTCATAACAAGATAAAGGCACTGGAGGATATGGGTGTTGAAGTGGTTTCATTCCCAGGACAGGACGGACGTGTGGATCTTTATGGGCTGATGAAGTACTTAGGAGAGCACAAGATTGACAGTGTATTAGTTGAAGGCGGAGGAATGCTTAATGAAGGTATATTAAAAGCAGGTCTTGCAAATGAGGTGAATGTGTTTATAGCTCCAAAGATTTTTGGTGGCAGTGGAAGTATTTCACCTGTTGAGGGTTTGGGAGTGGATGTACCATCCGATGCCTACATGTTAAAGCTTCACCATATGGAAATGGTGGGTGACGACTTACTGCTCAATTATAAAGTAGTCAACAAAGAACTAATGATTCATACAGCGCAGTTCATTTTGTGAAACTGCAAATATTAGTAACAATTATAAAGGAGGATAAATATGTTTACAGGAATCGTTGAAGAAAAAGGAACAGTCAGACATCTTAATATGACTGGCAATTCTGGACGGATTTCTATCAAGGCAAAAAAAGTACTTGAGAACACAAAGCCTGGTGACAGTATTGCTGTCAACGGAGTGTGTCTTACGGTAACAACACTTCTACCAGATGGATTCACAGCGGACATTATGGCTGAAACCTGCAGACGCTCAAACTTAGGGCAGTGCAAAGCAGGTACAGAAGTCAACCTTGAGAGAGCCATGGCAGCAGGTGGACGTTTTGGTGGACACATAGTATCAGGACACATCGATGGCACAGGCATTATACAGTCAATGATTAGAGAAGAGAATGCCATACTAGTCAAAATATCAGCAGATGCATCTATACTAAATCTTGTTGTTGAAAAAGGTTCCATTTGCATAGATGGTATCAGTTTAACAGTAGCTGAGGTTACAAACAGTGACTTTATGGTTTCAATTATCCCCCATACAGGCAGTGAAACAACACTTCTATCAAAGAATAAAGGGGATATTGTAAATCTGGAAAATGACATTATTGGAAAATATGTAGAAAAGCTGTTAGGTCTTGTGCCAAAAAATGACAGCAAAAAGAGCAATCTTACCATGGACATGTTAAAAGTACTGGAATTCTAAAAAAACAGAATAGAAAAGAGGTAAAGGAAAATGACAAAATACAATTACAATTCAATTGAAGAAGCCCTTAGAGAACTTCGAGCCGGCAAAGTCATTCTTGTAACAGATGACCCGGACAGAGAAAACGAAGGAGACATGATTTGTGCAGGTGAGTTTGCAACACAGGCCAATATTAATTTTATGGCCAGCCAGGCAAAGGGTCTTATTTGTACTCCTATGAGTATTGAAGTGGCTGACAAGTTAGGTCTTCTACCTATGGTTGAAAAGAACACAAGCAATCATGGGACTGCCTTTACAGTATCGATTGATCACATTGATACAACAACAGGTATTTCAGCAGCCGAACGTTCGCTGACAATAATGAAATGTGCTGATGATAACACAAAGCCAGGCGATTTTAGAAGACCAGGTCACGTTTTCCCACTTATTGCAAAGAAGGGTGGAGTACTTGTGAGAAATGGTCACACAGAAGCAACTGTTGACTTAATGAGACTTGCAGGTCTTAAGCAGGTTGGTGTGTGCTGTGAAATCATGGAAGAGGATGGCACAATGATGAAAACACCAAACCTCTGGAAGATGGCAGAAAAATATAATCTTAAATTTATTACAATTAAACAGCTTCAGGATTACATCAGAGTACATGAAAAGCATGTAGTACAGGAAGCATGTGCAAACATGCCAACAGCCACAGGTATTTTTAAAATATATGGGTACGTAAATGACATTACAGGAGAACATCATGTTGCACTTGTAAAAGGCGAAATCGGAGACGGCGAGGACGTTCTTTGCCGTGTTCATTCAGAGTGCCTTACTGGAGATGTTTTTGGATCACTTAGATGTGATTGTGGAGACCAGCTTAAGAAAGCCATGAAGCAGATTGAAAAAGAAGGACGAGGTATCATTCTTTACATGAGGCAAGAAGGACGAGGCATTGGTCTTATTAACAAGCTCAAAGCATATGTTCTTCAGGAGCAGGGTTACGATACTGTTGAGGCTAATGAAAAACTGGGATTTGCACCTGATCTTCGCGAATACTGGGTAGGAGCTCAGATTCTTGCTGACCTTGGAGTAAAGTCACTTAAGCTTCTTACAAACAATCCTGAAAAGATTTATGGACTTCAGGATTTCGGTATTGAGATTAAGGAAAGAGTTCCAATTGAAGTTAAACCACAAAAATATGACCAAAAATATATCAGCACAAAGAAGGAAAAAATGGGACATATCTTTAACAGCATCAATATGGAAGAATAAATATGACAAAATAGTTAATGACTAAACGGCAATATAAGTCAAAATAATACAAAACTTATGCCAAAATAGTCAAAATAATTAGAAAAATACAAGTATAAAAGCATATTAATTACAAAAAGGAGAAACAAAAATGAAGGGAATCAACTTATTAGAAGGAAAAGTAGTAGCACCAGAGGGAATGAAGGCAGGTATTGTAGCTGCCAGATTTAATGAGATTATTGTAAACAAGCTTCTTAGCGGGGCAGTAGACGGACTTGTTCGCCATGGCGTAGAAGAAAATAACATCACAGCAGCATGGGTACCAGGAGCATTTGAAATTCCAGTTGTAGCTCAGAAGATGGCGCAATCTGGAAAGTACGATGCAGTTATCTGTGTTGGTGCAGTTATCCGTGGAGATACAACTCACTACGATTATGTATGTAACGAAGTATCAAGAGGTGTTGCTCAGGTAGGACTTGCTACAGGAGTTCCAACATTATTTGGTATTATTACAGCAGAGAACATTGAGCAGGCAATCGCTCGTGCAGGGAGCAAGGCAGGAAACAAGGGTTACGACTGTGCTTTATCAGCAATCGAGATGGTTAATCTCATTAAAATGATGTAAAACACCAAAGCAGTTATTAAGATAATCAACATATTAATTTAAAATTGTCATCATAAGGGATTGTGGTAGAAAACACAATCCCTTTTTATATCTATAGTTCCAGCAATGGTATTGTTGCCGCTAAAACGTACATCCTTAAGTGGAGTAATATTTACAAGTGCCTTAACAAATTCAGTAAAATCAAGTACAGGGCTTATGAGGCGGACGGTCCCTTATTTTACATTTAAGTAAACATCTTCTCTGGTGTGGAATCCGCTGTCAATTATAACTTCATCAATATTATCCTTTTGTAACAGGTGTAATATGCAATTTATAATAAGGAATGTCATAAGTACCGTCATTAATTGTATTGGTCACGTAATATTTTGGGCACTGGGTTCTGTCCGTAATATCTATATGGTTTCCTAAGTCTACGGCCAGATTAGCCGCTGCTTTTGCCAAATCTTCCACCTGTTTAAAAACCGTCATAGTCTGGGTTCCCTCAACAATACGCTGACAGGCCGCAAGATCGGCATCCTGTCCCACAATAAAAACCTTGCCTGCCAGACGGTTTTCCGAAAGGGTTAAAAATACTTCACTGGCTAGCTCATCATTTCCGCACATAATACCTTTCACATCGGGATACATTTCTAATGCCTTCTCCACATATTTTGCCGCCAATTCCGCACTCAGTTATCACAATAATTTTTATATACCACCTTTAAATTACTGTTGTCAATCAGTTCAAGAAATCCTTTATTAATCATAGCCACATTATTGTCACTGGTAGGACCGTTAATAAATAAAAATATCTCCTCCTTCCGGTATGGAATTCATAAGAGCTTTTGCCATTGCTCTTCCCACTTCTTCGTTGTCAAATGAAATATAAAGATCCGCGCCCGCATTTTTAATAAGGCGATCATAGCAGACTACCTTAATTCCCGCTTCCTTTGCTTCCTTTACAACATCCGTAAGCGCTTCGGCGTCGGTAGCTACGATTACTATCACGTCCATTTTCTTTTTTATAAAATACTGAATCTGCGAAATCTGTGTTTCCACATCACCGCCTGCCACTTGCACGTTAACATCCGCCCCCAGGTCTTTTGCCGTCAGTACAAACGCGTCTCTGTCCCTGAGCCAGCGTTCAATAACAAAAGAATCAAAACTAAAACCAATCTGAAGAGTATTATCCTTTTTGATATCTTTATTTTCCTTCAGATTCTTTTGTGTACAACCAGCACATAAGAGTATAACAATAAATAAAATCAGAATGTAACGAAAGTTTTTTCTAATCATTTTTATGTTTCTCCCTATAATCAGTCGGCGTGATATTTTCCACCTTCTTAAATATCCTGCTGAAATAATTAGGGTCACTATAGCCTGACATGGAGCAGATTTCTTTAATGCTTAAAGCAGGATTTTCCAACAGTTCCTTGGCTTTTTGAATTCTTATATTGGTAAGATAATCGATAAAATTTACACCAGTCTCTTCCTTAAAGCGCTTGCTGAAATAATAAGGATTTATATTAACTACCTCTGGCCACTTCGTCCAGGGATATATCCTGTTTATAATGTTCCTCCATATAAGAAATCGCTTTTGTAACAATATTCTTTGACTGGGCCTGTTACGGTTTGCCATATGCCTTGTAATATCCGTTATTTTATTCAGCCACCATCTTCGTAATTCGTCAAATGAACCACAGTTTAACACTTCGGATAAATAATCTTTCCGATAAAGGAATCCATAATTAATTCCTCCATTGTAGAAAGCATCTTTTTCCGCCCGCATAACCAGTTCCAAAACTTTAAGGCGGATACTGTCCATATACTCCGGATAATTATCCACCATCCAATCAAAAAATATGGATGCCTGCTCCTTTGCTCCGTCGGTATCTCCTTTGATTACCATCTGGAAAATAAGTTTTTCGCAATCCACCGGATACTCTCCTTCATATTCGCCCCGCAAAGGCATGTCGCCAACATGAATAACCCTTCCGTCACCTTCCTGTAAGGCTTTGTAGGCTTCGTGATAAGACTGGTTAAGTTCTTCTATCCGGTAAGTATGGCCAATTCCAATGCGGAACTTGGCATCAATTTTTTTCTCAAGGGCATGGAGGAGCCTTCTGGCCTGTTCAATCGTTCTTAATCTTTCTTCATATTCGTTTTCCACCGGCTGAGTGGGTACCATTACGATTACCTTATTGGCCATAACTGCCCCGATAATACAGTTAAAATGTTCTTTTACGATATTACGCAGCTCGGGATAAAATTTCTGGGAACGCATACTCATGCCCACCGGGTTTGTCAGTACTCCGTTTTCAATGCTTTCCCCAAACTGAATTAAAATCACATAGGCTGTCTCCGCTTCAATATCCAGAAGTTCTTTATAATTATAATATGTACTGTCCGTACCCCCTCCCTGCAGCATTAAATAATTAATAAATCCGCTTTCAATAATAGGTATAACCGTATCCAGTTTTTCCCGGATTCGCAAGTTGGTTATCTGGCTGTTTCTTTCCGAATCTACCTGATCCATGGCCCGCTTTATGACACGCAGAAAATTATCTTTATTGACCGGCTTGGTCAAAAAATCAAAAACTCCGATTTCTATGGCTTCCTTGGCATAATCAAACTTATTATATGCAGTGATGACGATGAACAGGACATTCTTATTGCCTTTACGAATGGTCTGCATGGCTTCAATACCATTCATTCCGGGCATTTGAATATCCATAAAAATCATATCAGGTCGGACATTTTCCGCCATTTCCACAACCGCTCTTCCGGTTTTGGCAGTGTATACTTCACATTCGGGGCCGAAATTTTTTTGTATCATGGTTTGTAAAGAATACAACATGATTCCTTCGTCATCTGCTATAAGTATTCGATACATGATTGGCTCCTTTCCGTTTAGAACTTTTATTCCTCGGGATGATTATCCTTACTTCCGTTCCTTTATCCGGTCCGTCACAGTGTATGGTAAGCAAATTTTCCTGATCATAATAAAGCCATAACCGGCTGATCACATTATGCAGTCCAATACCTGTCGAGCTCTCATACTTTTCCTCTGTATCATTACTATTTGACAAAACTTCTTTTATTTTTTCTTTTGTCATACCCACACCATTGTCTTTGACCACAATTAAGAAATGATCCTCATGCTGCTCTACCTTTAGCAAAATCTCCCCTGGTCTGTCAATATCGGAAATTCCATGTTTTACGGCGTTTTCAACTATGGGCTGCAGAATCATGCTGGGAACCCAAACATTTCCTATGTCTCCTGATACTTCTTTCCGAAACAAAATATCTCCCGTTAAGCGTACGTTTAAAATGTATATGTAGTTATCCACTGCTTCGATTTCTTCCTGTAAAGTGGTGTCCTGCTCCATCTTTTTTACATTATACCTAAAGAAATCCGCCATCTTTTCCAGAAAAATACAGGTCTGCTCCGCATCTTCCATCATTGCCAGCTGTGTTCCCGCATTCAGGCAGTTAAAAAGAAAATGGGGATTAATCTGAGCCTGAAGGTATTTAAGCCTTGCATCTTTTAAATGGTTTTCCATCATTAGCTGCCGCTGTTTTAATTCCTGTTCTTTCTCCATATCTTCTTTGATTTGCTCAATATATTCCCTTATGCTTTGCAGCATGGTATTAAAAGTACTGGCAAGTATCCCTACTTCGTCTTTTGACTTTGGCTTTATAAACTCCGTATTAAAATTACCGTTGGCAACTTCATCGGCATTATGGGCCAGCTGAACAAGAGGTCCGATAATATTGCGAAGAATCAGTGTTAGCATAAACAAACTTACAATGACTACGGAAAATATAATAACCAGGCTTATCATTTCCGTATAATTTAAAGATTTCAGCAGCCGCTCATAGTTTCTCGAATTTTCCTTTAACTGTTCCGAATTTAAGTTGTTTATAAAGGAGTTAATATACTGGTTTAAAAGCTTGGTTTCTTCATAGGAGTCCTTATATTTTTCAACATTCCGGCCTCTTTTTTCCTTTACCGTTTCATCGGTTAAATCCAGATAAGTATAGGACATATTTTTAATATTTTTCTCCAGCATAGGCATATCGTCGTCCACAATTTTGTCATTGAGGTTCTCTAACAGGCTCCAGTATTCCTGCTCACTTTTGTAGTAGTTTTCCAGTGCGGCGGTACTTTTTGTATTTAGGTACTCATAAACATTTTCCTGAACTTCTTTTAATTTTTCTGACAAAGTATTGGACGTAATATTGGACGCATATACGTTATTTACCTTTTGCAGCGATTTATTCAGATAAGCATTTACGCTTAAGTTGGTTATTAGTAATATGCCGGCCAGAAGAAAGAAAACGGAAAATAACTTTACGCTGATAGAATGGCTAAACTTTTGAGCAATATAACGAATCATGACTCTTCTCCTTGCTCATAATTCTTGACATTTTTTTTGTTAATAATATGCAAATCCACATTATAATAATTATTTACATATCCGGTTTCCTGATATTCCAGCAATGCCTGCACACTCTGTTTTCCCAGCTGTTCCGTATCCATGGCAACTGTAACGGCAGCTAAGTCCTTGCGGATAGCCTCTAAAATAACCTCGGAAGAATAGGATCCGATTATAGTAGTCTTACCCACATTATTATAGTCTACGATTGCCTGACAGGCGCATTCCGTATCTACTTCCTCCATGCAGACAAGAATATCCGGAAGATTATCCTGGAAAACAAATATATCACGAATTGCTTCTTCAGAATCAAATTCGTTGTTATCGGAAATATTGTAGGGAGAAATATTTACTCTGTTCTCACCCAGTTTATCATTAATGCTCTTTTTAATCTGATTAAAGACCACATCGTTGGTTGAACTGGATTCAGAGGAATGAAATAAAACTCTAATATCCCTGGTATCCTTATTTATTTGATTTAATATCTGTTCTGCATAAGCCAATCCCAATTCATAGGAATTGACACCCACAAAGCTTACCCGCTTTGTATCCATATCATCATTCAGAATGGTAATAACCGGTATTCCCTCATCACAGGCCTCGTTAATCAGTTGGGTCACTTCCTCCGAACCATCCGGGCATACAATAATTCCATCCACCTTTGAAGCAATACTTATTCTTAAATAGTCAGCCAACCCATATTTATCGGAAAGACTGCTTCCGATTTGCTCCAGATAAATATTATTGTCTTCCGCTTCCTTTTTTGCGCTTTCGTAAACAGACTTCCAAAATGAAGTATTGGCATTTTTAGTAATCATGGCATAATGCTTTGTATACTCTTTTACCTGTGTCTGGCTTTTATTGTCCATAGCCGTTATGTTTGTATTATTAAATAATATGATTATAAAAACGAAGAAGAAAATTAATACAATTATACCTATGATGTAGAATCTTTTATTCAAATAAATCACCCTTCAATTGTGCCACCTGATATTATTCCTATACATATTATACCACTATTGAATAATTGGAAAAGATTTTTTTGTATAAATTGATGATTATTTCACAAGAACAAAAAAACGATGCAACCTGATTTACGGCATAGGTTACATCGTTTTTTCTATTCAGGCTTAATCTTGGTCTTTATTTGTATTTTTTTCAGCCGAAGTTTCTATTGTCACTGTATTCCTGCCACTTTCAATGGACTCTTTATTGTCTTCACTGACCTGGCTAATATTTGCTTTTTTTCTTAACTCAAATCCATACCAGAATACCCATACAGCTCCCAGAATAAAAATTAAGGAGAAGAAAACCGCAAGGGGATAGGACATGGTATCATCGCCATTTATCCGGTTACGCAAAATTGAAATACCCATATATCCAATGTAAACGGCAACCAGATAATACAGTATTCCTTTACCTTTGTCCCCTTCTCTTACTACTTTCTTACCTTTAAAAAGGCCTTTTTTAAAATCCCTGATCTTCATCTATTATCTCCTCCTGTTCTGGCAGTACCTGTTTCGATTAAGCCTTGCTCATATTCTTATTGCTGAATTTAATATCAAAGATTACGGCAAAGAGCAATACTGCTCCTTTTACTACATACTGCCAGTTCGTATTCAATCCGTAAATTGACATACCCTGGTTTATAATACCCATCAGAATGGCACCGATAACCGCACCTCCTACCGTACCGGAACCACCGTAAGCAGAAGCGCCGCCAATAAAGCAGGAGCCAATGGCATCCATTTCGTACTGGTTACCGGTATCACCGTTAACAGATCCAATACGTGCCGCGCATAATAAACCGCACAGACCTGCTAAAAATGCCACCTGAGTATAAGCTACGAAATAGACCTTATTAGTATCAATACCGGACAGCTTTGTCGCCTTTTCGTTACCGCCAATAGCATAGAAATAACGGCCAAATACTGTTTTGTTGGTAATATAAGAATAGATAAATACAATTGCCAAAACCCATAATAACATAACAGAAATGCCTTTATAATTGGCCAGTTTCCAGCTGTATGCCAGAATGCAAATGCTGATTATTGCAACCTTGGTATAGCAGTTGACAGGACTCTCCACTTTGTAGCCCTTTCTTTTCTTATTCCTGTTATTGACTATAGTCATACCTATGTATGCGATTACCGCCAGGATACCAATCAAAATAGCGGAATATTTTATTTTTCCGGAATCCAGTCCCGGCAGATTTAAATATGATGTAAATACATCCAAAAATAATTGATCCTTAATGGATATGGTCTTACTGTCAAGAATGACACGGCCAATACCACGGAATATAAACATACCGGCCAATGTGGTAATAAAAGGCGGAATTCTGATATAACCAACCCAGTATCCTTGCCATATACCAATAAGTAAGGATAAGCCTAAACCCAAAAGCATAATAAGCAAAGCATTCCAGTCGGTTATAGAAAGTAATTTGGCAGCAAAGGCACCTATCATACAAACAATGGAACCTACGGATAAGTCGATGTTACCACCGGTAAGGATACATAGGAGCATACCGCAGGCAAGAATAACAACATATGCGTTTTGCAAAAGCAGGTTGGACAGGTTCTGGGCGTATACCATTTTGCCACCGGTTATAAAATTGAACAGCAAAAATACAACTACCAAAACAATAATCATTGTGTATTTAACTAAAAATTTTTTAACCTTGCTCATGGGGCTACAACCTCCTGATTCTTTTTATCATTAAGCAGTATACAGGACATAATACGCTCTTGAGTGGCTTCCTCGGCAGAAAATTCTCCCACAATACTGCCTTCATTCATTACGTATATACGATCGCACATACCAAGGAGTTCTGGCAATTCGGAAGAAATCATAATGATGCTTCTTCCTTCGCTTACCAGCTGGTTCATTATGCAATAGATTTCGTATTTTGCACCTACATCAATACCTCTTGTTGGTTCATCCAGCATCAGAATATCCGGATCTGCAAACATCCATTTTGCAAGCAATACCTTTTGCTGATTTCCACCGGAAAGATTACCGGCAAACTCTTCCGTATTATTGCATTTTATTCTTAATTTATCCTTATATTCTTCTGCCACCATTCGTTCTTTATCAAAATCAAATATACCGTGTTCACTTACTTTGGAAGTTTTGGCCAAAGTGGTATTTACACGAATGGGTTGGGCAAGAATCAATCCGTTGGCTTTACGGTCCTCCGTTACATAAGCAATGCCGGCTTCAATGGCTTCCTTTGCACTGTTTAATGTGGTTTCCTTTCCGTTTATATACAAGGAACCTGTAATCTTCTGGCCATAGCTCTTTCCAAAAATACTCATGGCAAGTTCCGTACGGCCGGCTCCCTGAAGTCCTGCAAAACCGACAATTTCACCTTTTCTGACATAAAAATTAATATCTTTACAAATTACCTTTTCTTCATACAAAGGATGATAAACGGTCCAATTCTTTACTTCAAGACTAATTTCATTACTAGGCTTTCGTTCTCTTGCAGGGAAGCGGTCCTTTAACTCTCTTCCAACCATTCCTTTAATAATACGTGCTTCATCAATGGTATGGTTAGCATTATTAATGGTTTCAATGGTGCTGCCATCCCGCATTACCGTAATATTGTCCGCAACATAAGCTACTTCTCCAAGCTTATGAGAAATAATAATAGATGTCATGCCTTTTTTCTTAAAATCAAGTAACAAATCCAAAAGCATCTTTGCATCTTCCTCATTCAGGGAAGAAGTAGGTTCATCCAGTATTAAAAGCCGAACATTTTTGGAAAGTGCTTTTGCTATTTCAATTAACTGCTGCTTACCTGTACCAATATCTTTAATTAATGTTTCCGGGGAATCCTTTAATCCCACTTGGCGCATATGTTTTTCAGCCTGATTATAAGTTTCATCCCAGTCTATTCCCCATCTTCCTCTTCTTTCGTTTCCTAAAAACATATTTTCTGCAATGCTTAAGGTAGGTATAAGAGCAAGTTCCTGATGAATAATTACGATTCCCTTTTCTTCACTGTCCCGCAAAGTGTTAAACCTGCATTCTTCATTATCGTAAATAATTTCACCGGAATAAGTCCCGTAAGGATAAATACCACTTAAAATATTCATAAGGGTGGATTTCCCGGCTCCGTTTTCTCCTACCAGAGCATGAATTTCTCCCCGCTCAACCTTAAAATTAACATTATTCAAAGCCTTAACCCCAGGAAACTCTTTTACGATATTTCTCATTTCGAGAATATAGTCTGCCAAAACCGAATCCTCCTTTTTCGTACACATCCCTATATATTAATATGGACGAGAGAATCTCCCGCCCATATTACTTAATATTAAGCAGCGATTTCTTTTATGGTTACCAGTTTCAGTACTGACCTTACTCTGGTGTTTCATTAATTCGCTACCAAATATCCATCATCACCAATTGAATAATAACCGGTATCTACCAGTTTTTCTTTATAATTATCCTTGGTTACAACATCCGGTACTAAAAGGTAGGAAGGAACTATACCTGTACCGTTATCATAAGATGATGTATCATAAGTGCAGTCACAATCAAATTTATCTGTCAAAGATTCGTCAGGTTTATTGCCTGCCAGAATTTCCTTTGCAAGGGCTACCGTAACTACGGCTTCATTGGCAACTGCTTTATAAACTGTCATAGCTTGTTTTCCGTCCAGCAAGTTCTTTAAGTTAGGAACATCGCCGTCCTGACCGGTTATGATAGGGTAGTTGCTTCCGGCATAGTCGGATTCAATGGCCTGCGTTACACCAAGAGCAGTTGAATCATTGGAGCATAAGCAAACATCCAGCTGGGTACCATCGGCATAATAAGATGCCAAAATATTTTGCATACGGTCAAGGGCGGTTGCGGTATCCCAGGACGGAGTTGCTACTTCCTCAAATTTAATCTGTCCGGAAGGAACTTTTAACGTACCCTTATCAATATAAGGTTTTAATACGTCCATAGCACCGTTATAGAAGAAGGTTGCGTTATTATCTGCAGGGTCGCCGGCGGTTATTTCCATGTTATAAGTTTTATCTCCCGCATTGTCAAGATCCAAGGCATCCACAATATACTGTCCCTGTAATTTACCTACTGTGTAGTTATCAAAGGAAACATAATAAGAAACGGCATCGGTATTCATAATCAAACGGTCATAAGCAATAACAGGAATATTTTGTTCTTTTGCATCTGCCAATACTGTTGATAAAGTTTCACCATCAATAGCGGCAATTACTAATAAGTTAACATCATCGGCAATTAAGTTCTGAATATCATTTACTTGCTGGTCACTGTCATTGTCTGAATAAGTTAACTCTGCTTCGTAACCAAGCTTTTCGAATTGCTCCTTCAGATAGGAACCGTCTCTGTTCCAACGTTCCAGAGATTTGGTCGGCATAGAAATACCAATTTTAAATGTCTGGCCGGAAGAACCGGTATCTGTGCTTTCCGTACTTGTATCCTGGCTGCTTTCTTCCGAAGTTGTGGCAGCCTGGGTATCTGATTCACTACTGTCTCCTCCTGAAGTAGATACATCCTTGCTTGAGCTACATCCCATTAGAGATATTATCATAACAACCGTTAATAAAATCCCTAATAATTTCTTTTTCATATAAACCCTCCTTCATTATTTATTTGGTAAATTAAATATACCACAAACACCTTAGCACTTACTTTTAAACAATCTTGTAATTTTTGTTTTTATATATTTTTTGGATTTTATTTCTAGCAAATTATTGACCTGAAAATAGTACAAAACAAAAAAATACAGGAATAAATTTAAAGTTGACATTTATACGAAACATATGTTTATATTATATTTGCGGTTTCTTGCCCCTTAGTTTGGCTGAACAAGGGGAAAAAACATTGCCTTAATTTTCTATTAAAATAAACAATTGTCTTACATTGAAACGGTGGTTTACTAATGCTAAAAATAAGAAGAACAATTAAAAAAATAAATCAGTCCTTTACCCCAAGGAGGGTTATATCTATTATTGCCGGTAATGCCATACTTGCTTTTGGTTTACATAATATACATGAACAGGCCCACATAACCGAAGGCGGCGTATTAGGATTAATACTGTTACTAAATCACTGGTTTGGTATTTCGCCAGGTATCCTTTCCTTTTTATTGGATGTATTGTGCTACGCACTGTCTTTTAAACTCCTGGGTAAGGAATTTTTAAAAATTTCGGCTTTTTCCACCTTAAGTCTTATGTTCTTTTTCTTTTTATGGGAACCATTTCCTTCTGTGTTTCCCAGACTTGTGTCTCATCCTCTTCTTTCCGCAGTGGCAGGAGGTATTTTTGTTGGGTTAGGCGCAGGTCTTGTAATCAGACAGGGAGGTTCTACCGGAGGAGACGACGCACTGGCTCTTAGCATATCAAAATTAGTGGGATGCCGTATTTTTTACGCGTACCTGGTTACGGATGTTACCGTGTTACTGCTTTCCCTTACCTATATTCCCCTTACCCGAATAGGGTTTTCCATTGTGTCAGTAACCATTTCATCCTCCATTATTGATTTTCTAAAAAACTTAAGCCCGCCGGAAAACAGAGTAACTGCTTAAGGCAGGCCAATTAAAATTATACTTATATATAATATTCCAAATCCAGGTCTGTATTATGAAAAAAATGCTTATAGATTTTCCTTCTGATTTCAATAAACTCATAGCTGCTTCTGTCTCTGGGCCTTGACATAGGAACGGGTATGATTTCTTCAATGGTACCCGGTCTTTTGGACATAACTACAATACGGTCACTTAAAAAAATAGCTTCATCTACGTCATGGGTTACCAAAATCATTATTTTTTTCTCTGTTTCCCAGAGTTTTAACACTTCGTTCTGCATATTAATTTTTGTTAAGGCATCCAGGGCGCCAAAAGGTTCATCAAGCAAAAGTAATTCAGGATTATTTACCAGTGCCCTTGCTATGCTTACCCTTTGCTGCATTCCTCCCGACAGCTGTTTTGGCAGAGCCTTTTCAAAACCGGCCAATCCGACCAGTTCAATCTGTTCCTTAATAAGCTTTTTCTTTTCCTTATTGGCAATTTTCTTAGCCAATCCAAATTCTATATTTTTTTCAACACTAAGCCAGGGGTAAAGTCTGGCTTCCTGAAAGACCATGCCACATTCCACCGATGGTTTCGTTACCTTACGACTGCCTATAAAAATTTCGCCGTCCGTAACTTTTTCCAGGCCAATTATCATTTTAAGCAAAGTACTCTTTCCACAGCCGCTGGATCCTACAATACTGATAAATTCTCCATTTTCTACTTCCAGATTAATGTTTTTTAGAACTTCCACATATTGAGTGCCAATTTGAAACACCTTACTTAAATTTTTAATTTTTACCTTTGGATTATTCTTCTCTTTCATTGGCTCCTCCTTATCCGTTTCCGTCATGCCATTTCAATATGTGTTTTTGAAGCCGTAAAATTCCCATATCAATCAACAATCCGATTAACCCGATGGAAAATACCCCTACCAAAACCACATCCGGCTGGGAAAGTTCTCTGGCATAAGCAATTAAATAACCGATTCCCCTGGATGCCGCAATCATTTCAGCGGCTACCACACAGGTCCAGGCTGTACCCATACCCAGGCGAATTCCGGTAAATATGGAAGGAGTCGCCGCAGGAAAAATAACTTCAATCAGAATTTGAAACCGATTTTTTTCCAGAACATTGGCTACTTCAATGAGTTTCCGATCCACCGAATGGATTCCGTGAATGGTATTAAGAAGCACAGGCCAGAAACTGCCGATAAAAATAACGGCAATTTTGGATTCTTCACCAATGCCAAGCCACAGGATTAACAGGGGAATCCAGGCTATCATGGGTATGGGTCTTAAAAGGTTTACTAAAGTATTTAATATACGGAAAATGGTTTTGGATAACCCCATTATTGTTCCAATTAAAATACCAGAAATCATTCCTGTCAGAAACCCATGTATTACCCGGACGCCGCTAATCAACAGGTGCTTTCCCAACTTGCCGTTATCAAGGTACTGGTATGCGGTTTCGGCCACTTTTAAGGGAGATGGCAAAATAGACCTGTTAATCAGTCCCCTTTTGCTTGCCGTATACCAGATGATAAACAGTAACAGCGGGGCAATAACAGCCAGAAACCAGTTTAAAACTTTACCTCCATTTAAGGTCCATATTTTTCTTTTGCTATGGTTCTTGTTTCGTTTCATATTCACTCCTTATTTTACCAGACGGTCCAAATGGATATATAAGGGATTTTTCTTTGCTTCTTCTTCCCGTCTTACCTCAAAGGTTTCTTCCCTTATTTCCTCTGGATCAATATAATAGATGGCCGACAGGTCATTTTTTTCATCCTGAGCCTGGGCATCCTTATAAAATTTTTCAAATTCACGGCCCGCTATAGCCGTTCTTTTTACTCTTCCTTTAATCAGAAAACTTCTCCTGTCTTCGGATACGATATTTATGGCAACAACTTTGTTAAACCATAAACTTCCAATAAGATTTTTATTGGTTTTGGAGTTTTCAAAAAATTCCAGATAATAAAGTTCTCCGTTTTTCGTAACATTTAAACTCGTTTTTACGGTTACATGGGGAACTCCGTTTGTATCTATGCTGGCGATTAGTTTCAGCGTGTTTTTATGGTCCAATATTTTTTTTAATTCCTCACTTATACTGACTGCCAATGAAAATCACCTCCCTTATATCTGAAGCAAACGGTCCAGGTCCATATTGGCATGATTGCCGCACCGGCGGTAGTCATCGGGTATAATGGTTAACTTATATTTCTTATGAAGTTCAGCAAATCCTTTGGCAACACGGACATAATACTCTAAGGACGGATTGTTTTGTTTAAAGAAAACAGAGCCTTTTACCGGAGTCCATATATTTAAAGTAAGGGCAACGTCATGGCTTGTAATATCTTCCGCCTGTTTCATAAGTTTTTCATAGGCTTCGTCTTCCGTTTTGTAGCCATTGGGCCGGGCAAGTTCTACCCCTACCACCACACCGGTATTGACATTGCCCCGGCCAAAGATATCTACCGCCGTAAACAATCTGCGCTTCCATTCACGGTACCCTACCGTTCTTTCTTTTCCCGGACAAATCCACTTGTACAGTTCTTCATCCAGTACCTCCATATCCGTATCAAAGGTAGTAATACCGGTTTCGTTCTTTAGCCTTTTTAACTGCCGTTCATTAAATGCGCTGGCCACAATTTGCATGGGTATCCAGGGTTCCTTAAAAGCTTTTCCTACCGCCTGTATGGATTTAATATAAATTTCCAGTTCATCGTCAAATATTTCTTTTCCGCTTAGTACCGAACCCGCCGTCATATGTACGTTGGCATATCTTCCCTTTTGTTTAAAGGCCTCCACAGCGGTTTCCTCGATATCCTGATAAAAGGAATCCGGATATCCAATGCCTGCGTCTTTTCTGTGCACCGCAAAAAGTCCACAGTATTTACATCCGTCCTTGGGATTATTCCAGTAATGGCAAACCAGGTTAGGGTGAACCTCAAACCGCTGGGATCTTACCCTTGCCACTTTGTTCATAGGAGTACCGTTGCTGGTTACCTTGTCATAAAAATCTGGCTTTTCCCATGGAAATATTTCTTCTATAATTCTTCCTTCATCTGTGACATAAAATTTATTGTCTATATAATCGATTACATAGGGTTCCCGGTGAAATTTATAGGTTTTCATATGGGTTCTGCATACAGATGTTCCGTCTCTTAATAAAAAGCCTTCCGGGGCGGCATAATTTTCATTTATGTTAATATTTTCACTTTGAATATAATGCAAATCAGGGTCTACTGCTTCAAAAGCCCTTTGGGAATAAATGACCCCACGTCTGGTTAAATCGATTTTTAATATTACTAACTTCGGAACATCCGGGTATTTTGCCGCAACCTCATCAAGGCTTAATTCTCTTTCCCTCCAATTTAAAATATCGGTCATAACTACCTCGCATTCTGCTCTTTTAAAGCTTTGTTAATAAATGAATCATCATATAAAATGCTTAAGTCATTAAGTTCATTTGACAAATAGTCATGATCTTTCAAAAAGTTGTAGGTATACTCTAACTGCTTTATGTCTTCTTCTGTAATGCCAAGTTTAAAATCTACCTGGGAACGCAATTCGTATACGGCCTCATAACTTTGCCCGGTATAATCTGCAACAATCCTTGCCGCTTCTTCCGGGTTTTCATCAGCCCAGTTCTGAGTTTTTACAATAACATTTACCAGTCTCTGGGTTACCTCCGGGTACTTTTCAATAATATGGTTGCCGACCACCAGGAAAGTGTAGGCAGGATATGTGGTAAAGTCCACCAGCTGCTTAATGGTACCGTCTTTCACATATTCATATGTGTTGGAAAAATTGCCCACCAGTGCGTCAATATCCCCTTTTACCAAGGCCGCAATACTTTCTGTCGTTAAGGGAAAGTTAATTAACTCCACCTCATCTTCCTTAATCCCATACTCTTCTAAAATTCCAACCACACATTTATGCGTAAAGGTACCTATGCCCACAGCAATTTTTTTTCCCTTTAAATCCTCTACTTTGGATATGGAAGAATCGGAACGGATATAAACTCCCTGGGTCGAAGTCTGTCTGGATAAAGTAGTAAGGGCTTTGGCATTGGAACCGGCGGCAATACCGGTAATCATAGGCTGGTCCCCAATGGCATGGGCTATATCAATTTCCCCGGCAATTAAAGCCTCGTTGGCTGCCGGACCGTTAGCAAATTCAATTAACTCGATTTTAATATTATCCTTCGCAAATTCTTCGTCTAAGAACCCTTTTACTTTGGCAAGATAGATCTGGTTATCATAGGCCGGTGTCGGGAAAAGAGAGGATCGTATTACCAGGCCGTCGGTACTTTTCTTTCCTTTATCTTCTTTTGCCGATTCTTCTGTGAACCCGTCCTCTGTGTCGGTATTTTGTTCTTTGTAAACATTTGTCTCCTTTTCATCTGCTTTGGAACCGCATCCGTAAAAAAAAGCCATTGTTACCGTAAGTATAATAAAAAAACTTAGCCATTTTTTCTTCATACAATCTCTCCATTCATTGTTTTAGTCAGTAAATAAGTTTCCGGGTTTTTGATTCATAGGATGAGATTTCCTATGAATCAAAAAAGGTTTTAGAAAGAGGACATTTTATGTTCCTTTCTAAAACCTCCGGTTGTCCGGTCAGTTTCTTTACACTTAATTGCCGCCGCCCATATAATAAAGGCACTCCACCACGTCTTTATCTTTTAATACATAAGTATCATAATCAGCCCGGGGTATAATTTCCTCATTTACCTGTACCGTTACATATTCCTGCATCTTAACATAACCTTGCTTTAGCAGTTCGCTGATAGTGATTTCTTCCTTAAAGGATGTTTCCTTACCATTTAAGATAATTGTCATATTTAGCTCCTTTCCACTTACTGTTTTCGTTAATGCCACCGGTGTTTCATATATTTTATATCTTTCCCGTTACCTTGTCTGTTCCATTGCTTTTTATCTGTCAGCCAGACTGCAGCCACCTATTTCGTAATCAATAAGTTTCCTGATGGATGGATTTTCCCCACAGATTTCACAGTTACTGTTCTTTTTAATCTTAACTTTCCGAAATTCCATTTCTTTCGCATCATAGGTTAACAAATATCCCGTCAATAGGTTTCCCACACCGGTTATGTATTTAATGGCTTCCGTAGCTTGAATCGTACCGATTACGCCTCCCATAACTCCCAAAACACCTGCCTGCTGACAGGTAGGTACCAAATCCGGAGGAGGCGGATTCTTAAAAACACAACGATAACAGGGGCCTTTCCCCGGCACATAAGTCATGGTCTGTCCCTGGAAACGTATAATGCCGGCATGGGAAAAGGGTTTTTTTAACATAACGCAGGCATCATTAATTAAAAATTTAACCGGAAAATTATCCGTCCCATCCAGTATAAAATCATAATCCTGATCCTTAATAATATCTTTGATATTATCTGAGGTTACCCTTTCCTGATAGGTAATCACATTTACATCCGGATTAATGGCATTAATGGTTTCCCTGGCTGAAAGTACCTTTGCCTTTCCCACATCCCGGCTGGTATGAATAACCTGGCGCTGTAAATTAGATAAGTCAACGGTGTCTCCGTCTGCAATACCGATGGTTCCTACTCCTGCTGCGCCCAAATAAAGGGCCGCAGGTGCACCAAGTCCGCCGGCACCTATGATAAGTACCTTCCCTTTTAACAGTTTTTCCTGTCCTTTCACTCCGATATCCCGAAGGATAATATGTCTTGAATAGCGTTCCAGCTGTGTATTGGTAAAATTCATATGAACTCCTATCCGTGCCAAGTTGGGCACTGTTTTATTTTTAATGATACTCCATATTCTTATCTGTGTTTTTTCCCATATTCTTATCAGTATTGGAGTCCGTATTTCTGTTTATAATGTTTCGTACCAGTATGGCAAGCTGATGAAGGTTTTCCTTTAAAAGATAAGCGCAGCACCCGTTTTTCATGGCAAATTTAATACTTTCCGGCAACACATCTTCCGACACAATAATAAACGGTGTTTTTGGGGATATTCTGTTTCTGGTAAACAAAGCCTGAATTGCATTAAAATGTGGGGTGGAATTATCCGACAGGATAATATCCCATTTCTCCTTTAATGCTTGAATCATGGATTCCTCACTGCTTACATACTGGCTTTCCACCAAAAAACCTCCCCTTTTTAGTTCCAGGACATTCAAATCGGCAATATATTTATATTCTTCAACAATTAAAACTCTGATTTTCTTCATGAAAAACCCCTTTCGGTCTTTTTACCGCCATAAAAGTATTTATGATATTAAAAAAAACCAATTGAAATGTCCCTTACTTTACTCATGAAGGAGGCCGCCCTTTATTACTTCTATGGTATAAGTGCCATCCTGATTGTTATTAAGACTAATTACTTTATGTTTCTCGTCTTTTAAACTTCGGGGCACATTCTGTATGGCTTCCCCTTCATTTAACCGAATCTGAAGAATCTGCCCATTTTCCAGTTCCTCCAATGCCACTTTTGTCTTAACAAAAGTAATGGGGCAGATTACATCGGTTATATCTATAAAACCATCCGGCTTTCTCTCACTCATGGTAACTCCTTTCCATATGCTTTTTTGCATATTCTATTTATCAGTCTTTACCTGGCTGTCATTTGTTGATTCAGTGTAGGCTTCTTTTAGTTTCTCCTTTAATTTTTCTATACCGATACGTTCTATGGTAAAGCGGAAACGCTCACCCGATTTTCCATATTCTTTAAAAAATTCAATTGCCGCGTCAATTACCCGAATCAGGGTTTCCTTATTGGTAATTAGGGGCAATAAATTCTGTCCTGAAGCAATGGTATTGCCAAAGAGTCCTCCAAAAGAAGTAATATACCCGTTTACCCCTCTCCAGCAGTCCATAGGACAAGATTTCACACATTTTCCGCAATAAATACACTTGTTTTCATCAAATAACACCCTTTTGCTGCTTTTATCCACGGCAATGGTTTTGGCGGGACAGACTGCTTCACACAGGCCGCAATAAGTACAGGATAAAGGCTCCCAAAAAGGCTTTATTCCTCCTTTAATTCCCAAGTCATTTTCTTCCGCCTTAAGGCAGTTATTCCGGCAGCCTGTAATTCCAATCTTAAATTTGTGTGGAAGTTCCCTGGCAAAATATATGGCATCCAGTTCCTTTGCCAAAACACTGGTTTCAATCAGGCCGCTGGGGCAAATACTGTTACCCTGACAGGCTGTTATGGTTCTGACCCGGGGGCCGCAGGCACCGGGCTGTAAGCCTACCTGCGCCAGTTCTTCTTTGACCGAATTAATATCCTTAAAATCAATAAAGGGTATTTCAACTCCCTGCCTGGACGTCATATGTATATAACCCTTCCCGTATTTTTCCGCTATTTCACTTATCTTGGCTATTTGTTTAGCTTTTAACTGTCCTCCTACCACCCTTAAGCGCATTGAGAACTTTCCTTCCTGTATCTGGCGCATAAAACCGCCTTTTTTCAGCTCTTTATATATTTTTTCATCCATTCCTGCACCTTCTTCGCTTATATCAATTACAGATTTCATTACCGGCTCCATGATTCCATTTCTTTTCCTGTTTTTTAATTACAGCTATTATAAAGTGTTATTCATAATCTGACAATGTGATTATCTTTAGGTCTTTATCAGAGAATCTTTGGTTTTTTCTTGTCTCCTTAAAAAATATTTATTGACAGATTATGGAACTCATTATATATTTATACTATATAATTCCTATCTGATTATAGGAATAAAAGTGTGATAAGTGAGGATGTATGCATGATTATTTTTCAGGAAGAACAGATAAAAGCTTTGTTTGCTTACTGTATTAGGGGCCTTCCAAACGAATGCTGCGGCCTTCTTGCGGGAACAATTAAAGACGGAGTCAAAACCGTAACTAAAGTGTTTTATCTAAAAAACATTGACCAAAGCCCGGAACACTTTTCTATGGACATGAAAGAACAGTTCCGGGTAATATCCCAAATCAGAAAAAATAACTTTGCATTGCTGGGGAATTTTCACAGCCATCCTGCTACCCCTTCCAGGCCTTCGGCGGAAGATATAAGGCTGGCCTTTGATCCTAGCTTAAGCTATGTTATTATTTCCCTACAGGATAAAGAAAATCCTGTTATCAACAGCTTTTATATTAATGATCAGGTTGTAGAAAAAGAAGAATTGCAGATTGTGAAGTGATTACCATTCGTACATATAACAAAAAGGAAGGAAAGATTACAGACAATAAAATACAGGAATCCGGGAAAATAAACAATGACTTAAAGGTATTTAACTCCAGCATATCCCATGAGATTAAGGCGCCAATCCGTGCCATTGATGGTTATGCCAGAATTTTTCTGGAGGACTACGGCCATATGGTAGAAGACAGTGGTCTGGAACTTATCAGAAATATCCGAACTATCTGTGCCGACACTTTGGCTTTAGTCAATAAATTGCTGGAGTATACCAAACTGGATGAAATCGAACCGATTAAGGAACCCGTAAATTTAAAAGAAATTTTGGATTCTGTTTTTAACGAACTGGCAGGAAGCAATGGGGTTAATAATCAGGTTGAACTGCGATATGAAAGCAATCTTCCAATGGTATTAACAGACCGTTTTTTAATAAAACAAATATTTACCAATATTGTTTCCAATTCCTTAAAGTTTACCCGGGGAAAAACTGGCATAATAACCGCCGGTTTTCGATATGAAAATGATGAACCCGTATTCTATATTAAAGACAACGGAGTAGGATTTGATATGAAATTTTCCGAAAAGCTGTTTGGCATGTTTCAAAGGATGCACTCGGTGGATGACTTTGAAGGCAGCGGCTTAGGCCTTGCCCTTGTAAAGAAAATGATTGAAAGTCTGGGAGGCAAGGTTTGGATTACGGGTGAGGTTGGAAAAGGAGCATGTACTTATTTTACCGTAGCAAAAGAAGACATTTTAAATTAAACGCTTTTCGGGCAAAGATTGGCTTTCAGTTTATGTTGAAGGAGGTTTCCATGTATAAAACTCTGATTGTGGATGATAGGGAAATCTTTTTAATGGAATTAAGCAGGCTTCCTGTCTGGGGAGAGTCTTACGGTTTTGTTATCGCCGG
Organism: Lachnoclostridium sp.; assembly: GCA_047777345.1. Lineage (GTDB taxonomy): Bacteria > Bacillota > Clostridia > Lachnospirales > Lachnospiraceae > Anaerocolumna. The sequence goes on along the minus strand of JBKEEJ010000001.1, from coordinate 141,839 downwards.
CCGGGCAAACAATGGCAAAAAGGCCCTGGAAATGTTAAATAATTCTTCCTATGACCTGGTAATTACCGATATTCGTATGCCCATTATGGACGGCCTTCAGCTATTGTATGAAATTAAAACCAAAAATCTTTGCCCCTGCGTTATTTTACTTAGCGAATACAGTGAGTTTCAATATGCACGCCAGGGTATTATTTACGGTGCTTTTGATTACCTGGTAAAACCGGCTACCGAAGAAGAATTGGTAACACTTTTAAAAAGGGCAAAAAATTATCTGGATAACCTTCCTGCAAGCAGTCCGTTTCATACCCGTGACTTTTCAGAAGGCTCATGGTCCTACCCTGTTTCGGAGGAAACAAAACTGGTCCGTTACTTTAAAGAAAAAAATCCTGCTCTTATTGGCCTGTTTCAGACTGTCCTTGAGCAAATCTATAAAATTATGGGAGATAATCTGATTAAGGCAGACCTTATGATTAAGAAATTTTACCATAACATTATTTCGGAAGTTTATAAGGAATACTCCTGGTTATCCCTTTACATTCCCATACAGTATCTCGATCAAATTGATTACATCCGCGAAGGGGACGAAAATGCCATTAAATCCTTTTATGTAAGAAAGATAGCTGGCTTACTGCAATTTATTACTCGTCTGGAACCTCCTGTGGAAGATTCTACTTTAAAAAACATTATTACATATATTTTAAATAACCCGGAAGCAAACCTGAAGCTAAAAGTCCTGGCTGCCAGGTTTTATTTAAATAGCACCTATTTAAGCAATACTTTTCACACCAAAACCGGTATTCACTTTAATGACTACATTACACTGGTAAAAATGTCCCGGGCAGAATATCTCTTTAAATATACGGAAGAAAAAATCTATGAAATAAGTTATCGGTTAGGTTATAAAGATATAAACTATTTTTCCAGACAGTTTAAAAAAAACTATGGACTTAGCCCCACGGAATACCGAAACAGTAAAATCAGTGATTATCAGATATAAAAAGGGCCGGTAAACCTGGAATAAGCACATTCTTACTGCCCTGGTTTGCCGGCTTAACTCAGCAAGGCTAATTCATAGATTCAGCAAGACAAAACTTGTCATGAACAGCTCTCATAGCCTTTTCCACATACATTTCATCAATCAGAACCGTTACCCGAATTTCGGAAGTAGAGATCATCTTAATATTAACACCCACATCATACAATGCCTCAAACATTTTGGCTGCCACACCGGCATGGGACATCATTCCCGCACCGACAATGGATACTTTGGCAACGGATTTTTCCACGTCAATCTTTTGACATTTTAAACTTCCGGACCTATGACGCTCCAAAATCTCCACTGCTTCATCCAGGCAGTCTTCATTTACTGTAAAGCTAATATCCTTAGTGCCGTCACGGCCTACTGATTGTAAAATAATATCCACATTGATATTATGTCTGGCCAAATGATTAAATAATTTAAAAGCCACACCAGGCTGATCTTCTAACCCGATTACAGAAATACGGGCAGTATTTTTATCTGCAGCTACGCCGCTTATAAGCATTTTTTCCATTTTAACTTCCTCCTTCACTACGGTTCCTTCTGAAAAGTTTAAGCTGGATCTTACAACTAGCTGTACTCCATATTTTTTCGCCATTTCAACAGACCTGTTATGCAATACTCCGGCGCCTAGGGATGCCAGTTCCAGCATCTCATCATAAGTTATTTCATCTAATTTTCTGGCATTTGGTACAAGCCTGGGGTCAGCCGTAAACACCCCGTCCACATCCGTATAGATTTCACAGGCATCCGCATTTAAGGCTGCGGCAAGGGCTACCGCAGTTGTATCTGAACCACCCCGTCCAAGTGTGGTATAATCATCGAACTTGTTTATACCCTGGAATCCGGTAACTAAAACTACCTTTTTGCTTTCCAGTTCATTTTTGATTCTTTGGGTATCAATTCTTTTTAGTCTGGCATTGCCATATACAGACGTAGTATGCATAGGCACCTGATATGCATTTAAAGAAATGGCCGGTACTCCTAAATAGTCCAGAGCCATTGCCATTAATGCCACAGAAACCTGTTCTCCGGTAGTCAGCAACATATCCAGTTCTCTTTTTGACGGATTGGGATTAATATCCTTGGCCTGGTCCAAAAGAATATCCGTTTGCTTTCCCATGGCGGATAATACAACTACTACCTCATTGCCTTTTTTATAATCATCAATGATTCTTCTGGCAACATTAAAAATTCTTTCCTTATCAGCTACTGATGTTCCACCGAACTTTTTAACAATAAGCATAAGCTGCCTCCCATTTCTATTTTTGCTCAAAACCAGGGCACTCCCCAGCCTGAAACTGTCTTTTTATTAAAAATAACGCGTCATGCGCATCCTGCCCGGAGGGCTTTTTTTGAACAGAAATTCGGAGAAATTTCCTGTTCAATTAATAAATAATAGTACATCCAAAAAATCCAAATTGCAAATAAATGCATACAATTTATTCACAAAATTTATGAATCTTCAAATAATTTATCAATTATTTTATAACCATTGTAAACCACATTACCGCTTAATTTTGCTTCCGCTTCATTGTACAGGCAGAAGTTTTTTCCTTCTCTCCTGCTGTCGTAAAGCATATAAGGGACCGGGTCACTTGTATGGGTACGGCAACGAATCGGGGTGGGGTGATCCGGCATAATCAGCATCCTGTATGGAACCTGAACCCGGCTCATCTCTTCTTTTACCACACCAATTACCTTTTCATCAATATACTCTATTGCTTTTATCTTATTCTCAATACTTCCCTGATGACCCATTTCGTCAGGAGCTTCCACATGAATGTAGGCAAAATCATAGTCATTTTCTATTAATTCGTTAACTGCTGCCATAGCCTTCCCCACATAATTCGTATGGAGAGTGCCATCAGTCCCTTCCACCTTAACGACTTTCATTCCTGTGCCTGCTCCGATACCTTTTAATAAATCAACGGCAGAAATCATTACTCCTTTTTTCCGGTATTTTTCATAGAAAGGAATCAGGCCAGGTTTGGTTCCGGCTCCCCAAAACCAGATCGAATTGGCCTTATGTAATCCTTTTTTTGCCCTTTCAATATTAATGGGATGATTATTTAATATATCATAGCTCTTCTTCATCATATTCCTTAATTCAGGATTCTTTGGCAAATATGTACCGATAACCTTTCCTAATATGTCATGAGGAGGGGTAAGGTCTGTAACCTCTCCCTTATCCCAAATGGTAAGGTGTCTGTAGCTTGTCCCCACATAAAATTTATAGACAGGGCTCTCCAATTCTTTTTTCACAGCTTCCAGTAAAATTGCTGCATCTTCTGTTGAAATTTCACTGGAGCTGTGATCGACAATTGTCTTTTCCTCATAGGCAAGATTGTCATCGGAAACCGTAACCAGATTACACCTCATGGCTATATCAGATGGCTTTAAATCCACTCCTATACTTAAAGCTTCCAATGGAGACCGTCCCGTATAATACTTTTTGGGGTTATAACCTAACACAGACAAGTTAGCCGTATCACTGCCCGGTTTCATTCCCTCCGGTATTGTATAGCATATACCGATTTCCGATGTCCTTGCCAGCATATCCATATATGGAGTTTTTGCATATTCCAAAGGGGTTTTGCCCCCTAATTGGTCAATTGGCTCATCTGCCATACCATCGCCCAGAATAACAATATATTTCATATTGACTCCTATCCTGCGTAACTTTGCGCATTTTTAAATTACTTTTTTTCTCTAGTAGATTGATATGTTAAAACATAACCCGTATCATGTTTACAATTTTGTCCATTTGAGAAGCTTTTTCCTGATATGTCGCTTCGCTCATAGTCATGGTAATAAAAGCATATTCATTGGTAATATCCGAAGCTTTGACTTCTTCAACCTGACCAAATAAAAGCGCAACCTTTTCCCTTGTTTCATCCGAATTATCGGCAACACGTACAAAGTAACGGTGTTTTGCATTTTTTATATCAGAAAGATTTAATTTTTTACTGCTCCAGATGGTCATAATATTGGTTCCTAAGTGCTTTGCCGCATCTACCACATCCGCAACTACAGCACTGGCCGTAGGCAGCTTTCCTGCTCCGCTGCCATAAAACATAACATCACCAATTACATTGCCTCTTACAAATATGCCGTTAAATACGTCATTTACGCTAAACAACGGATGATTTGGCTTAATCATCATGGGAGCCACCATGGCAAAAACCTGATCACCCTCTTTTTTGCTGGTTCCAAGTAATTTTATACTTGCTCCCATGGCCTTGGCATATTTTATATCCACATCCGTAATCTTTGTAATACCTTCCGTGTAAATATCTTCAAAGTCTACCTGCATTCCGAATGCCAGAGAGGAGAGAATTGCAATTTTCCTGCAGGCATCATAGCCTTCGATATCCGCAACGGGATTGCGCTCCGCATATCCTTTTGCCTGTGCCTCTTTTAATGCTTCCTCAAACTTAATTCCTTCGTCAGCCATTTTTGTCAATATATAATTGGTTGTTCCATTTAAAATACCGGTTATTTCTTCAATTTCATCTGCAGTAAGGGATTGGTTTAAAGGTCTTATGATTGGTATTCCGCCGCCTACACTTGCTTCAAACAGGAAATTGACTTTTCTTTCTTTGGACAGCTTAAGTAACTCGGCACCATGTTTCGCCACCAGTTCCTTATTGGAAGTGCATACACTCTTTCCTCTTAAAATTGCTTCTTTGACAAATGTATAAGCAGGTTCCACGCCTCCCATTACTTCTACAATAATTTTTACATCCGGATCATTCACAATTACACTGTAATCATGGACGATTTTTTCCTGGACAGGGTCATCGGGAAAATCCTTTAAATCCAGTACATATTTTATATTTATTTCATGCCCGCATCGCTTGCTTATGCTGTCCCCGTTTACATTCAGGACTTCCACAACTCCGGAACCTACTGTGCCATATCCTAATACTGCTATATTGACCATAAATGCTCCTTTCTGTCTATCAGTTGTTTGTATACTTAAGAAAAGGTTCAAAACCAACCTGTTTTCATTGCGAAAGCTATTCTCTGGCTAGTATTTTCAAATAATGTATGCCATCAATTGCTTCTATTTCATCAAATATTACTGCCGTATCGGTAATATGACTAGGGATTTCAATACTAAGGGTTAAGGAAGCAATGCCATTAACCGGTATACTTTGGTGAATGGTTAATATATTAGCTTCATTTTTAGCCACACAATTAAGTACGCTGGATAACAATCCCGGTTTGTCATCAACCTGAAGCATAAAGGTAATGGTTTTACCTCTTGCATTTTCATGGAAAGGGAAAATATCATCCTTGTATTTATAGAATGAACTTCTGCTAATTCCTACGGCATCAGCAGCTTCCTGTACAGTTAAAACTTTTTCGGAATCCAGCAGCCTTTTTGCCTCAACCACTTTCAGCAATACTTCCGGAACTGCCTTCTTTTTTACTATAAAATATTTACTTTCATCCATATCTTTTCTCTCCTGAGTTATTTCCTTAATATTTCTGAAATTCCTAAGAAATAAATGTTTATTTTCATTCCGTTTCCTTTTGTATGTATACCGAAAACATTTGTCTTTCATAGGAAGATATCATAACATATTTTATTTATAAATGCAACTGCTAATTTGAATAAAATTTCGTAAATTTACCATTCTTTCTGCAAAAATATTTTAATTTTAAGATATAACCCGTTAAAATATACATTTCTTTGCATATTTTGTAAGTAAATTTATAACTTTACAATAAATAATCTATAACTTTACAATCGAGTAGGAGAAATTTCTCTGCTTCCCACTATCTGGGCGTGTTCGGAACTTACACCCGTTAGGGCGCGTCCATGGCGCGCAAACAGAACAAAGTGCCTTAGAACTCTCAACTCCCCTGCCCCTCACTCATGAGGGGTTTGGGGCTTTTTCTTTTCTCAAACTTATCGTAAAATATTCGTATGAATATACTACAAAAGATTTTTAACGAATATTACGAACATATTATTTATGAACTTCATCCTAGGTCTTCTGTTGTTGAAAATGTCGATAAGATGATTCATTGTGGTGACCCTTCTTATGGTGGCGTCTTTTGGGGCTGCCCTACTTGTGGTGACCTTAAATACGTTGCCTTTCACTGTAAAAGCCGTTTTTGTCCTTCTTGCGGTAACAAATATAACCTGCATCGTTCCTTTTCCATGTCTTGTAAGCTTATTGCATGTCATCATCGTCATTGTGTTTTTACAATTCCAGAAGAACTTCGTATCTATTTTCTAAATGACAGAAATCTTCTTAACTGTCTATTTCATTCTGTTCGTGATTGTGTTCTTCGTATGTTTCAAAAAATAAATAAATCTGAAAATTTTACTCCCGGCTTCATTTGTGTTCTACATACCTTTGGTAGAGATCTTAAATGGAATCCGCACATTCATGCACTTATCTCTGAAGGTGGTGCTGGCAATTTTTCTCCTTGGCGTCATGTAAAACATTTTGATTATAGATTCCTTCGTAACTCTTTTCAAAAGGTCCTTCTTGATCGTATGTCAAAGATTCTTGGCCCTTCGTTTAAAAAAGTTAAAAATGCCATCTATAACAGTCAGAAAAATGGCTTTTATGTTCGTGCCAAACCTAACTTATGCACTCCTGATATTACTATTAAATATATCAGTCGCTATCTTGGAAGACCTGTTATTGCAACTTCACGAATTGATTCCTATGATGGTGACTTCGTAACATTTCACTATAATAGACATGAAGATAACCAACTTATAACTGAAAAAATTCCTGCCCTTGATTTTATTAAGCGGCTTATTGTACATATCCCAGAAAAGCATTTTAAAATGCTTCGTTATTATGGTCTTTATGCAAAACATCATAAACAAGAAAAAGTCCTTCGACGCTGTATTTCAAGAGAAAAACGAAAATTTCTCCGTTCCACTTTATATTGGCGTGAATCTATACTTTTATCCTTTGGTTATGATCCTTTAAAATGTCCAAAATGCGGGACTTCTATGTTGGCGTTAGAAGTCTATTACAAAAAAACTGCACTATTTGAACAATATCGGAAAATCATGCGTTCTGGATAAATCCATACTCACTAATTCTCTCAATCTGTCAAATAGTGCAGTTCGCCAACACTTAAAATAAACAATTTCATAAACAACGTCATGGCGAAGCCCCCTTCGCTCTTTTGCTATGCAATTCTTTATTTTAACATCATTATACACTATTTTTCTAATTTTGAGAACTTTCCTATAAAGTAAAAAAGTCCCGGGACTTTTTTTATTTTACCTCTTTAAGTTTGACTTGATTTTTCCACGAAATCCTGGATACTTTCCTGTTCGCTTAACGATAATATTCCGTCATGATTTAACAGAATTATCATCCTGCCGTTGATGTTTGCCACACATTGGATATAGGATGTTTGAATGTTCTTCACAATAGGTGGAGTTTCGCTGATATTTTCAGCAGGTATTTCAAGAATTTCTTTTACCGCATCCACTTCATATGCCATTAAAATGCCGTTGGATTTCGTAATAATCAATTTGGTATCATCATCAATTTCTTTCTCTCCGAGGCCAAATTTCCTGCGCAGAGAATATACCGGTATCACATCACCTCTTAAATTGATAATTCCCCGTATAAAGGACGGTGCGTTGGGAATGGGAACCAAATCCGTATATTTTTCTATGGAATTTACCAACATAATATCCAGTCCGAATTCCTCATTTCCTAAAGTAAATATTACTTGCTTTGTTGACTTAGCCTGTACATTTGCTTTTGTCACCATCTTTCGTATCCCTTCTTTCATCCATATATAAATAATCCAAAATGAGCATTTCAATCACATTGTTCACTTTTACTTAATTTTATTTATACTTAACCACTTTAAGTATTCGTTAATAAACGGATCCAGGTTACCATCCAGTACACTGGTTGTATTGGCAATTTCCACATTGGTTCTGTGATCTTTTACAAGGGTGTAAGGCTGAAGAACATAGGAACGAATCTGATTACCCCATCCGATTTCTTTAACCTCTCCGCGGATATCGGACTCTTTTTCCTGGTTCTCCTGCTGCTTTAATAAATAGAGTTTTGCTTTTAACATCTGCATAGCCTTGTCTTTATTCTGAAACTGAGAACGTTCATTCTGACATTGAACTACAATGCCGGTAGGTATATGGGTAATACGAACGGCAGAAGAAGTTTTATTTACATGCTGGCCGCCGGCACCACTGGAACGATAAGTATCAATCCTTAAATCCTTTTCATCAATTTCAATATCAATATCTTCCTCAATATCAGGCATAACATCACAGGATACAAAAGATGTCTGTCTCTTGCCCGCCGCATTAAAAGGTGATATACGCACCAGACGATGCACACCCTTTTCGGATTTTAAATAGCCGTAGGCATTCAGGCCATTAATCTGCATCGTAACAGACTTTAGTCCTGCTTCTTCACCGTCTAAAAAGTCCAGTATTTCTGTGGTAAACCCTTTTCGGTCGGCCCATCTTTGGTACATTCTGCATAACATACTTGCCCAGTCACAGCTTTCTGTGCCGCCTGCGCCGGCATGAAGTGTCAGTATGGCATTGTACTTATCGTACTCACCGGATAAAAGGGTACTTATCCGCAAATTATCCAGTGATTTTGCAAACTTATCCAAAGCTTCCTCTATCTCCGGAATCAAAGACGGATCATTTTCTTCATAACCCATTTCCAGAAGGGTTTCAATATCCTCATATTCTCTTTTCAGAGAATTGTATTCTTCTACGACATCTTTTAAACCTTTTAATTCCTTTACATAAGACTGAGACTTTTCGGCTGAATCCCAAAAGCCGGGTTCTTCCATAATGTGCTCAATCATATCAATCCGCTCTAATTTATTAGCCAGGTCAAAGTGAATCCCCCACTTCGATTAATGGTTGCTGGTAAGAATTAAGAGTAGATTTTAACTGATCCAATTCAACCACAATTTCACCTCTTTCAGAATCAATCGTTTATTAATAATTTCTGCCGCAGCAGAACTTATATTTCTTTCCGCTGCCACATGGGCAAGGATCATTAGGCTGAATCTTTTTCCCTGTACGTCTAACTGGTCCCTGTTGTACCGAATCGTCTCTGTTGGTACCGGTTACTTTGGCAACCTGTTCTCTTTCCACATTCTGTTCGATACGTACATGCATTAAGGCTTTAACTGTTTCTTCTCTGATGGCAGCTATCATTTCGTTAAACATTTCATAGCCCATAAATTTATATTCCACTAACGGATCTTTCTGTCCATATGCCTGAAGGCCAATACCCTGACGGAGCTGGTCCATATCGTCAATATGGTCCATCCACTTTCTGTCGATTACTTTCAGTAAAATGACACGCTCTATTTCTCTTAGCTGTTCTTTTTCAGGGAACTCTGCTTCCTTGGCTTCATACAGGCTTACGGCATCTTCTTTCAGCTTTTGAATCAGTTCGTTCTTTTTATAATATTTTAAGTTGGAAGGGTCCTGCCTAACAGGCTCCATTGGAATAATCGGCAGCAATAAATTATTGAGCTCGTTTAAATCCCATTCTTCCGGCGGCTGATCATCGCTAATACATCTGTTGACACAGTCTTCCACAGTGTCCGTAATCATCTTAATAATGGAATCCCTCATATTTTCGCCGTCCAGAACCTTTCTTCTTTCGGCATAGATGATCTCTCTTTGTTCGTTATTAACCTGGTCATATTCTAACAGGTTCTTTCTGATTCCAAAGTTATTGTTTTCAATTCGCTTCTGTGCCTTTTCAATTGCGGAACTTAACATCTTATGTTCAATCTGTTCCCCTTCCGGAATTCCTAATGAGTTAAACATTTTCATTAGTCGTTCGGAGCCAAATAAGCGCAACAAATCATCTTCCAGTGATATATAGAAACGGGATTCTCCCGGATCACCCTGACGACCGGCACGTCCTCTTAGCTGGTTATCAATACGTCTGGATTCATGACGTTCCGTACCGATTATTTTAAGTCCGCCAAGTTCTTTCACACCTTCGCCTAATTTAATATCGGTACCACGGCCTGCCATATTGGTGGCAATGGTAACGGCTCCCTTCTGTCCTGCATTGGCAATGATTTCAGCTTCCAGTTCATGATACTTTGCGTTTAATACTTTATGAGGAATATTCCTTTTCTTTAACATTTCGCTGATTTCTTCGGAAGCTTCAATGGTTATGGTACCAACCAGCACAGGTTGTCCTCTTTTATGTGCTTCGATTATTTCATTAACAACCGCGTTTAATTTTTCACGTTTTGTTTTATAAACCGCATCCTCTTTGTCTACACGGATGACAGGCAAATTGGTAGGTATCTCAATAACGTCCATACCATAGATTTCCCTGAATTCTTTTTCCTCTGTCAGGGCTGTACCGGTCATACCACATTTCTTCGTATATTTATTAAAGAAGTTCTGGAAAGTAATAGTAGCCAAAGTTTTGCTTTCTCTTTTAACTTTAACTCCTTCCTTTGCTTCAATAGCTTGATGAAGGCCGTCAGAATAACGTCTTCCAGGCATAATACGTCCGGTAAATTCATCTACGATTAATACTTCATTATCTTTTACCACATAATCCTTATCACGGTGCATCAGATAGTGGGCCCGCAGTGCCAGTATTATGTTATGCTGAATTTCCAGATTTTCCGGATCTGCCAAATTATCAATTTTGAAGAATTTCTCAACTTTGGCAACGCCTTCGGCAGTCAGGTTAACGTTTTTATCCTTTTCGTTGACAATAAAATCGCCTTCTTCTTCCACATCTTCGCCCATAATGGCTGCCATTTTGGTTAATTCTCCGCTTTCTTTACCACGGACTAACTGCCTTGCCAGTATATCACAGGCTTCATAAAGTCTGGTAGATTTTCCGCTCTGTCCGGAAATAATCAAAGGGGTTCTGGCTTCATCAATTAATACCGAGTCAACCTCATCAATAATCGCATAATGAAGTCCTCTTTGAACCAGTTGTTCCTTATAAATAACCATATTGTCTCTTAAATAGTCAAAGCCCAGCTCATTATTGGTAGCATAGGTAATATCACAGTTATAGGCTTCCCTTCTTTCGTCACTGTCCATGCTGTTTAAAATAACGCCCACCTTAAGGCCAAGAAATTCATGTACTTTTCCCATCCATTCGGCGTCACGTTTTGCCAGATAGTCATTAACCGTTACGATATGAACTCCTTTGCCTTCCAGGGCATTTAAATATGCCGGAAGGGTAGCCACTAATGTCTTACCTTCACCGGTTTTCATTTCTGCAATTCTTCCTTGATGAAGGATAATTCCACCCATTAACTGAACCCTGAAATGTTTCATTCCCAGCACTCTATATGCAGCTTCTCTGACTACAGCAAAAGCTTCTACCAATAAGTCATCTAAGGTTTCACCATTTTTAAGTCTATTTTTAAATTCTGCCGTTTTCGCTCTTAATTCTGCATCGGAAAGACTAGCCATTGTAGGTTCCAGTGCTTCAATCCGATCTACCAATGGCATAATTAATTTTAATTCTCTTTCGCTATGTGTGCCAAATATCTTAGTTATTAAGCCCATATTATTTTCACTCCTGTTTTTTCTTCATCCAGTAATGATGAAAATTTCCTATTTTATACAATGTTATAACAGTTCATTTTATATTGTAACATTTAAGCTGGTACTATTCAACACTTTTCGTAAAGTATATCCTTCTCTAAAATTTTCCCCAATAATTTTACGGTTGCAAACACCTTGTCTTATCGTATGTGTTTTATTCATCAGAGCCTTAAAATTTCACCGCAGGGAAAAAAAAGGGCCTGTTAGCATAAGGTAGGCCAAACACTGTGAATAAGGACAACAAACATCTCCTGATACACTGCCTGACGGACAAAATGTCCGGCAACCTGCGTATGGGGGATGCATGTTGTCCTTTCTGGAATTTATGTCATACCGCTATGCAACAGTCCCTTAATTTTTATCTATAAGTTATAAGCCTGTTTAACTCCTATTTTAATATTCTGGTTCAATTAGCCCGTAAGTATTGTCTTTACGCTTATACACTACATTTACTTCGTTTGTTTCGGCATTCCGGTATACAAAAAAGTTATGCCCCAATAATTCCATCTGAACACAGGCTTCCTCTGGATCCATCGGTTTAATTGCAAATTTTTTGGTTCGGATAATTTTAATGTTGTCATCTTCCTCAGTTTCGTCTTCCATAAATGCCTTATTCAAATTAGCTGCCGCCTGTTTCTTTTCAATGAGTTTATTTTTATATTTTCTTAACTGACGTTCAATAATTTCCTCTACTAAATCAATGGACACATACATATCATTGCTGGTTTGTTCAGCACGTATCATACTGCCTTTCATAGGAATCGTTACTTCAATTGTCTGTCTTTCTTTTTCAACACTCATTGTCACATGTATTTCAGTATCAGGAGTAAAATATCTTTCAAGTTTTCCGATTTTATCGTAAACAGCAGACTTAAGACCCTCTGTCACTTCTATATTTTTACCGCTAATAATAAAACGCATATTTACCAACTCCTTTTTACTTTCTTGTATGGCTCTGTATAGTTATTATACCACATGCCAATAAAGGTGACAAGCTATTCTGGGTATCAATTAATTCTGTATTGAAAATTGGAGCTATTACAACATTTTTTCTATCATTTTGCTAAGAAACGACGAAAATCTCACTAATTTTTCAATGAATTCAAAATTGCAAAAACATATCTCTTATTTTTTGACAAAAGCAAAAAGCATATATAATCTTTTTTTAATTTACATTTTATCACTTTTAACATTACTTACAAAACAAATTTTCGCCCTTGACAGCTTGTACACATTCGACAGTGGTGGTTAATCCCTGTGGATAATGTGGATAACTCAGTGTATAACTTCAATTTCATAAAAAAATAGGCTTCATTTTTGTGGATAACTTTCGGATTAATGCACAGGTAAAAACATCCATTTCTTATCTGTAAATTATAGAAAATTAATTTTGTGCAGTTTGCATACACATTAATTTGTCAAGTATAAAATTTCACTTTTCCATTTCACTTTCAAATTAAATTTATTTTAATAAAATTCACACAATTTTTAATAATTCGTTTATTCTTTATATATTATACCTAATATTAACTGATAAATTCAGGCCTGCTTTATTTACATAAAAAAACATAAAAAATGCCGGTCATGTAATCCTGCATAACCGACATTCATTTCATATCACTGATTATTCAAATATTTTATTTTGTAATTGTTTTGGAAAAGATTAAGTCAAAATACTAATTTACAATTCTTCTTGCCTTATATGGCGTACGGTAGTTAATATTGGATACCTTAATTCCATCTCTTTCGTTACTTGCATGTACTACCCTGCCGCCACCTATATACAATGCAACATGGCTTACGTTGCCGCTGCTGTTTCGGTAAAAGATCAAATCACCAGGCTGCAGACTGCTTAAACTTACTTCCCGTCCTGCTGACTGGGACTGACCACTGGAAGTTCTGGGTAAACTGTAGCCAAAATGTGCATATATGGATTTCACAAAACCGGAACAATCCGTACCGTTTGTTAAGCTTGTCCCACCATAAACGTAAGGATTGCCTACAAAGTTAAGTGCGTAATTTGCAATTTCACTTCCTGTGGCGCTGCCGGAACTGCTGTCACCATAACTGGAGCTGCTGTTTTCATTTCTGCTGTTCTCTGCCTTTTGTGCCGCACTTTGCGCAGCCGCTTTACTGGCCTCTTCTCTTTTCCGTTTTTCTTCCTGCTCCTGTGCCAGTTTTTCCAGACGTTCCGCTTCTGCCTTTTTCGCTTTTTCTTCCGCTTCTAATTTAGCCTTTTCTTCTTCAATGGAGATAGCATACTTAAACTCCACGCCTGTGGTAACCAAATCCCTGGATACAAATCCGGTTATCTGTCGCTGTGTTCCATCTTCGTTATCATCTAAGTCTATAAGAATTTCAATCCAGTCTTTATATTCTTTTACTATGTAATATTTTTCTCCTTCGGGTATTAATGCTACTATATCAGTATCGGTTCCCTGTCCTTCCCGAACACGAAGTGTTTGGGTATTTACGATAACATACTTGTTTGCTACTTTATCAATTAACTTTTCAGCTTCTTTTCCAATGGCAAGATACTCTGATTTAACGTAACCATCAACCTTACCGGAATGAATCTTTACCCATTCGCCTTCTGTTTCAAGAATATCGGCTGCGCATCCGGGATACAGCTTACCAACTATTTCACTTTCCACACTGGGTTTTTTCCTAATGTTAACATAACTGTTTTCATTGGCAATGGAAATTCCCAAATTCGCATAAGGAGATTCCGTCTTAGAACTAACTTTTTCGTTTTTATTTTCAGCAGTCTCTCCATTGGTCGCTTCGGAATCTTCCTTTGATAAGGTTTCCAGCAACTTTTCTGCCTCTCCACTCTCTCCGTCTGCAACGGCAGTAAAATAACTATCCAAAACAGGCGTTATACCTGCGATTCCCATATCCGATGTATGCGTAGCTGCTTTTGCCGATATACTACCGTAGCCAAAGGAAAGTGTTAATGCTGCGGCACATAAGGACGCTTTAACAGCAACTCCTTTTATCATATGATAAATGACCTCCTTATTTTTTCATAGGAACGTAATATATCATTCACACATTAAGCCAACTTGTGTCTTTTTTTCGTCATAAATGTTACAAATTTATTAAATCACTGAAGTCATTATATCAAATCATTCTACGCCTGTCAACTGAATTTTGGCAAAAATCCCAGTTTTTTTAGTCTATTATTACGAAATCATTACTTTTTTCTCAACATTTTCGCACAATTTGTTAAATCAATGTGTATTTAAATACTTTTCTACTCCTGTAATAGAAACAGCGCCATCAGAAGCTGCCGTTATAATCTGTCTTAATTCCTTTGTACGTACATCCCCGGCTGCAAAAACACCTGGAACGTTGGTTTCACAGTTTTCCCCGGCAATGATATAGCCACCTTGATCCGTCTGCACCACATCTTTGTAAACATCGGAATTTGGTATATTGCCGACCGCTATGAAGATACCATCCACAGCAAGCTCTTTATCCTCTTGTGTCTTAACATTTTTAATTTTTATATTTTCCACCTGCTCCTTACCGTTTATTTCCGTTACTACACTGTCCCAAATGATTTCCACATTTTCTAAGGACATTAGTTTGTGAACATAAGTTTTGGCTGCTCTGAATTCATTTCTGCGGTGTATGATATAAACCTTTTTGCATAATCTGGCCAAAAAAATGGCATCTTCCACTGCCACATCACCGCCGCCTACCACTGCCGTGACTTTATTTCTGAAAAAAGCTCCGTCACAGGTTGCGCAGTAAGATACGCCCATACCGGCAAGTCTTATTTCCCCTTCAAGTCCCAGTTTGCGGGGATTGGCTCCGGTTGCTATAATAACGGTTTTGCTCTTATAAACCGTTCCGTCATCCAGAGTAATAAGTTTTATTCCATTGTCTACCTTAAAACTTACTGCTTCGCCGGTAATAAACTTCATGTTCATTTTTTCACAGTGTTCCCTGAATTTTGTGCTTAGGTCAAATCCGCTGATTCCCGGTATCCCCGGATAATTATCTACCTCATAAGTATTAATAATCTGACCGCCACTCATAGGCGCCTTCTCTATAATGACAGTGTCTAATTCTGCACGACCCGCATAAATTCCGGCAGCCAGGCCGGCCGGTCCGGAACCAATTATCACCAGATCATAAATATGTTCCATATTATTATCCTCCTATCGTAATTCTCCAAACATTCTTATTTAAAGTTTGCTTTATAAATCCCTGATTAAATTAAACGTTTTTCAGGCTTATCATTATTTTTAGACTTATTATTTCATAAATAATTGCTGTATTCTATTTTTACTTATGTCTGAAACTGCTTATTTTTAATATGATGTTTATGTTTCTTATTATTTCATGCTGTTATATTTTTATTACTTTTGTATTTTTTCATATAAAGGTATCTAAAAGGAATCGTTTCTGTTATAATACATACCTGTAATTATAGCATAAGATATTATAATCCCCAACTTATATTTTGCGGATAATAACCAGGTATTATTATAACATATTCTATTCGTTAATAAACTTCTGACACGTTATACTGTGACTTAGTTACCAATTCATAATTAAGAAAGGAAACTTACACATGGATATAGCAGCACTTTCCACATGGCAAAGCCAGACAAAAGTACTAACCGCGGTTAATATTGCCGTCCTTGACATGAATCTGGATACTGTAAAGAAAATGGGAGATAGCATGATTAAAATGATGGAACAGTCTGTTACGCCCCATTTGGGCCAGAACATTGATATCAGATTATAATCAGGCGGTCCCCTTATGCGTAATATAAATACAGGAATGTACAACATGTAACCTGGATACCCTGGAATATATGTTGCCATTCCTGTTCATTTTTAACGATTCATAAGACTTTTTTTATTGGAATAATCCGTCCCCCATGCAAAAGGGTCCGAAAAAGTTTCAATAAGTATAAGTATCCCAAAAGGTATGTCACTTTACCGGTAACAAACCTGCTATTGCATAAAATTCCTCAACGCTTTCTTTCGTTGTATCGGTTGCATCCAGTTCGTTTCCGATTAACAAGGCAATACAAATTAGAATAGCTATAATTAAGCTAACTGATAGCAATCTTCTTTTTGCCGGTTTCTCATAAAAATTGCTGGCAAGGCTTATATCGCCGTCATCGGTATAGTATTCTGTCTCAGAATAATTAACTGCACTTTCTGATGCCTTCCCCCGGAAAATACTTTTTACATGTTCCCATCTGCCGGAATTTTTTGCAATGGTACGAAAAACAAAAAATGCCAGAATGGTTGCCACAAGGGCAGTTATTCCATAACTTTTAATTACATATCCTAAATCAATATTCTCTATGGCACCGGATTCCATAGACTTTATCAGTTCATCCGCATTAAACTGTTCGGACCCATATACTGCTTCCAGAGTTTTTATCATAATAGGATATAAATACATTAACAGTACAGACGAAGCATTTATTATGAAATGGGTAATCATGGTAGAAAGAATGGAATCTGTAGCTTCAATAAGCAAGGCAAATATAATACCCATTGCGAATGCGTAAGAAAACTGATTCAGATTTCCATGAATAATTCCAAATAAAAATGCACTTAAGAAAACTCCTTTAAGAGGGCTTACTTTCCTGTATTCATTATAAAAAATACCCCGGTATACAGATTCTTCCAATATACAAGGTATCAATGCTATCATAATCAGGCTTAATAAAAATCCGTTATTGGATACGATATTATACATAAGACCCGTAATGTTGTCTTTCACAAAAAGCATGGACAAAGCATTGATGAAATTCATTAATGGAATAATCAAATAAGCAAAAATAATTATTAAAATAACATTGGATACCCTGATACTTTTAAACCGTATAGCCTGTGCCAGATTCACATTCTGTGTTATAAGATAAACTGCCGAAGGAATAACAAGAAAAATCTGAGACAGTAAAAGCACAATAAAATAATTATCGGTATAATTGGTCAGAAATGATATAACAAAAGAGCCTCCAACAGACATAAGAACCGTGGCCAAAAATACCAGATTCACTGATTTTATTCTATTCATTCAACTTTACACCTGCTCTTCATCATTTTTCTTAACTAATACATTTAACCAAATTACGTCTTCTCGATCGCTTCTTACATCTGAACTCTTCCAGATTTCAAGTATAGTAAGTTCCGGATATTTGCTAATTACATCTTTCATTTTCTTGGTGGTAAAATCCTGGTAATAACGTCCGTTGCGAAAACCAGCAAATTCACCATATTGAAAGGACATATATAATACGCCGCCCGGTTTTAAGCATTTTATTACTTTAACGAAAATTTCATCAAATTCATCCGGTGTAGTATGTAGTAAAGAAGCACATGCCCAAATTCCGTCGAATACTTCATCAAAATCCAGTTCTGAGAATTTCATTAAAAGAACATCCTGTCCAATATGTATGGAAGCCAGTTCACATAATTCTCTCGAACCATCCACCGGGGTAACATCAAATCCTTTTTCTATGAGATATAAGCTGTCTCTGCCTGAACCACAGCCCAAATCCATTACCTCTGCGCCTTCCGGCAAATAAGAGATAAATTTATCCAACGTTTCTTTCATATTCAACTCTACAGTACTTTCAAAATATAAATTAGCGTACTTATTATAATAGTCTATCGAGTCCAAAAAAACCCATCCTTTCAAATCCAAAAAAACATTGAGTAACAAACTGGCTTTATATGAAATCTAAATAGTATAGCCTAATATTATTATTATAGCAAAGAAAGCAAAAAATATCCAGTATGTTACTCCAAAATAATAGCAAGTTCCAGACTTTCCATAATGAAAGAAGACACTGATAAAATGGTTTGCCGGCTAAAAAAAGGTATCCGGCTAAGATTATAAAGAAGCAATGGCTTCGATTTCAATTAATACATCTTTCGGAAGCCTGGCAACTTCTACACAAGACCTGGCAGGGCAATTGTTGGTAAAATACCTGGCATAGACCTGATTCATTGCGGCAAAATCATTCATATCCTTAATAAATACCGTGGTTTTAACCACATTGTCCAGACTGGTACCACAATCCTCTAAAAGAGCCGACAAACTTTTTAGCACACGATCAGCCTGAACGGTAATATCTCCCTCCACAATACTGCCATCTTCCGGATTAATCGGAATAATACCGGATGTATAAATCATATTGTTTATTTCTATAGCCTGAGAATAAGGGCCGATTGCAGCCGGTGCTTTGGATGAGCGAATAACTTTTTTCATAATATTGTAACCTCCGTTAATTATTTTCTCTCAATTAACAATTATATACTAAAAGTACATATATTTCACTAAAAATATGAAATAATCTTAAAAGTATGTCCATAATAGTGGTATCAATATCCATAAAATAATGTTATAATATCTGTTAGCTGTTAATCAGGAAGATAATCATAAGCATAAATGCTTAAGGCAGGAGTGATAATCATATGTACAGTTTTAAAAGCCGGGTACGGTACAGCGAAGTGGATCATGAAAAAAAACTGGATATGTATTCTATTATAAATTACTTCCAGGACTGCAGTATATTTCATTCGGAAGATGTGGGTATGGGACTGGATTACATGGAGAAAAATAAACGTATATGGCTGTTGAATGCATGGCAGATAATCGTTAACCGATTTCCTGTCCTTGGAGAAGAAATAACTGTTTCCACCTGGGCTTATGATTTTAAAAGCATGTATGGTTACCGAAATTTTATGATTCAGGATTCCAGTGGAAAAGTAGAGGCATACGCCAATTCCATATGGGTTTATGTGGATACGGATACTAATCACCCAGCTAAAGTAACTGACGAGGTGGCAAAAGGTTATGGTTTGGACCCGAAAATTGATATGAATTATGCTCCACGTAAAATAGCAATTCCAAAAGATTTAAAAACCTTGCCCCATTTTTATGTAACCCGGTCCAATATTGATACCAATAATCATGTAAATAACGGGCAATATATTAAAATGGCGGAAGAATATCTTCCGGACAAATACCAAATACATGAATTACGGGCAGAATACCGTATGTCTGCCGTTCTTGGCGATATCATTATTCCCATGGTAAATCAAACGGAAAATACTTATACTGTGGTGTTAGCAAACAAGACCGGGAAACCGTATACGATAATTGAATTTAAGCAATAGGAGGATTTATGATAAAATTAGGCGAAGTACAAACACTGGAAGTAATAAAAATTACGGACTTTGGGATTTATCTGGCCGAACCAGGCAGCTTAAAAAAGGAAGAACCGTCTGCCGGAAGTTTGGCTGCAAAAAGTCAGTGGAAAAACCCTTATGCTGCCCCCAAAAAACATACCGGCAAAGTTTTGACAGAATCTGATCCCACCAAAGTTCTTCTTCCCAAAAACCAGGTACCAAAAGATATTAAGCTTGGCGACAGTCTTCAGGTATTTGTCTACAAGGATTCGGAAGACCGTCCGATTGCAACCACTGCCATTCCAAAACTAACCCTGGGGAAAATAGCTCTTTTGCCGGTTAAAGAAGTAACTTCGATCGGTGCTTTTTTGGATTGGGGACTGGCCAAGGATCTGCTGCTGCCTTTTAAGGAACAGACCGCAAAAGTACATTCCGGGGACCAGGTCCTTGTGGCTCTTTATATTGATAAAAGTAAGCGTTTATGTGCCACTATGAAAATATATGATTACCTGGAACTATCTTCTCCTTATAAAAAAGATGACCGGGTTACAGGAACTGTCTACGAAATCATAGATAACTTTGGCGCATTTGTCGCAGTGGACAACCGTTACTGTGCCCTGATTCCATCCAAAGAACTCTTTTGTAAACTAAAAGTAGGCGACAGTGTACAAGCCCGAGTTACCCAGGTAAAGGAAGACGGAAAACTGGATTTAAGCATCAGGGAAAAGTCTTATATACAGATGGATTCTGACGCTGACCTAATATTGGAAAGACTTAAAAAAGCAGGCGGTTTCCTGCCCTATCATGATAAAACAGATTCTGATATTATAAGGGAACAGTTCGGCTTAAGTAAAAACGCATTTAAAAGGGCTATCGGAAGGCTTATGAAAGAAGGCCGTATTACCATATCCGATACAGGCATTAAGGAAATAAAGTAAAAGCTGCTTCCAACCCCTTTTGATAAAATCAGAGTCCTTCAAAGCCCACTATAAAAATAGATAATAACCACAGGCAGAAGTCTTCCTGTCGCGCAAGTGTGCATTC
The DNA here is from genome assembly GCA_047777345.1 of Lachnoclostridium sp. Taxonomy (GTDB): domain Bacteria; phylum Bacillota; class Clostridia; order Lachnospirales; family Lachnospiraceae; genus Anaerocolumna. Next base: position 120,984 of record JBKEEJ010000001.1, on the reverse strand, counting down.
CCCGAATGGTTTTGCTTCATAGGATGTTTCTATGAAGCAAAAAAGGGATTATGACTTACTTATGGTAAATCACAATCCCTTAGCATATTTTACAGCATTTCCTTTTAATTTATATTTTAAAGATTTCTTCCCTTATTGTTCTGACTGTCCAAAAATCTCATTTTTGGATTCTGATTATCCTTTAATATTTGACTTTTTGACCGGGGCTCTTTTTCTTTATATATGCTGCCCAGATTATGGGCCAGTTTTTCCTTGCATGCCTTGCAGAACCTTCCGGTTTTAATCATGGCACCACAATTTTCACATTCGATGCCAATTACAGAATCATCAGAAAAGGCAAGCCTTTCTTCTCTGATCCACTTTTGTATCTGCATAATGGATACGTCATTATCATCCGCAATTTCCTGAATGGAAGCCTTCGGATGATTATAGATATATTCTTTTACAGCCGCAAACTTATCTTCTAGTGCCTGCAAACAAGTATGACATAAAGGTGGCTGTCCGCTGATATAATTAAACAGTTTACCGCAACTTCTACAATTTCGTACATCCATATTATTTTCCTCCTTAGAATCCTTTACCAATACATATACTTAGAAAATAGACTTCATCAATACCATTACTTAGTAAAACTTTTGTGCAGGCCTCAATTGTACTTCCTGTGGTATAAATGTCATCTATAAGTAACACTTTACGAATAATTCCCGGAAACTTTCTGCTTTCCTCATTCGAATAAGTAAATGCTTTCTCTAAGTTTCTAAGCCTTTCTCTGTCATTTAACTGCTTTTGAGGTATGGTTTTTTTATTTCTTTTCAGGAGATGGGATATTACGGCTATATTAAGCCTATCACCGATTCCTTTGGCCAAAATATCCGCCTGGTTATATCCCCTTTGTGCCTGCTTACTTCTATGGAGTGGAACAGGGACCAAAACATCCGGAGCTATTCTTTTTATTTCAGCTCCAAACTGTTTTATGATCTCTTCAATATAAAAGTCGCAGTATTCTTTTCTTCCATGAAATTTAAAATCAGCTATGGACTTTTTTAATAAAGAATCATATGTCCATAAGGCATACCCTTTTACATAATGAAATTCTTTTGTCTCACAGTCATGGCAATATTCCTTTTCTACTGATTCTATTGGTTTACTGCACTTTTTGCATCGAGGTTCATCTATGGGTGTAAGTTTTTTTCTGCAGGATGGGCATGCAAGCTCACCTCTTGGCTTTACTATATCTCCACAGACAGGACATCTTCTTGGATATAATATATCAACAAATGCCTCTATCAAAATGCTCCCCTTCTTATAATTTATATCGGCTTATTGATACTGTTTAGCTTAGAATTTATTGGACTAATTAATATAACTTGAATAACATCCTAATTGCAAAAAATTTAAAATAGTTTTTCCGGATATACTCCCTGATCAACCAAAGCGCGAAATGAATCAACTACCATTTGCCTGTCTTCTTTATAAGTTACGCCAAACCATTTGTCATTTGATTTTAATACTCGTACGGTAGCTTTTCCTTCCTTAATGAGCCTTCCTACTTCTTCCGGAAGTAAATATTCAGACTTTAATTCATTTCCATGTTCTTTTAAGAAAGTAACAAATCCGGTTTTTAACTCATTTAACAGGCCCGGCGTAAATCCCCACATGTTCATGGATACTGCACGGTTTAAATCGAGAATAACTTGTCCTCCTTTTCCGTCAGACGCAACGGCATGATCTCCCTGCTTTTCTACTTCCCTGGTTTCAACAATATCTACCAGATACCCTTTCTCATCAACCTGACATACTCCCCGTGTTACGGTACCATTTTCACTTAATGTGTTGCCTAAAACAAAACCTGCCATACAATAGCTATTTGTATTTGCTGATTCCAAATTATTCAGGAATTCATATACTTTTACGAAAGCTTCTTTGCCATAATAATCGTCCGCATTAATTACGGCAAAGGGCTCTTTTATCACATCTATACAACTTAACACAGCCTGGCCAGTTCCCCAAGGTTTGGTTCTATCCGCCGGCACATGAAATCCTTCCGGTATATTGTCTAATTCCTGAAACACATATTCCACATCAATTATTTTAGAAATACGGTTTCCGATTATCTCTTTAAAATCTTTTTCCAAATCTTTTCTTATGATAAATACAATTTTATTAAAGCCGGCTTTAATGGCATCATATATGGAATAATCCATAATGATCTCCCCACTGGGTCCAACTGGTTCTAGTTGCTTAATCCCGCCATATCTGCTTCCAAGTCCGGCAGCCATAATAACTAACGATATTTTTTTCATAAAAATCTCCTCCCGCTTCCAATTATAGCCACAAGTTTAGTATGAAGAATTTTAACTTGCCTCCACCCTTTTGATCTTCATATTACCACTATGCATTGCCTTTTATATGTTTTATATAAGTTTATTATAACCTAGGTTCAAATATTTTGCACCTAGTATTTTTTTATTGATTATATAGTTCTTTTATTCTTTCGCCAAGACTGGAATACCTGCGCTGCTCACTTTCGTTATCTATCATCAGCTGTACCATACGTTGACTTCCCACTATGGTTACACAGTTTTTTGCTCTTGTTACGGCAGTATAAAGAAGGTTCCGATTCATAAGCATTCTTGGGCCGGTAAGTAAAGGCATCACAACTGCCGGATATTCGCTTCCCTGAGATTTGTGAATGGTGATGGCATAAGCCAGTTCCAGTTCGTCTAGCTGGCCAAATGTATATTCCACCATTCTGCCTTCATCAAACTCTATCGTCATCTGTTCCGCAAATAAATTAATTTCCCGTATAATTCCCATATCTCCGTTAAATACACCGGAACCGTTTTCCGTTGTGATCCCGTAACGGCTTTTAATTTCCCAGGTCAGCTGATAATTATTTTTTATCTGCATGACCTTGTCTCCTTCACGAAAAATACAATTATGATATTCCTTTTCCTTTTTGTCCTTGGAAGGAGGGTTTAAATAATACTGAAGTACCTGGTTTAACCTTTCTACTCCTAATTCTCCCTTCCTCATAGGCGTTAATACCTGTATATCATAAGGAGTAGCATTTACATATTTAGGCATTTTATCCCTTACTAAGGCTACGATAACTTGCATAATGGCTGTTACGTTATCCCGCTTTATTAAGAAAAAGTCCTTGCTTTTATTATCCAGCCGTATCGGTTCGCCGGCATTAATTTTATGTGCATTGACAATAATATCACTTTCTTTTGCCTGCCTGAAAATTTTTGTTAACTTGACCACATTAAAATGATGGGAATTAATGATATCTTTCAGCACATTCCCCGGCCCCACACTGGGAAGCTGATTTACGTCACCAACTAAAATCAGCCTGGTACCGACGGTAATGGCCCGGAGTAAAGCATGCATTAAACTGATATCCACCATGGACATTTCATCAATTATAATAACATCCGTTTCCAGAGGGTTACTTTCATTCCTTTCAAATATAACCTTATCGTCAATGTCCCCGGACATTTTGGATATTTCTAACAGGCGGTGAATGGTTCTGGCTTCGTAGCCGGTAGTTTCCGTCATTCTCTTGGCGGCTCTCCCGGTAGGTGCGGCTAACAATATATCCATTCCCTCCGCCTCAAAAAAACGAATAATAGCATTAATTGTGGTAGTTTTTCCGGTACCCGGCCCTCCGGTAATAATTAATATTCCGTTTCTGGCAGCTTCAATAACGGCCATACGCTGCATTTCATCCAACTCAATCTGAAACTGTTTTTCCACAAAGGATAATCTTTGGTTAATCTCCGTTAAAGGTAAATCATATTTTATATTAAGGTCACAAAGCATCTTGGCAGTATTCAGTTCGAGATAAAATAAACTGGCACCATAAATCTGCTTTGTTCCATCGCTTTCCCGGATTATTATCTTTCTGTCCATAGCCAGGTCCATAATATGGTGTTCAATATGGCTTACATCAATACCTAAAAGTTCTGCCGTTTTTGCAGTCAGCACATCCTCAGGCAAGTACACATGGCCTGCGGCGCTGGCCTGAAGCAGGACATAGAGAATACCTGCTTTTATCCGATAGTCAGAATTGGATCCGATTCCTACTTTGGCTGCTATTTCATCTGCCAGTTTAAAACCGATACCGCTGATGTCTTCAGCCAATTTATAAGGATTTTCTTTTACGATCTGATACATTCTTGCACCATATTCTTTGTAAATTTTAACCGCCAAAGTGGTGGAAATCCCATACTGCTGTAAAAAAAGCATGGCATTTCGCATATCTCTTTTATCGTCAAACTGCCTGGCAATTTCTCTTGCCATTTTCTCACTTATGCCTTTTACCTCCGCCAGCCGTTCCGGTTCCTCTTCAATAATCCGAAAAGTGTCTTTTTTAAACTTTTTTACAATCCGCGCCGCCAGCGCAGTCCCCACACCTTTGATTGCTCCGGACCCCAAATACCTTTCAATGGCTTCCAAATTCTCCGGTTCCACAAATTCATAACTTTGTACCTGAAATTGTTCTCCATATAACTGATGAGCCGTATAATTTCCGGTGGCTCTTATAAATTCGCCTTCACTGATAAAAGTAAATGTTCCGACGCAGGTCATTTCCAAATTATCATTAACCAGTGAAAATACCGTATAGCCATTTTCCGCATTACGAAACACAATTTTATCCACATAGCCTTCCAATGTTTCAGACAATTTAATTCTCACCTCCTTTATCGCTCCACAGCTTTGTAGTAATAAGAAAGCCTAGAAAGAATGATACCCCAAATCAGCTGCAATCACCAATTCCTCATATGGAATCCATGATTCTATAAGGCGCTGATTTGGGACATTCCTGTTTCTAGGCAAAATAAATAATATGTATATTTACAGCGGTATAACATACTAGTTTCTTTTCATAGATTCATACAGCATCCTGGCAATGCCGATATCTCCTCTTTCTGCCACATCTTCCGCATATTTCTCGTACAACATATCACCGAAATAATCCATATATTCGTTGGTTTCCGTACTTTCCGGCACTGTTTTTTTCATTTCTTTAAATACCTGTTCAATTAAATAAGCCTCAAAACTTTTGCAGACATCCATTAATTCTTCATCGGATGAGTTTTCCAGGTTGCCCTTTAGCTTTTCCTCCAGTTTTCCGGAGCTGTCCGCACTGCTTAAGGAAATTGATGCGGCACTGAGCAAGGAATTATTATTAATCATAATACTCATATTTGTGCCCCCTTATTATCGGCGAAGGTTATTGGCCTGCTGCAGCATTTCGTCTGCCGCGTTAATGGCTTTGGAATTCATTTCATACGCTCTTTGGGCCACGATTAAATCAACCATTTCATTTACTGCCTCCACATTGGAGCTTTCCAGATAACCTTTTTTAATTTTGCTCTTCTTTAAGCCGGTATCTTCTGACTCCAGTCTGGGAGCGCCGGAGGCTGCCGTTTCTTTCAGTAAACTGTCAGAGGTTTTTTCAAGACCGGCAGGATTATTAAACTGAACCAAACTGATCTGGATTCCCAATGGCTGCAATTTACCATTATTATCCGGATACTGAAGGTTACCATTTTCATCAATAACCAGTTTGGTCATATCAAGATCATCATCCAATACGATGGGGGCACCTGTTGTGTCCAGCACAGGATACCCTTCCGTTGTGGCCAACATAAATCCATTGGTTCCTAGGGATAATCCAAAAGCACCATTTCTTGTATAAGCAATGGTACCATCACCGGTCAGCACACGGAAAAATCCGTTTCCTTGAATGGCAAAATCAAAATCATTACCGGTTTCCTTTAAGGCGCCCTGGGTATATTGGGATTCGATGGCAGAAGTTCTGACACCTAGTCCGACCTGTATTCCCACCGGCTTTTCACTTCCGTCCGAATTGGTGGAATTGGCCTGAATGGTTTGATATAACAAAGATTTAAACTGGGCAGTTTCTTTTTTATATCCGGTTGTATTAATATTAGCCAAATTATTGGAAATTGTGTCAACATTGGTTTGCTGTGAAATCATACCGGAAGCTGCCGTCCACAGTGAACGCATCATAGGCTTACATCCTTTCTTTTGTTTGCTTTACATCAACCTGTAAAGAATACCTGACAGCAAAATTTACTCATTCTGTTGCTGTCAAAACCACTATATCTTCATGCCTAATATTATTCAATCAGACTTTAGCCACAGAATTTGCTGCCAGATCCAAAGTTCCGTCGATTGTCTGAATTACTTTTTGATTTGCTTCATATGCCCTGGAAACAGTAATCATTTCAACCATTTCATTTACAACATTAACATTGGATTGTTCCGTAAATCCCTGCCGGATGGATGCCGTTCCCTCCACTGCCTGGGCTCCGTCCTGGGCCGTATATATTCTGTCATCCTGTTTTACAAGATAACTATAATCTTCAAAATCCGTAGTTATAATTCTGTCAATGTATACGCCGTCTGCGTAAATGGATCCGTCTAAATCAATAGAAACGTCCGTTGCATTAGTGGGAATCGTAATTTCTCCGCTTTCTCCCATTAAAACATTGCCATCCGCATCTACAATCCGGCCATTCTGATCTAAAGTAAATGTACCGTTTCTGGTATATCTTATTACCTGATTGCCATCTGCATCGGTGGTGGCAATATTAAAAAATCCGTTGCCTTCAATGGCTAAATCATAGGTATTGCCGGTTTCTCTTAAGGAACCTTGTGAAAAATCCGTATAAGCTTCTCCCAGTTTAACACCCAGATTCATAGTTCCAATAGGCCTGTCGTTATATAATTCGGATGAATCCTTAACTTTTAAAGTAAGAAAATCGCTAAAGGACTGGTTTGTTACATTATCTTTCTTATATCCTACCGTGGTTGCATTAGCCAGATTGTTGGATATAATATCAAGCCGTTTCTGTTCATTGGCCATGCCTGTCCAGCTAGTAAATAAACCTCTTACCATTTTTTCCTCCAATCTCCCATATTGGAAAACCAATAATGGGTATAAATATATCGCTTAATCTATATATCGGCTAATCTCGTTTTCCACTTAAGAATTCTACAAATTTTCCCGTACCAATTGCAACAGCAGTCATAGGATCTTCTGCCGTCATTGTAGTAATACCTGTCTTTGCTTCAATCAGCTGCTCCAGGCCATAAAGAAGACAACCACCGCCGGTTAAAACAATTCCCCTGTCGGCTATATCAGCTGCCAGTTCCGGAGGAGTCTTTTCCAGTACACTGTGTACTGCTTCAACAATTTGTGAGGTGGGTTTCTCTTAAGGCTTCCTCAGTTTCATCGGAAGTAACCGTAATAGTTTTTGGAAGTCCGGTAACCAGATTACGGCCTCTTACATCCATAGATACTACTTCAGGTCTTTTATAAGCAGAACCTATTTTAATTTTAATTTCTTCTGCGGTTCTCTCACCTATTAAAAGATTATGCTTTTTACGCATATATCTGACAATTGCTTCGTCAAAATCATCACCGGCTATTTTAATGGAAGTACTAACGACAGTACCGCCTAAGGAGATAACCGCTATATCGGAAGTACCTCCTCCAATATCTACGATCATATTACCACATGGTCTGGATATATCAATACCTGCGCCGATGGCTGCGGCAATCGGTTCTTCTATAATTGCAACTTCTCTGGCTCCTGCCTGAAAAGTTGCATCTTCAACAGCTTTCTTTTCTACTTCTGTTACACCGCTTGGTACACATACGCTGATTCTGGGTTTACGAAAACGCTGTTTTCCAACGGCTTTCTGTATGAAATATTTTAACATTTTTTCCGTTACGGTATAATCGGATATAACACCCTGTCTTAAAGGACGTACAGCTACAATATTACCCGGAGTCCTTCCTAACATTAATCTTGCCTCTTCTCCGATGGCTTTAATCTTATTTGTGTCCCTGTCAAAAGCTACCACGGAAGGCTCCTTTAATACAACACCTTTTCCTTTTATATAAACTAAAACACTGGCTGTTCCTAAATCAATTCCAATATCACTGCCTAACATAATTATCTCCTTTCACTTACCCAGTTTAATGTCTGTTAAAAAACAAAACGAATACCAAAACTTACAGGCTTCTTGTCTATTCTTCAATTTCGTTCTATTAAATACCATTTTACAAAGTATTTCCGTCAGTACTTTGTAATTCTATACTCTAATTTTTTCCAATGAGATGTCAATTAAACATACTTGTCTATATTATATACATATTTTTGGAATATTTCAAAGGAAATTTTTTAAAAATTGAATTTTAGAGCTAATTTTAAGAAAGACTTAAGAAATTTTAAATTTTATCTGCGTAAACTAAAATTTCACAGCAGGAAATTATCAAAATTTTAGACTTATGGTCCTTTTAATTCAAAACTCCATGATCCGGTAAACGAATGTCTGCCGTAATTTAGACAATTACTTAGGTATGGTCTATTCCTATTCATGCAGTTCCAGCGGAAGGTCATCAGGATCCCGAAAGAAAGTCATTTTCTTTCCGGTAAATTCATCAATCCGGACAGGTTCCGTTTCGATTCCTTTAGACCGGAGTTCTTCCACCACTTCTTCTATATTATCCACTTTAAACGCAAGGTGTCGCAAGCCGCATGCCTCCGGATTGGATATCCGCTTTGGCGGGTTTTTCATACCGAATATTTCAAGCTCCGAATCACCTAGTTTTAAATCCAGTTTATAATCCTTTCTGTCAGGCCGGTAATTTTCCCGGATTACAGTAAAACCCAGCTTATCCACATAAAATTCCCTGGACTTTTTGTAATCCGAAACAATGATCGCAACATGATGTATTTGTGATAATTTCATTAACCTTTCCCTCTCATTCCATAAACAATTCATTCTCATTTTTACTTCTGATTTACAGATTCCATTATGCTAACTCTCCAGGATATCAAAATACCTTCTCCTTACCATGAAAAAGCAAATACAGCATAAAATGAAAAGCTGGGATTGCCCTATTATTATCATATCAGGAAATCACAATAATGAAAGTATTATTTTTAACTGTTTTGTTGTTTATTTTGGCCTAAGCAATAAGTAAACCTGCCATCTGCTTTGGAGGACAAAAATGGTTCTAAACTTAAGATTGGGATAAAGATAAAAAAGAATAGGCATAGGTTAACATTTTTTTGTATAATTAGTTCACCACAAACTCTATACGAAAGGATGTTACCTATGCCTATGCCTATAAATGATTTTACATCAAAACTTCTTGACCTTATCATAAAGTAACCGGAGAGAATATCCCTCCGGCTACCAAAAATCATATTACCCCAATGCTTGACAAAGAACATAAGAACCTAAAAAAGCTCCCAAGGAAAACCTTGGAAGCCTTTTAAATTTACGTTTATTTAAAATTATTCAATAATAGAAGCAACTCTACCAGAACCAACTGTTCTACCACCTTCACGAATAGCGAAGCCTAAACCTTGCTCCATAGCGATAGGATGGATTAATTCAATGGTCATTTCAATATTGTCGCCAGGCATGCACATTTCTACGCCTTCAGGAAGGTTAATAACACCTGTTACGTCTGTTGTTCTGAAGTAGAACTGAGGTCTGTAGTTATTGAAGAAAGGAGTATGACGTCCACCTTCATCTTTTGTTAATACGTAAACCTGAGCCTTGAATTTCTTGTGGCATGTAACTGTGCCTGGTTTACAAATAACCTGTCCTCTTTCAACTTCATTTCTCTGAACACCACGTAAAAGTGCACCGATATTGTCACCGGCCTGAGCTTCATCAAGAAGCTTACGGAACATTTCGATACCAGTTACAACAACTTTACGAGTTTCTTCTTTAATACCAACGATTTCAACTTCATCAGACATATGAAGAACACCACGTTCTACACGGCCTGTAGCAACAGTACCACGTCCTGTGATAGAGAATACGTCTTCTACTGGCATTAAGAAAGGCTTATCTGTATCTCTCTGAGGATCAGGAATATAAGAGTCAACAGCATCCATTAATTCAAGGATCTTATCTCCCCATTCTCCTGAAGGATCTTCAAGAGCCTTAAGGGCAGAACCACGAATAATAGGAGTCTCATCTCCAGGGAATTCATATTCTGTTAATAAGTCTCTGATTTCCATTTCAACTAATTCAAGAAGTTCAGGATCATCAACCATATCGCATTTGTTCATGAATACAACGATGTAAGGAACACCAACCTGACGAGCTAATAAGATGTGCTCTTTTGTCTGAGCCATAACACCGTCTGTAGCAGCTACAACAAGGATAGCACCATCCATCTGAGCAGCACCAGTGATCATGTTCTTAACGTAGTCAGCATGTCCTGGGCAGTCAACGTGTGCATAGTGTCTCTTTGTTGTTTCATACTCAACGTGAGCAGTAGAAATTGTGATACCTCTTTCTCTTTCTTCCGGAGCCTTATCGATCTGATCGAATGCAATTTCTTGACCAGTACCTAATCTGGCATGAAGAGTCTTGGTAATCGCTGCTGTTAATGTAGTTTTACCATGGTCTACGTGACCAATGGTTCCGATATTACAATGTGGTTTGGTTCTTTCGAACTTAGCTTTAGCCATTTTATAAAGTCCTCCTTTAAATAATGCTTATGATAAGCATGTGCTTATTTTCAGTGCCTTCTGAAGGCATAGCCACCAAGGCTTGTTTATATTGTCTTATATGCCTAATTATATTTCAATTTAGAAATATTTTCAAGCTAAAATAATGAATCATGCAAAGTTTTTATGCACAATTTCACTATAAACAAAAATAGAAGCTGTAACATACTCCCACAGACAAAACCTGTGAGTAAAATTATTTTTGTATAAGCTGATTAGTTCTTTCCTTTTGCTGCCAGTACCTTATCCTGAACATTCTTAGGAACAGGTTCATAGCTTGAGAAGAACATAGAGTATGCGCCACGGCCCTGAGTCTTGGAACGCAATGTTGTGGAATAACCAAACATTTCAGCTAACGGAACAAATCCTCTGATTAATTTGGAACCATTAACGTCTTCCGTTCCTTCGATGCGTCCACGGCGAGAACTGATATCACCGATAACATCGCCCATGTATTCTTCCGGAACAGTAACTTCCACTCTCATAATAGGCTCAAGCAATACGGGGCCTGCTTTTTGCATTGCATCTTTAAATGCCATGGAACCGGCAATCTTAAATGCCATTTCACTGGAATCGACTTCATGGTAGGAACCGTCAAATACAGTAGCTTTGATACCAAGTACCGGATATCCACCAAGAATACCAGCTTTTGCTGCTTCTTCGATACCAGCTCCAACTGCAGGAATGTATTCCTTAGGAATAGCACCACCCACAACAGTGGATTCAAATTCAAATGTTTTTTCTCCATTAGGATCCATAGGCTCAAAACGAACCTTACAATGTCCGTACTGACCACGTCCACCGGACTGTTTTGCATATTTACTGTCAACTTCCACTGTCTTAGTAAAGGTCTCTTTGTAAGCAACCTGAGGTGCACCTACATTAGCTTCCACCTTAAACTCTCTTAAAAGTCTGTCTACAATAATTTCAAGATGGAGTTCACCCATACCTGCAATAATAGTCTGACCAGTTTCTTCGTTGGTATAACATCTGAAAGTAGGGTCTTCTTCTGCAAGTTTTGCAAGAGCTTCACCCATCTTATCCTGACCTGCTTTTGTCTTAGGTTCAATGGAAACTTCGATAACCGGTTCAGGGAATTCCATGGATTCCAATATAATCGGATTTTTTTCATCACAGATAGTATCACCGGTAGTTGTTATTTTAAAACCAACTGCCGCTGCAATATCACCTGCGAATACTTTCTCCAGATCTTCTCTTTTATTTGCATGCATCTGTAAGAGACGGCCAACACGTTCTTTCTTGCCTTTTGTTGAGTTCAGCACATAGGAACCAGCGTTTAATGTACCGGAATATACACGGAAGAAAGCTAATTTTCCAACAAATGGATCGGCCATAATCTTAAATGCAAGTGCTGCAAAAGGTTCGTCATCAGATGATTTTCTGTGGATTTCATTACCTTCCAAATCTACACCTTTAACGTCAGGAATATCTGTAGGTGCAGGTAAGTATTCGATAATTGCATCCAGTAATTTTTGAACCCCTTTGTTTCTGTATGCAGAACCACAAGTTACAGGGATTATTTTAACAGCAATGGTAGCTCTTCTGAGAGCTGCTTTTAATTCTTCTGTGGTAGGTTCTTCACCTTCCAAGAATTTTTCGGTTAAATCGTCATCTGTTTCGCAGATGGCTTCAATCATATCTTCACGATACTTTTGGGCCAATTCCTTCATATCATCCGGAATCTCTCTGATTGAAATTTCATCGCCCTTATCATCCAGATAATAATAAGCTTTCATTTCAAACAAATCGATTAAGCCGATAAAAGTATCTTCCTTACCAATTGGTAACTGAATCGGAACAGGATTTTTACCAAGTCTTGTTCTGATCATACTGACTACATTATAAAAGTCCGCACCGGAAATATCCATTTTATTTACAAATGCTATTCTTGGTACGTTATATTTGTCAGCCTGACGCCATACTGTTTCGGACTGAGGCTCAACACCACCCTTGGCGCAGAACACACCTACTGCACTATCCAGAACACGTAAAGAACGTTCTACTTCAACTGTAAAGTCAACGTGTCCCGGTGTGTCAATAATATTAATACGATGTGGCAGGGCACCGGGTATTTTCTTGTGTTCAAATTCCTGTGTCCAGAAGCATGTCGTAGCGGCTGAAGTAATTGTGATACCTCTTTCCTGTTCCTGTTCCATCCAGTCCATGGTAGCAGTACCTTCGTGAGTATCACCAATTTTATAATTTACACCGGTATAATATAAGATACGTTCGGTAAGAGTTGTCTTACCGGCATCAATATGGGCCATAATACCGATGTTCCTGGTTCTCTCTAACGGATATTGTCTTTCAGCCAAGGAAATTCCTCCTTAATTTAATAGTTCACCTATATGTGGCTTCAAAAACAAATTTGAAACAACAATAGGTTACATAATTAATAGTAAAATGTCAAATGAGCCGCATAGTATAATATGCCACTTTCGGCAGCAATAATACCAGATGTAAAATTACTGCCAAAGTAACTCATACGATCTATTTATTCTGTATACCTTTTGGCAATTACCAACGGTAATGAGCAAATGCCTTATTGGCATCAGCCATTTTATGCATATCTTCTTTCTTCTTAACTGCGGCACCAGTATTATTAGACGCATCTATAATTTCATTGGCTAATTTTTCTTCCATTGTCTTTTCTCCTCTTTGACGAGAATAGATTGTAAGCCAACGAAGAGCCAATGCCTGTCTTCTGTCCGGTCTAACTTCGATTGGAACTTGGTAAGTTGCACCACCAATACGTCTAGCCTTAACCTCTAATACTGGCATAATATTGTTCATAGCTTCCTCGAATACTTCAAGGGCATCTTTACCAGTCTTAGCTGCTACTTTTTCGAATGCTCCGTATACGATTTTTTGGGCAACACCTTTCTTACCATCTAACATAATGTTATTGATAAGTTTTGTAACAATCTTGTTATTATATATCGGATCTGGTAACACATCTCTTTTTTGTATATGTCCTTTACGTGGCACGTTTCTTCCCTCCTTAATAACACTTATTGAAATTCAATAAGATTTTCTTAAATCATCGGTACTCACATGTCCGCAATGCGGGGCAGCAAAAGATAAACCTTTGCCTTCATGTGTTCGTGCACAGTTTAACTCTCATTCAAATCTATTTCCGCCTTTATTTAAATTCGAATCATAAAGACGGTGATAAAACGCAACCCTGAATTTTATCCCAAATCTGAAAATAAAAATTAACCCGGCACTTAATGATTAGTGGAAAAACCTTATACTATTTGCTTGCTTTCGGTTTCTTCGCCCCGTATTTGGAACGACCTTGTTTTCTGTTGGCAACACCGGCTGTATCCAATGTTCCTCTGATGATATGATAACGGGTACCAGGTAAGTCCTTTACCCTACCACCTCTGATCAGAACAACACTATGTTCCTGCAAGTTGTGACCTTCACCAGGGATATAGCTTGTTACCTCGATTCCATTAGAAAGACGTACCCTCGCAATTTTTCTAAGAGCTGAATTAGGCTTCTTAGGTGTAGCAGTTCTGACTGCTGTACAAACACCTCTCTTTTGAGGAGAAGAGTTGTCAGTATATCTTTTGCTTAAGGAATTAAATCCTTTTTGAAGAGCTGGAGAGTTGGATTTTTTCTCAACTGTCTTTCTACCTTTTCTTACTAATTGATTAAATGTAGGCATTAATTTTCACCTCCTGATTGCTATTCGTATGTTGGGTTGCTGTTGGTTTTGGCATAAATTGCATATAAATATAACGCAACTATAAAATCGCGCTTACTGATTATACTTTAAAACGCAAAACTTGTCAAGGAATTTTTATGAATTTATTTCTTTGATTTTTGATTTTTTTCGAAACAATGTTACTTTATTAATATTAATTGGAAAAATGTTACCGGACAGGGCAGGCGCCGCTTGCACATTCCGCATCAATAATTTCCGATTCTTCCTCGGTTTCAAACTGGGCCAGCAAATCATAATCAATCGGCTTTAACTGCTTCATTCTTTCCTCATATTCTTCCTTTGTTATACTTTCGAAAGGAAGAAGGGGATAAGTTTCCTCGGTAAAGGGGAGGAAGGAAATTCCCACCGCATAATCAAAGTTGTCATACAACCACTTGGCCACACTATCCCATTCATTGTCTCTTACATGAACCGTAATGCTGGTATTGTGATCCGTCCAGGCTCTCATTGTTAATTTGTATAATTCCAGCTGTTCAATAGCCCCTACTTCCGCCTTTGTCTTACCCCTGGGGGCTTTCATCGGAAATTCGATAACTTTTATGGTGCAATCTTCCTCACTCTGACCTACTTCAGGATAAATAGGATATCCTCCCAGACTTTCCATCATTTTGCACAAGGGGTCTGTTGCGGATATACGAATGCGTCTTACATAATATTCGGAATGAGGAAAATGTATTCCGGAACTAACTCCCGGGAGGTTGGATAATGTTCCTTCCGGCTTAATGGTTGTCATAAGCTCCGGTTTTGATATGCCTAATTCCTGGCAATATCTTTCCCCTTCCTCATGAACAACTTTTCTTAAGTGCGTTAACAGTTTCTCCAATTCTTCATAACTCATACCTGTCTTATTAACCATATCCATGATACCGGTAAGAGAAATTCCGACAATCCTGTCCTCTTTCATAACCTGATTCCACTCAGGCAGTTCCACATCAACTAAAGTCATCCGAATGGTAACCCTGGCAGAAAGCCTTATGACCTCTTCCAGTTTTTTCATGTCCAGAGTATTGTCTTCCTTTACAAAGGCTAAGAGATTATTGGTTGACAAATTACAGCATTGCTTTGATCTTAAAAGAATTTCTCCGCAAGGGTTGCATCCTTCAAAAGTTTTCTTTCTTCTTTTTGCCTCCACTCCGTTAATAAATCCAGGCTCTCCGTTAATACGGATGGAATTTAATATTTCCTTTATTCTCTTAAGAGATGGCTTTTCGGTATACAATACGGAATTATTACTCATCTTTCGGTGGGAAATTTCCTTATTCTCCACCCATTTTCCGTCCACAACGCTATATATGTTTTCCTTGGCATGGATGACTGCCTCATCCCCTTCGTCACAGATTATCATCATAGCACTGCGTCTTACTCCGCCGGATACAACATTTTCGCTGATGATAGTAGCCACATCCAGCACATCAATCGATTGCAACATTCCATCCCGGGTTTTATTCATAACGCCATTAATTTTATCAAACATTCTTTTTAAGGACTTATAACCTGATGCTCTGCCTCCAAACCGGCGCAGCCTTTCTCCTTCCGGCCTCACATAGCTGTAGTCAATACTTAGCACATTAATATCTTTATATTTTTCATTGATTATAAAGTCAAAATAAAACCTTAAGGCAT
Organism: Lachnoclostridium sp.; assembly: GCA_047777345.1. Taxonomy (GTDB): domain Bacteria; phylum Bacillota; class Clostridia; order Lachnospirales; family Lachnospiraceae; genus Anaerocolumna. The sequence continues at coordinate 105,027 of JBKEEJ010000001.1, read as the reverse complement.
CGCACCAGCCCTCTTTGCTGTCACCCACACGGATTAAAGCCGTTTTGTCTTCTTCAATAATTAACTTAGTGTTTTCCATTAAATCCTTGGGAGTATGTTTGCGTACCTCCGGATCATACCAGCCTTTTAACTGTATTTTTCTTACCCTTGGAAGTTTCTTGATTTTTTCCCTGTCAATTCTTACGCCTACGCCGCAACCCAACATCAGAAGGTAAAAAACATCCACCAAATCATTTAACTTTTCAATTATAGTAAAACAGCAGTTGTAATTTGACAAAGGATATTCCTTTACAATCTCCGTCCCGCCCATATATAAGGTTCTGCCGGAGGTAAAAGTCCTTAAATGAAACAAATTGTCAAATAGAAATTCCGCTTCCCTTTGTTCTTTTGCAAAATCAATTTCTATGCCATGTTTCTTTTTGTAGTCTATGCCCAGCCAGACATTATATTCTGTTGTTCTAAGGACCGTTTCAAACCAGTTTTCTCTCCTTTTTTTATCTTCCAAATATCTGGAATATGTGCGCAAGTACACAAATTCTCCCATGGGACTTAACGGTGCTTTCTTATTTTTATAATCCTTTAAAAATTCTTCCGACAATATGCTTGCCATTCCAATTCCTCCAATTCCATCCATATGTAATTTCTATCCGATTTATTTCTTCCCGATAAAATTCTGTTTTAAGGCGCCAAAACAAAAAGTACTTTAAGCATAAGTACTTTATGTAAATTTCCACTTTCAGACATTTAGCCAAAGCACAATATATTGTGTTTTAATTATATACTCATACAAGATATATGTCAATATCGGAGTTAAGTAATATTATAGTCCCATATGAAACAGGCGTAAAAAAACCTGTTTTAAAAAGATTATTTTCAATCCTTTCAAAACAGGTTTTCAAATTTAAGCTGATTTTAATCAGTAAATATATTCAATAAATAAAATATCTTCAGTATATGTTAAGGAAATTAATCATTATTGTCTGACAGATTATCCTCAGCATTTTCCTCTTGATCCGTTACTTCATCGGTTGAATCTTCTTCCTTGTATCCGTCTGTATCAATGCTGTCCTCATTATCTCCGGATTCGGAATAATGGAAATTTTCATAGTCGTCATCAAAATCTTCTGAGATTAATAATTCTTCGTCCATATCCGAATCTAATTTAACATTACGGTATCTCTTCATACCGGTACCGGCAGGAATCAGTTTACCGATAATAACGTTTTCCTTCAAACCAATTAACGGATCCACTTTTCCATGAATTGCAGCTTCTGTTAATACCTTTGTGGTTTCCTGGAAGGAAGCAGCAGACAGGAAGGAATTGGTTGCTAAGGAAGCTTTGGTAATACCAAGCATTACCTGTTTGCCTTCTGCCGGCTGTAAGCCTTGTGCTTTCAGCTTTTCATTGATATCTTCAAATTCTAATGCATCAACTAGTTTACCAGGTAACAGGTCAGAATCACCGCTGTTTTCAACACGGACTTTCTTAAGCATCTGACGTACGATAACCTCAATATGCTTATCGTTGATTTCAACACCCTGTAAGCGGTATACACGCTGAACTTCCTGAATCATATAATCCTGAACAGCACGGATACCTTTGATTTTTAAGATATCATGAGGGTTAACACTACCTTCGGTTAACTCATCGCCGGCTTCTAGTATATCACCGTCCGCTACTTTGATTCTGGAACCATAAGGAATCAAATATGTCTTGGATTCGCCGGTTTCCTGATTGGTTACAATTACCTCACGTTTTTTCTTTGTATCCTTAATGGTTACAACGCCGCCGAACTCAGCAATAATCGCAAGTCCTTTTGGCTTTCTGGCTTCAAAAAGTTCTTCGACACGAGGAAGACCTTGTGTAATATCATCACCGGCAACACCACCCGTATGGAAAGTACGCATGGTAAGCTGTGTACCAGGTTCACCAATAGACTGGGCTGCAATAATACCTACTGCCTCGCCGACCTGAACCGCTTCACCGGTTGCCATGTTGGCACCATAGCACTTAGCACAAACGCCGATACGGGATTTACAGGTAAGGATAGTACGGATCTTAATTTTGGCATTAAATCCGGCTTCCTTTACTTTCTTGGTATTAACAATTCTGGCCGCCCTCTTCGGTGTAATCATATGGTTTGCCTTAACGATTATTTCACCATTATCATCATAAATAGTCTCACAGGAAAATCTGCCGGTAATACGTTCTTCCAGACTCTCAATTACTTCATTGCCATCGGTAAATGCCTTAACCCACATACCAGGAATTTCTTTGCCTTCACAGCAATCCGTTTCACGAATAATTAAATCCTGGGATACATCTACCAGACGACGGGTTAAGTATCCGGAGTCGGCCGTACGAAGAGCCGTATCAGAAAGACCTTTTCTGGCACCGTGAGCAGAAATGAAGTATTCCAATACGTCAAGCCCTTCACGGAAATTGGATTTAATAGGCAACTCAATGGTACGTCCGGAAGTATCCGCCATAAGACCACGCATACCCGCAAGCTGCTTGATCTGTTTATCGGAACCACGGGCACCGGAATCAGCCATCATGTAAATATTATTGTATTTATCCAGGCCTTTAAGAAGGGCATCCGTAATTTCATCATCGGCTACCTTCCAGGTCTCAATAACCGCTTTATATCTTTCGTCTTCCGTCATAAGACCACGACGGTAGTTTTTCGATATTTCTTGTACTCTCTTTTCTGCTTCCGCTATAATTGTCTTCTTTTCAGGCGGTACTGTCATATCGGAAATGGATACCGTCATAGCAGCCCTGGTGGAATATTTATAACCCAATGCCTTAATGGCATCCAAAGTTTCTGCTGTTTTAGTTGCACCATGGGTATTGATGCATTTCTCCAGTATTTTCTTTAACTGCTTCTTACCAACATGGAAATCAATTTCCGGAAGCAGGAAGTTTTCTGGTTTGGAACGGTCAACAAAACCTAAATCCTGACTGATAATTTCGTTGAAAAGCAAACGTCCCAAAGTGGATTCAATGGTTCTGCTTGCTACTTTTCCTTCGTTATTCACACCGGTTCTTCTTACTTTAATCCTTGCATGAAGCGTAATATAACCGTTTTCATAAGCCAAAATTGCTTCATTTATACTCTTAAAGTAATGGCCCTCGCCTTTATCTCCGGGTTTTTCCAGTGTTAAATAATAGATTCCAAGTACCATATCCTGAGAAGGAACGGCTACAGGCGCACCATCGGAAGGCTTTAGCAAGTTGTTTGGCGAAAGCAGAAGAAATCTGCATTCTGCCTGAGCTTCCACAGACAAAGGCAGGTGGACAGCCATCTGGTCACCGTCAAAGTCCGCATTAAATGCAGTACATACCAAGGGGTGAAGCTTAATTGCCTTACCTTCTACCAATACAGGCTCGAAAGCCTGAATACCAAGTCTGTGAAGTGTCGGGGCACGGTTTAACATAACCGGATGTTCTCGGATTACCTCCTCTAACACATCCCAAACTTCCGGCTGAAGTCTTTCTACCATTTTTTTGGCTGATTTTATATTATGAGCGGTTCCTTTGGCAACCAGTTCTTTCATTACAAATGGTTTAAATAACTCAATTGCCATTTCCTTTGGAAGACCGCACTGATAAATCTTTAATTCAGGTCCTACTACGATAACGGAACGACCGGAATAGTCAACACGTTTTCCAAGAAGGTTTTGACGGAAGCGTCCCTGTTTACCCTTTAACATATCGGATAAGGATTTTAACGGACGGTTTCCGGGACCGGTAACAGGTCTTCCTCTTCTTCCGTTATCAATAAGAGCATCTACCGCTTCCTGCAACATTCTTTTTTCATTACGAACAATAATGTCCGGCGCGCCAAGCTCCAAAAGCCTCTTTAAACGGTTATTCCGATTAATTATTCTTCTGTATAAATCATTCATATCAGAAGTTGCGAAACGTCCGCCGTCTAACTGAACCATTGGTCTTAAATCCGGCGGAATAACCGGAATTACAGTTAAAATCATCCATTCCGGACGATTGCCGGACTCTCTGAAAGCTTCCACAACTTCCAGTCTTTTGATTATTCTTGCCCTTTTCTGACCGGTAGAATCCTTTAAAGCCTTCTTTAACTCAGCAGATTCTTTGTCTAAATCAATGGCAAGCAAAAGCTCCTGAATTGCCTCGGCACCCATTCCGACTCTGAATTTGTTGCCGTATTTTTCATAAGCTTCTCTGTATTCCTTTTCATTTAATACCTGTTTATATTGTAAATCTGTGTTGCCTTTATCCAACACAATGTAAGCCGCAAAATATAATACTTTTTCCAGGGTTCTTGGAGACAAATCCAGAATAAGTCCCATACGGCTTGGTATTCCTTTGAAATACCAGATATGGGATACTGGTGCAGCAAGTTCAATATGACCCATACGCTCTCTGCGGACACTGGCCTTTGTAACTTCAACGCCGCAGCGGTCGCAAACTACACCCTTATATCTGATTTTTTTGTATTTACCACAATGGCATTCCCAATCTTTGCTTGGTCCAAATATCTTCTCGCAGAACAAGCCGTCTTTTTCCGGCTTAAGTGTTCTGTAGTTTATGGTCTCAGGCTTTTTTACCTCGCCTCTGGACCACTCCCTGATTTTTTCAGGAGAAGCTAAACCAATTCTTATTGCATCATAGGTAATTTCCCCGGTATTTTCATTATTTACTACTTCTGGCATCATCTGGCACTCCCTTTCATAGTACGGATTTATACTGAAATCCGCTCATTTACGACAGACATCGATCATAACGGATGTCTTTATAAATTAATCTTCAAAGTCATCGTCCATTTCATTGAGGTCAACATCATCATCATCGTCAAAAGAGTCGAAGAAACTATCCTCTTCATCCGGAGATGTTTCGCGATATCCGGCCTCACTATAATCTTCGTCATAGCTGAAATTATTGTCGCCCTCAATTAACGGTGTTAGATCTCCATCACCGTAGTCAACATTTTCTGTCATCTTCACTTCATTGCCGTTTTCATCCAATACAGTAACATCAAGTGCCAAAGACTGTAATTCCTTAAGGAGTACCTTAAAGGACTCAGGAATACCCGGCTCAGAAATGTTTTCACCTTTAATAATCGCTTCATAAGTCTTAACACGACCGGTAACATCATCGGATTTTACTGTTAAAATTTCCTGAAGCGTATAGGCTGCACCATATGCCTCTAATGCCCAAACTTCCATTTCACCAAATCTCTGGCCACCAAATTGTGCTTTACCACCAAGAGGCTGTTGCGTTACTAAGGAATAAGGACCTGTAGAACGTGCGTGAATCTTATCATCTACCAGATGGTGAAGCTTTAAGTAGTGCATAAATCCTACCGTAACAGCTCCGTCAAAATATTCGCCGGTTCTACCATCACGAAGTCTTACTTTACCGTCCCGGTTAATGGGTACACCTTTCCATTCTTCTCTGTTTTCCTGGTGGGTAAGTAAATATTCCATTATTTCCGGATCCAATATATCTTTATACTTTTCCTTAAAGTCTTCGATTTCCATATTGACATAGTCATTGGCCAATTCCAGAGTATCCATAATGTCATCCTCATTGGCCCCGTCAAATACCGGAGTAGCCGCTTTTAAGCCAAGAACCTTTGCAGCAAGACTTAAGTGAATCTCCAGCACCTGTCCAATGTTCATACGGGAAGGCACACCCAGAGGATTTAATACAATATCCAAAGGTCTTCCGTTAGGTAAAAATGGCATATCTTCCACAGGCAATACACGGGAAACAACACCCTTATTACCATGTCGTCCGGCCATTTTGTCTCCGACCTGAATTTTCCTTTTCTGAGCAATATAAACACGTACCGTCTGGTTTACGCCAGGTGGCAGTTCATCACCGTTTTCTCTGGTAAATACTTTGGCGTCAACAATAATACCATACTCACCGTGAGGAACCCTTAAGGAAGTGTCTCTGACTTCTCTTGCCTTTTCACCAAAAATAGCGCGAAGAAGTCTTTCCTCTGCGGTCAGTTCCGTTTCTCCCTTAGGAGTTACCTTACCGACTAAAATATCCCCGGCACGTACTTCTGCACCGATTCGGATAATACCTCTTTCGTCCAGATTCTTAAGGGCATCATCGCCTACGCCCGGAACATCCCTTGTGATTTCCTCCGGTCCTAACTTGGTATCTCTTGCTTCTGCTTCATATTCTTCAATATGGATAGATGTGTAAACATCTTCCTGTACCAGTCTTTCGCTGATTAATACCGCGTCTTCGTAGTTATACCCTTCCCAGGTCATAAACCCGATAAGAGGATTTTTACCAAGGGCTAATTCTCCATAGGATGTGGAAGGACCATCTGCAATTACCTGTCCTTCTTTCACTCTGTCCCCTTTGTTTACGATAGGGCGCTGATTAATACATGTACCCTGATTACTTCTTGCAAATTTTAATAATTTATAGGAAGATTTTGTTCCGTCGTCATTTTTAACAACAATTTCCTGTGCGGTAGAACGCTCTACAATACCGGATTTTTTGGCTATAACACAAACGCCGGAGTCAACGGCAGCTTTTGCCTCTATTCCGGTTCCTACCACAGGGGCCTCTGTAACCAGCAAAGGAACAGCCTGACGCTGCATGTTGGAACCCATAAGGGCACGGTTCGCATCGTCATTTTCAAGGAACGGAATCATGGCGGTAGCAACGGAGAATACCATCTTTGGAGATACGTCCATTAAATCAATTTTAGACTTTTTCAAATTCAGAGAATTCCTCTTTATATCGACCGGATATGCTTGTTCCGATAAAATAGCCATTTTCATCAAGAGGCTCATTGGCCTGGGCAATAACGTATTTATCTTCCTCATCTGCGGTCAGATAAACTACTTCGTCCGTAACCCTCGGATTCATAGGGTCTGATTGTGTCAACTTTACGATAAGGTGCTTCAATGAAACCATATTCGTTAATAATAGCATAGGAAGCCAAAGAGTTAATCAGTCCGATATTTGGACCTTCAGGGGTTTCAATGGGGCACATTCTGCCGTAATGGGTATAGTGAACGTCACGAACTTCAAAGCCGGCACGGTCACGGGACAAACCACCAGGTCCCAGGGCTGACAAACGTCTCTTATGGGTCAATTCACCTAAGGGGTTATGCTGGTCCATAAACTGTGACAACTGGGAACTTCCAAAAAATTCTTTTACCGCCGCTGTTACCGGCTTAATATTAATCAGGGACTGAGGGCTAACACCTTCTAAATCCTGTGTGGTCATTCTTTCTCTGACTACACGTTCCATTCTGGACAGACCAATTCTGTACTGATTCTGAAGCAATTCTCCCACTGCCCTGATTCTTCTGTTACCTAAGTGATCGATATCATCTTCGCTGCCAATACCATATTCCAGATGAATGTTATAATTTATAGATGCAAATATATCATCTTTTGTTAATGTTTCGGAATTAATTCATTTATATTTCTTTTAATTGCAGTCTTTATATCTTCGATATTCTTATTTTCATCAAGAATTTTCTTTAATACCGGATAATATACATATTCTTTAACACCCAGTTCTTCTTTGTCTACATCTACATAATAAGCCAAATCTACCATTAAATTAGATAAAACTTTTACATGACGTTCTTCCGCTTGTACCACTATGGAACGTATTGCAGCATTTTGTATTTCTTCCGCAAGTTGCTCCGTAATAATAGTACCGGCCTGCGCTATAATTTCTCCGGTTTCTTTATTTACAACATCTTCAGCAAGAGGGAAGCCAACTACACGATTTTTTAAAGCTAATTTTTTATTGAATTTATATCTTCCCACTTTGGCAAGATCGTATCTTCTCGGATCAAAGAACATATTATAAGTAAAGATTCTGCACTTTCTACGGAAAGCGGTTCACCTGGACGCAATTTTTTATATAACTCAAGTAAACCATCCTGATAATTATCCGACGGATCTTTTGTAAAACTTGCCAATATTTTTGGCTCTTCACCAAATAATTCCTGTATTTCAACATTGGTTCCAACACCCAATGCACGGATCAGTACGGTAATGGGCACCTTTCTGTTACGATCTACGCGTACATAGAATACATCATTGGAATCGGTTTCATATTCCAGCCATGCACCACGATTTGGTATTACAGTTGAAGAAAACAGTTTCTTACCAATTTTGTCGTGTCCAATTGCAAAATAGATACCGGGTGAACGTACTAACTGGCTAACGATAACTCTTTCGGCACCGTTAATAACGAAAGTTCCAGTCTCCGTCATTAATGGTAAATCGCCCATAAAAATATCGTGCTCACTGATTTCATCGTTCTCTTTGTTGTGAAGTCTTACCTTTACTTTAAGGGGAGCTGCATAAGTTGCATCTCTTCCTTACATTCCTCAATTGAATATTTTACATCGTCTTCACACAGCACAAAATCTACAAACTCCAGACTTAAGTGCCCGCTATAATCTTCAATTGGAGATATATCGTCAAATACTTCTTTGAGTCCTTCTTTCAGAAACCATTCGTATGATTTCTTCTGAACTTCAATAAGATTTGGCATCTCCAATACTTCTTTCTGTCTCGAGTAGCTCATTCTTATGCCGTTACCAACTTTGATTGGACGTATCCTGTTTTTTTCCATCGACGTTTTCACCCCTTGAATTTTTATTTAAATAAGACCTTTACCAAATGGTGAATTCAGCAAAAGCCGCTGCCTAATATCCATAAATATTTCCAGGAAACAGCCCATTTTTTGCTTCCTCTTATTTCATTCAGAAATATTATAGAATATTTTTGCAAAAATACTTTTCATTTTCTCTTATGTGTGCTATAATATGTTCTGAAGGCATACTACAGCACACAATAGTGCATCATTCATAATATCACAAGCTTTTCAAGATGTCAACATATTTTGTTGACTTTTTCTATTTCAGCTATAATTCTAAAAATTACGTAAATTTTCCCTTAATTATATTGTATCCCCAAAAATATCCTTTCTATACACAAATAACCATTTTCCTTTTTATAAGAGAGAAATGCATCCGTTTTTTATTACGGAAAACGGGACATTTTCTTAAATTTATTAATATTGTATGAAAAAAAACGTAAAAAAGAAAAAATCAGATTTCTTTTATGGAATAGAAATTTTTCCGAATTTACCGAAAGATTAACAAAAAAAGTCTGCCCCTTCTTATTCTTTGGGACAGACTTTAATCTTGCAGATAAATTATTTAATTGTAACTTTAGCGCCTTCAGCTTCAAGTTTTGTCTTGATTTCGTTAGCTTCGTCCTTGGAAGCTCCTTCTTTAACAACCTTAGGTGCTCCATCAACAAGGTCTTTTGCTTCTTTTAAGCCTAAACCAGTGATTTCACGAACAACTTTGATAACTTTAACTTTGTTAGGACCAACTTCTGTTAATTCTACATCAAATTCAGTTTTTTCTTCTTCAGCTGCTGCGCCGCCTGCTGCAGGTCCTGCAACTACAACGCCTGCTGCTGCAGATACACCAAATTCTTCCTCACATGCTTTTACTAAATCATTTAATTCTGTTACAGTTAAGCCTTTAATAGCTTCGATAAATTCTTGAGTTGTCATTATTAATACCTCCATTTATTATTTCTGTTATGGTTTTATTCCGTAACAATTACAAATTCTTTCTTATGCTGCTCCTTCTTGTTTCTCAGCGATTTGCTTAAGAACACGAGCAAAGTTGGCAATAGGAGATTGTAAGCTTCCAAGTAACTTGGAAATAAGTTCGTTTCTTGAAGGGATAGCTGCGATAACTTCCAGTCCCTTAGGATCATAATAAACTCCCTCTACTACACCAGCTTTGAACTCTAAATTAGGGCAATCCTTGATTGCTTTGTTAATGATTCTGGCAGGAGCAGTTTCGTCGTCAATGCCAAACGCTACTGCAGTAGGTCCTTCCAGATGCTTTGCCAGTGCTTCGTATGGGGTTCCTTCAAAAGCACGTTTTAACAGTGTGTTTTTGTAAACCTTATATACAACACCAGCTTCTCTTAACTGTTTACGAAGTTTTGTGTCTTCTTCCACAGTAATTCCGCGGTAGTCTACGGCTACAATTGATTTTGCACTGTTCATATAACCTTTAATCTCGTCAACGATAGGTTGTTTTAATTCTACTTTAGCCACTCTAGTACACCTCCTTATAGATTTTACATAAACGCAAAATGCGAATTATGCTTAAATAAGCTTATCTGCCTGCTTCACTGCTTATATGGGGTGATTTTTATCTTATAGGATGTGGTTTCCTATAAAATGAAAAATCCCTTACCGCCAAACAGTAAGGGATTATATAAATCATCAAAAATATTGATCCCTCGGTAGGCGTTTTCAACTTATGCCTTACGGCACCTACTGTCTTCGGCAGTTATTGCATTCAAAAGTATAACATCAATCTATTATGGTGTCAACTATAAAAACAAAATTTCTTTGCAAAATAATTAACCTAATTTGGCTGTGTTTAATTTCACACCAGGTCCCATAGTAGAAGCTAAAGTAACGCTTCTGAGGTACTGACCTTTTGCAGAAGAAGGTTTTGCTTTAAGAATTGCACCAATCAGCGTCTGGAAGTTGTCCGCTAATTGTTCCTCAGTAAAGGAAGCTTTTCCTAACGGCACGTGAATAATATTTGTCTTGTCTAATCTGTATTCGATCTTACCGGCTTTAATATCCTTAACAGCTTTTGTAACATCCATAGTAACCGTACCAGCTTTTGGATTTGGCATTAAACCTTTCGGTCCAAGCACACGTCCTAAACGACCTACAACACCCATCATATCGGGAGTAGCAACTACGACGTCAAAATCCAGCCAGCCTTCATTCTGAATCTTTGGCACTAATTCTTCACCGCCAACATAATCTGCACCGGCTGCTTCTGCCTCTGCTAACTTATCGCCTTTGGCAAATACAAGTACCCTTACAGTTTTACCGGTTCCATGAGGCAGAACAACTGCACCACGAACCTGTTGGTCGGCATGACGTCCGTCAACGCCAAGTCTGATGTGTGCTTCGATTGTTTCATCAAATTTAGCAACTGCTGATTTTTTTACTAAACTAATTGCTTCTGCCGCATCATATAACGTAGCTCTGTCGATAAGCTTTGCAGCTTCAGCGTATTTTTTTCCTCTTTTCATTTCATTAACCTCCTAGTGGTAGTATCGGGAGTAATAGCGCTTCGTTTACTCTGCGCTAAATAGGTTTCGTGCAACCATTACCCTCCCACAGTATTACGATTCTTAGTCAACTACAGCGATTCCCATACTTCTTGCTGTACCGCAAATCATACTGATTGCAGCATCAATGGTAGCTGCATTTAAATCAGGCATTTTAAGTTCTGCTATTTTTCTTACCTCATCTTTTGTAATAGTAGCAACTTTCGTCTTATTCGGTGTAGCAGAACCGGAATTTATTTTACAAGCTTTCTTTAAAAGAACTGCAGCCGGAGGTGTTTTTGTAATGAAACTAAAGCTTCTGTCCTGATATACGGTGATTACAACCGGTATAATCATTCCTTCCTGATCTGCTGTTCTTGCATTAAATTCTTTTGTAAATTGTACGATATTAACACCATGCTGACCAAGTGCAGGACCAACTGGCGGAGCCGGTGTAGCCTTTCCAGCAGGGATTTGTAATTTGATATAACCTGTAACTTTCTTTGCCATTATAGCATACCTCCTAAAATTGTGGTCTTATCGGGATTGCCCTCCCACCATCCGGATTTGTTTCAAACAATGAAAGAACTCCTATCCGGATGTTTATTGTTTACATATTAGTAACTATTTAGTCACTGTATTTTTTTAATATCCGTGAAACTTATTTCGACAGGAGTTTCACGGCCAAACATATCAACACTGATTGTGACGATCTGTTTATGGGGATTAATCTGTTTGATGACTCCTGTTGTATTCTCCCACACACCAGAGACAACTTCAACAGTATCACCTACTTCAAAGTCAATCTCAACTTCATCTTTTTTAATTCCCATTGCCTTCATTTCTGCTTCTGTCAAGGGAACCGGTTTGGATCCGGGACCGACAAAGCCTGTAACGCCTCTCGTATTACGAACTACGTACCAGGTATCATCGTTCATTTCCATGTTAAGCAAAACATATCCAGGAAACATTTTTTTCTGAACTTTTTTCTTAACACCGTTCTTTACTTCAATCACATCCTGAAGGGGAACGGAAACCTCTAAGATTTGATCTTGAAGTTTTCTGTTTTCAATTGTTTTCTCAATATTGGCTTTTACCTTATTCTCATATCCTGAGTAAGTATGAACAACGTACCAATTCGTCTTTGACATATATAATCACCTGTATCCTACTTAATAAGAACATCTATACCATACTTAATTCCCAAATCCAGTATAGAAATAATTACACCTAAAATAATGGATACTACAATGACTGCCAGCGACTGCTTTGCCAGTGATTCTTTATCAGGCCAAACAATTTTATCAAATTCTGCTTTCAGGCCTTTAAACCAACTTTTCTTCGGAGCTTTCTCTGGAGTATTCGCAGTTTCTCCCATATTTTCACTTTCCTTTCTTAACAATGCAGTTATAAAGTAATTTTATATTGTATTCCGTATGGAAATAACTTATATAAAATCTTTATAAAAACTGCTTGTATCGAAGATTAGACATATTATTTTGTTTCTTTGTGTAATGTGTGTGTCTTACAGAATTTGCAATACTTCTTGGTTTCCATCCTGTCCGGATGTGCCTTCTTATCCTTTGTCATGTTGTAATTACGTTGTTTACATTCTGTACATGCCAATGTAATCTTTGTGCGCACAACTTCCACCTCCGCTTAAATTTTAAATTATGTGACAATTGTTTCATAGATTATCATATAATCCAAAGTAATTAACAATTGGCTCACGGGTTTTTTAGGCATAAAAAAAAGACCTCTTCCATCGCTAGTCTAATATAACATACTCTTTCATTTCCGTCAACCTATTTTTTTATGTTTTATAATTATAATACACCCCATTCAAAATTTCAAGGGCAAAAAGTCCGGGTCTTAAAGCAGACACTTACGTCCGGCCGGATTTTCGGCACAGGAAAAAGGTAAACTTTCCCGTGCCGCTTCTTTCCATTTTTATTCTTATTTTTATATTTTATATAGGAAGATAATTTTTAATGACTTGCTTTTATATTTTTTACGGAAGCACCTTTTACTAACTGAACTTTTAAATATATATTGTCCAGAGAGGTAGTCATAGGACTTTCGATTAAATTAATCAGCTGTTTTGCGGCTTCCGCTCCTATTTTATCCGTATCCTGCTTAATAGTGGTAAGTTTGGGCTCTAAGGCCTGGGCTACCGAAATGCCGTCATACCCCGCAACGGAAATATCATCCGGTATTTTAAGACCTAATCTTCTTACCGTATTCATAACGCCCAGGGCCGCATAATCATCCGGTGCAATAATGCAGGTAGGCGGATCATCCAGTTGTAATAACTGAAGGGTCAGCTTTTCCGCGCACTCCGAACTTCGGTAAATTCCTTCCACAAAATATTCGTCCGGTACCTTAATGCCATTTTCTTTCAGCACAGTATTAAAACTGACCAGACGGTTATGTGTAACCGATGATTTGGTTCCGTGAATATAAGCTATTTTGGTATGTCCCTGGTCAATAATATACTGGGTAAGCTGCCTCATTCCGTCAACATTGTCAGACAAAACGGAAATAGCCTCGTTAAACGGATGGTCTATGGTTACAACCGGATAGTCACTGTTAACCAGTTCTAATACTTCGGGATCACTATAATCCGCACATGCTATAAATACACCGTCAAAATTTCGGTACTTGCAGTGATCCAGGTAAGTCGTTTTCCGATTGCCAATGTTATGCTCAATGAAAGTAATATCATATCCCCGTTTGGCTGCTTTTCCCTTAAAAGATGCTAAAATATGGGCAAAATATTCATTCCTGAAATCATAGTTTCCCATAGTAGAAAACAAAACTCCAATATTATAAGTTTTCTTCATCTTTAATGTTCTGGAATTGGCATCCGGAAAATAACCTGCCTCATTGGCGGCTTTTAATATCATTTCTCTTGTTTCTTCACTGATATCCTGATAACCGTTCAATGCCTTGCTGACAGTTGATATGGACACTCCGCATTTTTGAGAGATATCTTTCATAGTTGCGTTTTTTCTCACAGCACGATTCCCCTATTAATCAAATATTTTCTTCTGCACTTTTAATATCCAGACTCCGAGCAGACCGATTAAAATCCCGGTTACTGTACCGGCAATTAACAATACAGGCAAATAATATTTCAGACTTTCCGTTCTTAATACTATGCTTGCCACAATGATCTGACCTATATTATGACTGATGCCTCCGCCAATGCTGACACCAATCATGCTGAATGATTTTAACTTTTTTAACAGGCACATTACCATCCAGCTAAGCAGTCCGCCTGCCAGGCTGTATAACATACTGAACATATTTCCAAATGTAAACCCGACCAGTATGATACGGATAACTGATACTACAAATGCTTCTTTTACTCCCATGGCATACAAAGCCGTAAGCACAACAATATTGGCCAACCCGAGTTTTATACCGGGAATTCCTATGTTTATGGGTAACAGCACTTCCACATAGCTGAATACAAAAGCCAATGCCACAAACATGCCGTAAAGCGCCACCCTTTTTGATCTGGTGTTTCTCATTATTGTAATTTCCTTTCCGCCTGTAAACTCCCTTAACCCGTTTGGCCCTAAACTCATGCACTGGCTGATTCTTCCCTGATTTCTGACAGAATAACCTTAGAAGGGCACTTCATTGCGCATTTACCGCAATTGGTGCACTTGCTGTAATCAATATGGGCAAGATTATCCACTACTTTTATTGCGTCAAATTCACAGGCCTTTTCACAGATTTTACATCCGATACAGCCAATGCTGCAGGCAGCTTTTACATCCTTGCCCTTGTCTTTGGAATTGCACTGAACAAAATGTCTGGCTTCATAAGGAACCAGTTCAATTAAATTATTGGGACATTCTTTTATACATAAACCGCAGGATGTGCATTTTTCTTTATCCACCACAGCCACGCCATCAACAATGTGAATTGCGTCAAACTGGCATACCTTTACGCAGGAGCCAAAACCCATACATCCATAACCACACTGTTTTGGTCCTTTTCCCGGTGTGACGGAAGCCTTTCTGCAGTCCCTAATGCCAAAATAATTATATTTCACTTTTGCCTTGTCACAGGTACCGGCACATTTTACTTTTGCCACCTGTTTTTCATTTTCTTCCACATCGGTTCCCATAATTTCAGCAATCTGGCTGTGTATTTTACTGTTTGCCACAGGACAGGCATTACAGGGAGCATTTCCCGCCGCTATTGCCTGGGCCAGATTGTCACAGCCGGCATAACCACAGGCTCCGCAGTTATTACCGGGCAATAATTCCCGTATGGATTGTTCCCTTTCGTCCACTTTGACTTCCAGTTTTGTAGCAGCGAAACCTAAGAATAATCCTATAACAATTCCGGTTGCGCTAATCAGGAAAGTAGCAATACCTACGCCGGCCCAGCTTAAAGCCAGTACGGGGGATCCAATGTAAAATATATTCTGTAATAATATGGTGTTCATTTTACACCTCCTATATTATACCGGAGAATCCGAAAAATGCAATTGCCATCAGGCCTGCAGTAATTAATACAATGGGCATACCCTGAAAAGATTTGGGTATATCATTGTATTCAATTCTTTCACGGATTCCTGCCAAAAGAATTATGGCAATCAAATAGCCAGCAGCCGTACCAACACCGTTTACCACACTGGCAACAAATCCATAATCTTTTTTTACGTTAATAAGGGCCACACCCAATACCGCACAGTTGGTGGTAATAAGAGCTAAATAAACTCCCAGGGCGTTGTAAAGGGCAGGACTATACTTTTTTATTACCATTTCCACAAACTGTACCAGGGCTGCAATTACCAGAATAAATACTATCGTCTGCAAATATTCAAGGCCAAAAGGTACCAGGATAAATCGATAGAGCAGGTTGGCACAGGCAGAGGCAATGGTAATAACAAACACAACTGCAAGGCCCATGCCGGTGGCAGTTTTTATTTTTTTGGATACGCCCACAAAAGAACATAAGCCAAGGAACTGACTTAAAACCACATTGCTGACCAGGGCGGATCCTACGAATATCAATAATAATTCTCCCATTTATTATTTCCTCCTTAACTCTCTGCTTTTTTATTAATTTCCTCAATCTGAATCTTTTCATGATTTAACATACAGGAAATTCCCGCACAGGCCTCGCAGTTACCACCGCAGGCAAGGCCCGAAGATTTTACTGATCCGTTGGTGGCTGATTTTAATTTAAATTTGTTCTGCAGAGCAGTTAATATGGAAAGCACAAAGAAAGCTCCGGGAGCCAGTATAAATATAGTGGCAGGTTCGTAGGCTTTGGGCATAATCCGAATATTAAAGATTGTACCGTTACCTAACAGTTCCCTGAACATGCCGATTAACAGAAGGCCTATGGTAAATCCCAATCCCATTCCGATACCATCCATAACAGACAGACCGACCGAGTGTTTATTGGCATAGGCTTCCGCCCTTCCAAGGATGATACAGTTTACAACTATTAATGGTATGTAAATTCCCAGAGCATCGTATATGGAAGGCACATAAGCCTGTATCAAAAACTGAACTATGGTTACAAAAGAAGCAACGATTACAATGTACGACGGCATTCTGACTTTATCCGGAATAACGTTTCTTAACAGGGATATCAGCATATTGGACATAACCAGTACTGCAGTTGAGGACAATCCCATGCCAATCGCATTACTTGCGGAAGTCGTAACCGCCAGTGTAGGACATAAACCAAGCATCAGAACAAATGTTGGATTTTCTTTAATAAGACCGTTGATGAGCGGCTCCAGATAATTAACCTTATTTGATTTATTCCTATTGGTTTCTTCGCTTTTCTGGCTCATATTATTCTCCTCCCTGAACATTTTCCGCTGCAAGATTATTAAGGAAATATAATCCCGCATTGACCGCATTTACAACAGCTCTTGTAGTAATGGTCGCACCGCTTAAAGCATCAATTTCATTTTCTGCTTTTGCTCCTGACTTTGTATAGGTAAATTCCGTAACATTTTTCTCGGCAAATTGTTCCTTAAATTCTTTGTTTTGCGCTTTTGCGCCAAGTCCTGCTGTTTCATTCATAGACAGAATTTCTATTCCTTTTACCGTACCCGAATCACTGTAGCCAACCGAAACCGTTATATCACCGCCATAGCCTTCACCGGTAGTTACCACCACCACATGGCCGATGGGATTGCCGGATTGGTCCGATGCAACCAAAACCTCGTCAATGGATATATTTTCATATCCTTTGGACTGCAAAAGGGCCGGTGCTTCTTTCATTTTTTCAGATAAAGCAGCATCCTCGCTAAAGTTAACTGCTTCGGGATATACAGCCTGATAAGCATTCATTTTGGCCTGCAGGTTCTGTTTTGCTATTACAGGCGCGGTAATCTCGTACACCAGCCCCAGGGCAAATCCTGCGATTAATGTTATGATGAACAAAACAGCCGCATCCTTTATTATGGATAATCCCTTGCTTTCTTTTACCTCATTATTCATTTGCCTTGGCCCCCTTTCCAAACATATTGGGAAGTGTTATTTTCTCAATCAGAGGAACAAGCAAATTACAGAATATAATTGCAAAAGAAACCCCTTCTGTGGATGCGCCAAAGATTCGGAACACGCCTGTCATAATTCCCAGCACAATACCGTATACAATTTGTCCCATTTCTGTAATAGGACTGGTGGCATAATCCGTAGCCATAAAGAAAGCACCTAACATAAGGCCTCCGCCAAAGAGATGGCTAAATAAAAAGTTCCAGTCAAGGCCTTTTCCACCGAACAAAATCAGAAAGAGTGCAAAGGAAGCCAGATAAGTTACCGGAATTCTCCATGTGATTACTTTTCTAAGGAGCAAATAAGCCGCACCGATTAAAATTGCCGCAACACTGGTTTCTCCTATGGTTCCACCATGTTTGCCAATAAATAAATTTAACAGATCTACCGATTCGCCGGCCCGTAAGGAAGCCAAAGGAGTGGCTCCTGTTACGCCATCTACGGCAACGATTCCTTTATTCAAATACTGAAAAATCTTAGGAACCGAGCCCGATACCTGTACTTGCTCAACTGCAAAATTATTCATTCTTCCGGCAAAACTAATAAGCAAAAAACATCTTGCAGCCAGGGCCGGATTCATAAAATTCTGTCCGATGCCACCATAAAGCATTTTAACCACCAGTATGGCAAATACGCTGCCGATTACAGGAATCCACAAAGGAACGTTAGGAGAAAGATTTAAGGCCAGTAACAAGCCGGTTACCACGGCACTATAATCCCCGGTAGTAAGGGGTTTTTTCATTGCTTTTTCATATATGTACTCTGTCATAACACAGGCTACGACAGACGTTAATATAATTAAAAAGGCTTTTATTCCGAAATTAAATATTCCATAAATTGTTGCAGGAATCAGTGCGATAATAACGTCCTGCATAATTGTTGCAGTAGTTGTCCGGCTTCTGGTATGGGGAGAAGCTGAGACATTATACAACTTACTCAAAGTCAGCACCTCTTTCTTTCTACTTTTTTCTGCTATTTAGTATACGCATTCTCATTTCTTTAAAGGACTGGTTCAAATTCAGCTTGGCCGGACATACAAAGGTACAGCTGCCACAGTCACAACATTCCATACCATTGTATTTGATAAAGTTTTCTGTGTCAGACCGTTCTGCAAACTGATAAAGTTTTTGCGGCACAATTCTGCTTGGGCAGGCCGCAACACATCTTCCACAACGGATACAGGAAGTAGCCTGCATTCTGGCCGACCGGTCCTTGGCATACGCAAGCAGAGCAGAAGAAGTTTTTGTAATCGGGACATCTAAAGTAAACAGTGCCTGCCCCATCATAGGCCCGCCGGAAATAACTTTTTCCGGTTCTCTTTTAAATCCTCCCGCCGCTTCAACCAGCTGTCTGTAACTGGTACCTATTTTCACATTGAAGTTGCGAGGATTAGCAATGGCATCACCGGTTACCGTAATAATTCTTCTCATAAGGGGCGTAGATTCTGCCACAGCCATATAGATTGAAATTACCGTATCCACATTATTTACGATACAACCTGCCTGATAGGGCAAAAGGGATGAATTAATTTTACGTCCCGTAACGGCATAAATAAGAAATCTCTCTCCGCCCTGAGGATATTTGGTCTTTAATACCTTTACTTCAATACCTTGTTCGTCTTTTACAAGTTCCTGCATTTTGGCAATTGCTTCGGGTTTATTATCTTCAATGGCAATAATTCCCTTTGCGTTAGGGAATAAACTTAACTCAATTTTAAGCCCTCCAATAATTTTTTCTGGTTCTTCCAAAAGCATTCGGTAATCAGAAGTCAGGTATGGTTCACATTCAGCAGCGTTTACAATAACATAGTCTATTTTGTTATCATCTTTTGGAGTTAATTTAACATGAACTGGAAATGCTGCTCCACCAAGACCTACAAGGCCTGCTTCCCTGATAATGTTTCTTATTTCTTCTTTGCTGAGTTTCGCATAATCCCTTTTATTTCCTAAGCCTTCAATGCTTTTATATTCATTATCATTTTCAATAACTACCGATAAGACCATGGACCCGGCCGCTGTCATCCTGGGTTCAATGGCTTTTACTGTTCCAGACACAGAACTGATGATATTGGAAGAAACTAGCCCGTCAGCAGCTCCAATTTTTTGTCCCATCAAAACATAATCGCCTTTTGATACAAGCGGCAATGCCGGCTTACCGATATGCTGGGCCATCGGAAATACCATTTCACCCTTTGGTAACAGAAGGGCTGTTTCTTTATCCTTGGATAAATCCTTACCCTCATAGGGATGAATGCCGCCTTTAAATGTCGCTGTTCCCATAATCCTGCTCCTTCTTTTTAAAATTTAATTTTAGGGATGTATATATAATGTCGTATAATATAATAGTATCATAATTTGTTTCAATTTTATAGTATTTTTTCTGTTTGTCCCCTTTGAAATATAAGCCCTTTGGCGCCGCCTTCTGTCACATACGTGGCATTTTCCTTTTTAGCGTCATGGGCATCCTGCCCGGAGGGCTTTTTTATTGGCCAAAAAATTCAGGAAAAATTCCCAGTAAGTAAAAGGGAGCCGCCCAAAATACAACAGCTCCGCTTAATTTACAGTAATATTTTCATTTTTTAATATAGTCTTTAAAATGGGAACTGTATTTTACCTCTCCGTTATCGAATACCCAAAGGGCTTCCGTATCCGGAATACTTTCAATAAGCTTACGACCTTCTTTGTAAGGCATATTGATAATTTTCGCCAGGGCGTCTGCCATACCGGAATCTTTGGTTACAATGGATACGGATAAATATCCGGTGGCAGGCATTAAGGTATCCGGATCAATAATATGATGATACTCTTTGCCGTTTACCGTATAGTATCTTTCATATACACCGCTTGTGACCAATGACATATTCTTCAGATTTAATATGCAGATATATTTGTCGATGCTATCCTTATCCGGATTTTGTATGCCAATATTCCAGGCTTCCCCCGTGTCTGCTTTTGGTCCGAGGGTACGTACATTGCCGCCCACACTTATGGACCCGCTTTTAAAACCTTTTTCGTAGGCAATATTAGCCACTTTTTCTGTGGCATAACCTTTGGCAATACCACCAACATCCAGGCTCATTTCCGGGTCTTTAAGGTATACGGTGGATTCTTCTTCATTAATAATCACTTTATCAATATCCGTATGCTTAGCCTTTTCCTTAAGTAATTCCATTGGCGGAAGTTTCGCGTTTTCCGGATCATCAACCCCTTGCGTCCGGTAATCATGCCATACCCTTAATACGGCCCCAAAAGCCACATTCATCTGTCCCTTAGTTAACTTATATGCCTTTTTTGCAAATTTAAGCAAATCTATAATTCTTTTGTCTACCTTAACCGGTTTGATACCCGCATTATCATTAATGGTTTTTATGTTGTTAATGCCCTCATAGTCGTTGTATATGTCATAAAGTTCATGATATTCTTTTAAATTTTCATAAATTAACTGAGCATATTTTGTAAATTCTTCCTTGCTTTCAGCATAACCGGTTATGGTGGTTACCGTATCAAAAAGCTCCAGAAAAGTCGCGTCATAACGCTTATATTTTGTACCTGTGCAGGCCGTCAGGTTAAAAATAAGAGCCAGAGTCAATAAACACGCCAGTAACTTCCTGCTCAACTGAATCACCTCAAATCCGTTTAATCGGGAAAATGGGGCTGTTCCACAATGAAGCTTCTGGGATTTCAAATAATCTGCTCCCGGCTTTAACATTGTGTAACAGCCCCATTCTTACAACTATCCTTAATGTATGTTGTTTAAAGGCAACGTAAATATCCAAACAATGTTCTTAAAAAGCAATTTACTTTTCAAATACTTGCTTCTTAAGAGAAATAAAAGGATAATTACTAATCAATTAAATCAACATTCTATTAATTTGCAGAATTGGCAACAGCTTTTTCAATAGTTGAAATAAAATCTCCGATATGGATTGTTACGGAAGATGCCAGATCTGCATCGGCTGGTGTTCCTTCCTCGCTAACGGCAATTCCTTTTACCTCGTCAACCGTCTTTCCGACTACATATTTTGCAAATGCATCTGCCTGTTCATACCATTCTTTGCCGATTCCGGATTTTGCTTTCATACCATAATTTTCTTTTAACTCATTTTTGGTCTGAGGAGCAGTTGTAATATCGGATGTAATCTGACCGGTTGTGTCAAAGTTTACGCCGCACTGGGAAGCATCAATGATGCAGCTTGTAATTTTACCGGAAGCATCGGTTGTGGTAACCACATAATAAGAAGATACCTGAGCCAAACCGTCTTGGTCTGCGGACGCATCAGAGCTGTCCATTGTTGTGTTGATGCCAAGGCCAAGTTTATCCGCATCGGTTGCACCAAGATCCTGGGCATTGTTAACTGCTTTTTCAACAGCTGAAATAAAATCTCCGATATGTATTGTTACGGAAGATGCCAGATCTGCATCGGCAGCTGTTCCTTCCTCGCTAACGGCAATTCCTTTTACTTCGTCAACCGTTTTTCCAATTACATAATCGGCAAAAGCATTTGCCTGTTCATACCATTCTTTTCCGATTCCGGATTTCGTTTTCATTCCGTAATCGTCTCCAAGTTCCTGTTTGGATTTAAATACGGTGTCAGCAGGAGTTGTGATTTTACCTTCATTGGAGAAATTGATTTTTGACTGTGCCACATCAATTTTGCAGTCTACAATTTTTCCGTCCTGGCCAACTAATACTGCCACAACGGTGGAGTCTGTTTCATTAACGCCATCAGCATCTGCTGTAGCGGATGTAGAAGAACTTATATTGTTAATAACTGCCAAACCTGTTTTTACTGCGTTGCCTGCAGCAGTTCCTTCTGTAGTTGCAGCATCTTCGGTAGATTCTTCTGCTGTTGCAGTATTATCTGTGGTTGCTTCTGTTGTAGGTTCAGCGGTGGAATTTGCATCGCTGTTTGTTTCGCTTGATTTGCCGCATCCGGTAGCCAAAACAACAACCAGAATTAAGCTAAGTAGTAAAGCTGATATTTTTTTCATAATTCTATCCTCCTAAATATTTTTTATTTCAATCCAATCTTAAGATGTCTTAAGCTGGAAGAATAAACCAATTCATATGTTAGCCATATTGGACAGGTTAGATCAGGGTACTGATAAAAATAAGGACCGTCGTCGTACCCATAATAATGATAAAATTTTTAATAGCTACTATAAAAGTTGCAGCCTTCTCTTGTTTTTTAAAGAATGCATTAATATTCTTTTGTACCGGTATTATGGTAAAAAGGTTAAGAAGGCATAATGGCGACAGGATTTTTAATATGACCATTGCAACTGTGGCAAAATAAGTCAGGTAGTATCCAAAAGCAAATAACAAAAGCGCCCTATCGCCAATATAATAAGGCAACGTATGTCTTTTTACCAGTATATCTTTTTTTAAATCACAAATATTGTTTGCCAGCATAATGTTGGCCGTCACACAAAACGGAATAACCGAAAACAGCAGTAATTGTAAAATCGGTACAATCTGTAAAGTGATACGAACCGTTTCTAAGTTATACTCCAGTAACAGATAGGTGCCAGACGGGGTGTTTAAGTATAATAATATAAAGGGAATCATGATTCCATAAAATGCTCCCGATATTACTTCCCCCAAAGGCATCCTCGATATAGGCACCGGTCCGTAGGTATATAAAATACCGCATAAAAAGCAGATACCGCCAATAATTAAAATTACAACATCAGAAAGCATGGCCAGTATCAGGCCGGTCAGAATACTGACTCCTAATAAAACATATATAAGAACAAGGGCAGTTTTGCGGCCAAAGGGCAGTTTCTGCTCATTGTCCTTTGTATCAATATAATTATTAATTGCTGTTGTTGTTAAATCAAATAAAAACATAGAAACAAAGAACAGAAAAGACAGCTTCCAGTTGACCTCCTGTTTTTGATACAGCAAAAGGCCAATGGTCATAAAAAAAGTAAAGGTACTGGTAATTTTCGTTCTTATTTCAACAAAATTAAAAAAACGGCTTAGCATAACATATCCTCATAATGTTTGTCCATCTTAAGTTTCCTGTCCCTTTAATTAATCCTGGTAGCTTTCTTAAGCAAAGACATTAGTTTTTCTCTCTTATTTTCCGTTATATCCAGTTCCAGTATAATCTTTTCTGCCTTTTTAAAATATTTATCCACTACCATACGGGTAAAGCCTAAACCGTCCGAAAGCCTAACGGCTTCGTTAATTTCCTTTCTGGTTAGCTTTTCTTTTTCTGCCTTTTGACGCAAACCGCTAATATTTTTTAACGCATGAATTAAAGGCAGGGTAATCACACCCTGTTCGTAATCCGACTGAACCGGCTTTCCGGCCGTTTCAACCGTATCTTCAAAATCAATACAGTCGTCTGTAAGCTGAAAAATCATTCCGATATAGTAACCCAACTGCCTGTATTTTTTATACTCGTCCTGACCGCATCCGGAAAATACGGCTCCGGCATGGAAGGAAGCTTCAAATAAAGCCGCTGTCTTACCGGATATAATTTTTAAATATTGATAAATGGATAAGTTTAAATTGGCATTATTCACATGCTGGTTCAGTTCCCCTAAGCAAACCCTGCTCATATAATCCGGTATATTTAGCTTTAGATATTCCTCTTTATTACTGATAGAGGAAGCTAACTTAAGGGCGGTACACAACAGATAGTCTCCGCAGATAACCGCAGTTCTTTTCCCGTATTTTTTCTGAAGGGTAATATCTCCCCTTCTAAGATCCGCGTTATCAATTACATCGTCATGTACCAGTGTTGCCAGATGAAGCAGCTCAACGGCTGCTCCGATCTTAACGGCATTAGGATGAACAAGTCCTTCTTTATTTTCGGCACACATTAATACCGACATTGCCCGAATATATTTCCCGTGGGATGCTGCCAGGTGTTTGGTATACTCCCTGATAATAAGGGGTGACTTTACCAGGGTCTTTTCCGAAAGTTCCTTCACCTGCTTAGTTGCCTCATCAAACTTAAGCATTTCCATATTGTCTTTTAAATTATTTTTATCATTAATCATTATAGATATACAACTTTCTAACAAGTGGTATTTTCTTCCATGCTTCCTTTAGCTTTGGCATTACATAGTAATCAAATCCAAATGTTCTGCCGCCTCCGATTAATACTGCAATTCCGGCAAAAATCATCCAGAAAGTATTTAAATATAATCCGGTTGTGGTTACAAACATAAAGTTAAGCACAAGGGAAAAGGCAGCTGCAGGAAATGTAAATAATCCTCCTATTAAAGCAAGTCCCACTAAAATCTCAGCCAGTACTATAAAAATCTGCATAGCAAGCTGAACGCCTGAATTAGGCATAATCAAGTGATTTAAAAACCAATTGATAATGGGCACATCCAATTTAAAGGCATAGTCGCTTATCGTTGAACTTGCCAGGTCTTTTCCTGTTACAAAAATAACTTTAAATAATCCTAAAAAGTCAAAGTTCATCAATACTTTTCCAACTGCCTGTGCCGCTGTGCTGGCTGCATCGGCTACTGCACCTGATGCAGAAGTAACCGCATCGGCTGCTGCACCGGCCGCATTTGCCACAGCTCCCGATGCCGCGGTAACTGCGTCTGCCATCGGCGTAGGAGTAACCGTAGCCGCTGCCGTAGTGGCACTGGAAACGGCATCCGCACCACCTGTTGAAATGGTTACATTCAAAATGCTGTCATACCATGCGTTAGCGCCGTTGAAAAAGGCTTCCAGCTTAGCTCCTTTAAACCAGCCTTCCACAATCTTCATTACGCCTTCAAAAACCCATACGGCACCAAGCCATATTCTTAAAGGGACTAACAAAAAACTTGGCGTTCTGTTGGAAAAATGGCCGCCTACAAAACTTCTGCAGTTTCTTATGGTAAAGAATTCATGTTTTACATAACTGAATATTTTATTCCAGCCAAGTACCTGAATAAAATAAATAATATTAATAAAATGTTTCGCAAACATTGCAAGAAAGGACGGAAGGCTAAACATAAAGTTAGGAGTTCCCACATGGGCAACACCGTATCTGCCGCCGATACTAACCATTACGCCGTGGAACTTAGGCTTGTAAACTTCCATTTCACCCTGTCCCTTTATGGCACAGGCTATATTATGGGCCGCCACATCGGCAGACTGCTCGCCGTTTTCCACCATCTGAGGAACCGGACGTTCTTCCCCTTCCGGTATATAAAACATATTGTCACCGATTACAAATACATTGGGATCCTTTACAGAACGCAAATAGCCATCTACCTGAATACGGCCTCCTCTGGTCAGTTCCAGAGTCTTTCCGGCATCCTGGGTTATATCGGAGCTCTGAATACCTGCCGCCCATATTATGGTACCGGCTGTATTGTGCAGTACTTTATCATCTTTCTTTAATTCAATAAAATCACTGCCCACACGGCTTACCATGGCATTCATGATCAGTTCCACGCCCATTTTATTTAAGCGCCTTGTCACCTTGTTGGAAAGCTTTTCCGGAAGATTTGGGATTGGTCTGCTTAAGCCATCCACAATAACCATGGTTACGTCGTCTCTGTTTATTCCGAATTTTTTACATAAAATCGGAACGTATTCCGCCAGCTCACCAACCATTTCAACGCCGGTAAATCCGGCACCGACAACATAGAAGGAAAGCATCTTTCTTCTTTTTTCTATGTCGGGTTCACAGGCTGCCTTACGGAAAGTATCGTTTATGTGCTCTCTTAATATGACAGCATCTTCATAAGACCAAAGCTTAAAAGAATATTCTTCAGCTCCGGGTACACCGTAAAATGTTGGCTTGGAACCTGCTGCTATAACCAAAACATCGTATTTATAAGATACATTGGCCCCGACTACATTTTTGTTCTCAAAATCTATGTTAGTTACAGTGTCCAGTTTTACATCAACTTTCCTGCCAGCAAATACTTTGTTTAAATCAATCCTTATACTTTCTTCATCAACACGGCTGGCCGCAACTTCATGAAGTTCGGTAAGCATGGTATGAAATGGATTTTTATCAATAATAGTGATACTTACATCGTTGGTTTTTTTAAATTTTTTCGCCAGTTTTTTGGCTGTTAATATTCCGGAGTAACCAGCACCGACAATAACAATTTTCTTCTCCATTTTCTTCTCCTTTGCCAATTTTACAGATGCATTTTAACAAATCATCCAGGCTCCGTCAATGATTGTTAAATCTTTGATAAACATTATCAACAACAAATTTCGACAAAAACCTTGCCCGGATTTATATATTAACATTATAGCATAGTACTGTCAATTTTAATACAGTAAAATTCACAGTTAATTTATACCAGTTTGATAGGTTTTCTATAAATATTGCCATATACGTAAGAAACCGGTTACTTTTTAAGTAACCGGCCCCTTCCCATTGTCTTATTCGTTTCGAAAGGTATTTGATAGAACAGGCAGCAGCCTTTGGTGCCGGTTCTACTTTATGTATAATTGGATTCAAAATGATTTGTTGTATTTTGCTTTATGAAGATACTTTTCCTTCGTTGCTAAGCCTCCTCTAATATGCCTTTCCGATTTGTTAAGATCCAGTACCACTCTGGCTTTGTTGGCGAGGGACGGATTAATCTGTACAAGACGTTCCGTAACGTCTTTATGTACGGTTGTTATAAAAAGGAACGAAAAACATTAAAAGGGTTTTAATTCACAGACCACAATTTCCTATTGAAGAAATCATTATATTTTATCTTTACCTTTATCTTTACCGGATTTTAAAAAAACATCCACTACTCCATTGTGATCTACCTCTATTCTGTCAATCAGCCGGTTAAAAATAAGTCCAGTCAAATCCCTGTTGTTAAACAGTCTTTCAAAATTCATACTGCTTACTGCATAATCTTTTTGGGTCTGTATCGCTTCCAATGCAGATTTTAACCTGCTTATGTCTTTATTAATCTGCCTAATTATAACCGTCAATTCTTCCATGGTAAGTATGTCTCCCAGATACATATCGATATACTTTTGCTTTTGCTTTTGTTTCATTTCAAGCAGAGCAGCCCACTCTTTTTCTTTACTTTTACTGATATTCTTCCTTTTCCTTTTTCGCATATCGTCCATAAAAAACTGATGGAGTACGGCTGAATTTTGCTCCCATAATTTTATAAAATAACTTCGGATGGCATCCAATAATATATCTTCCTCTATGGCAGTTGTGTTTTTGCAATAATCTGCCCCCTTTCTGTTACGTCCGTTACAGACCCAGGTAATATAGGTATTTTTATAGGTTCTAACCAGTCGTCTAAAAAAAGCCCCGCAATCCCTGCATTTTACAGTCTGGCTAAGTAAGTGTTTTTGCATTTTACAGGCCCCCGGCAGCTTAGCGCCCCTTATTTTTCTTATTTCCCCTGCCTTTTCAAATACTTCTTCGGAAACAATCTTTAGTTCCGGATTATAAGTAATCATCCAGGTATCGGCCGGTTTGTTTTTCCTTCTCCCGGTAAGAAAATCAGTAATTTCCTGTTTCCCATTTATTACTTTTCCGGTGTAAATCTCATTGGATAAAATACGGCAGATTCCATTTTGGGTAAATTTACAGCCGCGCTTTGTCTTTATTCCCTCCTGGTTTAGAATTGCAGCTATACGGCCTGCTCCTAATCCTTTTTCCGTATAAAGCTGAAAAATCCGCTTTACCACAAGGGCTTCGGTCTCATTGATTTTTAAGTGAAAATAGTCTCCCGCCGTTTTGTCATATCCGTATACCAGGTTAGGGACTCTTCCCTTCCGGGCATTCTGCAATTTGCCAAAACGGACCCGTTTTGAGGTATTGGCACTTTCCTCCTGGGCAATGGCACTTAACATAGTCAGCATAAATTCAGAGCTGTCCGATGAGGTCTGGTCGTAATTTACGAATATTACCCTTATATTAAGAGCTTTTAATTTTCTTATGCTGGTAAGAAAGTCCACTGTGTTCCGTGCCAGTCTGGATATATCCTTAATAAGGACCACCTCAAAGCTTCCTGTTGCCGCATCTTTTAACAGCTTCAAAAGTTCTGTCCTGTTTTTTAATTTGGTTCCGCTTTTTCCTTCATCGGCATATATTTTTACCAGGTCATATCCGTTTCTTTTTGCGTATTCCACAAAAAAGTTCTGCTGGCTTTCCATGCTGTCAAGCTGTTCTTCCTTACTGGTGGATACTCTGCAGTAGGCCACCGCTTTCATAACATACCCCCTTCCTTTAACGTTAAAAAACAGCAAGGCCTTTTCCTGTTTCCGCTCTTTATTCAAATGCCCCTTCCTCCAGATAATCCATAACCAGATTGATCAGAAACCGCACCGTATCTTCCTCCGTATTTGGATTGTGAAAATTAATATGAACCTGCCTTTTTCTGCTGTTTCCAGACAGGTTCTTTTGTTTTTCCCCACTCGTCTTTGCTGATTGAAATTGTTTTTCCTGTCTCATTTTTTCTACCAATTCAATTATTTGTACATACTATGTGGGATTATCTTTTGATATGCTTCCCTAAAGTAAAAAGGCGGCATTTTCTTTAATAGTAATTCTAAAGAATTTTCTGTTTAACAAATAATGCCAGATAAGAAACCAACCGGGCAATGAGCCCGTTACCATTTCTTATCTGGCACATATTCTGATGTCCCCAGGGAGTAAAAAGGTATTTCAATCAATTTAAAATTCCTTCTTTTCATAAATTCGGACTGAAATATTATAGGACAGAATCAAAGCCAATAATGCCAATACTATGGAGGTATATGGCAAAACAGAAAATAGTTTTTCAAGTAAAGCTTCATCCGGCTGCGGTATATTTAAATACTTCATCAGCCGAAGGATTACCGCGCCAAAAAAGGCCGGAGCCCCGACGATGACAAATATTAAAATTCTGGACTTTTCCACTCCGTATTTTAATAAAAGCGGCATCAGTATACTGAACAAAAAAATTATAACCAGCATCATAACACCGCATGTTACAACGACTTCCATGGCTTTATTCAAATGCAGGTATATGTTCATTGCCAAAGATAAAATTCCGGATGCCACCGTTCCCACAATCATTAGGATAATAAATAAAATGTATTTGGACAAAACAATATCTTTCCTTAAAATAGGCATAGTCAGGGCATATTTATCCCATTTTGCAAAATCATCGTAGGACATAGAGGTAATTACCAGCATGGAAAAAATCATAGTAACCATTCCAATAAAAAGAGTAGGGTCTTTCGATTGTAATGCCAAAAAACCAAAAATCACAAAAATTAATCCGATCTGTTTTAAATATCTCTTTAAGTTATATAAATCTTTCAGTATTAATCCGGTCATAATATTCATCCTTTCTATTGTATCCGAATTTTTCTACTATCTCAGACTATAATAGTATTTTTACAGAATTTAAAAACCTTTTTTGTTCTAATTCTTTTTGCCAACGTTTTTGTATATACATATTTTCTTAATAAACGTCAGGTTTTTATTTATTTTACATAAAACAGAATTAGTTCCTCTATGGAAGTATTATCTACCACCAGGCCCGGTTCGCTTTGCCTTAATTTTCTCTTATTGTCTACCATTATTTCATATTCAAACTGATTTTTCCTGATTCCTATAATATGTCCCTTATATTCTTTATCAAGCCTTTTATATTCATCAGCTCCACAGCGGACAACGCCATAATTGTCGATTAAATCATCCTTTGGCTTACTAAAAATGATTTTCCCTTTATGGATAAAGGTAATGTAGTCCGCTATTTTTTCTAAGTCACTGGTAATATGAGACGACAGCAAAATAGAATGATTTTCATCCTGGATAAAATCCATAAAAATATCCAGAATTTCATTCCGGACTACCGGATCCAAACCGCTGGTTGCCTCATCCAGTATTAGCAGGTTTGCATTGTGGGAAAGAGCTGCCGCTATGGAAAGTTTCGTTTTCATTCCCCTGGAATATTCTTTAATCATTTTGTCTTTCGGCAGCTTAAACCTTGTGACGTATTGTTCAAAAACATTCGCCTGCCAGGTGGAATAAATATTTCCCATAATTTTTGAGATTTGGGTTACCGTCAAATTGTCATGAAAACAACTTTCATCAAATACAACCCCAATCTGCTCCTTAATCTTTTTTTCATCCTTTACGGAGTCCATTCCCAATACCTTAATATTTCCGCTGTTTATGTGGATAAGGTTTAAAATTGCCTTCAAAGTGGTAGTCTTTCCGGCTCCGTTTTCACCGATTAAGCCCATAATACAGCCACGAGGTACCTGAAATGACACGTTGTCCAATGTAAAATTGTTGTATTCCTTTGTGACCCCATTCAATTCAATTGCATTTATCATAACTATAACCCTCCTTATAAATTACATCCAGTATGTCATGCAGTTCTTCTAAACTGATACCGCCTATTTTTGCGCTTTCCGCCGCTTTTTCCAAATATCCTTCGATTATTTTTAAGTGTTCTTCCTTAACCAGTTCCGTATTGGTTTCAGCCACAAAGCTGCCTTTACCCACTAAAGTGGTAATAAAGCCATCCCTCTCCAAGTCTTCGTAAGCCCTTTTCGTGGTAATAACACTAATTCTTAACTCCTTGGCAAGAAGCCTCATGGACGGAAGAGGCTGACCTGGTTTTAACTCGCCGTTTATTATCATATTCTTGATTTGACTTGTAATCTGCTCATATATGGGTTTCCCGCTGGAATTGCTTATAATAATATCCACTTAGTCACCTCATTTACCTGTAATTATTGTATATACCTACTATATTGTATATACCTGCTATATACAATATATACTTAAGTTTCTATATTGTCAATACAAAAATAAAACAATATGTAATTTTATTTCAGGAAGCCAAATAAATGCCCCCCAAATTGTCAACCTGTTTTTTCATCCCCTTCAGGTTTAAAAAAGGCAAGCAAAATGTACCGCCATAATTATTGTTGCAAAATTTTTGTTAAAATAACTCGAATTTTGACACATACGTTTCTGGTTCATTTTTTTCAGTATATTTAAAATTCGTTTTTAATTATCAAAATTATATTAACGATTTTTCCCGTTTCGGACCATTTTCAGACTTTCAAAAATTTGAAAAAAACCTCTTTACAAAATCAAATCTTTGTGTCAAAATATAAAAAATTTCATAGGAGGTAACTAACAAATGTCTTCAAAAAACCAAACTATTGGCTACCTGCCAGATGAACGTCCCCCGATTTGGGAATTAATTCTTTTTGCATTACAGCAAATCGTAGTAATGTTTCCAGCGACGGTTCTGGTAGCTCTTATAACAGGTTTTCACGTTTCTACTACTATTTTTGCCAGCGGGCTGGCTACTCTTACTTTTCTTCTTGTTACAGGGAAAAAAATCCCATTGTATTACGGCTCAAGTTTTTCCTATATTACAGCTATTTCATCTATTATGAGTGCAGAAGCATTTTCTAATTATAGTCTTAATGATAAAATTTCTATTGCTCAATTTGGTATTGTAATGTCTGGTTTTGTTTCCATTTTCGCCGGTATAATTATTAAAAATAGTGGCAAAAAAGTTATTGATAAAGTCCTTCCCCCTACAGTCACCGGCAGTATTGCTATTATAATTGGTTTATCATTAGCATCCAATGCAATGACCAACGCATCAGCTATTCCCGAAGTATCCGCAGATAAACAAGGACTTGCAGGTAATTTAGCCTGGATTATCGCACTAATAACCCTTATTTCAACAATTCTATATTCCGTTTATTTGAAAGGTAAGCTAAGTCAGCTGCCTATTCTTTTTGGCCTTTTTACGGGTTATATCGCAGCTGTAATTATAGATGCGGCAACCGGAATTCCTTTTATTAACCTGCATACCGTAACATCAAACAGTGTTTTCCAGCTGCCTGTCTTTACTTTACCAAAACCTTCACTGGCAGCCGTAGCCGCTATTATGCCTATTGCCATCGCAACTATACCGGAATCCACAGCCCATGTTTATCAGCTCCACATTTACGTAAATGACCTGGCTAAGAAAAAAGGTTCCAAACCTTATGCAATTGATGATAAGCTGGGACTTAACCTGATTGGAGACGGTATCGGCGATATCGTATCCGGTTTTATCGGAGGCCCGGCAGGTACAAATTATGGGGAAAACATCAGCACCATGGCAATATCCAGAATCTTTTCCGTACCGGTACTGATAGCCGCTTCCATCATAACCATGATCATAGCCTGCTTTACACCGTTAATTAATGCGGTATATTCCATTCCCACCCCGGTTATCGGCGGTTTATCCATCTATTTGTTTGGTATTATTGCAGCTCAGGGTATTACCATTATGATGGACCGCAAGGTAGATATGTTTAAATCAAAGAATCTGGCTGTAATCGCTGTTATCTTGATTATCGGCTTAGGCGGAAGCTTCGGATTTGAAGGCGGCATGATTCCTATGTTTGGAATTCAGCTACCGGCAATTGCTACCGCGGCTGTCGCAGGTATCTTACTGAATCTGCTTTTATCCATAGGGGAAAAGGATGATATTGAAACAGAGACAAATGAAGAAGCAGTAACAGCAACAGAAACAATAACAGAAATAGAATAAAAAAGATGGTTTCATCTAAGACGGCGAACCACAAATCATATATGAGGGAAGGTTGCCAGATTACAAATTCAAAAAGAAAAGGCCTCAGCCCTGCTTAGTACCGAGTAGGGCCTGAAGTCTTTTTTTTGCAAAAAATATCAATTTTTCCGTAAAAAACTGCCCAGATATTCTTCTAATGCATTCACAAACTCACCAATATGAATTCCGTTAACAAAAGAATGGTGTGCCCGAACAAAAATAGGCATGTTTAACCCTGGCATTGGAGAGCACTGAAATACTCTACCCTGTTGGATTTCGTCATATAAGAACATTACGTCTTAACTATGCAGATATTTATTTCCGTCTTTTACATCCACATATTTTCCATCTACTATAAGTGAGTTTTCTTTTAAACCTTCTTTTTTGAACCCCATTTTTTCAGGTTCTAAACTTAAGATTGTGGTAAGGGCAAAAAGAATAGGCATAGGTTAACATTTTTTTGTATAATTAGTTCACCACAAACTCTATACGAAAGGATGTTACCTATGCCTATAAATGATTTTACATCAAAACTTCTTGATTTGGAAGATGCTATTATTGAAAATATTGAGACTTCTTACGATACAACTGTGATCCACTTCTCTTTACAGAGAAAAACTGTCACTTGTCCATTCTGCCCTAAATATTGTCATACAACCACACGCCTTGCTTGGCACTGCATAAATTTTCTCGCAGATAAATTGAGTGTGAAGTCAGTTGCAATACATAATGGTGTTTCATCTTCTTTAGAAGAATGAAAGATAGAGAAGTTTTATGAATTTCTCGAATCAAAAGACAGGGATGAAGCAATAAAGCGACTGAAATTTTTTATTTTAGCAGCACAGGCCAGCAACTTAAAGGAATTTAAACCTGTGCTATCTATGCTGGGGAACTGGTCTAAATACATACTGAATTCATTTGATTGGCCTTATACAAATGGTTTTACAGAAGGAATAAACAATTCAATCAAAGTAATTAAGCGAACTGCATATGGATATAGGAATGGATATAGGAATTTTGTGAACTTTAGAAACAGAATGATGTTAGCCTTATCATAAAGTAACCGGAGAGAATATCCCTCCGGCTACCAAAAATCATATTACCCCAATGCTTGACAAAGAACCATAAAAACAGCCTCTTATCAAGAGCTGCTAAGCTGTTTCGCCACAGCCATTGAAAGAGGCTTAAAATGTTTAAGGTTACTGATTGAAAGTTTTCTTTAACTTAAATATTCAATCAAATTTAAAGTATAGCTCCAACGATAAAGTTAAGAATGAAAAGGGCAGTTGCAACCCAAAGAATAGGATGTACTTCCTTAGCTTTTCCTCTGCAGATCTTAACCAGGCAGTAGAAAATGAATCCGCCTGCGATACCATAAGAAATGCTGTAGCACAAAGCCATAAAAATTGCTGCAAAGAAAGCAGGAATTGCTTCATCTAAGTCAGGCCATTTAATTTCCTTAAAGGAAGATAACATCATAATACCAACAACGATTAAGGCCGGAGCAGTTGCCTGTGTGGGTACGATGCCTGCAACCGGAGCCAGGAACATACTAAGTAAGAATAAAAGAGCTGTAACAACAGAAGTTAATCCTGTACGTCCGCCAGCGCCGATTCCGGCAGCACTTTCCACATAAGTAGTTGTATTGGAGGTACCAAAAATAGCACCGATTGAAGTAGCAATGGAATCGGCAAATAAAGCTTTATCCATTTTTGACTTAAATCCGGAACCTTCCTGAAGTGCTCTTTCATCAGCATCATCAAAAATACCGCTTCTTTTTCCGGTTCCAATAAAGGTTCCAAGGGTATCAAAGGTATCGGATAAACTGAAAGCGAAAATCGTCATTAATACCTGAGGAATACGAGACGGATCACTGAATAAGGATAACATTCCTTCCTTTCCAAATGCCGCGCAAAAAGTTGTTCCAAGCTGGTTGAAGGAATCTCCCAATCCTGTAGTTGTGTTAAAACTGGATAAATCAACGACTCCCATAGGGATACCAATAATGGTAGTAGCCGCAATACCGATTAGAATAGCACCTTTTACATTCAAGATAATCAGTACAAACATTATGAAGATACCGATTAAAGCAAGAAGTACCGGTTTCGTGTTAAAAGATACAAGAGCAGGAACAATACTGCTGTCTGCAATTACCGTACCGCTGTCCAGTTGAGTGTATTTTCCTGGATCAGCAGTAAAATCCAAAATACCGGCATTCTTTATACCTATGTAGGCAATAAAAATACCAATACCACCGCCAATAGCGCTTTGTAAGCTGGCCGGGATCGCTTTTATTATTAATTTACGAATTTTAGTAACTGTAATTAAAATGTTAATAACACCGCACAAAAATACCATCGCCAAAGCCTGTTGCCAGGAAAAGCCCAAACCGAAAACGACAGTATAAGTAAAGAATGCGTTTAAGCCCATTCCAGGAGCCTGTGCATAAGGAACATTGGCAAAAAGGCCCATGACTAACGTTCCCACTACGGAAGCAATAATGGTAGCCAAAAATACCGCTCCGCCAGGCATACCGGTCTGACTTAACATTTGAGGATTGACAAAGATAATATAAGCCATTGCAAAAAATGTGGTAATACCTGCCATTATCTCTGTTGATACTGTTGTTCCATTTTGCTTAAGTTTGAAAAATCTTTCCATATCCTTCTCCTTACTTTTTATTTTAAGAGAATCCCAAAATCATGGTGAAAATTGGATCTCTTAATGTTTCGTCTTCCTTGAAAATTCACGTAAATTTAATGACAGGTATATTATACACTAATAGATTAATTAATCAATCTTATTTTAAGCAGTTATTCATTAAAAAAACTTATTAATAAAATATCTCCCACTTATAGGTCCATACTATTATTTCCTTTCGGGAAATTCCTATTCAAAAAGCTCTTCCACCTTCTTTACTCGCTTATATTTTGTTCCCTGAAAAATTCATCCGCAATAAATTCGGCGCTTTCACACCACAAAAGTGACCCGGTTTTCTGCAGCGCTTCATAAACTTTTGACTGATAAAAGTCATACAGGCAGTCATCAAAAGGTTTATTGGTCTTTTCCGAAATTAAGCGGACAACATGTTCAATTTTCATTATAATATCCAAAGTGACATCCTGTCCTTTATATATGTACCGATTCATCATTACGACTTAGTCCTCCCTAAAAATTCCAGACATTTTAATGCTCTTTCCGTATGTAAAGAAACCTGATCATGAGCTACATAACTCTTTAACAGCTTTATTGCCATTTCCTCATCATAGATACCTGCCACATACAAGGATAAGGTTCTTATGGTATTGTCATCTGCCACCGGTCCGATTACTATATCATAGCCATGCTGGGTATTACCATACATACGGTTATTTTTTATCATAGTAAGCCATTCTTTGTTCATACCGGTAAATCTTCTGATATATAAGTCCTTTGCCAGGGTTAGCTTAAATTTCATAACAATCTTTCCGTCACCACCATACCGGATGTACATATTCTCAGCCCAGTTAGCGGCATATTCTTCCAAGGTAGTAGTATAAAATCCCTTTCCAAAATCTCTTTTATCTTTGGAATGTTTAAGGTCCACCTTGTCAAAAAGTACATTGGTGCCATGGTATACGATAAGCTCATCCTTCATTTTGCTTTCTCCTTAAGACATCTTCCACAAAATAAATACTTTCTTCCAGGCTCTGAGTATGCAAAGCCTGATACTGAGACCTAAGAAGGGTGAGTATACCTTTGCTGGTAAATAGCTCCAGTACTTCTATGGGGCTTAGCTTATGGTTATAGGCATAACCTTCAACTGCTTCCACAACCAGCAAATTCATAATTTGTTCTGACTGGTTCAAAAACCAACACTCCGCTTTTCTTTCTTATTTCTATTTATATTAAATGAATGGAATATAATGAACCGATTTGGTTCAGAAATTAACAGATTTTTTATAAACGTTCCTTATTGTTACATCTTTATGTACGGTTGATTTGGAAATGCCGAACTGTTTGGCCGTCTGCCGTACGGTAGCGTTGTTTTCAATTATGTAATTGGCTATTTCTACTGCCCGTTCTTCTATATAGCCTTTCAAAAGGATATCCCCCTGTTGTACTTGTTTCTATATTGTATGCGTGAAATCTGCAAATTATATCCGTTAAAACCCTACTAACAAAAGGAGATGTTGTATAACAAAGGTGAATCTGCAGACAGATTTCATGCACGAATCCTTGTTTTATACAGTACCTTAAATAACCGTAAGAAAAGGTATAAAAGGAAATGACTGATTATTGCTTTAGCGGCGTTTGATTTGCCAGGAACCTGTAATACCCGTAGCCGGCTGCTCCTGCTAATGTACAAATTACCAGAAATATTGGTACATAAACAGGATTGGATATGATACCTCCGATCAGGATAATAGAAGAACCTAAAATGCCAAGTATGGGGCAGACAAAGGCTGTTACCAGCGTGAAATTACACCGGGACAGCCTTTATTACTTTCCACTGCATATACTTATTGCGGTATTTTGATTTGGAGTGTTTATGCTTACTTTTATAAGATAAACACTTTCAGACAAATAAATTTGCCTGATAAAGGTCCTTTTTACACCATTATACTAAGATATTTCTGTCTCGTTGCCAGACCTCCTCGAATATGCCTTTCTGACTTATTTGTCATAAGTATTTCCTGAACGGCATAGTACAATTGCTTATTCACATAAGGCAGACGATCCTTAAGATCTTTATGGACCGTAGATTTGCTGATTCCGTACTTTAGCGCCGTCTCCCTTACAGTAGCCTTTGTCTCAATGGTATAGTGTGCCAGCTCGATTATCCTATCTTCAATATATTGCTGCATTTTCAGGGCCCCCAAGCTTGTTTTTTCTAATATATGCTTGTTTGTCCCATGTTATGTCTTGTTATTAATATCCTTCTTTTCTTCTCAATTTGCGCAGTTCATTTCTTTTTATGGCCCCTTCCCATTCTGCCCGTTGGCTTTCTGTCTCTATTTTTAATCTGGGAACCCTGGTGGGCTTGCCCTCATCATCCAATGCGACTAACACCATATAGGCCCGGTTAATGGGGCGCCTCATACCGGAAAGATCTTCCACATAAGTATCCACTCTGACTTCCATAGAAGTATTGCCCACATAGGTAATCCTGCCTATCAGTACCAGAGTGTCATTATTATAAGCTCCTTCTTTAAACTGCAGATTATCTATGGTAGCCGTAATTACATCATGCCCCGAATGTCTTCTTGCTGTCACTCCGCCTACCATGTCAATCCATTCCAAGAGCTGTCCTCCGAACAATCTGCCGGAACCATTAATATGCCGGGGCATCAATAATTGGACGTACTCTGTCAGAGAATCTTCCACACGTTTTTCAACTTCCATTTTCTAACTCCTTATTAATAAAACAACTTATTAACAGTACAATATGTTAAACTTGTCCGGTTTTGTTTAACCGGATATATAATTATACACGCCATAACCGCCAGATGTCCATATCTTTTGCCATTTTGATTAAACGAATTTCGTAAGCCACCAGGCTTACAGGAAATACTTTACTGTCCTGGTGTATTATGATAAAATAAAAGCACTACTAATGTAAAACATGTTGATGATACGGCCTGAGAAGCTTATATCTGATTAAGCTTTCGGCAGACAGGAGAAAAGAAATGGAAAAAATCAAAAAGAAAAAAGTTATTCTTATTACTGCCATTGCAGTTGTACTGGCGTTAATCGTCATTACCGGCATAATTCTCTTAAATCAAAAAAATACCGCTTCTGTTAATCAAAATGATAGTCAAAATGACAGTTCGGCTGCCATTGACCTGTCCGGCTATCCCAATACCGGTGATGTTATTATCCGCTCTGCTTCCTATCTTTATACGGCAGATGGCAAAATTGACGGTTATCTTGTAACGGTTGCAAGCAAAGGTTATAAGGATATGATCGAAATGGACATTACCTTTGACAGTACCGGCAGCAAGGTAAAATCCGTGGTTATAAAAGTTCAAAATGAAACGGCTGGTTATGGAGAAAAAATAACAGAGCCTGCCTTTTTGGACCAGTTTATCGGAATTACCCCTCCTGTGGTTCTTTCTGAAAATAATATCTCCAAATCTGAGGAAAACCAATCTGAGGATGCAACTGCCGACAACGCGGAAGATAATACAGCTAAGGACGATTCCTCTTCCTTAGAGGACCACCCCCTTACGAATCAGAACAGGGATAAAGCCAATACCGCCCCGGATTCCGATGTGGTTTGGGCTGACGGGACTTATGAGACAGAAGAACCTGAATTTGACGAACAGGGGTTTAAAGATAAGGTTTCCTTAACCATTGAAAACGGGAAAATAACAGATGTAACATGGGATGCCTACAACAAAGACGGAGAACTAAAAAGTGTTTTATCCGCAGACGGCATATATGAAATGAAACCGGACGGTTTAACCTGGCAGGAACAGGCCTTAGCAATTGCTGATTTCCTTATACAGAAGCAGTCAACGGATGCCATAACAATGGATCAGGATGGAAAAACCGATGTGGTAACGGGTGTCAGTATCTCTGTAAAAGATTTTGTAACTCTTGCCAAAGAATGCCTTAAACAGGCAGCTTCCAAATCACAAGAAAATAGCAATGCAGAAACTGCAGATACTTCCAAAGATACAAAAGACCTCTCCGATACAACGGATCCTGCGGATACATCAAATACATCGGATACTTCGGATACTGCCGAAAATACTCCTTCCTCCGGCTTAACAGAATCCGGAGAAAATCCCGCCATTGACGCCGTATCCGGCGCCACCGTATCCTCCGCCGCAGTTGTTGCAGGAGTCAATAAAGCCTATCTGTTTATTCAGGATTTTGTACTAAAAAAGTAAGAAAATAGATAAAAGGATGTTGCATCGTGTATTACTTTCTGTATTTGATACTGATACCTGCACTATGCAACATCCTTTTTTATGGGTGGAAAAGATTTTTGCTGGCAGGACGACCCATGCTCTTTAAGGTCCGGCCAGCCAGTAAAAATACAATTTAATTTGATATAGCGTCAACTTCACTTTCTTTTGAACTTACTATTTCCACAATTACTTTATTGGGAAGGCAAACAATTGTTTCACCATCATTTTGAATATCATTTTGTTTTACGCATAGCTTGTCCGGACAGCTGGCGTCTACCATATCGGCATGGCCATCCTTGATAACCAGTTTATTTTTTCCTCCCCCTACACCTTCGATTTCAACGGTTGCGTCTTTATTTAAGGGAAGTTTTTTATAAACCTTACCATCCACCGTAATAACAACCATATCTCCGGTTGCTTTTGTATAGTTCATATATAGTAAACCGGCTGCCGCTATAATTAAAATAATGGCCGCCAGAATAATATCACTCCGTTTCATAATTCTTTTCATGAATCAATACCTTACCTTTCCGTTTCATTTTAGTATACCTATTATACACATTCTGTTAAAAAGCTGCAAACATTTCCTAAGCAAT
Source organism: Lachnoclostridium sp. (assembly GCA_047777345.1). Lineage (GTDB taxonomy): Bacteria > Bacillota > Clostridia > Lachnospirales > Lachnospiraceae > Anaerocolumna. Next base: position 64,314 of record JBKEEJ010000001.1, on the reverse strand, counting down.
GGTCTTTCCTCCAAAGTATCTTGAATTTCATTCCAGTCAGTAATTTGAAAAAAAACAACCCTTCCTTATGGTATCAAAAAGATACGCCAGAAGGGTTGCTTAATACTATCTATTTATATTATGGCTTAATTAATCTGCAAACAATGGGGTGGATAAATATCTTTCTCCGGTATCCGGAAGCAGTACAACAATGTTCTTTCCTGCATTTTCAGGACGTTTTGCCACCTGTGTGGCAGCCCATGTTGCAGCGCCGGAAGAAATACCAACCAATAAACCTTCATGTTTTGCAATTGCTTTGCCTGTTGCAAATGCATCCTCATTGGTTACGGTAATGATTTCGTCATAAATGCTGGTATTTAATACTTTAGGTACAAAGCCTGCACCAATACCCTGAATCTTATGAGGTCCGGGTGTTCCCTTTGATAAAACCGGAGAACCGCTGGGTTCAACAGCGATAACCTTAATATCCGGATTCTTGCTCTTTAAATACTCACCTACCCCTGTAATTGTTCCACCGGTTCCGATTCCCGCAACAAAAAAATCCACTTTACCATCGGTATCTTCCCAAATCTCAGGTCCGGTGGTTCTTCTGTGAATTTCCGGATTGGCCGGGTTACTAAACTGTCCGGGTATAAAAGAACCGGGAGTTTCTCTTGCGATTTCCTCCGCTTTGGCAATTGCTCCGTTCATACCTTTGGAACCTTCTGTCAGTACCAGTTCAGCTCCCAAAGCCTTTAACAGATTTCTGCGCTCAATACTCATAGTTTCGGGCATAGTCAACACAACTCTATAGCCTCTTGCAGCTGCCACTGAAGCCAAACCAATACCGGTATTGCCGCTGGTAGGTTCGATAATGGTAGCACCAGGTTTTAAAATGCCTTTTTCTTCCGCATCATCAATCATTGCCTTGGCAATTCTGTCCTTTACGCTTCCAGCCGGATTAAAATACTCCAATTTACCAATCAGAGTAGCTGCCAGATCATTGGCTTTTGCGTATCTGTTCAGTTCCAACAATGGTGTTTTTCCTATTAAATCCGTTAAACTCTTTGCTATTTTTGCCATAATTTCATTCTCCTTTTTTATAATGTTACAAAATAAATACCTATATTCCCGTAGCATTTATCCGTCATCTGTTAAATATAATCTAACACAGTAAAATTCATTTGTCAACGATTATTTTAAGGATTTCATATATGATTAGTATGAATTAAAAGAAATGTCATGAATCACTTTTATTTGGTTTCTAAAAGTGATTTTTCCCTGAATCTTCGGCAGAGTCTTATAAAAGGTATAATCCAGCGCTTTCGCTGTATTGAAATAGTCACTGCCAGCTTTCTGATTAAAAAGGACAGGAACACTAAAATAATAATTTGCCACAATTTCAAGAACACTGTATTTTTCACCACTGGAAACAATTTCCCTGTTTATTTCACGGGGCAAGCCAAGATTACTCAGATAAATAACAGACGGCAGTGATGTTTCCTCGTTCAGAAAACTGCCTATGGATACAGTCCCCGAAAGTTTACCCTTTTCGTAACTCTTAATTGTGTTATATCCCAACAGGCCGGATATGGATGACGGTATTAATTTATAAATCTCATCCGGAATTCCTATACCCGGTACTCCAATGCCCCAGGCTCCGCTTTTGCCTACTATCCTCCAGTAAGGCTCGTCCACAGACAAAAAAAAGGGAATATTGCCAAGATCGCAGACTTCGGCGGCAATATCCGCTAAGGCGGTTACGCCTTCCTCCTTAACCACAGAGTCCCGTTTTAAAACATAACTTATGGACAGGCTTACCGAACCGTCCAGAAATGCTTTCAGGTCAACGGCTTCTGTACCTGAAACAGACAAAGTTTTTTTATTCCATTCCAAATAAGCATCCAGGGAAATATTCCTCTTATCTGTTTCTCCTTCATTCCGAAAATCCTCCCTGGCCCTGTTTCTTATTATCTCCAGCTTAAAATCCTCCGTATTTTCTTTGGCAAAAGAAAAAATACCGCAGCTTAACTGTTCTCCGTCCTGGGAATTTGTAATAACCGGAGCTGCAAAACCGATATAAAGGCTGTACATAAAACTTATAAGCAAAAGAGATATCAAACGATGAAATCGTTTCCTGGCTTTCATTTCAATCCTCCGTCATAGGTTTGTTAACCGGTATTTTAACGGGTTACAGCCTTTAATTATACAGTAAAATTTTACCAGTTTCAAACCGTTACGGCAGGATTCGTTCGACTCTGTAATTTCCGTAACTCGGGAAAATACTGTTTTACAATACGGATTTTTCCATATTTTATCTGAAAAAAAGCGTATTATAAAAAGAAAGACAAAATCATGTTTTAAAATGAAACCCGAAACTTCGTATTTTCCATCTGCTTTTTATATATTTTGCCGTACGATTTCTTGCAGTTTTCGCAGATATCAAATCAAAGCAACTGTCTTCACATTACTGCAGTTAAAATCCCAGATCGCTATCTTCCAGAATAACAGTAAAAGGTCCGTCATTTACCAGTTCTACCTGCATATTGGCACCAAATTCTCCAGCTTCCACTTTCCCAAGCCTGTCCCTGCAGACACTAAGGAAATAATCATATAACTCTTCGGCCAGGTCCGGACTTGCCGCCTGCAAAAAATTAGGACGGTTACCCTTTTTACAGTCCGCATATAATGTAAATTGGGATACTGCCAGAATTTCTCCTTCTACATCCGAAAGAGAAAGGTTCGTTTTCCCCTGCTGGTCCTCAAAAATCCTTAGCTTAATTATTTTATCAACAAATTTATCAATCTTTTGACGGGTATCGTCTTTTCCGATTCCCACCAATAAAAGAAGACCTTTTCCGATTTTTCCGACACAGCGGTCATCAACGTTAACTGACGCAGCCTTAACTCTTTGAATAACGACTTTCATAAAAAACTCCTTTCGCATTTGCCTGACTTTTCCAGGTATTTCTTACTTTTTCCTTAAATTATCTGAACAATGGTTAAAAAATATTGTGATATTAAATACTTTGTGCTATAATCGCCTGTGAACGATATAATTATACCAGATAACATACCAAATACCAGTTTTGGATTACAGAAAGCCAAATTCAGAAAGGTTGGTTCGTTTTGAAACAATTTATTTTGAAATATAAACATGCCTGGGTTTTATCCTACTTTTTTGTCTATATCATTTGGTTCTTTGCTTTGGAAAAGCACGTAACCAAAGATTATACTTCTGTCCACATTTGGCTGGATGATTACATTCCGTTTAATGAATGGTTTATTATTCCATATTATTTATGGTTTGCATTCATATTTGTCACAGTGGCTTATTTCTTTTTTAAATCAAAAGAAGATTTTTACAGGATTTGTGCTTTTTTATTTATTGGAATGACTATATGCCTGATTATCTATACCATCTGGCCCAACGGGCAGAATTTAAGGCCGGATTTGTCCAAAATTGGCAGGGACAACATTTTAATCCGGCTTGTAAGTATCTTATACAGTACGGACACTTCAACCAACGTATGTCCAAGTATCCATGTTTTTAATTCCATAGGTGCCAATATAGCCATTCACCGAAGTGAATCCTTAAAAAAATACAGATGGATAAGGGTGGGTTCCACCGCATTAACCATCTTAATATCACTTTCCACCATGTTTTTAAAACAGCATTCAGCATTTGATGCTATTACAGCCATCGCCTTAAGTATCGTAATGTATTTTCTTGTATACGGCATAAGCGACAGCCGCCAGTCAGAAAAAGTCAAGGAAAAAAATGTGGTTGCCAATTATTAAAAATATATGGTTTCAGCCTTATTAACTGAAACCATATATTTTTTTTGAAATCTTGTAACCTACTTCCACTATTTTGCGGCCAACCTTACCAGGTAAATTCATGCTTCTTCCAAGGAATCGGTTATATATTTCATGATATAGCTTCTTGTTGGATCTTTCCAGATAATCCCACAATTCCTGTTTTTTTGCAAGGCTTTCTTCCGTATTTTCTTTTATCAGATAAACGGAAGATATGGTCATCATCATACACAGGTACTTTATCATATAATTGCGGAGTTTTTTATTTTTAATGGACATAACATCCACGTCATCGATCATTATTTTTGTAATATAAATCTGCTGGTCAATTCGTTTTATCATATTTTTTTCGTTAACAGACTGGTCTTCCCTGCCGATAAAATAACGATATAAGTTCACATCCATATAATACATAGTCTTAACATAAGGCAGTGGGTGATATACGAATATATTATCCACATAGAAAGTATGTTTCGGCAGCTTTAATCCACAGTCTTTTAACAATTTTGTTCTGTAAATAGCCGCATGCATTATAATCAGCTGGCTTTGTTTAAAAAACATGATATCGTTCCATGTAAAAATACGTCCCTGAGGCAGTGCCGTTCTGTAGTCCATAACCTTATGTTTATTAATGCTTGGTTTTTCATAAACATAGTTTGCTAACATCAGATCCGGACTTTGTCCGTCCACTACCAGTTCTCTCAACTTATCCAAAACCTGCCGAAAGGCTGTTTCATTAACCCAGTCGTCACTGTCTACTACTTTAAAATATAAGCCGGTAGCATGAAGAAGGCCGGTATTGACTGCTTCTCCGTGGCCTCCGTTTTCCTGATGAATTGCTTTAATAATATCCGGATATTTGGTGGCATACTCGTCTGCTATCTTTGCCGTATCATCCACAGAGCCGTCATCCACAATAATAATTTCAACCTCTTTGCCACCGGTTAATATCGATTCAATGGCACGTTTCATATATGCAGCAGAATTATAGCAGGGTATAGCCACACTTAATAGTTTCATGTCTTCGTCCTCCTAATGATTATAAAATCATAATAATTTCCATGTACAAAATTATCTGTTGGGATAATTAAATCTGATACAGATAATTTATGTAAAAAGCTTATAGGTTTTCCAGAAATATTATAATTTTTATTTATTCTAATAATTATAAAACATTATTTGCAAACATCAAATAGTTAATATCAACTTTAAAAAATGTTAAACTTTAGTAAGGTAATTGTAAGAAATATTTCATTGTGTAACTATTTGACGAATGATATAATACAAACAAAAATGTTTCCGGAGGTAAATTATGTCATTCGGTTCAAATTTAGAAAAATTGAGAAAAGAACGCAAAATCAGTCAAAGTAAATTAGGGAATGCTCTTGGAATAACCCAGCAAATGATAAGCAGTTATGAAAAGAATATCTCATCCCCTAACATTGAAACTTTAATTAAAATCGCAGATTACTTTCAAATATCCATTGACCGGCTGGTTGGGCATACCGTTAAATCAGAAGCTCCTTTATCCTACAAAGTCCAGTTTGACCAGCTGTTTGATTCCTTTTCCCCGGAAGATAAAGAGCGGTGTATTTTAATTTTAAAAGCTCTTCTCCTTGACCGGGAAATGGAAGGAGAAAAGCTGTTAAAAAAGAAACCCAGCTAAAATTACATTAAGTTTTCCGGATTCAGGCACTCTAATTCAGGGATTACAAACCGGCCGTCTTTGCGAATTAATACGTCATCGAAATAAATCTCACCGCCGCCATATTCAGGGGTCTGGATACATACCAAATCCCAGTGAATTGCAGATTTATTGCCATTTGGCGCAATATCATAGCAGTTACCGGGCGTAAAGTGGAAAGATCCCATAATTTTTTCATCAAACAAAGTATCTTTCATAGGCTTAACCACATAAGGATTTACACCAATGGCAAATTCACCGATATATCTTGCTCCCTCATCCGTATCAAAAACTTTATTAATCCGCTCCGTATCATTCGCTGTCGCTTCAATAATTTTCCCGTCTTTAAACTTTAACTTAATATTTTCATAAGTAAATCCCTGGAACACGGCTGGCGTATTATAAGTAAGAGTACCATTTACAGAATTCTTAACAGGAGCCGTGTAAACCTCTCCGTCCGGTATGTTGCATTCGCCCGCGCATGGAATACAAGGAATTCCCTTAATGGAAAAACTTAAATCCGTACCTGGTCCCACAATCCTTACCCGGTCTGTTTTCTTCATATATGCGACCAGGTTTTCCATTGCCTTAGCCATTTTGGAATAATCCAAATTGCATACTTTAAAATAAAAATCCTGAAAGCTTTCCAGGCTGGTATTGGCCAGCTGAGCCATTGCATAATTAGGGTAACGTAACACAACCCATCTGGTTTTACTAACCCGGATATCGTGATGAACCGGAGTGGTATAATACTTTTCATACAGTTCCATCTTATCTGCCGGAACATCAGCCAGTTCCGAAGCATTGCTGGTACCTCTTATTCCCACGTAGCAATCCATTTGAGCCATTTCCTTCGCATCGACTTCTGCCATAAGTGATATCTGTTCCTTTGTGCAGTTTAACAATACCTTCCTTAAAATAGTCTGATCCGTGTAGTGGGGAAAAGGCAATCCGCCTGCTAAGTAAACTTCGTTAATGATTTCTCCTGCCAGTTCTGTTGCAGACTCACCAATATAATGAATATAAACCTTATCCCCCTTTTTAACATTCATGGAGTAATTTACCAAATTGTGAGCTAATATTTTAATTCTCTCATCCATATTTTTTATTTCCTTTCTTCCTATCAGGATAACTATATCCCTATTTTTTTTATAGTATAACACAAATTAACCTATTACTGCCAAAATTAATTGGCAGGTTGCTTTCTTGTTTATTTTAAATAAGTAAAAAACAGATTTCCGGACTTTTCAAACATAGCTGTGCCGTCACCAAGACCGATTTTTTTCGTTTGATGAAGAGAAGGATCAATTACGGTAATATTATACATATCATATCCAATAATCAGCACGGCACTGTCCTTATCTTTCATGGCAATTACCGGTATATCTTTATTGATAAAGTATAAAGTTTGCTCTAGGGTAGTTCCGGTAAGATTGAGGGCTGAACTGCCTATTTTTTGTTTCAGCATTTTATAAAGAGTACCGGATTTTATATCACCTGTGTTTGCCCCGCCGTTTCGGTAATTAAGAAGCATCTGAACACAGGCTTTTAAACTGTCCGTATTGGCAGAAGTATAAACAGGAGTTACATTTAAGTTCTTAACACTGCTTTTAACGGTGCGTTCCCAGATTTTTTCCTGATCTTTATTAAATACCGATCCAAAATTATTATATGCCTGGTTAATGGCATCTCCCGCCTGGTCGTAGATACCTTGGATGCCGCCTAAGGCGTACACGGTATATGGAGCCGGTTCAATATCCGACTCTTCCAGACGAAGAGTGGTATCCTCCGATATAACGGTATTAACCGTAGAGTAATACTGTGGAATTTTCTCCATATGAAAACCGGAAGGCAGGGAAATATAATATTCCGTTAAGGCTGTATCCGTTACTCTTGAGCTTAAATTAATCACCTTTTTCTTCTTAACCATCGTATTTAATATGTTATCCGGTTCTGCCGGCTCATAGTCACCTTTTCCCTGCTTTTTTACCCTTTCCAGGGTAATGACATTTTCGTTAACCAGGGTTTTTGCTACATAATATCCTTTCTTGGAATATTTTTTTAATACCTGTGAACCCGAATCCGCAATAAAAATCCGGTACATTGGCACTAAGTAGCTGCCATCAACTTTAGCTGCAATATCCTCTGTTTTTGCGTAACCGTAAATAATGTTATTATCTATTTTTCCCAACAAATTAATACTGTTTCCTTCCGGTGCTTTTATAAGCCGTTTATTTCCGCTTTCCAAATCCAGTATTATAATTTCTGTGGCTTTTTTGGGATTGCTGCTGTTTTGCCATGCTATATAGCTTTTTTCCTCGCTTACAACATAATTATCGCTTTCCACATCCGACGCAACCACAGTCAATTCTTTGGTAATCAGGTTATAAGAATATATTTTTTGATTCAGTATAAAATAAAAAACATCCTGCTTATTTACGTAACTAAAATCGTCCAGCTCCTCTTTTAGCATCTGATAAGGAATATTGACAGGTATATAAATCAATTCTTCAATCCGGTTTTCGGCGCTGTAAAACTTATATAATACAATGCCTACCCGGCCTTCATAAACACCCCGGTTCATATAGCCGTATACACAAAAATTAATATTCCCATCATCATCCATGTTCAAAATCTTTACATTGTGCTGGTCATAAGTATCTCTCACATAATCTGTATCCTTCTGCCTGAAAGAAAAAACTTTTACCGCCGTGTTTTCAGCCAGATTATAATACCATAATTCCCTTTGCCTTACAAAGGAAAGCTTGTTATTGTCAGAACTGGTAACCAGATCCATATCCGTATCACCGGTAATGCCTAACTTTAATTCGCTTTTTGCCAGGCTGGCAGTAGTAATATCAAATGCCGCTTCCATCGTACGCTCATAATTTAACAAATACATTCTGGAAGAAGTATAACGAACCCGATAAAATTCATTTACATAATACTCTTCCGTACCGGACTGGGTCTTAGCTGAAACCATATATTTGAGCAACACAGAAGCCGTGTCAGGATTAATTTCTTTTATTTCCGGAACGACAGGGCCTACTACCCTGGGTTCCAAATTCCCCCAGCTTACCAATTCAAAACTGGAATGTATGTTTACATAAGCCAAAGATGAATTATCTGCATCTTCTTCCGGTTCCAGATACTTAACAATATTCTCAGCCTTTTTCTTATCCATTATAGAATTATGAAAATCCATAATAAAATCCAGCTTTTCCTTATAATAAGAAGAAGGCTCCAATATGGCCCTGGTATAATAATTCATTTTTCTGCTCTGGCTTGTAACCAACGTAATTTTAACGGCATATTCCCTTTCCTCTTCCAGACTTGTCTTAAATTTAATTCTGGCTGTTTTTTTATCCCCCTCTTTTTCCAGGGCATGAATGGTATCTGTTTCCAATAACTTATTATCCTGCACAGAACGCAGTTCATAAATTACCCTTTTCACATCATTGCCTTTGCCGTCAATTACCACATCAAAACTTTGGCTATCATCCAGGGGAGTAAGATTATCCCGAACCAAATTGGCATTTATGTTGCTGCTGTAACCATGCAGGAGATTAATTTCATCCTGATTCAATCTTATGGTAAGAACCGGGAAAGTAGTCTCTCCCATCTCCACAGTTTTCTGCAGGTCAAATACCTCTTCCTTAATATCCCTTCCGAAATAATACAAGGAAGCGGCAAAAATACAAACTAATATAATACCTTTATATAAATACTTTAGCATAATTTCACTTCCTTAATTACCACACGATGTAAACCGATCGGATAATAATTTATATAAAGTAGGTTCAACTTTCAAAAAATTTCTGCATTCTTCATATGCTTCAAGCCTTTTTTTCAGAGTTTCATTATTCTGCTTTTGTCGCTTAATTCCACGAATAAGGATATTCTTAGGGGTATGCTCCATATCAATAAATTCCAGTATCTGAGTTTTATATCCCACTAATTCAAGTACCTCTGCTCTTAAAGCATCCGTTGCCAGGGCAGCCATTCTTTCTTTTATAAGGCCATATCGAAACAATGGTTTCATTATTTCATTGTTCATCTGGGCGTTTAATTCATGCTGACAGCAAGGTACCGACAGGATAACTTTTGCATCCCACTGTACTGCTTTGTATAAAGCATAATCCGTGGCCTTATCACAGGCATGGAGAGATACAACCATATCCACTTGTCTGACACCTTCATAGGACGCAATATCCCCTTCACAAAACGTCAGTTCATCATAGCCAAAGCGTCTGGCCAATTCATTGCATTCTTCAATAACCTGCTTTTTTAAATCCAATCCGATAATACGTATCCGATATCCTTTTAATTCCTTTAAATAATAATACATGGCAAAAGTCAGATAAGACTTGCCACAGCCAAAATCCAGAATGGTCTGTTCGCGTGTTTTGTCAAGGAAGGGAAGAACATCTTCAATAAATTCCAGAAAGCGGTTTATCTGTTTAAATTTATCATACTTGGCATTTACAATCTTTCCTTCCTTTGTCATAACCCCTAATTCAATCAAAAAAGGAACCGGGCTGCCTTCTTTGATAATATAGTCTTTTTCCCGATTATGGCTTAATGAGGAACTTTCTGTTTTCTCTGCCGAAATGCTTTGCAGTTTTTTTCTTTAACGGTAACCTTTCCTTTCTTACTGATTAAAGCGGTAATCTGTTTTTGCCGGGTTCTTATAAGAACCTGCTTCATAAAATGATTCAGCCAATCCGGCAATTTATCAACCAGTTCCTCTTTTGTATAATTATGGTGAAACACCTGGCTGTTACGAAATTCAGAAGCCTGAAAAATTAACCTGCCTTTTAATAATACAGGCCTTATCTTTACTTTTTTTAACTCAGCGTTTGCCGGCGGATTACTAAGTATTATATCTATCAACTCAATATTTAAATTATTGCTGGAAATTTCTGTAATATCCTGTTCTTTCATTTATCTACCCTTCATTAACTTCTTTTTGCAGCCTTTATTGTATTTTATCATATTAGTTAAAATATTCCTACTATTTTTCATAAGTTCCTGATCTCAATTCATGCACGGTTCACTTATGGAAGCATATATTGATAAAAAAATGATATCAATCCTAGGAGGACTGAATGAAATATTCCTTACCCGAATATTCACCCTTAAATAATCCCAATGAAGAGGATTCAAATAGTAATGCCAAAAGCAGTTTAAAGGCTGCGCCCCGAAAAGGTATACCAAATTATACAACCAATTTGCCAAATAATTCAACCGGATATTATTATAAACCTTTCACAAATCCGTATTATTCCGATATGGTTTACAATATGTCCCATCCTTATCCTGATTTTTCTAATTTGCAGGAAAAACCTAGGACTACCACTCCTGTTTTTTCCGATACTACCGTACCCATTACCCAATTACCAGTTAGTAACAATAATCAGCAGCCGGATACGCAGACTCCCGGTACACCAATGCCTGGCACTCCCGGTACGGGAACGCCCCAAAGCCCTGGTAACCAAATTCCCTCTGCTCCAAGAACTACAACTCCCATTCCAACTCCCGGTACCACCTCTCCGACTACTCCTGGAACTATTCCTAGAACCACTATGCCGGGTACCACTCCTGCTACGCCTGGCGTGACTACTCCCGGAACTGCTCCAGGTACTGCTCCCAGAACCACTATGCCGGGTACTACTCCTGCTACCCCGGGTACTACTCCTAGAACCACCACACCGGGTACCACTCCTGCTACGCCTGGCGTGACTACTCCCGGAACTGCTCCAGGTACTGCTCCCAGAACCACTATGCCGGGTACTACCCCTGCTACCCCGGGTACCGCTCCTGCTACGCCTGGCGTGACTACTCCCGGAACTGCTCCAGGTACTGCTCCCAGAACCACTATGCCGGGTACTACCCCTGCTACCCCGGGTACCGCTCCTGCTACGCCTGGCGTGACTACTCCCGGAACTACCCCGGGTATGACTGCTCCCACTACTCCAGGGATGCCAATGACCCAGGGATGGAATTATACAACAAATTTCCAATCCAGTAAAAACCCATCCCCGTCATATCAACAATCCTATTTCGATTATGCTGGTAACAATAATTTTGATTACAGCTACACACCTTACGCTAACTACAAAAATAACGAACTCTATATAACGGATAACAATTCATATCGTATTCCGATGGGCGTCCCTATGATGCCGCTTTACGGTTATGATAACTGTGATGATGCGGATAAGGACCTGGATTATATGAAACAACTGTATCCTCCTATAGCCAAAAAGTTACTTGCGGATATTGAGGATGAATGCGATAAGCTGGAATACGACGGCAGCTGTATGTTTGATGAATATCCGGATCGGGTATATCTTGGACGTATTGTGGACAGAATTTATACAAAATACCGCTATTTGGAAGAAGATGAAGATGTCAATGCCGAAAGTATTTCCCCGCCGAAAGTATGCGATAATCAAGACACGAAATCCATAAAATCCAATCAATATGGCACAGACCGGAATTACCGCAGAGACCGTTTTGACAGCCGAAGAACCAGGCCCAGATGGTTAAGGGATTTGATTGAAGTCCTGCTCTTTAATGAAATCTTAAATCGTCGCAGGCGTTATAGAAGCAGAAGGCGCTGGTTCTAAAAATTCCCCTTTAATTCAGAATGCTCCCCTATGGCTGGCATACTTTAATATCCGTCAGGGGAGCAGATATTCATTTATTCATTAATAACCCCCGTTTATTACCGGTGTTCCTAAATATACATTGGTACTGTCGGTAAGTTCATCATAATTAATGGCAACATGAATATTAATCTTGGTTCCCATTGATGTAACATATTCATCCAGAAGACCTGTATAAGCATAAACAGTAAACATATTTTCACTTCTGTTTTCATATGCAATTTTGCCTTCCAGGCTGTCAATCATACCATCCGTTATGGAATTCATACTGTCAATGCTTAATTTGCCTTTATAATTACTGCTTAACTGCATAGTAGTCTGAATATCGGAAGCCTTTAACTCCTGAAATACATTCTTTAGCAAATCACGGTATTCTAAAATACTGTCCAGATTCTTGTACAATTTTAGATTCACAATAATATAATGGTTCAGTTCTGATATACCATCCTGATTGTCTTTACGTATACTTACGATTTTTATAAGCGTCTTTGCGTTTTTTCCTGATTTTTCCACATAAATTTCACTTTCACCGCCGTCTTTGCTTATAATATCTTCCTTGCTAACATTCAGGCCAATTTTATCAGAGACAAAAAGGATAAGTTCCTTTTTATCCATAGTTTCCATATAACCGTTACCATAATTGGCAGCCATTTCAAGCTCAAAGAATGAAATATTGGAATTGGTACTGACAAAAGCCTCCAGTATGTTTCTTTCAGGTTTCAGCATTGTATTTACCGCGACCTGCATAATTACGGCAATCCAAAGTACTCCTATCACATAGATCGTATATTTTGATTTTTTGGCTGACAATAATTGTCTAAGCTGTTTGGTAATACCGCTCCATGCATTCATATAACTAACCTCCAAAATGGTATGGTAGCTTTCCCTGCATATCCATATTAAAATCTGATTTTCAATTTAATAGTTACAAAAAACAAAAGAAATCATTTTGTATTCTATCCAGCAGACAGGAAATTATACAATTCATCAAAAATTATTTATGCATGGAAATTTGTGCGGTAATAGATATGGCTCTATCAAAAAGCCGGGGTTTTTACCCTGACATTTATGATAGAGCCAATACAAATATATGATACAGATTATTGCCTGTGTTTTATAAATAGCTTTAAACTTTTTTAATTAACAACAAAAACCTTTACATAAAATTAGTCATCAATTAAATTAATTCTTCGAATATGTCTTTCCTCATTGGAAAATGGAGTATCCAAAAAAGTATCCACTATCTTAAGTGCATGTCCTACGCCAATTACCCTTCCGCCCAATGCAAGAATATTGGCATTATTATGAGATCTGGTTGCTTCCGCACTGTAGCAGTCATGGCAAAGGGCAGCCCGGATACCTTTTATTCTGTTTGCCGCAATGGAAATGCCAATTCCGGTTCCGCAAATCAGTATACCAAATTTACACTCTCCACTTAATACGGCATTTGCCACTTTTTTCGCATATATGGGATAGTCGCAGGATTCCTTGGTATAAGTACCGTAATCCTTAACTTCAATATTCCTTTCTTTTAAATGCTTAATTATTTCATTTTTTAAATCGTAACCGCCATGATCACTGCCAATCGCTATCATATGTTTCCCTCCTCGTTTAATTTATATACGGTTTTTTTAACAAGCCGTGACAGTTCTATATAGCATTCTTCATAATCAATTAAGGTTCCTCCGTAAGGATCCGTTACATCACCGCTTTCCCCTACGAATTCCTTAATCGTATATACATTATCTGTATGTTCAAAATTTTCTATGACACTTTTTTTCTGTTTTTCGGTCATAGTTAAAATAAGCGTATTTTCATCAATATCCGAATTCTTTAGGCCTTTAGAAATATGTCCTTCCATATGCAAGTTATGGCTTCTTAAAACCGTATCTGCTTTTGGATTGGAGGGTTCTGAAAATAAAACAACAAGACCTCTGGACATAACCTGTATGTCACTGTTGGTTTCCAGACTTTTATAGATTGTTTCCGCCATGGGACTTCTGCAAGTATTACCGGTACAAACAAAAATGATTTTACTATATTTTATCATAGAACTCCTATCCGTGCGTTTTTGCGCACTGAAAAACATGTTGTTACCCGATATTAAACCTTTTCAATATGATAACCTGCCGCTTTTAACAGCCGGTTCATTATAGCTTGTCCTAAATGGTTATTATCAAAACTTTCCGTAAATATATAATCAGTTCCTTCCGAATCAAAATCCCTTAAAACTTCAAATAAGCCTCTTGCAATGGTATTTTCATCTTTCCTGGTACCAATGGTTTTCACATTTCCCTTTTTGTAATAGGGGAAGGTTTCCTCCGTTGCTATAATACCAACCCGGTATCCTAGAAGAAGTTTTTCCTCCGTAATTTTATTGATGGCTTTCACTACATTTTCACTGCTGCCTTCATAAATTGTAAGATCGCCTTTTGGGGCATAATGCTTATATTTCATACCAGGAGCCTTCGGTCTTATGTTAGCATCCTGTATTCCGGAAAAGACAGCCTTATCAATATCGACCCGTCCAATTACTTTCTCTATCATATCCACAGTAATATAACCCGGCCTTAATATGACAGGTATCTTACTGGTCACATCCACAATGGTGGATTCCAGGCCAATATTGACTTTACCTCCGTCAATAATCATATCAATTTTGCCGTCCAAATCTTCTATAACATGTTCTGCCTTAGTAGGACTGGGCCTGCCTGACACATTCGCACTGGGAGCCGCTATATAAATACCGGATGTCCGGATAAGTTCATACGCAATCAGATGAGACGGCATCCGGATTGCCACTGTGTCCAATCCTCCGGTGGTACTAAGAGGCACTTTACTGCTTTTTTTAAATATAAGAGTAAGAGGTCCGGGCCAAAAAGCCTCGGCAAGCTTTCTTCCCTTATCGGGGCACTCTCTGGTTAACTCTTCCAGCCCATGAAAATCAGCTATATGAACAATTAAAGGATTATCCGAAGGCCTTCCCTTAGCGGCATATATTTTTTTGGCAGCTTCTTCGTTTAAGCCGTCCGCCCCCAGTCCGTATACCGTCTCTGTGGGAAATGCCACTAAGCCGCCGTTTTTTAATATACCGGCCGCCTCTGTCAAAAGGCTGGTGTCAATATTATTGCTGTCAATTTTTACAATCTTTGTTTTCATTTTATCCTGTCCGTTTTCTATCTGTTTCAATGAATCAGTTAATATTACTTGTTGCCTTGTAATAACTTGTAATAAATCATTTCAAAAAACTATAAAACTTAAGATTAAACCCACTTTATTATAGCACTATATATTTTATTACTCCATCCTTATTTGTCAAGGTTTTCATTTAAATAAGAAAGTAACCCCAAATGAATGGCAAAAGCCATTCTCTCCTGATAATCTTCATCTGTTAATAATGCTGCTTCCGTCGGATTGGATAAATAACCACACTCCACGATTACGATGGGACATTCTACCTTTTTTAGCATGTAATAACTGTCATTAGCTTTGGCCATTCGCTTATTGCCATCCTGGAGACTTTTCTTTAGCTGTTCCTGCATAATTTCCGCAAACTTTTTGCCTTCCTCGGAATTGCTATAATAAAATACCTGGGCTCCCTTAATGCTTTCTTGCGTAAAACTGTTCTGATGAATACTTATGGCAAGCACTGCCCCGCTTTTATTTATAAGATCAACCCGGTTTCTCATATCCGCAGTCTTTTTATTGGAATCACTTTCCGAATAAAGGCCGCTGTCATCACTGCGTACCATAACCACATTAATATCATTTTGCTCCAGCAGTGTTTTTAATTTCTTAGCAATACTCAGATTAATGTCTTTTTCCAGGGCACCGTTAATGCCCACCTTACCCGGATCTCTTCCTCCGTGTCCCGCATCCAGGGCAATTGTAATTTTTTCTTTCCGTTTTACCAGTCCTGCTGCCGAACCAGCCTGTTTTACAGCATCCATAGCCGGATTGGCAAATAAAATTATGGCCAGGCTAATCATAACCAAAAATAAAACGTTAAAATACTTATTGCTGTTTCTTTTCATATTATTTACCGGATTCCATATTTTAATATATTCTATGAAAAGAACAGACTGACTATGATTAACTCCTTATTTTATATACTTATTGATAATGTCCCAGATGTCTTCCTTTTCAAGTCCCAGTTTCCAGCCTGCAATACCGGCTAAATCAGCCTGACTTATGGATTTTAATTTTAACTCTATGGATTTTTCCTCTTCCAGCCATATTTTATAAGTACTTCCGTCTTTTTCAAATTCACAATAATACTGACCAGTTTTCTCATCCCATGTGGGTTTCAACCCCTTGTCCGCAAGCAAATCCTGTGCCGAGCCCATGCCGTAGGCTTCCGAAGTAACCGTAACATTTCCCTGCTTGTCCGTAGTTTCTTTCCACAATCTTGTATAAAAAGGAATTCCTATAATTACTTTTTCTTTTGGCACTGCTTCCAGTACGTTCTTAATTGCATTATTCACAAAATCAATGGAAGACACAGAGCCGCTTTCATCAGAACCCGAATGATGCTCATCATAAGCCATAATAATTACGTAATCTGCAACAATTCCCTGTTCTTTCCTGTCATAATGCGCCGTATAGTTAGAAGGCACATAACTGTCTATGGATAAAACAATGCCATTTTTCCTGCACCGTACGGACAGCTCCCGGATAAACTGAATATAATGGATTCCTGTATCTTCCGTGATTTTCTCAAAATCAATATTAATTCCATCCAGGCCAAGGCGTTCTGCTTCCTCCATCAGATTCTGTATCAGTTTTTCCCTGTTTGAAGTATGAGAAAGCAGTTCATACATACTGACTTCGGTACTGAAATCGTCCACAAGGGCCCATACCTTTACTCCCAGGGAATGGGCTCTTTCCACATAATATTTATTTCCAAGGGAATCTATGGAACCGGAATTGTCCGTAATTTTAAACCAGGTTGGAGAAACAACGGTTACCCCTTCCGTCCGATTTAACAATTTCTCCAAGTTACCATTGGCATCCTGATTGGTAACCTGATGCCAGACTAATTTTATGGGTTCTTTTTCCTTAATGCTGGTATATTCCGGTGCCTTATAATTGCTTTTTACCGTATCATAGTAAGTTTCATCCAGTGATTTTTTCCTTGCATAGCCAATGATGCCGTCCTCTGTCATAACCTTACAGAAACCATTGTTTACGCCTTCGCTGGTATCTACATACAAAAGGCGCTGGCCTGCTTTTAAATCCACCAAAATATCTCCTTTGACACTTGGCTCAACACGGAGTTTCGTATCTTTTTTCACATCAGAATACAAGTAATCTCCCCATTTATATTCTATAACAAGCCGGTTTGGGTTTTCATAGTATTTGTAGTGCATGTCAGAATATTGCTTGACAAACTTAGCGGCAATATATACCGTATTGCCTTTCATGGTTACAATAGGATAGTCTGTTTTCTCTTTCTCTCCGTTAACATAATAAAAATTACTGTCCAAATCTGTCCTTATCACTTCCGAAGGAGTGGTATAACTTAAAATTTTTTCATTATCATCCCAGTAAAACCGTTTATTTAACATGTCCGTTACCGTATTATAGTCCAGATAAACCTTACCGTTTTTAAGTAAAGCCTTTTGGTCATAAATTTTATCCTGCATAATTATAAGGACTTCATCTTTATCTAATTTATAATACTCGGTTAACTCCATAACCTCCTTACTGGGCATATATTTCTTAACAACAGCTGCCCCTATAACGACTAATATTATAATAAAAGCTATAATTGTACCCAATATTTCCGGCCTTTTTCCCTTACTCATACTTTCCTCCTGATAGAATGTAAGGTACTCTTTTTAGAGTACCGAATTACCTTTATTATTATAGCATTGAAATCCCTTATCGTCATTAAAAAAATCGACTTAATTTTTCATCATCAATTTATGGGGCTGCTGCAGTATGAATTCCTAATTAACAAATAGCAGCATGTAAATAAGACTGTCCCACATCTGAATTCGGTAATATGTCCTTCAACCAGTGTGTGTGGTAAGTCATAATACGAAAAGCTTTTTACAGATGTGGGGCAGCCTCTTTACAAACCTAATATAGAAAAATGTATGTCCGGTTTATCCGCCTATCTTTATCATAAGCAGAATATTAAAATATAATGTTTACCAATGCCGTCTTATGTATTGAGGATACGAACAGACAGACCTTGTCCATTTATTTTAACCCGGACTGTCCCATTATAACCAGGTAAATATTCGTGCAAACTAAGTTAACAGGTTACATAAATTTCAGATAAGAAGGCCATTTTGTGATATGTAAACGTGACCAAAAGAATATTTCCTTGGCTAATGCAGACTACATTTTCCCATCTGGTCCTTACTTAATCTTTCCCTAAGCTATAAAATTTTTTGAAAAAAGAGAATCATTTCTTCCGAAAGAAAGAAGGGATCCGGCTCATAAGGTATCCCGTATATGGTTCTTCCCAGCTTTTTTACCGCCTCCTTTCTTATCCGGGTGGTTGTAAATGGGGATACGTAAATCCATTGATTACTGTCTTGAATGTGCATGGAATTATTTATAAAATTTTCCAGTTCATGCTGTTTCCATATTGCCAGACTGCATACTACCACTTTTTTATCACAGCGCAAAAACTCGCCTTTATGCTTTGCCATATCTGTTCCTAAATCCAGAATAACGCAGTCATAGGAACCGCCCACAACCTCCGGGATTTTTTGGAGATTTAAGTTTTTATAGAAAGTAATCCGCCCCAGTCTGAAAAAATCCCCGTTATAAGAATTCTCCTCTGTCTGAAACAGGGCCCGCTGCAGATACTCCAGTTCATTATGGTATCCGCACTCTATAAAGGCAGTTTTTTGCCCCTGGTATTCACTGAAATAATGAGCCATCATCAGGCCAAAATGGGTTACGCCTGCTCCACAGTTTGTACCTAGTAGTCCTATAACCAGTTTTCCCCGTATTTTATCCCGATCCAGCTTTTTCATTAAAATAGGTGTCCTTAGCATTTTTACTCCTTGCTCTAATCACTAATCAGGTTATCTATAAAATCTCTCCAATAATCAGACCACTTATGATGAAAAAGATTGGGCTCATATGGTATTCGATAGCAGGCAAGATGATTCATATGCTTTGCTATTCTCTTAAACTGTCTTCCGTCTACGAAATTAAATAAGTACTTTATATCCTTTTCACCTCTTAATTTCTTAAGTGAATTTTCCGTGGCGCCAAGTTCCCATTCCCTGGCCCCGGCAACAACAAGCCTGATATCCGCCTTGTTAAATTCATCCATATCACATTTTTCCAGGCACCCAAAGTCTAATATGATAACCCCTGGGTCTTTTGGAAGTAAAGTGGCATAAGCATAACCTGGTATAATATTTAAACCGGAAAGCCGATAGTAGCCGTCTGTCATCTTTATACTCCCATATCTGTTAAGGATTTCCGATATGTGATTTGAATTATTCTTTTCTATAAAATATGCTTTTCTGCCGGATTCATTAAGATATGCTGTAATTAAAAGCGCAAGGTGAGTCACACCGATTCTGTGCTGGGTACCCGCTATGGCAATGGTTAAGGAATCCCTTCCGAAAGAATTACCCGTCGCTTTCTGGCTTATCCCTTAATAAATTTTTTCTTAAAACTTTTACGGTAGGATACCTAAGAACCGGATTATAACGCAGGCTTTTTTGAACAATATGAGCTAGCGGCTTTGAACAATGTTTCCGATCATTCTTCAAAATCCCTGCCGTTTGCCTGGTATATGATTTTCCTGTAATCATGTAAAAAATAAGGGCACCTATGCTGTATACATCCGCCCGCTCATCCGGTATTCGGTTCGTATATAGTTCGGGGGCAGAATAACCTTTTGTTCCTAAAGAATATCTTCTGTTCTTAATCTGACTTTTCAATTCGGATGCCCCGAAATCAATCAGTTTGACCACCTTACCGGATATAATAAGATTTTCCGGTTTCAGATCCAAATACAAAACAGGATTATCGTGAGTATAAAGATATTGGAATAAATCGCAGATTTGAACCGCAAAATTGATAATGAGACTTTCATGAAATAATTGACAATGCTGCTTGCGTAATACATCCAGAGATTTTCCTTCTATATACTGTTCTATAATATAAGAGTAATGTTCATCCTCTTCAAAATCATAGATAACAGGTATACAGGGATGATTTAGACTTTTCAGAATATGGGCCTCTTTTAACAGCTGATCATGGAGAACATTCTCCTTACTAATCTGCTTGATTGCCCTGAGGGTTTTTAATTTGACATGCTCTGCCAGATAAACCTTGGCAGACCCCCCTTGCCCTAAAGATTTTATAAGACGATACTTTTGAAACCAAATCTGATCTTTCATCCTCTCCTTTCCTTATTAAATAAGCCAGGAAAATGTCACTAATTTTCAATATCTATATTCCAGGTAATTCCAATTTTTATTATATACCAGTATCTTTTTTTACACAACAGTTTTTCTTTCGACTCTTTTACCAAACTTTCAATAAATATTTTGTCAAATTGTTAATAAGTATGCCAGTCATATTTTGTAATTTGAAGTAAATATTTAATAAATCTTTCATAAATAATAATATTGACTTTATTTCACATTTAAATTATACTTTGGTTACAGCATAGCATAAAGGTATATTTATACCTTCAGGTAAATATGTTGGAATTTTTATTCTATATTCCAGGCCAGCACATAGAAAAGGATGTGATTCTATGAAGATAGAGAAAATTAGTGACCGCCAGATTCGTTGTACTTTAAGTAGAGATGATTTAATTGATCGTGAGTTACGAATTAGTGAGCTCGCTTATGGAAGTGAGAAAGCAAAGGCCTTATTTCGAGATATGATGCAACAAGCAAATTATGAGTTTGGTTTTGAAGCTGAGGATATTCCCTTGATGATAGAAGCCATTCCGGTTTCTCCTGAGTGTTTGGTTTTAGTTATAACTAAGGTTGAGGATCCGGAAGAACTGGATACTCGTTTTTCCAAGTTTTCACCGATTACCGATGAAGGCGAAGAGATATATGATGACGAGTCAGACGATTCTTATGCCGATGAAGTCATAAATGTATTTGGACAGATGGATGATTTAATGGATGAATCCTCTGATGACGATGATGACAAAGATGATTTTGTACCCCTTGCTGAGGCTTTATCCATTAATAAGGATGAATCCCATGAAGATGGAGCTGCTAATCAGAAAAGTGTATCCTATCAGACTAATTTAATGAAAGTATATTCCTTTAAGACATTAAGTGAAGTAACTAAACTGGCATCAGTAATTTCCGGTTATTATAATGGCTATAATACTTTATATAAAAATCCGGCTAATTCCATGTATTACTTGGTTGTAACCAAGTCCGACCACACTCCGGAAGAGTTTAATAAGATTTGTAACATAATTTCTGAATACGGGAAACCGGAACGCACAACTTATGCAAGTCCTTATTACTATGAGGAGCATTTTGACGTCATTGTAAAAAATAAAGCGATACAGATTTTATCTTCACTATAAAGAGCATAATAAAACGGTTATAAAAAACCTCCGCTTTTTGAGGGTTCAGCTTAGGGATTTCTAATCCTAGAAAAATATCGGCATAGTTTGGTATGTATTTACCGGCAATGCCGATTTTTCATTCTTGGTGGATGTGAAAGTCGGTGGTTCAAATGCGCCAATGCAGTTCCATACGATTTTAATTCGTTGTACTCGCTTGCCATCAATTCGCTCTGCTTTGTACACATAGATTTTTTCAACAAACTCACGGATTATTTCCGCTGTGAGTTCCTTTATGTCGGTGTACTTTCTTACTAGAGATAGGAAGTGGTCAACATTGAGAGCGCTTTCCTTTTCTTCTGTCATAATGGTTTGTAGTTCGGCTACTCTGTTTTCAAGAGTATGCTGTTCAGCTTCATAGTTAGCGCTCATCTTGGCGAATCGCTCGTCGGATATCTTACCCTCGATATTATCCTCATAAAGCTTTTGTATTATTTCATCCAACTTTTTGATACGAGCCTGTGACTGTTCCAATTCTCGTTTGCAATCACGCAAACTTTTATCAAGCTCTGTCCTTGTCTTCTTGGTTACTAATTCCACAAATTCTTGCTCATAATTTCTAGCAAAAGCTGTTACCTTACGAATACCGTCAAGAAGTAATTCCTCTACCACCACATTGCGTATCTGGTGAGAACTACAGCCACCTTTTATCTTGCGATAGGTAGCACAAACAAAATACTCCTTTTCATGTTCCCAACCGCGCCCACGCACTTGATACAGCTTGTTCCCGCAATCTGCACAGAACATCATGCCGGAGAGAAGCGGCATTTCACCCATCAGAGTAAGCCTTCGTCTACCATCTCTGATTCTTTGTACAACTTCAAATACAGATTCCTCTATAATAGCTTCGTGGGTGTTCTTGAAGATCATCCACTCCGACGGGTCATTTTTCATCTGCTTTTTCTGCTTATAGGACTTGCGGTAAGTTTTGAAATTAACCGTATGTCCCAAATACTCCTGCCTTGAAAGCATATGAACTATTGTGCTGCCTCGCCAGACATAATCATCGTCATGGCCTCTGTTGTCCGGAATATTGATTCCGTTTTTCCTGGCGTGAGCCGTTGGATTCATAATTCTGCGCTTGGTGAATTCCTTGGCTATCTGCGAAGGGCCATACCCTTGCATACACAAGTGGAATGCCTCGCGTACCACTTTGGCGGCTTCTTCATCGACTATCCAGCGTGTCTTGTCTTCCGGGTCTTTGATATAACCGTAAGGCGGATTGGTGCAGAGTGGTTTGCCAGACTGCCCTTTCGACTTGAAAACGGCGCGTATCTTCTTGCTCGTATCCTTGGCATACCATTCGTTGATGATATTAAGAAACGGAGTAAAATCGCTGTCCTGCTGATTGGCACTGTCAACATTATTGTTTATTGCTATAAAGCGAATGTCGGATGCGGGAAAGAGTACTTCGGTATAGTAGCCGACCTTTAGATAATCTCTTCCGAGACGGCTCATGTCCTTGACAATGACTGTGCCAATCCTGCCTTCTTCCACTTGAGAGATAAGGCGCTGCCAATCCGGGCGGTCGAAGTTCGTACCACTATAGCCATCATCCACAAAGAACTCAGTGTTTGTAAAACCATTGTTATCAGCGTACTTCTGTAAAATGGTCTTCTGATTTTTAATGCTGTTAGAATCACCCTGCAGTTCGTCATCTCGTGAAAGACGGCAATACAGAGCGGTTATTTTATCGTTATTCTTCACAGCAGTATAAGACTGCCTGCTAATCATGTTTACCTCCTTTCCGACAGTCTTCAAGCGGTACTCTATGTTCCCGTACTGCCGCGAAGAAGTCAAGTTATTTTGATTAAGAAGCCTTATTTAATTCAATCTTTGCTGTGTCGTTAAGTATCATGCGTTTCAGCTTGTCATAGGCAGTTTCTTTGGCAGTGCTGCTGACTGCTGATTCTATAATGTAGAGAGTATCACCGATTACCTTTTCGGTAACGCAGATGGTCTTCTCAGCCATAAGGCACTCCTCCTTTCTGACCTTGGGGGTAGGGGGTAATTAATCCTTACACCCTTTCGACCGTGCAACGGGCGTGGGGCTTCGTAGGAAAAAACGCAAATTCAAACGGGGTATTAAGGGAACAACCGGGATAAAATGCATATAATTGATATAAATTTGGTGTGTATTTCATCTTGGGAAAGTTCCTTCTTCAGGAGAAAAGGCACAGCAGGATATTCCACTGTGCCTTTTCTCGTATGTTTTAACTGTTGGTCTCGGTATTCACCTGAATTACCTTCACTGCCTCCGGGCGGATAAGTTTTCCGTCAACAAATTCAAAGGCAAGGTAACCCATCTGGTCGAGCAGGGCAAACTTCTCTGAGAGTGCCCTCACGCTGACAGGGCTTCTGCAGATGATCCAGTAGTAGCTGAAATCACCGAAGGCAATAGGCTTAGAATCAGACTCCATATCCGGCATAAACTCTGATATAAATACCTTTTTACCGAGGATGGTATCATCGCTGTCGCGCCAGAGGTAGTTTCCGGCTTCATCCTTCATTGTGCGAAGAGCAAGGGCTGTCTTATCGTTCATGAGCCATACAGCATTTTTGCGGTATTCCGGCTTCACAGAGAAGTACAGGCGGATTATATCATCATAGGTGATTTCATCAACGGCATAGGCAACCTCAGCGCCGTTTTCACCGTTTAAGATACCTGTCGGCATCTGTACGCCGGTACCGTTAATAAAGGCGTTGTCCTCAGCTTTGGCAAAGTTCCTGGCAAGGCGCTTTACAAGGTAGCTTTCAATGTCGAATGCGGCATCGCGGACAAAGTCCGAATTCATTTTTACAAGAGCAGCGAGCTTATGGCTTTCAACGGTATACGGAGTGAAATCGTTTATTCCGTCAAAAACTGGGATAGCGCCGCCTTCCGGCACAAACTGCGCAAGGTCATCGTATTCCTTTGCAAGAATGTGATAACTACCTTCATATACGTTAAAGGTTGTGCCGATTTTACGGAACAGGCTCTCGTTTATGATGGCTGCTTCATATTTGTTATTTGTGGCGTTTGGCATGACATAAGTGCCCGTCTCGCTGCTGCGGCCTTCGGAAAGTCCGGAATAATCGTTTTCCTGGCCGCGCATGGCATTCCAGAAGTGCCTGCTGTATTCCGGCTGACCGGTATATACTCTGACTTCAGTATAATTCATGGCGTTCCCCTCCTTAAATCTTATCGCAGAATGGACAGGCATAGAGACCGAGGTCATGGTAGCTGAGCGATCTTCCTACCTGTTTCAAGTGGTGGTGGCATTTCGGACACAGAATGTTATATGCCATAGCACCTTCAATGGTATGAGGATGCTTTGCATGGAGGCGGTATCGCAATTTTAACTTTCCTTTATCATCTTCGATGACAACATCGGAAAGATGCAGGTCGCACATGGCTTGGGCATACTCATCGGAATAATAAGTGTGCTGCGGTCGCAGCAGAGTGCCTTCCTTGTTCATTTTCATAAGCGGATAATTCATGTTTTTCCCTCCTCAAAATTAAGATGTTTAAATGCGGTTGATGATATTTCCTGTAGATTAATTGCTGAACGTTCGTCATGTTGAATCGCTATAACTGTTCCTCCCTCCAGTGATACTTCCGGTGACAGAAGTGACAGTTCAGTGACAGTAGTTTTGATGAACTGTCACGCTGAAAAGCGACTCGTAGCAAGGCTTTTATAGCTTAAGTGACAAAAATGACAGAACTTTTCATTTCATACTCACAACAGCTCATAATCCTTTCCTTGTTCTCTGTACAATTCCAAACTTTATTTTTCCCGCCAAGAAGTTTGAAAGACTGTCACTACTGTCACTTGTGGCTGGAAACCCTTGATATATGGGCTTTTTAACGGTGACAGTTGCCTGTGAGAACTGTCACTCGACTGTCACTTCTGTCACTTTAAGCAAGAAAATCCGTACTGTCATAGCCATAAGCCTTCTTGTATTGCTCCTTTGCCTCAATAGTGAGGGTGAGGTTTTTATAATAGGTGCCTTTATTGGTATGAACGGTCATCTCCTTAAAGGTGCAGCCGAGATGGGATGCCAATGTCTCTCTGAACTCTTTGGCTGTCTTGGCAAAGCCGTTATTGTTGTCATGGCACCATGCCCTGTAAACATCGTAGATGCGGCTTGTTGTAGCGGAATCATTAAACTTGCCTTCTGACCGCTCGCACATACATTCCTCATAGAAGGAGATCACAGTATTGTTCTCTGACATATATTGCTCTCTTGCAAGGCTTACACTGTCCGGCTCGGAAAAGCTGTACCCGTTTGCAATAACCGTCTGCAGCGCCTTAACAGCCTTGTAGACGATGCCATCACGCTCGGCATACATTTTGTCAAGAAGTGTTTTGTCCTGCTTGTCCTTTGGAATGACATTAGGACAGCGCACCACCATGATGCGGTCATAGACCCATTTGCCATCATCGCCGCCAAACTTGGGAAGTCTGTTCATGCAAAACCAGAGCAGCCCGTTGTAGGTGAACTCAAAAGCCTGCTGTCCTTTGAACTCGGCATATAGGCTGTCGCCGCCGGTAATTTTCTTAAATGTTTTCAACTCATCTACGGATAGGAAACTCATATCCGAGCTACCGGCAAGGCGTGTGCCATATATCGCGCCGGTGCCGAAACGCGCTTCAATCTCCTTAAGGTCGATTCCTATGAAGTTACCCTTGCCGAGCAACCGCTCTACAAGACTCTTTAGCTGAGATTTGCCGGTGTCGCCATCGCCTACGAGGAAAAGCGCTTTTTTCATTCGCCATCCCTTGATGTTGGAGATGCATACACCGATAAACTCAAGGAGCAGGTGTTCTATGGCCTTGTCTCCGTCTGTGAGGGTGTGCATATACCTGTCGAAGACTGGCGTAGGCGTTTCCCTTCCCACCCAGTTGCACGGAATTTGAATGGTGGAGAGGATATCCGGGGAGTGTGGTAGAAGAATGGCATTATCTGCAGTGATACGGAGCAGGCCATTCCTGAAGTTGATTAAATCCTCATCGGCATTTAGCTCTTCCTGGCTAACATAATTAAGGTCAGTGGTGATATGCTGTAAAGTTTCGCTGACGATGCCCATTCTCACAAGTTCCTCGTCATAATCCGCGATGTACTGCTTGATAATGCCCATCAGCATATTGTCGGCATAGAGCCGATAACAGCCGTTTTCGTAGACATATTTCAAAAGGCCCTGCTTTCCGTTATCCCTTACAAGCACATAGCGGAGATGCTCGCGTACGTACTTTGCAAGGAGCGGAACGCTGACATAGGGTTCACCGGTCTGTTCATGAAATTTGATGAAGTATGGATGCTCCATCCTGGATTTATGAAAGGTGCCATGACAGGCATTAATACCGGCATTGATTGTGGCTTCTCTGTAATCGTCACGCTCCCATTTTTCGCGATAGAGGGCAGAACTGCGGAAGATTTCATCAATAGCAGCGGGATCTGGCCCGGTACGGAATGCAATCATGGCGCACAGCGCCGCGTCAGCCTCGGAGTGAGAGCCATATCCGGAGATATCTCCATCGTCATACAGCTTCTTGAATTTCTCTCCGTTTTTCTGCTTGCGTAAGTTACAGACAATATCGAAATAGGTGCGGTCACCGTCACGTTTGGCACTGTACTTGGCTTTTCCTTTGCGACGCATATTTTTATCAAGCGTCGTAAGGACTGCCGCGGTACATTCGCGCAGAGGCTTATCATTAATGATATTGCCGGTAAAAGCGGCAAAGCGGTTTGTAATGCCGCCGATATACAGTTCCAAATTGTTATGGGGATTTTTCGTATAGAACTGCCGATCGAGTTTTAAATTCCCGTTTTTATCAATGTAGGTAGGGATTTGTGTAAAGTCGCATTTGCCATATTGATGTATGCCTGTGCCGCTGACCGAGTATTCTGCATAAGAGTCATGCCTTGCTAAAATCGTCTGCACAAGCGGGTCTGTAATCGCTTTATGGTCGATGTCTATGAAGTAATAGCCTTTCGGTATCTTGAAACCGATACCGGCGGCAACAGGATTATGCTCCTTTGCTTTTACTGCCTCATTGTATGTGACCCATGTATGAGACCATTTATCATCTGTTCCGGTTGGGCCACCTCCAGCCGCAAAAGGTTTCTTCGTCGGCTTGCCTTTTTGATCTGTTCCCCATCGCCATAGCATCCATATCTTCATATCCATCAGTTCCTGCATTGCGTTTGCCGTCTTGTCCACCTCCTCTCCACTGCATTTTGTGCTGCCATTATTCGTGCGCCGAGTTTATGACCAGCCACTCCTTAAAAGCTTCAACCGGAATCAGGATTCTCGTACCAACCCGTATGACTGGAAATCCCGGCTTTTTTACAAGTTCGTAGGCCTTCGGCAAACTAATGCCCATCTGCGCCGACAGTTCCTGCACACTCATGGTCGTCTTTTCCATATACTCTTTCCTCCTTATCTTGATAGTTGTTTCGGTTTCCACATCCACCATTCGCTACCGTTCCTAAGGCAGCCACCTGCTCGTGGTCTCCCCGTATCCGATTGCAGCAGAAGCGCTCCGGCTTTCACCATCGTGGCGGCTACGCTGCAAAAGTATCTCTTGCGGGTGGACTATTCAGTTGTCAAGGAACCGGAATTTAAGTGGTTTTACAATTTGTTCTTGTTTTCAATGCCATTGTATAATACAATGTAAGTGATGTTAAATTTTCATCGCTTACAATAACGATTACATTCAAAGGATGATTGCCATGAAAAAACTGCCGGTAGAAAACCTCGGCTTTGTTGAAATTGGCGGCGTTGGAGAGATGATATATAGGGCTGTGCGATTTCCCGAGTATGTTCCGGACTATGACGATGACGGCGAAATAATTAAACCTATCTTCACAGGGCTTCATGCTCCGGAAAGCGGTACAGATTATTCGCTTACCGGACAGGAGCTATTGGTCAGCCTGTGCAATCTTTACGGAAAATTAAATAACCCGGACAGCACTGTTTCGATTACAGATGCCGTCTGGGATTGGTGTAGAAACAATATTCATCCCTACAACATAGACAGTCTTTATGAAATGCTGGATAGCGAGAAGTTTGCGCATATAACTTACATGGATTTGATTCAGAAAGATGCTACATTCTATGTAGATCAATTCATAAAGGATTTATGCAGTCTGGGTACTGTATTTGAGCTTTACTTTGCCTTGAGAAGGGTTAAATACTACGGAGAGATTGACTGCGCAAGGAATCTTTATTATGAAGGCAGGCTTTGCGACAGTCTCGCTTTTCTTGAAAGATACCGACAATACGAGGATGATGAGGAATACAAGGCCCGTATATTAGAGAATTACAATGAACACATATCCCAAGTGATTGATATGTTCCCGGACTTCCGTATGAGACTGAAATTGGATAAGAAAACCGGGAAAGTGATGTACGGCGCCGACATTCAATCGGTGTTTGATATTTGCTGGTACACCTTTTCCAGAATGGTAGCTGATGTTGCGCCACCGGTAGATGAAGATCTTAACTATTTTGAATCGCAAGGCTCCATACTCTCATGCCTTGCCTGCGGGAAATACTTTGTGCGGCATTCAAGCCGCCAGCTATATTGTAATAGTTGGGATTGCCAGGCCGAGCGGAATCGCAGAAACAGGCGAGCGAGCTACGCCCGGAAGAAGGCTGCGGAAGTAGAAAACAAGGAATAAAATTTAAACTCACTACCATGCCGGGTATGTGTGTGACGTTGTAAATGCTTTCGGATAAAACTTATTCATGTATTTATTGAAAATTTAACAGAAATGTGATATCCTTTGTATAACTTCTCTTAATTGGAGGTATAGCTTATGGCTGTAAGTTATAAGAAGTTGCAACACTTAATGATTGATAGAAATATATCTAATGCTGAACTTATGCGTAGAGCAAACATATCAGCAAATATAATCACGAAAATTAGAACAGGCCAATATATAGCGTTAGATAAAGTGGAAAGCATTTGTTTGGCAATGTGCTGTACACCTAATGATATTTTGGAGTTTGTTCCGGACGAGGAGCAGATGAAAAAATGACGAAACAGGTAAAATCCAAGAAGCGCGTTGCTGAGCATGGCGAGGTTTTTACAGCCGAACGCGAGGTTAAAGCCATGTGCGACTTGGTGAAACAGGAAACAGAAAGAATTGACTCGCGATTTTTGGAGCCTGCCTGCGGTAATGGAAATTTCCTTGCAGAAATACTTTCAAGGAAACTGGCTGTTGTGAGGAAAAAATATAAAAAAAGCCCTTATGATTGGGAGCGCAATTCGCTTCTGGCGCTGGGCAGCTTATATGGAGTGGATTTACTGATCGACAACTGTATTGAATGTAGGCAGCGGCTATTTGAAATGTGGGATAAGGAATATAAGGCTATATGTAAAAAAGAGTGCAATGATGACACCCGCGAGGCCGCCAAGTTTATTCTTTCCCGTAACATCGTTTGCGGCAATGCGCTGACGCTCAAATGTGTCGATGAAAATGGAAAGGATACTAATGAACCCATTGTTTTTTCCGAATGGACTTTTCCGTTTAACGATGCTCTGATGCAGCGCAGCGATTATACCTTTGCCGAACTGCTGGCTGCTGAAGAGGAAAGGCCTAAACGTAAAAAGAAAAAAGACGAGCCTGAGCAAATATCACTCATGCTCGATGAGGATATAAGAGAGGCGCCCTCGGATGAAGGAGTGTTCCTGAAGAAATGCATATCACATTATAGGAGGATACAGGAAAATGGCTGATACAGGATTATTTAATAATGTATACAATCCGGACGTGCTGTCCTGCCTTGCAAATCTCTCAAACGATGAGGTTTTTACTCCGCCGGACGTAGTAAACGCTATGCTTGATATGCTGCCGCAGGAACTCTTTCAAAACCCCGATACCACCTTTCTTGATCCCGCCTGCAAAACCGGTGTTTTTCTCAGGGAAATTGCCAAAAGGCTTATCAAAGGACTGGAGCCGCAGTTCCCGGACTTACAGGAGCGTATAGACCACATTTTCCATAAACAGCTCTTTGGAATTGCCATTACAGAGCTCACCAGCTTGCTTTCTCGCAGGAGCGTTTACTGCTCAAAATATCCAAACAGTGAGTTCTCTGTAAGTTATTTTGATGATGCACAAGGAAATATTAGATTTAAAAATATAAAACACACATGGAAAGATGGTAAATGTATTTATTGTGGAATATCAAAAAAAACTGTGCTGGGCGATAAGGAACGTGGCGAAACGCTTGAAGCACATGCTTATGAATGGATTCATACTTTTAAGCCGGAGGAAATTTTTAATATGAAGTTTGATGTTATTATTAGTAATCCGCCATATCAATTAAATGATGGTGGCGCAGGTGCAAGTGCAAAACCAATATACAATCTTTTTGTAGAACAAGCAAAAAAATTGAATCCAAGATTCTTAACAATGATTATTCCTTCTAGG
Organism: Lachnoclostridium sp.; assembly: GCA_047777345.1. Classification (GTDB taxonomy): domain Bacteria; phylum Bacillota; class Clostridia; order Lachnospirales; family Lachnospiraceae; genus Anaerocolumna. The sequence continues at coordinate 33,155 of JBKEEJ010000001.1, read as the reverse complement.
TGGTTTGCAGGTGGTAAAGGATTAGACGACTTCCGTAGAGACATGCTTACGGACAGACGAATAGTAAGAATCGTTGATTATGTCAATGCGAAAGATTGCTTCTCTGGAATTAGCCTAGGCGGAGGAGTATGTTATTTTCTCTGGGATAGAGACAATCCAGGTAAATGTTATTACACAAACATTCATGATGGAAAAGAATCATCATCTGTACGTGATTTGGATGAATTTGATGTATTTGTAAGATACAATGAAGCTGTCTCGATCATACATAAAGTTGCAAGCAAAAATGAAAAAAAAGTTTCTGAGTTTATTAGTACTAGAAATCCTTTTGGCTTGTCTTCATCTGTCCGTGGTGACAGCCAGAAACAATCGCTTGCAATAAAAGTATATTCAAGTGCAGGTACAGGTTACATCAGTCGGGATATGATTAGTCAAGGTAAGGACAATATAGAAAAATACAAAATTTTAATTAGCAAGGTTACTAGTGAACATGCTGGTGAACCTGATAAAAGTGGCATGTTTAAAGTTATTTCACGTGCTCTTGTATTGGCTCCAAATGAAGTATGTACAGATTCATATCTTATTGCTTTTCCAACGAATAATAAGACTGAAGCAGAAAACTTTTATCTGTATTTATGCACAAAATTTTTTAGGTTTTTATTACTTCAATCAATTACATCTATTAATCTATCAAAGGATAAATTTTCATTTATACCAATGCAGGACTTTTCAAAACCTTGGACCGATAAGGAACTTTATGAAAAATATGAATTAACTAGTGATGAGATTAATTTTATTGAGTCTATGATTAAGCCTATGGATGGAGGTGACGAAAGTGGCAACTGAATTCTTTGTTCAACGGCCTGCGATCACACCAACCATCTATGTGTATGAACTCATTGGGGTGGCCTCTCACAAGGGATACATAAAAATCGGATATACTGAACGGGATGCGGCTACCCGTATCAAGGAGCAGCTGCACACTGCTGCTGTTCCATTTAAGATTCTCTATCAAGAGAGTGCCATGAGGGAGGATGGCTCTGTCTTTACTGATAAGGATATACATCGAATCTTAGAACGACGAGGCTTCAGACAGCTCAATGCAGTCGCTGACGATAACGAGTGGTACAACTGCACCCTAAATGATGTCAAGGCGGCTATTGTTGAGCTTAAAACCGGAAAAATCACTGCCGACAGCCGGACAGCTGCATTCCGTATGCGTCCGGAGCAGCAGGCGGCTGTAAAACGCACGGTCGAGTACTTTACCAAGGCCAAATACGACGAGCCGGACAGAGCGCCGAAATTTCTTTGGAATGCCAAAATGCGTTTTGGCAAAACCTTTGCAGCCTATCAGCTTGCAAAAAAGATGGGCTTTAAGCGCGTGCTGGTGCTTACCTTTAAGCCCGCTGTCGAATCCGCATGGCGAGATGATTTACTTTCTCATATTGATTTCGAAGGCTGGCAGTTTGTTTCCAATAAGGACGCACACAACAATAATGTCAATATCGATCAGGCCTATGCAAAGTGCGATAAAAAGAAGCCTATCGTTGTTTTTGGTTCCTTTCAAGACTTGTTGGGTACCAATGAGAATGGTGGCATAAAAGCTAAGAATGAATTTATCCATGCGGAAAACTGGGACTTGGTTATTTTTGATGAGTATCACTTTGGCGCATGGCGAGAAAATGCCAAAAAGCTCTTTGAGAATCCTGATGAGGAAGAAATAGTCGACTTTGATATAGAGAAGTACAAGAAGGATGAGGCCGATAACGCCTACAACGAAACCTTCCTTCCCATCACAGCCGGTTATTATTTATACCTTTCCGGCACACCTTTCCGCGCCATTAATAGCGGCGAATTTATAGAGGATCAGATCTATAACTGGACATATTCTGACGAGCAACGTGCAAAGGAAAGCTGGAAAGGCCCTGGCAATCCCTATTTATCGTTGCCGAGAATGGTCATGCTCACTTACCGGATACCGGATAGCATTCGCCAGATTGCCATGCAAGGCGAGTTTAACGAGTTCGACTTAAATGTATTCTTTTCTGCCAAGGGTAAAGGCAAAGATGCGCGGTTTGTTTACGAGAATGAAGTGCAGAAATGGCTTGATCTGATTCGCGGTTCTTATCTTCCATCCAATGTTGATGATATGAAGCTCGGGCAGGACAAGCGTCCTCCAATGCCTTTCTCCGATACACGACTTTTGAATGTTCTGAATCACACAATTTGGTTTTTACCAAATGTGGCATCCTGCCAGGCTATGTATAACCTGATGATGCAAAAGCAGAACGGGTATTACAACCAGAAATATAAAATTATCGTTTGCGCCGGAACAGAAGCCGGCATAGGCTTGGATGCCCTCTATCCTGTTCTTCACGCTATGGGAAATCCATTGGAGACATACACCATCACCCTCACCTGTGGCAAGCTAACTACGGGTGTTACCGTAAAGCCGTGGACAGGCATATTCATGCTGCGTAACCTTAAGAGCCCGGAGACCTATTTCCAAGCAGCATTTCGTGTCCAATCTCCGTGGGTAGTTAAAGATGAAGAAGGTAAAGACCTGATTATGAAAGAAGAATGCTATGTCTTTGACTTTGCTTTGGACAGGGCGCTGCGACAGATAGCTGACTACTCTTGCCGTTTGAATGTTGATGAAAGCAATCCCGAAAAGAAGGTAGCAGAGTTCATTAATTTCTTGCCGGTGTTGGCCTATGACGGCAGCACCATGCGGCAGATTAATGCGCAGGACATTCTCGACATCGCAATGGCCGGAACTTCTGCTACTTTGCTTGCAAAGCGCTGGGAATCTGCGCTACTTGTTAATGTCGATAATGACACTCTGCAACGCCTAATGAATAACAAAGAAGCTCTCGACGCTCTTATGAGCATTGAAGGTTTCCGCTCGTTGAATCAAGATATTCAGACAATCATCAACAAGTCAGAAGCGGTAAAGAAAGCCAAGAAAGAATCCGAGAAGATGACTCCGAAGGAGAAAAAGGAAATCTCAGAAGAGGAAAAGGAATATAAGTCTCTTCGGAAGCAGATTCAGGAAAAGCTCATCAAGTTTGCTACCCGTATTCCGATATTTATGTATCTCACTGATTATCGCGAGCGGTCACTCAGAGATGTTATAACTCAGCTTGAGCCGGGATTGTTTAAAAAGGTAACGGGCTTAAACGTAAAGGATTTTGAACTTCTTTGCAGCCTTGGGGTATTTAATGCAAGCCTGATGAACGATGCCATTTTTAAGTTCAAGCGTTACGAAGACAGCAGCCTTTCCTATACCGGTATCGACAAGCACGAAGGAAAGGATATCGGTGGCTGGGATACCGTCATCAAACGCGAAGAATATGATAGACTGTTTTACAATCAACAGGCTACAATGGAATCCATCAACTCGGCGTTCGAAGAAGCAATTGAAAAAGATGTTAAGCCCGTTGCAGATGTGCCAAAGCCTGATCCAAAACCATCTGCTACAACATATGTTACGGGGCAGTTTGGAATTAAGCCTCCGCTGTCGAAAGTAGCCGAGCATAAGAACCCTTATAGCACCAGCACGCAAGCCGATGAGGAAATGAAAGAGTTTGTTATACCGGAGATTTCGGAAGGCGATGCGGTTAAGCATAAGAGCTTCGGTGATGGTATAGTTACAAAGATCGATAAAGCTGGGAAACACATTCGTGTGAAGTTTGCAGTTGGGGAAAAACTCTTCTTATTCCCAGATGCTTTCAAGCAGGGTTACTTGAAGTTGTAACAGACTTCTAGGTGTTAGCAATACTGTCGGCACGATATAAATAATATATTCAACGAGAAAGACTGCACCAAAGGTTTTATCCTTCAGTGCAGTCCTTTCTTTGCTGTCTCCGCCTGAAGAGAGTCGGTCAAAAATATACTTGTTTTCGTAAATCCCTAAGGCCAACTCCCTTTAGCGGAGGTTTTTTGGCTCGTTTATAACCTGCTTTATTGATTCGGGGCAAATTACTTTGTGCTAAGGTATTCATTAATTTTACTGATTAAATCATCAACATCCATGCCATGAACCATTGCTGCTTCTTCCAAAGATTCTGCCTGAGAAGCAGGACAGCCAATACAATGCATACCGCCAGCCATTAAAATTGGAATAATACCCTGATCAATGCTGATAATTTCACCAATCGTCATATCTTTTGATACCTGTGCCATATATATACCTCCTTACATTTATAGAAAACGATTATCATTAACAATTTTTGTGAACCATTTAATTATAATCTAAGTTTCTCTGCCCGTCAAGGATTTAATGTTATCAATACTTATTATTATTATTCATTAGTCTTATCCATACTTATATGATGTCAATATAACCCGATAAAAAAAGATATTGCTGTGGGGGCTTGAGACAGTTAAGAATCATTTTACGATAAATTAGGGCTATGGGATAGATAGTATCAGATGAGATATGAAATAATTTATATTTTGCTTGTATTATCACTGATTATATATTAAAATGTTAAAGAAGATAATGAATAGGAGGTACATAATCATGGCATATAAAATTTCTGATGAATGTATAAGCTGCGGCGCTTGCGCTAGCGAATGTCCTGTTGGAGCTATTTCTGAAGGCGCTAATCATTATGAAATTGATGCAGATGCCTGCATTGAGTGTGGTGCTTGTGCAGCAACATGCCCAACCGGGGCTATCCAAGCTTAATATATTCAAAATTACAGGGGCTGTGAGAAATTTTTCATCACTTAGCCCCTTATTTTTTGGTGTTTTTGATTCTTTTGTATTTTCTCATAACTTACCTTTTCCGAAAATTCCTTTTTTCCTTTTGAAACGGTCCGATCTGGATGCAGCGGCTTCCATCCGGCTGTTCTGCAGTTCTCTTAATGCCCGGTCAAACTGTTTAAATCGTTCTTCTTCCCTCTCTTCTTTCATTCTTAACAGATACTCTATTTCTTTCGTTACGCTTTTTGTTACCAGTTCACTTATGGAGTCGGCAAGCACCTCATTATTTTCCTGCATTGCTTCTGAGATAAGGTTACTCATCAGGTTTTTAAATTGGCTTAACTTTCCGGTATTTTTTGGGTCATATTCTTCCGTTTTTTCAGATAAGCTTTTACTTTGAACAGATAAGGCAGCCTGAGTGCTTTCCTGGACAATGTCTTCCATATATTTTTTATCCCATTCCTGCTGCATTTTATCAATTTCTTCTTTGCCCAGGTTGCTCAGTTTCTGAATATCCGGCAACAACATTTTGATTGCCCGAAGCTGGTATCCTTTTTCTTTCAGAATTTTAACCGCTTTTAAAACTTCAATATCTTCTTCCGTATAATATCTGTGTCCCATTTCATTTCTACGTATATGTAAATCCAGTTCTTCTTCCCAATATCGCAGTGTATGCTGTTCAATATCAATTCTTTTTGAGGCCTCTGATATCATATACCTGGTTTCATTCATGACTCCTCCTCCTTGTGTCAATTTGTAATTTTTTTACACTTATTTAATTATATCACAGCAAATATTCAATGCAATACACATAAAATACTTTCCCGATTAATTTGTCGACAGGGTTCTTAAAAAGCTTGTCCTCCTCTCCAGGCCCTGACATATTCCTACAGCAACTTTCAAAATCATTTATGGCAATTTTATAATATTGAGAGTATAAATATTATAATGAATTCGTGGAATTATAATAGAACAAAAAGTAGGCTTGTCCGATCTTAGTATCTGGCAGGTTCCGCCCCAGAAAAGACTCTGTTTGTAAATAAATCTTTCTTTTTTTTTAACCTGTGCTATAATATGATTTACTACGATATATTAAAAAATTATAATTTTCCCTGTTACTAGTTTTAGAAATTCTTTGAAAATACTGTAAAGGAGATGTCATTTTTTTATGAAGATACTTATCGTTGGTTGCGGTAAGGTCGGAACAACCCTGGCCGAGCAACTTGACAGGGAGGGACATGACGTTGTGGTCATTGATAATAAGGCCTCCGCAATTCAAAATATAACGGATACTTTAGATGTCATGGGAATTGTAGGAAACGGTTCCAGTTATCATGTTCTTCTTTCCGCCGGAATAGAAACGTCAGACTTGTTAATTGCGGTTACCAATTCAGATGAATTAAATCTCTTATGCTGTCTGATTGCCAAAAAAGCCGGCAATTGCCATACCATAGCCAGAGTAAGAAATCCCCAGTACAATAATGAAATTGATTTTATAAAGGAAGAATTAGGGTTATCCATGATTATTAATCCGGAACAGGAAACCGCCATGGATATGGCAAGACTTATCAGAGTGCCTTCTGCCATTAAAGTTGATACCTTTGCCAAGGGGAAAATTGAATTGCTGAAATTTCAGATCCCACAAGGCTCCGTTCTGGACAACATGAAAATATATAATATTGCGTCCCAATTGCATTGTAAAGTATTAGTCTGTGCGGTTGAACGTCAAAATCACGTCTATATACCTTCCGGCAGCTTTGTACTGCAGTCCGGTGATACAATTTCCTTTGTGGCTTCTCCAAAGCAAGCTACGGGTTTTTTTAATAAGGCTGGATTTGTCACCCACCCTATCAAAAATGTGATGCTTGCCGGCGGAGGAACCATATCCGTATATCTTGCCAAAAAATTCATATCCATGGGTGTTATGGTAAAAATCATTGAGCAAAATCATGAGCGCTGTGAAGCATTAAGTGAAATGCTTCCGGAAGCCTTAGTAATCAATGCCAATGCGACGGATAATAATGTGCTTTTAGAAGAGGGTATTGAAGATATGGACGCCTTTGCTTCCCTCACCAACCTGGACGAGGAAAATATTTTGCTCTCTCTGTATGCCCAGAAAAAATCACGGGCCAAAATATTTACGAAGGTAACCAGATTAACTTATGATGATATTATAGAGGAGATGCCTTTAGGTGTAATTGTGGACCCAAAGACTATTACAACGGAACGCATTGTGCAACACGTAAGGGCAATGGGGAATCCAAAAGGAAGCAGTGTGGAAACTTTATATAAAATCGTAGGAAATCAAGTGGAGGCTTTAGAGTTCCGGGTTAATGCAACTTCCAAAATTATCGGTATACCTTTAGAAAAACTAAAATTAAAAGAGAATCTGCTGGTAAGCTGTATTAACCGGAATGGAAAAATCATCATACCAAATGGTCAGGATTCCATACAAGTCGGAGACACCGTTATTATCGTAACTACCAATACGGGTCTGGAAGACTTAACAGATATTTTGGCCTAACAGGGATGAAGTGGAGGGTTTATTGTGAATAAATCATTTATTTTACATATAATTGGCTGGATTATTACCATTGAAGCTGCCTTTATGGTTCTTCCCTGTATCGTTGCTCTTATTTATCGGGAACAAAGCGGATTTGCCTTTCTGGCTACCATCGGAATTTGCTTACTGACAGGAATACCTTTGATTCTTCGTAAACCGAAAAACAAAGTTTTTTTTGCTAAGGAAGGTTTTGTTACTGTGGCCTTAGGCTGGATTTTCATGGGTATCTTTGGGTCACTTCCCTCCTATATCAGCGGAGAAATTCCCCATTATCCGGATGCTTTATTTGAAGTTATCTCCGGATTTACGACAACCGGCTCCAGTATTTTAAGTGATATTGAGTCTCTGTCCCATTGTATACTTTTTTGGAGAAGCTTTACCCACTGGATCGGAGGTATGGGCATATTAGTATTTATCCTGGCCATTCTGCCTATGGCCGGTGGAGAAAGTATGCATATCTTAAGAGCAGAAAGCCCGGGACCATCCGTTGGCAAACTGGCTCCAAGAATGCGTACAACTGCCATCTTGTTGTATTCCATTTATTTGTTTATGACCATAATTCAAGTCATTCTCCTTTTGCTGGGAGGTATGTCTTTGTTTGATTCTCTGACCATAACCTTTGGCACTGCCGGAACGGGCGGATTTTCCGTTAAAAACGACAGTATAGCCAGTTATTCTCATTATGTGCAGACGGTCATATCAATTTTTATGTTTTTATTTGGCATCAATTTTAATGTTTACTTTTTACTCCTATATAAAAAGTTTAAGGAAGCTTTCAAATGTGAGGAGCTGAAATGGTATTGTATTATTGTTTCGACATCCATTGTACTAATTTCTTTCAATTTAGGTGGTTTTAAAAATTTCTTTGGTTCCATCCATCATGCTGCCTTTCAGGTAACTTCAATTATCTCTACTACAGGATATGCCACTGTGGATTTTAATAAATGGCCCACATTTTCAAAATTTATTCTGTTGATTCTGATGTTTACCGGTGCCTGTGCAGGCAGTACCGCTGGCGGAATGAAAGTATCCCGTATCATTATCCTGATAAAGACTATCGGTAAGGAAATGTCCTATCTGATTCATAAAAGAAGCATTAAAATACTGAAATTCGAAGGCAAACGGATTGAGCATGAAACATTACGTTCCATTAATGTATTTTTTGTAACTTATATCGCAATATTTGCCATATCCATTTTGCTTGTATCTTTGGATAATTTTGATTTTACCAGCAGTTTCACTGCTGTGGCGGCAACCCTGAACAATGTTGGTCCGGGTTTTGAGGTCGTTGGCCCCATGGGTAACTTTGGAGGCTTCTCCGATTTATCCAAATTTGTTATGATGTTTGATATGCTGGTTGGCCGCCTGGAGATATTCCCAATGCTTCTTTTGTTTGCTCCTGGCACCTGGAAAAAATAAATAAGGTGTGTGACTTTTTATAAAAATATTATTGCCGCCACCGGTATTATAGTTGTAAAGGATTTATCTGTCACAACTTAATACTCCATGGCGGCAATTTTATTGGAATTTAACTCTGAATATTAAGAATCAATTCTGTTGGCAAAACCAGTCTTATTCTTAATCCTGATATTCCTTAGCCTGCCTAAATTCCTGCAGAATCTCTTCTTCCGGTTCTTTCGTAAAAAAGGACACTATAATAATAAAAACAGAAGAAACAAGGAAGGCGGGTAACAGTTCATAGATTCCAAATACTCCACCCATGGGTTTTAGCACCAGCTTCCAGAAGAATACCAATAATACCGCCGGACAGCATACCAGCAATGGCCCCTTCCCTGGTGGTCCGTTTCCAGAAAAGAGAAAACAGCATTAACGGTCCGAAGGTTGCGCCAAATCCTGCCCAGGCAAAGGATACAACCACAAATATAATGCTGTTTTCATCCAGGGCTATGACTACCCCCACTAAAGTAATAATTAAAAGAATCACTCTGGATACTGTCATTACCTGTTTGTCTGTGGCATTTTTTTTAATCAGCCCCTGATATATGTTTTTCGATACGGCGGAAGATGCAATCAAAAGATAGGAATCCGAAGAGCTGATGGTTGCTGCCAGAATTCCTGCCATTGCAACGCCGGCAACGAGAATTGGCAATAATTTGGTTGCCAAAGTAATAAAAATATTCTCCGCACTGCTGGCAGTAAGGTGAGCTGCGGGGAAAGCCGCTCTTCCGATTAATCCGATAGATACAGCGGAAATTAAGGAAATCCCGCACCAGATGGTTGCAATTCTTCTGGCTCTTTTAATCTCCTCATTTTTCCTTATGGCCATAAATCTTAAAAGAACCTGAGGAACTCCAAAATATCCAAGCCCCCAGGAAAGAGTGGATATTATGGTTAAAAATCCATATTCTCCTGCCTGACCAAATAAAGGTTCACCATTTTCACTTAACTGCTGAACTCCATTCTGAACTTCCGGCGTAGCTTTGCCAAAGAAATCCAAGAAGCCCGGAATCGCCTTTAAATTATCATATACCGCAACGGGCCCTCCCGCATAAATGACAGAGGAAATTAATACAACCGTCAAAGCCACAATCATCACAATGGCCTGCATAAAGTCTGACGCACTTTCCGCAAGGAAACCTCCAAGAAAAGTATAAATTATTACAAACAGGGCTCCTGCCATCATCATTAACTGATATGGCAGTCCAAATAGGGTATGAAACAGTTTTCCGACCGTTACAAAACAGCTGGAAGCATAAATAGTAAAGAATACCAAAATAAAAAGAGCGGCTATGGTCATAATTATCTTATTCTTTTCTTTATATCGGTTACTGAAAAAATCCGGGATTGTTATGGAATCATTGGCAATAAGCGAATATGCATGAAGTCTCTTGGCCACAATCAGCCAGTTGATATAGGTTCCTGCCATTAATCCGATAGCTGTCCAGATGGCATCGCTGATTCCCATCCAATAGGCTACGCCCGGTAACCCCATTAGAAGCCAACCGCTCATGTCCGATGCTTCCGCACTCATTGCTGCTACCCAGGGACCTAAGGATCTGCCTCCTAAGAAATAATTTTCTGAACTTTCGTTGGCTCGTTTTGAAAAAAATAATCCTATGGCAATTACTAAAGCCATATAAACACACATGGTAAGGAGTATCTGAACATTACCCATACCCTAATCCCCCTTATCTTTTCTTATTTCCACCTTCCGAAGCTTAATATGCATAATTATAACATTAAAATTAAAATTATACAAGTGTTCCGCATATTTTTTCCATGTTTTTCCGGAAAATTTGCCGCATACGGATATTCCAAATAACCGGCGGTTTCTTTAATGAGTCTTTATTTTTCAGGAAATCCGGGGAGTTCTTAAAACAAAAAAATCCCACAGAAAGTACATTAAGGATAAATCCTTAAATATTTCTGTGGAACCATAAAATCTTTCTATTCAAGTGAATAAACTCCTGAAAAAATCAGGTATTTCCATGCCTTTCTAAATTAGCAAACTTCGTATATTGTGCCAGCCATGCAAGTTTTACGGTACCGGTGGGACCATTTCTTTGTTTGCCTATAATAACTTCCGATATTCCGGCTTCTTCCGAATCATGATTATAATAATCATCCCGGTATAAAAACATAACGATATCCGCATCCTGCTCAATGGCACCGGATTCTCTTAAATCAGACAACATTGGCCTTTTATCCGGTCTTTGCTCTACCGCACGGCTAAGCTGGGACAAGGCTATAACCGGAACATTTAATTCTCTGGCCAGGCCTTTTAAAGAACGGGAAATTTCCGAAATTTCCTGCTGCCTGGATTCAGTTTTCCTGCTGCCTGTCATTAACTGCAAATAGTCAATAATAACCAACCCTAAATTATGTTCCAGTTTAAACTTACGGCACTTGGACCTTAGTTCGCTTACCGAAATACTGGACGTATCATCGATAATCAGATTGGAATTTCCGATAACTCTGGCACTCTCCACTAACTTCAGCCAGTCCTCATCGCTTAAATCCCCGGTTCGCATAGCCTGGGAATTTACTTTGGAGTGCATGGACATAATACGCTTTACCAGCTGGTCTTTTGACATTTCCAAACTGAATATGGCTGTGGTTATATTGCTTTTTAATACCACATGTTCCGCTATGTTTAATGCAAATGCAGTTTTACCCATGGAAGGCCTTGCAGCAATCAAAATTAAATCCGAAGGCTGTAACCCGGCTGTTTTATAATCCAGGTCATAAAAACCAGTGGGAATACCGGTTACATTTCCTTTATTTCTTGCGGCTGCCTCAATACTTTCCAAAGATTTAAATACAATTTCCTTAATACTTACAAAATCGCCCGAATTCCTTTTCTGGAATATATCAAACATTTTCTTTTCGGCATCTTCCAATATGTTTTCTACCTTTTCTTTGTCCAGGTAACATTCGTTGGCGATGGATTCCGAAACCTTAATTAACTGCCTTAGGGTGGATTTTTCTTTTACAATATTGGCGTAGTACCTTACATTGGCTGAAGTTGGGACAGAAGCAATCAAATCTCTAATAAATTCGAGACTGCACAGTTCAGGCGGAACATCTTTTTCCTTTAATTTATTCTGCAGAGTAATTAAATCCACCGGCTTACCTTCATTAAAGAGTTCCAGCATGGCATCAAACAATACGCCATACCGATGTTCATAAAAGTCTTCCGCGGATACAATTTCAGATGCCGCAACAATGGCATCTTTATCCATAAGCATAGATCCAATGACTGACTGTTCAGCTTCCGTACTGTGGGGCAACACTTTTTTTATAAATGCCTCATCCATATGCCCTTCCTCCAATATTATGGTACAACATTCTGCAAATAATTTTATAACGGCTGTTCACAGAAAGCTGTACCGGGTTTTTTACATTATATCTTTTATTGTTCACTGACTTTTACCTTAAGTTCTGCCGTTACCTGAGGATGAAGTTTTACGGGAACAATATGAGTTCCGATTGTTTTTAAAGGTTCAGGCAGTTGTAACTTTTTCTTATCTATATCTAATCCGTACTGGGTTTTTAAGGCCCCTGCGATTTCCTTGGAGGATATGGATCCGAAAGTTCTTCCTCCTTCGCCGGTTTTAATCTTAACCTCCAGTGTTTTGTTTTCCAGTTGTTTACCAAGCTCTTGGGCTTCTTTCAGTAATTCTTTCTGCCTCTTTTCTTCGGCAGCTTTTTGCAATTTCAGGTCATTTAAATTTTTAGCATTGGCTTCCAGCCCTAATTTTTTCGGCAATATATAATTTCTGGCATAACCATCACTTACGTTAACAATTTCACCTTTTTTCCCTAATGATTTTACATCCTGTAATAAAATTACCTGCATATATATCTCCTTTCAAATACTGATATGTCCTGTTTTAACAAAGGGTCAATAAAATTACAATTCCCCTTCCTCCTTCATGGTAGACAAGGTGGTTTTTAGCTTATCGATTGCTTCGGCTAAAGTTATGCCGGTAAACTGGGCTCCGGCCACACTCATATGACCCCCTCCGCCCAATCGTTCCGTTACAAGCTGCACATTTACTTCGTCAATGGAGCGGGCGCTTAAATATATTTTATCATTAAATTCCGTAAAAACAAAAGTAGCCTTTATATTGGCAATATTTAACAACTCGTTGGCTACCTGTGCTCCAAGGACAGTCGGGCTGTTAACTCCTTTGCTGGAGCAAACGGTTATGGCAAAATGGTCCAGATAAATTTCTGTTGAACTAATGGCCTTAGCTTTGGTTTTATACTCATCCATTTCACTGCGAAAAAATTTGCGGATACGCGTCACATCTGCTCCGCTTCTTCTTAAGAAAGCGGCTGCCTCAAAAGTCCTTACGCCGGTTTTGGTTAAGAAATATTGGTGTCAATCATAATACCGGCATACATGGCATCTGCTTCCACCGGTTTCAGACGAAGTCCGTCACCAATATACTGAAGAACTTCCGCCACCATTTCGCAGGATGAAGAAGCATATGGTTCAATATAGGATAATACCGCATTTTCAATGCTTTCACCGGTCTGACGGTGATGGTCTAATATTACGATCGTTTTTGTCAGGGAAAGCAATTCACTGCACTCCGTATAACCAGGCCTGTTGACATCCACAATGACCAAAAGTGTGTTATTGTCAACCACACTCATGGCCTGTTCCCCTCTTAAAAACATATCTTCTTCATAATCCGGATTATTGATAAATCGGTTCATTAACGGACGGACAGAAGTAGTTACCTCATTTATTACTATATGAGCTTTCTTGTTTAAAGTTTTGGCAATACGATAAATACCAATTCCGGCGCCAAAAGAGTCCACATCACCAATGGCATGTCCCATAATGACTACTTTATCTTTGGCTTCCATAAATTCTTTTAAGGCATGGGCCTTTACCCTGGCTTTTACTCTGGTACTCTTTTCTAACTGAATACTCTTGCCGCCATAATAAAGCAGTTTGTCTCCATCTTTAATCACTGCCTGATCGCCGCCTCTGCCTAGGGCCAAATCTATGGCAGCCCTGGCATATTCGTAGCCCTGCAAATAAGACTCTGTATTGACACCCAGACCTATACTGATGGTAACTGCCATTTCATTACCAATATTAACATTACGAACTTCTTCAAGAATACTGAACCTGTTTGCCTGTAGCTGGGGCAAGTATTTTTGTTTAAACATAAAAATATACTTATCTTTCTCCAGCTTTTTTATAATAGCGTCAATACTCTGCATGTATTTGTTGATTTTACGGTCTACCAAAGCAATTAACAAGGAACGTCTGACTTCATCAATACTTTCCAAAGCTTCCTCATAATTGTCAATATACAGCAGACCGGTAATCATCTTTTGTTCATGATTTTCCTTAATCAGGGTTTTTATTTCCGTCTCATCATAGACATACATGGTAATTAATGTGTTGGCATCATTTAAACCCCCGTCCTCTTCCTGATATTCAAAAGGAGCACTGTCTGAAAAATCAACCGCAATTATTTTTCTTAAAATAATTTTATAGTGATTGTCATTTTTGGATACTCTAACGACCTTATCCTGCATATCTTTAGGCAGCACATCGTCCGTTATTTCCGGAAATATGTTTGCTATGGACTTACGGGCGGCTTTTTCGTTTTCATATTCTATCAGATCAAGGAACTCATTATTTCCCCACAATAATCTTCCTTCGTAATCCAAAATAGCATAAGGGAGTGCCATTTCCTTCAATAATTGCTTTTGCACCTGTCCATAATCAGCGGCAAAGCGAATTAAATCTCCCATCACAGAGGGTCTTTTAAAAAAATATAAAGACAGGGCAATTAACACATACAGAACCAGAAAAATAAACACAACAAAAGCAGCTTGCCTGTCAATAAAATAAATACTGATGTTCATGCATGCCAATAACAGTGACAGCATAATTGGCCACAGTAAGTATGCTTTCAGCGCTCCCTTTACTTTAATATTCCTTTTCATGTCCTTAGCTCCTTAAATGTATCGATAACTGCCATGTGAAAGGTTGTTTACCTCACATGGCGGCTTTAGCTCCAAAAAGCTCTGGCATTCCTTATAATTTTACTGTGATGTACATTATACCATTTATAGAGTTGGATTTAAAGATATTTTTAACAAACATAGACAAAATCAAAAATACCGGTAGCCTATATCGGATAATCGGATGTTAATAGTAAAAAGAAAAGGGAATACTGCAAAGAAAGTTTAAAGATTATGTATTACGGCAAGTCATAATCCAGGCTTTTACTTTGCATCATTCCCCTTTTGTATGTAAACACATTTCTATATTTCAATATGCAATCTAAGGACTTGTCATATTAGTTCATTCTGATTTCAGTCTTTTTCCCCTGGCTTTCAGGCTTTTGCTGGTCCTCTGTCTTCTAGGTGCCATTTACTCTGAACTGTCCGGTATCTTACCCCAGGCAGGAATTTTCTTATGAATTAAGACTTATCCATTATTTGTTTATATCGCAGAAATTGGGGCAGGCCTCTTTTCTGTTCATGCCTGTCCCAATTTCTGCGTCTAAACTGTATAAAGTAATGCGAAAGTCTGAAAACTTAGATTCCCTGTGCCAACATAGCATCCGCTACTTTTAAGAATCCTGCAATATTGGCCCCAAGTACATAATTGCCCTCTGCGTTATACTGCTTTGCAGCATCGGACATATTCTTAAAGATATTAGTCATAATATCTTTTAATTTTTTGTCAACTTCTTCAAAAGTCCAGCTTAATCTTTCGCTGTTCTGGGTCATCTCCAGTGCAGAAGTTGCAACACCGCCTGCATTGGCAGCTTTTCCAGGGGCAAATAAAACACCGTGCTCCTGCAGATACTTGGTTGCTTCAATTGTCGTAGGCATATTGGCGCCTTCCGCAACAGCTATGCAGCCATTTGCAACCAAGGCTTTGGCATCATCCAGCAACAGTTCATTCTGGGTAGCGCAAGGCAGGGCAATGTCACATTTAACATTCCATACTCCCCTGCCTGCCGTATAAACAGCATTGGGTCTGTATTTGGTATATTCGGTAAGTCTTTCCCTTCTGACTTCTTTTATTTCCTTTAATGCCTTTAAATCAATGCCTTCCGGATCATAAACAAATCCGTTGGAATCACTTACGGTTATAACTGTAGCTCCAAGCTGTGTTGCCTTTTCTGCGGCATAAATAGCCACATTTCCTGCACCGGAAATTGCAACTTTTTTACCGGCAATATCATGTCCGTTTGCCTTAAGCATTTCTTCGGTCAGATACAAAAGGCCATAACCGGTAGCTTCTTTTCTGACTAAAGAGCCGCCATAGGTTAATCCTTTTCCAGTTAATACGCCTTCATAGGTACCTTTGATTCTTTTATACTGGCCAAATAAATATCCGATTTCTCTGGCTCCGGTACCAATGTCACCGGCAGGAACATCCACATCCGCACCGATATACTTATATAATTCTGTCATAAAGCTTTTGCAAAAAGCCATTACCTCACGGTCGGACTTACCCTTAGGATCGAAGTCCGAACCACCTTTGGCTCCGCCAATAGGAAGACCGGTTAATGAATTTTTAAAGATTTGTTCAAAGCCCAGGAATTTAATAATTCCCATATTTACGGAAGGATGAAATCTTAATCCGCCCCTTATAGGGTCCGATAGCATTGTTAAACTGTACACGGTATCCCACATTTACCTGTACATTTCCCTTATCGTCCACCCAGGGAACCCGAAACTTTATCTGCCGGTCAGGTTCTACCAGCCTTTCTAGCAATGCTTCTTTCCTGTACCTTTCTTCATTGGCTTCCACAACTGGACGAAGAGATTCCAATACCTCTTTCACAGCCTGATGAAATTCATTTTCTCCAGGATTTTTTTTGATTACTTGTTCTAATACCTCATTAATATAATCCATATCTATCACCTTCACCGTCTTTAACGGCAATGCCACAATAAATAGTTGAATGAATATCTGTGGCTCCTTTCTGTATATTTTTTCATCCAACTTTAAATAAACGCTAATAAGAATATTTATTACAAATAAAAAATGGCAGCAGAAAAAAACTGTTGCCCTTTGGCCCTGCTCAACCATAATTTTACTTTATTATGCTTGTAATTTCAACATTTTCTTTTACTTTTTTACTTAATTTTACGGAGTGAAAAAATTTTTTTATGATAATAAAAATTCAGACCAAAGCATCAGTCATGATACTTTGGTCTGTATAATTATCCCTCATCTTCATATAAATATAAATAGTGATTGCATGCTTATCCTTGCCTGTCAAAAAATACAGTTATTCCGTCCTGAGAAAAAAACAGCTTATCCCCCTCAATATTAGCGGTTACGGATTCATCATCCATCTTGATGTCAACTACATTATCTTCCTCTTTCCAGGTGCCTTTTTCCACTTCGCCCGCACAGGTAACGATTACTTTTCCGCCTTTTTTAAATACAAACTTAAAGTCATCTACACCAATTACCTTTAAAGTGTCAGCGGTAACTTCAATTCCGGAATCAGCCTTAGCACCTGATATAGTCCAAGTTGTATTATTTAATGCCGATTTTTTGCCTCCGCAACCAATCAGTATAATACTGAATAAAAATGCAACCGCCAAAACCAATAATGCTTTTTCTTTCCTGTCCATTGCTACTCCTTATACCCACATACATGACATATGCCTAACAATCACCAAATATATTATAACACACTTTTCCATATCTTTAATAATGAATTTGAACTATTTTTTTTAACTTTCTTACTCGTTGCAAATTGCCACAACTATATTTTCACAGAAAAAACTTTCGTAAAATTACCATATACTTTTTTACCTCCTACTATTTTATAAGCCCGGACCTTATAATAATAGGTTCTTTCCTTAGTCAGTCCGTAATTTATAAAATACAGGGAGGCAGTGGTTTTTACCTTGCCAAATGTCCTGGTCTTGGATGAGGACCTGTATACTTCATAGCCTGAGACAGAACTTACCTTATTCCATGTAAAACTTATCCTTCCGGAACTTACCTTTATAAGTTTAACATTGGAAGGCACCGGAGGAACAGGCTTAGCCGCAACAACATCAGTAAAACTTCCATATACTTTTTTCGTCCCCTGCTGCCTGTAAGCCCTCACCTTATAGTAATAAGTTTTTCCGGTAACCAGTCCCTTATCGGTAAAAGCCTTGCTCCCGGTATCCTTAATTAAAGTATAAGTACCCGTTTTGGAATCCGCACGGTACAGCTGATAACCGGAAGCGCCGCTTACGGTTTTCCAGGTAATTTTATTACTGTTTACCCCTCCGGATACAGCTTGAAAAGAAAGGGGCAGGGCTAGCTTTATGGTTACCGTGGCGGCTGCCTTTTTCTTGTCACCGGCCATGGCGGTAACCGTTGCGGTACCGATACCCGTTGTCTTTAGCTTACCCTTTGAATCCACAGAAACCACATCCCGGTTACTGCTGGACCAGGTAATTGTCTTATCATCAAAAACTTGTGCCGGCGTAAAAGTAACCGTCAGGGTTTCGCTCTGGCCAAAATAAAGGTTTAAATTTTTTTTATTCAGTGCAATGGCTTTTATGTCCGAAACAACGGTAACCTGCAAAGATGCGGATAAGGAGCCGCTTACTGCTTTAATAGTTGTTTGTCCCCTTTTTTTCGCTATAATCATACCATCCTCATAAGTGGACACTTCCGGGTCTAGAGAGGTAATTGTCAAAGGATCCGTCGTATCTTCCGGCAATATAATTAGGTTACAGGATGCCTTCTGTCCCGAAGTGAAAGAAATTGCCGTCTGGGAAAATGACACCGATTTGGCAGGAACAAAAACCTGTACCGGAATATTATGAGTAAATGTGCCAACGGAAGCGGTTACCGTTGCCTTGCCTGGCTTAATTGCTTTTATGTTTCCATCCTCCACAGTGACAACGGAAGTATCAGAGCTGCTCCAGAATATTGTTTTACTGTCCGTTGTGTCAACCGGGTCAAAGGATATGGCTATCTTTCTGCTTTCCCCTTTGTTCAGATTAATTACGTCATAGTCGGAGTAAATTTCTTTTAAGGGATTATAAACAGTTATTTCGCTTTCCGCAGAAAGGGAACCGGAAACTGCCCTTACTATAGCCTTTCCCACTCCTTTTGCATAAATGACCCCTTTATCCACAGTAACAACGGAAGTATCGGAAGATATCCACTTAACCGATTGATTTGTGGCTTGTGCCGGTGTAAAAGTTACCGAAAGTCTGGCTGAATCTCCTTTTTTTAGCTTCATGTAACTGTCGGATAATTTTATATCCGTTGGATTTATGGTTTCTCCACCTGCAATAATATGAACGGTCGCTTTAAAATTTCCCATGGTTGCGGTAATATCCGCTTCCCCTTTTGCTATTCCTTTAATATTACCATTGCTGTCCACCGATACTGCCTGGGCATCAGAACTAGTCCACTGAATGGTGCCTCGAATATCTGAAGAAAAGGCAGGATAAAACACAGGCTTTAATTTGTCCGTATCGCCAATTTCAATATTCATTACCTGTTCCTCAAAAAACATTTCTTCTAAGGGAAGATTTATAATCTGATAATATTCGGGATAATTTTTCGCAAAATAATCCTCCGCATAAGAATTCCTATATACCCAAACACCGGTATAAGGATATTTTCCTTCCCCAATTTTGGTCACACTGGCCGGTATGGTTAAGGGCCTTAAATTATCACACATGGTAAAGGCAAACATACCTATGGTGGTAAGATTCCCGGGAAGTTTCAGACTGATTAAACTGCTGTTGTTATAAAAGGCAAAATCTCCGATAGACGTAACGTTATCCGGAATCCGAATTTTAGTAAGGCCGGTACAGTTAAGAAAGGTACGGTTTTCAATCTTCGTAACCTTGGCAGGAATTTTAATACTGGTTAAACCGGTACAGGAATAAAAAGCGTATTGCCCAATGGCTGTTATTTCATCCGACAAATGAATAACTTTTAAACTGCCGCAATTATAAAAAGCATAACTTCCGATACGGGTTATACTCTCCGGTAATACAGCTTCGGTTAAATTAAAACAATTTTGAAATGTTTTATCTTCTATGGCCGGTACCCCTTCGGGTATGTTTATGGAAATAAGGCCAGTACAGTCCGCAAAGGCACTTGTTCCGATACTTTTTACCCCTGCCGGAAGGGTAAGGGAAGTAAGTTTCTCACATTCCGTAAACGCGGATCTTCCGATATATGTTATCTGATCCGGAAGGGATATGTTTTCAAGGTTTTTACAGCCATAAAATGTGCCGTTTTCAATGCCGGTAATTCCCTTCGGTATGTTAATGCTAACCAGGCTGCTGCAGTTATTAAAGGCATAGGCCCCGATAAAATTTACTTTGGCAGGAATATTTACGCTTGTTATGTTAACGGCGTCCGTAAATGCATCCCCTTCAACCTGGATTACATCATACGGCATATTTTTATTTTTCACTGCAGGTGGTATAACCACATCCCCTTTTAACTTTTCCGTTCCTTCTTTATCATAAATTACCGCAGCCGTCCCGTTTTCTGTCTCCGTCGGCTCGCTTAATACTTTATAGGTTAGAGTCTGATTTTCATAAGTATATGAAAAAATGCTGCCTACATAAGCATCTGCCCTAAGATTTCTTGCCGTCAGCAGCAAAACGGCAAATATTCCGGCTCCAATAAGGTATTTTGCTCTTCGGTTCATATTTTATCTCCTTAAATTTTCCATAAAACAAGTTATCCATGCTAACCGCATTAAGTTAATGTCAGGTTAAATTCCTTTTATTCCGGCAAAGAATTAGCACAAATAGTACTTGCAATTAATAGTTTACATAAAAAGTTTACATAAAACATTTTATCATTCCATAACCTGTTTTCAATCTGTAAAAAATGCCAACAAACCTTTTTATAATCTATATAGCAAAGCCTTATAACACTCAAATAAAGTATGCTCAAAATAAAGGCTGTTGTATTGTGCATGGCAGGCACAATGCAACAGCCCAGGGTATAAATTATCACAACTTATATGCTTACAGTTGATTATTCGGATGCGTTTTTGGATTTATTATAAACATCAAAGGCAACTGCCCCCAAAAGAACCATACCTTTAATTGCCTGCTGCCAGTCAATGCCAACCCCTTTAATGGACATACCGTTATTAAGAACGCCCATAAACAAGGCCCCAATAATGGCTCCCACAATTTTACCGATACCGCCGGAAGCGGAAGCTCCGCCAATAAAGCAAGCGGCAATGGCATCCAGTTCGAAATTGGTTCCGGCTTTTGGGGTTGCGGCATTTAAACGGCCGGCAACTACCAGTCCGGCTAAGGCCGCCAAAACTCCCATATTGACAAATACAAAAAACTTTACTTGTTTTATTTTTATTCCGGACAGCCTTGCGGCCTTTTCATTTCCCCCAAGGGCATAAATATGCCTTCCTAAAATGGTTTTTTGGGTAATAAAAGAATAAATGGCAATTAAACTGACGATTAAAATCAGGACAAGAGGTATCCCTTTATACGCCGCCAGGCTGTATGTCAAAAGATTAATAGAAATAACGACAATTGCCATTTTGGCAACCGTAAACCCGAAAGGAATCACTTCAAAATTGTATTTTTTCTTATTTCTTAAGCTCCTTAATTCCAGATAAATATATAATAAAGAAAGCAATATTCCAATCACTATGGCAATTAAATTGAGACTTCCAATTTTTAAAGATTCGGGTAAAAATCCATTGGCTATAACCTGAAAGGACTCTGCGAAGGGAGCTATAGTTTGACCTTTTAAAATTACCATAGTTAATCCCCGAAATACTAACATACCGGCAAGAGTAACGATAAAAGCCGGGATCTTTCGGTAGGCAATCCAGTAACCCTGCCAGGCCCCCACAAGGGCTCCGATTAAAAGGCATAATGGTACCGCAAGAATCACCGCCATATTATAATTTACCATAAATACGGCCGCAACAGCACCAATAAATGCCGCAACGGATCCTACCGACAAATCCACATTACCCGTTAATATAACCAAAAGCATTCCCACTGCCAGTATTAATACATAACTGTTTTGCAGTATAATATTGGTAATATTTAAAGGCATAAAGAGAACGCCGCCCGTCAGAATCTGAAATAGAATCATGATTACAATCAGCGCCAGAACCATGGCATATTCACGGATATTGTTTCTGATAATGGTCTTAAACGTTGATAAATTCATTTCTTTACCTCCTTGTTATGACGCATAATGCATCTCATAATGCTCTCCTGTGAAGCTTCCTCTCTTGAGAGTTCACCGGCAATTTCACCTTCGTTCATCACATAAATTCGGTCGCACATGCCTAACAGTTCCGGCATTTCAGAGGAAATCAGGAGTATGGATTTTCCTTCATCCGCCAACTGATTAATAATGGTATAGATTTCATATTTGGCACCCACATCGATGCCTCTGGTTGGTTCATCCAATATGAGGATTTGAGGATCCGTAAAAATCCATTTGCTTAAGACAACTTTTTGCTGATTACCGCCGCTTAAATTACCGGTTTTATGCAGTATACTGGAGGATTTAATATCAAATTTTTTACGGTACTCTTCCGAGACCACAATTTCTTCATGGGGATTTATTACGTAATTTTTGCTTAATTTCTTTAAGTTGGAAAGGGTGATATTGTTTTTAATACTGTCAATTAACACAAGTCCGTAATTTTTCCTGTCTTCGGTAACATAGGCAATGCCATTTTCAATGGCTTTGCTGACCGTATCCAGATTCATATCTTTTCCATTTATTTTCAGACTGCCGGTAATTTTCTGTCCGTAAGACTTGCCAAAAATACTCATGGCAAGTTCGGTACGGCCTGCTCCCATAAGACCGGCTAAGCCAACAATTTCTCCGCTTTTTAAATGAAAATTAACGCGATTAATTACAATTCTGTCACTATTCTGGGGATGATACACTGTCCAGTCTTTTATTTCAAAAACAACTTGACCTATTTTGGGTTTGCGGCTTGGAAACCGGCTTTTTAAATCACGGCCCACCATACCCTTTATAATAATATCTTCTGTAATTTCATCCCTGCCTTTTACCAAAGTCTGTATGGTCTTACCGTCTCTTAATACCGTAATCTCATCAGCAATTTTATTTACTTCATTTAATTTATGGGAAATAATAATGGAGGTAACTCCCTGCTCTTTTAACTCCAGTAATAAATTCAGTAAATTTTCGCTGTCATCGTCATTAAGGGCCGCCGTAGGTTCATCCAGAATCAATAGCCTGACCTCTTTGGCAAGGGCTCTGGCAATTTCCACAAGCTGCTGTTTTCCCACACCGATATTGTTAACCAGCGTGTTGGGATTTTCCGTTAAACGGACCTTTTTAAGCAAATGTTTTGTATTATGTATGGTTTTATCCCAGTCAATGACACCGGCTTTTGCCTGTTCGTTCCCTAAAAAAACATTTTCCGCAATAGACAGGTAGGGGATTAAAGCCAATTCCTGATGTATAATTACAATTCCCTTCTTTTCACTGCCCTTAATGGATTTGAAACTGCAAATTTCACCGTCAAACAGAATTTCACCGGTATAGGAGCCATGGGGATATACCCCGCTTAACACATTCATCAGTGTGGATTTACCAGCGCCATTTTCCCCTACCAGCGCATGTATCTGACCCTTTCTTACCTTTAAGTTAACACGGTCCAATGCTTTTAAGCTGCCAAATGTCTTTGTGATATTCTTCATTTCCAATAAATAATCAGACATAATTTTAGCTCCTTATACAAAATTGTGCAGGCCCCTGCTAAGAAGCCACATCATTACTGCAGGTTCCTGCACGTAAATAAAATCTGTTTTCCTTAAAATATGTACACAAAAGCTTTCTGGCAAAGCTTGCAAACTTTTATTACTGCAAGTCGGCTTCCGTATAATAACCGGAATCGATTAACACTTCCTTGTAATTTGTTTTATCTACCGGAACAGGTTCGCAAAGATAGGACGGAACAACTTTCACACCGTTATCATAAGTTGTGGTATCGTTAATTTCCGGTTCCGTTCCGTTAAATATGGCATCTACCATTTTTACGCATTTCTCTGCCAAAACCCTTGTATCTTTAAAAATAGTAGAATACTGTTCCCCTGCGATAATGGATTTTATCGAAGGAATCTCCGCATCCTGACCGGAAACAATGGGCATAGGCATATCGGAAGAACCGTAACCGATACTCTTTAATGAGGAAATTACACCGATTGAAATACCGTCATAAGGGGATAATACCGCATGAACCCGGTCGGAAGTATAATAAGCACTTAATATATTATCCATTCTTGCCTGAGCCGTGGCACCGTCCCAGCGAAGGGTCGATACTTTATCCATACCCATCTGTCCGCTTTTTACAATAAGTTTACCCTGATCAATGTAAGGCTGAAGAATGGACATGGCTCCGTCATAGAAGAAATAAGCATTGTTATCATCAGGAGACCCTCCGAATAGCTCGATATTAAAGGGTCCTGCCTGATTTTCCAAATCCAGACCCTTTACAATGGACTCAGCCTGTAAAACCCCAACTTTATAATTGTCGAATGTAGCATAATAGGATACATTATCCGAGTTTCGAATCAGCCTGTCATAAGCAATAACCTGAATTCCCGCATCTGCGGCTTTTTTCAGCACATCGGTTAATGCTTCCCCATCAATGGATGCAATAACAAGGACCTTGGCGCCTTTTGAAATCATGTTTTCAATCTGGGCTACCTGATTATCAACGTTATCTTCCCCATATTGAAGGTCAACCTTGTAGCCTTTTTCCTCCAGAAGTTTTTTCATATTGTCTCCATCCTGAATCCAGCGCTGGGACGATTTTGTCGGCATAGCCACACCGACTAACTTATCATTGTTCCCTTTTGCGCATCCGGTAAGAGAAAAAATCATTAAGCCCGCTAACCCTAATGCAATCCACCTTTTCAGTTTCATTTTAATACTCTCTCCTTTTACTGTTTTTAGAAAATAAACAAACGAATTTTTATGTCTTTGTTCGAATATTGTTTCGTTTATGTTCGTTTGTTTACGTTTCTGTGATTGAATCATATCATATAATACAAAATTTGTCAATAATATTTACCAATAAAAGTTACTTATTTTTAAAAATATTATGCATAATATCCATATATATTACGATGAAATAATATTAGTTTTGAACGATTTATTTCATTTTGTTATTATTGGTTTTCTATTGATTTTCTGATGTGAATCGTTTATACTTTATTTAAATAGAAAAATACGAAATTAGAGAAATACGAAATTTTTCATTATACTCAAACACACAGAATTTAGCCTGTTATAAGGAAGTGCACCTATGTTTGCAATTGAACGAATACGCATTATCAAAAATTATATACTCAATAATCAACAGGCCGAAGTCAGTACCTTAAGTTCTATGCTCAATGTTTCTGAAGTTACCATTCGAAGGGACCTTGAGAAACTGGAATCAGAAGGTTTTCTTACCAGAACCCACGGAGGCGCCGTATTAAACAACAAGGAAGACGAAAAAACCCCCCTTTTGGAAGGGCATAATCCCAAGGATTATCAGGAAATCGCGGAAATAGCGGTGCAATTAATTAAAGACGGCGATATTATTATGCTGACCAATGGTCTGATTAACCTGTATATAGCCAAAAAATTAGGGAATAAAAACAATATCACCGTTTTAACCAATGATATTACCATTGCCTGCGAATTAGCTTCCAATAAATCCGTAAAGGTTGTCTTACTTGGGGGAGATATTGATTACCGCTACAATGCGGTATTTGGCACTCTTACAAATAATAACCTAAAGCAATTTTATGTATCCAAATTATTTATAGAAATCGACGGCATATCCAGTGATCTGAATTTGACCGTATCCAGTATCGATATGGCTTCCCTTATTCAGGAAGCAGCTGTAAATGCCAGCGAGAAAATCCTTGTGCTTACTGCAGATGCTTTTGAAAAAAATTCTTTTTACCGGGTAGGCAAGGCCAACCAGATTGCCGATTTAATGATAACAAATTCCCGAATTAAGGACGAATACAAGAACTTACTGTTTAACAGCAATATTCAGCTGTTTACATCCATAGATGCCTTTGAAGGCAAAGTTTGATTTGACTCAAACTTACCCATTTATACCTGTTACAGGATTCCGGGGAGGTTCATATGAGTACACCGGCATTGCTGCTAAAAGATATTAATAAAAATATAAGCGAAGATTTTGCATTAAGCGGTATTAATCTGGACTTATACTATGGGGAAGTCCACGCGTTAATCGGCGAAAATGGTTCCGGCAAATCCACTATTATTAATGTGATAAATGGAATCTACAAAAAAGACAGCGGGCACATCTATCTGGATGGCGAGGAAATTAACCTTAATTCCGTATACGAAGCAAAAAAAATCGGCATCCATTCCGTTTTGCAGGAATTAACCCTATACCCTAATCTGACTGTGGCAGAAAATATATATACCGATAAACTGTCCTTAAAAGGCGGCCTGTTGCGGCGTGTTGACTTTGACAAGCTTTTTTCTGACTGCCAGAAATTATTTGCGTCATTCAATATTTCCATAAAACCCACTGAGCTGGCAGGTTCCCTGGGCTTTGCCCAAAAGCACCTGATTGAAATGATCAAAGCTTATATTTCCGATGCGAAAATCCTTATTTTTGACGAACCGTCTTCCATGTTTTCCATTATGGAAAAGGAAATTTTATTCCGTATGGTCACAGAGCTGAAATCAAAAAACAAGGCAATTCTTTATGTCACTCACTCTCTGGATGAAATAAAGCGAATTGCAGACTGTGTCACGGTTATATACAGGGGAAAAGTGGTAGGAACGAAAAATGTAAAGGAAATTTCCACAGACGAAATTATCCGATTAATGGCAAGGACCAATGTGCAAAAGCGCTATCCCAAACTGGATCTTACTTTGGGAAAAACTGTCCTTGCAGTAAAAAATTTGTCCTTTGGCAATGTACTATCTGATATTAACTTTGAATTAAAGAAATCGGAAATACTGGGCGTCACCGGTTTGGTAGGATCAGGCCGCTCCATTCTTGCCAAATGTATTTTTGGAGTAACGAAGCCCACTGGTGGACATATTGAAGTAAATGGTAAGCCGGTTACCATTAAAGAGCCTTTTGATGCCATCAAAGCAGGTATTGGGCTGATACCGGAAGACCGGATTAACAATTCTGTCTTTGGAAGTATGAATCTGCAGAATAATGTTTCCGTGTCTTCTTTAAAACGCTTTGTTCAACACATGGTTATTGACCCCTATATTCTTCATGACGTTGCAGCAACTTATGTGGAAAAGCTCAGTATTAAACCGGGCAGGGCAGATGATATGGTAAATACATACAGTGGCGGAAATCAGCAAAAAATGGCAATCGCCAGATGGATGATGAGCCGGTTAAAAATCTACATTATGGATGAACCTACCCGGGGTGTGGACATTGCCTCCAAAACGGATATTTATAACTGCATGGTAGATATGGTAAGAAAAGGAGCCTCCATTATTTTTATCTCATCGGACATTGATGAAATCATGGGAATGTGCGACCGAATTTTAGTTATGAATTCCGGAAGACTGGTATGTGACATACCAAAATCCCAGGCCACAAAAGAGCAAATACTTATGTATGCCTCCAAGGAATAAAATGATTCTATAATAAATCTAAACCGCACCCATTATAGTGCGGCAAAGCTTTCAGAATAAAAACAAAAAACTGTTTCCAACCTATTCTAAATTGGAAGGAAACAGTTTTTATTAATTTCTGATTAAATAGTCAAATGCACTTAAGGCAGCATTGGCACCGGAGCCCATAGCGATGATAATCTGCTTATATGTGCTGTTGGTACAGTCACCGGCTGCAAACACACCCGGCAAGCTGGTAGCATTATGCTCGTCAACAATAATCTCGCCGATACGGTTTCGCTCAACCGTATCACCTAACCAGTCTGTATTGGGCACAAGTCCAATCTGAACAAATACTCCGTCTAATTCAATATGACGAACTTCTTTCGTATCACGATCTTCGTAAGTAATACCATTTACCTTATCTGTTCCGGTTATTTCTTTCGTCTGGACATTTTTTAAAACTGTCACATTCGGCAAGCTGTAAAGGCGTTTTTGCAATACGGCGTCAGCTTTTAAATCAGGCATAAATTCAAGTACCGTAACATGGCTTGCAATTCCTGCAAGGTCTATTGCGGCTTCGATGCCGGAATTACCGCCCCCAATTACCGCCACATGCTTATCTTTAAATAAGGGCCCGTCGCAGTGAGGACAATAGGCAACTCCCTTATTCTTAAACTCTTTCTCCCCGGGCACCCCCACATTTCTCCAGCGGGCACCCGTTGATATAATAGCAGCCTTGCTTTTTAAAATGGCGCCGTTTTCTAATTCCACCTCAATAAGGTCTTTTCTTTCTAAGCGTTTGGCTCGCTGTGAAGTCATAATATCCACATTGTATTTTCTTACATTCTGTTCCAAGGTTTGTGCAAACTCAGGCCCTTGTGCGTAATCAACACTGATAAGATTTTCAATTCCAAGTGTTTCTCTTACCTGACCGCCAAAATTTTGTGCAACAATACCGGTTCGTATGCCTTTTCTGGCCGCATAAATAGCTGCGCTGGCTCCTGCCGGGCCTCCGCCGACGATAAGAACGTCATAAGGTTCTTTATTTTCAAACTCTGAAACATCAGGTCCGCTGCCTAATTTTTCAAGAATTTCTTCAAGACTCATACGACCGCTGCCAAACACTTCACCATTTAAGTAAACCGTTGGAACAGCCATAATATTTTTGCTTTCTGCCTCATCCTTAAAAGCTGCCCCATCGATCATTGTGTGAGTTACGGATGGATTCAAAACACTCATAAGGTTAAGGGCCTGCACAACATCCGGACAATTATGGCAGCTTAAGCTGACATAAGTCTCAAAATGGTATTCTCCTTTAAGTTTCTTTATCTGATCAATTATTTTACTCTCAACCTTGGGCGGTCTTCCGCTTACCTGTAGCAGGGCCAGAACAAGTGAGGTAAATTCATGCCCTAAAGGGACTCCCGCAAAAGTAACACCGGTATCTTCACCAATACGGTTAATGCTAAAACTCGGCGTTCTTAAAAGCCTAGCCGGCTCTGTCTTAATTTTGGGCGACAGAGCGGCTAGCTCGTCAATTAAAGCAACCATATCATCTGAGATACTGCCGGATCCAGGGCTGACCTTGATTAGTATATCATTTTCCAGAAGTTTTAGATATTCAATCAGTTGATTCCTTATTTCAGTATCCAGTATCATAGTATCCGCTCCTTAGATTTTACCTACTAAGTCCAAACTTGGCTTTAATGTTGCTTCTCCTTCCTTCCATTTAGCCGGGCAAACTTCATTCGGATTATTCCTTACATACTGTGCGGCTTTTAGCTTATTGATCATAGTGTTGGCATCACGGCCAATATTTCCTGCATTGATTTCCACTGCCTGGATAACACCGTCCGGGTCAATTAAGAATGTACCACGGTCTGCAGTTCCGTCTTCTTCAATCAGTACGTCAAAATTGCGGCAAAGTGTGTGAGAAGGATCTCCAATCATATAATAAGTTATCTTGCTGATAGCCTGGGAATGGTCATGCCATGCCTTATGAACGTAATGAGTATCGGTGGATACAGAATATACTTCTGCTCCCAGTTGCTTAAAGGTTTCGTAATTGTTCTGCAAGTCTTCTAATTCTGTAGGGCATACAAATGTGAAATCTGCAGGATAGAAGCATACGATGCTCCACTTACCCTTAAAATCAGCTTCTGTAACTTCTACAAATTTTCCGTTGTGGTAAGCCTGTGCCTTAAATGGTTTTACTTCTGTTCCAACTAATGACATAATTTTATACCTCCATATAATATATTTTATTTTAATTAATAACTAAGTAAATTGATAACCAGGTTAACCTGCTAATCGAATATGTAATTTGAAAAGTATGTAGTAATTGATAATAGTAATTATTACTGATATTATAATACAATAGACTTGTAAATCTGTCAAGCAAATTTTTCATTTTTAATTACATTTTTTTGGTAAGAATTAATATCTGTGAAAATCAAATCTGAGATTTACTGCATATATTAAGGTTTTATAACAGGTATATCAACCCCATAACGGATTTTGTGATAACTTTTATATGAAATTACTGTAAAAAAAAATAGGATTATCACTTGATAATATTTATCAATAATAGTAATGATTTTTATTTTTGTGTTATATTTTGTAAAAAACTTTACAGGAAAAGATATAATATTAATTTAAAAGACCAGTGAAATCACTGGTCTTTACTGGTAATAGTTTAAGATTATAAACTAATTTATCTTTTATATAATTATTTAACGTATATTAATTAATAGCTAACGTATATTACAACAGGACTAATATGGATTTCCCTTTCTACTAAAGGAATGAATCATATGTTTTGTTGCAAGGTAGTTTTCAAATTTCTGACTTGTATATTGACTACCTAAATCACTATGCAGAATTATGCCTTCTGTTTTTTTAACGTTTAAACAGGCGTTTTCAACAGCTTTAATTGCTAGTTCAGCTGTCATGGAAGTATGATACGCATAACCAATGATTTTCTTACTGTAAAGGTCCATGACGGATGCAAGATATGTCCAGCCATCTTTTATTGTGTAGATATAGGTTATATCAGTACACCATTTTTGATTAATACTAGTAGTACTAAAATCACGGTCCAAGATATTTTCTCTTTCCTCCGGACTTGATTTTTCTGAATGATAACGAAACTTCTTTACAACTATAGATTGAATACCCATATCTTTCATGTAGCGTTGGACACGTTTTAGGCTAATTATTTCACCTTTATCCGTTAAAAGACGATGAATTTTAGGAGCACCATAACGAGATTTGCTTTCAACCCAAATCTTTTTAATTACAGCTTTTAACCTTTCCGCTTCTTGCTGGCGTTTTGAAGGTACTCGAATTAAAGCCTTATAATAAGTACTTCTAGGAAATTTTAAGGCTTTGCATATAAGTTTTACGGTATATATTGATTTATATTTTTCGATGAAGGTAACGATTTCTTCTATCGTTTTCTTGCGAATATGGCGGTAGCTTTTTTTAATATTTCATTCTCCATTTCAAGTTCAGCAATACGCTTTTTCATTTTTTCGAAATCTTTAGAAGTCATTTCTTCCTTTTCGGATATTTTGACTGGAGAAAGTTCTTTGATCCACTTATAAATCGTTACATTAGAAACACCATACTCACGATTCAGGTGACTGACTGTGCTACCTGAATTATATAAATCTACTATCTGTTGTTTGAATTCTTCCGAATAACGGGTACCGTTTCTGGACATTGTTTAACACACCTTTCTTATAAATATTTTAACGTGTTAAACTTTCCGTGTCCACACTTATATACTAACATCAAACGTATATTACAACAGGACTATTTATTTACAAGCAATAAAACAGATATAAGAGCTATAAATAATAGTAGAAATTAGCGCAAGTATATTAATTATATCATTGGTTTTATTCTTAAATACCTTTGATAATAAATAAAAAACTCCAATCCCTACTATCCCGCCGAAAGTATTGCCTGTAAGATCTGTTATATCAGTCGCACCTATAGCGAAAACAAACTGTAAAACTTCTATACCTAAACTAATAAAAAATCCTACTGATATTTGTTTAAGAACAGACCAGTCTTTTTTCAACATACATACATAAATTTCCAACAGGTATAAATACAACTATATTATTGATAATCTCGCTAATATCTACTCTCCCATTAGCTATAACCGAACTCATAAAGGGGATGATATTAATGCTTCTGTTTTTATATAGTTCATCCATGGAAAAACTCATTTTAAATAAAAGAATCCATACTAACATTAAAATATATACTGCAAATAAAATTCTGGTTAAGTTACGATGTCTATTACCCTCCATTTAAAGTTATCCTCCTCTATTAACTAATCCAGATTATATACCAGATATTCATTCACAAAATATTAGTATTACGGAATTGTTTAAATTTTTATTATACAAAAAATTAATCAATAATCAGCTATAAGTTAAAGCAAAGCTTAAATATAAAGGCCTCCGGCAAATTCCGGCAGCTAGGAAGTTATGGTATTATACAGAATAATGGTATCAATAAATTACCAGATTTTTAAATAAAGGCATTGTGTTTCGCATTGTTCCTTGAACGGCTTCGGATTTTTTACGGCATCCTGTACTTTAATAGTGTATTACACTCATTTATACTTTCCTGCAATGTTTTTTCCTCTTCCCCTACCACGTCTTTATATAGCACTTTCCATTATACTCATAGGAATAAATTCCTTTTTTCAATATGATGAAATTATCATAGTCATAAAAATCTTTACCAGACAAATCCAGCTTATATTTTACTTTTCCCTTTTTATCGATTATTTCTATCTTAAAATATGGTTCTTCTGTTTCTCCGTTCTCTGAAAGATCCCGATATTTATCTGAATAATCTGTATATTTTATTGCATACCCATCACTATAATAAGACACAATATCTTCTTCCTGAGCCAGGGAAAAACATTCTCCGCTCTGCCCGTTTACAATGGTTGTTCCGTTATCCCTTTCACAGCGAAACATCTCACTGCCAATGCTTTCAATCTCTGCTGCATCATCATATAGTAATAATCCATTGGCGTCATAAAGGTCACATCCTTCCTCATCTGATGCTATGTAATATTTGCCGTCATAATGGCTGGTCAAACTGTCATATTCCTTTATAATCTCATTGCCTTTATCATCGATTAAGCGCTTTTTTCCGCTGCCATTGTCTTCTATAATAAATTTGCCGTTTGCATAATCTATACCCATGTATGCAGCATTGGCTATTTTTTCTGCCCTGGAATTAAACAGGGTGATTTCACCATTATCTTTTTTATAATTATAATGGGAAAAATAACCGTTCGGATATAATTCACTGTTAAATCCCAAGGTATCATTTGAATAGTCGGTCCCAACGATATCAAAGATTATATTTTGGTCCGTTCCGACGGCATAATCATACCAACCGCCCAACATGGCTACCCCATTGTAAAAACCGCTTAGCAATACTTTAAGACCTTCATATTCCTTGGCTGAAATAATATTCCCCTGATTGTCAAATACGGTCACCTTTTTTATCAGGGAATCTGTATCGTCTTCATATGCAGCTATGTATTCTCCGTCACCCAGATATATTTCGTCATATTTGGTATCCAAAAGCATTTTTCCGTCTTTTCTTAAAACACCTTTTTTATAATCATCATTTCCCACTACAACAAGTCCGTTTATCATATCGTAAATACCGGCAAATGAAGTGACAGACACTTGTTTACCGTTGTCTGCAAACACCTTATATTCTTCGCTGTCCTGGTC
>JBKEEJ010000027.1:0-37144 GCA_047777345.1 Lachnoclostridium sp. | reverse complement strand
GGACAGGGCTGTTTCATACAATACTTTTGTTTGCTTTGGATTTACCTGATAAAAGGACAGGGGGGATATCTGATACTTAATATCTCTGATATAATCTGTTATATAGGCCTGTCCCCATAGAGTTTTAACCTTATCTCCAAGTATTACATTGGTTTTTTCCTTATTTATATTTAAACTGATACTTTTCATGCCAGGAATTTTTGCAAGTCTTTCCACCAATATATCCTTTTTGGGAAGATCATCACCGTTAATAATAAGACAGACCATAATCTCTCCGGTTGTAAATCCGGTCCTGGTAAGCAGGTGGCGAACCAGTCCCTCATGAGATACTTCATTATAGGTGCTGATTTGATATTCTTCCAGAAAGCTTCGTACCGTTTCAAGAATAATATCGTTTTCCTTTGCCTGAATGCAGCAGTGGTCCGTATCAATAATGGAGTGGGTTCTGCCGGCATAAAACCCCATTACTAACTTGCCCTCTTTGTTTCTTCCTATTGGAAACTGGGCTTTATTTCGGTAGTAATAGGCTTCATCCATGCCAATGATAGGTTCCATAGGAATATCTTCTTTAAATCCTCCGATTCTTATAAGACAGTTCTTTACCTTATCCTGCTTATATTGGAGCTGTTTTAAATAATCTAAGTGCTGCAGACTGCATCCGCCGCATTTGTCTGCAATGCTGCATTTTGGCTGAACACGGTAGGAAGATGCTTCTATGATTTCCATTAACCTGGCATATCCATAGGATTTTTTTAATTTCATAGCCTTTACTCTTACTTTATCCCCTGGCAAGGCATTCTTTACAAACAAGGTATATCCTTCGTATTTTCCGATACCTTCGCCTTCCGAACCGATATCGTCAATGTCGATTATGACTTCATCATTTTTATTCAGTAACATTTTCTTCCCTTCTTTCATATGGACTTTCCTTCTTTTATATGGGCCATCTTTCAGCTTATATGCTTACCTTTTCCCGTAACCATCCATTTCCGGTATGGCCATTTTCCTATTTTATGATTGCCTTTAAAGTTTTATCTTATAATTTTACATTATTCTTTAAATATCTTATCCTTTTCTTATGAAAAAACAGACCGCCATATGCTTCCAGACTTACTCTGATCTTTTCAGAAATAAACCGGAAACTTTCGGCGGTCTATATTTTAGTCAATTCTTTTTCTGCATTAACCCCCGACTTTTAACAAAGCGGCTTATGAAATGGTGGTTCTCCTGATATTAGTATCAAATAAGCGGCTTAGGCCTAACCAGGTCATTTTTTCGTCTCCGCTTTTTATGATCTCTGACATGGTTTGCAGTTTTGCGTCTGTGTTATCGGCAAAATTTAAAGCCAATGCTTCGATAAGAGCAGGCTTTTTGGGAGAACCATACTCCAGCTCACCGTGATGGGCCAAAATACAGTGTTTTAATTGGGATGCTAACTGAGGAGGAAAATTCGGTATAGTTCTGATTTTGGCACCGATAATTTCCGTGCCAATATAAATATGTCCCAATAACTGTCCATCATCCGTATAATCATTTTCCGGAAACGAAGATAATTCCTCCATTTTCCCTATATCATGGAAAATGGCAGCCGTAATCAGTAAGTCTCTGTTAATGATAGGGTAATTGCCGGCATAAAAATCACACAGCTTTACCACACTTAACGTATGTTCCAGTAATCCTCCCACAAAACTGTGATGGACGCTTTTTGCGGCGGAATGTTTTTTAAACTGTTCCACAAAGTTTTTATCCTCCACAAAAAAACTCTCCAGCAGCTTTTTTAAATAGGGCTGCTGTACCGAACCGATAAATTTAAGTATTTCGTTAAACATTTCATCAATGTTTTTGGTGGTCGTGGGGACAAAATCCGCCGGATCATATTCGCCTTCCTGGCTTCTTCTGACCCTCTTTACGTTTAACTGCAAGGTCCCCTGGAAACTGATTACCTGACCATCAACCCGGATATATTCCATGGCTTCAAAATGGTCAATGCCGGCAGACAGTTCCCATATCTTGGCATCCAATGTGCCTGATTTATCCTGTAATATTAAAGAATAATAATTCTTTCCTGCTTTTGTTTTTAATGTTTGTTTTGATTTGCAGAGATAAGTTTCGGAAACCATCTCTCCTTCCCTAAGTTCTCCAATATATCTCATTCAGATACCTGGCCCTTTCCAACTCTATTTAATTCCATTTAATTTCCGAATATCCCGTTCACACCGGATTTTTTCGTCTCACCTATTATACCTTAGGATCCTGCTCTTTTCAACCTGCATTCGTCGAAAAGCTTCAACAAAAAACCCTTCCAGGCAAGCTTTTTTATTTCACTTGTTAATCCTGAAAGGGAATCCGTTTATTTTCCGCCCTTTTTGCCAAGGGTAACTTCCAATTCCATTTGGTTAAACGTATCATTTTCGTTTCGCATAATTGTAACCTTCATTATGTCTTTTGGCGCACTGCTGGATACAATACTGTAAAAAGTTTTTACCGACAGAATCTTAGTATCATTAATCTGTGTGATAATATCACCGTTTTGCAGTCCGGCTGCCAAAGCGGGGGAATTTGATTCCACTTCGATTACGCATATACCGTTTTCCACACCGGCCTGAGTTAAGGCAGCTTCATTCATATCCGCCCCTTTAATACCAAAGTAACTTCTGTCCCGTTTATTTACCATACTTTCTATAATATCCTTTATCTGGCTGATGCCAATTGCTGTATTTACATTGCCATTATATTCATCTTTTAATTTCTGTGTTATAATGCCAATAACCTCGCCCCGAAGATTTACTATAACGCCGTCACTGTTATCATTATCCCATATATCCGTATTAAACAGCTCGATTTTATTATCCGTTATATATTTGACGCTTC
This sequence comes from Lachnoclostridium sp., assembly GCA_047777345.1. Classification (GTDB taxonomy): domain Bacteria; phylum Bacillota; class Clostridia; order Lachnospirales; family Lachnospiraceae; genus Anaerocolumna. Next base: position 34,273 of record JBKEEJ010000027.1, on the reverse strand, counting down.
CTTTTCCATTTATCATTCCAAATTCTACGGAATCAACATAGCCATTGGGACTACCCAGGGCAAGGATAGGCGTACCAACAGTAAGGGAATAGGAATCGCCCAAATTGGCAGGTTTTATACTTTCTAAAACCAAATCAGGAATGTTTTTTAAACTGACAGACAGAATTGCCAGATTCAAGTCACTGTCATAATCCTGTAATTTGGCTTTAACGCTAATGGAGTCCGTTAATTCCACCTGAATGGTCTTCGCATCCTGAACCCTGTCATAACTAACCAATATAAACAGTTCTTCCCCGTTATTTGCAACCACCAGACCGGAAGATATTTTGTCAGCCTCGTATTCATTGTTCATCAGCATATCGACTCCACTGCTTATGCTGGTTACATTCAGGATGGATTTATCCACCTCCTGGGCAATCTCTCGTAATTCCAAATATATATTATTTAAATCCTGGACATTGCCCTTAATATATTTCTCTATTACCAGGGTATCCGGCTTTTTTGCGGTTTCATCCGCTTTTTCATCTTTACTGTTATCTGCTGTATTTGTATTTACAGTACCGTTTTCTGTATTATTTTTGGCCTCACTTGTCTGTTCTTTCGTTTCTTCCGTTGAATCTATCGTTTCATCAGTTGTGGCCGGAAACTCTACTGTTTTTTTGTTCTGAGGTTTTCCCAATATCCGATTGATAGCAGGTTCGGATATGCAAAATACTGTTCCTGCCACTATACCGAATATGCATGCCAGTACTATCGTCCATGTTACGGAGTAGAACATTCTTCTAAGCTTAAACTTCTTTTTGGACACGATTTGTTCCTGTATAAAAGAATATGTTTTCTCATCCTTATTGCTGTTATCATTTGACATTGCTTTTCTCCTTTAGGACAATCCGTATGCTTATTTTAACACGCACTTGTGAACATTATATGAATGATTTGTAAACAAAAGGGGATTTGTATATGTATTTTCAAAATAAGGTTTTATTTTTAGCAAAAATAAGGTAAAATAGTAAATTAGAAAGTTACCGTCTGGCAGATTTACAACAGGGTTAGTCAAAGCTAAAATCCATGTATTCTGCCAAATATATCATTTAGCAAAACTGTAATCCTAATGAAAAACATTGCAATTTAGGTTTTCTATAGATATTATATACAATTCTCAATATTTGGCAATATATTATTATGGAGGAAGCTTATGAATGAAAAAGCTTTGAAAAAATTAGAATATGATAAAATTATAGATAAATTAACGGCTCTGGCCGGTTCCAGCTTAGGAAAAGAATTATGTGCCTCACTGGTTCCCAGTGATGATATAAATGAAATCCGACAAAGGCAAAAGGAAACCAGCGATGCCCTGTCCAGAATTTTTCGGAAGGGAAGTTTAGGCTTTTACGGCATTCACGATATCCGCGGTTCCATTAAAAGGCTTGAGGTCGGTTCCAACTTAAGTGCCGCAGAACTGCTGCAGATTAGTTCTGTCCTTGACGCCGCCCTAAGAATTAAATCTTACGGAACAAAAGACAAGGAAGATGGCGCAGGGGATTCCCTGGATGAAATGTTCGCATCCTTAGAGCCATTAACTCCCTTAAATAACGAAATAAAACGGTGCATCATCAGTGAAGAAGAAATTGCTGACGATGCCAGTCCCGCTTTAAAAAATATCCGCCGTTCCATGAAAATAACCAATGACAGAATTCATGAGCAGTTAATATCTATTGTTAATTCCTCCAGCACCCGAAACATCTTGCAGGAAAACATTATTACCATACGAAATGACAGGTACTGTTTACCCATTAAGCAAGAATACCGCAACCAGTTTCCGGGTATGATTCACGATCAGTCCTCATCCGGTTCCACACTATTTGTGGAACCTATGGCAGTGGTGAAATTAAACAACGATTTAAAAGAACTTAAAATCCGGGAACAGGAGGAAATTGAAAAAATCCTTGCCGAATTAAGCAGGCTGGCTAGCCTTGAGGCAGACAAACTGGCCAATAATTTAAAAATTATGGCCCGTCTTGATTTTATTTTTGCCAAAGCCGCTCTGTCAAAACAAATGAAAGGAACAGAACCTGTCTTTAATGACAAAGGCATAATTAATATAAAAAAAGGAAGACACCCTTTAATTGATCCCAAAACAGTAGTGCCTATCGACATAACTCTTGGAAAGGATTTTACCCTGCTTATCATTACCGGTCCTAATACCGGGGGAAAAACTGTTTCCTTAAAAACGGTGGGGCTTTTTACACTGTTAGGCCAGGCAGGTTTGCATATACCGGCTTTTGACGGCTCGGAACTGGCGGTATTTGAAGAAGTATATGCGGACATTGGCGATGAGCAAAGCATTGAGCAAAGTTTAAGTACTTTCTCCTCCCATATGACCAATACCATATCTATTCTGGAGAAAGCCAATTATAAATCCCTGGTTCTCTTTGACGAATTAGGTGCGGGAACTGACCCTACGGAAGGTGCGGCTCTTGCTATGGCCATTCTTTCTGATCTTCACAGAAGAAAAGTTACCACTATGGCTACCACTCATTACAGCGAATTAAAAATCTATGCCCTTTCCACCGAAGGCGTAAGCAATGCCTGCTGTGAGTTCGACGTGGAAACCTTGCGGCCTACTTACCGGCTGTTAATTGGTATTCCCGGCAAAAGTAATGCTTTTGCTATCTCGAAAAAATTAGGTTTGCCGGATTACATTATCGAGGATGCAAGGAAAAGAATCGGAGTCCAGAATAAGAGTTTTGAAGACTTAATCAGTGACCTGGAAAGAAGGCGCACAGCCATGGAAAAGGAGCAGTCAGAAATAAGCAAGGCCCGCAAAGAAGTAGAAGAACTGCGCCGCCGCCTGGAAGAAAAAAATGAGCGGCTTGAAAACTCCAGGGAAAAGATGTTAGCAGAAGCAAAAGAAGAAGCCCGAAAAATACTACAGGATGCCAAGGATTTTGCCGACCGTTCCATTAAAAATTTCAACAAATGGAGCACAGAAGGCGGTATCCGAAAAGATATGGAGGCAGAACGCGCGGCTTTACGGGAAAAATTATCACAAACTGAATCCGGCCTTGCCTTAAATAACAAGAAAAAGGCAAAAAAACCGGCTGACCCTAAGGAATTAAAATTAGGAGATGCCGTAAATGTCATAAGCCTTGGTTTAAAAGGTACCGTAAGCAGTCTGCCCAATGCCAGGGGGGACCTGTATGTCCAGATGGGTATCTTAAGATCTCTGGTCAATATAAATGATTTGGAATTAATTGATGAACCTGTAATTACCGGTCCTAATATAAGCAAAACCGGAAGCGGCAAAATTAAAATGACTAAAACGGCCACCATTAGCCCCGAATTAAATTTAATCGGGAAAACAGTAGATGAGGCCCTTCCCATTCTGGATAAATACTTAGATGATGCGTATCTGTCCCACCTGCCCCAGGTCCGTATTATTCACGGGCTTGGTACCGGAGCGCTAAAAAAAGCAGTACAATCCTTCTTAAAAAAGACCAAGTATGTCAAATCCTTCCGTGAAGGAGGCTTCGGAGAGGGAGGACACGGTGTAACCATTGTTGAGTTTGTTCAATAATAAGGAGGCAATATGGCTACGAAACAGAAAATATTAATCGTTGATGATGACGTAAATATAGCCGAACTGATTTCCCTTTACCTGACAAAAGAATGTTTTGATACCCTTATGGTACATGATGGGGAAGAAGCTATATCCAAATTTGCAACCTATCAGCCAAATCTGATTTTACTTGACCTGATGTTGCCGGGAATTGACGGTTACGAAGTTTGCCGGGAAATCCGCAAAACCTCCAATGTTCCCATCATTATGCTTTCCGCCAAAGGCGAGATTTTTGATAAAGTGTTAGGTCTGGAATTAGGTGCAGATGATTATATCATAAAACCTTTTGATTCCAAAGAACTGGTTGCCAGGGTTAAAGCGGTGCTTCGCCGTTTTCATCCGGTGGTGGCAAATCAGCCGGAAACCCCGGCTTCCGATCAGACCGGCGAATATGTTGCCTATCCGGATTTGATTATAAACCAGTCCAATTATTCCGTTATATATTACGGTAATACCATAGAAATGCCACCGAAAGAGCTGGAACTGTTTTACTTTCTGGCATCCCATCCGAACCAGGTATTTACCAGAGAACAGCTTCTTGATCACATCTGGGGTTATGAATATATCGGTGATACCAGGACAGTGGATGTCCATATTAAAAGACTGCGTGAAAAGATTAAAGACCATGCCTCATGGAGCTTAGCAACCGTATGGGGCATCGGGTATAAATTTGAAGTTAAAAAGTAATTTAAAAATTAGTGGGAGGCAGTATGAAACACACCTTAAGAACCAAGTTATTAATTTGTTACATATTCTCGGCAGTATTTATGTTCATACTGCTGAACACTTATGCTGCCGACCGTTATGAACATAAACTTTTGAAAGATAAAAAATCACAGCTGTATAACGAAGCTGCGTCCATTTCTTCAGATTATATGACCAGCTTCTATAACGATGAATTGTCCTTAAATTATCTTACCACCCAGATAAAAGCGATAGGTTCTCTTTTTAATGCCCGTATCTGGATTGTCAATACCAGCGGGGAAGTCATATCGGATACAAAAGCTGATTCAGACAGTGACAAACCCATTAATGTGCTGGATATTGACCCGAATTTTTTAAGTGCTACCTTTCATAACCGGACCGTTATGAAAGGGGTCCTGTCAGAACCAATGATCAGCGTGGTATACAAGGTAATCTACAAATACAAGGTTCAGGGCTATATCGTTATGCTTTCCCCCCTGCAGGCAATTAAAAACCAATGTACACGGGTAATGGATATTATCAACACATGTTTTATCATTTTTTTGGCTTTTTTATTCCTGATTTTTGCCTATCTTTACTATCAGACTATACTGCCCTTAGGAAAGCTTAATAAAGCTGCCTTGGAATATACCAAAGGCAATTACTCTTATCCCCTTAAGCTAAAAAGGAAGGATGAGTTTAAAGACTTAGCCAATTCTATTTCCTACATGGCAGGGGAAATGAAAAACCTGGACGATTACCAAAAGAAGTTCGTGGCAAATATTTCCCATGATTTTCGTTCACCCTTAACTTCCATTAAGGGTTATGCCGAAGCCATGTTAGACGGAACCATTCCTTACGAAATGAAGGACAAGTACTTAGGCATAATCCTTTTTGAAACGGAACGGCTCAATAAACTTACCAACAATCTTTTGGCCCTGAACAGTTTTGATAATCACGGAACCATACTGGATATCGTATCCTTTGACATTAACAGTGTTATCAAAAAAACAGCCGAAAGTTTTGAAGGTGCCTGTACCAAGAAAAAGATTACTCTCAACCTGATATTTTCATCAAAAGAAACCTTTGTGGATGCCGATATGGACAAAATACAGCAGGTACTTTATAATCTTTTGGATAATGCCATTAAATTCAGCCACAACAATTCCTCTATTAAAATTTCTACGGTTGAAAAAGGCGATAAGGTATTTGTTTCCGTAAAAGACAATGGTATTGGGATTCCAAAAGACAGCATCAAAAAAATTTGGGACCGGTTTTATAAAACCGACGCTTCCAGAGGCAAGGACAAAAAAGGCACCGGCCTTGGCCTTTCCATTGCAAAAGAAATTATCACAGCCCATAATGAAAATATTAATGTTATCAGTACGGAAGGTGTGGGAACAGAGTTTATCTTTTCTCTGCCTAGAACAGAAGGTTTCCTTATATAAAAATTTAAGAAAAATATTATTCGAATTTGAAACAGGCAAATGAACCTGGGCTAAAAAAGCCCTTTCAGGCAGCCTTATGGATATTAGCCTTATGGATACTTAAAAAAGATATTCTATTAGCCTTATGGATACTTAAAAAAGATATTCTAAAAATTTTGCGGGTAATTAAAAAAGATATTTGAAAAGACACCTGAAAAAGTAGGCTGCCGCATAATGTAGGGATTGTCGGAGGAATATAATAACACCATACATTATGCAGCAGCCCTATTCTATTGATTAGTCACATCTGTTTTCGAACTACCTTATACTCATCGCCAAACTTAAAATACGGACAGTTATCAAAGGATCTAGATAAGAATTTTCCCATTTCGTCTTCATCTAAGTAAACGTCGCACCCTGTTCTTACTGACTTTTTCAAAAAACATCCTTTGATAAGTCCAAAAATATTTTTAGGTGATTCTGCATTTGATACAATTGAAATATATAAATCTTTGTTTACTGACAAATCACTAGGATTTCATAAAGTATACATTCCACTGCGTAGCAATTATAGTCTTCATCATAGGAATAGTATACACAATATTCACAATTGGTTCTTTCTTTCATAACATCCTCCTTTCTGTCCTTCTATTATTATTTTATCCGGCAAGCCCTGTTTTGTCAACTTTTTCCTTTTAAATACTCTCATCCCAGGTATGATGATGCAACTGGCCGGTTCTTTTTAACCCCATAAAGTTATTTTGTCGCAAAGCTTCGTACAGGACAATAGCTACCGAGTTGGACAGATTTAAGGACCGGGTTTCTCCAAGCATTGGTATCCGTATTGCCGTATCCTTATGCTGCAAGAGAATCTCTTCCGGAATTCCGGCACTTTCCTTACCAAACATAATAAAACAGTCCGGTTCGTATTCCACTTCCGTATAAACTTTTAAAGCTTTTGTGGTTGCCATGTATATCTTAGCACCTGGATTTTTACTTAAGAAATCTTCGAAGTTAGGATAAACAGCAAGGTCCAAATCTTTCCAGTAATCCAATCCGGCTCTTTTTAAATTTTTCTCGTCCAGTTTAAATCCCAAGGGTTCTATAAGATGCAGCTTCGTTCCGGTAGCTACGCATGTTCTGCCAATATTACCGGTATTAGCCGGAATTTCAGGTTCTAATAATACAATATTCATATTAAAGACTCCATATCATTATCCAAATTAAAATAAGTTCATATGTATATTAACATTAATGCATTATACTGAATACACAAGTTGAAAGCCAACTGACAAACCATCAGTTAAAATTGGTTAATCAGTTGGTCACATTAATTCATTACCGCTATATTTATTTCGATAATTTTATCATTATCGTATTGCAATGGAACACAGATATTTTGAGAATAGAGCTGGGAAAAAGAAACGTTTCCTGAACAGATGGAAGGCGGAGTTATATCGATTCCGATTCCTTTTGTTGATAAAATCGTCGCCGTATTACCCATAATCATATTTCCTAGTTCGCACACAGCACTGGTTGACAATTCGTCCAGTTGTGTCACAGGCATCATCATCATTTTGGATGCTATATCACATGCCACATAGTCAGGAAATGCAATCATAACCTGGCCACGTATCTCACCGGTTATTCCAATGATAATAACCAGAGTATTCTCTGTAAAATCTGCATTCTTAATATATGGTTTTCCGATTTTTGCATCAACAAAGCACATATCCTTCAATATTTTCGTAGCTGCTATTAAAAAAGGATTAATGTGCTCTGCGTTTAATCCTGACATAAATTATCCTCCTACGTAAAACAAAAATTACAATTCCAAAAAACCATATGTCAATTTTATCATATGTTCGACAAAATATACAACAATAATTAATAATTTAACATACTAATATCCTCTGTATTTACGAACAAAGCGTTCCATTCGTTCCATGGCTGTTTTTATATTCTCAATGGAAGAAGCATAAGACAATCTTAAAAATCCTTCCCCACATTTTCCAAAGGCTGTTCCCGGTACCACAGCCACTTTTTCTTCTTTTAACAGCATGGTGGCAAACTCATCCGAAGTCATTCCCAAACTTTTAATAGACGGAAATACGTAAAAAGCTCCGTAAGGCTCAAAACATTCCAGGCCTATTCTCCTTAATTCATGGACTAAGTACCTTCTTCGCTGGTCATAGGCATTCCGCATGTTTTCTATATCGTTATCACCGTTTCTTAAAGCCTCAACGGCCGCATACTGACTGGTGGTAGGGGCACACATAATGGCAAACTGATGTATTTTAATCATTTGCTCAATTATATTTTTAGGTCCAACCGCATAACCCAATCTCCAGCCTGTCATGGCATAGGATTTGGAAAAACCGTTAATCAGAATGGTTCTTTCTTTCATACCGGGTAAACCGGCAATGGAAACATGTTTTTTCCCATAGGTCAGTTCCGAATAAATCTCATCGGACAAAACAAACAAATCCTTTTCCTTTACCACATTGGCAATATCCATTAAGTCCTCATATTCCATAATAGCCCCCGTAGGATTGTTGGGAAATGGCATAATAAGGACTTTTGTCTTTTCCGTAATAGCAGAAAGAACATCTTCTTTTGTCAGCCGGAACTGATTTTCCTCTTTTAATTCGATAATTACCGGCTTTCCCCCTGCCAGGGTTACGCAGGGTAAATAAGAAACATAACTGGGCTGGGGAATTAAAACTTCGTCATCCGGATCGATCATGGCGCGAAGTGCTATATCAATGGCTTCACTGCCGCCAACTGTTACAATCGTTTCATTATCGGGAACATAATTTAAGTCAAAAGCTCTTTTTAAATATTTGCAGATTTCTACCTTCAGTTCCTTTAAACCTGCATTGGAAGTATAAAAGGTTCTCCCCTTTTCCAAAGAGTAAATGCCCTCTTCCCGTATGTGCCAGGGCGTGTCAAAATCAGGTTCACCTACCCCTAAGGATATGGCATCTTTCATTTCATTCACAATATCGAAAAACTTTCTTATACCGGAAGGCTCAATATCCATTACTGCTTTTGATAACGGGTTTCTCACGGTGTAATCATCATCCTTTCATTCTCGGATTCGTGTACCAAAGGCAGACCGTGTTCCTTGTATTTCTTTAATACGAAATGAGTAGCAGTGCTAAGTACCGCTTCCATCGGTGCTAATTTGCTGGATACAAAATTAGCCACTTCCCGCATGCTTTTGCCTTCAATAATTACAGTGAGATCAAACCCTCCGGACATAAGATATACAGATTCCACCTCATCAAACTTATAGATTCTTTCCGCTATTTTATCAAATCCCTGGCCACGCTGAGGTGTAACCTTTACTTCGATTAAGGCGGTTACTTTTTCACTTTCTGTTTTATCCCAGTTAATTAAAGTTGGATATCCACAGATTATGGTTTCGTCTTCCATTTCCTTTATCAGGGCTGCTATTTCTTCCTCGGTACTTCCTAACATGGCCGCCAGGTCTTTTGGAGTTAGTTTGCTGTTTTTATCAATAGCAGCTAATATTTTTTCCTTCATATTCCTATTTCCTTTCTATTATTATTTTCGTCATTAATAATCGGGAACCCCGGACTGTGCCGATGATTGAATAATTAATCCAACATGTTCTTTTGAGAAACCCATCTGCTGAATCCGGCTGATTGTCAGCCAATCCAGAATCTGTATTATATATTAATAAGGTATAACATTCTAATCCGATAAAGTCAAGACTGGATATTCACCTTATACAGTTCGTCACATTGGGGAGGTGTTAAAAACCTTTTTTCATCCTGGTTTTTTATAACCCGGTCATTGCCGGCAATAATACGGCCGATTACGACAGCCGGTATATTATTTTCCTTAAGGGCCTCTGCCAGTTCGTTGCCTTTTTCTGTTACCATCAGCATGGAACCGCTGGAAATCAGCTGATATGGATTCAGATCATAAAATTCGCATAATTCGATTGTTTCCTGTTTAATCGGTATCTTCTTTAAATCAACTTCAAGGCCCACACCAGAAGCTTCCCCCAGTTCCCATAAGGCGCCGAAAACTCCGCCTTCCGTAACATCATGCATGGAGATAACGCCTAACTGCCTTCCAATTCTTGCTTCCGGTACCACAGATATATATTTTATAAAACTCTTGGCTTCTTCAATAAAATCCCTGGTATATCTTTGAAGCAGTTCCTCCTCTTTTGCCGCCGCAATAATTGCCGTTCCTTCAAGGCCTGCCCATTTTGTCATAACAATTTCCTGTCCGGGCTTAATGCCTGCCGTTTTAATCATACTGTTTTTTGGCATTTTGCCAACACCGGTAACACTGATTATGGGCTGGTTGACTGCTTTGGTAACCTCCGTATGTCCGCCCATAATCTCGATATTAAGAGTCTTACATACTTCTTCAATATCTTTCATTATTTGCTTTAAATCCGATTCCTTGCTGCCCTCCGGCAATAATATGGTTAACATAATGCCCACTATTTCCGCACCATTTGAGGATATATCATTGGCAGTTATATGTACTGCCAGAGAGCCAATCTCATTTGTGGTTCCTGTTATAGGGTCAGTAGAAATGACAAATACCTCATCCTCGTTAAGCTGCATCACACTGCAGTCTTCGCCCACACCGGGACCAACCAGCACCTCTTTCCTTCTGTGTTTTATTTGCTTTAAAACAGACCGTTTTAAGACAGTCTCAGGTACTTTGCCAATATTCATATGCAGCCTCCTGTAAATTATAGTTCATTGTAACAAAAAGGCTGTTGCGTAACGTATGGTATCAACCCAGGAATAAACATACATCCCGTAGATTACGGAATGCATGCCCTTTCTCTGCAGTATTCAAATACATTATGCAACAGCCCCTCTTATTAATTTTTATTAATCCTGTGCAGTCTCATCTTCAAACAGTAAGCTATCCCCGGATGTCTCCATTTCCTCTTCCATTTCTTCATCCGTATCTTCTGTGTCAAAGTCTGAGTCTTCTTGTTTCTTACCCGTTATTTTTGATTTCCCGCCTTTGGTTTTTTTATCCTTTTTCGAAGTATCCTCACCGGCAGGTTCCGTGGTCTTAGTATTTTCGTCATCTGCCGTTTCTTCTTCTACTTCCATGGTTCCTACAGTAATATACCTGGGTGTTGCATTGTAAACACTTTTGTTTACTCTTGTTCTGCTGACTTCAACACCATTTTCATATACGATTTTATATAATTCAGCCACATATCCTGTATGGGCGGACTGGGTCGTTACAGAATAGGTGGTAGGTTTCGTAGGATCCTTGGTAATTACGTCTTTTCCCGGTGCCGTTTCTTTTAAAACTACCGACTCAAATTTAATGATCCTGTTTTTTGTATCCCTGGTTTCATTTCCCCAAATATTAAAAGTAATGGTTCTTCCCGATGTATAAGCCTCTATTAAAACCGGAGAATCCGTATTGTTTTTAAATTTTAAGTCTTTCCAGGTTCCCGCGATGGCAGCGTCCCTGGATAAGTCCACATAACTGATGGTCATGGAATGGGCATGGCGTTCCACTACTTCCAGTTCAGCCATTAAAACCGCATTGTAAAGAGTTGTGGTGACCTGGCAGGCACCGCCGCCGATGCTGTCAATCAGTTTCCCGTTGGAATAAGCTCCCGCTTCATAATAGCCGTTGGCTGTTGTAAAGGGGGTTAACTTATCATAAGCAGAAAACACATCCCCGGGATAAAGAACCGTGTTATTAATCAGTCTTGCGCCATTGGCCAGATTACCGGCTCTGTTTGCCGAAGAAGAAGCGTAGGTAGTCTGAAATGTACCAAGTTTATCTTTGCACTTTTTCACGTCTTTTAAGGTATACTTTGGCATATCGTCTTCTACTACGGCTTCCAGCACAATGTCTTCCTGGTTCCACCCGTCCGTCAAGGATGATTTAATTACTTCCGCCGTCTTTTTTACGTTTAACTTTCGTCCCACTTTGTGGTCCGTGTAGATAAATTCACCGTTTTCTCTTTTTACGGAAGCATTTTGGGCCTCTATATTGTGTGCGCTGCATTTATCCTTTAAAAATTCTTCTAATTTTTCATCACTAATACTAAACTCCAGATTATAGACCAGATTGGAGTTTTCCGTATCCTTTAATTCTTTATACCGTTTTATTAAATTTCCGGTTTTCCCGATCTGAAGAGCTTCATCGATAAAGTCATTTTCCTTGTAATGATAATCCAAATCCTTTAGTGTTATCTCTTCCTTATTGTCGTCAATTTTAACCGTAATTTTCTTTTTTCTTAAGTTATCAACGTAATCTTTCACTGCCTTCCTGGCTTCATCCTTAGTCATGCCACCAAGATGAATCGAATCTATATATACTCCCTTGGTAATGGTCTCCTCATCCGATGCTGCCATAACTTTTGTATTTAAACCAACCAAAAACAGACATATTGCAAAAAACATACCTGCCATAAGTATATTTTTTTTCTTAACCATGCAGCATTCCTCCTACCAAAATTTAACATGTCAAGATTTTATAACACCAATGTCGCATTATGCAAATATTCCTTCTGCCGTTTGACATTTGAGTTTATATTATGTATATTCATATTAGGCAGAAAAAATAGCCAGACTAATATGAGATTGCACTCAGAACAAGAGGAACAACCATAGACAATACAAGTATTATAATAATTATTGTAGAGATGATTTTTCTCCCTTTTTTGTTGTTAAAGTAGTTCATATTTCTTCACCCTTTACCACAGTTTATCCTTTTTATTGCCGCTTATGCGGTTATAAGAAAAACTTGCGGCATTCCTTTCCATATGTTTTTCTTTTAACCTTCTGTTCAAATCGCCGACAGCTGCCGATAAATCCATTGTGAATTGTCTGTTAAAAATAATTCACTAAGCCGGTTTGTTAATTTGAAAAATAGCCATCTTCGCTATTCTTCAGTTATTCAGATATTCTAACAAAATGAATATAAAAGAAAGGGACTTTTGTTATTATGCTAATTGTAGTAGGAACCATTCTGTTTATATATTTACTTATTCAGTTCACAACCCTGAGTCAGAAAAGGAAAATGGAAAAGAAAAAAAATGCTTTCTGGGATCGGGAATATGCTGCAAATGCCACCAGAAAAGCAGATATATCAGGGCTTGATTACATTACCGTACCCCTTGATACCCTTCCCTTTGCCGAAACAGATGATGAGGAACTGAATGCTATCCAGAACAGTATCCGTAACCTGTCCAAGGAATCTATCTTAAATCTGACCGGATTATCCAATACAGATTTAAAGCTGCAATATGGAGTTGCCAATTTTAACTTTTTGATGCAATGCGATGATAATTTTACCCAGTTGGTTCAGGCCATTTACAAATGGGGCTCTTACCTGTATGAGCACAACAAACTGAAAGAAGCCACCACCGTGCTGGAATACGGAATTCAAATAAAATCCGATATCAGCAACAATTATATTCTGTTAGCCCATATCTATAAAGACCAAGGCTGTACTGATAAAATCAGCAGCCTGATTCAAACAGCAGAAACACTGAATACCCTTTCCAAAAATAATATTTTGGCCGCTCTGAAAAAAATCCAGAATTCGGATTAGCCGCCGCATAAAAAATATATGACAGGATATGATTCATATTTATTATAATTCATAGTAATCAGATTATTCTGCCCTTTTTCAGTATGATTTTGTCAATAATGCGTGACGCTTCACTCTGTGTCAAAGTATCGACGGATTGTATATTTTCTATCTTATGATATTTTATCAAATCTAGCAAGTAATTTTTTTGCTTTGTTGTAATGGGGTTAATTTTACGCACCTTATAATATAAGGGTTTGGGCTTAAAAACCTCCGGTTTTAAGCTAAAAAATTCATTGCTCAGACTGACATACAAAAGGGCGGTGGCTTTGGCATCATCATAAGCCCTGTGAGCATTCTGGTTAATAATATTATAGTGGCGGCACATACTTTCAAGGCTTTTGCTTTCCATATCCGGAAGTAATACTCTGCTTAATTCAAGGGTATCAATACCAAGGTTATCAAAGTTCCTTTTGCATTTTACAGCAGCCGTCTTGACAAAGCTGTAATCAAAGCCAATGTTATGCCCCATAATAATATTATCGCCTACGAAATCCAAAAAACGCCCCACAACTTTTTCTTCTGTTTCTGCATTTTTTAACATATCATCCGTAATATGGGTAAGTGCAACAATTCTTTCCGGCAGTTCTATTTGAGGATTAATAAATTCCTCAAATTTTTCTACAATTTTTCCGTTTTTTACCTTAAGCGCTCCTATTTCGATTATCTTATCCTTAACGGGGCTGAGGCCGGTTGTTTCCACATCAAAACAGACAAAGTTTGTAATGCGCTCTGTGTTATTCATTTCTTCTTACCTTCCCATTTGCATAAATCGAATAAAAAACATTCACTGCATTTTGGATTTCTCGCAGTGCATATGGAACGCCCATGGGCTATAATTTGCAAATTATAAAGAATCCAGTGGTCTTTTGGCAATATGTCCATTAATTCAAATTCAATTTTTTCCGGATCTTCTGAATTGGTAAACCCAAGTTTTTGGGAAATTCTTTTTACATGGGTATCCACCACAATACTGGGTTCATTATAAATATTTCCCCGGATTACATTGGCAGTTTTTCTTCCCACCCCTGCTAACTTAGTCAGTTCTTCAATTTCCTTTGGTACAATGCCGTTATATTGAGTAACCAATGTTTTGGCACATTCGATTATATTCTTTGCCTTATTGTGATAAAAGCCGGTAGAGCGAATATCCTTTTCCAGCTCGGTCAAATCGGCATTGGCAAAATCCTCCAAGGTTTTATACTTTACAAACAAATCCCTGGTTACCTGGTTTACTCTTTCATCGGTACATTGGGCGCTCAGGATGGTAGCGATTAAAAGCTGCCAAGGGGTTTGGTGGTTTAAATAAATTTTTCGTTCCCTGCTGTAGTGCTCGTCCAACAGGGCTAATATCCGGTTTATTCTCTCTCTTTCTGCTTTTGTGATTCTTTTCTTTGACACGTTAACCTCTTTTCTAATGCATCTTAATATATCTATTCTTAGTCCAGTTGTATCCGTAATGTCCTTGCCTGAAAATTAATGGGATTACGATGCATATAATCATATAAAATAAATTCATCCGCCTTAACAGTTGTCCCGGTTTCTGCCGTTTTTTCTATATCAATATTGTAATGCTCCAAATGTATGAAGCGTTTTGCCTGGTCTAAACTTATTTCCTCAGATTCCAGCAAAAGATATTCTCTTATCTTTTTTTCGTTGCGGTAAAAATCCCGGTATTTCTTTTTGTACTCTTCACAATCATCGGCAAATACAGGACGGCTTTTTAAGCATTCCCTTAAATACATATCATGGGCCAGAATACTGCGGAATGCATCCAGATCCATCTTAAAAGCCTTATGGGTTCTTTGCATATTATTGCAAAAATCAATTAGTATTTCATACTTCTTTATTCTGGATGACTGGACTGCCGTAAGATTATTTTTCTCATAATATTTGCTTAAGAGATAGTACATTTCAAAAGGAGTCCTAAAAAAATGCTCCATGTATTTTATGCTGTATTCAAACTGGCCGCTGTTATAATAAATCTCAACCATGTTTTCCACAGCTTTTAAAAGCAGTATGTCATCATAACTTAACCAGTTTGTATATAAGACTTCATAAGGCGCCCTGCTCTGATATACAACTCCCCATTTTTTGCTTTCATAGTACATAGCTGACCCTTTTAACACCTTTAGAAAGCCCAGCTGAAACTGATCCGGTCGTAATGCATATACCTCATTAAATGAGTTTTGAAAAGACTGCAAGTCTTCAAAGGGAAGCCCGGCAATTAAATCCAGGTGAATATGAATATTTCTGCCTTCGTGAATTTCTCTTACGATTTTTCTTAATTTTTCAAATTTCATCTGCCTTTGTATGGCATTTATGGTTGACGGATTAGTAGACTGAACTCCTATTTCCAACTGGACCAGCCCTTTTCGCATTGTACCTAGTAGCTTTATTTCCTCTTCGCTTAAAATATCGGCAGATATTTCAAAATGAAAATTCGTTACCCCGTTGTCATGATCACGGATATATTTCCATATGGCCATGGCATGTTCTCTGTTACAGTTAAAAGTTCTGTCTACAAATTTTACCTGGGGCACCTTGTAAGCCAAAAATACATCCAGCTCTTTTTTTACAAGTTCGATGTTACGAAACCTTACCTTTTTATCTACGGATGAAAGGCAATAGCTGCAGGAATAAGGGCAGCCCCTGCTGGTTTCATAATAAATGATTTTATTTTTAAAATCTTCCATATTCTCA
Source organism: Lachnoclostridium sp. (assembly GCA_047777345.1). Lineage (GTDB taxonomy): Bacteria > Bacillota > Clostridia > Lachnospirales > Lachnospiraceae > Anaerocolumna. The sequence continues at coordinate 18,211 of JBKEEJ010000027.1, read as the reverse complement.
TATGGAAAGGGCAGGGTATTTAAATCCGTTTCCTTCCTTGGAGGCGTTACCATAATTTCTTCCCTAAACCCCTGGGATATTACCCGAAAGGCAATTCCATGAATTTGGTCCAGTGATTCTTTTCCTGCCAAATAATAATCCATTAATTCGAGAAAAGTTTCTTCCCCTTCTCCAATCATAATGCCGTCTATAGCCGGATGGGCACTTAAATATTCCCTGGCATCGTAGGACACTTCCGGTCCTCCAAGCCATATTTTTACTTCCGGCAATACCTTCCTTAATTCGGTACACAGCCGGTCAATGAGATTTATATTCCAAATATAACAGGAAAAACCAATAAAGTCCGGTTTTTCTCTGTATATGGCCTGTAGTATGTCATCAAAATAGTTATTTATGGTAAATTCCCTGATTTTTATCTGACTGCTGTATTTCTTAGCATAAGCCCGCAGGCTGTAAACAGCAAGATTGGAATGGATATATTTTGCATTAATCGCGGTCAGTAAGATTTTCACATGGTACTCCAATCCGTGTTGAAAAACTATTTTCAACACATTTTTTTGTATTACTTATTTTAACATATCTTTTTTTAAAATGAAAGGATAGAAATACCGGAATCCCTGATCTAATAAGAGAAAAAGAAAACTTTTAGAATATTTTATAACTGGGCTTTTCTTCTCCCAACAAAAAATATTTCAGATAGTCATCTAACAGAATTGCACCCAATGACAGGAAGAACCAAATATTGGTATAGGCAAGACATATCTGTCCCATAAAATTATAGGGAAGCCCCGAATAATCCCAGACATTAAGCTTTAACCAGACATTGACGATTAATCCTACCATAAATTCCACCGCGGTAATAATAAAAGAAGAAATTACCATTTGACTGATTATGGAAATTCCTTCAGGAAAAACTTCATTCAGTAATCCGATAAGGATAAAGCAAATACCTCCTGCAATTAGCATCGATACATGGGAATATCCACGGTATAAAATTTCGATACCACAATAAGAATAGCCCCCAATGAAAAAGAGAAGAATGTATTTTAAAGTCGTGTTACATAATTTGAGCATTCTGCATGATCCTTTCCGTGAGGTTCTTGTCATACCGTCTGTTAAAAAAAGCAAACTCGAATCAAAATCTTGTAACTTTTAGAGTTTGCAATATAGTATGCTCAAATCAAATTTAATTATTTGGCTGCAGAATATGTGGAGTTTGGAAACACCTCCAATACCTGCATTATATTCCAACACAAAGTTTATCGGATAACCGTAATTTAAGCAGCAAAAAAGCGGGTGATGGGAATCGAACCCACGTATCTAGCTTGGAAGGCTAGTGTTCTACCATTGAACTACACCCGCAGAAAAAAATATGAAATTAAATGCCGGCGACCGGAATCGAACCGGTACGGGATTTTACTCCCGCAGGATTTTAAGTCCTGTGCGTCTGCCAGTTCCGCCACGCCGGCATCTGACTTAAGTTCATAACTATGTCAGTTGTTTCTAACAAGGACATATTATACCACACAAAGATTGTGTTTTCAAGTGTTTTTCTTGATTTTTCACAAATTTTTGTTTTGTTTGTATTTTTCGTTCAATTTATAATTATTATTCAAAGGGGCCTATCCACATTTATAGCAGGGAAAAGAAAGAACAAATCGAATAAAAAATTGGATAAAAAAAGAACAGCTATCGAAAAGCTGTTCTTTTTTTGGAGAAGGTATTTTTGTTACTTATGGGGTGTAGCAAAAACTATATAATGTATTGGGGTTTACGGTTATTAGTATATCATCTGGTTGCTTAAAAGTGTGCACAAACTTTACTGGTTTATTATCTCTTTTTTGTTTGTTTTTTGCACTCAAAATTTAAGAGATATACAGGCTCTATTATAAAATCGATAAAAACCCTATGGTTTTTCACTAATTTTTGTAAATCGGTATTCCCCTTATGAATCATATCTCTAATACTACGGAATTCATATCATCGCCGCCTGTTCTGTCGTCAAAAAGAGCTTCAAATTCTTCACGGGATATTCTTTCTTTTTCTATCAGCAATGCGGCGCATTTGTGAAGAACATCCTTATATTCCGTAAGTATTCTCTTAGCTTCGCTGTAGCAGTGATCAATCAGGTTTTTCACTTCATCGTCAATGATTCTGGCCACATTTTCGCTGTATGTTCTTGTATGAGCCAAATCACGGCCGATAAATACTTCGTCATCATCGCTGTCATAGTTTACCATACCCACATTATCGGAAAAGCCATATTTAGTAACCATAGACCTGGCTGTTTTCGTTGCCATTTTAATATCCATGGAAGCACCAGTCGTAATATCATCAAAAATAAGTTCTTCCGCTGCCCTGCCGCCAAGTCCAACAATAATGTCCTGTTTCATCTTGCCTCTGGTATTAAACATTTCGTCCTTCTCCGGCAATGGCATAGTATATCCTGCCGCTCCGTTACCGGTAGGTATAATGGAAACCGTATATACAGGGCCCACATCAGGAAGCACATGATATAAAATCGCATGCCCTGCCTCATGATAAGCGGTAATTCTCTTTTCTTTCTCTGATATGATACGGCTTTTCTTTTCCGTACCTATTCCGACTTTAATAAAGGAACGGGTAATATCTTCCTGAATAATATATGAACGATTATTTTTTGCCGCGGAAATTGCCGCTTCGTTTAACAAGTTTTCCAGGTCAGCACCGGTAAAACCGGCTGTTGTCTGGGCAATACGCTTTAAATCCACATCTTCCGCAAGAGGTTTATTTTTGGAGTGAACCATAAGGATTTCTTCTCTTCCCTTTACATCGGGACGTCCTACCATAACCTTGCGGTCAAAACGTCCGGGACGCAAGATTGCGGGATCCAAAATATCCACACGGTTGGTGGCTGCCATTACAATAATGCCTTCGTTGGCTCCGAATCCGTCCATTTCAACCAGCAACTGGTTTAAGGTCTGTTCTCTTTCGTCATGTCCGCCGCCCATACCGGTACCTCTGCGTCTGGCAACGGCATCAATTTCATCGATAAACACAATACAAGGAGAATGTTTTTTGGCATCTTCAAATAAGTCCCTTACTCTGGATGCACCGACACCGACGAACATTTCCACAAAGTCAGATCCGGAAATACTAAAGAAAGGAACCCCTGCTTCACCGGCTACCGCTTTGGCCAACAAAGTCTTACCGGTACCGGGAGGTCCTTCTAACAACACGCCCTTAGGTATTCTTGCCCCTACCTGCATATATTTTTTGGGAGTTCTTAAGAAATCTACGATTTCTTTTAATTCTTCCTTTTCTTCCTCAAGGCCTGCCACATTTTTAAAAGTTGTTTTATTGTTTCCATCCGTGGACATCTTGGCGCGGCTTTTGCCAAAATTCATTACTTTGCTGTTGCCGCCTCCGCCTCCCACTGCCTGATTAGACAGAAATGAAAACAGGATAATAATTACCACAAATCCCAAAAGATAGGGAAGAACGCTGGTTAAAAACCAGTTGGGTTTGGATATATCATGTATGGTATACCTCAAATTATTGGCATTATACAAAACATCGGTAACAGTGTTTACATCCGGTACGTTAAACTGTTCCTTTGTCCCGTCCGTAAAAGTAACCGTAACCTTACCGCTTGGTACTTCTTCGTTCTGATATACATCCACTTTTTCAACTTTATTGTTTTGCACATCTATCAGAAAATCATTATACTCATAATTTTGCGATCCAGTAGTACTTAAACTGTCGGTTAACAGCATTGCTGCCAGTATAATACCAAGGATAATGATATAAAAACCATATCCTTTTAATTGTCTTCTCACCGAATGACCTCCTTTTCAAATTATTCTATTACGCCAATGTACGGTAAGTTTCTGTATTTCTGCTTATAGTCAAGACCATACCCGATAACAAATTTATCGGGAATCTGAAATCCCACATAATCTACCGGTACATCGGCAACTCTTCTGTCCGGTTTGTCAAGAAGGGTACAGATCTTAATACTTGCCGGCTTTCTGCTGGTCATTAAGTCAATTAAATATCTTAAGGTATTGCCGGAATCAATAATATCTTCAACAATTAACACATCTTTTCCTTCTATGGAATCGTCCAGATCTTTTATTATTTTAACCCTGCCCGAACTTACCTGTGCGTCTCCATAACTGGATACAGCCATAAAGTCCATAGAAAGGGGCACGGTAATATGTTTTGCCAGTTCACAAGTGACGAAAACTCCTCCCTTTAATACGCAAATCAAGTGCAGTTCCTTTCCCTCATAGTCTTTGCTGATTTGTTCACCTAACTCACGGATTTTTTTGTCTACCTCTTCCTGTGGTATTAATACTTTAATATTATTTTCCATTTTAATTTCCTCCATCTAAGTTTATCTCAAGTATTACTTTTGTTTCCTCATCTATTTTGTAAGCCTCGCTCATTCTGCCGCCGATAACCCACATTATATGAGAACCGTCAGCAACCAAGGGAAGAAGTTCTCGCAATTCTCTAGGAATTTTCTCATCAATAAATAATGATTTAATTTTTTTCTTATTTCCAGCAGAATCTATTTGGATATAATCTCCTTCTCTTCTGGTTCTGACTAAAATAGTGTTTTTTATTTTATCATAGTCGAACCATTTCGTACACCCATTTCTCGGAATTATCATATTTTTTTTATAATTTATTAACTTTGTCCGCAGGAATTGGTTTGTCTGGGGCAAATAAGTGATTCCGGGAATATTAAGTTTCTGTTCCGTAAGGAATTTGCTATCCTTAACTCCCGGTTGATTTTCATCCCTTTTAACAGTCTTTAATATAATGGTTCCGTAACTTTTCATCGCCAGAATTCCATAGGGAAGATTCAAGACTTTACCAGACTGCTTCTCCATTAAATCCAGTACCAGCTCCACATGAAGGGTTTCCAGATCTTTCGCACGGGTAGCTAATTGTGTCAGGGTCCGCCGTATGATTCCTTTTTGCAATACCGGATCTTCCTGTTTTAATTTATTAATATCAATTACATAAGATTTTTTTTCTTCAAGATAAGTTACAGAATTCCGAAAACCTATTTCAATATTTTTCTCCAGATAGGATTCAATTTCGGCTAATTTATTTGCGGCACTGACAATATGTTCAACTGCAGCCGAATTAATTTCTTCCTTGGCAAAGCTTATGATTTGATGACGTATTTTATTACGGGTGTAATCGGAAGTAAGATTAGTCCGATCCGTTCGGTAAGAAATGCCGTTCTCATTTAAGTATGCTTCGATCTCATCTCTGCCTGTGTTAAGCAAAGGCCGAATAATAACATCCCTTACAGGCTGTATTCCTGTCAGCCCTTTTATGCCGCTGCCACGAAACAAATGAAAAAGAATGGTCTCAGCATTATCATTTTTATTATGTGCAATTGCAATTTTATTACACTTATTTTCGGTAAAACAATGATAAAAGGCCTCATACCTCACTTTTCTGCCGGCTTCCTCCTCCGACAGGCCCTCTTTTGCCGCAATGGCTCTTACATCAGTTTTCATGGCGGTAAATGATACCTGATTATCCAGGCAAAGCTTTTTTACATATGCTTCATCCTCATCCGCTTCTTTCCCCCTGATGCCATGGTTGACATGAACGACAAAAAGCGTATGTCCATACACCGGGGCCAATTTGAGCAAAACATCAAAAAGGCAGACAGAGTCGGCTCCCCCTGATACACCAACAACAATTCTGTCTCCCTTTTGAATCATATTATATTTATCTATAAAATTTTTAATTTTATTTAGCATTCTCACTCCCGAAATAAATCAGATTAATGGATATTTATAAATTATTTTACCTCTAACTTTTATAAATTTCAACTATTTGCTCCAAAAGCCGGCTACCAGTACCGTCATATCGTCTTTTGGAACGTTCCCGTTTAACTCTAAAGCCTGGTTTAATACCGCATTGGCAATTTCCTGGGGGTTGTTTGTCTTTAAATTTAATATAAATTCCCGCAAATATTTTTCTTTTTCTATACCCGGAATACAGTCAATTACTCCGTCCGTAACCATAATGACAAAATTGCCGTCATACAGTTTTTTCGTTATCACATCATAATCTACCTGGTTTATAATACCAGCCGGAAGAGTGGCACAAGTAATCGTTTCCACATAATCCTCCCTTTTTATAAATGTGGTGGATGCCCCAATCTTTATAAAATCACAAAAACCCGTATACAGATTAATAACAGTCATATCGATGGAAGAAAAAGACTGTTCTTCCGACCGCAGCAGCAAGATGGAATTAATAAGCTTTACGGCAGACTCTTTGCGAAAACCCGCCTCCATAAATTTTTCCAGGAGTTCTACCACCGATTCGCTTTCTTCACAGGCACTTTCCCCGGTCCCCATACCGTCGGACAAAGCCATTACCACAGTTCCCGGTTCGGGATGGATAAAAGAATAATTATCACCGGAAATCCTGCTGCCTTCCTTGTTCATCCTGCTCATGCCCGTATATACGGTATAATTGGCATCTTCCACAAACACAAAAGTCTCATAATCCCTGGTTATTACATTTTTGCAGCTGTCAGCAGGACGCATCCGCTTTCCGAAAGCTTCGCTGATAATTCCTGCCGCTTCCTTGGTAGTAATGCATCTGCCTCGTTCCGTTCTGGCCGTCATATAAATTTCCTGCTTATTATTCCTCTTTTCAAAAATAGCAATACGGTCAACCACAATATGATTTGCTTTTAAATGATAAATTAAATGATTCTTGCTGGATTCCGGTGTTTTTGCAATTTTATAAAGATCCAGAGAAAAATCGTCAATTATATTGGCTACCTCCGACAGTTGTCCTGCTATAGCTTCTCTGCTTTCCGCCATCCGGTTATGCCAGGACAGATTCAATTTAGCGACTTCGTACACCCTTTTTGTTTCTGCCAGAAACTTTTCCAGGAAAATGCACCGGCCCGCAAATTCCGCCGGTACTTCGCTTAAGGCTATGGTGCCGTTTTGCTCCACAGTATCCAGAATATGATAAGCTCCCTGATATGTTTCATAAAAGTGGTTTTTCCAGCATATATCACAATTAGAACAATCCTTGCATAAATGTTCCGATACTTCGTTAAAAATTTGGGTTTTGTCATGTTTACTGAGTGCCGTCCTTTTCTCCGATATGCTGGCAAAAGTACTGGACAGGCTGTGAAATGACTCGGAAAAATCCCTGAGTTTACTTCTGGCCACATTTTGAATGTTTTGTTTGATAAAAACGTCTTCCTCTCCATCCTCGTCGCCGGAATTGACCTTAAATATAATGTTTTTGGGTAAAAGTAAGAATAAAACCGCACTGGAAGCCAAAGGACCCATTCCGGATAATCCCAACTGGGAGTTTTTATACAATTCACCTAAAATAATAACCCCGGCCGAATACATAAAAATAGTTGCAAGTCTCCCCAGTTCCCGAAAGGTACCAGCCACGATACCCAACATACACAAATAGCCTATCTGGTTTATCTCCCCTGTCTTTAATGCCAGTATAATTCCGCAGGCAGCGCCGGCCAATGCCCCATATCCGGCCCCGTACTTATAGCCGGTTAATAAAATACTGAATAAAGCTGTTGTCATAGTCAGTGAAAATCCCAGAGCCGTAAAATCCGGAATGCCATATAAAAACAGTCCCAGCATAATGGCAATGCTGATAATCTGCTCATTATTCAGGGGCTTACCTTTAACTCCATGAATAAAGGTTTCAATACCTCTGCGGAATATAAAACTTAATGCAAATATGGATACCCCTTCTCCTGTGCCGGTAATAATATAGTGCACAGGGTTTTCATACATAAAGCCGCCGGCTATGGTAATTGCGGCTGTTACAGTTCCGGCTAATAGCCCCAGTGCCAGCATGGTCACCCGTTTATTATTATATTCCATCAATGCGGTTATAATGGATATTACCAGCATAACAATGGCATATTTGGCAACATCCACCGGCGGAAGTACGGTTAGCATACCTAACAGGACCGTAAGCATTATAGTAAGCCTTCCTTTTCTTTCCACGTAAACTGCGGTAAAATACCCCATGGCAATGGGATCCATGCCTGCAAAAACGGTCCGTGCCATAACTATTCCAAATAAGTTCACCAAAAATTTTCTCATGCTTAGTTCTTTCATTTTTCTTTTTATGTCCTCCCTTAACTTTTTATGTCCTCCCTTAAGCGGATATATTTTAGGACTACGTTAAATCCAGTTTGTCCGTTTAGACCTGTATTATAGGTTTTTCATTCTGAAATGTTTGTCAAAAAGAAGAGTGGGTTTCCAAAAAGTTTTTGACAAGAATCTCAATAGATAAGCCATAGAATCGATTCAAGAGAGTTAAGGCTTTTTAGGAATCTCAATTTAAAAGCCCTAAAAAAAGAAAAATGATTTCGTTAACAAGGCCTCAAACTGTCAGAAAAAACGGTTTTTTAGGGCAAGATTAAGTTAGTCTTATAATCGGTCTTTCCAAGGAATCCTTTCACAGACATTATTATTTTCTTCATAGAGTTTCAGGATTATTTCATAGAAATCTGTTATTCTTTTCCTTATTAAATTTTACCATTATTCATTGTTAAAAGGACTTATAAACAGATTTAAAGGGTTTTTCATCCGGATTCTTTTCATAAAACCAAATAAGAAAACCTTTTCTTTAAAGAGAATTTGTCGGGTTCATATTTTATCTAGGAAGTTAAAGACCATCCAATTTTATAAAGATGTCAGATAATTTTGTCAGATTTAATAGTATTTTTACGGGAAAACTTTTGGAATTCGTGCCTTGACAAACGAATCACAGTGAAAAATTTATGTGAATTTGTTTTTTATAAGTTTGCTTTCGCAGCTTCCGTCTCTGTACATAAAAAATACCTGCCCATTTCTTACCCCAAAAATAAGAAATAAAACAGGATTGCTTTATTCGGTATTCTGCTGTTTATAGATGCTGTGAAAAGAAAATAGCGAAGGACGGATTTGAACCGCCGACACTGCGGGTATGAACCGCATGCTCTAGCCAACTGAGCTACTTCGCCGAAGTGACGAACTACATTATAATCGCTTTTTTTCAACTTGTCAATATTTTAATACCGGTTGGCCAACAAATTTTTAAAGACTAATAAAATAAAATAGGAATTAAGCCAATTCTTCATTCGTCATCTTCGGCCTTAAAAATAATTTCATCTTTATATACCAAGCCCAGTTTTTCTCTGGCCATTTCTTCGATAAATTTCTTGGTCTGTACGTAGGCCTTTTTTTTCTGAATTTCTTTTGCCTCATCTTCTTCTTTTTCAATGGCCTCATTAAGTTCGGCAATTCGGGCCGCGGCTTTCATATTGGTCTTGTCTAATTCCTGTCTGTTATAGGTTACAATTCCGCATACCAATAAAACCATGAAAGCAATCAGTCCTAAGCCTGTCCTTCTTGATTTTCTTTTCCCTCTTTTCTTCCTGCTCAAAATAGCTCCTTTCGTATGCCATAACCGCATACTTTGTTAATAAAATTTCAGTGAAAAACATCTCCTATTTTTCACTTGGCTTTTCTTTCCTTCCTGCTACAGTCATTTTACTAGAAATAGGATTTTTTTTCAATATTTTTAGTACAAAATACATAAATTTTTTGATTTTATGGAATAGCCAAACAAATATTCTATTAATTCGTCTCATTATCCACTTTATCGGGAACAATATGATACCAATTACTTTTCTTACCAAGGCAATTATTTTTCCAAACAGGCCGGAAATGGTATCAACCAGCAGATCACTTACGGTGGCATGATATATAATCATACCAAAAAGCATTGCCAGAATTGAAAAGCCCCGTATGATACCATTATTTTGCTTATACATCATCCGGAAAATCAATATACTGGATATAACCCAGTAAATTAAATCTTCCAAAGCAACAAATAAGCCATTATGTATAAGAATTCTGCGAAAAATACGCAAAACATCATAAAAGATTAACAGCAAAATTCCCCAAAAAACGGAGGTGAAAAAAAAACGCAGTTCTACCACAATTGCTTCGTTCATGGCTTTTTTACCTCCCGCCTTATTTGAACAGTCTGCTGATTAATGATTCACCGGACTTTCCATAATTATTGGTATCTGAATAAGTAAGGCTGTCAATTTTGCCATCCACATCCACTTCACCTTTTTCCAGTGTCAGACGGTTCACATGCAGGTCATTACCACGAAGCATTAAAATACCCTGCTCTGTTTCCAGCAGAACTTCACCGGCATCAAAAGACAAAACATCTTTTACACCGGTTATGGTAGCCTGGCTCCTTGCGTTCAAAGTTACTTTATGATTTTTATGAACTTGTTGTCTGTCATCCATATTTAATAGCCCCCTAATATACTTTATTTCATTTCAGTATATTAAGGGACTTCCTATTTCATGCCAATTATCTGCACCTATATATGGAACACAAATCTTTCATTTTCTTTACTTTACAAATACTTAAATAATTCTTTGGCATCATCTTTGCGGACTGTTTCCTGTACATCCAATACCTGGACTTTGACAGTCTTACTGCCGAATCCAATTTCAATAATGTCATTTACTTTTACCGTGGCAGAGGCTTTGGCCGGCTTTCCGTTAAGCAGTACCCTTCCTGCATCACAGGCTTCATTTGCCACAGTCCTACGTTTAATTAATCTGGATACTTTTAAAAATTTATCTAATCTCATGCCATTCTCCATTTCTTTATAGTCTTACCCCTTACTTATATTTATAAATTAATTTAACATAGACAAACCTTCTGTTAAAAAAAGAAGCCGTTATAAAAACCACATTCATCCCAATGACGTGCAACTTACGCACAGTAAAAGGTGTGAATTTGATTTTTATAACAGCTTCTCTTTAATGTAAAATTGATTACGCGTTAATTACGTCCTTTAAAGCTTTTCCAGCTTTGAACTTAGGAGCTTTAGATGCTGCAATAGTAATAACCTCTTTTGTCTGAGGATTTCTACCTGTTCTAGCGGGTCTTTCTGCTACTTCAAAAGTACCAAAACCAACTAACTGAACTTTTTCACCTTTTGATAATTCTTCAGTTACGACGTCAATAAATGCCTTTAATGCCTTCTCTGAATCTTTTTTAGATAATGCTGTTTTTTCTGCAATTGCTGCAACTAATTCTGCTTTGTTCATGGATAAAACTCCTCCTCTAAAGTATTGTTTATTTGTTTAAAATAATCACAAATGATTATTAATCAAAGATGATTATTTCACGCGTCCCCAAAGAGCATCCAGCTCACCAACGGACAACTCATTTAACTGCTTACCTTCTTGCTCCGCAAGTCGTTCAATTCTTACAAATCTATTTATAAACTTATTAGTGGCATTTGTCAAGGAATTTTCAGCATTTAGTTGTAAAAACCTCGATAAATTCACCACAGAAAACATCAAATCCCCAAATTCTTCTTCAATGTCTTCCTTATCCTGATTTTCTTTGGCTTCTTTTAATTCCTTAAGTTCTTCATAAACCTTGTCCAGCGCCTCATTAAAATCCTTAAAATCAAGTCCGACCCTGGCAGCTTTTTTCTGAACTTTTTCAGCACGTATGGTGGAAGGCAATGCTTTCGGTATGCTTAAAATGCCTTCCGAGGCCTTGCTTTCCTTTTTTTCTTCACTTTTGATTTCTTCCCAGTTCTTTAATACTGTACCGGAATCAATATTGGTAACCCCTGTTTGTTCTTTGTTGCCAAATACATGGGGATGTCTGCGAATCATTTTGGTACTTATGCCATTTATCACATCCGAAAGAAAAAACTCCTTACTTTCTTCCGCAATAATGGTATGCAAAGCAACCTGCAACAAAATGTCGCCTAATTCTTCACATAAATTTTCATTGTCCTTGTTATTAATTGCCTCAATTACTTCATAAGCCTCTTCTATCAGACAATTCTTCAGGCTTTCATGAGTCTGCTCCCTGTCCCAGGGACATCCGTTTTCGCTTCTTAATACTCTTATGATATTTATAAAATCGTCAAAAGTATAGGTTTTATTCATAGTAATTTTCTCCTATATTTTAAGGGTTTTTCCATTCTTTGTCAATTATTTTACAAATTTTTTTACTGTTCTTTGTTTATCTTATATTATTTTGGTAAAAAATGCAACTAAATATATAAATTTGTCAATTTTGACTGATTCGGATACAGTCCGGATATTGAACATTGAAAAAGCTGAACTTTTCGTAAAGATTACGATTGGTTCAGCTTTACTGACAGTTATTGTTCCATTTGTCTTCCTAAAAAGTAAGCTGCCGTACTGGCAAGTTTATTTTCTACTTCACCAAATTTCACTTTCGGATCTTTGGTAAGTAATACAACGGCTCCAATTGCGTCTCCTTCGCTGATAATGGGCCATATTACCTGATAATAATATTCTGTGTCATCATCCGCAACAACCCGGATAAAGTTCCTATCATCTTTTGATGCTATAATACTCTCTCGTTCATTAATAGCCTGTTCCAGTTCAGGTGTTATAGGCTTTGATAACAGTTCTCTTTTTATACTGCCTGCTGCGGCAACAAATTGATCTTTATCTGATATTGCGATTATATGCCCTGTTGTCTGAGCCAGGGAATCTGCATACTGTTTGGCAAACAATCCTAATTCACCAATGGGTGAGTACTTTTTAAGTATAATTTCTCCTTCTCTGTCAGTAAAAATTTCCAGCGGATCTCCCTCGCGGATACGTAATGTACGCCGAATTTCTTTAGGTACAACGACACGTCCCAAATCATCTATTCTTCTAACGATTCCTGTGGCCTTCATAATTTATTCCTCCATCTTGCATAATAATCATTAAGTGGTACTTATGGTTATTATTGTTTGTCAAAAGGAAGAATTTATACGTTCATCTGAAATTTTCGTTTAATTTTATATTTTCTCCGTAAGCTCTGTGCCAGACATTGATTTTAATATCTGACGTTCATAAGAAAAAGGCCGTTTGGACTGACCGTTTGCCCTGCCGCATTACGGTCTTTGGCTTTTAAGATATCTTTTATATCTTCGGGACGACGTATACCCTGACCAACTTCAATCAAAGTTCCGACTATAATTCGAACCATGTTATATAAGAATCCATTACCGGTAATTGAAATTCTGATTTCAAAGCCGGGATTTATACCGGGATTTTTACAGGTATAAATCTTTATTTCCTCAATAGTCCTGACGGTAGACTTACCGTCTTTACGGTCAGTGGAAAATGATTTAAAATCATGGGTTCCGGTAAGGAATCCGGCTGCCTTTTCCATGGCAGCCAGATTAAGATATTCCGCTACGTAATAAGTGTACTTTCTTGTAAATACGGATTGTACCTCTCCCTGGGCTATACGGTATTCGTATGTTTTCGCCCGGGCCCAATACCTGCTGTGAAAGTGCCTTTCCACAATTTTTGCTTGTAATATTTTAATATCGTCCGGCAGCAATGTATTGACATTCCTCTTTATTTCATCGGCAGGCAAGTTGGAACTGCTGTAAAAATTGGCAACCTGGCCAAGGGCATGAACACCCGCATCGGTCCTGCCTGAACCGATTAACAAAATGTCCTCATTCAGATAGGCTGACAGCACATCTTCTATGGTTCCCTGCAAAGAAGGTTTTCCTGCAGTAATTGGCTGCCGCTGCCATCCGGCATATTTGCTGCCGTCGTATGCCAGCACAAGCTGAAAATTCTTTAAACCTGAACAATTTTCCGTAAACTTGCTCATGTTCATTCCTCATTTATATTTAAAATGACAGCATAATACATTACCCTTTTGCAAAGTTTCCCTATTACGCATTAAACATTACTTTTTCGCTGTTAAAGGCTTTTGTAAGTAAAGCCGTAAGAATAACCGCCAACAATAAGGTTCCGCCGACAGTTACTCCAAACTGTTGCAGTGTTAATTCATTAACAAGCAATTTTTGTATGGATATGGCATTGCCGTAAACCGGTATGGCATATGAGTACAAGGCTTTTTCTTCGTTTCCCGTAAACATGGTTGCCATGCCTGCCACTAATACAATAATTAAAATGGGTGTTACATAAGCCCCCGCTTCCTTGGCTGTTTTTGCAATAACAGAAGCCAGAGATACAATTGCTACAAAAAGATATACCATAACGAGAAGAATAACAAGGAGTTCTAAGGTCTGCAAAGCAGAAAATTTTAAACTTAAATCACCCATTTCACCGTCACTGTAACTACTTAAAATAAGTGGCATTGCCGCTATCATGGACACGGCATAAACCGCCGCAGAAAGGCTGGCCAGAATACAAAGGGAAAATAATTTTCCCATTACAATTTCCTTTCGTTTTAAAGGCGTTAAAAGCATACTGGCCATAGTACCACGTTCCTTTTCACCGGTAATGGCATCAATGCCAAGGCTCATGGCTCCCTGAAACAGCATTAAAGTAATTAGATACGGCAACAGCATACCAAATATTTTTCCGCTTGCCTTCTGGTCATCAACAATCTGAGAAGATTCTGAGTCTTTATCCACATAAAATACCGTCAGCTGATTAATGTCACCAAAACGGTCTGTCAGCAGTTTCTGCTTATAAACATTAAGCACGTTTTCTACAAAATTACTTCTGGCTGCGGTGGAATAATCTTCGGAAGGATTGTAAAAAGTTTTTACTTCCGGTATGATGCCACCATCTTTATAAGCATTTACTTTTTCCAGAAAATTATCCTCAAAGGTTACCAAAAGATCCACTGTGCCATTTAAAATGCCTTCTTTTATGCCGGTCAAATCCTCACCTGCCTTAAGGTAATTTATATTGGCTTCATAATCCACAGCAGTCAGAATATCCTTAAAGTCTTTCGGTGCATTCTGTATGTACACATTTGAAATATGCTTTTCTACATCATCTATGGCGGCACTTTGCATCTGCCCCACAAGATAATAAATTCCAATTATTAAAATAGCGGGCAAAACAAATAAACTGATTACCAGCCTTTTATCGGTAAAAACACGGGTCAGTTCCTTTTTCATAATTTGAATGGTTCCGTTCATACTAAACATCCTCCCTGCTGTGTTCTTTGTATAGTTCAAAGAATGCGTCCTCAAGATCATCAGTGCCTGTTGCGGTCAAAATTTCTCCAAGGGTTCCGTCCATTACTTTCTGCCCGTTAATTATAATACCGATTCTGTCACAAAGCTTTTCGGCTTCAGACATTATATGGGTGGATATAATTACGGTCTTTCCTTCATCTTTTAAAACTTTTAAATAATCGGTCACATGTCTTGCAGTTACAATATCCAGTCCGTTGGTTGGCTCGTCAAATATAATTACTTCCGGATCATGGGCTAAGGTCACTGCTATGGATGCTTTCTGTTTCATGCCGGTGGAAAGTTCGTTAATTTTCTTGTCCTGAAAATCATTAATACCAAAATACTCAAAGAGCTGTTTTCTGCGCTCTTGTATTAGTTCGTCCTCCATTCCGTGAAGCCTGGCAAAAAACTGAAACATGTACTTTGGCGAAAAATGTGGATCCAGCTTAATTTCATTGGTAAGAAAGGCTATGGATTTTCTTACCTTTTCCGGCTGTTTTACCGTATCATAACCACATACGGTAATCTCTCCTTCCGTAGGCTTTAAAAGAGTTGCCACACAACGCAAAGTGGTTGTCTTGCCTGCCCCGTTCGGCCCCAAAAGGCCGTATATTTCTCCCTTTTTGGCAATCAGGCTGATATTATCAACCGCTCTGATTAAGTTCTTTTTCGCTTTCTGTTCCTGCATTTGTTTTTTGGTAAGCTTATAAACTTTTGTCAGATTTTTTATTTCAATCATACAAACCTCCATCCACATGCCTTTTCATGCATGTTAATACTTAACAGTATTTTCTGAAATTTTGAAGTAAATGTAAGTTCACATATAATTAGATTAAGCCCAAAATTTTCCGTTGTCAATCTTTGATTCTGCCCGGAGGGTTTTTTATTGACTAGGGAATCGAAGAAACTTCCCAGCCAATAAAAAATCTCCATAAAAAGGAACCGTTTCATGGTTCTTTTTCATGGAGATATCCGTTCATTATTCCGTCGTTTCTTCCGTGTTATCTTTCGAATCGTTCTCAAGCTTAAGCTCATCCCAGATTTTTTCATTAACACTTACCTTCGTATCGGAGGCCCATTGGGTATATAACTTTTTAAATGTGTTGTTTTGTCTTTCGGCAATAATTTCTTCTTTCTTTTCTAATGTGGCATCTTCATTGTAATCACTGACGCAATATAAAATATAGTAACCGTCTTCGGTTTCCACAATATTGCTGATTTCACCGGTTTTTAAGGCAAAAGCCGCATCTTCAACGGCCTCGTCCATGTCTCCCCTGCCAAAGGTATATTCCACCTGGGAGTCTTGCGTATTTGCTTCCGCAAACTTGTAGAAATTATCGGCCTTTTTAGCCTCTTTTAGCAATTCCTTAGCCTTTTTATAAGCTTTTTCCTTTTCTTCACCGCTTATCGCTATTTTTTTACCATCCGTATCTGTCTTGGCAGCAGATATGAATATCTGATCAATGGTAATCTGTTTTGCCTCTTCATCCGATACGTCGGTATCCACATTCATGGTGGAGGCATCATATACTTTTTCATACAGCATGTTGTCACGATAAAATTTTTCCGCAATTTCCTGGGTCAGTCCGAACCTGTCCTTATCCTCTTGCGTAATATTGTCCATAA
Source organism: Lachnoclostridium sp. (assembly GCA_047777345.1). Lineage (GTDB taxonomy): Bacteria > Bacillota > Clostridia > Lachnospirales > Lachnospiraceae > Anaerocolumna. Next base: position 1,545 of record JBKEEJ010000027.1, on the reverse strand, counting down.
GCTTTTGGGCATTTTCCCGAATCTGTGCCTCATCCTCTTCCGTTATTTCAATATTATAATTTTCAGCCTGAGCACCGGCAATTTTGGTCTGGGCAATCATATCCATGATTTCCTGCTTTGCCATTTCTCCAAAAGTCTGGCCTTCAAATTCATAATCCCATATCTGGTCGCCAAAATAAGTTTCATACTTATCTTTAATATATTGAAAATAAATCATAGCTTCGCTGTAACTTACTTCCTCTTTTCCGATTTTCACAACGGTTTTCTTAAAAAGAGAGTCGTCTACTGTCTCTTCTTCTTTCGTATCCTCGGATTTACTTTCCGCCTTTTCCTCAAGTGCTGCGCCTGTATCTTGCTGTCCTTCCCCATTTTTCTTAGAACAAGCGGAAACTGAAAAGAAAAGAGCCAATAAACATAATATGATTAAAAATTTAAACTTCTTCTTCATGGAAACTCCTATCCATCCGCCATAAGCGGTTCTTTTTATCTGAAATAGTTTGTCAGTCTGCTGTTATTTACTTATTTTCTTCTTCCAGCAGCAATTTTAAATCATTCAGCAATTTTTTTACCAGCTCAAACAAACTGGTTACGTTCATTTTACCAGATTTTGCTGTTTTTTTCAAAGAATAAATAAAGTATGGATTGGCCTCTGGCACCAGTTTTAAAGCTCCCGGATATTTGGCGATAAATTCCGGAATTTTTTCCACATTTATCCTGGCCTTATTATACATAACCAGTTTTATTTCTTCATTCCGGTATACCAGTGAAGTTACATATACGCTGTGACACAAAGCTTTAATATAGGCAATATGAAGCAAATTATTCACAGAAGCAGGTATATCGCCAAACCGGTCCAGAAGTTCTTCCTGCATATCTAAGAATTCCTCTTCATTTTCTATATCCGCTATGCGTTTATACACATCTAACTTCTGATATTCACTCTTTATATAGGTTGCCGGAATGTAAGCGTCAATATCCATATCCACTGTGGTTTCAAAACTTTCTTCTTCCTTAACCTCTCCCTTCATGGAACGGATGGCATCGTTTAGCATCTTGCAGTACAAATCATAACCTACTGCTTCCATATGCCCGCTTTGCTGGGCTCCCAGCAGATTGCCGGCACCCCGGATTTCAAGATCCCGCATGGCAATCTTAAAGCCGGAACCAAGCTCCGTAAATTCCTTAATGGCCTGAAGCCTCTTTTCGGCACCTTCTTTTAAAACCTTATCTCTTTTATACATTAAGAAAGCATAGGCGGTCCGGTTGGACCTTCCTACCCGGCCTCTTAACTGATAAAGCTGCGAAAGCCCAAGCTTATCCGCATCATCAATTATCATAGTATTTACATTGGGTATGTCAAGTCCCGTTTCAATAATGGTGGTGGACACCAGCACGTCAATTTCACCATTAATAAAATCAAACATAATCCGTTCCAGTTCCCGTTCGCTCATCTGGCCATGGGCAAAGGAAACGTTGGCTTCCGGTACTAACTTGGCAATTTTAGCTGTAACCTCATCAATACCATTTACCCGGTTATAAACATAA
>JBKEEJ010000026.1:0-38158 GCA_047777345.1 Lachnoclostridium sp. | reverse complement strand
TCCATTTTCGTCACTGCGGGAAAACCTGCCGATAATAATTCCGACAAAACAATGCCGACTTTCTCGGGTCTTATGATAGCTCTAATTAATAACATACATTTGCCTCCTTAAGGTTTTTGGATACTTTCTGTGGCCCGGACCCCGGGTTACCTGGTTTAGTATGACCTTGTTTTAAACATCCATTAATCCGTGTTCCATTAATAATTCTTCCAGTCGTTCCTGTTTCATTGGTTTTGGGATGACAAACATGTCATTTCCGTCAATTTTTTTTGCAAGTTCTCTGTATTCATTGGCCTGATTTGCGGTCGGATCGTAGTCAATTACTGTCTTTTTATTGATTTCGGCCCTCTGAACCATATTGTCCCTTGGCACGAAATGAATCATCTGAGATCCCAGTTCCCTGGCAAAGGCAGATACCAGTTCCGCTTCCCCGTCTACCTTTCGTGAGTTGCAGATAATTCCGCCAAGTCTTACGCCACCTGTATTGGCATATTTTTGAATTCCTTTGGAAATATTGTTGGCAGCATAAAGAGCCATCATCTCACCGGAGGCAACAATGTAAATTTCCTGGGCTTTGCCTTCTCTGATTGGCATTGCGAAACCGCCGCATACAACGTCACCTAATACGTCATAAAATACATAATCCAAATCTTCCGTATAAGCTCCTAACTGTTCCAAAAGATTGATGGATGTAATAATACCTCTTCCCGCACATCCGACACCTGGTTCCGGACCACCAGATTCCACACACCGGATACCTGCAAATCCACTTTTCATAATGGAATCCAAATCAATATCCTCTCCTTCGTCTCGTAAGGTATCCAGTACGGTTTTTTGTGCTAATCCTCCAAGAATTAATCTGGTAGAATCTGCTTTTGGGTCACACCCTACTATCATAACTTTTTTCCCCATTTCTCCCAAACCGGCAGTTAAATTCTGTGTTGTCGTTGATTTTCCGATACCGCCTTTACCATAAATTGCGACCTGTCTCATATCAAATCCTCCTTCAAAATTTTCAATTAAAAAACGTCATTACGATTACGTAATGACGTCTCTGTCAGAGAGTGTTAAATTAATATTGAAAATTACAATACCTGTCAGCCATATGAGATTATTTGCCTGAAATTTTATAGGTAAGATTCTAGCATCTAATAAATCATTATTCAATACACTGATTTGTCAATAATTTTTCTCAATAAAAGAGCTTTTTGCATAATTTTGCCAATTTCTTTCCGCATTTTATGGAAATAAAATAATAACGATTAAAATATTTGAAAATTAATCATGTTATTGCACAGATATATTTATCCGTGTTGCGGCAATTGATGATAAGAAAGTGCAACAAAAGGTTCTATAATAAATATTGGGGTGCACTGTATGAATTTCTAAGAAACTTAATACGATTCATACCTCACCCCAATTCTTTTTTATATTAAAATACACTTATAAATCACCTGCCACACTTTCGTATTACTCCACAACGAGAAACTAGAAAGAAGGTGAATTATAAGTGTATCCTAATTATATCAAACATCTTCTTCAAATTGAAGATGTTAAGGTTAAAAAAGTTTATTATGGCATTGATAATACTATCAATATAATGCTAGAAACTAAACCTAGTCAACATATTTGCCCTTGTTGTGGTAAATCGACTTCTAGAGTACATGACTACCGCAACCAAAAGATCAAGCATATTCCTATGGGTATGCATTCAACTATTCTGATTTTAAGGAAAAGACGATACTCTTGTTCTTGTGGCAAACGTTTTTACGAGAATTATACTTGGTTACCTAAATATCAGCATATGACAAGACAACTTATCAAGTACATTTGTCACAAACTTCGCGATACGGTATCTTATAAACATGTAGCCAAAGAATCAAATGTGTCTATATCTACTGTTATAAGAACTTTTAACCGAATTAATTATCCTAAATTAGATACATTTCCAGAGATACTTTGTATAGACGAATTTAGAGGGAATGCAGAAACGGATAAATATCAGTGTATTTTGGTTGATGGGAGAAAGAAGCACCAGCATGTAATTGAAATCTTACCAGATCGAAAGCAGCATCACTTAACTGAATACTTTATTAGTATTCCAAGAAAAGAACGAGAAAAGGTAAAGTTCTTTATCCAGGACATGTGGTTACCTTACAAAGAAATTGCAAATACATATTTTAAAAACGCAAAGATTGTTATTGATAAATACCACTTTGTTAGACAAGTTATCTGGGCCATTGATAGAGTTAGAAGGCGACTACAAAAAACAATGTCTGCTAAATTACGTAAATATTACAAATATAGTAAGAGTCTTATACTTAAACGTTACAAAAACCTTACTAAAGAGCAAAAAGAAAAATGTGATGTAATGTTACTTTATAATGATGAATTAAGGCAGGCCCACTTTCTAAAGGAATGGTTTTTTGATATTTGCAGAGAAACTAAATACCGTGTAGTAAGAGAAGAGTTTTCAAGATGGATTAAAAACGCTGAAAGCTCAGGCATAAAAGATTTTGAAGATGTTGCAGCCACCTTCCAACGATGGTATAAGGAAATACTAAACTCCTTTAAATACGGTTATACAAACGGTGCTACAGAAGGATTTAATAATAAAATAAAAGTACTAAAGAGGGTTTCATACGGCATAAAAAATTTCGACAGATTTAGAAATAGGATATTACATATATGTGGGTAATTCGAAAATTTCAAAAATATAATTATGGCAGGTTTTTTTAGTGTGCTCAAAAATAGCTATTAGAACTTAAAGACATTAAAATAGCTCTAAGTCTAGTAATGGAGCATGATTCAAAGGAATCATACCCCAAAACTTGACAAAGAGCCCAACAAAAAAAGGTATCCCAAAAGTATAATACAGGGATACCATCTTTTCTATAAATTAATAGTCCAAGTACTACTTTTTCTGCATAATCTTTTTAATATGAAAAATGCCAAAATACCAGATAGAACTATACTTGCCCCTGACAACCAATCCAATCGCCTAAATTCCATAGCAAACTTAAGACCGGTCTGTATGGATATGACAGGTTTTATTTTCTCCAACCATATATAAAAATCCAGTACGATCAAAAATATCATAACCGGACTGATAAATATCATTGCTTTATCCAGATTAGAAAATAGCGATGATATTATTCCTGATATTATGCTCATAAAAATACTGGCTATTAACAGAAATAGAATAAGAGCCAACGACAGATGTTTTAAATTTGTTACTATAAAAAGCAAAACCAGGGAAGCCATATTTATTAACGCGCATATTGCAGTTTTACTCAAAATATATTCATTAAAAGTTAAAGGTGTCAAAAGAATGGCGTTATAAGTTTTCGTGGTTTTCTCTCCCAGGAATATGATTGGGCCCGCAATAAAACAGGAAATGGTCAGTAATAAAGAGCCAATTAAGGAACTTATACTGTAATTTTTTTCTTCACTGTCCTTTCCGTCTTGTAAAGGGCTTTTTCCCGTTGCTAAATTAATTGCCTTTTGAATTTCTTTAGACGGTACAGTCTTTTTATCACTCATATCTACTGTCTTATGAATAACATCAACAACTCCATGTATCTTGCCTTCTTTTAATTCTTTTATAGCATCCTGTTTTGATAAAAAAAATTTATATTTTTCCAAATCCATGTCAGATACTTGAAAGGACTGCTGACTAACAATTCCCAGCTTATATTCATTATTTATAAAAATACCGGGTAAATAAAACATTGCAATCGACAAAATCGGAAACAGGAAGATGAGGATGTAATACTGGTATAAGTCTTTCTTCAATAAAGCCAAAACTCTTTCTTTGGATTGATTCAAATGAGATCCCTCCTGTTCTTTAAAATCCATACCTGTTCAATTAACTGCTCAAAAAGAATATTTAATACGAATAATACAAATATGGTTATTGCCCACAGTTTACTGTTTAAAATACAAATTTCCAGCCTGGATAAAAGCCAATTATAATTATCCTGAAACAGCCTTGGAGCTATCAGCATAAAAAATATTAAAGTAAAAGACAATATGTTGACAGCTCTGTTTTGAGAATAGATACCAAAAAACAGTCCCAAATCAATAAAAAGGCAACTTCCCAACCAAAAAACAATAATTGCAAAAAGGCTCATATCCATAAGATAGCCATAAAAGTAGGTAAATAAGGTTAACAGAATAAATCCTGACAAATATTTCATTCGCACTATAAGTCTATTATTAATCGGAGAAAATGTTATGGCTTTCATAACATTACCTTCTATGCTAAAGCTTCTGTATGGTATAAAATAAGCAATCAGTATTAGAATTAATAAAAAATTATGAAGCTGCTCACGAATCTGTGATATATTACTTGGCAGAATAGATACCATATATTCCACCTTTTTTTCACCTTCAAAAAAATTCATGAGAAAGGATTGCTCTACAACATCTTTACTTTTTCAACTTCGTCTGATTTTACTTCCATCACTGCCAGTTCAATTAAATGACCAAGATTTACCCCAAACATCGTACAACCAATGCCAAACAAAAAACTGAATAAATATCTGGTATTACCTGATTCATAAATATTAAGCATATATAAACCTATAACTAAAAAAACTAATCCTAAAAGAGCAAAAATAATTTTAGTCACACATTTCATTATTTATCCCCTCCTCATAAATGAAAATATCTTCTATTTTCATATTAAAATATCTTGCAATCTTAAAGGCTAAAATAATTGACGGTTTATAGCGGTTATTTTCTAAAGAACTAATTGTCTGTCTGGAAACTTTTAATGCTAAGGCAAGCTCTTCCTGACTTATTTTTCTCTCGATTCTCAATTCTAAAATTTTATTTTTCAACATATTTTTTCCTTTTCGAATTAGAAAATGTAAAATATACTTTACATTATTATTGTAACCAAGCTTACAATAATTGTCAATCAATTTTTTGGAAATTTTCAGATTTAATTTTACTTCGTCCAAAATAAATAACTAATCCATTTCTATGGCTTTAAAATCACCTTTATACAGTTGTCCTCTTTTTTATCAAAGATATTATAAGCATGCTCCCCCTTATCCAAGGCCAGCCTGTGGGTTATAATATCCTCCGCGTGAAACTTCTCATCCTTAATCAATCTGTAAATTCTGTCAATATAGGCATGGGCAGGGCACTGTCCCATTTTTAAGGTAATGTTTCTTGAGAAAAAATCTCCCAATGGGAAATTATTATACCTGGCACCATATACGCCAATTAAAACAACGGTTCCTCCTTTTCTTACCGCCTGGGTTGCTGTTTCTATGGCAGACTTGGAACCTCCCTGCAGTTTCAACACCGTTTCCACCAGCTCAAAGGCCGTCATCTTTCCATCCATACCGACACAGTCAATAACAACATCCGCCCCTCCATGAGTAATTTCTTTTATATATTCTCCCGTATTGTCATATTTTTCAAAGTTAATTGTTTCCGCACCATATTTTTTCGCCTGATTTAACCGGTACTCAATATAATCGACTGCAATAACCCTCTTTGCTCCCAGAAATGCTGCCCACTTAGTGGTTAACAATCCTACAGGACCGCATCCTAACACCACAACGGTATCTCCTTCCTTTACTCCACCGGATTCCACACCCCAATAGGATGTCGGAAGAATATCCGTTAGAAATAAAACCTGTTCATCAGCCAGGTCTTCAGAAACTACATATGGTCCCACATTGGCATAAGGTACCCGGATAAACTGTGCCTGACCGCCATTATATCCGCCCAGAAGGTTGCCGTAGCCAAAAATACCGCCAACTTCCCCCCGGGGATTGGATTGATCGCACTGGCTCCATAAATCATGCTCACAATACCAGCAATGGCCGCAGGATACCGGAAAGGGGACAATTACTTTGTCACCTTTTTTTACTCTCCTAACTTCCTTTCCTGCTTCTACTACAATTCCCATGGTTTCATGCCCGAGTATAAAGCCATGGGGCATTTGAGGAATCATTCCATGATATATATGAAGATCCGAACCGCATATGGCTGTTGAAGTAACTTTGACAATAATGTCATCTGGCCTCTTAATTTCCGGGTCCGGTACTTCTTTTACCTTAACTTTTTTAATGCCTTCATAAACAACCGCTTTCATAATAAACTCCTTCCGTTTTTTTCATTATCATTCCCAGTTGATTTGATAATATGCCATAATTTATGAAAGCAAAATTACTATATTAAACCACAAACAGGGTAAATTCATTCCATAATAAAAAGGGTGCTGCAAAATAAAGCTAATAAGAATTATGACTTATTTTGTATTCATGTTTTAAAGATACTGTGCCATGTTAAGTCATAATAAAAGCTTATATGTTTGCAACACCCTTTCGGATGCATATTGCCTGTTTGTATATTTAGTTTGTATATTTTGATAATACAGAAATTACATCATAAGAATAAATTTATTCTGGAGTTCTTATAAAGTCCGGCAAATAAAACTTTTATTTATTTTTCCTCTAGTCTTCATCCTGAAGTGCATCATAGCCGGTTTCACCGGTACGTACCTTAATTACATTTTCCACATCATATACAAAGATCTTACCATCACCAATATTGCCGGTATATAAGGCTTTTCTGGCTTCTTCAATAACCAGTTCAACCGGTACTTTGCTTACGGTTATTTCTACTTTAACTTTCGGCAACAGATTCATTTCCATAGGAACGCCACGGTAATACTCCGTTGCACCCTTTTGCATACCGCAACCAAGAACATTGGTAACTGTCATACCGGTTACCCCAATGGCATTCATGGCTTCTTTTAAAGCTTCGAACTTGCTTTGTTTTGCCAAAATAACAACAGTCGTAAGTTTATTTCCATCCTTAGCCGGACCGGAATCAGAGACTTTCTTTACCGGAACTGCCTTCTCAACGGTAACCGGTTTTAATGCAGGTACCTTTTCACTTTCCGAAATGGTATCCACATTAGGCATAAAATCAGCATAAGCACTGGCCAAACCATGTTCCTCGATATCAAGGCCAAGAAGTTCTTCTTCTTTTGATACTCTAAGGCCAATTGTATGCTTAATAACAGAAAAAACGATTGTCATAGTCACAGAAACCCAAGCCAAAACAGCCACAACACCAGTTATCTGAACTATCAGCAGCTTGGCTCCGCCTCCGTAGAACAACCCATCCTGTTCTGCAAAAAGTCCTACCAGAACAGTACCCAAAGCACCACATAATCCATGCACTCCTACTGCGCCAACCGGATCATCCACTTTTAAAACCTTATCGATAAATTCTATGCCAAAAACTACTGCAAAACCTGCAAGAATACCAATAATAGCTGCACCAAAAGGAGTTACCAGATCACATCCGGCAGTGATAGCAACCAAACCCGCCAAAGAACCATTAAACGTCATGGACACATCAGGTTTCTTATAACGAAGCCAGGTTATACACATTACCGTTACGGTAGCAACAGCCGCTGCCATATTGGTTGTTACAAAAATGCTGCCCATAGATACTAACACGTCATCGCCGGTTGCCGATACTGTAGAACCGCCGTTAAATCCAAACCAGCAAAACCAAAGGATAAATACCCCCAAAGCACCCAGGGGAATACTATGCCCAAGAATTGCTTTTGACTTTCCATTCTTATCATACTTACCAATACGGGGTCCTAACATCTTAGCACCGATAAAAGCTGAAACACCACCTACCATGTGTACGGCCGTTGAACCGGCAAAATCATGGAATCCTAACTGGGATAGCCAGCCGCCGCCCCAGATCCAGTGACCTGATACAGGATAAATTAATGCACTGATAACTAAACTGTAAATACAGTAAGCAGAAAATTTCGTTCTTTCCGCCATGGCGCCGGAAACAATGGTTGCCGCCGTGGCACAGAATACAGTCTGAAAAATTAAATATGCCATTAAAGGGACGCCCTCCGGAAGGATGGCAGAATAATCTCCCCTTACCATAGGGTCAAAACCGCCGATGAATGCATTGGCACCACCAAACATAAGGCCAAAGCCAAGCAGCCAGTAAACCGGTGTGCCAAGGCAAAAGTCCATTAAGTTTTTCATAACGATGTTACCGGCATTTTTGGCTCTTGTAAAACCGGTTTCTACCATTGCGAATCCTGCCTGCATAAAGAATACAAGTGCAGCCGCCACCAATACCCAAATTGTATTTACTGATGAATACATACTTATTCCCTCCTAAAATAAAAAAGACATGTATTTTGCTGATATAATCATGAAAAATACACGTCTTTGCGTTATATAATATTCTTTTTACATATTATAGCTATACCCACATAATTTTACCCTGCTTTTACTCCCCTTAACCTGTCAGATAGTGCATAAAACTCCCCCAATCTACATCCCTCCTTTAATTATCGAATACCTGAAAGTGCATCCAGCCGGCCGGTCAGGCTTATTTCATAGAAAAAATTAATCTATGAAAAAAAATAAGCGCCGCGGTTACATGCACCGCAGCGCCTTTGCTTTATTTTATAAGTATATATGCCGTTTACTTATTTGTCAATTGATTTCTGGTATTTTATAAATTTTTGCTGTTTTTTATAAATATCGCCTTATTTTTCCATGTTAATTTGTGTAATTATTTAGAAAGCAATATTAAAGCAACTCTTTTATTTTTTCTTCAATAACATAGAAATCCTCTGTAGGTTCAAAACGCTCTACCACATTGCCATTTCGGTCAATAAGGAACTTTGTAAAATTCCATTTAATGCTGGGGTCATTTTCATAATTGGGATCAGCTTCGGACAACATTTTCTTAAGTACAGGGGTAAGTTCATGTTCCTCATTAAATCCTGCAAAACCTTTCTGGCTCTTTAAAAACTTATAAAGGGGATGAGCATTTTCACCATTTACCTCAATCTTGGAAAACATAGGGAATGTAATTCCAAACTTGGCATCACAGAAACTATAGATTTCTTCATTACTGCCAGGTGCCTGTCCTCCGAACTGGTTGCATGGAAAATCAAGTATTACAAAGCCCTGGTTTTGATACTTTTCATACAGATCCTGCAATGCATCGTATTGAGGGGTAAATCCGCATTTTGTGGCCGTATTGACAATTAACACTACCTGCCCTTTGTACTTTGCCAGGGACACCTTCTCATCATTTATATCGTTTACTTCAAAATCATAAATTGTCATACATTTCCTCCTTAAACATTTATAATTTATTTTCTAACCTTTAGCCGTTAATAATATTGTTTTCAATTTAATTGTATTCAATTATTGTTGCTTTGTCAATACTCCATTGACATTTTTTCAAAAATTAATTACTATTAAATTGCTTAAAATCATTTTTATATGCATATTTATACTATTTTAGACAGAAAGGATTTTTTTAATGAATATAAATCACAGTAACAATCCTGATTTAAGTTTTATTCAACAGTCCGACGATGAATTGCTGAAACTGGATAACCAACTTTGCTTTGCTCTCTATGTCTGTTCTAAGGAAATTATCCGTAAATATAAACCCATTCTGGATCCCTTAGGGTTAACCTACACCGGTTATATTACTTTATTAGCATTATGGGAAAAAGATCATCTGACTGTTAAGGAATTGGGAAACAGATTATATCTGGATTCCGGTACTTTAACTCCTTTGTTGAAAAAACTGGAAGCCCAGGGTTATATTAAGCGGGTGCGCAGTACCCATGATGAGCGAAATGTGGTAATTAAGCTTACCCCATCCGGTCAGGAACTTAAGAAAAAAGCGATTCATGTCCCGCATGAGTTAATTTGCTCCGCTAATCTTAATGATGTTGACATCAAAGGTTTGCTGGAAAACCTGCATCATTTTATGGAACATATGAATAAAAATGAAAACAACTAATCAATTAGCAAAGTCAATACCATTTCATTGAAGTAAAGTGTGATTAAGGCATTCGATGAATGCAAGGGAATGTAATTTAATTTATAAGTTAAAGATTCTTAAGGGAATCAGATGCAGGAAAATTTTCAGAATCTTTAACAGCCATTACATTCCTTGCCATATCAATCAGATTTATTCTATGGTATTATTGCTTTACGGCCATGTTATATAACGCAACCACATCGGTTCCTATATTGGAAAAATCTCCTCTTATCATTTTTAATACCGTTTTTTCTATATTTATTTCCTCTGCCGTACGAATACCCATTTTCCTTATAATCGGAAGGGACGGACACCACCCGTACAAACCGTGGTTTAGCAGGAAAACTCCAATCAAAGCAGTTACGCCAAACCACATTCGTCCGTTTCTGATTCCCATAAGAGAACTAAGTAAGATAAGGGAAGCTGACTGTACCTCCACAACCCTTTCCGTATCCCATTCTTTGTTTAACTGTTTAATTTGTCTGGATATTGCGGCTTTGCTGCTGTTTTTTGCTTTGTTTAGTTTGCATATGGTCTGATTTCGGATCAGATTATTTTGAATCGGGCAGGAATTTAATGGTACCCGATGGGTGGTATGGGGTATTTTTTTCATTTTCTTGTTCAAAATTTGATACACTCCTTTCCTGTTTTCCTTTAGTATTTACCTTAAAAAGCATATCATTCTTAATCTTTTGATTCTGTATTATTTTGTCCTTGCATCTTAATCATTCTATTGCTGTCCTTTGTTATTATAATTTAATTCACAATTTATTTTTGTATAAAATATTGTATTTTTTTACATTTGTCTTATAATGTCTATATAATCTTTGTTGGAGGTACATTTCATGCAAAGGATAAAAAAATATCTTAAAACGTTACTCATCGTATTATGTTTGTCATCTTTTATAACACCTGACATAGCCGTTGTATCCAATACACCTGCCGTAGTTACCGTACAAGCCGCATCATACAGCAAATCCACAATCATAAAAGTTCAAAAAAAGCTTAATCAATCTGGTTATGATTGCGGAAAAGCTGATGGCGTTGTTGGAAGTAAAACCAAAGCTGCCATCAAGAAATACCAGAAAGACAATAACCTGAAAGTTACCGGTACAATTAACAGCTCTCTACTAAAGGCTCTTAATATTAAAGAAACCAAAACCGCTCATGTTGAAAAGAAAGATACTATTGTTTATGTAACAGAAACCGGTACCAAATACCATAGAGCAGGTTGCCGATACTTATGGCATTCAAAAATTCCGATGAAATTATCAGAAGCAAAAAGGCATTATTCTCCATGTTCTGTATGTAACCCGTAACGAAAAAAACTGCCTAAAGGTTTCCTTAGGCAGTTTTTTATATATGAAAGTTTGCATTTACAGTAAAATTAAAGCGTTTTTCCGCCATGCTTGTACGGCCTGGATTTATTATACTCATGTTTCTCTAATAATGCCTTTTTCAGATCGATCCCATAATGATGACACATATCACATATACGGATTATTACATCTGCAAGTTCAGAAGGAATCCCTTCAGGTTTATCATAGCCAGGTTGTTTTGTTTTACTAATAACTGTCATACCATGTTCTTTTGCCGAATAATATGTTTCATTTGGCTTTTTACCTTTCCGGTATTCTTCCAGAGCTTCTGACAACTCACTATGGCACAATGCAATCAATTCCCCGAATGTTCTTTCTTCATCCCACCAACCATGAGCATCTGCATTTTTTCCTACTTCTTTTGCAAAATCATTTATTTTAAGCATATTTATACTTATACCTCCTTTTTCAGAAATAAAAACCAACTAACAGGAACTGCTGCTGTTGTGGAGGAATTCCCTTTTAGTTCAACTTTTTAGTAGAATTTAAAGTTACAGTATTACTTTCTTTAGAACAACCAATGAATTTAAGCAGAACTCACAATAAGAATATTAATAATTTTTAACCTGGCTGTCATATGTATGCTTTCCATTTGATTTTGGGTTTTTTCTATTAAATAATACCATTGTTCTCTTATTTTGTCAGCACAAGTTTCCTTAATGTGTCAAAATTTTCTTGTCAAACTATTCAAAATAAACAGTTCCCTTAATTACAATTTTCCCAGTATTTCTCTATATGTATTCTGGCTCAATTATACGCACAATATCTTTTTCATCCCGGTTCCAACCTTTCTTCTTCCAATAGTACAGTAATCCAAATCTTTAAATTAAAATACAGACATTGTTAAACACAACTACTCGAATACGTCATATATTAATCATAGGACCATTTTTCCGCAAAAGGATGCGAATGTATGATAATTCACGTTGTATCTCCGGGAGAGACACTAAGTTCCATAGCAAATCAGTACGGCGTAACGGAGGAAAGAATTATTACAGATAACGAGCTGCCAAACCCCAATAATTTAGTAGTGGGGCAAAGCATCGTCATCTTATATACCGACGTAACCCATACCGTAGTTCAGGGAGACACATTATATGGGATTGCGGAACAATACGGCGTTACTCCCACCCAAATACTTCAAAATAACCCATGGATCAGTGAGGCCGAAGGACTTGTTCCGGGGCAAGTGGTTGTAATCCGTTTTCAAAAAGATGAAAATCTTGGCAGTTTACTGATAAACGGATATGCTTACCCTTTCATAGACCGTACGGTTTTAAGAAAAACACTTCCCTATCTTACTTATCTTTCCATATTTAATTATGGTTTTACACCAGAAGGTGATTTAATACCTGCAGATGACGAAGAATTAATTCAGCTTGCCCTGGATTATGCAGTTGCACCTCTTTTGGTTTTAGCGCCCATGGATGCAAGCGGAAATTTCAACAGCGATATAGCCCATCAGATGTTTATTAATACCGAAGGTCAAGCCCGACTTATTCAAAATATTCTTACTACTTTACAGACCAAAGGTTACAGGGGCGTAGACATTGATTTTGAATTTGTAATTCCGGAGGACCGCCAGTTATTTATTGATTTTATTACCAATATGAAAAATGCCCTGGAACCGGAAGGCTACATTGTTACCGTAGCATTGGCTCCCAAGACAAGCGGTGAACAGGCCGGACTACTATATTCTGCCCACGACTATCCGGCCATTGGCGGAATTGCAGACCTGGTTCTGCTTATGACTTATGAATGGGGGTATGCGTTTGGCCCTCCCATGGCCACATCACCATTAGCCAACGTCAGAAGAGTATTAGAATACGGTGTGTCGGTTATTAATCCGGATAAAATCTTAATGGGTATGCCAAACTATGCCTACGACTGGCCCCTGCCATTTATCCGGAATCAAACCCAGGCAGAATCCATCAGCAATGTGGAAGCAATCATGCGTGCCGTGGAATATGGCGTAACCATTCAGTTTGATGAAGAGTCCCAGTCTCCTTTTTACTATTATACCGATGCCGAAGGTGTGGCCCACGTAGTCTGGTTTGACGATGCCAGAAGCATGAACGCCAAATTCCGTTTAATTCCGGAATTAAACTTACGTGGTGCAGGTATTTGGCAAATCATGAACTTTTTCCCTGGAATGTGGCTGATTGTCAATAACCTGTTTACGGTAGAAAAAGTATGAAAAAACCCGGAAGCAAAAGACAGGTTTTGGCCTTTCTTCTGTTTCCGGGCATGTATATCACGTATATATGTTATAATTCCTTTCTGTATACTACTATGCATTCTGCATTTATACAACTTAGTCTTATCTAAAGTCCTTTATTCATTATTTAATACACGTTTTAAAAATTCTCTGGTACGCTCTTCTTTCGGATTGTTAAATATTTCATCCGGAGTCCCTTCTTCCGCGATAACTCCTTTATCCATAAACACAACCCGGTCGGATACTTCTTTTGCAAAACCCATTTCGTGAGTTACCACTAACATAGTAAGACCGGATTCTGCCAGTTCCTTCATAACTTTTAACACTTCTCCTACCATTTCAGGGTCCAGTGCCGAGGTAGGTTCGTCAAACAACATAACATCCGGCTCCATGGACAGAGCTCTTGCTATGGCAACACGCTGCTTTTGTCCGCCGGAAAGCTGTTTGGGCTTTGCATTAATATATTGGTCCATTCCAACCACTTTTAAATATTTCATAGCCACTTTCTCAGCTTCTTCCTTTGTCCGCCCCAATACTTTTATCTGGCCTATCGTACAGTTGCTTAATACGTTATGATTATTAAACAAATTAAACTGCTGAAATACCATGCCAAGCTTGGTCCGATAGGCGTATATATCATGCCTGTTATCCAGTATATTTTCGCCGTTATAAAAAATCTGCCCGCCGGAAGGCTTTTCCAGCAAGTTAACGCAGCGAAGAAGAGTGGATTTACCGGAACCGGAAGATCCAATAATACATACCACTTCGCCTTTTCTTACAAAAAAATTTATATCCTTTAGCACCTCATGAGAACCAAATGATTTGCTAAGATGCTGAATATCAATTACTTTATCCATTCTTTCCTTAACCTCTTTTCTGTTGCTAAAGCATTATCCGTCCGAAACACTATTCTTTGATAAAATCAAACCTGATGAAAATTTTTTTCACTGCTAGAGTGGCAAATAAATTATACTTGCAATATTATACCTGCATCTGATTTCCCATCAGAATATAATTATCCGGCCCATCCAGTTTCTTTTCGATGGCACGTAAAATCCTTGTTACGGTAAAAGTCATAATAAAATACAGTACGCAGGCAACGGTAAATGACTCAAAGTATCTGAAATTATTTCCCGCTACGGATTTGGTATTGAAAAATAACTCGGAAACCGCAATAACATTCAGCACGGAAGTATCTTTAATATTAATTACAAATTCGTTACCGGTTGCGGGAAGAATATTCCGAATTACCTGAGGAAGTACCACATAACGCATGGTTTTAATGTGATTCATGCCAATCGCCGCGGCGGCTTCAAACTGTCCCTTATCTATGGAAACAATGCCTCCCCGGACAATTTCTGACATATAGGCGCCCGTATTAATGGATACGATAAAAATGGCAGCTATAGATTTATTCATATCGATGCCAAGCGCCTGGGCAGAACCATAATAAATAACCATGGCCTGTACGATCATGGGTGTTCCGCGGAAAAACTCGATGTAAACGGAAAGAATAAAGTTAATTACTTTTAATATATACTTTTTTATTCCTTTCTCAGGCAATGGAATAGTACGGACAACACCGACCAATAAACCAATTAAAAATCCGAAAACAGTACCAATTATGGATATGTAAAGAGTAACCCCTGCCCCCCTCAAAAACATAGGCCAGTAAGTTGATATAATTTTCGTAAGCCACTCCAGACTCATAAAAAAACCTCCTTTATATGCAAAAAAGCAATGTTCTTTTGTAAAATTATTTAAATAAAATGTAAGACAATAATTAAAACATCAGTCATATTTGTTTTACTGAGCTGCCGGCTGATTTTTAATAGCAGTATCCATTATGCTTGTACGTTCTTCCTCTGAAATACCTGCCAGAATTTCGTTAATCTTAGCAGTTAATTCACTTCCCTTTGGAAGACCTACCGCAATAGCTGTATCTTCATCCGATGTCTGGAATCCGTCTTCAAATTCTACCATAACAAAGTTTTCATTAGCTGTGGAAGCGGAAACTCCTTCCGGTCTTTCTGATACATAACCGTCAATAATACCGGATTCCAATGCGACTCTCATAGCAGGGAAGTTATCCATGGCGGTTTCCTTTATAACTCCGTCAATCTGGTCAATAACCGTATAGTGAAATGTATTTAGCTGTGCCGTAATTTTTGCTCCCTTAAAATCCTGAATGGAAGTGGCATTTTCATATTTGCTTCCCTTTTTTACTACCATTACTAAATTGGATTTATAATAATTATCGGAAAAATCAATGGTTTCTTTTCTTTCCGCTGTGGGAGACATACCGGCTATGATAGCGTCAATTTTACCGGAAGTCAATGCGGGAACAAGGCCGTCCCATTCGGTTTTTACAATTACTAGTTTTTTCCCTAAACCTTGTGCAATTCTTTTGGCAATTTCCACATCATAGCCTCCGGCATATTCTGCACTGCCTTCGATTGCCACCGCTCCGTTGGAATCATCCATCTGGGTCCAGTTAAAAGGTGCATAACCGGCTTCCATACCTACTTTAAACACATCTTCTTTGGCTGTATTATCTGACACATCGGAAGACTCATTGGTACCGGCAGGGTTTACATCCGAATCTGTCTTGGTACCGCAACCTGTCAATAACATAGCTGCAAACAAGGTAATCGTGAAAAAGACTTTCCAATTTTTCTTCATAACTTATTCTCTCCTTTTTTTTATTAATAAAATTCCGTATGTTTTCCGGTCTGATTATAGTAACATACCATTTCAAATTTGAATAAAGAGTCTGGATAAGATCAGGTTCATTTTCCCAGGAACATCACTTTAATGCGTTAAACGGGCAATGTATTACCTTATATAAAAAGGACCTGAGGTTAACTCAGGTCCAATACGTCTATTGTCCTAAATCCCCCATCTTTCCCAAACGAGATAGCACAACTCAATAAACCGGGACGTTTATTGAGACAGTCCTGCAGCTCTTAACTGCAGGCCCAGCAGATATACCTGAGAAAATATACCCACTTCGGCGATATTTCCTTCTCAATAGCATCATCGCTACTCACGCTCCGCTAAAGACTGTTAAATACCGCGCCTCTACCTCACCTGTTAAAGTGAGGCCCTTATTCAATTATGTCATATATCTTACAACAACAATCTTCATATGTCAATCTGCCAATTTATTTTTTTCTGACTGGGATGGGGGTAAAATCTGGAACCATCCTGTTTTTTCAACATAATATAAAATTAGTTTAAATTAAATAAATTAAATGAAATTAATTTTTAAGGAGGATATTATGTTAAGATTAGATAAAGTATCGGTAGGAAGAAAAGTATCCGTGGAAGACTTGTCTGCCACAGAATTGCTGCGGGAAAGATTACTTGCCCTTGGCCTTACCAAAGGCGCCAAAATTGAAGTTATCCGCAAAGGCCCGTCCGGTGACCCTACGGTCTATCATATCCGGGGAGCCATGATTGCCTTACGGAAAGAAGAGGCTGCCTTAATTATGGTTACTGACAGTATATAAAGAATAATCCGTTCAAAATCGGAGGTATGCAATGGGTTTATCATTTCAATCTGTACAGCCGTCTTCCTTGTCAGATCTTTTTTCTATAGAAAAAGAGGAAAATCAGCAGATTATCGCTTTGGCAGGCAATCCCAATACCGGAAAAAGCACTGTTTTTAACGCGCTTACAGGCCTTCACCAGCATACCGGCAACTGGCCCGGCAAAACAGTGGTTAATGCAAAAGGCGAGTATCGCTTTAACAATCATGAATATGTTCTGGTGGACCTGCCCGGCACCTATTCATTGTTTGCATCTTCTGCCGAAGAAGAAGTAGCCAGGGACTTCCTGTGTTTTGGTAATGCGGATGCCGCTATTGTCGTATGTGATGCCACATGCCTGGAGCGAAACTTAAATCTCCTGTTTCAGGTTATGGAACTTACGGACCGGGTGGTACTTTGTATAAACTTAATTGATGAAGCAAAGAAAAAAAATATAATCATTGATGAAAAAGGTATCGAAGAAGAATTGGGTATTCCGGTAGTTTCCTGTGCCGCCAGAAATGGCCTTGGAATTTCAAAGTTAAAAGAAACTGTGGAAAAAGTGGCTTTAAAAACCATTACTCCCCTGCCAAAACGGGTGTTTTACGATAACCAGTTAGAAACTGCAGTCAACGGACTAATCCCCCTAATCGGGAATCCCATTCCCGGTATTCAGCCCAGATGGCTTGCCTTAAGGCTCATTGACGGTGATTCCAATCTTACAAAATCCATCCTGGATTACCTGGATGCTTCCGCAAAAGAAGAAGCAATTGCAGCCGCAAATATAAATGGCAGTTTCGAAAAAAAGAAAATCAGAGATGAAATAGCAAAACAGCTTTATAAAAGAGCTGAAGAAATCACCTTAAAATATGTTAAAACGGATGCTTCCGGGATAAACCGTGACAGAAAAATAGATAATTTTATAACCTCCAGAATATTTGGTTTTCCTCTTATGCTTTTGGTACTGGCACTTATTTTCTGGATTACCATATTTGGCGCCAACATTCCATCTTCCATAATTGCCGACGGCCTTTTTTATCTGGAAGATAAATTAACCTTCTTTTTTCAGTATATTCATGCCCCGGATTGGCTTTACGGCATTCTGGTTCTTGGACTGTTTCGGACCATGTCATGGGTCGTATCCGTAATGCTTCCTCCTATGGCCATATTTTTCCCTTTATTTACCCTGCTGGAGGATCTGGGGTATTTGCCAAGGGTTGCCTTTAACATGGATCACTTGTTTAAAAAAGCCTGTGCCCATGGTAAGCAATGCTTATGTATGGCTATGGGATTTGGCTGCAACGCTGCCGGAATTGTATCCTGCCGGATTATCGAATCTCCAAGAGAACGCCTTATTGCAGTACTAACCAATAACCTGGTACCATGTAACGGAAGATTTCCTACATTAATTGCCATCTCTTCCATTTTTATGACAGCCGGTACAGGTTTAGCCTTAGGGATTATCCCCGCCCTTTGTGTAACGGGTATGGTAATATTTGGCATCCTTGTTACCCTTTTGGTATCTTTTGTTTTATCTAAAACTTTACTGAAAGGTGTCCCTTCCACTTTCACACTGGAGCTTCCTCCTTACCGGATTCCTCAGGTAGGCAGAGTCCTTTATACTTCCATGATTGACAGAACCTTGTTTGTCCTGTGGCGGGCAGTATCAGTGGCCGCACCGGCAGGTATGTTAATATGGATTCTGGCCAATATACACATTGGTGGTTTAAGTATTATTAGCCATATGGGAAACTTTCTGGATCCTTTTGCCAAACTGTTGGGACTGGACGGTTATATTCTGTTAGCCTTTCTTTTAGGGCTTCCTGCCAATGAAATTGTCCTGCCCATTCTCATTATGTGCTATCTTTCCACAGGTACCATGATAGAATACGACAGCCTGGAAACATTAAAAACCATTTTGGCGGATAATGGCTGGACATATCTGACCGCGTTAAATGTAATGCTGTTTTCCCTGCTTCACTGGCCCTGCGCCACAACCTTACTGACCATAAAAAAAGAAACAGGGAGTATAAAATGGACACTTCTTGCTGCCCTGATTCCCACCGGTATAGCAATTGTCATATGCCTGTTTAATTCGACCCTGTTTCGATTATTCGGATGGATATAAACGTTTCGTTATCTTTCCTAGTGACACACAAACCAAACCGGGTATTTTTTCCTTACGAATCCATAAAAAATGCATCGGTTTGGTTTGATTTATTTTTCGTAACCTAATTCTTCATAAATCTCTTGTACCACGTCGGTTTCAATTTCAAAAGCTTGCGTTTCTATTCCGATAGACGGGCTTCCGTCACAGGATAAATAAGCATTGTAAGTTAATACTTCTCCTTTATACATTTTGACATGGATATGGAAACTTGCCTTATTGCAATCAATTACTTTGGCAGACTGTATCATTCGGTCCAGCAGAGCCCTGGCTTTTTCACCCGAAATGGTTATAACTTTGTCACTGGCCTGAACGCCGCCTGTAACCTGAATAGTCATGGAATCTATTTCCTTTAAATTTTCCACGTCAAAAATTCTCCAGCCGGATAACAGATGGACAATCTCACATAATTCTTCGGATGTAATCACTTTGCTGTCATAATCCATATTTTCCGTATTAAAACTTACCAAAACAGTCTTGTTATCATAAAATGACAGCAGCTTAACCTGAGTTGTCAGATCGTTATGGATATAATCAATCATAATCTCCGCCCCATCCATGGGAGAATCCGGAGTTTCGTCAGTTTTTATCTTAGCTTCTGAAAGGAAATGAAAAACCTTGATAATATTTTCTTTAAATACTTCTTTGTCTATAACCACTTTCTTATAACCTGGCAAAGAATAGGATACCTCTTTTATGCTGCCACTTGGAAAACGCATACTCCCATCCTCTTGCAGCATAAACATATCAAGTTCCTCTTCCCCCTGAATTGGTATTAAGTCTTGCAGAGTTTCATGAACTGCATGCTCTTTTGTATTTCTAAGTGTGTCCCTTACCTCAAAAGAAGGTACTTCTGCAATCTCAGATACTGGTAAGTCTTCTGATGTTTCAACATCTGGTACCTCCGCAGTTTCTTCTTTCGTTAATTCAATATGATCAGAAGAACATCCGGATAAACTAACGATAAAAATCAGAAAAATGGCAATTAATTTTCTCATATGCAACACCCTCATTTTATTTTCTACTCCTTCGCTTTTCCATATAAATGGTAAGCAAAATACCCTCAATAAGAAATTGTGAATGTGCTTTATGTTAAATTATACCATTTTTACATCATTTTACAATCAGAAATATGATTTATGCCTCTTTCGATACTTTCGAAATTCCTTTAGCACATCCGGGTTATCATTGAAAAAGCCGATAATATCATGAATGCCGGCAAGTATTTCATGGCTCATGGTATGTTCCATCTTTTCTGTGTTTTCAAGCAGCCCTTCTTTAATCTCTAACAGATTTAAAAAATTTTCAATCAGATTATGGCGGTCTAATAAGGCTTTTCCAATTACGGTTCCTTTCGGTTCTAACATAACCACCCCGTATTTTTCATATTTCAGTAAATGCAAATCAGCCAGTTTCTGTATCATTTTTGTAACGGATGGCGGCTGGACATTTAAAGCAGCCGCTAAGTCATTGACCCTGGTAAATCCGTTTTCAGCCGACAGTCTGTAAATCATTTCCATATAATCTTGTGCAGACGCAGATAAGAGTTCCTGGTCTTTTCTCATATATTCGCGAAAGGTATAAAATTCCTGCTCCTGCATATCTTCCCAACCAAATCACATCTTAGTTCATTATATGTGAGATTAAATTAAAATATAGTAAGGAAATGTAAGATTCTAACATTGCTGCCAGTAATATTTTGTAGAAATTTGGAATAAAAGCGAATAAAATAGATTATACGTTTTAAGTAAACCGCTTTTAATCTCTGGGAGGCAATTTGATGAAAAAGAATATATTAATTGGCCTGTCAGTTTTAGCTTTCGTAATGGCTGCGCTGGCTGGTTACCTTTATCTGGATAATGAGAATACCAAACGGACAATGACCTACCCCTCGTTTATGGACGCTGTAAATGAAAATCGGGTTGAGTCCGTTATATTTGATGAAAATGGCAATACCTTTAAGGCCGTACTAAAAAATGAGCCGGATCATTCTTATACCGTACCTAACCCAAAAACAGAAAATTTTATAGAATATCTGCTAACGAACAATATTACCGTTAATTATGGCCAATCGAATCTTCAGACGAAAATTTTGCCATCCTTTCTTTTACTTCTTATTATGGGAGGGGTGTTTTTCCTTTTGCGCAAAAAAGGTGATGCTCCCTTAATGACAGATTCCAATAAAAGAGCAGGAAATAAGGAGAAAATCACATTAAATAATATTGCCGGCAATACCGAGGCAAAACAAATGGTAGAAGATATTATAGAGTTTATAAAAAATCCTTCAAAATACGCCCAAGTCGGTGCCAGAATGCCAAAAGGCCTTTTGCTGTACGGCCCTCCCGGTACCGGCAAAACCATGATGGCAAAAGCCATAGCCGGGGAAGCCGGTGTCCCTTTTTATGCCATGAGCGGTTCGGATTTCGTACAAATGTATGTGGGCGTAGGAGCCAGCCGTATCCGTAACCTTTTTCATAAAGCAAAGAAAAGTGAAAAAGCAGTAATATTTATTGATGAGATTGACGCCATCGGGAAAAAACGGGCAAGGGTCAACTCTGCCAGCAATGACGAAAGGGATCAGACCTTAAACGCTCTTCTTACGGAAATGTCAGGATTTCATGAAAATAAGGGAATCGTGGTAATCGGTGCCACCAACCGACTGGATACCTTAGACGAAGCCCTGCTGCGACCAGGCCGGTTTGACAGACAGATTGAAATTGGATTGCCGGATGTAAATGCCCGGAAAAAAATTCTTTCTCTTTATGCAGGCAAAAAACCTTTATCCGATGATGTGGACTTAGATTCATTAGCCAAATCCACAGTATATTTCAGCGGCGCCATGCTGGAAAACCTGCTAAACGAAGCGGCCATTAACGCAGCCAATGAAAAGCAGTCCGTTATCAGTAACAAGCATATTGAAAAAGCGTTTTATACCGTAATTGCGGGAGCCCCTATCCAGGACCGAAGCTTTATTTCAGAACGTGACCGGAAAATTACGGCCTACCATGAAGCCGGACATGCACTGGTAACCAAACTTTTGCTGCCGGAACATTTCATATCCAGGGTAACTATTATTCCCAGTGTCAAAGGCGCCGGTGGGTTTAACTTAAGCATTCCGAAAGACACCATATTTCAGACCCAGAAGCAAATCAGAGCCAATATTCAGATGCTTCTTGGGGGCAGAATCGCCGAAGAACTGAATTTTGGCAAAGATGAGATAACCACAGGTGCAAGCAATGATATTCAAAAAGCTTCTTCTATGCTGGTTGATTATATTGACAAATACGGCATGGACCAGGATATGGGGTTATTTAGTACCGCAGTACTGACAGATGGCTATGACAGCGAACTGGTTAACAAATGCAGGAATCTGATGAACCTTCTTTATGACGAAACAAAAAAATTAATCGAAGATAATCAGGAACTTCTGAAACAAATTGCGGAAGAACTTCTTGAAAAAGAAACCTTAAACGGAAATGATATAGACCAAATTTTTCTTAAACATCCTGACAGCCAAAGTTAGTCTGCTGTCGGAAAAGAACAATTACGGCAAAAAACCTCCTATGCTTAATTTGGATCTCATAAATCAAAATTAGCAATGGGAGGTTTTTCTTCATTCCGTTATTTCTACCTGATTACCATCCGGGTCCAGAGTACCACATGATTAATTCTCGTCGCTATCCCCTCCTTAAGTTCATATTTCCTGATTCCAGTCTTTCTCTATAAAAACTTGGCGATGTCAATATCACTATTTTCTGACAGGTCAATATTTTCCTTATCACAGCAAACCACTGGTCTGGTTATATTTGCTTTATTGATGTAAACTATTTTCCCGATCTGGTTGTCATTTAAAAGAATTCCTCTTCCGGTATAATGCTTGATAATGTTTTTTATAAAAATATTGCAAATATCCGGATCCAGATTATGCAAACTGTTTGCCTGAATTACCTCTAAGGCTTTTAACGGCGAATTCTTTTTGCTGTATGTTTTGGTAGCAGTTATTGCATCAAATGTATCGGCGATTGCTATTATTTTACTGAACAGATTAATTTTATCGCCTTTTAATCCAAAAGGATACCCTGTTCCATCCATTCTTTCATGATGCAATAAAATGCCCTGCAACACCTCAGGTTCACATGTGTTTAGCTTTTCCAGAATTTTATAGCCTACGACGGGATGTGATTTTAATTTTTCTGTTTCTTCTAATGTTAACATACCTGTCTTATTTAATAAACTGTCTTTAATCTTAGCTTTCCCTATATCAAGCAAAAACCCTGCACGAACCAGCTTTTCCAGTATGGTGTTATCCAAATCAAGCCATTTGCTTATAACCAGCGACAGAAAGGCCACATTTACCGGATGAGAATACATGTAAGGATTTTTATCCTGAACGCTATTTAAAAATGTTAATATCTGGTTATCTTCATTTACAAATTTACATATTTGAGTGGAACAAATCTTAACAGGATCCAGATATAACTTCCTGCCAAACCTGATATCTTCTATTAAATTTCTTGAAATTTTAATCGCCTGATTATACGTCTCTTCTAAGCTAAACATTTCACTTTCTCCTTTAAGCTTTCATACTTCACTTTTTCTGAAAATAATTACCATGCGAAAAGCAGTAATTTTGTTCTTAAAACAGCGTACAAGGTTTAAACGAAAAAAACAACCTTTTTCTTAATTAAAATATTATCAAATTATATTTTCTTAAGTCTTTTGTCCCGGCAATTGAGTCTTCTGTCAAATAAACGTACTTGCAACAAAAAGGATCTTACGCACACTTACGTGTGGAAAACCCTTTTTGTTGCATAAAAAACATTTACTTTAATTGATTGTATTTTATCTGCGTTCTTTTACTATGATTTCACCGTTACTTTAATTTTCTTATACACACCGTTTTGAGCATAGGCATATATGTAGCAGGTACCTTTTGTTTTTGCCGTAATCTTTCCTTTACTGTTTACGGTTGCAATTTCCTTATTGGATGATTCATAGCGAAGAACTGCCGTATGTTTCTTTATCTGCTTGCCTTTTGGCAGAGTCATTTTACAGGTTATGGTTTTGGACTTTCCTGCTGCCAGCTTAACCGATGATGTATCTAATGTTACCTTGGTCGGATTACCATATTTCTTGCTCTCTGTAACTGAATGAATTACTTTTGAAGTCATAATAATAACTTTCTTGCCATCGACTATCCTGTAAGCCTTCACCTGGTATTTGTAATGGCAGCCCTGCTTTAAGCCTTTGTCTGTGTAGTTTGTAGAATTGGCCGGAAGGTCCGCAAGTTTTTTCATTTCTTCCCCGCATCTTCCTCCGTAAATCAGATAACCGTCTGCATCGGCTGCGCTTTTATAAGATAAGGTTTGTAAAGTCTTACCGGCTTTTGCTGTCAGCTGCAGGTGACAGAAATCATTATAGGTCTGTATTGTAACGGTATCCTCATAGGCAAGAACATAAGTTGAAAACTTGTCTGTCTCAAAGGTAAATATGTGCTTTTCTTCATCATAGCTTCCATAAATTCTGGTTACATTTCCTCCATGAACCCGAAGTATGTAATATATCCTCCTTTTTGCTACATCCCTATTCCATAATTTTTCCGGCACCGCGATACTGATACTGATTTTATTGCTGGTTTCGGTAATTTTTGTCTGTTCCCTGTTACCAATTTGCTTATACAAAGACAAGTCCACATAAAAAGCGGATGTATTCGTAATTATATTTTTTGCAGCCTTCTTGACCTCGGCTATTTTTTCTTCAATCAGCATTTTCTCTTCATTCATTATGGAATTAGTAATATCAGTAATTTTTAAGACAATTTTTGCATTTTCACCGTTCTTTACTAATTTCATTTCTTCGGAAGTTAATACATGGCTTCTTAGTTCATCATTACTGTTATTAATGCTTACTGCGGGAGCACTGTTATCTTGCTGATGGGTCAGTTCAACCTTACCCTCAATAACTGGTGTGATTGATACAGAGGAAGATGATGAAGGTGTTGATGGTGTTGCCGGAATTGTTGGCGTTGGTGGTGTTGGTGGTGTCTCAGGGGTATCCGGTGTATCCGGTATATCCGGCGTATCTGGTATATCCGGCGTATCTGGCGTACCTGGCGTATCCGGCGTATCCGGGGTATCCGGCGTATCCGGTATATCCGGCGTATCCGGCGTATCTGGCGTACCTGGCGTATCCGGCGTATCCGGCGTATCCGGTATATCCGGCGTATCCGGCGTATCCGGCGTATCTGGCGTACCTGGCGTATCCGGCGTATCCGGCGTATCCGGGGTATCCGGGGTATCCGGCGTATCCGGTATATCCGGCGTATCCGGCGTATCTGGCGTATCCGGCGTATCCGGCGTATCTGGCGTATCTGGGGTATCCGGCGTATCCGGCGTATCCGGTGTATCCGGTATATCCGGCGTATCTGGCGTATCTGGCGTATCCGGCGTATCCGGAGCAGGAATACTCTCATATGTAGCAGTAATCTCTACTTCTTCTGCCGGCATAATAAATGTAGTGGTAGCACTTGCACTGTTTGCCAGGGTTATTTCACCTTTTACTACAATCCATTTTTTAAACTGCTTGCCTTCTTCCGGTTCGTCGGCTGAAATGCTTACCGCTTCACCTGCTTCGTAATTACCATCTCCTTGCCCTTCGTTAACAGTTACTCCATATGTTACCGGTACTATTTCCTCAAAACGAATCTTATCTGTTGTAAGAACATTGCCATTATCAAAAGTAACTTTTGCATATACACTTCCCTCTTGGGGTCCTGTATAAGTTGCTTCCGTCTGTCCTTCTATTGCAACCTCGACTTTTTTTATCAGTGTTATTTTACAACTGCCCCCTGAACTATCAGAATAAATAGATACATCATATGGACGGTCAATAATATAGGATCCACCTTCCGGTAAATCTACTGGATCTCCCCATTTTTCACATGTAATATTACCCGTAATGTCAGAAATAATCATTTGATCATAACCATAGGTATATATATATAAAGAAATCATTTATAAACCATGTTTTTGTTGTATCGTCATATGTATATATGCCATATTTATCTTCCAATGAAACTTCTCCTGTTTCAGGAGTACCGTCTACTGCCAAATAATACTCAGTAGAGGTGGCATACCACTGATAACTCGTTACGCCATCCGGATTATTTGTCTTAATGGTAGGATTTTTTGCCGTTGGCTGTGTGATAATTTGATTGGACCAAACATATGTTACCTCAATGGTAATATTGCTGTCAGGCATAGTAAAATCCCAGCTGTCAGCGCCACTGCCAGTCATTCCATAATAATATGTTCCATCTTCTTTTAAAACTTTTACTCTTGAAAATCTATAATTCGTATCCGGGAAAAAATTCACAGTAATCGTATCATCCGGCTTAGCAGTATCTGCAGGTTCGCCGTTTACCAAAAAGGAAAAGGTACCGTTGTCGGTCTCTGCCGATGTTATTTTATAGGAAGGGATCTCTCCTTTGCACTGGTTCACAACTAACTTTTCCAAAGCTCCTGAAAGATCATATTTTGACTTTTCTATCCTGTTGTAAGCTGTGAATAAATTACCCTCATTTGTGGCAGCGGTGTAATAATCATATCCTTCCGCAAGGCAAAAGTAAGCATAACCATATATAAGTCTATTAGAACCTCCTCCGAAAAATGTGCCGCTTTCAATAATAAGTTTTCCATGCCAACCAGAGAAAACTGTATTGTTATTTCCTGGCTTATAAGTACCATTTCCCTTTAATATTACAGTTGCATAATTCTCATTAGCCAACTGAATTGCTTCGTTTTTGCCGGAGCCATTTATCGTATGACCATCGGCATCCAAAACAAAAATTATATCCTTTGAATCAACATTAAAAAAAATCATGTCATTTACGTCAGCAGTGAGTTTAATCGTAATAACATTATCACTGCCACTGATTTCAGCCACACTGCCAAGAGCACTTCCCTTTATGCTAGTTATATCAGTTGTTGTGATTTGATATTTTGAATTGGCATATTCATATGCAAATACTCTAATACCATTAAATTGGATCTGAAGAATTATGGCAAATGTAAACACGCCAATAAATATCAATAATTTCTTTAAAAGCTTTTTATCCGCATTTTGTTGCATTAAACTTATTCCTCCCGGTCAATTTTACTTTTGTAAAAACTTTTATCCAATGTAGCTTTTTGCATCAGAAAGCAAAACTTTACTTTTTTACGGTAATCCTCCTTCCCTTTCATGCCCTTTTTCGGTTCAGATTTCGTTTTGTGGTACCATCCCTACAAGTTTTTCGATTACATATATGCTTTACTAAGGCTCTCCCCTTATCTTTACTCTATCAAAAAATATTCCTAAAAGTATGTTTCTTACATGAAACATACTTTTTTTGTCATGAAAGATAAATGAAAGCTTATAAAAAGACCCGAAAATGTATTTGTTTCATTCCTTCAAAATCAAATGCTTTAATTTCCCGTAAGTTTACTGCTCCCCTGTGCTGGTTAATAATTTTTCCCTCTGTTGATTCAAAAGTTGTTGTTTATAACTTTTTCTTTTCACAGGATTAAATCATCCTACAAACTTCCTCCCTTTATAATTATTTAATCCCCTGTCGTTCTTTCCGTTAGGCATCTGATTCGCCTATCCGCATTCTGACCCATTAAAAATTTTTAAACTCCTTTACCAGATTTCTAGCAATGAATCTATCATAAAAAGTGCATTTAAAATCATCTGTTGCATGAAACACTTCATTTTTGACATGAATTAATTATTATGTCGTTTTTTCGACATTTTTATTTAGAAATGTGATTTTTTATGTTATACTTAATGGTAATTAATAGTATGGAGGACGATTTATGCTGCAGATTGCAATCTGTGATGACAACATTGACGAATTATCCTACATGGTACAGCTCTTAAATCTGTACAGGACATCGAAAAATTTAAATTATGAATACGCTGTTTTTTCAAACGGATTTGAACTGGTTTCAGCCTTGGAAAAGGGAAAACAGTTTGACATATATTATCTTGATATTATTATGCCTGGTTTTACCGGAATCGACGTGGCAAAAGAAATCCGTAGGTTTGACAAAACCGCACCAATTTTGTTCCTAACATCATCGCCTGAGTTTGCTTTAGAAAGCTATTCGGTAAAAGCCATTAACTATGTGTTAAAGCCAATTACAAAAGAAAAACTGTTTTTAACTCTGGAAGATGTACTAGAAAGGATAAAAGTAGAAAAAAATGAAGACGCAATTATTATTAAAAGTAAAGAAGGAATACAGAAAATACTTATTTCCAATCTGATTTTTGCAGAAGTCATCGGTAGAAACGTGTTATACCACCTGCGCTCCGGCAAAATAATCGAATGTACGGAGCGTTTTTCCTCTGTCTGTAATACTCTCTTAAGATACAAGTGTTTTATTAAACCCCACCGGTCTTATTTGGTTAACATGCAGTATGTGGATATTATTGAAAATCAGCAGATTATTCTGCAAAATCTTAGTGCTGTTCCCATTGCACAGGGCAAGGCTAAAGAAATGAAGCAGCAATATTTAGATTATCAGATGGAGGAGGAAACAGGTGAATGATTGCAACTGTTATTGAATTTTCCCGTTACTTTACCGCCCTGTTGATACCCAGTTTAAACAGGCTCAAATCGAATTTGCCAACATGCGGCAATTGCAGCAAAATGCGGCTGCCTACCGTCACGATATGAGACACCACTTTGCTCTTTTGCAGGGTTTAGCCATAAAAGGATATATGGATGAAATAAAAGAATACTTAAAAACAGCTCAATCTGACTTAGATGCCATTACACCCGTTCGTTACTGTGAAAACGAAACGGTCAATTTGATTTTATCCTCTTTTGTCACAAAATCAAAGCAATCTTGCGTTCAGCTTTTGATAGATGCAAAACTGCCTGAAAGGCTGCCCTTTACTGATACCGAACTTTGTTCTTTGCTGTCAAATGCTCTGGAAAACGCCTTACATGCCTGTGAAACCATGAATGACAGCAGCAAGCGTATCATTAAGCTGCGGTTGTATTCCAAAAATAATAAGCTGTGTATTGACATCCGCAACAGCTATCAAACAGAGCCGGTTTTCCATCAGGGATTGCCTGTGTCCAGGGAACAGGGCCATGGGTTTGGTACAAAAAGCATGGCCCATATAGTGGAAAAATATGGCGGTGTATATCAGTTTTCCGTTAAAGACGGCTGGTTTATCTTTCAGGCAACCACATAAATTAAGCCGCCATGCTTATCGGTTGTCAAATACCACTTTAACAGATCAAACCGTATGGCTTTTCCTTCATCCGAAGCGGTGGCAGTTAAACCATTTTCCCGAAAGTCTGCTCCCGTTATGGTAATCCAGTGCCACGGCTGGATGTTTGATTCCCTGCCGGGGGATAAGTTTAGAAATGCAAGGGGGCAGTCGGCCTCTAAACCTTCCAGTACAAAACTTTTTAATTTATCGGGAAAGCGCTGTTCTCTGGAAGGTTCTTCAATAGAAAATACTTTTGTTTTCAGGTCAATTCCTCTGTCTTTGGCAAACCGGATTAAACCTTCTGTAAACATATCCACGTGATTTACACCCATAACCCCCGGCGTAATGTAACGGAACAATTCTTCCATATGAAGCACAAAATCTTTCCGTTCCATGCTAAACGGCATAAATAACGGTTTATAACAATCCCTGGTCTGGGCAAGATAAGCAGTTATGTTGGAAGCACAGGTAGGTCCGCATCCGGCTTTCTTGCCCCAGGACTTTTCATACCACTCCTGATCGGCACCAAAATAGCTTTTTTGTTCCAAACTGTCTGTTATTGTAAGTAATTCAGGCTTACTAATAGAAACTGTCATCTTTACCAACCTACTTTCCATATTTTCCAGATAAATCCCTGCTGATTCAGTTAAGGCGATAAAAATATCAATCCCTTCATGCATCATATAGTATCCGTTCAATACTATACAACAATGAAATAAAATACTGGAAATCAAAATTTAAAATATATAATATCAGGCGAAAAATCAAGCCGTAAAATAAATAATGTGACAGCGAAATACTTTGTTACGTACATAAAATAACTGCCATATCATTTACATTTGTTCCGGTAGCACCGGTTTTAATTAATCCCCCCACTGCTTCTAATCCATGATAGGAATCATTATTATCCAAAATCTTATCAATATCCAAGCCTTTTTCCTGTAACCTGTCTAATGTGTTCCCGTCTACAATTCCGCCGGCTGCGTCAGTGGGCCCGTCGGTACCGTCGGATCCTATGGAAAATATAAGAATATCTTTCATTCCGGCAATGCCTTTTGCCGCTGCCAGGGCTAACTCCTGATTTCTTCCCCCAAGTCCCTTTCCTCTGACTTTTACGGTAGTCTCTCCGCCTGCAATAATGGCACAGGGGGGTTTTATGCCAACCTCATTTCCCCTGGCAATTTCTCTGGCTATGGAGGAAAGAAAATAACCCGCTTCTTTAGCTTCACATTCCAGGGTTGTTGAAAGAATAAAAGGGGTATAACCTAAACTTTTTGCGGTATGGGCTGCTGCTTTACATAATTCACTGACATTACCGGTTACTTTGGTTTCAATATTATTAAGTTTTTTTGGGGTTTCCTGACTTAATGCCTTAAGTACGGATTCTTTCAAGGTAAGCTTATATTTTTTTAAAATGTTAAATGCTTCCTGTACTGTAGACTTATCCGGATAAGCCGGTCCGGAAGCGATGGTATCCAGACGGTCTCCGATTACGTCGGATAAAACAATGGAATAAACTTTTGCCGGGGCACAAAGGGATGCAAATCTGCCGCCTTTTACTTCTGACAAATGCTTCCTTACGGTGTTTATTTCCACAATATTGGCTCCGCATTTTAGCAGGGCATCGGTTACTTCTTTCATATCAGAAAGAGTAATACCCTTAACCGGTTTTTCAAAAAGGGCTGAACCGCCTCCGGATACCAAAAAAATAACCTGGTCCTTCTCATTTAAGTTCTTAACGGCTTCTATGACACGTACCGTTGCCCGGACCGAATTTTCATCCGGTACGGGATGTCCGGCTTCAAAAATCTCAAATCCTTCGATGTTACCCTGAGAATGATGATACTTTGTTATAACAATTCCCTTATTAATGGATGTACCTAAAATTTTTTGTGCGGCTGCTGCCATGGTCCAGGCGGCTTTTCCTATGGCTATTACCGTAATGTTTCCTGTAAAGGTTTTACCTGACAGTGCTTTTTCTACCGCTTTATATGGAAGTACCTGCTGAATGGATTCCTTTATTATCGTATAAGCATCACTGCGGATATCTTTCATTTTATTACTCCTGTTTCTTTCTTAAGTGTGCCGGATTTCTTTGCCTACCTTTGCGTAATCCCGTCAAAAGTAAGAAGGGGTTTATATAAATCCGGCCTGCGGTCTCTGAATACTCCCCACTCAATTCTTTGATAAGCTGTCCTATCCAGATCAAACTGGGCAACCAATACGGCTTCTTCTTTTCGTCCGGCTTCCGCAATTTTTTCCCCCACCGCATTGGTTATAAAAGAGGAACCGTAAAATTCAATTTCCGAGTCATCGATTTTCTCTTTCCCAACCCGATTGGATGCCACCACCGGCACAAGATTGCAGGCGGCATGTCCCATCATACACCGCTGCCAGTGATCCTTAGAATCAACCTGAAGATTTTCCGGTTCCGAACCGATGGCTGTGGGATAAAATAAAATTTCCGCACCCATTAAAGCCATACATCTGGCTGCTTCCGGAAACCACTGATCCCAGCAAATGCCAACACCGATTTTACCGTACCGGGTATCCCATACCTGAAAGCCCGTATCGCCCGGATTAAAATAATATTTTTCTTCATAGCCCGGCCCATCGGGAATATGGCTTTTTCGGTACACGCCCAAAACTTTTCCGTCCGCATCGATTACTGCCAGGGAATTATATCTGGCATTATTTCGTTTCTCGTAAAAACTGATGGGAAGAACCACCCCAAGTTCTTTTGCCACCTTCTTAAAATGGCATACCGCCTTGTTTTCCGAAACCAGGCTGGCATAATCATAGTATTCCGGTTTTTCCTTCTGGCAAAAATATAAAGTTTCAAACAGTTCCTGCAACAAAATAATCTGTGCTCCTTCTGCGGCGGCTCTTCGGACCATTTCTTCCGCCTTGGCAATATTCTTTTCCACGTTATCGGTGCAGCTCATCTGCGTAGCCGCAACTTTTACAATTCGCAATACAACCCCTCCTATTTTAATCACTAAATAATCTATAATGAAACTGACCAAATAAATCAATCAACAGCAATACCAGCCGGTATCTGCTGGGTAATACAGTGCACATTACCCCCCTCTTTAATGAGAGCCATTCCGTCCACTGTTACTATTTTACGGTCAGGAAAAACCCGGCTTAGGATTCTTTCGGCTTTCAGGTCAGTATCCGCCCCTTCTTCTTTAAAAACCGGAAGGATAATTCCGCGGTTAACCATATAAAAATTCAGATAACTTAGCGTAAGGCGGTTATTTTTATAAAATCTTGCCGGCGGCTGGGGTATTTCAATTACGGTAAGTTTCCTTCCCCAGGCATCCCTTGTATGCCTTAAAATATCCAGATTTTCCATAGTAATATCGTAATTGGGATCTTTTTTATCATAACAGGTCTGAATAAGTACCACGCCTGGCCTTGCAAAACAGGCAATATTATCTATGTGGCCATCTGTTTCGTCCCCGTCCAATCCCTTTTCCAGCCATATAATTTTATTGACTTTTAAAACCTCTTTTAAAATTTCCTCAATTTTCTCCTGAGTCAATGCAGGATTCCTGTTAGTATTTAAAAGGCACTGTTTTGTTGTCAGTAAAGTGCCTTCTCCGTCGGCATGGATGGAACCACCTTCTAATACCAGAAGGACATCTTTTGCCGGAATTTGCAAGTGCCTTAACACTTCTTTTGCAACTTTATCATCCAGGTCATAAGGCTTATATTTCTCTCCCCAGGCATTAAACCGCCAGTTAATTCCTAGCCTTTCGCCTTTTTTGTTAACAAGAATCGTTGGCCCGTTATCCCTGCACCAGGCATCATTATGGGGTATTTCAAGAATTTCGGCTAAGGCACCGCACAGGCTTTGAACCTTAACTCTTTCGCCGGGATTTACAATTATGGTTACCGGTTCAAACTCTGATATGGCCTTAGCCACCGAAAGGAATCCTTCGCAAAATTCCTCATAGTTATCCGGCCATACCATAGATTCTTTTACCGGCCATTCCATCAGAGTCCTTTCGTGTTTTTCCCATTCACCGGGCATGAAAAACTGGTTATTCTCTATCATTACTACCTCCGTATAGGGTCAAACCTGTTGCTTTTTATTATACCTGTATTATTTTTCTATGACAATATACTTATTTGAATTACATTTTTTACTTTCTTTCTGGTTTAGTAACTTTTCGTCGCCCCATTTACTCCTGTATTGACATCAGGCCTTTTATTCTACATAATTATATAAATAGTTAATTGAAGTATACTATCGTTTACAATTAACGATTTATATAATAAAGAAGGTAAGTCATATGATTCTGTTAACTGCGGCACTTTACTGTGAAGCTCAGCCGTTTATACAGCATTATCAGTTAAAAAAAGATATGTCCTTTACCCGGTTTCAGGTTTTCCGGAATGACGACATTCTTTTACTGATTACCGGAACCGGCTCTATGCAGGCCGCAATCGGTACTGCCAGTGTCTGTTCTGTACTTTCGCCGACCGAGAAGGATATATTTATAAATATAGGGGTCTGTGGCTTAAAGGGATATAAGGCCAGGGTGGGAAGTGTTTTTTTAGGCAATAAAATAGTGGATTTGGCAACCGGACGGTGTTTTTATCCGGACCTTATTTACTCCCACCCCTTTATGGAAGGTACCATACTGACTAGTCCCACCATATTACAAAAAGATGCTTTCGTCACCGGATTTGAGCCTATTGCAAAATTAACCGATCACTCCGGCAATTATCTGATTGATATGGAAAGCGCAGGCTTTTATCAGGCCGCATCCTGCTTTTATCAGGTTCATCAGTTATTTTTCATAAAAATAATTTCGGACTTTTTAGACAGTTCTTCCCTTACGGCAGGAACCATTACTGAGCTTGTGGGAAAAAAGGTACCCCAAATAACGGAATGGATGGAAGGGATTATAAAGGAAATAGGGAAAAGACGGACCCTGTTTACCGATAAAGAAGAAAATTATATTACCTGGCTTTCCGGTCAGCTTTATCTGTCTGTCTCTATGGAACAGCAACTGCGTCAGATATTAAAATATGTAAAACTTCAGGATGGCAATTTTATTGACCGGATTGAATTGTTTTTACAGAATCAAAAGCCATGTAAATCCAAAAAAGAAGGGAAGAAATATCTTGAACAAATCAGACAGCTGTTTATATAATCCTTCTTTTTCCCATATTTATATTGAAAAAGAAGCCCTCGCTTATCCGGTAACAAAGCAGATTCTAAGCCACTTTCCAGGGGCCATCCCAATAGAAATCAATCACTATAAGGACATTTTCAATAGAGGCCATCAAAACTTCCTGCTGCAAAAAAAATCCCAAAAGTTAATTCTGGCCATAAAAAAAGATAAATTCCTGTACGAAGGGGCTCCCGTATGCCAGAACTTTGGGAACAACCACTTTTACTATACCTCCATGGTAATGAACTGTTTCTATGACTGTGAATACTGTTACCTTCAGGGCATGTACCCTTCTGCCAATATGGTGGTTTTTGTAAATACGGAGGACTTTTTTAAAGAAACCGAAAAACTTCTTAAAAAGTTTCCGGTATATCTTTGTATATCCTATGACACAGATTTATTAAGTCTTGAAAATATCCTGGGTTATGTCGGCAAATGGCAGTCTTTTTCCGAAAAACACCCGGATCTTACTATAGAATTAAGAACCAAATGCGCAAGTTTAAGCCTTTTGGACAACTTAAACCCAGAAAATAACTTTATACTTGCCTGGACCCTGACACCGGATATTATCCGAAAGCAATACGAACACCATACTCCCGGTTTTGCCCAAAGACTAGCCTGCATGAAAAAAGCCATAAATCGGGGTTTTCCGGTGCGGCTTTGTTTTGACCCGATTCTGTACGTAAGGGACTGGAAGGACTTGTATCAGGATATGATTCGCACCGTATTTCGGGAATTACCTGCCCATAAAATTTTTGACGTAAGCCTCGGCGTGTTTCGGGTCTCCGCTGATTACTTAAAGCAAATGCGAAAACACCGTCCCGAATCAGCCATAATCCAGTATCCTTACGAAAATGATCACGGAGTCTGCCATTATGGCAAAGATTTATCCGAAGATATGATTTCTTTTGTCTTGCAGCAGGTAAAGGAATATATCCCGGAAAATAAAATTTATATATGGAAGGAAACCATAGGATGAGAGCAGCAATTGTAACCGGCGCATCTTCCGGTATCGGTTTATGTATCAGCAGATTACTGTTAGAAAAACAATATAAAGTTTATGGGATTGGCAGAGATTTTTCAAAAACCGACCTGGAAAAGAATCAATTTATTAAAATAGCCTGCGATTTAACCAACACAGGCAAATTAGAGTCTTTCATAAAAGAAATCAGGAAAAAGGACGAAATCCATATTTTAGTGAACAACGCTGGCCTTGCCTACTTTGGCCCCCATGAAGAATTAAATCCGAAAAAAATTCATGAAATGGTAGCCGTTAACCTTGAGGCCCCTTTGGTATTATCCCAGCTTTTGTTAAGGGATCTAAAGAAAAATCAGGGATATATCTTTAACATATCCTCAGTGACAGCTAAAAAGTCCAGCCCTCACGGATGTGCCTACGGGGCCACAAAAGCCGGCTTAACCAGTTTTTCCGAAAGTCTTTTTGATGAAGTAAGAAAATACGGCGTAAAAGTCATTACCATTCATCCTGATATGACAAAAACCAACCTGTATCGAAATGCCAACTTCCATGAGGGTCCTTCGGAAGATACCTATCTCTTGCCGGAAGAAGTGGCCCAGGTGATAGACATGGTTTTAAATCAGCGGGAAGGAGTTGTAATTTCAGATATTTCCTTAAAGCCACAAAAACACCAGATACAAAGAAAAATTTAAGCAGAAATCTGTAACCTGCTTGCATCCATCCAAATAACTACTGGTTTGTACGGGAATTTTGGGGCTTTCAGGCAACTGAATCATATAGGACAATTACTTTTCCTTTAAGAAACGTATGCTTCTTGTTATATCACTGATGCCGTCCGGCGCCGGCATATCATTTTCAACAATAAGCCATTCGGTATTGAGTTTTTCAGATATAGCCAGAATTCCTTTTATGTTGTTATAGCCTTCTCCAATTGCGCATGGCCTTCCCTCAAAATCGCCGTCTTTTAAATGGATAAGCGAAATTCTGGATTCATGTTTCTTTATATAATGGCAGGGCTCAACACCCGCATGAAAGGCCCAGTAAGTATCCAGTTCCAAATTACAGGATTCCCCAATTAAATCAAGCGGTATCCTGCCATCTGCCAGCGGTATAAATTCATTGGAGTGATTGTGATAAATTAATTCCATACCACTGTCCTTTACTGCCCCGCAGGCCCTCCTTATAACCCGGATAATATGGTCAACTTCTGCTTTCGTTCCAGTAGGTCCATAGGCACACACGATATACTGGCATCCTAAAACCTTATTATAGGCTATTACTCTATCCAGATTTTCCTCTAAGTCCTGCAGACTATGGTGGCTGGATATTGCCACAAGAGAAATATTATCCAGAAATTCCTTAAGTTCTTTGGCCCCTAGCCCTGCATAACCGGCAAATTCCACACCTTCATAGCCTAACTCTTTTATTTTCTTTAATATTTTCTTAAATTCTTCCCCATTCTTATAAGAATCTCTAACGGTATATAACTGTAATCCGATTCGCATTGTTCCCTCCGTAGAAAGTTTTATTTTGATTAGTTAAAATATACCGGTTTTCCTGTTCTGGCTGATTCATAAATTCCATCCAAAATTCTTGTTACGACAGCCGCCTGTTCCGGCAAAACGGTTAACTTGCCTTTCCCCAAAATTGCATTGGCAAATACGGTTTGTTCCAATACCTGGGGTGATGTTTTGGTTCCTTCAAAGAAAGCTACTCCTCCTGCTTCCAGGTCCGGTTTTAAGACATATTGCCTGTCATGTTTAACGCCGTTAATGCGAAGGCCATCTTCCATATCCGCTCCCGCTTTTGTTCCACACAAGACGGTTTTAGCTTCCATTACATCCAGTGTATTTAGTGCCCAGCTGGCTTCCAGTGTTATTGTGGCTCCATTTTCCATTACAATAAATCCGAAAGCGCTGTCTTCCACTGTAAATTCTTCCGGATTCCACTTACCGAAAG
Source organism: Lachnoclostridium sp. (assembly GCA_047777345.1). GTDB lineage: Bacteria > Bacillota > Clostridia > Lachnospirales > Lachnospiraceae > Anaerocolumna. The sequence goes on along the minus strand of JBKEEJ010000026.1, from coordinate 607 downwards.
CATTGCCCTGATCCGTATCCTTGTTTAATTTGTGATATGTAGTACCCACTGCATATTTGGGTTTATAATTATCCATCATCCATAATGTTAAATCCAGCGCATGAGTTCCAATATCAATTAAGGGGCCTCCTCCCTGTTCATATTCATTTAAAAATACGCCCCAGGTAGGAACGGCACGCCTGCGGATTGCTTTGGCTTTTGCATAATAAATATCGCCTAATACCCCATCCTCACATTCCTTTTTTAAATACTGGCTGTCACTGCGGTAACGATTCTGATATCCAATGGTAAGGACTTTTCCGGTTTCTTTCGCCGCTTCAATCATTTTGCAGGCTTCTTCATAATTAATAGCCATAGGCTTTTCACACATAACATGTTTTCCTGCTTTTAAGGCATCTACCGTAATAAATCCATGGGAACGGTTTGGGGTACATACATAAACCGCATCCAAATCTTCTTTAATTAATTCTTTATAATCAGAAAAAACCTTTGATCCTTGGCTGCCAAATTCTTTGGCAGCATTTACTGCCCTTTCTTTCACTATGTCACAAAATGCTACCATATCGGCAAATCCGGCCTCCCTTATTGCGGGCATATGCTTATTGTT
>JBKEEJ010000025.1:0-39059 GCA_047777345.1 Lachnoclostridium sp. | reverse complement strand
CAAAAAACAATACCATGGTAATAAAGTTATTATAAAAAGCAATTACATTATCCTTAATCGGATGATTTTTATCCAGCTGGACGCTTTTTATAAGAAAGGCATTTATAGAAACAAATAGGGCACTTAAGATAAAAAATATATCGCCTTTATTCCCCAGCCGGAAACTGCTAAAATCAATGTCCATTACCATGAGAACACCAAAAAGCATAAGAAATGTGTAAGCCCAGTCCGGTTTTGTAAATTTCTCTTTGTATATAATAACAGAGATTAAGCTGACAAATATAATGTCGCATTTTAACAGCGCGGTGCCGCTTCCTGCCGGAGAAAGCGTAAGTCCGATAAAAGCAGTTAAATCAAGCAAAAAGCCTAAGGTACCTATCATAAACAGTTTTGCAAGAGCTCCTTTCGTACAAAAAAGGAGCTTTAATTCTTTTCTTGCAAACATGATAACAAGCAGTAATATCAGGGTTATAAAACGGATTACAATACCGACGGTAAAAACCGACATTTTGGCTACCGCCTGCTGACTTGCCACATAATAGCAACCCCAGATTAGAGCTAAAAGAAGCAAAGGTGCTGTCTGTTTTATTTTCATTGAATCATATACCCTCTAATCAGTTTTAATAAGTCGTCATAGCCTGCAATAAACGATGCCAAAGTAGTTCTGAAACCGCCGTATTTTTCAAAATCTTCCGGCGCCATACCCTTCTCATCAAAAGATTTGCGAAATTCATCCAATTTATTTAATTCGCTTATGTATTCTTCTTTTACCGGTTCGTCGATTCTGCTTTTTACTTCAATATTACAGGCATTAATCAGTTTATGCCATTTATAAGGAATGGTCATGGATAAATCTCCGCCAATTAATTGTGACCAATGATAATGATTTCTGTAAGCCGCAGAAAGCAGTCTGGTCCTGTAACCTCTTTCCTTGTAAATGCGGTATGCTTCTTTTATAACGGCTATTCCGGCCCATTCCAGGCATTCCGGATTTACTAATATTCCTTCATCATTTACATATTTCTTTAGCCAGTCATCTGTTCTTCCGATCATTATAGTACAAATTGGCGCCATGGTATCTGTCGGAAGTCCTTCTGCTTCTCTTCTTTTTAGTCCTCTTTCTACCGCCTCTGCTACCGCAACTGCCTGCGCTACCGTAAAGGAAACCGTTGCATTTATGCTTACGCCGCGATAAGTAGCTTCTTCCATGGCGCGTATGCCGGCTGCAGAAGCTGGTATTTTAACTTGCATATTTTCTCCCAGGCTGTTCATTGTCACTGCCTGTTCTACCATTTTTCTCGTATTTCTGTAGTATTTTGCATTTGTCTGTATTGATAATCTTCCCATTTTCCCCTTGCTTGCCTTAAAAATAGGAAGTAATTTTTTGGCACGCAGTCCTGCCATTTCATAAATTATGCTCCAGGCTACTTCTTCTTCCGTAGCATCCTTCATTTGCGCAATTAATTCTCCGATGCGTCCTTCCCATATAGGAAGTTCCTTTTTCAGCACTGCTCCCACAATGATTGGATTACTGGTTGCGCCTACGCTGCCTCGCTCCAGTGCATAATTTAATTCTTCCTCACCGCAGGAATCCATCCATATATGTGTATTGGGGAATTTCACCGCTGTCTCATGTAATTTACCTTTAAATTCAGTCATAACTGCCTCCGTTCCACCTATTTTGATGTTTCATTTGTTTTAGGAAAAATGAATTGTTACGAAAATCCGGTTTAAGATTGTCCTCTTACTATAAAACTTCCATATTCATCATTTTAGCCACCAGCAACAATATGTCTCGGTATTCTCCATATACCATTGCCAGATGATGGGCAACGCCGGTTTCCATAACAGAGTTTAATAATTCCGAAACAGGCTGTTCAAATTTTACCTTTGTATATGTTCCGCAAAGCTGTTTTTTCATTTCGACTGATTCACCTGCCGCAAGGAACAGCCTTGTCTTGCCTCTTGCAGTATCAAAACGGAACAGGTTTACATGACCCTCTTTCATTACGAAACCAGCCGTAACGCCTTTGCCGCCTGCAAAGTAGGTATCCAGGCTTCTCTCGCTTTTGCCGTCCCAGAGATTTGCCGGGGCAACCCCACAGTGCCACATAAGGGCATAATCCTCTTTTAAATCAACCTGGGAAAGATCCGCAAGGAACGGTGTTTTGGCACCAAGCGCCGCACCGGCTAACATGGATAAGGCCCCTTCAATATCGCCTTCGCAGGATAAAATAATGCCTTTGGACTGCAGGATAGACATGGAAGCGCAGGGAGCTATTCCGTAATTAGCCGCAAATTCCGGCCAGCATCTTACCGCTACCGCTGTCAGATTATTTTGCTTTACAAATTTTTCAGCGCTTACACATAACTGGGCAACCTTTTTAACCTGTGTGTCATTTACACCGGTACATACAAATAAGTCTCTGACTTCTTTTTCAGCAGCCGCCAGTTCTTCCTCAGATACGGGCTGTGAAAACATATCGGATATTTCATAATGATCCACCAGAATACCCATTCTGCGGTATAAATCCATATCGTCCATACCCACATTGTAAAATCCGTGTGCCCGATATCCCACAAGTCCGATTCTGGCATTTTCCAATGCTACCTTTACACGCAAAGCAGCAATCCATTTTTCGTCAATTTTGTCACCAATAATGCAGGTATAGTCATCCTTGCCTGATTTATAAAGATTGGAAGCATTCAGATTCAAACCGCATACCGAATTCAGGCGTATCTTTCCTCCGTCATAAGGCAATTCGTTGTACGCCCAAAGGAGGAAAGGCTTCTTTATGTATTTTGCAAATATCAAAGCCAAATGTCCCAAATGGAATGTTCCGCTAATAATAACAAGCCCGTCCACATTGGCAGCAAGAAGTTTTTTTGCGGCGGCCTCTGCATCCTCAATTTCTATAACACAATCCTCTATAAAGGTGTAATCAATATCCTCTATTTTTTTAAGATCTTTTATGGTATCCAAATACATAGCCTGAGCTGTTTTATATTCATAGGTGGTTCTGGTCAGGCATACCACACCTAATTTAATCTTTTGAGCCATATTCTAATCCTCCAAAATTTTTATAGTTTCAAACATCCTATATCCTTATTCTTTTGCCGTATTATCCCATGCATTGCAGAACACATCGATACCATAGGTTGTAAAGGGATGTTCAAAACTTGCCTTATACACATCCAGTCCACAGGTTACAATATCTGCCCCAACAGCGGCATAGTCGGCAATTTGTTTGCCGTTTCGCACAGCGGCCACAATAATTTCCGTTTTAAAATCATAATTTCTGTAAATATCTATAATATCGGAGATATAATTTAGCGCATCATCTCCGCTATTTTCTTTCCATCCTACAAAAGGAGAAACAAATTTTGCCCCCAGTTTGCCAACCGGAATTGCCTGAGAAGGAGAAAACACTAAGGTTACGTTGGTGTGGATACCCATTTTCTCCAGCTTTCTTGCCGCAATAAGGCCCTGTTCCGTACAGGGAATTTTGATTACGTAATTGGGGCTGTAGGAAGATACCTCTTTGGCTGCTTCCACAATTTCTTCCCATTTCTTAAGATGGGGATTAATTTCAAAAGAAACCGGAAATTTGTCAACTCCTTCAATTCCTTCCTGTCTGATCCATTGGGCAACATCTTTTACCACCTGCATAAAAGGTTTGCCGCTTAATCGGATGTGTTTCGGATTTGTTGTAACACCGTCAATCCCGTAGTTTTCATATGCGTATTTAATTTCATCTAATTTTGCGCTGTCCAAAAAATATTTCATATTTCCTCCATCCTTACACAGGTCTTGTGCGCTTAAAAATTGCACGCCAATTACCTAAAGTTGTCATTTTCTATTATTTTTACCTGCTCTCTGGCTTTGGTTAAATTCTTAGCCCGCCAGTCTTCCAGGTTTTGAGTAAACTCCGTCTTTAAAAATGTTTTTACAATTTCAATTCCAACAAATTCTCCGGTAATCCAGCCGCCCATGGTTAACACATTGGCATCATTGATCGCTCTTGCCTTTTCAGCGGCAAATGTGTTCTCACATACGGCTGCATAAACACCTTTGTATTTGTTGGCCACAATTGCCATTCCCATACCGGTACCGCATATTAAAATGCCCTTTTCAAATTCGCCGTCTGAAATTCTTTGCGCTACCGCACTGGCAACTTCATAATATGTTTTCCCGTTTTCCTCACTAAGGGTTCCTCCATCCGTTACATCATACCCGGCTTCCAAAAGATAAGCTTTAACGGCTTCCTTTAATGAGAAACCCGATTTGTCCGAGCCAATAATAATTTTTTTCATTTATTCTCATCCTTTCTTCATAGAAATTGCACATTTTGCAGCTTCTACTATCTCTTTTGAAGTTAAACCGTATTTTTTCTGTAAAAATGGAGTAAGTCCTACTTCGCCAAAATGATCCTTAACTCCAACCCGTTTTACAACAACCGGATAATTTTCACTTAAAAATTCCGCTACCGCACCACCTAGTCCGTTAAGTACCGAGTGATTTTCCGCAGTTACAACAGCGCCGGTTTTTTTAGCGCTCTTTAGCACAAGTTCTTCGTCTAAGGGTTTAATGGTATGTATATTAATGACTTCCGCGCTGATACCCATTTTGGCCAACTCTTCTTCTGCCAAAATGGCTTCCGCAACCATAATGCCGGTTGCAAAAATCGTAACGTCTTTTCCTTCTTTTAAGACAATTCCTTTTCCTAATTCAAAGTCACAGTTATCATCAAAAATCTTAACCGCATTTCTGCGAAGCAAACGTATATACACCGGGCCGTAATGTTCTATAATCTGAGGAAAGGCTTTCTTAAACTGAGCACTGTCAACCGGTTCATAGATGACCATACCCGGAATATTTCTCATAATAGCCACATCTTCCATACTCATATGGGTACCGCCGTTTAATTCTGCGGTAACGCCCGGATCGCTTCCCGTTATTTTTACATTTAGTCCCGCATAGGCAACAGATAAGGTAACCTGATCACAGCATCGCCTTGTTGCGAAAGGAGTAAAGGTATGGGTAAAGGGGATTTTACCCATGGCCGACATGCCTGCCGCTACGCCAATCATATTTGCTTCCTGGATGCCCACATTAACGGTACGTTCCGGAAATTCCTGGCCAAACCTGGTTGTGCCTCCCGCTTTCATTAAATCCGCTTCAACAATGACCAGTCTGTCATCTTTCTTTGCATATTCAATCAATAAGTCCGTATAAGTTTCTCTTAACCATCTGTCTTCCAGCTGCATTTAGGCTTCCTCCTTACCATCTAATATTGCCACGGCCTTTTTCCACGTTTCCTCCGATATGGACATGTTATGTGAGGCAACCATGTTTTCACAGAAATACGCACCTTTTCCTTTGATTGTATTAAGAATAATCATGCTTGGTTTCCCTTTGTATTTTTTTGCATTATCAATTGCGTACAGAATCTCCTTAATATCATGTCCGTCTACGGACTGTACATGCCAGCCAAAGGATTCCCACTTTTTATCCAAGGGTTCCAGACCGCATATTTCTTCCGTATAACCATCAATCTGCATCTTGTTGTAATCGGTAAAAGCAATCAGATTGTCTAACCTTCTGCTTCCCGCACACAAAGCGGCTTCCCATATCTGGCCTTCCTGGCTTTCACCGTCCCCAATAATTGTATAAATATATAAGTCTTTTTTGTCCATCTTGGCGGCAATTGCCATTCCGGTTGCCGCGGAAAATCCCTGTCCTAAAGAACCGGTAGTCATGTCAATACCCTTGGTCAGTTTACGGTCACAATGACTTGGCAGATGGGTATTGGGCTGATTTAAAGTATCCAGTTCTTCCACCGGTATAAAGCCCTTAAGCGCTAATGTGGCATAAAGAGCCGGTCCTCCATGGCCTTTGGAAAGAACCAGTCTGTCTCTGTTTTCCATATTTGGATTTTGGGGATCCACATTCATTACTTCAAAGTAAAGTGCAGATAATACCTCACATAGGGAAAGGGCGCCTCCGATATGTCCCACGCCAAGCTTTCCTATGGACCGAATTGTTAACTTTCGAATCTCATTTGCCTTTTCTTCCAACATACCTATTTTGTTATTCATTTAAATTACCTCCACGTTGCCGAAAACAGCTTCTATCATTAACCTGATTTCTGAAACTTGTTTATAAAATGGATTTAAGCAAATCACATACTGTATCCTTGTTCATGACGGCCGGCGTCAGCTGAATAATTGCCGCATTCAAACCGACTTCGGCAATATGTTCGATATCTGTTTCTGTTACTCCGATCTGATGAAGACGAACCGGCATTTTCATACTCTTCATCAGCGCTTCTACCTCATCAGCAAATTCTTCTATGGACTGATAGCCAAGGAAAGACGTAAGTTCCAGCATTTTTTCCTCTGCCTGCTCTTTGCTCAATCTGATAAATGCCGGAAGGGTAATGGCACATGCCGTACCATGGCTTGCGCCGAATTCGGTAGTAAGAGGAAAGCTTAACGCATGAATGCCGGTTGTTCTTGTCTGGCTGAATGCGACTCCCGCAATTAAGCTTGCTTTTATCATTTCCGCTCTTGCCTGCTTATTGTCAGGTTTATCATAAGCCACTTTTATATTCTCCAATATTTTCTTCATTGCTCCCATAGCCAGCAGATCGCACATTGGCTGGGATGTTTTATTCCAGTACGCTTCTATGGCATGGCAGAAAGCATCCATTCCGGTTGAGGCAGTTACCGCAGAAGGCAATGTATATGTTAATTCCGGATCAATAACGGCATAGTCAGCCCAAAATTCATTGGTAACCATGGGCATCTTAATTCCTGTTTTCTTATTGGTAAATACTCCTACATTGGTTACTTCGCTGCCTGTTCCTGCCGTTGTTGGTATACAAATCAAAGTTGTTTTTCTGGAAGCCAAAGTTTTGGTTCCACCGCTGTAATAGTCATAAATACTTCCTTCGTTTGTAACCAGACAGGATACCATTTTTGATATATCCATGGCACTTCCGCCGCCCAGACCTATGACACAGTCCGCATGTATTTTTCTTGCAAGTTGTGCTGCCTTATCTACGCTTTCACATGACGGATTGGGTTCCACTTCACTAAAATAAGAAACTTCTTTTCCTTCTATACTGTCTCCGATTTGTTTTGCAACACCAGACTGATATAAGAAAGGATCTGATATCATTAAAACATTTTTTCCTTTTATGTACTTACCGACTTCTTTTGACAACCCAACACCAAAACAAACCTTTACAGGCATGAAAAATTCAAATTGATCTCCCATTAACCATACTCCTTTCCCAGTCTTACCTGGCCTATTAATTAATATTATTAATTCTTTTTCGAATTATAGTATCATTTATAACTAATATTATTCATTTTCCCCTCTTCAATGTCCATTATATGCCTATAAAATTGCGATGTCAATAAGTTTTTATTAAATCTTTTAATTAATTATATATTTCCTTCTTAAAAGCTGCAATACAATAAATCAATAGCCAACCAACCGGTAATGTGATATAATTGGGAAGGTGATATAATATATTAAGGAAAGTTATAATTCTACATAAACTGCTTAGGAATGAGGTAAAAGAATGAATTTTTCTTTAGAAAAGCTATTGCAAAGCACGGCGGAATGTCCCATTATCGCCGCTGTAAAAAATTTTGAAGGTTTGGAAAAATGCAAGGAAACCGACTGCAGAATCGTATTCATTTTGTTCGGTGATATCTGCAATATCAGCGATATTGTTAACAAAGTTAAAGAAATGGGAAAATACGCAATTGTTCACGTGGATCTGATAGCAGGACTTGGAAGCAAAGAAGTGGCTATCGACTACATTAAACAATCCACCAGGGCAGACGGAATTATAAGCACCAAACCTGCGCTAATCAAACGTGCCAAAGAACTGTCTTTATTTACAATACAGCGTTCTTTCCTGATTGATTCTTTAGCGTATGACAATCTCAAAAAGCAGGTCCAGGATTATAATCCCGATGTTATTGAAATTCTTCCAGGAAGTTTATATAAAGTAATTAATATACTTTGCAAAGAAATTAAGACACCATTAATTGCCGGTGGTTTGATTATGGATAAGGCAGATGTAATCGCCGCACTAAAAGCCGGAGCAATTGCAGTATCTTCCACCAATCAGAAGGTGTGGTCTTTATAGACCGGAAATTTCTTTCATAAAGGGCAGTAAGTGTATTCAGAAGATTTAATTATGGGCTTTAATTAATTCTTGAGAATTTTCAAAAATTGTATTGACTTCTCATTATGCCTGATATATAATTCTGTTATGAACAGGTGCTCAGTGATTAAGAGAAAAGCGACTGCCAATGTATTGGTGTCGCTTTTTTTTAATACCAATTTTTAGATTTCCCTGGTATCCTGTTGTATTGTTTTAATTGCCAAAGCACCAAAATAAATAAATTAATTTGTCTCTATAGGAGGGTGTAACATGGAAAAAAAGACAAATATTGTAGACTGGACTACAATTACAAACTTTGTAGTTGATGCATTCAAAGGTTATGGAGTTCCTGAGGAAGACGCAAAAATTTGCGCAGATGTTTTACTGGAATCTGACAAACGCGGTATTGAATCTCATGGTGTTAACCGCTTTAAACCAATTTATCTGGACCGTATTAAAGCCGGCATTCAAAATCCTGTAACTAATTTCGAAGTAGTAAAGGAAACCGCTACTACTGCTGTTGTAGATGGTCATGACGGAATGGGTCAGGTTATTGGATATCGTTCCATGAACATGGCAATCGAAAAAGCAAAAAAATATGGTATGGGTATGGTAGCCGTAAGGAATTCAACTCACTATGGTATCGCAGGATACTATGCCACAATGGCTACAAAAGCCGGTTTAATCGGAATTACAGGTACAAATGCAAGACCATCCATAGCACCAACTTTTGGCGTTGAAAACATGCTTGGCACAAATCCTCTCACTTTCGGTATGCCAACTGATGAAGATTTTCCGTTTGTACTTGACTGCGCCACTTCCATTATTCAACGTGGACGGATTGAATACTATGCCCGTATCGGCAAATCTACGCCTGCCGGAACAGTAATTGGTCGTGATGGTACGGCAAAAACAGATTCCGAACAGATTTTAAAGGACTTAACTTCTGGTAAGGCTGCATTGGCACCTCTTGGTGGTATTGGCGAAGAACTGGCAGGTTATAAGGGCTATGGCTATGCTACGGTTGTTGAAATTTTATCTGCCGCATTGCAACAGGGCAACTTCTTACGTGCGCTGTCCGGTATAGGTCCAAACGGAGAAAAAGTACCTTATCATCTTGGTCATTTCTTTATTGCTATTGATCCCGAAGCATTTATGGGCCTTGATGCATTTAAGAAGACCTGCGGCGACATTTTGCGTGAACTGCGTAATTCTACAAAAGCTCCCGGTGAAGATCGTATTTATACCGCCGGAGAAAAAGAATATCTTGTATGGCAGGAAAGAAAGAACAGTGGCGTTCCTATCAATGATGCCGTACAAAAAGAACTGATTCAGGTTCGTGACGAATTAGGTTTAACACAATATAAATTCCCGTTTGAATAAAATGTAACGGCTGTCTAATAGACAGAATGGAGGTTTTTTATGGACATTAGAAAGCAATCTCTCCAGAAACATTATGACTGGAAGGGAAAGATCGAGGTTATTTCCCGCGTAAAAGTCAACAACAGAGAGGATTTGTCTCTTGCATATACGCCAGGTGTTGCAGAACCTTGTCTTGAAATTCAGAAAGATTACAGCAAATCATTTGATTTAACCAGACGAAGCAACTTAGTTGCTGTTATCACAGACGGCTCTGCCGTATTAGGACTGGGTGATATCGGTCCGGAAGCCGGTATGCCGGTAATGGAAGGAAAATGTGCCTTATTTAAAGAATTTGCAGGAGTTGATGCATTTCCTCTCTGTATCCGGACAAAAGATGTGGACGAATTAGTCCGCACAATCTATTTAATATCAGGTAGCTTTGGCGGTATCAACCTGGAAGATATTGCTGCTCCCCGTTGTTTTGAAGTTGAGAGAAAATTAAAAGAAATTTGTGATATTCCTGTTTTCCATGATGATCAGCATGGTACTGCTATTGTGGTTGCAGCCGCTTTAATTAACGCCTTGAAACTGGTGAAAAAAGACATCGATAAGATTAAGGTTGTAATTAATGGCGCTGGTTCCGCAGGAATAGCAATCGGTAAGCACCTTCTTAATCTGGGGCTTAAGAACCTGACCATGGTAGATCGTTTTGGCATTATCTGCGAAGGTATGACCGAATTAAATCCTGCACAGGCTGAAATGGCCAAAGTAACAAACCGTGATCATATAAAAGGCTCTCTTGCTGATGCCATGAAAGATACCGATGTCTTTATCGGTGTATCAGCACCAAATATTGTTACTCCGGAAATGATAAAAACTATGGCAGAAAAACCGGTTATTTTTGCTATGGCTAACCCTATTCCGGAAATTATGCCTGACGTTGCCAAGGCAGCCGGGGCGTATATCGTAGGCACAGGTCGTTCTGATTTTCCTAACCAGATTAATAATGTACTTGCATTCCCCGGAATTTTCCGTGGCGCATTGGATTGCCGTGCTACCACAATTAACGAAGAAATGAAAGTGGCTTCTTCCTATGCAATTGCTTCTTTAGTAACGGATGAAGAATTAAGCACCGAGTACATATTACCCAATGCACTTGATAAACGGATTGCCAAGGTAGTTGCCGAGGCAGTTGTTAATGCTGCCCAAAAGACCGGCGTTGCCAGAATTTAATCTTTTTAGAAGATTCCTATCTGGTTCTGTGAATATACAGATTATATTAATGTGAAAAGCAACCCATAAGGGCTGCTTTTCACTATTAAGTACTATAATATTTTAGGTACTTTAATATTTATATGTTCGTCTTATCATTATATGTTATTCTTATAAATTTTAATTTAAAACAGTTCTTATTCATATCTAACACAAACATAAATATTCTGCGGATAATCTCCGAATTTTTCTCCAAAGATTGTTAACCCGCCTGCTTTTCTATATTTTTCACAAACTTCAAAACGTAATGTCCAGTTTGGCCTATCCAAATCATAATCTTTTAATGTACGTTCGGATTTCAATACCTTATCTAAATAGACCCCTTTTTCATTTAATTCATATCGTTTTAATATTCCGTATTGGCCAGATTTCCACCATAATGGAGTAAAACGTCCTCTTCTGTCACCAAAATCTCCAGGCGAAGTCCATAAGCAAAGTTCTTTTCCATTTAAGCTTAAAACAATATCCGATAAACCAACATTGTTGATATGAGAATATTCCGATGACATTTCCGCACATATTTCAATACTAGTCGCTGCACAATTTGAAGGAATATAGTTGGGAATACGATACTCTACAAATCCTCTTGAAAACCAAAGAAGTTGGGTTTCATCTCTCCTGGCATCAAAAAAGCATTTCGGCTCATCAAAGCTTCCAATCACGCCTTCTACCGAAGCGATTCCGCATGTGGGCTCCACGCAAGCTTCTGTATATTGCCCAAGCTTAATATTTAAATTATAGTAGTTTGAAGGAAAATGAGGTGTAGGAAACGCTAAGTTGTATGTTTTTTCAATCAGTTTACATACCTTTCCATGTTCTTTGCTTTTTTGTGATTCTACTAAGCCTGCTTCTTCCAATTTGCGGATATGAGCAGTCATAATTGCGCTACTTACCCCTATTTCCTCCGCAAGTTCTTTAATATTCATTTTTTTATTTGATAAGCATCGAATAATTTTTAATCTAACCGGGCTGGCCAGTGCTTCATAAAAAACAAGGTTTTTTTCTGATGAAATATCTAATTCCATATAATCATCCCCTTTTTATTATGATAACACTTTTCGTCTGCTTTATCTATTGTTTTTTCCAAAACGGATTACATTCCAGGAACATTTTTTTGCAGTCGTGGAAAACACACCTTTCTCCAGGGTGAATTCATTTTTTTGTTTTGGTTTTACATTTTGAGAATGCAAAGAGTTTACAGCCTTCATATCGCTATTTTCCATTACCAGGTATTCGATTACTCCATAATCTTCAAATCCCCTGATATCTACTGTAAAATTAACATCATTATCCACATTGCGGTTTACCGCAAATATGGTAACTTCTTCTTTTTCAGGATTATATACAGCAGCCGTTTCTATGTCACTTACATCGGTATGTTTTGACGTATCATGTTTTGTTGTGGAAATTACCGGTTCAAGTGCTATGCCGCGTCCGTATTTTGAAGCATGTAAAAACGGATAATAAATGCTTTGCTTCCATGCTCCTTCTTTTGTATCTGTCATAATCGGAGCGATTACATTAACCAGCTGGGCAAGGCAAGCAATTTTAACCCTGTCTGCATGTTTTATTAAGGTAATTAACATCAGACCAACTAATAAGGCATCTTCAAACGTATAAATGTCTTCTAATTGCAAATAATGCGGTTAACGAAATATCCATCAGTACACAGTCCATTGCAGACAGCATTCAGGAACAAACCAATATGACTCAAAGTATTCAAAAATCCATTGAAAATACTGTAGAGTTATCAAATGAAATGAAGCAATATGCAAACGAATCAGGCAAACAGATTGCTGATTGTTTTGAAAAGATGAAACAGATTAAAGAACATTCAAATGGAATTGCCCTTTCTAATTCAAATGTTGAAAGTTCTATGAATCAATTATCAGAAAAAACCCAGTCGGTTCAAAGTATAGCAAGCATCATAGCCGGAATATCAAAGCAAACCAATCTTCTTTCCTTAAATGCCAGTATTGAAGCGGCAAGAGCCGGAGAAGCAGGCAAAGGATTTGCAGTTGTTGCAGATGAAATCAGACAATTAGCGGAAGAAGTAAAAAATTCAACGGACAGCATTAATCAAACTATTCATGAATTAAACCAACAAGTTATATTAGTAACAAATAATGTACGGCAATCAATTAATACAGCCAAAGAGCAGGAAAATATGATTGAATCCAGTGTTAATATATTCCATAATATTGATGGCAATGTGAAAGCATTATTAAACACCATTAATATAATCAGTCAAAGATTATCTGAATTGCAGGATTCCAATACAAAGATTGTCGATAATATCAGTCAAATATCCGCAACAACCCAGGAAGTATCTGCTGGGGCGGAAGAAGCCGCCAGCATCAGTGAGTCAAATTACAAAAACCTGGAAGATGTCATACTCCTTTTAAAAGATATTGAAGGAACCTTTGTCCGGTTGAATAAATACATCAATGCTTAAAACAGGAGTAAGTCAATAAAATTACAGGTAAACAATAAAAACAGCCGGCGCAGTTTAATCAGTCTAAGCTGCGCCGGAATTATTATATAATTTTTGACAGTACTTTTGCCCTGCAGGCCCAGGTATGAAATTTTTTTGCTTTTTGATAGCCACCTTGGGCAATCCTTATTAACTTATCCGGATTTGACAGTAAATCGTCTGCCAAAGCCGGCAATTGGTCAATATGAGATAATGAATAATATACAATTTCCTTTTTATCAACAAAATTTTCTCTTAACCAAATACTGTCATCGCTAAGACTAAGTGCACCGTTTAGCATGGAATTCATTATTCTGTCATGTCCTCCGTTTTTAAACCAGGGCATTACATTCAGAGAAATTTTACTGTCACTGATGGCTTGTAAACATTCCAAAGATGTTTTTGATTTCCCATTGATAATATTGTCTGTTTTCTTACACTCCAACAGATCCCAGCCATCTCCATAGATATGTACGGGAAAGCCGTTATCCGCAAGAGTTCGTACAATTAAGCCCCGGAAATAATTCCGTACATATAAATCAATAAAAATCATATGTGACATACATAATTTTAAATCATTATCACTTAAATCCGGCATTTCCCGGATTAAGTGCTTTTCAAAAGCCTCATCCATATTTAGTGCCGGATGAGCGATTAAATCATCGATAATTCCATAATAAAACTCCGTATAATCCTTATTAATTCTGGTAATATATTTTTCAAACCGTTTCGGAGGCGTATAATTTCCTGTAAAAACAATGTCGGTGGTTCTCTCCTCGTAAGGTTTATTTAAAATCTTTGTACCGGCCAAAGGCAAAAATGGTCCCAGTTTAATATCAGGAAAGAAACGCTTCATATATTTTTCATGTCCAAGATCAATTGACAAATGAACATAAAGGGAAGGAGGGTTTTCCAGATATTTATGATAATAAAAAGGATGATCTAAAACAATATTGTAACACGGAATTTGAAAGAAATCCCAAAAATACATTCCATCAACGTAAAAAGGCTCTTCCTTATCCAGTCCATGAAAATTAAAACTAATCATTACCGTATTCTTTTTCTCAATAAATTTACCAAGTGCATGTAAATCTTCATTACCCCTATCCAGACGATACAAAAAGACGGCATGACCCATTTCCTCAAAGGCTTTGGCAAGCTGCAGGGTAAAAAATTCCTGGGTCTCATTTCCGCCGGTAAACATTATTATTTTTCTCATTTATATAGCCTTCTTTTCTAAACTTAAAGCATAAAAAAATTCTGATATTCGTTATCTTCCCCTTGAATGTTATATTTTCTTTAACTTAAATAATAACTCAATATTCATTATCGTCAAACTAAAAATTTTGTTTAGGTCATAAATATATTCTGTATAAGTAATTTGTCACATTTGCTCTGATGCAATTAAGGAGCTGTCCCAAAATGTATCACCTGGTATTGTGACTTACCATTCATTTTGTGACAACTCCCTTTATGTTTTAATTTTTCCTTATCAACCTACAGTGTTTTTCATACTATGCTAAGAATATCTGACAGCTTGCCGAGGTTCTAAATTTACTCTGAGCCAGTGGTAGTATTTTACTTTCTCCTGGCATAGTTGAATATATCTAAAAACCATTAAATTCCTCTTCCTGTCCAAATGACTGATAATCCCAAAGCTTTATTACGTGACAGCCCAAGTTATGTTATTTTATATATGTAGTTTGAATCCTGTTCTCAGGAATTTCTCTTTCGGCATAAACTTCATTTGTTTTTCCCAAGACAATGCCACAGCAAGGGGTAAAGCCTTCCGGCAGTTTCAATTCCTTTAACAGTTCCTGATTTTTGCTCAAAGCGGCAGTTGCGCCCCAGATATGACAGGCACCAAGTCCCATTTCTACGGCAGCCAGTGCCATATTTTCTACAATGATTGCGCAATTGGAATATCCTACGTTGTCAGCAGAGTTTGCTAACTTAGCAGACACAATAATGAGCACAGGTGCGTTATAGAGCGGATGGATTGCAGGATTCTGAAAGAAAGCGGCCCCATTGCTGTCTATTTTTTCAAGGAGCTCTTTATTGGTAATAACGGTCAAATGCACATTTTCGTACATTGCCCGGCCAACAGGAGACGCATATGCCGCTTTCAAAATTGTTTTTAATTCCTCCTTCGTTAGCTTATCTGAAAAACTGCGAACCGATTTTCTCTTTAAAATTGCTTCAAGAGTATTCATAAAGTAACCTCCTATTCGTTTAGTAATTTATTGTAAATACTTAAGTCTTCCTCTTTGAAGACATTAAAAATAACCTGTTTTATGGCTGAATGTTCTTTTAAAAAATCCCGGACGGTATTCACGGCAATTTCCGCCGCCGGCTTTTGGGGAAAACGGAATGCCCCGGTAGAAATACAGCAAAAAGCTATGGATTCCACACCGTAAGACAGGGCAAGCTTAAGACAGGAAAGATAACAGCTTTTTAGCAACTCTTTATCCCTTTCAGTAACCTGCCGCCGGATAATTGGACCAACGGTGTGAATAACATATTTAGACGGCAAATTATAGGCAGGAGTAATTTTTGCCTGACCGGTTGGTTCGTCATGGCCTTGGCTTTGCATAATTTCATAGCACTTTGTGCGAAGCTGTACCCCGGCATAGGTATGAATAAAATTGTCAATACAGTCATGCAGTGGCTGGAAACATCCAAGCAACTTAGAATTTGCCGCATTTACTATGGCATCACATTTTAGCGTAGTAATATCTCCCTGCCAGATAAAAAGCCGCTTGTCCGCTTTCACAGGCTTAAGTGTTGCGGCATTAGTTATTCCCCGGTCCTTGTTAAACTGTGTCAGATACTCATCCTGAATTTTTAAGAATTCTTCACTTACCGGATGAGGGAAACGGACATTAAACAGGGAACGCAAAAGTTTATTTTGACCGTCCTCATTGGATGGTATCTTTTTATCCTGATTTTGTTCTTTCAATAAATATTGAATTAACCATATTCTTCTTTCTTCCTGAGTCATTCCTTTTCCTCCGATTGATTACACAAGGTGTATATTCATTTTCTTCTGCCGTTACCTTACTTCATGACAGACGACTATAGGGTTTATGAAACTTTGTAATCCGACACACTGAAAATATGGTCTGTAATATCAGGGGTTTCTTTTGCCCAGGGAATGGAGAATTCCCTGAATTATAGTTTTAATCGGCATTACGGCGATGGCATAGGGTTTTAGTATCTCTTTGGCAATTAGACTGTGGCCCACCACATTAGGGTGGGGGTCAAAGTTAAAGGCGGAAAGATTTGCATTGACAGGAGAAACTCCGTTTTTAAAGGAATCCGAAAAGGCAGCGTACACATCAATCAGTGTATAATCTGCAGAGTTGGCGGTAAAAGCCTTATTTAATTCCTGAATGTAAATATCCGTAATCTCCCCTAACTTTAATGTACCCAAAACATAATTTAAATTAATACCTTCATAAGGATTGTAGGCATTGGTAACAATAATTCTGGCATTGGGTGCAAGTTCTTTGATACGGGCAATAATTTTTCGGAAATTTACCGCAAAAGCATCCGCTGCATTCTTAAGATCAGGATTATTTTTCAGGCCTGTGCCGTCGTCTGCATTTAACTCTGCCATAATCCGAAGCAGTGCCAACTGATTGTTATTTGCCTTTAATTCGGCCAATTTTGTCTGTATTTCACTTACATCACAGGCAAGCTTTTCGGCAATGATTCCCATAAATGGCTTCAGCAAATCATTGGATCCGATACTTAAAGTTATGATGTTTGCCTGAGACAGGTATTCAGACTGAGAAGGGCGCAATGTATCCAGAGTTTCCAAAAGCTTCAGGCTGGTCAGTCCGTCTTTTGCCAGATTTACCATACGTCCTCCTAAAGCATTACCCACAATTGATACATAGGCTTTCTCCGGCGTCGTACCTGCACGATAGCCCGGCAGCCCATATCCGGCAGCAATGCTGTCTCCCAAAGCCACATAATTGATTGCAGTGTCATCCGCCTTATTTTTTTTATCCGAGCCAATGGTTTTAGCATCCGACGCATTGACCAAAAGAGTATTGCCGGACACCATGGTTATGGCCATTACGACACAAAAAATCAGACTCCAGATTCTTTTCCCTTTCCGCTTCATTTTTTTGTCCTCCTTACTATTAACAAACCCTTATTAATTATGTCCTTTTTACTTGAAGGCACCAATATTTCTTTTATGCCTAACACAATCTAAGTTAAATTTTCTTTTCTCTTTCATATCCAATATATATTATTATAATATAGCAATTTTCATTTGTAACTAAAATGTTGAAAATGATGTCCAAAAAAGCAAAGGCCCTCATATTAACCTGTTCGTCAATATAAAGGCCTTTAATTCTAACGTTCAAACAGTCAAAAAAGTACCATTATCTATTTTTCCATAAGCCATGCCTTGGCGCTAAAATCACTGTCAAGAACTCCATATTCTTTTATAATTTTATAGTCCTTTAAGAAATCTAAACTGATTTCTTTTGAATTTTCAAATCTGTGGGCAATTACCAACAGTTTATTGCCATACTGTCTGATAACAAGCTGCTGTCCCTGTGGCTTATTATAGCTTTTAACGGTGTTTTCATATTTTATTGTCGTTCCATATTTTATAATATCAGATACTTCTCCATAAAATTTCATTCCATCTTCAATGATTTTCCATTGTTTGTCAGAAAGATCATAAATATCCCCGCTTAAGCACATTCTGCCCAAAAAGGTGCTGATAATGGAATAATATATTCTTTTTTCACTGTCGTTTTTCCGCATTACCGCCCAAATCTGGCTTTGAGACGGTTTAATCACTCTGTGCAAATTAGCAGCAATAATGGGTATGGCAGTGGTTTCATGGGCATCGGAAAAGCTGGCCTGGGATGCCAGTTCCATCATGGAAGGCTCCAGCCTGTGTCCTCCGCTGGAACAGTTTTCAATTACAATATCCGGTATCTCCCTTTTTATTTTTTTGAAAAATTCCTGGGTTGCAATCACTCTTTGCCTTAACCCTTCCCCAAGGCTTTCAGCGCCATCACATCCGATACCGATTGTATCGTTATAATCTATTTTAATATAACCAAAACCACATTCCTTTAGCGTTTTTATAACCGCATTACTCAGATAATCCACGACCCAGGGATCTGTCATATCCCAAAACCGTTTATCCCCCACTGTCAGAACAACCCCATCTTTTTTCAGTAAATGTTCGGTATTGTTCCAGTGTTTTGACAGCCTTCCTACGGATTCCAGTTCAAACCAAAGGCCTGGAATCATGCCGCATTTCCTGATATAATCCGCAGCTTCTTTTAGGCCTCCCGGGAACTTATCATAATTGACTTCCCAGTCCCCAATACTGGCCCACCAGCCTTCGTTTTTACCATACCAGCCGGAATCAATTACTAGATATTTGACGTCCTTTCCTTTTAATTTATCACAGATTTTTTGGATATTTTCAAAGGTTGGATTACCCCATGTGGTACAATATTCGTTAAACATAATGCCCATGTCCTGATCCACAGGGGATATATCAGGTTTTTGTGCCCTTACCAGTTTATCGCATACCTCATAAAGTGAATTTCCTTTTGCAATAACTGCTTTGGGAGCAGCAAAGGTTTCCCCAGGCCCAATATTCTTAAACCAGTGTCCAAAGTCTCTGTCCGCAATACCGCCTACAACGGACAATGTTTCATCATCCTTGCACAGAATCTCAATTTGCCAGGAGGATGGAATATATAATTGAATTGCAATAAACTCATGGGTCCGGCTGTTTTCCAAAGCGATAAAGGGAAAATATTTTCGCACAGGCATAGAACCTAAATTGCCAAATTTCTCAACCCGCATTCCGCATCGGTTCCAGGATGGTTCAAGGTGCAGTTCTTCAATGGTTTCTGTTCTAAGTTTTCCTTCGGCGCTCCAGAATGATTGGAGTCTGTGGATTTTATCCGCTTTAATTCCCCTTATTGCAAAAGAAGAAAGCATTTCTATGGTTGTACTTTCCGTTCCCTTATTTTCAAAAATGGTATTAACCTCAATCGTATCATTGTTTTTAACCAAATTCAGTTTCACATATTGATTATCAGGGTTTTTATATACAACTGTGTCATCCTTTTTTAGTACCTTTTCCAGTCTTTTCGTGGACTCACTGCCGCATAAAGTAAGGCCGTTGGAAAATCCGCCGTTATGATCGTCTTTTCTTAATTTTAATTCCACATAATATTCCATGACAAATCTCCTTTAATTGAAAAACTTAAACTTGTTGCCGGACTGAATTCACAGTCTAAATTCTTTTATATCGCATTTAAAGCCCATAATTAATTATATAAATTGATTTTCATGACAGCAATCGATTCTTCCGGAAATTTAACTCTAAAATACCGAAATGATTTTCCTGCCAGATTAATATTCAAAAATGAATTAACAGTTTTCCCGTTACTTACAGCTAGTACCTCAAAATCAATTCCATTACTGGAAATACTGATTTCGTAAGGATTACTGCTAACATCTTCAAAAAAGACCTCGCCTCTGGTTACCGGTTTGGAACCCTCAAGGTCAACCATAATCCACTGGCCCTGCTTACCAAAAGCGGCACGCCAGGACCTGGTGGTATTGGGGTCCGTAACGTTTCTGGCAGGGTAATCCTGTTGTTCGCTGCTTGCAAAAACCGGCCTGCTGACACTAATATTAAAGCTCTTATCACTTTTTGGCATCCCCTGAACTTTCGGCGGCGGTTGCAATTCCTTAAGTCTTTGATTTTTCCAGGGTTCTTCCCCTACCGCATGAATAATAAGTTCTCCCGTAATCAACCCATCCGCTTTTGCTATTATTTTATTTTCACCTGCATAATAAGAACGTAACTCAATTGCACCAAGGCCTTCATAAAAATTTCCCTTCTCCGGTGACAGGACAAAGCGCTTTCCTGTGGGAAAAACAGCTCCGCCTCTTACAACTTCCAGTACAACTTCCATGGTATTGGCTATTCTGTTACCTTCCTTATCAATGATTTCAACCATAATAAAAGCGTCTTCTGTACCATCCGTCCGGATACATGTCCGGTCTGCCCTAATTCTTATCCCATAGGCAACCCCTTCCTTTACCGGTTCCGGTCTCTTTATTCCCAGAAGCTTTTCTCTGTACTGATACCATAAATTAAGGGGCAATCTATAATAATCAATCATTCCAAGATAACCCATGTTCCATAATATACTTCCATGGTGGAAAGCACACCACAGTGCCTTGCCGGACCGCCAGGGATAATCTAACTTTAAATCATCCTTGATAATGCTGCCAGGCCGGTGACTTTCTTCATAGCTGCCATACTCTGAAACAAAGTTGGGAAATCCCGGATTCAAAAATATGGTCGCTCCATCTCCATTATATCCTGCTATATCACCCAGGGTATCAAATCCTCCTCTCTGGGCACCTCCAACTGCGGCAGGACGGGTTGGATCTTCTTCATGGCTTACCTTTACCAGCCGTTTGACAAGATTTCTTGCTTTATCCATAACCTCTGTGGTGGAAAAAAATGGTTCGTTGCACATGCTCCATACAATAATACTGGGATGATTCCGATTGGTCCGTATCATCTCCTTTAATGTCCTGACACAACTTTCCTCAAACTCATACTGGTCTTCTTCCTTAATGGGATATGCACTGCTTGTCCAGTATCCCTCCACCTTAGGTCCTCCGGTTCCCCAAAAACAATTTTCCGACCAGAATAATATACCCTGTTTATCACATTCCTCAGCAAATACAGTATGATGTGGATAATGGGAACCTCTGATAAAATTCATACCACAGTCCTTTATCATTTTAATATCTCTGTGTATTCCGGCATGAGTAACCGCATCGCTCCATCCCGCATGATCCTGATGTACATTTGCTCCGTTAATATTGAAGTGTTCTCCATTAAGGAAAAAGCCTTTATCCGGAGTAAATTCAAACCACCGGATACCGAAACTGGTATCATAGCAGTCATATAATTCTTCTCCCAGGTAGACATAACTTTTTAAAACATAAAGATTGGGTGTGTCCGGATGCCATAATTTCGGCTCCTTGATTTTTCCGGTCTGATGAAAGGGCTTTTGACTCTTTGGGTTAAGCGTGCCATTTTCCTCTATCCGGATTACCTCTTTGCCTTTATATTCAATAACGGAAACTAATCTGCAGGTAACGAAAGAATCCGTCTCATTCATTACCTCCGTAACAATATCCACCTTAGCTTCCTCTTTGGAAACCTTAGGAGTTGTAACAAAAGTGCCATACCAGCTAATATGTACCTGTTCCGTAATCAGCAGACTTACATCCCTGTATATGCCGCCGTTAAAAACATGCTCTCCGGCACGGGGAGCCAACCTTGGATTCCAAAGATTATTAAGCCGAACAAATAATAAGTTTTCTCCTGCCACCGCATAATGGGTAATGTCAATCTCAAAAGCAGTATAACCGCCTTGATGTACTCCGGCTAAATGACCATTTAAATAAATTTCTGCATCCTGAAAAGCTCCCTGAAATTCCAAGGACAAATGCTTACCAATCCATTTCTCATTAATATAGAGTATTTTTCGATAACATCCGAACCCGACATAAAATTCATTCTCCTGAAAATAGGGTATTCCAAATGAATGAGGTATCCCAATATCGTACCAATCGCTGTCATCAAACTCATAATTTTTAGCATCAGGATAATCTCCATGCATAAATTTCCAATTGTTGTTTTGCAGTAACTTCAGCCTTCCAATTCTGCTATTCATAGGATTCTCTCTCCCAGCTTTGTTTAATTTTATTCCGGTAATATAAATACGGGGCTGTCACACAATGCAAAAGTCGTGGATTATAACTTACCCTATTACACTGTCGTGTTCGGTAAGTTACAATCCCAAAAAATTCATTGTGCGACAGCCCTATATTCTGTGCAGAGTTTGGTAATCATGCAGTCTTACATCGATTCCTTACTCAACAATATTTCATCTTTATTGCTCGGCTGCCTTCATATATGCATCATAGCATTTCTGATAACGTGCAATATAGTCTTCTACACCCATATCTTTTAATTTATTAATATAGTTATCCCATTCTTTATCAATATCCAAATCTCCGGTAATAAACTGAACCGTAGCCTGGTTTACATATCCACCGATTGTTAATGTATATTCGGAAATAGCCTGGCTGTCTTCTCCTTCAAAGGAAAGGTTCGGAATCAGCGTATTTTCATCCGGTGAATATTTCTCATATTTTTCTGCTGCCTGCTGGAATATATATTCTGTATCCAATTCAGGATCATCAACTTTTAAGGCAGAACGGAAATCTACAGTACTGCATCTTATCATAGCATCGGCAACATAAGTGCTGTGTTCATAATTTTTAGCGAATCCATTGCCAACCCAGTCATAATCTTCAGGAATAGTAAGTTTTTCATATTTAGGAGTACCGCCTCCTAAGGATGTTCCATCTGTTGTCCAATCCCAGCCAACACCTTGAGGTCCATATGACTGAACAAGGGTAGCTTCTTCCGATGCAAGGAAATCAAATAAAGCTGCCGCTATAACAGGATATTTGCAGTTTTTGGATATACATCCTATGCAAGAACCAAAATAAGATGTAATACTTCTGGCAGCCAGTCTTACACCATCAGGTCCTTCCACCGGTTCAAGAACATCCCAATTTTGCCACTCACCAGGTTTATGTGACCAGAAATTCGTACCGTCTGCATTAACGCCACCGTCTGCATATAATGCCACAAGATGTTCGTCATTATTTAATACGGAATCATACTGGGTACCATCCTGAGTAAAGGTCTGATTATCAAGTAAACCTTCTTCATAAAGCTTATTTATATACTTAAGCGCATCTTTATACTGATCTTTCATTACGGAATACTCAATCTTGCCATCATTAACAACTAATCCGGCTGCTATTGTAGGATTGGTATTACTTAATGGATTATTACATTCTACAAAAGAGTTAATCAGCCAAACTGTAGGATCCGTTGCCCAGCCACCGATATAACCGGTCATAGGTATTTCATCTGCTTTACCGTTACCATTTGGATCCTGTTCTTTTACTTTTTTCATATATTGATATAATTCTTCTGTAGTCTGAGGCATCTTACCGCCATTAAGCTTGTCTACCCAAGGTTTGTAAATCCACATTCTGTTCTGGTACATACAATGGAAACATTCATTATCATCACCATATGTATAAATATTTCCATCCGTCATTGTAAGATCCGCTTTTCTGGTAGGGCTCTTTTCATTTAAAGCATTCCAGTTTGGCGCATCTTTAAGATAATCATTCAAGGGAATAATCAGCCCCTGCTGTCCATAAGACTGTACTTCGGATTTGGTCCAGTTTGTTGCCAAGAAAATATCCGGAAGACTATCTGGATCTGTCATAATGAGATTTAACTTAGTTTTTGCATCATCACCATCCACATCATATACGAAATTTAAATGGATATTGGTTTTTTCCTCAATCCAGTCAGTTACGTAGTTATCCTGATAAGTACCGCCACCAGTAGTAGTAGCATAAACAAAAACTGTTAACTCAAGTTTGTCCTTTAAAGGAAAAGTTACGTCTTTTACAGATTGGAAATTAAAAGCGTCTTCAGAAGACGTTGATTCCGTATTATCTGTTGATGCATTGGAAGAATTCGTATCTGATTTACCACAACCTCCCAACAAGGATACCATCATGGCCACAGCAGCTACCATGGATATCATTCGTTTTTTCAAAAACCTTCTCTTTCTCATATTTTTCCTCCTTTTATTTATATATAAACCTTAATGGTTTATACTCAACCTTTTACCGAACCGATCATAACACCCTTTACGAAATATTTCTGTACAAACGGATAGGCAATCATTAACGGCAAACTGCTGATAATAATTGTTCCATACTTTAACATTTCGCTTAAATATCGGTTCTTGGCCACAAGCTCCGGGTCCACGTTACTAGAAGACAAATCTACCTGGGACATCAGAAGAATTTGTCTTAGTACCAGCTGTAACGGATATTTATCTGTTGAATTAATATAAATCATAGGGTTAAAATAAGAGTTCCATATGGAAACTGTAACCCAAAGACTAAGGACCGCTATAATTGGTTTTGACAAAGGGATTACTATTAATGAAAAGAATTTAAAATCCGTACATCCGTCCATCATGGATGCTTCCAGCAGTTCCTTTGGAATTGTCTGATTAAAGAACGTTCTTGCAACAATAACATTATATGCACTAACCGCACCTGGCAAAATGATTGACCACATGGTATTAATCAGATGTAATTCTTTAATCAGTAAATAAGTAGGTATTAATCCTCCTGAAAACATCATGGTAAACAAGAATATTCCCGTAAATATTTTTCTTCCCATGAAATCATCCCTTGATAATGGATAAGCCGCAAACAGGGTCAGGATTATACTGATTAAGGTACCTAAAGCAGTATAAATTAGTGAATTCTTAAACCCGGTCCAGATTGCCTTGTACTTAAATACCGAAGCATAGCTGTCCAGTGTAAACCCTACCGGTAATAATTTGACCTTTCCTGATATCAGAGCATCTCCGCTACTGAAAGAGCAACTGATAATATAGATTATTGGGTATAATACGATAATTAGCAGCAAGGTGAGCAATATATAATTGATAAAATAAACAATTTTATCCTGTGTGATTCTTTTACTCTTCATAATTTCCCTCATTTTATATCGCAAGCTGACTTGTGATACCGCCACAATTAACAGGCTGAAAAAATTCTTGTATGGCATCCTTTCTTATTTTTTTCTTTCAGCCTTACCTTTTTTACATAAAACCATTTCCCGATATTTTATCAGCAATTTTATTAGCAACTAGTATCAGAATCAGTCCAACCAGTGACTGGAAAAGTCCAATTGCAGTAGAATAAGGATAATCCGGAAATGTGGAAACTAAGGATACCTTATATGCGTACGTCGTAATAATCTCAGAAGTAGACAGGTTGTTCTGGTTCTGCATGGCAAGAACTTTTTCGTATCCTACATTTAAAATGCTTCCCATATTTAGGATCATCATAATAACCACTGTGGGTATAATAGCCGGTATATCCACATAACGTATTCTCTGCAAGAGAGTGGCTCCGTCAATAATCGCAGCTTCATGTTGTTCCATATCCACGCCTGCCAGAGCTGCAATATAAATTATTGCGCCAAAACCTACTCCCTGCCAAACGCCAGACCATACATACAAGGATGGAAACAATCCGGCATTTCCCAACACATTAATTCCAAAACGATTATACAGAACACTGCCGATTACACCAGTTCTGTTGTCCATTATCAAATTAATAATTCCGACAAAAACAACCGTAGATATAAAATACGGACAATATGTAACCATCTGTACGGTTTTCTTAAAAATAACATTTTTGGCATAATTTAATGAAAGTGCTAAAATTATGGAACAAGGTATATTTACTACCATTGAATAGATAGAAACGACCAGTGTGTTTCTAAGACATTCTTTAAAATTATAGTTATTAAAGAACCGTATAAAATTGTTGAAACCATAATTGTCAGCCCATGGGCTATCCCATATTCCAAGACTTACCTTATATTTTTTAAAGGCAATAATAATTCCGTACATGGGACAATAAGCAAAAATCAGTAATACAATTAAAGGTAACGCTATCATAAAATATAATTGCCAATGTGCACAAAAGTATTTCATGAAGCTTCCTTTCTTTTGAATCGTTACATTAGCTTTATTACTGTTAAGCATTCCCTTCACCTCCTCTTTTTTTTGTGTCATTACGTGTCTTATATCATTGCACACTTTTGCCAAAAAATATATATACAATACTTTTTTTGTACTATTCATTTTTTAAGAATCCAGTATTTTCAAGGCTTTTCGGGCTTTCCCCCAACTTGCACAGTATAGCAGTTAATGATATAATTTCTGCATCGGTTGTCGAACGGAAAATAAAAAGCAAAAAAACAGAATTTCATATAAAGGTTTGGGAAAAGGTGATTTCAATGTTTACATTAAAAAAAGAAAAAAAGAAAAAAAAATTTGTGGATATTTATTGTGACGACCTCATAATTTATCAAGGAAAGTGGGATGATCTTCCTTTATCAGAAAATATTATTATTGAAAAGAGCATAGATTTTTTTAATGATCCGGAACCCTGCTACATCCACAGGGATGCAGTCAGAGTCCGTCTGTTGGCAGAATTAGAAGCGGGGTTGAATAATAATTTTGAGTCCATTCCGCCACAATGGCTGGATTTTTTAACAGCACTGACCGGCTTTTCTCGTATAACCCGGGTAGAATTTTCAGAAAAATAATAAAATTATAAATAACAGCAGAAATAAAAATGTATAGATTAATTTGACTGCTGTCATTCCTTTTAAGGTAAATCTGGATACAGCTAACAGATTCCTGCTTTTGTTTATAATAAAAATAATAATTCCCTGAGGTATGCACATAGCCAAAACATAGATTAAAAGCATCAAACATACCAAAAAAGTCATTTCTTGCCTTTGTTTTACCATGTAAAGAATTGTTGCCGCATATATCTGCCCTGTACAAAAGAATTCGCCTGCGGAAATTACTACCCCAAGTACAAACAGCACCGGTAAAAAAAATCTTCTTGGAATGTTTTCCATCTTTTTAATCGTCCTGTGATTAAAATGTCTTAGTTTTTGGGGCAACTGGACAATGATTTTCCCATAATCTCCTTTTCTGGCGTTTAAAAAATCAATAAAATTCAAAATACTAAGAATCAGTGCCAAAAAAGCAAAAGCCAACGTAAGGATCTGTTCCAGACGGGTAAAAAAGGATTCCTTCAATACAGAAAAAATGAAGAAGGCTCCCATTCCCATTCCCAAATAAGCCAAAATCTTTCCTGTCATATAGCTTAAGCTTCCCTTAATGAAATCATTACCGGTCATCAGGAGTACGGATAAAACCATCAATAACATAGATGCCGAACAGGGGTTCAATCCATTTAGCAGCCCTGTGGCCACTAGCTGTAGAAAATCCTTACCTTCAATTCTTTCTTTTTGTGTGGAAATTCCTCCCTCTTTCCAGGTAAAACCCATGGCACTGCCGTTTTCAATGATTTTTACCAGATTCTCTTTAATAGCTTTCTTACCTGACAGAAAACCATTCTGATAAAAAGCAATAGGAACCTGCTGTTCATCTTCCGGTACTCCATATTGTCTCATTAATTTATTTAAAAGTTCCAGGTTTTCCGAATCCAATATGTTGCACTCCATTAGCTTTACCCTGGTTACCGTATTACTCTGATGGTTTTTAATCTTGTATTCCTCCTTCAGAGTATTTTGAACAAACTTTTTTACTTCCCCACAGCTTTCACAGGAATATGTGGTAAAAAGTAAAATAATACTGTCGGTACTGGCAGCACTTTTAACTATGCCCTTAACATCCTTATTCTTACTTATATCCTCACCAATCTGGCTGCCAATCTCATCATAACTTCCCTTATATAGTTTACCGTCTATCAAGGCAAAGGGCACCTTTGCCTCAGATTCCGAAATACCCAATGCCTTAATACGTTTTTCCATATATGCTTTATCCGCTTCTTTGAAGATATTATAGGCAATACAGGTTATTTTTGCATTTTTGTTTGATTTCAGGATGTTTTCTCTGACGGCTTTATCGAATTTTTCATTTTCCTTACAGGATTCACAGGGTCCGTTATAGAATAACTCCACTTTAACATTATCGGTACTGTTTGTACCTGTTTCGTTGCTATAATCCGGTACCTTTTTCGATTTATAACCAAGCAGAATAATCGCAGTCACACAAATCGCCACCGCAAATACGGCGATACCCACTGTTTTCTTTTTCATTGAAATACCTACCTACTTTCCGAGCCGGTCGCATCATATAACATTTATTTTTTTTCTGTATTCAGAAGCACTGATTCCCGTTACCCTTTTAAATGCCCGGCAAAAAGAATTAGCTGAACAATAGCCTACATTCTCTGAGATATCTCCGATTGACAGTTTGGTATTTTTCAACAATTCTTTTGCCTTGTCAATTCTTACTCCTTCCATGTAAGTGGAAAAATTAATTCCCAGGGACTGCTTAAATATACTGGATAAATAGGGTTCACTTATATTGAAAATATCCGCCACACTGGTAAGCGACAGATTTTTGTCACCATAATTAATATCAATATAGGAAGCAATGGAGGATGTAAGCGCCGAAGCATCCTGAAGTTTCTTTTTTTCAGCAATGTCATTACATATCTTTTTATACAGATTTAGCGTGATTGTAATCTGGCTTAGCAAAGTTTTGTTACTGTTTTCCTCTAATTTATTATAATATAAACGGTATTCTGACTCCTGTGTTCCAATCCGCCGGATGATTCGGAACAATACTGTCTGCAATTCGTTTAAAAGCATATGCTGTAAATAAACCGGAAGGTTGTTATCTATAAAATACTTTTTAATGATTTCTTCCAAAGCATCATGCAGTCCTTCATTATCTCCTGCCAATACGTAATGCATCAGTTTTAAAGAAAAATCCTGAGGCGGATAGGTAGGGATGTTGGTAAAATTATTGATATACCAGATAACCGTATTTTCAATTTGCCCATTTTCATTCTGGAACATATAAACCGCATTATTATAGGATTCTTTCAGTTCTGTCAGATTCTCCACCATATTGCCGCCATATACAAAAAACTTTTCCGCCACATTGTATGGCATGGCTTCTTTTATTTTTATTATCATTTGTTCCGTTTCTTCCCTGAAATATTCTTTACGGTTCTTATCGATACTCATAAGCAGAACTACCTGATTACCTTCAAGATTCGTATACAGGCTGTCCGGAAGTATCTCATTGATTACTTCAATTAATGAAAGAATACAGGAATTAATCAGTTTCAGGTCACCTTCTACAATTTTGTCAATTTCCGTATTAAAGCGAAATATAAGGATGCTCATTACTTTGTCTTTATAAGACAGACCGATATTGTTAGCAATAATAGAGGCCTCATCTTCCGTGGTAAAATTTCCGTACAATAATCTGTTAAAAAAAGCATTTTTTAAAAATGGTTTCTGATTTTCAATCATCCGGGACATATCCGTATTGGTATTTACCAGATTATTAAATGTCTCCTTTAAGCTTAAAAATACTGTCTGATGTGCCTGAAACCGCTCGGTATCTAGAGAAACTTCTTTCAAAATATCATTAATAGGCGTGGCACTCTTTGCTGACATGAAATAGCTTAATACAATTCCAACTGCCACACCAATTAAAATAAAAATGGTCAGAGCGATTACATAGTACATACTTCTGCTGTTTACTATCCCCATTGGCTGCAGCATATAATATATCAGTCCCGATTTTTTCGAATCATACCGCAATACCAGATATTTCTCATTGTTAAGAAATACTGTCTGCTGTTGTAATTCCTTACCCTTCTGGATGACAGCTTCAACAGCTTTTTTTACCTGTTCTTCCTTCACTCCTTCCGGATTACCCTTTGCCTTGTAATACAGTGTCCTGCCTTTAAAATCTTTAATAATCTGTATACTGTTAGCAGTACTTGCAGGCATAATTGTTTCTAATACAGTATCTTTAAATAGAATCTGTATTCTGCTTTTATCATTATAATCTCCATAAATCATTGGACGGGTATAGGCAATCATATTTAACGAGGTATTACTTTTATAACAATAAGTTTCCATGGGACTTAGGCCAAAAGTCACTTTATCTTCTTTCATATGCTTATACCATTCACCGTAACTTTTAAACTTTTCCTCATGAAGGTATAGTTTATAGAAATCCTTGTATGTGTAAGCAATGTTCTTGTTAATTACAGTTTCGCTTTTATCAAAGAAAATATAATAGTCAAATACGGACTGATTAATTTCATATAAATCTGGAAGCAAAGTATGTAATTCATATATCTTATAAGAATTCGGGCTGCCAAAAGCAGTAGTAACATTTTTAAACGAATTTACACCTTTGTTGGAAGCAAGACTGTCCCCCAAATAGGAAAACTCGTCCAACATAGTATCCATTAATACCGCAGCATGTTTTAATTCCGTTTTCCTCTCCTGTATATCGTCATCACTGATTACCGAAATCATTCTTACATAGTAAACACAGCAGATTAATAAGGGAATAAATAATACAATAAAATATGTCAGCATATACTGATGCAAAATGGCATTATCGTTGAATTTTCTTAATAATTTCAAAACTCTTCTTCCATTTTGTTTCATAATGAATCTCCCTATGAGAAATATTATTTTTATGAATTATGCTAAATGAAAAAGAGGTTGTTGCAAAATAAGGTAAACAAGACGAATTCTTTGACAACTTCAAAGTGTATTTTCATTGTCAAGTAAAAATCATCCAATTTCCTGTCACTAATGCAACAACCCCTCTAAAACAGGTCCTTATCTCTTCCATTCGTATAATACATAAAGATCATAAAAATAAAATTCTAAAAATGGCTATATTCAATAATTATTTTGTTATATGCAATTTTTAAGAACTTTCCATTATTTGCCAATTCGTCTTTCTGATATTATTTTCACATCAAACTTTCTTATTTTTACCATACGGGGGAAACTTCCGGCCGGTTCACTTATCTTAAGCTCTCTGTTTTCTTCAGACCAAGTCATTTTTGTAATAGCGTATTGGCCTTTTTCATAGCGATAACTATTACCTTCATCTTCATAAAGCTCATATTCCGTGTCCCTGCCAGAATAAACACGTATTTCAAAAGGAGCATCGGGAATTTCGTCCACATACTGCATAGGAGAAGTCATTGGTATAATACTTCCTGCTTTTACATAAACCGGGATTATATCAATAGGGGCGTCTGCGGTAATCGTCTGCCCTCCCTTATAGTACTTCTCTGTCCAGAAATCATACCAGTCTGTTCCCTTAGGAAGATAAACCTGTCTTGTTTTTGCCCTGTTTTTAATTGGCCTGGAATTTTTATCGTAATACATTGGCTGTGTTACCGGACAAACCATTAAACTGCTGCCAAATAAGAACTGATCATCTATTTCCCTGGCTTTGTCATCCTGAGGAAAGTCGAAAGCAAGAAGACGAAACATGGTATAATCATCCTTCCATACCTTGGCGGCAAGGGAATAAATGTAGGGCATCAGGCGGTATCTTAATTGGTTGGTTTTTATCAGGGAATCATAAAACATATTGCCAGGTTCGCCAAAGTTCCACAATTCCCTTCTAAAATCCGTACCATGGCTTCTAAATACCGGTAAAAAACAACCAAGCTGAAACCATCTGGTAAATAATTCACAGTATCCGAGATCCTTATATCCTTGTTCATAATCTCCGTCCCAGAACCACTGTACACCCTTTTTCACGAAAAAGCCTCCGATATCCAGTGTCCAATAAGGCAAACCACTGGCACAAAAATTTAATCCCGCTGCTATCTGCCGTTTCAGGGTGGTCCAGTCTGCTGAAATATCTCCTGACCATAAAACTGTTCCATATCTTTGTTGTCCGGTATAACCGCTTCTGGTCAGGTTTATTACCCTTTTTTCTTCCGTTACGCTGCGTTGTCCCTCATATATGCCCTTGGCATGAAATAAACCATAGGCATTGGTAAGTTGGGCCGGAATAAACTGACTGGCTGTCTCGTAAAATTCATGGTACATGGTACTTGGCTCAGGCTTGCCCAAATGGTTCCATTCAGGAGTAAAAGGTTCGCTGGAATCACACCACCAGGCATCAATTCCATGGCTGAATAATCCTTCCATGGCTTGTTTCCAATAAAGGTTTCTGCCCTCTTTCTGGAAAGGATTATAAATACTGCTGGCCGGTAAAAGTAGCTGTTCTTTTTCAAATTCCTTATAATTATCGCATTCCTTACTCATATTTGGCCAGATTGATACCATCAAATTTGCATGGTTTGCGTGAAGTGCTTCCGTCAAAGCATCGGGATTTGCAAATCTTTCTTTATCCAGGGTTTTCTGCCCCCAAAGGTCTCCTTCCCAGGAACACCAGTCAAGAACAATGCCATCAAGGCCTATCTTTCTGCGTCTGTATTCTGCTACGATTTGGTTTAATTCTTCGGCAGTTTCATATCTTTCCTGGGATTGTATGAAGCCAAAAGCCCATTTGGGTAGCATTGTGGCTTTTCCTGTCAGCTTCCGGTAACCGCGGATTACGCCGTCCATATTTCCACCATAAATAAAGTAATAATCCATTTCCTCATCGGCTTGTGTATAAAGATAGGATCCGTATTTTGTATCATTAAAAATCATAGGGCTGTATGTATCCATTAAAATGCCATAACCGAAACTGGATACCAGAAAAGGAATGCCAATTTTTTTATTGGCCTGGTGCACATAAACAGTGGTACCCCGTAAATTCAGATATCCTTCTTCGTGCTGTCCCAAACCATAAAGTGCTTCCCCCTCCTGCCAATTTAAATACAGCCTGGTTCTGTAAAGCTTACGGTCAAATACTTTTGACGCTTCTTTTATAACTTCCTTAATTCCGTCAGGTGTTACTACTTTCTCAACCCTGGTATTCTGATCTGTCACTGTCTTATAAGAATCAAATTCCTCCAGGTTTTTACTCTCATAATCCCGTTCGGCAAGAAGCAGTTTTCCGTTGTTATCATAATAGCGGATGGAAGCCGTATTTTTGTCTATAACTACGG
Organism: Lachnoclostridium sp.; assembly: GCA_047777345.1. Taxonomy (GTDB): domain Bacteria; phylum Bacillota; class Clostridia; order Lachnospirales; family Lachnospiraceae; genus Anaerocolumna. Next base: position 6,098 of record JBKEEJ010000025.1, on the reverse strand, counting down.
ACAAAGTGTCCGTAGTTAACTGAATTACCTGGTCTGTTTCGGCAAAATCCCAGCCGGAAAATGTTTTGTTATAAACGATCCCCGGTTTTATCTGACTGGAAAACTCATCCTTTAAAGTATAGACAATACGGATAATATCCGATGATTTGGGTTCCACTTTGATGAAACCGTCCTCCGAACAGAGGATAAGCGCATCCTGAATTTGCTTTAATCCTGTAATTTTCTTTTCAGGTCTTTTGAATACTTCTAGCATTCATTATTCCTCCATTAATCTGCTATTACACCTTTTTGCAGCATAATGTTAGCATAAAGTGCTTTTTCACTGGTTGCAATAATCAGGTACACCTCTTTTGCCTGATCATAGAAGGCAAAACGCTCTATCGTCCCTATGGCCTTTTCTCCTCTCTCATCATATTTTGAAACAATTTCCTTATAAGTATCCCATATGGGTGTTTCCACCGGATCCCCCGGCATTACTTCCATAAGATTAACAGGATGTTCCACATAGGTATCCAGAGGAAATAACTGTAATATGGCATCCAGAATTTCCGGTACGCCATGGCCGTCGCAACGTATTACAACAGCGTTCTTTCCCATTGACTCAGCGGGGAAATTCCCGTCTGCAATAATCAACTTGTCACTGTGTCCCATTTCACATAATACTTTTAATAATTCAGGTGATAAAATTTTGGGTATCCCTTTTAACATTTTTTCCTCCTTCGGATAGATATCGCTCACCATAAAAATAATGTTTGACACATTTTTACCTGTACTTTTATTTCGTTATAGTGCCGTCTAAATCCCAAAGGTCTTCCCAGCCCTTTGCACCTTTCCATAAAAATACCTGTCCTTTTATTAAACGGTTATTTTTTTCAACGGTTTTTAATATTGCCATTTCTTCCTCTGTTAACGGATCTTCTATGGTGCATCTTAAATTACTTACATATTCATTTTCATGTATAGAGAAAGGAATTGGTATCTGTCCTCTTTGTACTGCCCACTTTAAGCAGATAATTGCAGGATGAACATTATGTTTCTTGGCTATCTCCACCAATTCAGGAATTTCAATATCCGTAATGTCATCCGGAGTTTTATCACGATCCGGTCTGGTAGGGGAACCAATAGGGCAAAAACCGATTGGCTGTATTCCACGCTCAATGCAGTAATCAAATAATTCCTGCTGCTGGAAAGATGGATGCAACTCCATTTCAATTGCTGCCGGTTTAATTTTGCATAAAGGAAGCACTGCTTCCAGTTTCGGTATAGTCATATTGGACATTCCGATATATCTTGCCAGGCCCATTTCCACCAATCTTTCACACTGTCTCCATGTCTGCATAAATTCATCCAGATTAAAGGGTTTTGAATTGGGATTACGAGAATTTCCGTCACAACCGGGTGCATGATAATTAGGAAAAGGCCAGTGTACAAAGAAAAGATCAATATAATCCAAACGCAAATCTCTTAAACTCTTTGCACAGGAAAGAAGCACATCCCCTTTTCCGTGCATATCATTCCAAACTTTCGTCGTAACGAACAGTTCTTCTCTTTTTACAGTTCCTTTATCAAATGCCGCCTGGAATACCTCGCCTATCATGTCTTCATTTCCATAAATTGCGGCACAGTCAAAGAAACGATAGCCGGCTTCAATGGCACCGGCAACTGCATTGGATACCTGTTCCGGCGTAAAGCGGTCGGATCCGAAGGTTCCCATTCCGATACCTGGTATGTATTCGCCTGAATATAACTTTCTCTTAGGCACTAAATTTGGATCAATAAATTCTGTCATATTACACTCTCCTTATATTTGATTTTTTTAATAACATTTTTAATTAGATTAACTTTTCCACCTTAATCTTTGGTAACAGTTCTTCCATATCTTCTTTCAGGAAAAAGCCTGTTTCCATCCGCATTGCATTGGCTGCGGAAACAGCGCTTGCAAAGATAATCGTTTCTGCCATAGACATTCCTTTCGAAAGTCCCACCGCAAATCCGGCAATCATGGAATCTCCGCATCCAACTGTATTCACCGCATCTATTTTTGGAACAATAGCCCGGTAAATACCTTCTTCACTGGCAATCAAAGACCCTTCGGACCCACATGATATTACTACGACCTGAATCCCGGTATCCCGAAGCCTGATGGCCGCTTTTACCAAATCATCCTGGTCTTTTAAATCTTTCCCTGTCAACAACCTGATTTCATCCATATTCGGTTTGATCATAAAAGGTTTTGCCGTTATGGATTCCTCCAGCAATTTTCCACTGGTATCCAGAATAACTTTCTTGGAATGGTCTTTTGCAATCCGAATCATTTCCTTATATACAGAACTGTCTACACCTTTTGGAACAGATCCGGAAATGGCAACTATATGGCATGTATCAATTAATTCGACATATTTTTTTAACATTTTCTCAATATCATCATGGGATACGACCACTCCTGGCTCCAGAAGTTCTGTCTGCGTATGGTTTGTCTCATCATAGATATTGATGCAGGATCTGCTTTCTCCGTTTATATGTACGAAATCGCTTTGAATACCAAATTCATTCAACGCTTCGACAATATATTCTCCTGCGTGTCCGCCCACAAATCCGGTTGCCATAACTTTTTCCCCTGCAATAGCGGCAACTCTGGATACATTAAGTCCTTTTCCGCCGGCAGAGTAAGTACACTCTTTTACTCTGCATACCTGGCCGGGTTCTAATTTTTCTATGACATACCGTTTATCTATGGCCGCATTCAGGGTAACTGTTAAAATCATATTATGCCCCTTTCATTACTCTTCATTTACCAGTAAAATCTTTCCCTTTACTGCTCCAGGCACCTTAAACAGCTGAAAAGCTTCCTGCGCCTGGCTCATTGGAAATTTCTTAAAAATCAAATCCTTGTCGAATTTTAATTGTCCGGTAGCATAATAATGGGCAGTTAACTCCCATTCTTTTCCCGGGAACGGAGCGCTGTAGGACATCCAGGAACCGGTTAATTTAAACTCTTTGCGGTTCATGTTTTCCCACAATTTCTGTGAAAATTCCAAAGTCACGTGAGGCGTACCGATAAAGCACACATTGGATTTATTGGCCGCCAGCTCAAAAGCCATATACATAGTAGGGGCAGCACCTGCGGTTTCAAACACATAGTCATAACCTTTCCCGTTTGTATACTCCAATGCCTTTTCCATAAAACCTTCTTCTGTGGTATTTATTACTTCATCTGCCCCTAAACGTTTGGCCAGTGAAAGACGGTCATTATTAATATCAAACACAACTACCTTTCGTGAACCAAAGATTTTGGCCCACTGCATGGTAAACATACCAATTGTCCCGCCGCCTAAAATTGCAACGGTTTTTCCACCCTGATAGTCATTCTGAAAAAGGCCATGAAGCGCAACGGTTGAAGGTTCAAACATGGCTCCCTGTTCAAAGGAAATGCTTTTATCAAATACTACCGCATTTTCTTCCGGTATTACCACATAATCCGCATTGCTTCCCTGCTGTCTGGAACCGATAAAACTATAATGTTTGCACAAAGAATAGTTACCATTATAGCAATCATCGCATTTCATACAAGGAAGTAAAGGCGCACCGGAAACTCTGTCTCCAACCTTTACCTTTGTTACACCCTCGCCAATTTCTACTACTTCGCCGGAAAACTCATGTCCTAATACGATAGGGTAAAAATGGACTCCGTTATGCAATACTCTTGGAATATCGGAACCACAAATACCGGAAGCTTTAACTTTTATTTTAACCGTACCAGGCCTTGTTACCGGCTCTTCATAATCCAGATATCGAACATCTTCATTTGCAACCACTACTGCTGCTTTCATTAACCTTACCTCCCATTCATAACATTTTTTAAATTATTGTAAAGTTCCAGATATGTTTTGAATGCTTTCTCATAAACCGCATGATTCTCCATATTCGGTTTATGATATCTTTTTATTTTTACAGTTGTCTCTACCGCTTCTTCAAAGTCACGGTACATTCCTACGCCTACCCCTGCTAATATGGCCGCACCCAGCGTTGTGGCCGTATCCGATGAAGGTACTGCAATGGGCTTACCCGTTACATCTGCTTTAATCTGTGTCCACAGATAAGAGTTCGCCGCTCCTCCGACGGCTCTTAATTGGCTTACCCTGGCACCTGCTAAAGCACCGGTTTCCAGATTATGTCTTAAGGAAAAAGCGACTCCTTCCATTGCTGCTCTCACAAAATGTGCTTTTGTCTTACTGTAATCCAGTCCGTAATAAACTCCCTTTGCATTGGTATCCCATATCGGTGATCGTTCCCCGGCCATATATGGCAAAAAAATCATTCCATCACTGCCAGGATTTACTTTTGCGGCCACTTTATCCAAAAGCACCAGAGAGGAAGTACCAGTTCGTTTTCCCTCTTCTCTTTCAAAGTCTGCAAACTCTCTTTCAAACCAGCGCATTACTCCGCCTCCGCCAGTGGTGCCTCCCTGCAAAAGCCATAAATCCGGTACCACATGAAAGCCCAGAATTAACCTCTTATCTGCACGGTATTCATTAAGACATATACTCATTCCGCCTGCCTGACCGCCCTGTTCCTGTGTTTCATTGGGATAAATAACGCCTGCCCCAAGGGTTGCACAAGCTGCATCCAAACCACCTGCAACCACCGGAGTTCCTGCTGCCAGCCCGCATAACCGGGCTGCTTCCTTCGTCACATATCCGACTACCTGGTGACAGTCATAAATTTCCGGAAGAAAGTCAACCGGAATTCCCAGCTTCTTACACATGTCTTTATCCCATGTTCCATTATGCATATCAAAGCAATGTAAACCATAGCCCTGGGATTTATCCTGGCTTATCATTCCTGTCAGACGATATACAATAAAACTGTTTGACTGAAGAATTTTGTATGTGTTGTTAAAAACTTCCGGCATGTTTTCTTTGTACCACAGTATCTTTCCGGTTGTATAAGTAGGCTGCAAAGGATTACCCGTCAAATCAAAAATAGATTCACTTCCGATTTCTTTTTCTAACCGCCTGCAAATAGCCTCAGCCCTTGTATCCATCCAGATTGGGGTGTTGGCTAAAACTTTTCCGTCCTTATCGATAGGGATAGCTGACCAGCTTTGTCCGTCTACTCCAATACCGGCAATATCCTCCTTATCAATACAGGCTTTTTTTACGATAACTTTTATCGTATGGCATATTGCTTCCCACCATTCATCCGGATTTTGCTCGGCATATCCCGGTTTAGGATAATAGACAGGATATTCTGTGCTTTCGCTGGCAATCACTGTGCCAGTTTTATCAAAAATGGCCACTTTACAAGCACTTGTACCAATATCTATACCTAGTAAGTACTTTTTCACATTCACCCTCCAATTTTCAGTACGGATTTCTGGTATTTCATACTTTATAAACAAAATTATTAAAGCGTAACGTTTCGGTTTTATTTAATATTAATATAAGTTTTTCTTCTTCCTATTACGAAATAAATATAAATTTAGATAGCTCTTACTGAATTGCCTTCCATAATATCCGTCTGCAATTTTAGAATTTTATATTCCGTTTCCTGATTACTGTTACTTTTGCTGTTGTTTTCTTCAATTCTTTGTAAAATTATCTCAGCTACATTTTTTCCTATTTCTTCTTTTGGCTGCGTAACAATCGTTAATTTAGGCTTACAAGCTCTGGCAAATTCTACGTTATCAAAACCTATAACAGAAAGCTCTTCCGGTATCTTAATTCCCAGTTCATTGATTCCGATTACCACGCCTACGGTCATTTCATAATTTGCAACAAAGACTGCCGTCATATCCTTATTATTCTGAACCAGCCTTTTAAGACATTTTACTCCGCTGTCAATGGTATAATCCCCATGTTCAATCAGACGTTCCTCCGGTGCAATGCCAGCTTCCATTAACGCCAGTTTATACCCTAACATTCTTTCCTGAGCCGTAAATACGTCCTCCGGTCCTCCGACTATGCCTATTCTGGTATGTCCCTTATTAATAAGTTTCTGTACAGCATTTTTAGCCGCAGTAAGGTTGTCTACCAGAACATAATCACAGTTAAATCCATTGATTTTACGGTCTATTACTACGATGGGGGTTTTTGCCT
>JBKEEJ010000024.1:0-41353 GCA_047777345.1 Lachnoclostridium sp. | reverse complement strand
AAGTCCTTCAATTCCATTGGAAGCTTTAAATACCTGATAGCCCTGATTTCTTAAATAGATACTGATTCCTTCCAGTATTGCCTTATCGTCTTCCACAACTAAAATATGATAGGAAACCATGTTATCCTCCGTCATTTCCGTATGAATATTTTTTACAATTGTATCCGAAAAAATTTATATTTTTTATTTTAAAGCTTTTTTAAGTCATAAATAAAGTCATATATTTTTTCTAAAGTCTTAATTTCAAGGTTAGCTTAACAGGATATGAACTCAGTAAGCTTTTATCTCCTTTGTACTTAATTTGATTTTATCACTTTATTCGTCCATATTAAACTAAAAGGGAAGTTTTTTCTGATATTCCTTAAAATTTGCCAAATCGGCTTTGCTTACTTTTCCCAATTCTTCTATATCAATAATCACTTTTGAAAACGGCAGAGGAATTACATATTTATCCCATCTGTGTCTTAAACGCAGTACCCGCCTATAGGTAAAATGTGCGAAGAGTACTTCTTTGTCTGCCTGTAAAGCCAGTAAAAACAGCAGTTTTTTCGGTTTATGAAAAGGCCCTAAGGGGCCGTCAAGTGCCGCTCCCAATATGGTGCCCTTCTTTTGGCTTTCCTCCTTTAACTGGGAGAAAAAGTGCCGCATTTTTAAACCGTCCGGCAAACGTATGGCTTTGGCACCATAATGATTTATCATATGTTCTATGACATCTCCTCTTTTATCGGCAGTTACAATTACCTGTATCCCTTTTTTTTCCCTTGCAACCGCTTTTAATAAAAGTAACATACAGTAACTGTCGCCATGCCAGTACCCTAACATAGTGTTTTCCCTGATTTTATCTAAGTTTCTTAATTTTATCTTTGCCGTGGCACTTACAAGCCTGATATAGGCACCAAAAATATCTCCCAGCAATTTTTCTTTATTTAAGTTTATATCCTTCATATTCGTTTCGCACTCCTTGTCAAAAGATTGCCGCTGGTTTTTCTTATTTCTTCCGATAACAGGACATGCATGTAATGGCGCTCAACATTTTTGGCTATGGAAACGGCAAGATACTGTTTTGCCACAATTTTGGCCTCCTGTTTCATTTGTAAATAAAGCCTTTTTGACTTTAACACCCGTTCTATTTTTTCTTCCCATTGATTAATATCCTTCTTAGTGATAAAACCGTTTTTTCCGTCTTTTATTACGTCATTCACACCGCTTCCTGTTACCGCAATTATGGGAAGACCGGCTGCCATGGCTTCCAGTAAAACAATGCCCTGGGTTTCTGACTGGGATGCAAATAAAAACAAATCACAGGCATGATAATAATCCGACAATTCCTCATGAGGTATTTTCCCGCAAAATATAATATTTTCCGTTAATGCCAGATCCTGTGCCCGTTTTTTTAAATACTCCCTTAAAGATCCGTCTCCGATAATAAGAAGGCGAAAACAGTTGCCATATTTGGTTTTTAGCAAATACAATCCTTCCAGAATAAATTCGATATTTTTTTCCTTTTCCAGTCTGGATACGGTACAGAATAAGTATTTTTTCCCTTCCAGATACTTTTTTCTGATTTCTTTTGCCCTGGCTTGGTTAAAATCAAATTCTTTGCCGGATAAACCGGTTGGAATTACTTCAATCTCCGTATTGGTACCATGTTCTATCAGATATTCCTTAATGCTTGGAGTAGGTGCAAATACCAGGTCACACCGGTTGGTAAAAATCCGGTTGTGAATGGTAACAAGTTTTTGGCTCCCGCGACAGATTATATTTTTCTTAAGCCACCTTAAGGGCAGATGCTGATTTACCCCTTTTGGTTGATTCCACTTATCCACAGGAAGAATATAATGCAGATACTGCTCGTAACGGGTATGATAAGTAAAAACAATGGGTATGTGATATTTTTTGCCAAAGTACTGAGCCATGTAGCCCATCAGCATAGGGTGATGCACATGAATAATATCAAAAGAAATAGAGGAGAAAATCTTTTCAATAGTGGGATCAAAAATATCCGGTACAACATATTCCCCTTTTAATTTCTTTTTTCTGGAACGATACCGGATTACATATGGTTCTTCCGTTTCTTTCTCATAACTTGGCGCAAAAATATATACTTCATGTCCCAGGCTTCTTAGTCCCATAGCCAGGCGCTCTATCGATATGGGGACGCCTCCCACAAACGGTTTGTAATTATTGGTCAACATGGCAATTCTCATAATAACCCCCATTTGCATGCTTCGCACACATCCTGATTAAAACAGATTATGAGAGCACCTTAAAAACAGATTCCCCAAAAAGGTATCCTGCTCCCACAAAAGCTAAGTTCCATAACGTAACTCCTATAGCGGAAAACAAAGTATATCCTAAAAAATTCATTTTGAGTACTCCTGCCGGTATGGATATTATGGTTCTTACCATAGGTATTAATTTCCCAATTAATATACCGATATACCCTTTTGACCGAATCTTTTCTATTGTTTGTTCTATAACAGGTTTTTGCTTCGGAAACTTTTGCATATACTTATCCAGTATAAAATAGCCGCCGACTCTGCCCAGAAAATATAGGGCCCAGCTGCCGCACATTCCCGCTAATACGGACAGCAAGAGAGCGTTTACAAAACTAATTCCTCCCCGGGATGCCCATATGCCTGCCAAAGGCATAACTACGCCTGCGGGAAATCCGGGCAGATTTAAATACTCCAAAAAAACAATAACAAAGATGACGACAGGACCGTATTCTTCAAAATAACCTGTTAAAGTCTGAATGTCCATAGGTTCTGTTCCTCTTTTCAAAGCGTGGAATTTCCATGTGTCTTTTGTTCCTATTCATCACTTTTATATTTTATTTATAGTTTATCGAAAAAATCTAAAATATTTCCTGTTGGAAAACGAAAGATTTTCTAAAGAATTACCAAATATTAAAGAAATTATTAATAAGACGGTTCATATCGGACACAACTTCCGATAAATATGAAAAGAAGCCCTGACGGGCTTATTCAAATATTTTTATAAAATTATGAGAAATTTATCTTTCCGCCTTCCTATATTTTTTACCCCAGGCACAAAGCTCACTTAATATATATTCTAATGATTTTCCTCTTTCAGTAAGATTATATTCAACTTTAGGAGGAATCGTCGGATATGCCACTCGTTCAACCAAACCATCTGTTTCCAATTTTTTTAATTCCTGGGATAAAATTTTGTTGGTATTAATGAAGCCCCTGTTACCGGAAATGCCAATGGTCCCCTAGGTGCATTTCTTGTAGAGCATAAACTTGTAAAACACAATTCAACCTTATTCCGATATAGAGCACAACAAGGTGAGGCAATAGGCAGGGCTGGAACGATGGAAGTGGAAGTCTAAATTCAAGATGACAAACCGGTGGAAGTCAAAATATCTGGAAACGCAATAATTGTTTATCAGTCTGAATTTACAATGAGCTAAAAAGTATTCTGCCCGGGCCTCTTTACTCCAAAGCTTGCTTTTCAGTCATTAGTTTTAATGTAATATTGCTGCAGCGCTTTAGCTCCTCCACATGGGTGTATTCCTTGCAGGAATGAACCTGATTCATACCGCAGGCCAAAACTATACCGGTTATGCCATGACGGGCAAAATTATTGTTGTCACTGCCGCCAAAGGTTGAAACATAAGTTGTCTTATATCCCAAATCCCGGCAGACCTTTTCAAAACGCCTGACAACGGGATGGTTTATATCCACCTCATAAGCAATACAGCCAAAGGATGTTTCAAATTCCAGGCCGGCTCCCGCTTTATCTGCCGTTTCTTTAAATATTTTTCTTATTTTTTCAACCTCCGCCAGGGATTTATCGTGCCTTAGGCTTCGGACCTCTCCTTCCAGTATACAGTTTTCCGGCACAATGTTTCTTGCAATACCTCCTTTTATAGTACCGATATTTACCGTAGTTTCTTCGTCTATCCTGCCCTGGCGGATAGCCGTAATTGCTTTTGCGGCAACCGAAACAGCATGGATTCCCTCTTCCGGTGCAAAACCGGCGTGGGCTGCCTTTCCTTTAAAAACGGCTGTAAAGGAAATTAAAGTAGGTGCCTTTAGGGCCGCCATTCCTACCGGACCGCTTAAGTCCAGAACATAAGCTTCCTTTGCCTGAATTTTACTATAGTCAAAAACTTCACTTCCCCTGATATAGGCTTCCTCGGCTATGGTAAATAATACTTCGATACTTCTGTGGGGAAGGCCCTTTTCCTTAATAGTCCTTACCGCTTCCAATATGGCTACTATACCGGATAAGTCATCCGCTCCCAAAACCGTGGTTCCGTCACTTGTAATTCTTCCGTCTTCATGAATAATGGCCTTTTTCCCATATCCCGGCTCAACCGTATCCATATGGGCAGAAAACAAAACCGGGTCCCCTTCTATATTTCCTTGCAAAAAACCATAAATATTTCCCGCATTTCCACCGTAATACTCATATGCTTTATCTTCCGCAACCATAAACCCTAGATCCGTCAGATATTTTTTTAATATGTCTGCCATTTCTCTTTCTTTAAAAGACAGGGAATCGATGGAAACCAATCTGATAAATTCTTCCGTCAGCCTTTTTTTATTAATCATAAGAAACTCCTTTTCTTTTTTCATACTGTATCATCTTTTTCCAAATCTTTCAAGTTATTAATTATTTTTACATTCATTGCTTTAAACTTACCCTTATGTTAAAATAAATCAATAAAACTGATTAATTTTATCACTACTATTTCATGCAAACTTATGTTAGAATGTGTAAAAATTTAATTCACAGCAAAATGCGATGAAAAGGAATAGTAATAGTAACCCGGAATTCAGAAAGCTGTTGGCTGATGCGAAACAGCAGAAAGGTTATTATGAACTGGCCTTGGAGCAGCCCATTGAACATTTGGTAAGTAGATGGAGCCGGAAAGCCACCGTTACAGGGCGGAAGCATATTATATGTGCTTCCATGAGGGCATGATTTTATCATGAAATAGAGTGGTACCGCGTAAGATTATTCTTTCGTCTCTATAAAAACATTTGAAATTAATGTTTTTATTGGTAGAACGAAAGTTTTTTTATTCTGTTAAACACAAAACTATTGTTTTCCATTGCATTTATTATCACGGATTAATATTATTGGGAGGAAGGAAGCGTTATGAAAAATTATACCAAATATGAAAGATCCTATTTTTTGCCGCCTGTTTCTACTTATGACTGGGTTAAGAAGGATCATATTGACAAGGCACCCATCTGGTGCAGTGTGGATTTAAGGGATGGAAACCAGGCTCTCATTGAGCCCATGAGTATAGATGAGAAAATAGAATTTTTTCAGATGCTTGTGGATATCGGTTTTAAAGAAATCGAAGTTGGCTTTCCGGCCGCTTCCGAAACGGAATATAATTTTATCCGCAGGCTTATTGAGGAAAACATGATTCCGGATGATGTGACCATCCAGGTTCTTACCCAGGCCAGAGAACATATCATTAAAAGAACCTTTGACGCTTTAAAGGGCGCGCCTCACGCGGTAGTCCATTTATACAATTCCACTTCCGTAGCCCAAAGGGAACAGGTTTTTGGAAAAAATAAAGAGGAAATAAAGAAAATAGCCGAAGACGGAGCCAAATTATTAAAAGACCTGGCAAATAAAACAGAAGGCAACTTTTCCTTCGAATACAGTCCGGAAAGTTTTCCCGGTACAGAAGTAGATTTTGCCCTGGAAGTCTGCAATGCCGTTCTTGATATCTGGCAGCCCACGAAAAACAACAAAACAATCATTAACCTTCCCACTACAGTGGAAAATGCCATGCCTCATGTTTTTGCCACCCAGGTAGAATACATAAGTAAAAATTTAAAATACAGAGATTCCGTAACTCTTTCCATACACCCTCACAACGACAGAGGTTCCGGAATTTCCGACGCGGAACTTGGAGTTTTAGCCGGAGCCGATAGAGTGGAAGGTACCTTATTCGGCAACGGTGAACGTACCGGCAATGTGGACATTATCACTTTGGCCCTGAATCTGTATTCCCATGGTGTGGATCCGAAACTGGATTTTGGCAATATACCAAAAATATGCGAAACCTACGAAAGACTTACCAAAATGAGAGTATACGAACGTTCTCCTTATGCCGGAGAACTGGTCTTTACCGCATTTTCCGGTTCCCACCAGGATGCTATCGCAAAGGGTATGAAGTGGCGTGAGGAAAGAGAATGCCCGATTTGGAGCGTACCTTATCTGCCTATTGACCCTAAGGATATCGGCAGAGAATATGAGTCGGATGTGATCCGTATTAACAGCCAGTCCGGCAAAGGCGGAGTAAGTTATATCTTAAAACAGAACTTTGGCTTATCCATACCGGAAAAAATGAAAGAAGAAGTGGGCTATTACATTAAAGGGGTATCTGACCGGACCCACAGAGAACTTGTTCCTTCTTTGGTTTATCAGGCCTTTGAAGACAGATACATTAACTACAGCTCCGTATTTACCATAACAGAAGCCCATTTTAAACAGGTTGACGGCATTATGGCTGAAATTACCATTAACTGTAACGGCACGTCACATGTAATAGATGCAAACGGCAACGGAAGACTGGATGCGGTCAGCAACGGCTTAAAGCAGTATTTCGGCATCAACTATGACTTAATTATTTATGAAGAACATGCCCTGTCCAAAGGCTCTACAGCCAAAGCGGTTTCTTATATCGGAATTCATTTTCAGGATAAAATGTATTGGGGTGTTGGCATTGACGAAGATATTATTAAATCTTCTATTGAGGCTCTTGTGTCTGCAGTTAACCACCTGATAGAAGAAAAAGGAATTGCCCAGGGCCGGGACGAACGTATTGTGGAAATATTAAATTATATTCAGAATCACTATAAATCCGTTACCCTGGAAGATTTGTCATCCAAATTTTATTTATCCAAACCCTATTTATCCAAATACATTAAAGAAAGTACCGGAAAAACCTTTGGGGATATTGTAAAAGAAATACGGATTAACAAGGCAAAAGCCCTGCTTAAAAATAAGGGAATGACCGTAGATTCCATAGCTGAAGCCGTAGGATATCAAAACGTGGAACACTTTAACAGACTTTTTAAGAGAATTTACTCTATGACACCGGTTCAGTACCGAAACCAGAAAAACTAAAAGCTCTTTATAAACTCTTTATAAATAAGGGAAAATACAGGGAAGAGACTGTAATGCCACAGTCCATTCCCTGTAACATTTATTCCATTCCTAACCATCTTTTTTTATCAGATAAGTCACAGGATGAAACATAGATGATGATTTCATTATTTTCATTATATTTTTTCAAAACGGTCCACATCCAATACGAAAATGGTTGCACCGCCAACATTAACCAAAACCTGCATGGAAGTATATTCGGCTGGTCCCACGGGATTCGATATAATCTGCTGTCTCGGTCCGCATTCTTTCTTAACAATGTCAATCACTTCATCCACTTTTTCCTCTTCCGTACCAATCATTAAGGTAGTATTTCCTTCCCTTAAAAATCCTCCGGTAGAAGCTAGTTTCGTCACATAAAAGCCATGCTTATTTAATCCTTCCATTACACGGCTGCTGTCAATATTACGTACAATTACGAGTATCAGTTTCATAGAATCCCATCCTTTCACCTTTAACCTTAAAGATCATGCCGGATCAATCAATGACACAGCTGTCAGTTTATTGACTAGCCGGACACTGAAACTTCCAATTAAGCTGTTACCTGATTCTAATTTTATTATAGTATAACATGGCAGGAATGTAAAGAAAAAGGAAATTCAACTTACATATTTTCCCGTAAAGAAAGAAATCTTTTTATACCCTGATAGGTTTCTTCACTGATGATATGTTCAATTCGGCAGGCATCCTCTTCCGCTCTTTCATGGGATACACCGGCTGTCTCCATTAAAAAGGAGGTCAGATGTTTATGTCTGTCATAGACACTCTCGGCTTTTTCCTTGCCCTTAGATGTTAATTGGATATGACCACTGTCATCCACTACAATTAAACCTTCCTCTTTTAATATACCAACAGCCCGGCTGACACTGGGTTTGCTAAATCCAAGTTCCCTGGCAATATCAACAGACCTGACTGTACCATTTCTTTTAGTAAGAATAAGGATGGTCTCCAGATAATTTTCACCTGATTCATACATTTCATTTCCTCCTGCGTGAGTCTTTCATAACTCATGAAAACTATCAAAGTTTCTTTCATCATAACTCATTTTTATGTAAGTTTCCAGGCCAATACTTCAAAAATGGATTCCTTTTGCTAAACACACAAAAGGAAATAATCCGTATGACTTATTCTAACTTAAATAATGAAAATAGCAATTTCAATATTAGGTTTATTGTTAATCCCTCTTAATATTAAAAGCTTTCTTTCCCAGATATTTTGCACCCTCGCCCAGTTCTTCCTCTATTCGAAGTAGCTGGTTGTACTTGGCAACACGTTCGCTTCTGCTTGGGGCACCGGTCTTAATCTGTGCGGAATTTAAGGCTACGGCCAAATCGGCAATGGTAGTGTCTTCCGTTTCCCCTGAACGGTGAGATACAATGGCGGTATATCCGGCCTTATGTGCCATCTTAATTGCTTCTAAAGTTTCCGAAACGGAACCAATCTGATTTAATTTAATTAATATGGAATTGCCGCATTTTTCTTTAATTCCTTTTTCCAGTCTTTCCGTATTGGTTACAAATAAGTCATCTCCCACTAACTGAATCTTATCACCCAGTTCTTTGGTAAGAAGCTTCCATCCTTCCCAGTCTTCCTCATCCAGGGCATCTTCTATGGAATAAATGGGGTATTTTTCACACAGCTGTTTCCAGTGAGCAATTAACTCAGCCGAAGTAAACTTCTTCCCGCTTTTAGGCATTACATAGGAACCTATGCCTTCACCCTTCCATTCACTGGATGCCGCATCCATGGCCAGTACAAAGTCTTTTCCCGGTTCATAACCTGCCTTTTTCACAGCTTCCAGTATTAATTCAATGGCTTCTTCATCGCTTGCTAAGTCCGGTGCGAAACCTCCCTCATCACCTACCGAAGTAGTAAGTCCTTTTGATTTTAATATGGACGCCAGGGCATGAAATACTTCCGTACACCATCTTAAGCCTTCCTTAAAACTATGAGCCCCTGCCGGCATAATCATAAATTCCTGAACATCCACCGTATTGGCTGCGTGTGCCCCTCCGTTTAAAATATTCATCATAGGTACGGGCAGCACATTGGCATTTACGCCGCCTAAAAACCGGTACAGTGGAATATGAAGGGCTTTTGCAGCCGCTCTGGATGCGGCAATTGAAACAGCCAGAATGGCATTGGCCCCCAGTCTGGATTTATCCCTGGTGCCGTCTTCTGCCATCATGGCCTTGTCGATGGCATAGATATCCAGGGCATCTTTTCCTTCCAATACCTTATTAATATATGTATTTATATTTTCAACGGCTTTGCTTACGCCTTTGCCTCCAAATCTCTTTTTATCCCCGTCCCTTAATTCCAAAGCTTCGAATATTCCTGTGGACGCACCGCTTGGTGCCGCACCGGTACCGATTGTTCCGTCGGATAAAACAACTTCCGCTTCCACAGTGGGGTTTCCTCTGGAATCAATAATTTCTCTTCCGATAACTTTACTGATTTTTAAATAACTCATCGTTTGAATCCTCCTGTTCTTTTTTAGAAATCATTCCTTATACCAAACCCGCAGCTTAATATAAAGGTGAATTTATTGCTTTTTCGCTTAGTCCGTTAAGTTAGCATCCTCTAACTAATCGTAGCATGTATCAAAAAAAGAATCAACCGGACAAGTGAGAATAATTCTCAACTAAATCGGTTGATTCCAAATCTTATTTGGCAGATTCCAAAGTTTGCTCTATTACATTTATCATAATATCCTTTGTCATCATTCCTGGCACATAACCAAAGATATTTCCGTTCTTATCAATCATAAAAGTAGTGGGAAAAGCGGAGATTGCATAATTCTTTAAAATCTCTCCGGTCTCATCAAACAATACGGGAAAGGTGTATCCTTTTTTCTCCAGAAAAGCTATCAGTTCATCTTTCTCCACATCCTGGTTATAGGGATACCGGTCGTTTTTCGGATTGGCTATACTTAAGATAACCACTTCATCCTCATTGGAATTATATTCCTTGTATAATTCCTCAATATAGGGCATTTCTTCATTACAGGGCGGGCACCAGGAAGCCCAGAAGTTTAAAAATACCACCTGCCCTTTATAGCTGGAAAGCGTGTGTTCTTCTCCATACTGATCCGTTAAAGTAAAATCATAAGCCGGAATGACCTTTTTTTGATCTCCGTAATTTTCTTTCGTTTCCTTTGTGTTTTCTTGCTGAGAAACAAAATTGTCCTGTTTGGCAGTACTGTTTGCTTTCTCAATATTATCTGCGGTACTATCTGGCGTCTTATCCCTACTTTCTACATTAGTTCTGCTATTGGAACTGATGGAAGTTAAATAGCCGGAGATTCCATTCATCCATCCGGTAAAAGTTATAACCCCCATCAGAATAAGGATTACCCCGCCGGTTTTAATCGTGTATTTTACCAGCCTTTGCTTTGCCTTTATAAATTCCATCACATTAGCGGTAAATAAGCCAAGCAATAAAAATGGTATGACAAATCCCAAAGTATACACAAGTACCAGCATATTACCGGTAAAAGAGGTTTTGGCACCGGAAGCCATAATTAAAACAGATGAGAGAAGGGGCCCGACACAGGGGGTCCAGGCAAAACTGAATGTAAAGCCTAATATAAGCGCAAGAAAAGGATTGGCTTTTTTTCCCTGTAAATTCAGGTGGAATTTTCTTTCTCTTTGCAAAAATGATATTTGAAAAAAGCCAAGCTGAAACAAACCTAATGCAATAATGATAATACCGCCTATTCTGGTAAACAGCATCTTATTGCCGGTAAAAAATTTGCCTAGAGCAGTAAAAGACATACCCAAAACAAAAAAAGCAAAGGAAATGCCAAAGACGAAACAAAGTGTGTGAAGGAATACTTTTCTTCTTTCATAAACAACCGTACCGTTATCCAGTTTCTTTGCGTTACCGGCCAAAAATCCCATATAAACCGGAATCAGCGGAACAATACAGGGTGAGAAAAAGGAAAGGATACCTTCCATAAAAACAAGTAACAAACTGATATTTTCTTTTACAACAATTCCGCTATTCATAAAATCTCCCATCTGTGTTCAGTTTCACTATTTTAGATTCATCATTTTAATAAATATATGTATTACCAATGTTTATTATTTATCCTAGAAAATTTTTATGAAATTCTGGTATAAAACAATTATAGGCATTTTTGTTTTTCATTCAGTGATCTGGTCACAGGTGTTTTTCAAAGATATAATTACGGCATGGATAATACCGGCGGACACTGATGAACATAAAAAAAGCTGTCCCAATCCGTCTAAGGCATTGTGGGACAGCCCATGACTGTTTCGCAGGCTATGACAAAGGCAACAAGGCATCCAAACGATTAATCTTCTGCCGTTTCATCTGTTTTCTCATCCGTTGCTTTTTCAGTAGTTTTTTCCTGTTTCTCCGTTTTCTTGTTCTTTGTTTTGCTTGTATCGTAGTTTTCCGTACCGGGGAGTTCATAAACAACCACCGCAACACCCCGGCTGATATTTTCAAACATTTTTTTGGCTGCTTTCGGCGGCAAATTAATACATCCGTGAGAACCGTTTGTCAAATAAATGTTCTTGCCAAATTCGCTTCTCCAGGGAGCATCGTGAAAACCTATGTTGCCGTTAAAAGGCATCCAATACTTAACGGGAGTGGAATAATCTTCCCCATTTAAGGTAGCATCGTTTTCTTTATACTGAATCGGATATGTGCCAACCGGTGTGGCCCAGTCCTTTGATACATTGCCGGAAACAAAGTCTGACTCCAGAATCAGTTTCCCTTCCTTATAAAAGAACAGGTGCTGAGCCGTTAAATTTACCTCAACATATGTATCTCCAATGTCATCTTCACCGTATTGCTGGGCGGTCTGATAATAGGCCGGCTGTTTGACAACCTGCTCGCCATTTTGAATTAACTCCGTCAATTCTTTGACTTCCTGGCCTCTGTTCAGCCACCAACCGTAATCGCCGCCTTTTACCTTAATTACATCTCCGTATGAAGTTTTAAAGGTACGGACTCTTCCAAAAGAATTATAAGTCTTACCAATGTAATCCACAAATTTCTTAATTCCTTCCGTATCCAATACAACCTCATAATCATCAGTAACGGTAAGCCATTCACTGATCTTTTTTCCGTCTAAAACTTCCGTAGCATCTCCAAATTGATAGGTTATTTTGGCTCCGGCAATCTTATTTAACTTTTTCAAAGCCCGGTTTAACTTTTTATTTTGAGAAGTAATTTCCGCCGTTTCATAACTGCCGGTATCTTCTATGGATAAAACGGGTTTCAGTGACAAAACCGCTTCTTTTACCGCCTTGAGTAGTTTCTCCTTATTAATCTTTGCACCTGGCTCTTCCGGTATAATGGTATAACCATTTTCACCATATTCCGAGATGCGGGCATTCACAGGTTCCACCACATTTTCTTCCTTAAAAAAGACCAATTTATCAAGCAGCTTATCCAGTGAATACTCATCCAGTTCCAGCATGGTATCTATTTCCCTATCATAGGATTTAAAAAATGAAACCGGCCATGCAAAACCAATCTGCTTATCAAGCAAATCTTTTATACTACTGTCATAGACCGGATGCAAACCGATATTTTCTCCGGTAATCTTATCTTTTAAACCGTTTCTGCCTTCCAGGGTCAGTTCATAGGAACTGACTTCCGCATTAATGGCCTCCTCCACCTGTTTTTCCGTTTTATTAGAAGCATTGATACCATTAATCACCGTATGATAAAAAAAATGGTTGCTGTAATAAAAGGAAAGGAAAAAATACAGGCCTACTACCGGTATTAAAAAACCCAAAAGGATGTAAAATAAAAGCTTATTATTTTCATTCCTCCTGGTTTTGCTTTTGCCGCCAGCCATGCTTTTTGATATATAATTATTTTTCATTTTACACCTTCTTAACTCCTTCTTTTTGCTAAAGAATCTGTTGCATGTTCTTATTGTAACATAAAAAGGTGTTATTTTTTAGGCATTTTAATTAACTTTTCTTTAAATACTTATTACATCAAGAATTTAACCTATTCGTAACTGAAATCCGGATACGGGAAAGCCTGCTTTATTGTAAAAATTATATCTTATGAAAAATTCTTAATAGATTGGACGACCGTATTGGTCCGGAATCAGAGTTTTTCGGTAAAAATATGAATTAATCACATCCCGCCATTGGGCCGCATGTTCCTTTTGATGCAAAAACCTTTTTAATGTCCTTTGGTAAGCCTCCTCATCAATAAGTCCTTTTAGTTCCTGCCACATCCGCACAAATTCTTCCGCTTCCTTTGCCCCTTCAAAATGAGTATCATAAATGTGCTGGAGTACTGTCTTGCCACTGGATAAGACATAATCATAGCTGACATGATGAAAGAAAAGGAGCAGTTCTTCCGGACAGGTTTTAATATTGTCATACATGGAAGCCAAGGGCTCGTTGTACTGATTGCAAAAGCCGGTACCTTTTCTGCTTCTGTCCACTCCGATTCCTTTGTGGTCGGCCCTGTGATAGGTCCCCCACCTGTCATACTCATATCCGTCCACGTCAGGCCCGTAATGGGTACCCGGTTTTACCATCCATCCAACGCCAAGGGGAGAGGTATATTTTTCATAAGCAGGCCAGGACCTCATCAGTATTTGAAGAATAATCTCTTTTACCTTTTCTTTATGACCATAGGTTTGTAAAATCCATTCTGTTCCTATTTCTTCCGAAGTAAGCTCCGTGTCAAAGGCCAGTCGTCCAAAACCGTACAGATTTGCGGCCGCCAGATCATGACCGGTCCAGTTTATGTCATCTCCCGTATTGGCAACGGCTGCCATACCGCAGTTTTTATTTTTATAAGTCCTTCCGGATATAACATCTGCCACCCGGCCCCCGGAAGGCTTACAATATGTGTTAAATTCAAGAATTTCCTTAAACCACGGAATCAGATAGCAAACATGTCTTTGCTGGCCCGTATACTCCTGGGCAATCTGTACTTCCATCATCATATTGGTATTCTTAAGACCGCCAAATAAAGGGGAAACCGGTTCCCGGACCTGAAAATCCATGGGTCCGTTTTTAATCTGTAAAATAACATTATCCGCAAACTTACCGTCCAAAGGCATAAAATTATCAAAACATGCCCTGGCACGGTCCGTTTTTTTATCTCTCCAGTCCTGGGTGCAATTGTATACAAAACACCGCCAAATAACAAGCCCGCCAAAAGGCTTCAGTGCCTTAGCCAGCATATTGGCTCCCTCCGCATGGGTTCTGTTGTAAGCAAAAGGCCCAGGCCTTCCTTCCGAATCTGCTTTTACCAAAAATCCACCAAATCCTGGTATGTTTTTATATATTTCTTCCGCTTTTTTCTTCCACCAGCCGCGGACCTGTTCATCACAAGGATCGGCGGTACTTAAATTGCCCAGCTCCATGGGCGCACAAAAATTAATACTAAGATACAGTTTTATCCCATAGGAAGCAAAAAGTTCTGACAAAGCTCGTAATTTCTCATAATATTTATCCGTAATCAGTTTTGTGGCGTTTTCACTTACGTTAACATTATTAATAACCACCCCGTTAATTCCTACGGAACTGATAAGTCTGGCATAGGTTTTTGTACGGTCATTAAGCAGTATATCATTATCTTTAAAAAAGAAAGAATTGCCTGAATAGCCTCTTTCAATTTTGCCGTCTAAATCATCCCAGTGATTTAACATACGCAAAGGATTGGAAGGTTCCTTTTCGGTTCTGTAATCCCATGTGTCAAAATCTTTCACATTTTGAATCTGCAGATTTCTTAACAAATCAAAAGTACCGTAAAGAAGCCCAATATCCGTTGCTGCCGTAATGACGCACTTTCCACGGAGGCTTTCCACCCGGTAGCCTTCCTTTCCCAAATTATAAGACTGACTTAAATTCAGGAAAATTTCAGGCCGGTTTTTATCCCTGTAACCTTTCTCATCCTCATGCACTAGATTTACTTTTCTTCCGTAAAGTGACTGAAAAGCCAACTTAATTTCATCGGCTATATTTTTCATCACATTTCCTTTCCTGCCCCATATCAGATAAACATCCGATTTATTGGCATTGGAAAGTTTCCCATATTCCAGCCAGCAATTTGTATATTTCATTCTATCCTCCGTCACTTAGTCACTATAATAAAAATATAACTGGTAAATATTTAAAAACAATTTACATTATATGTAAATTGTACTATAATGATAATACCAATTTTGATATTACTTGTCAGATTTCTTATATAAGAGGTATCAATATGACAAGAACATTAAACGGTGACAGGCAAACCCCTGATTATTCCATAAAATCTCCAATAAGGGTTTATGATAACATTCAGGCGGATAATTATCCTTTCCACTGGCATGCCTCTCTTGAAATCATTATGCCTGTTGAAAATATGTATACGGTCCAATGCGGTGATAAGGTATATGTGCTAAAGGAAGGAGATATTCTCTTTATCAGCCCGGGTGTTTTACACAAGCTTACTTCGCCCCAGTCAGGCAGACGCTATATTATACTTGCGGACCTGTCCCAGTTAAATTCCATGGACGAATTTAAGTCCCTGGCGGCTATACTTTATCCTGTTGTATATGTGACCGCGAAGAATTTGCCAGGTATCTATCCGCGTCTAAAGCGCCTTATCCTAAGTATTGTTTCCGAATATGAAAGCCAGGCCCTTTACCGGGATACGGTCATATACTCCAAATTAATTTCTGCTTTTTCTATTATTGGAAGAAGTTACGGAGCGGCAAAAGTACATCAGCCGGATTACAATTTAAGGCAAAATGAAAAAATACATATATTTTTATCCATCTGTAACTATATTAATGAACATTTCCGGGAAAACATAACTTTGGAACAGATGGCAAAACAGGCAGGCTTCAGTAAATTTTACTTCTCCCGAATATTTAAGCAATATGCCGACATATCCTTTTATCAGTACTTAAACAGAAAAAGAATGATGCATGCCGCTTTTTTGTTAACGGAGACCAATTTAACCGTTTCCCAGATAGCCAAACAGTGCGGTTTTGGAAGCATCTCTGCCTTTATCCGCATGTTTAAAATTCAGAAAGGCTGCACTCCCTCTGAGTTTAAAGAAATGCAAAGAAGCCCTGTCCTATGATACTTCCATACCAAACAATTGCCTTACTTCTTTTATTTTACTGTTGGGATTTAAAATATTCCGGATAGTTATCCATAATTTCCTTCTGGTCCAGTTTATATCTGGATAAATGCTTTACGATAAACTCCCCGGCCAGGTTTTTATCTTTCAGGCGGATCGCATTCAGGATTGCCCTGTGATCCGCAACAATTTTAATTTCCTTGACGGAATAAAGGCTTAGGGCACGAATGCGGTCAAAATGCCCTAGCATTCCTTCCATCAAATCATAGATACGTTCCTTATTGCACATAACAAAACAGGCTTTATGGAATTCATTGTCTAACTCCAGAATTTTCTCCGGACAACGATTATCCAGGTAAAATTCCTGCAGTTTTACATTTTCCTCCAGCTGCTGCATCTTTTCGTCTGTGATGGAATCACATAATTCCTCTACCACGGCTTTTTCCAGTACCCGCCGCAAGAATACCGCTTCTTCAACAATATCAAAATCAATATGAGATACGACGCTGCCTCTTTGAGGGTATACTTCAATTAAATTAAGTTTCTGCAGTTCCTGCAATGCCTCCCGTACCGGAGTCCTGCTCATTCCTAATTCCCTGGCCAGTTCATTGTCATTTACCGTGCTGCCCGGCTTTAACTTTAAAGATATAATGTTACTGCGTATGGTTCTTAATGCATACTCTCTTGCACTTTCATTTGGCATGCGCTTTTGTATATCCATTTTATCCACTCCTTGACTTGCTTGATATTATGGCAATGCACATATACCAGACCTTTCATATAAATAGACAATCAAAAAATACATGATAAAATTACCTTAATTTTCTATAAACTATTTTACACTAATCTTTCCGGTTGACAAGTAATTACATTTTTATTTTTTGTTCAAAGGATTCTTAAATCTCCCGGTTTTTTTCTTTAAACTGAAACCATTTAAAATCAAAGTGGCTGCCGGGTAAAAAAACAAAAGAAACCTTCTGCAATCCGGTAATATTGTCCATATCAAATACCCGTTCCCTATAATCCCCGGAATATTCAAATTCCACAAGACGGACTGTTTCCCCTTCTTTACCATTAAAGCGGATATGTATCGAATTTTTATCAATAAGTGACCGGCCGCAGATTATTAACTTCTGGGTTCCCCTTATGCCAAAATCCATTTCCCCGAATTCTATGGTCACATTGTTGCCGATACCGGTTATGCCACCTTCCTCAATGGTATAGGAATCGCCATAAATTCTTTGGTAAGATAATATGGAATGCCTTTCATAAGCTTTTTGGGGTTTCTTAAAAACAAAACCCTTAATGTGAACTTTTTTTCTTAGCAAAAAAGCAAGGGAGATAATGCCGGTAAGCTTCCTGTTTAGCTTAAAAGTTTCCTCCTGATAGGTATTCCAGATACTCGGCTTATCATGTACTGCCTTTGCCAACAGTTCACTTCCTTTTTCATAAGGAGGTCCTTCCCAAATTTCAATGGATGTGGGTTCACTTTCCAGTTCAAAAATCGGTATTGTAATCTCATCTGACCCGGAATTACCAAAATCAAGTCTTTCAAATAAAACCCAGCTTATACCATCTCGGGACGTTGCAATTCCCCGCTCGTTGCCGTTTCCAATATCACCGAAACTTTTGCTGTAAAGGCTTGCAGATACAAATTCATAAGGATTGTAATAAGCAGGCCCAAGACCCGTTATCTGAAATTCCAGAACGGAAATAAGCCTTACCTTTTTGCTGCCATTTTTGGCAGTGGCCCGCAAATAAAAGGTCCCGTCTCCCAAAGCCTTAAGCGCCGCCTTCTTTCCTTTCTCTGTTAGGCTTACAATATTGGAGTCCGCCCCGGATATGGTGGTGACCCGCCAGGATATATCATCATAAGTTGCATTTTCAGGATAAACCTTTACCAGAACTTCCATTTCTTTAAGTCCTTCATGGAAATGAGTCCCCATAGGATTTATGATTTCTAATTTCCTGATGGGAACTTCCGAATTGACAGGACTTTCTTTATTTTCCTCTATAGCTGAGATTCCCTCTATATTTCCATGTCCCACTGCCGTTAGTTCCAATTTGGCAGAAGGAATTCCAGGAGAAGTAACCTCCATATAAATATGACCGGGCTCTGTTTTTGCCGCCAGTATGGCAAGTAGCTTCCCGCTAAACAACCTGCGGCTGGTGCCTTTATATGAATCAAAATCCGTACTGTCTCCGTTGTCAAGGCCAATCAGCCTTGCAGCTCCCCTAACTTTTACATTAACCCGGTTAACCGCATTCGGAACCGGATTGCCGTCACAGTCTTCCATGGAAATTTCAACGAATATTAAGTCCTTTCCGTCTGCAACAAGAGACTGCCTGTCGGGCTTTAATATGATTTTTGCCCCGTCTTTAAATGATTTTTGTATATCTTTTGCAATTATATTTTGATTTTCATCATAGGCAACAGCCAGTAATTCCCCTTTTTGATAAGGAATTCTCCATTTGCCTATTAACTTTTTTCCCTTTTTATGATCTATATCAAAACTTCCCTGAGAAATGCCGTTTAAAAAAAGTTCCACTTTAGGGGCATTGGAACAGACGCACACGTCAATAAGCTGACCTTCATTAAAGTCCCAGTAGGGAAACAGATGGACCATAGGTGCAGTACGATAATCTGTCCATTCTGCCTGATAAATATAAAAGGAATCTTTTTTAAACCCGGCCGTATCGATTTGTCCAAAGTAACTGTTTTTTGTGTGATAAGGAGTCGGTTCCCCGATATAATCAAAGCCGGACCAGATAAACATTCCGGCGCTGAATTTACAATCCCTGTCATCAATAATGGCTTGCTCAATACTTTTTGCTCCCCAGCTTGTAGTACTGTTTCCAAGGGAAGAACATTGTTCGTCATCATCACATAAAATACCGGCGCTTAACGGGAAGTGGTAAATTCCTCTGCTTTGTACAACCGCTCCTGTTTCACTGCCGTATATAACCCAGTCCGGGTGCTGCCTGTGATGTATTTCGTAATACTTTTCGCCATAATTATAACCTGCCAGTTTTACAATATCTGCACATTTTCTGGCATTTTCCCAGGGCATGTAATTGGAACCCATGGTAACAAAAGCATTGTGATATGGGTCGTATTTATGTACCAGTTCCGTTAAGTACCTGGTTATAATCTCTCCCCTTTCATCGGCATGGGTATCGTATATTTCATTGCCGATAGACCACATAATAATACAGGGATGATTTCTGTCCCTGCGTATCCAGCTTGCGACATCAAGTTCTGCCCAATCTTTAAAATAGCGGGCATAATCATATGTATTTTTTGGTCTTTCCCACATATCAAAAGATTCCTCATTAATAAGAAATCCCATTTCATCGGCTAAATCCAGCAGCTGCGGATCACACATATTATGGGCGGTACGGATGGCATTAACACCCATTTCTCTTAAAATGCTTAATTTTCTTTTTAAAGCCCCAGGATATACAGCGGCTCCTAGTGCTCCAAGGTCGTGGTGTTCGCAAACGCCATGAATTTTTACATGGCGGCCGTTTAAATAAAAGCCGCTTTCCGGATTAAATTCAATGGTCCGAAAACCAAAACGGTTGGTTTCCTCATCGATTACTGTGTTATCCTCTAAAAGTTCTGTTTTCAAATAATAGAGATTGGGTTCCGTAATATCCCAAAGCTTTGGGGATACAACGGTTAATAATTGTGTTTTCTTAAGTGCTTCTGAACTTGCTGTTACATTTCCGTCTCTGTCCGTTATGGTGTGACGAATGACATAATTTTTTTGAGATATTATTTCTTCCGTTTTATCCGAAGATAAGGAACGCTTGCCTGATGAAACTTTGCCGGATAACGCATCGGCGCTGCCAACGCATACTTCGCAGTCTGCTCTTACTGTCCAGATATTTTCTTCTCTTTTAGTGGAAATATAAATACCGTTAGAGCTAAAGTGAATCTGGGGTACTTTTTTTAGCCAAACATTGCGGTAAATCCCACCTCCGGTATACCACCTGGAATTTGGTACTTTTAGTACCACTCTTACTAAGATTTCGTTTTCTTCCTGTTTTTTTAGCCCGTTTGTAATATCCACTTCAAAGGAAGAATAGCCGTATTTCCATTCTCCTGCCTTAATGCCGTTTATATAAACTGTAGTGTCCATATAAACTCCGTCAAAGCAAAGATAATATAAGGTGTTTTTCTCCGGGCTGAGAAAAAACTTTTTTCTGTACCATCCTTCACCGGACTCATGAAAAAAAGCCGTGTCATAAATTACCCAGTCATGAGGAAGGTCAATTCTTTTCCAAATACTCTCATCTTTTAAGATTTTCTCCATACCGGATCCTATTTTTTGCCTGGTAAACTGCCAGTCATTATTAAACAAAATTTTTTTACTCACCATGTCACCCCGATTTACATACTTATATTCCTGCCGTTTTTGGTGGCTTTTTCGTATTTTTCCTGGCTGAATAATCATTCTTTTCAATTGCTTCCCATAATCCTAAAAGATAAGTTGATCCCAGCGCCCTGTCATAAAGGCCATATCCGGGTCTGGCCTTTTCGCCCCATATCATTCTGCCGTGATCAGAACGGATATAGCCATGAAACCCGCTGTCATAAAGTGCTTTTACGATTTCATACATATCCAGATCACCGCATGAGCTATAGTGGGCCGTTTCAGTAAATACTTTCTCGTCCAAATGCTTTAGGTTTCTTAAATGGGCAAAATGAATCCGGCCCTGAGAACCAAATTCTCTTATCATCGCAGGAATATCATTACCAGGGTCCGCCCCAAGGGAACCGGCACAAAAGGTCAGTCCGTTATAAGGGCTTTTATTTAAACTTAAAAATTTTCTGATATTCTCCCTGTTGTTAATTACCCTTGGCAGACCGAATATGGGAAAAGGGGGATCATCCGGGTGTATGGCCATTTTTACATCGTATTTTTCTGCCCAGGGAATTACGGCATCCAAGAAATACTTTATATTTTCCCAATATTGCTCCTTTGTCATGCTTTGATAGAACTTTATATCTTCCGCCATGGCTTTTAGTCTTTCCGGCTCCCACCCCGGAAGGGAATAGCCTTTGGCATTCTCAAGCATTTTCCTTGCTATTAAAGAAGGATTCCTTTTTAAAATTTCTTCGTGATCATAAGCCATAGCCGTACTACCATCTTCCAGTACATGGGCCAGATCACTTCTTGCCCAATCCATTACGGGCATAAAATTATAACACAGGCATTTTACCCCTGCCTTTGACAGGTTTTCTATGGTTTTGCAATAATTTTTGATATACCTGTCTCTGGTAGGCAGCCCTTTTTTAATGTCCTCATGTATATTAACACTTTCGATTACTTCCATTTCAAGTCCTGCTGCCTGTATTTCTTTTTTTAATTCCAAAAGCCTGTCAAGGGGCCAAATTTCTCCAACCGGTATATCAGACAACATGGCTGCAACTCCGGTAATGCCGGGAATCTGTCTGATCTGTTCTAATGTTACACTGTCGTCTTGGCTGGAAAACCAGCGAATTATCATCTTCATACGGTTAATCTCCTAAATACTGTTACTAATGTGAAAAATGTCTTTCTCTGGCTACACAAATTTCTTTTTTAAAATTCCAATCCTTTAATCAAATAAGAAATTGGGAGGGAGCCCGTTTTGACACGGGCCCTCCCGCAGCAAATTTTATTCTTCCGGAAGACTGGTAGCGTCTCCATAAATTCTTTCCCAGGCAGCTTTCCGCTCGTCAATAATTGCCTGGCCGCCTGAAGACAAATAATCATTTAAACCTGCATCATATACTTCGTCAAATTTATCTACCGCTGCAACCACAGCCTGATCTAACAGGGCGTTTCGCTTATCGGTAAGGGATGTTCCCAAGCCTTTTTCAGATATTATTTCTCCCACTTTTACATTTTTGCCCACACGGGGGTCAGAAATGGAGGCGGTAAAGGCCTTTTCAATAAAACGTGGATCTGTTCCGGCATAACCGAGAGCTATCGACTTAATTGTTTTGTCCTTATCTCCCAAATCCAAACCGTTGCAGGTAATTGTGTAGTCAATATTATTAACGGAATTCATTATTTTTTCCCCTGTTGCGGCAATAATCTTTACCGAACCGTCCGGCTGAACTTCATGGGTAACGCCTTCTTCGCCAATCTGAAGGAACATGCGGTTTTCCAGTTTGCTGATCCAGTCAAGATATAAAAGGGAAGCAAGTGGTTCATCATTGGTGGCAGGGAAGAAAATTTTACGGTCAATGGGGCCTGCAAGATATTTTCTATATAAGCCTGCGTCATTGGGGAAGCAGTTTACTGCGATATACCCGGCATCAGGGCCAACCAGTCTTTGCAGATTGCTCTGTATGCTGTCATTCCCGTTACGATAAGGATAATCCCAGTTGTGTATAAAAGCGCCTACATAACCGGCTTTCATCATATTATCTTCCGTTGTGTCTCCGGCCTGATAAAGTGCAAAGTCTTTCCATATAAGGCCGTTATTGTACCACTTATTCAGCACCCGGATAGCTTCCTTGGTACCTGGTATAAGCAGTTTTCTGTCGTCAAATCCGTAGATATAATAATCCTTATCCGTAATGTCATTGGGTATAAAACTTGCGATTATATCATCCGAACGCCAGCCCACATCATAACTGATGGAAAAAGGAACCATTTTATCCGCATCATCGCCAAGAAGTGTGACGGCATTGTCACGAAATGCGATTAGCATATTTTCAAATTCTTCCAGAGTCGTTGGTTCCGGTATATTTAACTTTTTCAGCCAGTCTTCCCGGACAAAAGTATTAATACGGTTATTTATCATTAATTTTGCCTCGATAGCCCAAATGGTGCCATCTTCCGGATCTTTGTCCCAGTTTATATTGGTTTCGCCCAATAACTCCCATAAATTAGGCAGTAAATCTTTGTTTTCTTCCAGTAGGGTACTTAAATCCATGACACCGCCCATATCCGCATAGGTTTGTATGGTGGGATAATCATAGGTGACACAGATATCAGGCGCATTATTTGCGGCAAGAAGGTTATTAAGCTGTTCAACCTCTGTCCAGCGGGGAACAGGCACAAAAGTAACCTCCACGTTATGATCCCGAAGCATGCCTTCCTTAATATAATTGGTGTAAAAATTATCTTCCGGTTTGCTTCCGCCATCATTAGCACGGTCATATACTTCCACCGTTATCTGTCTTGTTTTTACGAATCTGCCGTTTACAATTTCCGCATTTTCTTCCGTATTTTTCCCTGCTACAGAACCGGAATCCTGCCCTGTCTGCTCATTTGTGTTGCTTACCGTTTCACTGCTTGTTGTCTCTTCCTTTTTGCCGCATGCCGTAAAAGTTCCGATTATCATGCAGCACACAAGCAGAACTGTAATAATTTTTTTCATTCTCTTTCCTCCTTACATTTATATTTATGTTTAGCACATTGTGAAACTCTTTATTGGACCAATTTGCTTCGTATTACTTAACTTATTCCTTAATGGCTCCTAAAGTTGCCCCTGCGATAAAATACTTCTGAAGCCAGGGATAAACCAACAGTATGGGGATTGTGGCAAACATAACGGTAGCCGCTTTGAGAGACTCGGAAAGCCCGGGGCTTGAAAAGCCCTCTTTCGTGGCAAATTCAACATTCATAATATTGTTGAGAATGTTGTATAACAACAGCTGAATCGGATAGAAACGTCTGTCATTCATAAACATTAAGGCATCGGAAAAACCATTCCAGCGTCCAACCGCATAAAAAAGTGCGATGGTAGCCAGTGCCGGCGTGGATAAGGGAAGATAAATCTTAACCAGTATCTGAATATAACCTGCTCCGTCTATTTCCGCCGATTCACGAAGGCTGTCAGGAATACCGTAAAAGAAGCTTCTCATAATTATCATGTTAAATACGCTTAAGCACCATGGAATGATTAAAACCGAGGGTTTGTTCAGCATGCCCAGGTCTTTTAGCAATAAATAAAGAGGAATGGTACCCGCATTAAAGTACATGGTCATAAGAATAATAGTATTAATTATCCGGCGGCCTTTTAATTTGTCAAAGATAAGGGGATAGGCACAAATAACAGTCATAAACAGGGATAAACATGTGCATATGACGGTTAAGATCCCAGTCCAGGCAAGGGACCAGGCATACTTTGCATCACTTAATACCGTCTTATAGGCCTCAAGATTAAAATCTACGGGCCATAAAAATACCTGGTTTCGGATTAATGCATCCGTTGAACTCAAAGACCGGGCTAAAATGTAAACAAGCGGCAGCAAACATAGCAGTATTATTAAAAAACAGATGAAAGCAACAATCAGATCCCCTATTTTCGTAGTCTTCGACTTTATCATAATAAATACCTCCTCCTCTTACCAAACACCCCGTTCGCCAAATTTTTTGGCTACAGTATTTGCTCCAAGCAAGAAAATAACACAAATAACCGATTGAAAAAGCCCTACTGCTGTTGTCAGTGAAAACTGTAATCCCCGTACGCCATAAGTGTAAACAAAAATGGATATGACATTGGATACGCTTTTTACCAGATTGTTGCTTAGTGCATAAGGCCGGTCAAATTCACTTCCCATAATTCTTCCGAGACTTAAAATCAGAAGAACCACAATTGTAGACCGAATGCCGGGCAAGGTAATGTGCCACATCTTTTTAAAACGATTTGCTCCGTCAACGGAAGCCGCTTCATACAGCTCCGGATTAATATTGGTAATAGCAGCCAGGTAAATGATTGTATTCCATCCTACGCTTTGCCAGATTCCTAAAAATATGTAAGTACAGACCCAATGAACAGGTTCGTCTAAAAATGGAATGGAATGAAAACCCATTTTGTTCAGCACCGTATTAATAAGGCCATCGGTCGGCGCAAAAAGCTGCTTTGCCATACCGGAAATAATAATCCAGGAAAGAAAGTGGGGCAAATAGACAATTGTCTGGGTAAACCGTTTAAACCGTTTAAAGGTCAGCTCATTCAGTAACAGGGCCAAAATAATGGGAGCAGGAAAACCAACTACCAAGTCAAGGAAGTTAAGTAAAAGGGTGTTGCGGATGGCATAAAGAAAATCCCGGTTGGAAAAGGCTTTAATAAAATACTCAAACCCACAGTTATCCGCCCATTCCATTTCCCAGACACTTTGGACAATACTGTACTTTTTAAAAGCAATCAGGATGTATGCCATGGGAGTATAGCGAAAAACCAAAAAATATATAATCGGCAATGTCAGCAGCGCATATAAAGTCCAGTAACGCTTAATGTAATTTTTAGTCTTTTGGATTTTGTTACCCTGTATCATTTTAAAACCTTTCATTTTGCACCTCTTTCTTTACCAAAGGAAAGTTAAATTCATTGAAAAAGTTTATTTCGTTTCATAAGACGAACCAAATATATTAGTATATTAATTAAGATATACCATATTTTTCCTGTTCTCAATATTTTTACCTATATACCGCAATGATTTGTAACAAAAAGGCAATTATTCGTAACAGGAGAAATGAAATCCTTGATTGAGTCCACACAACAAAGTTTTCCTGTTGAATAAAAAACCCCTGTCATTCCAATTATTCTGAATGACAGAGGTTACTCTAAACTATTTTATACTGTTAAGAATCTCCAAAACCTTATTTTCTATGTCTTTTAGCTTTTTATCAGCCGCCTCTTTGGTTTTCGCCTTTGTGTAAATATATAATTTGATTTTTGGCTCCGTACCCGAAGGCCTTAGGGTATACCAGCAGCCATCGTCATAGGTATATCTTACGGCATCGGTTTTTTCAATATCTATCCCGGTCTTTTTACCTGTCTCAATATCCAATTCTTCCGAAATTTTGTAGTCCGTTATTCGAATCAGATTTAAGCTTCCGATAACCGACGGATAAATTTTACGGAATTCTTCCATCATCCGGCCAATGCGCTTTTGGCCCTCTAACCCTTCCAGTACGACAGATATGGTTTTTTCACAATAATAACCGTACTGTTCATACAAATCATTCAGGACATCAAGAAGGGTTTTGCCTCTCTTTTTATAAAAGCCTGCCATTTCTGCCAGTATAAGGGTTGAGGCTACGCCGTCTTTATCTCTTAAATAATTTCCGATATTATAGCCTATGCTTTCTTCATAGCCAAAAATATAGGTATATTCTTTTGTTTTATCCCACTCATTGGGCAAGGCACATATATTCTTAAATCCGGTTAATACATTAAACATTTTAACTCCATAGCTTTCGGCAATGGCACTTCCCATTTCTCCGGTTACGATGGACTTTACCATGGCTCCATTTTTCGGAAGCTTTCCCTTTTCTTTCATGGTCATTAACAGGTAATGAATCAAAAGGACTCCTACCTGGTTACCGTTTAAGGCAACAACTTGACCATTATGAATCACTTCCACTGCCAGCCTGTCACAATCCGGGTCCGTGGCAATTAAAATATCCGCTCCGATTTCTAGTCCTAACTTTTCGCTGAGGGCAAAGGTCCCATGGTCTTCCGGATTGGGATAATCAATGGTTGGAAAGGTTCCGTCCGGTTGTTCCTGTTCCTTTACTATGTGAACATTGGTATATCCCATTCTTTTTAGTACTGTCCTTACAGGAATATTGCCGGCTCCGTTAAGGGGCGTATAGACAATACAAATTTTCTTGTCAACCTCTTCATCCCGTAAGGAAACGGACATGGTTTTTTCATAAAAACTTTCATCCACTTCTTTATTAATGATAACCAAAAGTCCCTTTTCCTTAGCTTCCTCTTTCGTAAGAAGGGGCATGTTATCAAATAAATCCAGTTCGGATATTTCCTCCAGTATCTGGTCCGCTATATGAGCCTTAATCTGGGAACCCTCTTTCCAATATACCTTATAGCCATTATAAATCTTTGGGTTATGACTGGCTGTAATATTAATTCCTGCGGCACACTGATAGAATCTGACCGTATAGGACAATTCCGGTGTCGGTCTTAAGGAATCAAACAGATATACCTTAATACCCATACTGCATAAAATCAAGGCGCACATTTCGGCAAATTCGGGAGACATAATTCTGCAGTCATGAGCAATGGCAACACCTTTTTTGGCAAACTCTTCGCCCTGCTTTTTTATAACCATTCCCAGTGCTTTCGTTGCTCTTCCCACCACATATCGATTCATACGGTTGGTACCGGCACCTAATTTTCCCCGTAAACCTGCCGTACCAAAGGACAAGTCAAAACAAAACCGGTCTTTTATTTCTTCTTCATTTCCTTGAATGTTTTCCAGTTCCTGCCTTAAAGCCGGGTCTAACGTATTTTTAAGCCATCTTTCATATTCTTTCATATAATTATTCATAGATTAATCTCTTCTTTCTTTTATTTCATTTCAATATATCAGCTATTTCTAATATGCGCCGATTTTATTTTCCCATTCATAAAATCTCGATTAGGCTGAAGTCGTTTAATGGATAATTGGCTGCAATTTAGAAGGACCTTTTATCATTTAGCGTCTCCTGTTTTCTTCTTTTATCAATGATATGATATCACTGGCCTTTGGAGGACACCCTTTTACAAATCGTTCACAGCCGGAAGTACAGTTTCCTACACCAACTCCTTCTAAGACTTTATTCCGGTATCCCTGCCCGATTTTAATTTTCTCTCCCCGTATTCCGCCGGCTTTATCCAGGGCAAACATTAGAGCCGCGTAGCAGGCTGAACAGGCACTATCTTCCATAACATGTTCGCTAAGTTTTCTTACCCTGCCACTTGCTACCGTACTTTGTTTTGGCCGGTTTTCGGTGTTAAGTTCAGTTATTTTCGTTGTGGAATCCGCATATTTTCCAATATGGTTTTCTTTTGCCACACGCAGGTACCCGATATCATCCGGTTCATATCCAATGAGCTGGGCGCCGTAGGAATCTAACAGTACCGGGTCAAATCCTAACATAATCCGGTTGGCAATAACCGGGTTTCCGCCTTCTTCAAAGGACAAATCTCCGCAAACAGAATCCACAATATGCAAATCAGGCCGTATAACCGTATTAAGAAGGGCAATGGGTTTATGCAAGCCCATAGTATGAAAACGCCTTTTCTCACTGTCCGGTATACAACCTTTAAGATTCTTCATACAGCAGGTTATTCCTGTCTGGCAGTGTCCTTTCAGTACAGGAACATTTATAAGATAGTCTACGTTTAGCGCACTGTCACATACGGAAAAAAGGATATCCTTTGCCTGTACTTTCACAACCTTATCCCGCTTGGTATCCAAAAGCTTAACGCCATACTTTTCAGCCAAAGCAGTATATCCGCAGTTTCGGAATGCGGCCTGTGTGCTGTCACCCACCCAGGCACCTTCCAATATAGTTATATTATTGATACCCCAGTCTTTCAAATAGCAAATAATACCTTCCACAATTTCCGGATGGGTTGTGGCCCCTTCCTTTGCCGGACGGGAAACAACCAAATTAGGTTTAATACCAACTTTCATACTTGGATTTAATTTATCTGCAATTTTAGCGATATCCATCAGTTCGTAGGTCATTTCCTTTAAGTTAATACCATAATTAATATAAATATCTGCCATAAGTACCTCCTTTTTTAAAGCAATCCCAAAATATTTTATATTATTGCTTTTTAAAGATTTAAATTATAAGATATCTATTTCATTAATTTTCATCTATATAGATACGTTTCATTCGCCTGTAATAAGCCGGAATCAGAGGAATTAGTGCAAAGATCCAGGCTACAGGATGGGCAAAGCAAATACCCAGATAACCAAAAGGGCCGGAAAGGAAAATTACTACCAAAGCCCTGGCAATCAGTTCGAATATTCCGCCAAGTAAAGCCATCATTCCATATCCCAATCCCTGTAATACGTTACGGTAAACAAAGATAAGACCCAGGGCAGGATAAAAACCGGCTACCACATAAAAGAAAATCTTTGCTTGCTTTACTACCATACTGCTGTTTTCCGAAACAAAAAATCTGGTTAAGTCACCGCCGAATAAAAGCATTGCTATCATTGCCAGGACAGAATAAGCCAGGGTAATTATAACATCTGCCTTTACTCCTTCTTTTACCCGGTCCAATCTGTTAGCGCCGGTATTTTGGCCGGTATAGGTAGCCAAACTGGCTCCTAAAGACGGAAAGACCTGTGTAACAATATTCTGGATTTTCCCACAGGTAGTAAAAGCAGCTATGTAAACAGGGCCTAATCCATTTAAGGCTACCTGTACTATCATGGTTCCTATGGCAGTTATGGAAAACTGTAATCCCATAGGAACTCCCAGACCAATTAACTTCATTATACTATTTCCGGAAATTTTCATATCCTCTTTATGAATGTTTAACACCGGATATTTTTTTAACATAAAAATCAGACATAAAACAGCGGAAACTGCCTGGGATATTACTGTGGCATAAGCGGCTCCTTTTACTCCCATGGAAAAAGAGGTAATAAAAAGTATATCCAGCACAATGTTAAAAAGGGCTGACAATACCAGAAAATATAAGGGTGTCTTACTGTCTCCTAATGCTCGTAGCACAGAAGCCAGCAAGTTATATGCTATGGTTGCTGTCAGTCCATAATAAATAATCTGTATATAATCAAAGGTATCTTTAAAAATCTCATCGGGCGTATTCATTATTCTAAGAATCCATTCATTGGCCCAAACCAGTCCTACCGTCATAATAATATCCATCAAAACACACAAAAAATAGGACATAGCAACATAATGCCTCATACCTTTTTCGTCATTTGCTCCAAAACGCTGGGCTATCAATATGGCAAATCCTCCCGTAACCCCGTTTACCCAGCCGATTACCAAAAAGGTTAAAGAACCGGTGGAACCAACGGCCGCAAGGGCATTTACTCCCAAATACTGACCTACGATAATGGAATCAACTACGTTATAAAACTGCTGCACAATATTGCCTATTAATATTGGAATCATAAAACCGATTAACAGCTGCAGTGGCTTACCTTTTGTCAAATCATTCTGCATATCTTTTGTTCCTTTCCTTATCTTAATGTAAAATCACGTAAACTTTTCTTAATTTCATAATATAGCTTATTGGTCCGGAATTCAATATTTACGTAACAAAAAAGAGCCTGTACCTGGCAGACTCAATTATTCCATGGATTTCGTTATCTTTTGCTTTCTTTTTAATTCTTTTCTTTCCGCCTTTTTAATTTTACGTTCTATTTTTCTTTCAACTTTTTCACAATATGTAAGGAGTTTTCCGGATGTATGATGATGTTGGATACATGCCCTGCAATCCTTATATCTTACACTTTTTATTCTTTTGCACGGACAGTTCTGGGGGGCGTATTTCATAATTTTCCTCCTATGAATAACTATCTATTTCCCACTTAACAAAAAAACTGCGAAAAATAAACCTTCAAACTGACGTAATTAACATTACTCAGGATGAAGGTTTATTTTACTAGTTATGGAATTAAAAAAGATGATTTATTTTGATTCATTTTATAAATAAAGATTAATTCTGTAAAAGTCATTTACTTTGCCCAGGAAAACGAGTATTTTACCGCTTTTTCCCAGCCTTTTAATAAAATTTTTCTTTTTTCTTCCTGCATGTTGGGAATAAACTCTCTGTCAATTTCCCATCTGTCTTTGATTTCTTGTTTATCTTTCCAAAAGCCGACCGCAAGCCCGGCCAGGTAAGCAGCTCCTTTTGCCGTAGTTTCAATGCAGCCTGGTCTTAACACCTTTGTATTTAAAATATCTGACTGGAACTGAAGCAGGAAGTTATTGGCAGAGGCGCCTCCGTCTACTTTTAAGTTTTTAAGCTCCAGTGAAGCGTCACTTTCCATGGCTCTTAAAATATCATGGGTCTGATAAGCAAGGGACTCCAGGGTTGCTCTTACAAAATGTTCTTTGGTAAAACCTCTTGTTATGCCAACCACTACTCCTCTTGCATACTGATCCCAATAAGGAGCCCCAAGACCGGTAAAAGCAGGAACCACATAAGCCCCTTCCGTATCTTCCACTTTGTTTGCCAAAGCTTCCGTCTCCGATGCCTTTTCTATCAGATGCAGTCCGTCTCTTAACCACTGTATCGCAGCACCTGCGATAAAGACGCTGCCTTCCAGGGCATATTCAATTTTCCCGTTCATTCCAATGGCTATGGTTGTAATAAGGCCGTTTTTTGATTCCACTATCCTGTCTCCGGTATTCATAAGAAGGAAACATCCGGTACCATATGTATTCTTTACGTCACCAGGCTCAAAACAACATTGTCCGAATAAGGCGGCCTGCTGATCTCCTGCCACACCGCTGATTGGTATTTCACCATCAAAAATCTCTTTGCCTGTGTAGCCATAGACACTGCTGGAAGACACTACCTGGGGCAACATTGATTTGGGAATATTAAGAAGCTTTAATATTTCATCATCCCACCGAAGGTTATGGATGTCATACATCATGGTTCTTGAAGCATTGGTATAATCGGTTACAAAGGTTTTTCCCCCTGTAAGATTCCATATGAGCCAGGTATCTATGGTACCAAACAAAAGGTCACCGGCTTCTGCTTTTTCTCTGGCTCCTTTTACATTGTCCAATATCCATTTTACTTTCGTAGCAGAAAAATAGGCATCGGGTACCAGCCCTGTCCTTTTTCTGATTAAGTCGGAATAACCTTGTCTTTTTAATTCATCAACAATTCCGGAGGTCCTTCTGCATTGCCATACAATGGCATTATAAACAGGCTTTCCCGTATTTTTGTCCCATACTATCGTGGTTTCTCTCTGATTTGTTATTCCAATGGCGGCTATATCTTTTGCCAGGGCTCCGATTTTTTTCATTGCCTCCCTGGCAACGTTTAGCTGAGTTTCCCAAATTTTTAAAGGATCATGCTCAACCCAGCTGGGGTGAGGATATATTTGCGGAAATTCCTGCTGGGCTATGCTGCAAATTTCTCCTTTCTGATTAAATAAAATGCATCTTGAACTTGTGGTCCCCTGATCAAGAGCCATAACGTATTTTGCCATAAGTACGCCTCCTCAACTTTTTCCATTATCACATGAACTATAACTGGCTAATCCTGCGAAACAAATCGCTGTACCTGGAATTTTTTCTGTAAAATACAGCCGGATATCCGATAGGTGCTTTTACGGTCACATTTCCGCCTCTGTATTCCTTACCGGTCCACAAATGAACCCACTGATCCTCCGGCAGGTAAACATTCCAATCTTCAATATTTGGCAAATAAACCGGAGCTACCAGCATATCTTCCCCAAACAGGTATTCTGTCTGGATAACATAGGCTTTTTCATCGTTTTCATAATGAAGAAACAGGGGCCTTTGAACCGGTATACCCATCTTTGCATTCATCTTTACCAGTTCTTTGGTATAGGGAGCAAGGGTGGTATAAATATTAGTCAGTCTGGCAAATTGTTTCATTGCGTCTTCATCATCATAATACTGGAAATTCTCCTCCGGCCTGTTGCCTTCATGAGTTCTCATTACCGGTGTAAATACTGCCATTTCCGCCCATCTTAAAAACAGTTCCTTGGTCCTTATATTATTAAAAAGGGAA
The DNA here is from genome assembly GCA_047777345.1 of Lachnoclostridium sp. Taxonomy (GTDB): domain Bacteria; phylum Bacillota; class Clostridia; order Lachnospirales; family Lachnospiraceae; genus Anaerocolumna. The sequence goes on along the minus strand of JBKEEJ010000024.1, from coordinate 8,596 downwards.
GTATATCCTCCGATGTCGCTGTGGTGGAGTCCGTATCCGCTCATTCCGGCACTAAGGGCCCCGCAGATAACCGAAGCCAGGCCGTCATGGATTGTAAAATCCACACTTTGGTCTCCTGCCCACAGTAAAGTGCAGTATTTCTGGCTTCCGGCTCCGCCGGCTCTCATAAAGTAGACAATTTCGCCCAGTTTTCCGGTTTCCTTTAAAGCCTCATAATTGCATTTTGCCCAGAGAACCGGCCAGTGATTGTGTTCAATAAGAGGTGATACTCCGTTGTATAATTTCACATCGGTGGGAAGGTATTCTCCAAAATCAGCCATCCATCCGGAAATGCCAAACTCAATCAGATACTTCTTTATTAATTCTTTGTACCAGTTAAAAGCATCCGGATTGGTTAAATCAACCACTCCGCAGTAAAATTCGCCAAAATCCACCAGGTATTCGCTGCCGTCTTCCTTGGTGGCAAAATATCCCTTTTCCTTTCCTTCCTTATATAAATCGCCTTCCATTACCAGGTAGGGATTATTGTATGCTAGGAAACGGATATTTTTCTTTTCATATTCCTTTATTTTCTCTGGCAAAGACGGATACATTTCCCTGTTCCATTTCCAGTTCCAATTAAGCCGCTTGCCAAAAGAAGTAACTCTTTTTCCGGCCCAGTCCTGACACCAGATACCGGCTACCTTAATTCCATGTTTTAAGGAACGCTCGGCTAATTCGAAAGCACGCTCCGTTCCTCCCTGAAGTCCTAAAATCGCCCCGTTGTAAATCCAGTCCGGCAGTTCAAGCTGTCTTCCTAAATAAGCGGTCAGTTTTTCAAGGAGTTTAATAAAAGTAGGTGCCGTTTCAATCCGAATCTGTTTGGGTACTTCCCAGAAATGCAGCTCATGAAAAGTCTCATTTTTAAAATTAAAATCCGCATAAGCCGTGGAATCCACATGCAGATAGTAGTGATTGCTGGAAATATAAGTTGGCTGAGGGAAATTGGTATTATAATAGTCTCCGCCGCCCTTATTCTCTACATCGGATCTCCAGGTCACATAAGTGGTTTTGTCCCTTCCGACTCCCGGTTCCGAAGTCCAGAGAGGGAAATTACGTCCTCTCAGATTAAAATATGACATTTGCTCTCCGCAGCCATAGCATTTTTCATTTTCATCGGACTGAATACGAATCCAAAAACGGTTAATGCCCGGATCTTTTTTTTCAAAATCTATTAAAAATAAATCCGCAACCAGTCTAAGGATTGCGATTATCTTATTTTCAAAATTAATAATATATTTGTCCTTACTCTTTTCGATACTGATATTTCTTAAGGGATATCTTTCAACAACATAATCTTCTATTTTAAAATTACCCCGATACATATCTATGGTTTCTTCGCCATACCCCACATAAATAAGGGGATTTTCTTTACTATGTACGAGCAAATCTTTATCGTTATGTTTTAATCTGAAGCCATCTTTCGATAATTCAAATTCCATGTTTATTTACCTCCATCCTTTTAAAAAAACAGGCCATCGACCCCGGCGTATTTATCCTTAAAAGGAAATTGCCAGAATAAATGACCCCTGTGTCACAATCCATTTTTGCCTGATTTTTAACCCTTTACCGCACCACTTGTCAAACCTGAGATAACCTGTTTCTGGAAAAGAACATACCCTATAATACTTGGAGCAATACTGATTACAATTGCCGCATACATGGATACATAATCGGTTGTAAACTGGTTTGTGAAATAACGGATACCAATCTGTATTGTCTTTGTAGCAGGTGAAGAGGTAAGCAAATTAGCATATACGAACTCATTCCAGCAGGTAATAAATTCAAATGTTCCTGCAGTTACAAGACCCGTTTTGGTTAGGGGCAATACTATCTTAAAAAATCTTCCATAAAATCCGCAGCCATCAATATAGGAAGCTTCCTCAATTTCAGCGGGCAAGTTCAGCATAAAACCACGAATGATAAATGTGGATATGGGAAGCCCGATTGCGGCATATAATATAACCAACGCAGTAAGGGAATCCAACAGACCTACTTTACTAAACATGGTAAAATAAGGAACCATTAATGCATTTAAGGGTACTAACACTCCAACGGAAAAAAAGGTAAATATTACTTCACGTCCTTTGAATTTAAAACGAGAAATGCAGTAAGATAACATTGCTGCAACAATTACGTTTAAAAATGTTGCAATAACTGCCACGGTAACGGAATTTAAAATCATACGGCCCAGATTTGCCTGGGTAAAAGCTACCACATAATTATGAAACTGAGGAACTTTGGGCAAAGTAAACGGATTATCGAAATATTCTGCGTTTGTTTTTAATGATGTGATAAACAACCAGATTAACGGGAACAAAGTATAAACAGCAAAGAATATAATTAGAATCCATTTTAATATTCCCAAAATTACATCAATAGCTCTTTTCTCCGGCTTTTCTTTTTTACAAGTTCTTTCTGTCATACTTATCCTCCTTAATCTCTGTCAAAGCGTGAAAAGAATTTACGAATAAGTAAAATTACGCATGCACCCGTCAGTATTAACATTACGCTGGACGCATTTGCACCACCATAATCATTCGTTTTCATCTGATTGTATAAATAAAGCACAAGTACAGACGTTCTGTTAGCAGGTCCGCCATTTGTTAACAGATATACCTGTTCGAATGTTCTAAGTCCAAATATCATAGCTAATGTTACACAGGTTGAAATTGACCCTCTGATTAGCGGAATCGTAACATAAATGTGCTGACTAATTGTTCCGGCTCCATCGATTTTGGCCGCCTCATAATAGCTTTCATCCACATTTGTAATATCAGCCATCATAATAACCATGTAATATCCAATGTAGAATACCCAATAAATCAACATGCAGGGAAATGCTGTATCCAATGATCCTAACCAGTTTTTTGCATATTTGCCTAATCCGATAGTTCTGAGCAAACCGTTTAACAAACCATATTCACTGTTATACACTGCTGACCATAACATAGCTAAGGCAATTCCCGAAATAACCTGCGGAAGGAAATATACGGTTCTGAAAAACTGCCATCCTATAGGTTTCCTGGATAAAATCAAAGCCATCAGTAATGCAAGAGGCACTTGAATACAACCAGCAACCAAGGCCCATATAATATTATTTTTTACGCTGCGCCAAAAAACCCTATCTCCAAATATATTATTGTAATTACTTACCCCTGTAAAAATCGGTTTCGTAATACCATTCCATTCATAGAAACTAGTTACCAACACATAACCAACAGGAATTATAAAAAATAATACAAATAGTGCAAGGCCTGGCAATATAAAGATGCCCATATTAACCCAATCTCGTCTTTTTACTTTCATCGCATGGCCTCCGTCTTTTTCATTAATCTTTTTATTCCGGTTCCGGGGGAAGGTACTCTTTCGACTGCTAAAGTATTTCCCGGAACCGGAATAAGTTTTCTATTGTTTCATGTACTATAAAATTTAATTACTGTGCATCTTTTAATGCCTGTACAAATTGTTCAGGTGTATATTCACCAAGTACCAAAGATTCCAGTGCTGCCGGGAATGCCGTAGTAACTGATGTCGGCATAACAGATTCAAAGGTACCAATCATATATGGGGCAGCTTTACTCTGTACTATAATATCTGCCTGTAGAAGATCTGTATCTTCAGTAACATCTGTCTTGACTGTAAAGATAGAGCCGGAGGAGTTGGACAGTTCTGTTACTCTGGCAGGATCTGTGATATACTTTAAGAATTTAACAATTGCTTCTTCTTTTGCAGGATCATCCTGTTTTCCTGCTGCAATATATGCCTGAATTGCGTTGACATACGCTCCGGATTCACCGCCATTGTAGCTAAGGGAACCACTTATCTGAATACTATCATAAAGTCCTTCCACACCTTCGGACTTAATTCTGGATAAAATCCAGGAACCGTTAGTATAAATTGCAGCTCTTTCATTAAAGAAATGGCCGTTTACAACGGTTGCGTCAGCTCCGACAGCATCGGGTGAAGTATACTCAAACATTTTTTGCAGGATTTTGGCAGCTTCTACAAATGCCGGATCATCCAATCCTTTTTCATATACGTCTGCACCGCCTACAGAAGCAAGCGCATAGCTGTACCAAAGCATTGATGTCCATGCATTGTTATTGGTCATTTGAGTAATCGGATAAACTCCTTTTGCTTTTAATGCTTCACAGGCTTCCCACAATTCATCATAAGAAGTTGGCAAGGAAGTAATGCCTGCGTCGCTTAATAATTTTGCATTAAACATAATTGGAATTACGCCGTTTTCGTAAGGAATCGCATAATTCTTTCCGTCCACTTTTGCGGCGTCAATTACACCGGAAACAAAATTATTTGACCAGGAAGGATCAGCCAAATAGGATGTAAGATCCATTAATTTTCCTGATTGAGAATATAATTCCAGGTCAGCATGGGACTTAAAAGTGAAAATGTCCGGCGCGTCTCCGGTAGAAATAGTAGTTCTGATTTTGTCTTCATAAGCGTCATAATCTGTGTTTTCTTCAATTACTACTTTAATCTTTCCTTCATTTTCTTTATTGAAGGACTCAACCATCTTTCCGAATACTTCCGCTTTTCCGTCCGTACCAACCCAAATGCAAGGAAACTTAATCGTAATTTCTTTACCGCTGTCACTTGCATCATTTCCTGCATCGGAATCGGATGCGGTATCCGTACTTGCTGCATTCGAATCGGATGATTCGCTTGATGTCTGACCTGATTTACCACATCCGGCCAGTAAAGTCATACATAAAACAAGACTTAAAATTAATGCGATTAATTTTCTGTTACCTTTTCCCATAAACCTTACTTCTCCTTTATTATGTATTTACCATTTTTGTGTGATCCGAGTATGGATTTTTACATCGGATATCATTTCTTTTTTATCTCAAATCGAAATTAACTTAAAGCTTTTAATCAATTTGAGACAAAAAATTTCCGGTTGAATACTTTGATTGGTACCATGGTGTATCTTGCTTTTTTTGTGAATTTGTATGTACACAATGACCAATAACTCTACCTTTCGTTTTTAATTGTACAACATTTTCTTAAAAAAGTAAAGAAATATTTTGACTTTTTTGTACCTTTTTTCTATTATGCAATATATGGAAATCTTATTTTCTGGTCGATATACTTAGGATTAGTTTAAGATTTTAATTATTTATTTCCTTTTATTGTAGCAAATTTGGGCTAAAAAAATAAATTTTCCAAAATCCTTGAATCATCCAAGTCAGAATGCTATAATAAATTTGTGATTTGCTTTTAGATTTTTACAAAGATCTATTGTTTTTATTAAATCTTATAATTAAAACTAAAAACTAACAAAAGCGAAGTTTTACTTGGCTATCTAATTTAAGGAGGCAGAATATGATTGAACTTTTAAGACAATGTAATCCCGGATTAAATATAAAGCATATTACGGATGCTGCATTTAAAAAATATGGTAAAATTTTGGAAGGATTTGATTTTTCAGAATGTTTTAATATAATGGAAAATAGAAATATTCCAGATACTGGTAATATTTATGTGGCATCTGATGAAGAATTAATGAAAACGGCTTTGGCAGAGGACCTAAGTAATAATTTCTATGGTTCCATGCCCATTCAAATCGGCTATTGCAATGGTAATTCAAATCGACTAAACGCCCTGGAATATCACAAATGCTCCGAAGTGGATGTGGCTGTTACCGATTTGATTCTTATATTAAGCGATATACGTAATATCAAAAACAATAGTCTTTCCAGTTCTGATGTTGAAATTTTTTATGTACCTGCAGGTATAGCTGTGGAACTGTATGGAACAACGCTCCATTTTGCGCCCTGCAAAGTTTCCGACCAGGGTTTTAAAAGTATTATCGTATTAATCCAGGGAACCAATGAACAGCTTTCATCCCTTCCATCCCCTAAGTGTGACGAGGACAAGCTTCTCTGGATGAAAAACAAATGGCTCATTGCCCATGCAGAAAGTCCCTCTGCTTCAAACGGTGCGTTTGTTGGTATTACCGGTAAAAATATAGAAATTAAATATAAACTGTAACTGAAAGAGGTGATTTACTCTGTATGGATACAAAACAAAACGGAATTAATATGCTGGCTGTAAAAAAGCGCAACAGAAGTTCCATTATTAATTTAATCTTTCGCTCCGGCGGTATGTCGCGAAAAGAAATTGCAAATAAGCTAAACCTAACTCCTGCAGCTATCACATTAATTACCACTGATTTGATTAACGAAGGTATCCTCATCGAATCTTTTGTTGATCAAAGCAATAACAGGAAAGGCCGCAAAGAAATTATACTGGATATTAACAAAAGCCATTTTGCGGCCATTGGTGTTTACATTGATACTCAAAAATTTCAAATTCTTTGCATTGACCTCAATCAGGAAGTTATTTTTGAAGATACTGTTTTTACCGCCGACTGTCACAGAAAATCATCGGCTATTCTGGATAAATTGTCAAATATTCTGATTCAGCACTTAATTCACTATGATGTGAAAAGAACCCGTACCATACTGGGTGTGGGCGTCAGTGTAAAGGGAATCGTGAATTCCAGAGAAGGTATTAGCGTTAACTCTTATCATCTTTGGGAAGATAACGTAAATGTTGTTTCTTATTTACAGGAAAAATTAAATATGCCTGTTATATTGACGAATAACATCTGTTCTCTTGCTCATGGGGAAAGTTTCTTCGCTCATTTAGAACATCCGGATAATATGCTTTTCATCAAATACGGCCCTGGTGTGGGTGCCGCAAGACTTTCTTATCAGGATACTCTTAGTGTCTTTGATTTTAACGCAATTCAAATGGGACACATTATTTCAGACCCTAACGGAATCATCTGCGAATGCGGCAGTCAAGGCTGCCTTGAAACAATTGTCGGTTATAACGCTATTATAAAAAATGCCGCTGATCTGTTATCCGAATTTCTTACGCCATATCTTTATGCTGCAACGGAAGGAAATCCCGACAACATAAATATGAAATTAATTATTCAGGCCTACGAAAACGGCGATCAGGTTATTGAAAACATTATGGACAGGGTCGCTTTTTATCTGTCTATCGCAATTAAAAATACAATGTGCCTTTTTGATCCCAAATCCATTGTTTTATATGGCGAGCTGTTTGAAAATACCAAATTCAGAAAGTGTCTGCATCATCACCTTTCCAAATATACCGGATACGAAAAAGTATGTTTCAGCCATTTTAATCTGAAGTTGGAGACACTTGGTCCGGCTTCTACCATTATTAACTACTTTTTCGAAAATGGCGGCATACTGGACGTACCGGCACATTAAATAAGTATACTTTCATAAACATGAATTCTCATATTTACAGGTTTAAGCAAAGGGTCCGGATTACCAGGCCCTTTGTTTGTATGACGTTTACAGAGTATGTGAAAGGGTTTCGTACCTTTGTTTAGTACGAAACCCTTTCTATATAAAAGCTATATTAGGATGGTAATATAGGGGGAAACTAAAGTAGGTGTTTGTTCGTAAATTATTTCTGACTTTTATTGGTACATTCTTAATTTTTCTGTGTTTTCATGTTGCCTTTCTGACTTTTTCTTTTGTTCGATTAAAATTCCGAAGGCTCCGGCAAGGACAATTATCATACCGATATACTGATTTTTCACCATGGTCTGTCCAAAAAGCAGAAATGATAAAATTGCGGCAACAACCGGCATTAAAAGTAAAAATACTTTTACAATCCAGACCTGATAATGTTTTAAATTATAATAATACACAACATAAATCAATGTTTGTCCCAGTCCCGCCAACAATGCGGCGGTCAATAAGGATTTATCTTCGGTCAGTAAACGTAACTGCCCCAGTTTTCCCATAATAATGGCCACAGCAAAAAACAATACCATGGTAATAAAGTTATTATAAAAAGCAATTACATTATCCTTAATCGGATGATTTTTATCCAGCTGGACGCTTTTTATAAGAAAGGCATTTATAGAAACAAATAGGGCACTTAAGATAAAAAATATATCGCCTTTATTCCCCAGCCGGAAACTGCTAAAATCAATGTCCATTACCATGAGAACACCAAAAAGCATAAGAAATGTGTAAGCCCAGTCCGGTTTTGTAAATTTCTCTTTGTATATAATAACAGAGATTAAGCTGACAAATATAATGTCGCATTTTAACAGCGCGGTGCCGCTTCCTGCCGGAGAAAGCGTAAGTCCGATAAAAGCAGTTAAATCAAGCAAAAAGCCTAAGGTACCTATCATAAACAGTTTTGCAAGAGCTCCTTTCGTACAAAAAAGGAGCTTTAATTCTTTTCTTGCAAACATGATAACAAGCAGTAATATCAGGGTTATAAAACGGATTACAATACCGACGGTAAAAACCGACATTTTGGCTACCGCCTGCTGACTTGCCACATAATAGCAACCCCAGATTAGAGCTAAAAGAAGCAAAGGTGCTGTCTGTTTTATTTTCATTGAATCATATACCCTCTAATCAGTTTTAATAAGTCGTCATAGCCTGCAATAAACGATGCCAAAGTAGTTCTGAAACCGCCGTATTTTTCAAAATCTTCCGGCGCCATACCCTTCTCATCAAAAGATTTG
>JBKEEJ010000023.1:0-41862 GCA_047777345.1 Lachnoclostridium sp. | reverse complement strand
TGTCATCGCTGAGGAAATGAATCGTAGAGGTTTACTTACACACCGTGGGGGGCAGTTCAGAACTTCTACCATTCAAACGATTTTGGCTAATCGTAAAACATACGAAGGTTTTTATAAATACGGTGATAATGATTGGGTAAAAGGTCAGCACGAACCAATATTGGAGGTATAATCATGATGCTTCTTCTTTTCATACTGATTCTACCAATAATGGTCATCTTAGCGGCAGCAAAGAAATCTAAATAAAATTAGGAGGGTTGATGTTATGAAGTATCGATTAACGACAGAGGATTGGTTAAAATTAAATTATTATCTTTTAAAGACAAAGAATAGCGAGAAAATCAAGTTATTATTTTTCAGAATAAGCGTTATGGTCGTTTTAGGCGTTGTTTTGTTTATGGTGGCGGGAGAAACCGCTAATGCTTGGGGAGTGTTTTTATATTTAATATTCTTCATACCCCTCTGGTTGTTTTTCGGAAGATTATACAAATGGTTAATCAAGGTACGATTGATACAGTCGTTGAAGAAAAATCCAATGTATTTATCGGAACGTATGGTGACTATCGAGGGTGAATGGTTGAAAAGCGAGAGTATGGGTGTAATTCAGTCTGTCCCTCTGGATAATGTTAAAAATGTAATACACGATGGTGATTTAATATATCTCGAATGTACTGATGGTTTTCGGATTGTTCCGAATCGAGTGTTTGAGAGCGAAAGAAATAAGGCTGATTTCTTGGATGCTTTGAGAAGTAAATGAAATGCATAAGTAATTTTCAATTATAGAGTGCCTTTGAGCGCCAGTCTTGATGAAAGGATGGTGTTCTTTTTATGAAAACAATTGAAGTCATTGAGAAATTAAAAGAAGCATTAAAACCGGAAGGCTATTTTATCCTTACTGATTATTTTTCCTTATCCGATGAAGAAGAACAGTATTACCGAAACGAACTTCAAAGACTGAAAATGGAGCAAGGCATTAAAGATAATGAATTTTACCATTATGATACACCGCTGACGGTAGATCATGAGATCGGATGTCTGAAAGCGGCGGGCTTTTCTTCAGTAGATGTACTGCATCACTGGGGAGCAACCTATACAATTAAGGCTGTGAAGTAAGAGATAAAAAAGACATTCTAACGAGGCAATATATGAAAAACAACCAGCGTAATTCACTTTTCATGCTTATCTGTTCCATGCTGATTTTTGGAACCATAGGCATTTTCCGAAGATATATACCCCTTTCATCCGAAATGTTAGCATGTACGAGAGGTTTTTTGGGAGGCTTTTTTCTCCTGGTTTGCATTCTGATAAAGGGAAAATCTTTTAAATTTGGTTTCAGCAAAAACAGATATTTTTGTTGAGCGTAACCGGTGTAGTTTTAGGAGCCAACTGGATTTTTTTATTTGAGTCTTATAATTACACATCCATAGCAGTTTCTACCCTGTGTTATTATATGCAGCCGACAATTGTAATGCTTCTTTCACCGGTTCTTTTTCAGGAAAAGCTGACACTTAAAAAATTGGTGTGTGTCATTATTTCCATAGTTGGTATCGCTCTTGTTTCCGGAGTTACTAATATATCGGATATCGGCTTATCTGATATAAAGGGCATAATTTTTGGTCTTGGAGCGGCGGACCTGTATTCCATGGTTATAATTCTGAATAAAAAGAACCCGATTGATGATGTGTATGGAAAAACAATAGTGCAGCTTTTTTCCGCTGCAATTATTCTCCTGCCATATCTTTTCCTGAAGGAGGATATTAACGACATATCTTTAAATACCACTGCTCTTATAATGATTTTTGTTGTTGGCATTCTTCATACGGGTATAGCCTATGCATTATACTTTGGCAGTATGAATGGGCTGAAATCTCAGACAGTTGCAGTTATGAGCTACATTGATCCAATTTCTGCAATTATTCTTTCTGCTGTACTCTTAAAAGAAAAAATGACCATTCTTTCCATAATCGGAGCGATTATGGTTATGGGGGCGGCAATTGTCAGTGAAATAAACTTATCCGTAAAAAAAGAATGATACAATATCCAAAGAGTGGAATAATTCCTGTATACGAAACTGATGGCATATAAATGTTCCGGGACAGAATGTCTGGAGTTTTATACAGTCGGATAAAAGACACCATAATAGAAACTGTCAACAAATAGCATACAGTTTTCACAAACTGCCAGGGGCTGTTGCATAATATATTTTCATGCTACAGCCTCTTCTTTTTTGTAAAAAGAGACAGCGTAATGGAAATTTTAAGAAATACTATTGGTAAAATGTGATAAAAAAATAATCAACTTAATTCGTAAAAAAATCAACTTTATATTATGATTTAGAATGTTATAATATAAACAATAGTATAAATTATACGAAAGGCTGTAATTAATATGAGGTGCCGGTTGTTTCCAGTATGGATATTAATCAGGTAGTTGCAGCAAACCTGGCGGAACAGGCGGATAAATTTCAGACGAAGTAAATAGGAAGACTAAAGTCCTCATAGGTATTGTTTATGCAATACATATGGGGTTTTTGAATTTAGCAAAAATATATAGCATCATAGGGGAGGATGTGTTTTATGATTAAGGTTTTCTTAGTGGAAGATGAAATTGTAATCAGGGAAGGACTTCATCGTATGATACCATGGTCGGAATATGGTTACGAGTTAGTGGGAGAAGCAGGAGACGGTGAAATAGCCCTTCCCTTAATCAGAAAAATGATGCCGGATGTATTGATAACCGATATTAAAATGCCATTTATGGACGGACTTGCATTGAGTAAATTTGTGAAAAAGGAATTGCCAAACACAAAAATAGTTATTGTCAGCGGATACGATGATTTTGAATATGCGCAGCAGGCAATTTCACTAGGTGTTGAACGTTACCTGCTAAAACCCATCAGCCGAAGCAATTTTATTGAAGTATTAAAAGACATTCGGACAAAATATGAAGCAGAGAATGAACAGAAAATATATTATGAAAAATTCAGAAATGAAATTCAGGAATATGAACAGTATTCAAGGCGGGACTTTTTTGAAACATTGGTTTCCGGACATTTCAGCATAGAAGCCATTTATGAGAAGGCGGATAAATTACAGGTTGATATTATGGCACAATGCTACAATATTGTCTTATTTTCTATGAATTCTACAGAAAGGGATAATCAATTTTATGATACCTATTCTCAGGATACGGCAGATTTGCAAAATCGTCTGGATCAGTTGTTTTATAATGAGCCGAATTGCATCCTTTTCCGTAATCAGATTTTTAGTTATGCAGTCCTGATAAAAGGGGATAAGGCGAAAATCGAAAAGCAAACCGAAGACTGCGTAAGAAAATTACAGGATTTTTTCTCCGAGGGAGGAAAACAGATTGACTGGTATATATGTACGGGTAAGATTGTAGACCGATTAAGCTCTTTGCCGGAAAGTTACCGGGATGCCATGCATAAATTTGCATCCAGATACTTAAGTAAATTTCAGCTTGCAATAAATGGAGACAGCAGCCAGGAAATGGTAAGATATTCCGACGAACAGCATTTAAAAAATATAGACGCAGGGGTCAGCAATCCGGAAATTATCCTTAATTTTTTAGGCAATGCCTTGCAGGATGAAGTGGATGATTTTGTGAACAATTATATCAAAATGATTGGGGAAGAGGCTTTAAAGTCAAAAATATTCAGTCAGTATATTCTTTTAAATATTCATTTCAGTACGGTTTCCTTTATTCAGAAATTAGGTTATAAAAAGGAAGAACTGGATAAGTACTTATCAGCAATATGTTCCGGTAAAATTGCTTCTGTTCAGGGTGTGCGGGAAATGGTAAAAAATATTCTGAGAGTGGGAATCAGTTTACGGGAGAAAAGCACCAGAAGCCGATATAAAAGTGTCCTGGAAGTGGCAATCGCATTTATTAATGAGAATTTTATGGATGATACCCTGTCCCTTAATAAGGTGGCATGTGCGGCAAATGTCAGCGCAAACCATTTCAGCGCCCTGTTCAGTCAGGAAATGAAGAAAACCTTTATCGAATATCTTACGGAGCTGCGTATGAATAAGGCAAAGCAGCTTCTAAGATGTACGGATAAGCGTTCCGGCGAAATAGCTTTGGAAGTAGGATATAAGGATCCTCATTATTTCAGCTATTTATTCAGAAAAACCCAGGGGTGTACCCCAAGTGAATACCGCAACAAAAGGGGAGGAAGTTCATGGAAGGGCGAAAGGTTAGAAAATCAAAAACTTTAAGTAAAAAATTAAGAAACATTATTATAAGTATGCTCCTGCCCCTTATGCTTTGTGTTATTTTTTCTTTATTTGTACTGGGCTACTATGAAATCAAGTATGCCAAAATTACTCATAATGTGAATATAAGCAGTAAATTTAATATGGATTTTAAAGAGACAATTGATCTTAAAATGTATTATTTTGCAGTGGGGAGTAAACAGCAGCAGACACTGCCCATATCCTATGTGGAAGATGCAATTGATCTTGCCGATTCCTTAACCTTAACAACATATCGCAAGGAAAGCAAGAAAGCTCTGAAAAATATTCTGGAATACTGCTACAATCTGGAAAAAAAGATGTATATGTTGGCAGAGACGAAAGAGTATGACAGCAGGCAGCAGCAACTGGAAAATAATATTTATGTGCTGACCAAGCTGATTCAGGGGGAAATTAATGACTACATATACTATGAAGCGGGATATATGGCATCACTGGAAAAGGAAATGACCTATGACATAGAAAGAGTAATACTACTTATAACCATACTGGTATTTGGAACCGTAATTTTCCAGCTTTATAACGGGTTGAGATTCTATAAGAGTATTACGATCCCCATCGGTGAATTGTGCAAAAACGTTAAACTTGTCGGTGACGGCGAATTTGAGATACCACAGATAGAGGCTAATTATTCCGAAATAGCCCAATTAAATAACGGTATTCAGCAGATGTCTAAGAGAATCAAGGCTTTACTGGAAAATGTGAAAGAGGAAGAAATGCTGCAGCATAAAACCCAGCTGCAGTTATTGCAGGCACAGATAAATCCTCATTTTCTATATAATACCCTTGACACAATCATATGGCTGGTCGAAGTAAAACAGCATGAGCAGGCAGTTTCTATGCTTACAAATCTGTCCGTATTTTTCAGGACTATACTTTCCAAAGGTAATGATATTATAACGCTGGAAGAAGAAATTATGCATACACGCAGTTATCTTGATATACAGAAGGTAAGATATCAGGATATTATGGAATATAATATATCCCTGCCGGAGCAGATTAAAGAAGTTAAAGTACCAAAACTTACACTACAGCCTCTCGCAGAAAATGCTTTATATCATGGCGTTAAGGAGAAAAGGGGAAGAAGTTCCATAGATATAACATGTTTGGATCAGGGAGAAGAAATTCTTTTGATTGTATCAGATAATGGAATCGGTATTCCGCCGGATAAACTAAAAGCCATAAGGTATTCCCTGGATCATTCGAATCACGTTGGATTTGGATTAACGGCAGTACATGAGAGACTGAAATTATACTTTGGGCAGGATTATGGCATAGATATAGATTCCCAATATGGAAGCGGTACTACGGTAAAGGTGCGCATACCCAAAAATTTTCAACAATTTTGATAAAATTTTTAAAACCAAAAAAAGTAAATAAATTATCAAACTGAAATCGTAAGATAATGCATGGATGTTCCGGGCGAAGTGATTATAATAATGTATAACAGTAAAAATAAAAAGAGGAGGATTTAAGATGAAGAAAAGGTTTCTGGCAATTTTAATTACTTTCTGCATGATTTTTGCTTTAGCCGCATGCGGAAATAAGACCAATGAAACAAGTGGTTCTGATGCTACATCAGGACAGGAATCAGCTGGTAAAGATGCTTCGGATGAATCTTCAAAGTTAATTAAAGTCGGCTTTTCGCAGGTTGGAGCTGAGTCGGACTGGCGTACAGCCAATACCGAATCCATGAAATCCACCTTTACGGAGGAAAATGGTTACGAACTTATTTTTGATGATGCACAGCAGAAACAGGAAAACCAGATTGCAGCCATTCGTAACTTTATTCAGCAGGAAGTGGATTACATAGTTTTAGCTCCTGTTACGGAAACAGGTTGGGATACCGTGCTTCAGGAAGCAAAAGATGCAGGCATTCCGGTTATTATTGTTGACCGTATGGTTGATGTGGCAGATGACAGTTTATATACAGCCTGGGTTGGATCAAACTTTGAACTGGAAGGCAAGAAAGCAGCTGCCTGGCTGGATGCCTATCTGAAGGCAAAAGGCAAAGAAAATGAAACAATTAACATTGTAGATATTCAGGGTACCATTGGTGCTTCTGCCCAGATCGGACGTACGAAAGGTCTGGAAGATGCAATTAAAGAGCATAGTAACTGGAATCTTCTTGCAAAAACGACCGGTGAGTTTACACAGGCCAAAGGCCAGGAAGTTATGGAATCTATGCTGAAACAATTTGGAGACAGTATTGATATTGTTTACTGTGAAAATGATAACGAAGCATTTGGTGCAATTGACGCAATCGAAGCGGCAGGATATAAAGTTGGCACTGACGGCGATATGATGGTAATATCCTTTGACAGTACCAATGCGGGCTTAACAGATACCTTAAGCGGCAAGATAACATTAAATGTGGAATGTAATCCGCTTCATGGGCCCCGTGTAGAAGAAATCATTAAGACTCTTGAAAGCGGCGGTACTCCTGACAAACAGAAATATGTTGACGAAGAGGTATTCTCATTTGATAACACGGTACCGACAATTAATGTTGACGGAACTGAATATACAGTAACACAGGTTACGGAAGATGTAATCAGTAAACGTGCATATTAATATAAAAGAATCTTAAAAAACATTTTCAGTTTCCGGG
Source organism: Lachnoclostridium sp. (assembly GCA_047777345.1). GTDB lineage: Bacteria > Bacillota > Clostridia > Lachnospirales > Lachnospiraceae > Anaerocolumna. Next base: position 34,974 of record JBKEEJ010000023.1, on the reverse strand, counting down.
TAATGATGGCGCGGTATGGAAAATTCAAACGGATGGACTATAGCGCGCCATTTCTCTAATAAGAAGTACCAAAAAGACGGCTACGTTAATTAAACAGTTAAGCAGCAACTATAGGAAAGCAGGTGCAAACTTAGGATGGATAATGATGTTATTTTGTCAATGAAGAATATCAGTAAAACCTTCCCGGGAGTAAAAGCATTGTCACATGTTGATTTTAATCTGCGAAAAGGTGAAATACATGCCTTAATGGGAGAAAACGGCGCAGGCAAATCTACGCTGATTAAGGTATTGACCGGTGTTTATGAACTGGAAACAGGGGAGATTCATATAGATGGAAAGGCCATTGTCAATCATTCGCCTCAGGAAGCACAGGAAAACGGAATAAGTACCGTGTATCAGGAAATTAATTTATGCCCCAATTTAACGGTGGCAGAAAATTTATTCATAGGAAGGGAACCCAAAAAAGCCGGTTTTATTGACTGGAAAACGATGATACGTAAATCGCAAGATTTACTAAACAGCCTGAAAATTGAGGTGGATCCGACCCGGATGCTTGAGGAATGTTCTATAGCGATACAGCAAATGATTGCAATCGCAAGGGCTGTTGATATGAAATGTAAGGTACTAATACTGGATGAACCGACTTCTTCCCTGGATGAAGAAGAGGCAGAAAAGCTGTTTGACTTAATGAAGCACTTAAGAAGCGAAGGTGTTGGAATTATATTTGTGACCCATTTTCTGGACCAGGTATATGCCGTCAGTGACCGGATTACGGTACTAAGAAACGGAGAATTGGTTGGTGAATACGAAACGGAAAAATTACCAAGGGTACAGTTGGTTGCGAAAATGATGGGAAAAGATTTGGATGACCTTTCAGAAATTAAAAATGATCTCAAAGGATTTGATGCAGAGGGAGAGCCGTTTATTGAGGTTAACGGATTAGGACATCAGGGCACAATAAAACCCTTTGATTTATCAATCAAAAAAGGTGAAGTTGTGGGATTAACCGGATTGCTTGGGTCTGGCCGTTCCGAAATGGTACGTGTAATTTACGGTGCCGATAAAGCTGACAGCGGGAAGATAAAAATAGGCGGAAATGAAGTAAAGATTAATAAACCGTTGGATGCCATGAAGCTTGGCATGGGATATTTGCCGGAAGACCGTAAAAGGGACGGTATTATTTCCGATCTGTCCGTCCGGGAAAATATTATCATTGCCCTTCAGGCAAAAAGAGGCATGATGAAGCCTATGAAAAGAAAGGAAATGGAGGAAGCGGCAGATACCTATATCGATTTGCTTAAGATAAAAACGGCAAGCCGGGAAACACCAGTTAAGAGTTTGTCCGGCGGTAACCAGCAGAAAGTTATTATCGGCAGGTGGCTTCTTACCAATCCCGAATATTTAATTCTGGATGAACCAACCCGTGGTATTGATATTGGTACTAAGACGGAAATTCAAAAATTAGTGTTAAAACTTGCAGACGAAGGAAAAGCAATTACTTTCATTTCTTCGGAAGTGGAAGAAATGCTTCGTACCTGTTCCAGGATGATAGTACTAAGAGACGGAAAAAAAGTTGGCGAAATTTCCGGTGAAGAATTAACTCAGGAGAATATCATGAAGACTATTGCAGGAGGCGAAGGAACAGATGAATGAGAAAATAAAAAAGAAGGGATTTGATATCAAGAAAATAACTGAGCATCGCCTGTTCCTTCCGATTCTGTGCCTTATCGTTGTATTAATGGCAAATTTAATGAAAACGCCGGATTTCTTTCATGTATCCATAAAAAACGGAGTTTTATACGGATATTTGGTTGATGCTGTCAACCGTGCGTCCGAACTTGTTATTCTGGCTATTGGTATGACACTTGTTACGGCTGCTTCCGGAGGGCAGGATATCAGCGTCGGATCAGTTATGGCTGTGGCAGCAGCCGTTTGCTGTCAGATACTTTCCGGAGGCAAGGTATCGACCAATTCTTTTGAGAATCCTTTAATCCTTGCAATTTTCGCCGCATTGGCAGCATCTGTTTTATGCGGTGTTTTTAATGGCTTTTTGGTTGCATATCTGAAAATACAGCCAATGGTTGCAACATTGATTTTGTATACGGCAGGAAGAGGTATTGCCCAGTTGATAACAAGGGGACAGATTACATATGTGCGCGTGGATACATACAAAGCAATCGGAAGCTATATCGGAAAATGTCCTGTTCCGGCACCTATATTCTATACAATCATAGCCGTTATTCTGGTATATCTCATATTAAAGAAAACGGCTCTTGGCCTGTATATTGAATGTGTGGGCATCAATGGTTCGGCATCGAGACTGGTTGGACTTAACTCGAAGATGATTAAGTTTCTTACTTACGTAATCTGCGGATTTTTGGCTGGCATAGCCGGAGTTATTGCATCCAGCCGTATTTATTCCGCAGATGCCAATAACGTAGGATTATATCTGGAAATGGATGCAATTCTTGCTGTGGCTCTGGGCGGCAATATGTTAAGCGGAGGTAAATTCAGCCTGATTGGTTCCGTAATCGGTGCATATACCATTCAGGCTCTTACCACCACTTTGTATGCAATGAATGTTTCTTCAGACCAGCTGCCGGTTTACAAAGCAATTGTTATTATTATCATTGTTGTGCTTCAAAGTCCCGTATTTAAAAAGAAAATGGCTAACCTGAAAATTAAGCGAACGGCAAAAGGATAGAAGGTGGACATGAATTATGGAAAAATTAAAAACAAAAATTAAACTGAACAGCACTACATTTTTACTGATGATTACAATCGGATTATTCCTGATTATGTACATAGTCGGAATGATTATTTATCGGGACAGCGGCTTTGCAAAGCCTCAGATGTTTCTGAACCTTTTTATATCGAATGCCGGTCTTATCGTAATAAGCTGCGGAATGACAATTGTAATGATTACCGGAGGTATTGATATATCAGTTGGTTCCGTTACGGCTTTAGTCTGCATGTCAGCCGCTTATGCTATGGAGAATAAGGGCCTTAATGCTTATATGGCTTTGGCAATATCACTTGGAATTGGAATTCTTTATGGAATTGTCCAGGGTTATCTTGTGGCTTATCTTGATATCCAGCCTTTCATCGTTACATTGGCGGGTATGTTTTTTGGACGGGGAATGACAGCGGTAATCAGCACGGAAATGATTTCAATTAAGAATGACCTGTTCCGTAAGTGGGCAAATTATAAAATATATATGCCTTTTGGCTCATATAACAAGAAGGGACTTATCAGGCTGCCTATATATATCCGACAGTTATCATAGCGGTTATTGTTGTTATTGTTATAACAATAATGCTGAAATATACGAAATTTGGACGTAAGCTTTATGCAATCGGCGGTAACCAGCAAAGCGCCCTGATGATGGGACTTAATATAAAAAAGACCAAAATGAAAGCGTATGTTTTGGATGGCTTTCTGGCGGGCCTTGGCAGCTTCCTGTTTTGCCTTAACAGCGGCGCCGGCTTTGTGGAACAGGCAAAGGGATTGGAAATGGACGCTATTGCGGCAGCCGTAATCGGAGGCACCCTGTTAAGTGGTGGTGTTGGGACTGTTATCGGCACCTTGTTTGGAGTTTTAATCAAAGGTACCATAACCAGCCTGATTACCACACAGGGTACATTATCAAGCTGGTGGGTCAGAATCGCATTATCCGCACTGCTTTGCCTTTTCATCGTTCTTCAGTCCATTTTAACCTCATCAAAACGTAAGAGGAAAAGAAATTGCTGACGGGAAACATATGTTTTGTATTTTCTTAATCCTATTGTCTTTTCTTATTAGGGAGCTTTCTATGTTTTGTAAATCATAGAGGGCTCCTTACATTTTATAAAAAGCAGTCGAAAGTTGGATAAAGATGTTAAGGGGGATGTATTTGATATCTCTTTAGCAAAATGTAATAAAAAATAAATCAAATTAATTTCACAAAAAAACAACTTTATATTGTTTTTAAGGGTGATATAATATAAATAACAGTAAATTTATACAAAAGATTACGAAAAAAAGAGGGTGTAAAATGTAAAATCAGAAAAGAAGCTTAATGGTATTAAAACAATTTGTATTCTTGTTCTCTTCCTTGTTCTATTCAGCCTGGATCAGCGATAGTTACAATGAAAAGTACAAAATGTACAATAAAAGGAGGATATGTTATGAGAGTCGGAGTGATTGGCGCAGGTGCTATCAGTGATATTTATCTGAAAAATATGATTGAGCGATTTGACAACCTGGAAGTAATGGCCATTTCCTCAAAACATATGATACACGCTCAGGAAAAAGCCAAAAAATATGGTCTAAAGGCATGTACGGTGCAGGAACTGCTTGCAGATCCTCAAATTGAACTTGTTGTCAATCTGACGCCGGTTGGCGCTCATTATCAGTTAATTAAAGACGCGTTAATGAGTGGTAAGCATGTTTATACGGAAAAAACGTTAACAGATGATATAAAGAAGGCAAAAGAACTTTTGGAACTGGCCGATGCCAAAGGGTTATATTTGGGCTCTGCGCCGGATACTTTCCTTGGCGCCGCACTGCAGACTGCCCGGAAAGCTATAGATGACGGAATATTAGGAAATATACATTCCTTTGCCATTTCTACCAATCGGAATAATGACCTTTTACTAAGCATGTTTGCATTTTTGCGGGAACCGGGAGCAGGTATTTTATACGACTTTGGAGTTTATTATATAACGGCTTTAACCAGCCTGTTAGGCCCGGTAGCCCGTGTGGGTGGAATTGTAAGCGCTCCTTATAAGACCCATGTTAATATTTTGCCGACGAGTCCATTATATGGGCAAGTCATGGATACGCCTAATGAGAGCCAGGTATCTGCCGTTATTCAACTTAGAAATGGAATTACCGGCACGTTACATATAAACGCAGAATCTCACTGGGTTGATCAGAGTTATTTTACCATTTACGGAACTAAGGGTATTTTGACATTAACCAATCCAAATTACTTTGGTGGCCAGGTAAAATTTTTGCCTATACCGTCAGATTTTGAGAAGCCTTCGAAAGAAGTAATCCTTTGGAATTTTTCGGCTTTTGAAGAAAACTTACGCGGCCTTGGCGTTTCCGAAATGGCGGAAGCAATTGCATCAGGTCGTAAAAATCGTGCGTCGAAAGAGATGGCCTATCACGTAATGGAAGTGCTTACGGGAATTTTAAATGGGGGAGAAAAGGGCGCATTTGTTGAGATTCATTCCACTATGAAAAAGCCGGAACCTCTGGAAAATAAAAAGGCTCCCATTGTAAACGTAGGGCATGCTTCCTTCCAGATGAAAAATGATAAAGCTATGCTTCATTTTTATGAAGAAGTTCTGGGAATGAAAAAATTGTTTACCCTGACTTACGGAGATTTTTTTGAACAATATAAGAAAGCCGGAAATGAAATATCGGATGAGGAGCTAAAGAAGTGGAAAGAGATATCTGATAAACCCTGGATTACTTATATGAAGTTGGCTGACCACCAGTTTGTGGAACTGTTCCATAATAACGGAAATCCAATGAAACATATTAAGAACCGCAGAGAAAACTATGGTTATATTAAAGTAAATTTTGAAGTGGATTCGATTCAGGATATACATGATAAACTGGTGGCGGCAGGCGTAAAAATCATTGAGGATATTCATCCTGTTTTGGATGGGTCTTTGGAGATTACGGTACTTGACCCGGATGGAAACGAGGTACAGTTTACCCAGTATGCAACAGGGCCTGATGCCATGATTCCTCTTACAGAAGACAAACGCGAGACTACGTCCTTTGTAAAATACACCACACAAGTCGCATACCAGGTTCAGGACGCTGTGAATATGGTTAATTTTTATTGCAGAGGTCTGGGGCTTAAAAAAGTAAAAACACTGACCTATGCGGATTTGTATGAATTTATGAAAAAAAACGGTATGGATAATGAAGAAAAACTTTTAAAAATAAAAACGATGGGAGACCGGCCCTGGATTGATTATTTAGAAGTTGCGCCCCATCAGTACATTGAACTGTTCCATACGGACGAAGATAAAAACGAAATCCGCAATCTTCAAGGATATGATGGTTACCAGCATATTTGCCTAGAAGTTACCGATATACACGCTGCCTGGGACGCCTGCATTGCAAATGGTTTGAAACCGGAAGGTAATATTGCTCTTGGGTGTGATGGGGCATACCAGTTCTGGCTGGTTGATCCGGATGGAAATCGTCTGGAACTTATGCAGTATACGGAAAGTGCCAAACAGCTGCAGTAAATAAAACAGTAAATAAAACAGTAAATTAAGATGTTAAAAAGGGCTAGTGAGATACGATTGCAAAATTTGGCATTAGCCCTTTTTATATTTTGCAGAAGTAATACGAAGTTAAAAATAAACCTTAAAAAATTGTACAAAATGTACAATGAAATTAGTTATTTTTTGTATTGACATTATTGATAAATAGGAATATACTTTTGACAAATTTGTAAAAAATGACTTGCAGATACCAGACGTAACAACCGGATATCCCAAAATTAAATGATGCCCGAAAATGCCGTTTTATTTCAGGATATGCTATTCCCAAATTTGTAATTGATTCCCCTCATGGCGGCGGAAAGATTCCGATTAATCCGGAGTATGTTATTTCTGCCAACGACAGGGAAATTGTTATGAAAAATTATAAGGGAAAGATTTATACCTACCCTCATATTAAATATTAAAGGTTTTAAAAACTGATTTTATTAGCCAATAGTTTGTTACTCTGATTTTCTTTATGGGACTGTTTTTTGTCTTGCAGGCATAAGGTAAAAGACACTTCCTTTTTTATTTCAAAGAAAATTTATATTGATTTAATTTATGCAAATTTGAAAGTTGAAAGAAATAATGGGATAGTTTCAGTAAATAATTAAAAATCACCTTGGGTAAGGTGTTGCTTGTTACGCTGCGTAATGTATTAAACTGTGTGGCATAAGGAGGTGAAAAGCTGTGTCAAAGTACACGACAGGAGAAATCGCAAAACTTTGTGGAGTCACAGTCAGAACGGTTCAGTATTATGATACCAGGGGAATCCTGGTTCCCAGCGAACTGACGGAAGGCGGAAGGAGACTTTATTCGGATGATGACTTAAAAAAGATGAAAATTATCTGCTTTTTAAGGGAACTGGATTTGCCCATTGCCTCGATTTCACAGCTTCTTTCGGAAGATAATCCGGAAAATGTAATATTCTTATTGATTGAGCAGCAGGAACAGGCATTATATGCGGAAATCGGGGAAAAGCAGAAGAAGCTTGACAAGCTGACCGAGCTGAAACGTGAACTAAAGAACATAAACCATTTCTCCGTTGAATCCATTGGCGACATAGCTTTGCTTATGGAAAACAAAAAGAAACTGAAAAAAGTGCACAAAACCATGCTATTAACCGGAATTCCTGTATCACTTCTTGAAGCAGGAGCTATTGTTTTCTGGATAATTACGGGAATATGGTGGCCTTTTGTTATTTATCTGTTGGCTGGAGTTCTGTATGGTGTACTGATTTCGCGTTATTATTTCAGAAGTGTTTCCTATATTTGCCCCCAGTGCCACCAGGTTTTTAAGCCGGCTTTTAAAGAGGCTTTATGGGCCCGCCATACGCCAAATACAAGGAAATTAACCTGCACACACTGCGGACATCATGGATTTTGTGTGGAAACATACGGACCTGAGAAAAAATAAAAGGGGATATAGGTTAAAATGATATGCTCCCTTTAAGAAACAAGTATTTGCTATTTTACTTGGTTTATCTGAAAGGGAGCATATTAATTGCCGGAAATTCTCATATTGGAATTGTTTCAGACAGAAGAAATAAAAACAGCATTCCGTATGTACTTTACCACAACGACCCCTGGCATAAGACTTATGAACAGGACATTCTGGAAAGCCGTCATGTGAAAAATTATTCAGCTGGTTATCAGAATGGCAATATAAGTAGGCCGTGTGGGCGACAATGCAGGCGCAGGAGGGCCGGAAAATCAAGCACAGCCCTTTTTTTAGAAGAAATATGGGAAAACTTGTATGGTAAACAGTATACCTGCCTGTGTATGTATGTTATAATTAAATCAAATTATGAAAAATGAAGGTTGAATGTGGTTTTTTGTTTGTGTAAGTAAAAAGCCAGTTAACGTATATGCCTAATAAGAAATAACGGACATGACTTAGGAGAACGGGAAAAAAATAGGAAGACTCCTTTTTTGGCTAAATAATTAAGGCAATCTGGTTTTAGCATAAATTAATTTAATATGGAGGTAATATTGTATGTGGGCGCTATTCGCAGTACTTTCCGCAATTTTTGCAGCCCTTACTTCTATACTGGCCAAAATCGGCATAGAAGGTGTAAACTCAAATCTTGCGACGGCAATAAGGACAGTTGTAGTTGTTATTATGGCTTGGGTAATGGTATTTCTGACACATGCGCAAAGTGACTTATCTGAAATCAGTAAAAAGAGCTGGATTTTTTTGATTTTATCCGGACTGGCAACAGGCGCATCATGGCTGTGCTATTACAGAGCTTTGCAGACCGGGCAAGCGTCAAAGGTTGTGCCAATTGATAAAATGAGTGTTGTGCTGACTTTAATTCTCGCATTTATTTTCTTACATGAGGATTTTACCAAAAAATCATTAATCGGATGTATTTTAATTACGGCAGGAACCTTGTTTATGGCTTTATAGGGTGAGAAAATAATTATTAATTCGTATAAAAGTAAGGAGTAAAAATTGTTTAAGGGTATAAAATAAAAAAGCCTTGCCAACTATGTCTTTTTGCCAATATCAGTACAACGCTAATTACGGGGATTCTTCTGCTGTGTTCCGGACACTGGAGTTTATCTAATATGACAAATTTGTTCCGAACCAATTTGCAACCAATGAATGGTATCCCCGGTTGGATTATCGGTATGGCTTTGTTAATAACACCCTATTTCGGTTTGAGACAGTGCCTCAAATGGTGGAAGAAGGAGACTTTCCACCTTCTAATACCAAGAAAGCAATATGCGGTTCGGTAATTACCTGTGGGGCAATTTATACCTTTTTCTTCTTCTGCGTGGCCGGATTGGATACCTTTGATAACTTGCTAATGGATGATGCTCAAAATGGTTTTATGACAATTACCGTAATGCAGAAGCTTTTAGGTTGGAGAATCTGGCCTCTCATTTACGGATGTGTTTCCATTTTAATGGGCATGACTGCATCTATTCCTGGCTTTTGGATGTCTATTGTCCGTATGCTGTATTCTATGGGTAAAAAGAATGCCAAGTCCTATGGCCATTCAGTATGGGCCAGCACCTGGCATAGGGCCATTTTTATTTCATAGGAATTTTTCAAGCTTTCTGTGAAAAATTCCAGGGCAAATCGGTGATTTTCTTTTGGATGGAGTTAAAAAACAACATAAGAGTGCGGAATCCTTGCCTATATTGGTAAGCAGCCTGATTAGTTCATGTAAAGATAAAAAATTTGACGCCGGGTCTCAATTTCGTTATACTGGATATGGAATAAATTACCATATATTTTGAGCGGGGAGAAGGTAAATGATGATTCGAATTAAACAGTTTTTAAGGCTTTCAGCAACTATTCTTTTAATTTTAAGTTTATGTGCCTGCCATGGTACCGATATCAGTACCGGCGCAAAGATTGAAAAAAAGGGGGATACCGGTACAAAGACGGCGGCAGAATCAGACAGTAACAATAAACCCATAAGTAATGATTCAGTTTTAAAATATGACGGAATGACGGCGGAAGAAATTACTGCCACTTTGTCTTTGGAACAAAAAGCTTATCAAATGGTTATTCCCGGCATATACAATATAACACCCTCAGACATGAAAGAACACGATTATGGAGCCGTTTTATCCCATACGGCCGGTATGGATGTTACCCAAAGCGGATGGAAAAAGCTTATATTAAAACTGCAAAGCGCCGCTTTGGAATCGGAAGGAGCCATTCCTTTTTATTATGGAACCGATGCGGTCCATGGAGTAGGATACTGCAGGGGAGCCGTTGTATTTCCCCATAACATTGGCATCGGGGCAGCCAATGATAAGGAACTTACTTATAAAATGGGGCTTGCGGTAGCCGACGAATTAAAGCTTACCGGAATGCTTTGGAATTACAGCCCTTGTGTAGCCGTTGACAAAGACCCAAGATGGGGAAGGACAAAAGAAAGTTATTCCTCAGATTATCGTATTGTGGATTCCCTTGCGGAAAGCTATACCAGGGGACTTTTAGAAGGCGGCATCACCGTATGTGCAAAGCATTATTTGGGAGACGGAAGCGTGACCTTTGGAACGGGAGAAGATAACAGACTTATCGACCGGGGTGATGCAAGACTTTCGGAGGACGAAATCCGTAACCTTTTAAAAGTATACCAGACACAGGTTGACGCCGGGGTACAGTCCATTATGATCAGCCACAGCAGTCTGAACGGAATCAAGATGCATGAAAACAAATACTATATTACTGATGTTTTAAAGGGAGAAATGGGATTTCAAGGTTTTGTGGTAAGCGACTGGGAATCCATTCAGCATATTTCAGTCCATAATTTAAAAGATCAGGTCATTACTTCGATTAATGCCGGAATCGATATGCTGATGCAGCCGGAAAACTTTGACCTCTGTGCCCGGTACATAATGGAAGGAGTCCAGGAAGGCAGTATTACCCGGGACAGAATAGACGATGCTGTCACAAGAATTATCCGGGCTAAATTAAATGCGGGATTATTTAAAGATCCAATGCAGGAATCCATTAAAACAGCGGAAGAAAAAGTCGGATCGGATTCCTATCGAAAGCTGGCGGCTGAACTTGTTGAAAAAAGCCTTGTGCTTGTTAAGAATGAGAATCATGTATTGCCGTTAAGAAAAAACTTAAAAATTTATGTGACCGGCCCGGCATCAAATCACTCAGGAATTTATTGCGGGGGCTGGACCGGACAGTGGATGGGGATGGAGGACATAAAAGGCGGTTCTACGATTTTAGACGGATTAGAGGAACTGGCTGACGAATATGAATATACCATTATAACAGACCCGGATAAAGCAAAAGAAGCCGATGTTGTTCTTTTGTGTATAGGAGAAGCAACATACGCGGAATGGTACGGAGATACAAAGGATCTTTCCATTACCGGTTCCTTAGGGTTACCCGGCAATGAAGATGCAATAAAAGAAGCAAAAGAGCTTGGCCTTCCTACTATAGCCTGTATTGTTGCAGGAAGGAATACAATCATCAGCGATTATATTGACCAGTGGGATGGGGTTGTAATGTGTTATCTTCCGGGTACGGAGGCAAAAGCCATAGCCAATGTATTAAGCGGAAAAGTTAACTTTACGGGTAAACTTCCCATGCCCTGGTATTCTTCCGTAGAGGAAATCGGAACTTCGAAATGTATGTTTCCGTTAGGATACGGACTTAAGCTTAGAGTAACTTCAAAATAATATCTTTATTAGGCTGCTGCTAAATGCAGGTTTATAACAGGAATTTTGCAATGTGTATCCCTTTTATGGAATACATGTTGCAATCCCTGAAACTTTGAATATATTTTGCAACGGCCCCGGTTACTTAACAGTTTCACCAACGGTTACTGTTCCGGTAATGCTTCCTTTTCCGATAATATTGCCGGATACACCATCTGCGGTATCTAATTTTTCCTCTAAGGTATTTATTGAAACAAGTCTACTGTCAATAGTGCCCGGATATTTATCAGGAGCTGCTTTTAACGCATAAACCGTAACCTCATACTCATGAGTACCGCTTGGAGGATAGGGGCCTATATAACTGCTTTCTTCAAGTTCAGCCCCTAAAGCAAGATTATTCTCTTTTACATTTACAGCCTTCCAATGAAGCCAATAGCCTGCTGAGTTATCTACCATGTAGATGGCATAACAATCGGCTCCTTCTACCTTATCCCAGCTTAACTGTGGAGAAAGGTTGAAACCGGCCGGGTTGGCATTGGTGCTGTTAATCACAGTCAGCCATTTTCCATCTGACGTAAGAGATTCGGATGTAACCTTGATAGAATTTACCGTATTTTCATCTGTTTTTGTTTTGCTGCATCCGAACATACCGGAAACGATTAAAATTATCAATAATACAATCAATTTTCTTTTCATAGTTTTCTCCTGCTTTTTTCCCCTTAGACTAATATATTCCTTATGTATGCCGGAATTTTACTTTATTTAATTTAAAATTGGCATGCTTTTAAAACAGATTTAAGTTTATTATAAAAGCCAAGAAAAGGTAAGACTATTTGCTTTGATTTCGGTATTCGGAAGGAGTAACTCCGTACTTCTTTTTAAATTGTTCCGCAAATCTGCTGGAACTTGGGAAAGCCAGTAAATTGGCAATCTGGGCAATTGACATATGCCGGTCTGCAAGGAGGTAGCTGGCATAACGCAGTTTGACAGAACGAATGTATTCACTTGGACGAACACCAAGTTCTTTTTTAAATAAATCGGATATGTAATTGGGAGTCAGATGACATACATTACTTAAATCTTTCAAAGTAACCGTAGAATGCATATGAGTTAAAATGTATTCACAACAGATTCTTAATGACTTACTGCAGCAGTGGATACTCCAGTCCTGCATAGCCTGACAATAATCACGAAAAGCGCTAAAGATAAGTGTATTGATTTTATCGCTGTCTGTTAATTTATCCGCAAACTGAATATAGCTGTCACTGATACTGTATGCAATATCTTGGGGCAGGCCATTATCAACGGCTGTACGGCAAAAGAGAGTCACACTGCTAACTAACAAGTAGACAGCTTGTCTGAGGTTTGATTCAGACATTTCACCAGCCAGAAAGGATAAACCGTTCCTTTCAATTGAAGCCAGAAGTTCATCGGCCAGTGCCACATTTCCAAGGGCAATATAATCCAGCAAAGCCTTTTCCTGTTCCCGGTATTGAATGCTTCCGGTAATATTTTCCCTGCTTTCAAAAATTTGTTTCAGATATTTGGTTCGCACTTCTGTCTGCAGGGAAGAAATCTGCTGAAACATATGGGCCGGAATAGTATAAATGTGATGCATAGGATTAACTCAACCTCACTTTTAAACTTTTAGTCAATTTATCTAAAAAGATAGAAAAGCCAGGTAAAGGTTTCTAACTAAAAACAGTAAATATGTATAATAATCTGAAATATTGTATATTCATATTACCACACTTTTGTTAAAATAACAATGATTTTAATGCATATGCAATTTAAAATCAACAAAATAACGAAAAATGGAGTATGAAACTATGGGTAAAGTGAAAGGCAAAGTAAAAGTACAAGAATATGCTAGCTATGGCCTTTATTTCTTAGGGCAGAATATTTTTTACATGCTGATTTATATGTATATGAATACATATTTTACCGATGTGGGAATTTCGGCTGTAGCAGTGGCAGCAATTGCTTTGGTAGTAAAAGTATGGGATGCGGTAAACGATCCTATATTTGGTGGCATAATGGATAAGTTTCACTTTAAAAAAGGTACCTTTATACCATGGCTTAGAATTTCACTGATAGGTATTCCTGTTGCAACAATTATAATGTTTGCAATTCCGACTAATCTTTCGGTTGGTTTTAAAATTGCATGGGCAGTCATTGCATATATGTTATGGGATACTGCATACACCCTTTGCGATGTGCCTATTTTTGGTCTTGTTACTACCCTTACGGATATTCAGGAGGAACGTACTTCCCTGAATGCCATTGGACGTGTGGCTGCAATGATTGCCGTATTAGCTGTTATGATAGTTATTCCCTCTTTCCGTGCAGCGATAGGCGGCTGGACCGCAACTGTTGTCATGCTGTCTGTTATCGGAGCAATTACCATGCTTCCGATTTGCTTTGTGGCGAAGGAAAGAGTAGAACTTACTGAAAAGCAAGAAGATGTAGGATTAAAGGATATGTTCCGGTATTTAAAAGGAAACAAGTTCCTTTTAATCTATTACGTAGCTTTCTTAATCAGCGGTACTTTCAACATCGCAACAACCTGGGGACTTTATATTGCCCGTTATTGTCTGGGAAATGAAGCAATTATGTCCATATCCAGTATTCTTAGTATGGTACCGGTTATTATACTTGGATCCTTTGTACCATTAATCTGTAAAAAAGTAGATAAATTTAAATTTTACTATTATGCTACCGCAGCAACACTTGTTTTAACGGTTGTAAGGTATTTTGTAGGTTATTCAAATCTGGTAGCTTATCTGACAATGGGTGTTATTGCTTCTCTTCCGGGCGGTTTTACAGGTACACTTATGTATATGTTTACTCCTGACTGTGTTGAGTACGGTCACTATAAGAGCGGATTACGTATGCCGGGTATTACTTTTGCTACTCAGACATTTTTCGTTAAATTACAATCTGCATTTGTAACTGCATTTGGATCCTTAGTACTGGCCATGTTAGGATTTGTGGAAGGAGAAAATGCAGCTCAGGCAGCAGGATTTGCAGAGAAGTTATGGACAGCCAGCTGTGTAATGCCATTTATCGGAACTGCTTTGGCCCTGATCGTATTACATTTTTATAAGCTCAACGACCATGACGTACAGTTAATGGCAAAATGCAATGCCGGAGAAATCAGCCGTGAAGAAGCAGAAGCCCAGATGATAAATAAGTATTAATAATATTAATTAGTATTAATAAGATAGATTTATATAACAATGTTGATAGGAGATGAATCAGATGGCAAGGGATATTAAAAAATTAGTATCACAGATGACTTTGGAAGAAAAGGCAAGTCTTTGCTCCGGGGCAGACTTTTGGCATACGAAAGCCGTAGAACGTCTGGGAATCCCGGCAGTTATGGTATCTGATGGACCTCATGGATTGCGTAAACAGGATACTGCATCCGATCATGCCGGAATTAATGACAGTATCGTTGCGGTATGTTTTCCTGCAGCATGTGCCACCGCTTCCAGTTTTGACACAGATTTGATTGAAAAAATGGGTGAAACACTGGGAGAAGAATGCCAGGCGGAAAATGTAAGTGTGCTGTTGGGGCCTGGGGTTAATATTAAAAGAAGTCCTTTATGCGGACGTAATTTTGAATACTTTTCAGAAGATCCTTATTTAGCCGGTAAAATGGCTGCGGCACTTATCAGAGGAATACAGAAATGGGATGTGGGAACAAGCATTAAGCATTTTGCGGCAAATAATCAGGAGTACAATCGTATGAGCTGCTCATCCGAGCTTTCAGAACGCGTACTTCGGGAAATTTATCTTACCGCCTTTGAAATTGCTGTAAAAGAAGCACAGCCCAAAACAGTAATGTGCAGCTATAATAAAATTAATGGGGTTTATTCTTCCGAAAATCCTCATTTACTTACGGAAATATTAAGAGATGAGTGGGGCTTTCAAGGATATGTTGTAACTGACTGGGGAGCTGTCAGTGATCGTGTGAAAGGACTAAAGGCAGGCCTTGATCTGGAAATGCCGGCTTCTGGCGGATATAATGACAAAAAAATTGTGCAGGCTGTTTTAAACGGCGAACTGGATGAAGCAGTATTGGATAAAGCAGTAGAACGTATTTTGCATGTTATCTTTTCCTATGTGGATCATAAGCATCCGGAAGCAGTTTTTGACAGGGATAAAGATCATGAAAAGGCAGTTGAAATAGAAACAGAATGCGCAGTTTTGCTGGAGAATAATGGGGTACTTCCGATAAAACCGGAACAAAAAGTAGTTTACATTGGAGAATTTGCAGAAAAGCCCAGATTCCAGGGAGGAGGTTCCAGCCATATTAACGCCAGCAAAGTATCCTCTGCCTTAGAGGCGGCACAGAAGAAGGGACGCAATGTAACTTATACAAAAGGATTCCCATACGACAAAGACGAATATGACGAAGCAAGGATTAAAGAGGCAGTAGAAAAAGCAAAAGCAGCGGATGTGGCAGTTATTTTTGCCGGGCTTCCGGATTCCTATGAATCGGAAGGATATGACAGAACCAATATGAAGATGCCGGAATGCCAGAATCGTCTTATTGAAGCGGTAGCTGCCGTTCAACCCAATACGGTGGTTGTATTACATAACGGAAGTCCTGTGGAAACTCCTTGGGCAGATTCTGTGGCTGCCGTTTTAGAAATGTATTTAGGCGGACAGGGTGTAGGGGAAGCCTGCGACAGACTTTTGTATGGAGAGGCAAATCCTTGCGGACGGCTTGCGGAAACTTTCCCTTATCGTCTGGAAGATAACCCGAGTTATCTGAATTTCCCGGGAGACGGGAAAAAGGTATATTATGCAGAAGGGGTTTATGTCGGATATCGGTATTATGATACCAAAAAAATACCGGTACGCTGGGCATTTGGACATGGGTTATCCTATACTTCTTTCGCTTACAGCAACTTAAAACTTTCCCAGGCTGCTATGGATGATGACACTCTTCTTAAGGTAAGCGTTGATGTTACCAATACCGGAGCAGTTGCAGGAAAAGAAGTTGTACAATTGTATGTCAGTGACAAAACAGGTACGGCAGGACGTCCGGTAAAAGAACTGAAAGGCTTTGCAAAAGTAGCTCTTGAACCGGGAGAAACAAAGACTGTAACTTTGACCATTTGTGCCCGTGATTTATCATACTATTGCGAGGAACTTTCGGATTGGTATGCACCGTCCGGAACCTATGAAATATTAATCGGACATTCCAGTGATGATATCCGGTTGAATGCCACAATACAGTTTAAGACCAAAAAACATATACCATTACATATAACCGGGGCAACTACCATAGGAGAATTGATGGCCGAACCCAGGACAGCTCCAATCGTTAAGAAATTAATGGAAGAGTTAGCTAAGAATATGGCCGGTTCGAATTCTGCTGAGACAGAAAGCAAATCAGAAAGCGAAAAAGCAATGATGGAGGCAATGCTGGCAGCTATGCCGTTGAAATCATTGGTTTGCTTTGGTATGCCAGGAGAACAGGCCGAAGGTTTCCTTCAGCAATTAAAAGACGCCCTTAAGTGACATGATTGACGTCTGACAACAGGTCTTAATGGAGATAAGTCTTCATTAAGACCTTTGTTTTTATATTCCGTTGTTTCAGCAAACTGAGAAAATAAACTGTTCATATTAATCTCCATCGATGCGAAAATTTCGTCGGTTTGCATATAAAAACAGTAATTTTGTATATAAATCAGTGGTTATTGTATATTCTCATTACCATATTTTTGCTATAATTATATTGTATATATAATTAAATTAATTTTAGCAAATTATCGGAAAATGGGGTGCGGTAATATGGGGAAAGTAAATGGTAAAGTCACAGGTAAGGAGTTTATCAGCTATGGCCTTTATTTTTTAGGACAAAATATATTTTACATGCTGCTTTATATGTATATGAATACATATTTTACTGATGTGGGAATTTCGGCTGTTGCGGTTGCCATAATTGCATTAATCGTAAAAGTATGGGATGCGGTAAATGACCCTATATTTGGGGGAATAATGGATAAGATACACTTTAAAAAGGGTATCTTTATTCCGTGGCTTAGAATTTCACTGGTAGGTATTCCTGTAACAACAATTATTTTGTTTGCAATTCCAACGAATCTGTCTGCGGGTTTTAAAATAGCCTGGGCAGTTATTGCATATATGTTATGGGATACTGCATACACCCTTTGTGATGTGCCTATTTTTGGCCTTGTTACTACCCTTACGGATATTCAGGAAGAACGTACTTCCCTAAATGCCATTGGACGTGTGGCCGCGATGATCGCAGCTGGCGCTGTTATGATTGTTATTCCATCATTTCGTGCGGCTATCGGAGGGTGGACCGCAACCGTAGTAATGTTATCTGTTATCGGAGCTATTACGATGGTTCCTATCTGTTTTGTCGCCAAGGAAAGAATACAGCCCAGTGAGGAAGATAAACAGCAGGATGTGAGTTTAAGGGATATGTTTCGCTATTTAAAAGGAAACAAATTCTTGCTGATTTATTATTTGGCGTTCTTAATCAGCGGTACTTTTAATGTGGTATCAAACTGGGGGCTTTATATTGCCCGCTACTGTCTGAAAAATGAAGCAATTCTTTCCATAACCAGTATACTCAGTTTTATTCCGGTTGTGGTAATGGGAGCAATTATACCTGTGATCTGTAAAAAGATAGACAAATTTAAACTGTATTATTATGCCACCGCTGCAACCCTTGTTGTCACTGTTATAAAATATTTTGTGGGATATTCAAATCTTGCTGCTTATCTGACAATGGCGGTTATTGCCAATATTCCCGGCGGTTTTACCGGTGTGCTTATGTATATGTTTACCCCTGACTGCGCAGAGTACGGCCACTATAAGAGCGGATTGAATATGCCGGGAATTACCTTTGCCACCCAGACTTTTTTCGTAAAATTGCAGGCCGCTTTTTTAACTGCGTTTGGATCTTTCATATTGGCTGCCTTAGGCTTTGTGGAAGGAGAGAATGCGGTTCAGGCAGCGGGCTTTGCAGATAAATTATGGACAGCCAGCTGTGTATGGCCGGCTATTGGAATTATTTTGGCATTGATTGTATTACGTTTTTATAAACTGAATGATCATGACGTACAGTTAATGGCAAAATGCAATGCCGGAGAAATCAGCCGTAAGGAAGCACAAGCCCGGATGATAAATAAATATTAAATTATAAACAGGTCTTAATGGAGAAAATCAGTCTCTATTTAGGGCCTTGTTTCATTTAAGGAGGAAATAATAGGAATTAGTAACAACACGATTGTTTTATACAAATGCTAAAATGGTGAAATTACCCGTAAAGAATGCGAAGCCAGATTATCCAGAAAATATTGATCGGAGGTGTTTTTGTTGGATATTGATGGCATAGTCAAAAAAATGTCTCTAAAATCAAAGATTGCTTTGTGCAGCGGCCGTGACGAATGGCATACAAAGGATTTTCCCAAATATGGCATACCGGCGGTTATGATGAGCGACGGGCCCAATGGATTAAGAAAGCAAAAGGGCGGGGGTGACAGTTTAGGGTTTACAAAATCCGAACCTGCTACCTGCTTTCCAACGGAAAGCATTGTGGCCTGTAGCTTTGACGAAGCACTTGTGGAGGAAATGAGTACCGCCATTGCAAAAGAAGCAGGCACTGCGGGAATCGGTATGGTTCTGGGACCGGGGATAAATATAAAGCGAAATCCCCTTGGAGGGCGTAATTTTGAATATTTTTCCGAAGACCCGTTTTTGTCAGGAAGGCTTGGTGCTTCTTATGTAAGAGGGGTAGAAAAAACAGGAATAGGAACAGCCGTCAAACATTTTGCCTGTAACTCCCAGGAATTGTATCGTATGGTTTCGGACAGCATAATTGATGAGAGAACTTTGCGGGAGATTTATCTGTCCGCATTTGAATATGTAGTAAAGGCCGGCAAACCTTCGGCAGTAATGTGCGCATACAATTTGCTTAACGGTGTATATTGCAGCGACAATAAGTGGTTGTTAACGGATGTTTTGCGGAAAGAATGGGGATTTGACGGTTTGGTCGTAACGGACTGGGGTGCATTAAATAACCGTTCTCTTGCTTTTGAAGCAGGATGTGACCTTGCTATGCCCGGAGGAAACAGCTACGGCGAAAAAGAGGTATTAAAAAATATCCGAAAAGGATTATTATCTGAAAGTTACATAGATAAAAGTGCATCCCGTATACTTGCCTTTGTTGACAGGGTTTACTGGACTTTGCAGTACAAAAAGTTTAATGTTATTTACAACGAACACAATGATCTTGCCCGTCGCATTGCGGAAAACAGTGCTGTTTTGCTAAAAAACGACGATAATATTCTTCCCTGTGATACAGATGAAGTGGCAATTGTTGGTTACATGGCAAAAGAACTTCGCATACAGGGAAACGGAAGCAGCAAAGTAAACCCAATAAAGGTAGACCGTTTGTTGCCGTATTTTCCGAAAGTCCAGTTTGCAAGTGGCTATGACGAGTACGGTAATACGACAGATGATTTGTTAAAAGAAGCTGTCCAGGTAGCAAACAGCGCTAAAAAAGTCATTGTTGTGGCAGGTTTGCCTGATGTTTATGAAGCCGAAGGCCTTGACCGGCCTCATATGAAACTGCCGGAGGGACAGAATAAGGTCATAGACGCTTTGGCTGACGCAAACCCTAATGTAATTGTTGTCCTGTGTTGTGGAAGTGCCGTAGAAGTGCCTTGGGCAGACAAGGTAAAAGCCATTCTCTATATGGGGCTTGCCGGGCAGGCGGCTGCAGGTGCCCTGTTTAACCTTCTGACCGGAAAGGCAAACCCATGCGGGAAATTGGCCGAAACCTGGCCTTTGAATTATGAGGATTGTCCCAGCAGTTCTTTCTTTGGAGGGAAAAATCGAAACGCAGAATATCGGGAAGGAATTTATGTTGGTTACAGGTATTATGAAAAATATCATGTTCCTGTGCGTTTCCCATTTGGATTTGGTTTGTCTTATACCACTTTTTCCTATTCAAACCTTCATATACAGGATAATAAAGTTTATGTTACCGTAACCAATACAGGAAAACGCCAGGGTGGTGAGGCGGTGCTTTTATTTATTGGAAGTCCCCAGAATGGAATACACAGGCCACTTCGTGAATTGAAAGGTTTCACCAAGGTATTTTTAAAGCCGGGTGAATCCAGGGAAGTAAGCTTTGAACTCAATGACAGGTGTTTTGCCGTTTGGGATAAGGGCTGGAAAGTATATGCCGGCGAATATACCGTTGAAATCGGCGGACAGGTTTTAACAATTCCGGTAAAAGGACTTTCCTATGACGGTGGGGAAACCTGGTACAATGTTAAAATAAGCCGCAAGGAATGGTTAAATACCCTTTCATATAAACCGGCGGAAAAAGCAGGCAAACCTTATACTGTAAACAGCACGATAGCAGAGATTGCAGGTGACGCTTTTTTCATTCGTCTTATGTATCGTCGGTTTGAAAAAATGCTGGCTAAAGAAAACGGCAGAGATTCGGTTAATTACAGAATAACAATGCAGTGCGCAAACGAAATGCCCCTAAGAAGCGTACAGATTAATTTAAAAATAAAAAACCATTTTGCCCAGGCACTGGCAGATTTCGGAAACAAAAAATTTTTAAAAGGACTTTGGCACCTAATCCGATAAATCCAGACTGGTTTGTTCCTTTGAAAAACAGAGTAATATGAACCGGCACTGCCGTATTTGTTGTGCTATATTTTCCATACAATACAGAAACAGAAATGTGCAGCAGGTATCTTCACATACCGTTTGACTGACTTGTAAGATATAAAAATCTGTGTGTGAGATACCTGTTGCACATTTTTTTATTGGTACCGTCTGTAAACAAAACCGGTATCGGCTAAAGGATAACTGACTGTTTTAAAATACATCAGGCTTTATAAACTTTCAGGACTTAAAGCTTTTAACAGGAATAACGGTCAATTAAGTTTGTAATAATTTCGGTTTTGGTATAAGCACTGTTAGGATTTTGTATTCTGTAATGAAGCCGCCTCATGGCTTCGGATCCCATATCTTTTTTAGGAACATTAATTGTGGTAAGAGAAGGCGAGGTCATTCTGGAAATGGGCACATTATCGAAGCCCACGATAGCAATATCCTCTGGAATACGATAACCGCATTCCGTAAATGCCTTCATTGCGCCTGCGGCAATTAAATCGTTATCGGCAAAATAACAGGATGCAAGAGGTTCCTTTCGCATAATCAGTTCTTTCATATCTGAGTAGGCACCATCCATAGAAGGCGTCAGCCAATGGGTAATGGACTGTGCCGTGGACATACCGCTTGAACGGATGGCCTTAAAATATCCTTCTCTTCTTTCCAGAAAATTATTGATAGGATAGGAAGAAGCCAGGTGCCCCGGGTGATTTTTGGTTTTGTGAATAAGGTGCTTGGTTGCTATATAAGCACCCTGGATATTATTGATTTGTACGCAATCACAAGTAATCTTATCAATATAGCTGTCTAATAACACAAGAGGAATATTAAGGTGTACAAATTTGTCGAGAGCCGGTGCGGTAATCTCAGTGCCTAGGATAATCATACCTATACAATCGGAATACTGAATATCTTCCAATTTTTTGTCATCCAGTTCGTCTTCGTAAATATAAATCGTATTAATTTTATATCCCAGGTTTTTTCCTTCGCTTAATACCCCATCGGAAAGCTCGGCAAAAAAAGGCGTGTCACTTAATACGGTACCATTTCTTTTACAAATAATAAAATAAATAAAACCATTTGTCTTTGTTCTGGACTTAATTTTATGAAAATCATATCCGAGCCGTTCGGCTGCTTCTTTCACTTTTTTTCTAGTCTGTGTGCTGACTCCGGGCTTATCATTTAGGGCCATGGAAACGGCGGCCGCACTGATTCCTAATTCTTTCGCTAATTCTTTTGCGGTAATTCCCATAGAATAAATACCCCCCTAATTTACTTATTACAACTAAATTATATTTAAAAACTACTTAAATGTCAAGAAATGAATTAAGTTAATACGATGCTTTGAACAAAAGGAAAAAAATTACATAATATAACAAATACAACTAAAAATTTTAAAATAATTATTATAAAATATACAAAATGCATACAAAGATACGGAATAACTTAATTATTTTAATTAAATTCAGAATAATTCACTTAATTTAATGCTATAATTTAGTAAATTTTTATTGACAATAGTAAATCAATTACATAGAATTGAAATAGAGACGGGGGGGTACAAAAGCTTTATCCATAAAATATCAGGAGGTAGATTAAATGAAAAAGTCTTTATTGAAAGTATTAGCAACAGTACTTGTGGGGACAATGACAGTTGGAATGCTTGCAGGATGTGGCGGTAGTACGAAAAGCAGTACCACAGACACAAGCAATACCGCAGTGGAAAGCGAAGCAGACAGCGCTGACAGTACTTCCGAAACCGAATCAAGTAAAACAACAAAATTATCTGCTCTTGAGGAAGCAGCAAAAAAATATGGTTCTGAATATACAGGGGATCCTGTGAATTTAACATTCTGGTATCTGAATACCAGACAGGAAGGAACTGACAAATTGACAGAAATCTGGAATCAACAGAATCCTAATGTACAGGTTACAGTTTCTTACTATGATACAGATGGTATTAAAGATGCCTGTAAGACAGCGGCTCAGTCAGATTCCATGCCATCCATGTGGTTTAACTGGGGAGGAGCTTTAGGACAGTACTATGTGGAAAATGGTTTAACATACGATCTTACAGAATATGCAAATAAACATGGCTGGAATGAAAGCGTAAATGCAGGAGCCCTTTCGCTTGTAAAGCTGTGCGATCAGATAAGTGGTTATCCCACATCATTTAATGTAATCGGTATGTTTTACAGAACAGATATTTTTGAAGAATGTGGCCTGAAAGTACCTACCACCATTGAAGAATTTGACAATGTCTGTGCTACCTTAAAAGAACATGGTTATACCCCCATTTCAACAGCGGGACTTAACGGATGGCATGTAATGAGACTAATCGAGCAGTTTATCGAAGCAGAAGCAGGAGCAGATACACATGATTCACTGCAGGCTCTTACAACAAGCTGGGATAATGATGCGGTAGTAAAGGCTTTTGAAAGATATCAGACTTATTGTCAGAATGGATATTTCCCTGATGGTTTCGTAACTGCTAATCCGGATGATACTTATATGGCATTTGCACAGGGAACCGCAGCCATGGATATTCAGGGACAGTGGTATGATTCTACTCTGCAAAATAATGGGGTAACACTGGATAATGTATCCTGGTTCCCGTTCCCGAATGGAACAGGACGTATGTCAGCATTTGCTGAGATGACTCAGTTCTCTGCCAAATTGACAGAAGCTGAACTTGATGCGGCAATGGCTTATATGCACTTTATATTCAGCAATGAGGCAACAAAAGAATATCCTACATATTATAACTTACCACTTCCTTACAATAATGCAGACCCAGTAGACAGTACTGTAAATCCTCATGTACAGGACATGCTTGATACGGCATCTAAAAATGGTACATTTACTATTACAGACCAGGCATTTCCGGCAGAAGTTGCAGACGTACTTTTCAATTATCAGGATGCTATAGCGAACGGCGAATCTACACCGGCTGAAGCAGCTCCGGCTATACAGGCAGCAATTGAGGCATATCAGAGTAAATAATTGAACAGTAAATTAACAACAAAGAAAAGAGGCATGGAACAATGCCTCTTTTCTATAAAGGAGAAGATATAGCGATATGAATAGCAAAAAATATTCGATATCACCGTATTTATTTATGCTTCCGGCATTTATAATTTATATTTCCGTTATTATTTTTCCGGTGCTATATTCACTTTATATTTCTTTACATACTGGTACGGGAATCGGAAACATGAAATTCGTTGGCTTGGCTAATTATGTATCGCTGGCAAAGGATCCGATATTCTGGGTTTCTTTTAAACATACAGTTATGTGGTTAATGCTGACAGTAGTTCTTTGTACGATAGTATCTCTCTGGCTGGCAGTATTGCTTAGCAAAGAGTTTATAGGAAGAACATTTTTCCGTGCATTTTTTTACTTTCCAAGTGTTATTTCTGCCGTGGCAGTAGGTATTATTTGGAGGTGGATCTATAATCCACAGCTCGGTTTTATTAATCAGTTTGCTAAAGCTCTGGGACTTAAATTTTCCCAGACATGGATATCAACACCGAAAACAGCATTATATGCTTTGTTCTTCGCTTCATTATGGCAGTCTATCGGACAGCCAATGATTCTTTTTATTGCGGGATTACAGTCTATATCACCGGATGTATTGGAAGCGGCGGATATAGATGGGGCAGGTATGTTTCAGAAGTTTTTCAGAATTACAGTACCTTTAATGAAGGATACGTTTATCATGGTTATTTCTACCTTGTTTATTTCGGGAATGAAGGTATATGACATTGTAAAAGCTCTCACAGATGGCGGACCTAATAATGCTACGCAGGTGCTTGCATCCTATATGTATAATCAGGTATTTGCATACAACAATGTGGGCTATGGTACTGCTATAGCAATTGTTATGGTTTTGATGATGTTATTTGTCATTGTTCCATACTTATCTTTTACTGCAAGAAAGGATTGATGGAGATAAATTATGGAAGGTAAAGCAAAAAAGAATTTTAAATTGTTTTTAAAATATTTGTTTCTTATTCTTTTGGCAATCATCTGGATTGTACCGATTATAACGCTTTTCTTTACAGCTATAAAATCAAAACAGGATTTTTTTAGCGGACTGGGATTATTCCAGATGCCACAAAAGCCTGCCTGGAGCAATTTCATTAATGCTATGATAAAAGGAAGACTTTTTCAGTACATGAAAAATGACCTGTTTATTTGTTTGCTAAAGGTACCCTTAGGAATATTTGTTTCTTCCATGGTCGCTTTTGCCTTGACAAGACTTAATTTAAAACATGCGACAGGCTGGTTTATTTTCTTTTTAATCGGTATGATGCTTCCGATGCAAATCGCATTAGTACCAATTAATATCGTCTATAATAAACTACATTTGATTAATACTTATTTCGGATTGTTTTATGTCTATATCGGTTTTGGTATCTCTTTTATGGTCCTTATCATGCATGGTTTTATGAAAGGAATTCCAAAAGAAATTGACGAGGCAGCATATATAGACGGGGCTTCCAAATGGCAGACTTTTATAAGGGTGATCTTGCCAATATCAAAACCAGGTATAGCAACACTTTTTATCACAGACTTTCTTGCAACATGGAACGAATACCTGCTGGCATCGGTTATCATTAATGATAATGCCTTAAAAACGGTACCCGTAGGGTTGCTTACCTTTGTAGGTGAGCATGGAACGGATTATGGGTATCTGTGTGCAGGAGTACTTATATCTGTCATACCTGTTATGATCGTATATTTGATTTTCCAAAGATATTTTGTAGAAGGCGTGGCAGGTGCTGTTAAGTCATAACAATAATCAGGATACGCAAAAAACATATTGGAAGCAGAGTAATGTTAAAATACATAGAAAGGAGATAAGAACAAATGGGAAAGATAGTAATAGGGTTTGCTCCCACCAGAAGAAATATATTTAGCGCGCCGGATGCCGTTAAATACGCAGATCTTACAAGGAAACGGCTGGACGAACTGGAAATCGAATATGTGGATATTAAAGACATTAATGAGGAGGGGCTTCTCTATAACGATGAGGACCGTGTAAAAATTGCAGAAAAGTTTAAGCAATATGGTGTGAAAGGAATATTTTTCCCCCATGCCAATTTTGGAACAGAGTATGAATGCGCAAGACTTGCAAAAGAACTTAAGGTGCCTGTGTTACTGTGGGGGCCAAGAGATGAGAGGCCTGAACCAAACGGTATCAGACTCAGGGATTCTCAGTGCGGGTTGTTTGCCACAGGTAAGGTTTTAAGAAGATTTGGCATTCCTTTTACATATATGACCAACTGCAGGTTAGAGGATACTGCTTTTGAGAGAGGCATAAGAGATTTCATAGCGGTATGCAATGTGGTGGACACATTTAAAAATATGCGGATTCTTCAGATAGGACCAAGACCTTTTGACTTCTGGAGTACCATGTGTAACGAAGGAGAGCTTCTTGAAAAATATAATGTACAGCTAGCCCCCATACCACTTCCAGAACTGACAAAAGAGATTAAAAGGGTAAAAGACAAAGAAGCAGAAAAAGTATCCGAAGTGGTGGAGTATTGTCATAAGAACATGAACTGTGATATTACGGAAGATTTATTAACCAATGTGGCCGCACTTAAGGTAGCCATGAGAAACCTTGCCAAACATTACGGCTGCAAGGCAATCGCAATCCAGTGCTGGAACGCATTGCAGGATGAGATTGGCATTATGCCTTGTGCTGCCAATGCTCTTTTAAATGAGGAAGGATTACCCGTTGTTTGTGAAACAGACATACATGGGGCCATTACCCAACTTTTGGTGGAAGCGGCAAGTATGGGCAGGAACAGGGCAATGTTTGCAGACTGGACAGTGCGCCATCCTGACAATGAGAACGGAGAATTACTGCAGCACTGTGGCCCATGGCCTGTTTCAGTAGCAAAAGAAAAGCCTACTATCTGTGTTCCGGTAGCATTTAAACATAACGGTGCGGTTTCGGCTGAGGCCAAACATGGTCTGTTGACACTGGCAAGGTTTGACGGAGATAATGGCGAATATTCGCTGCTTTTAGGCCATGCCAAGGGAATCGATGGGCCTTATACGAAGGGAACTTATCTTTGGGTAGAGGTAAATAATCTGAAAAGGCTGGAAGCAAAAATTGTAGAAGGCCCTTACATTCATCACTGTGTGGCTATCCATCAGGATGTGGTCCCTGTGTTGTATGAGGCCTGCAAATATATCGGAGTAAAACCTGATTTTTATGATCCAATTGAAGAAAAGGTAAAAGCCTATTTATATGGCGAAGATGTTGTTTTTGATGAGGTATAAACGTTCAAGTTTTTTCTTGGATATTAAAACAATGCCTTGGGGAAAAAGGAGTAAAAGAGCAAAATATGGAAAACTTAAAAGCAAAAGCTTATGACCTTAGAAAAGATGTGCTTGATATTATTATGGCGGGAGCTGGCGGCCATATCGGCGGAGATATGAGCATTATGGAAATCCTTGTTTCCTTGTATTTTCATCAAATGAATATTTCAAAAGATAATCTTGACGACGTAAACAGAGATTATTTTATTTTAAGCAAAGGACATGCTGTGGAGGCATATTACGCAGTGTTATGTGCCAAAGGCATTTTGGATCTGAATGATGTAAAGAAAAATTATTCCAAATTTGGTTCAAAATACATCGGACACCCAAACAATAAATTGCCTGGTATTGAGATGAATTCCGGTTCCCTTGGACACGGGCTTTCCGTTGGTGTGGGAATAGCCTATGGAAATCGGATGAATGGCAGAAAGAACAGAACATATGTCTTAATGGGTGACGGAGAACTGGCCGAGGGCTCCGTATGGGAAGGTTTTATGGCAGGCGGCATGTATAAGCTGGACAATTTATGTGCTATTATTGACCGTAACAGGCTGCAGATTTCAGGATGTACGGAGGATGTTATGGCACATGAAGTATTAGAGGACAGAATTAAAAGCTTTGGCTGGCATGTGATTCAGACAGATGGAAATGACCTTGACGCTGTGGATGCGGCTTTTGAGTATGCAAAGGGGGTCAAAGGAAGGCCAACCTGTATTATCGCAAATACGATAAAGGGCTGCGGGTCTGCTGTCATGGAGAATAAAGCGAACTGGCATCATAAGGTGCCCACAGCCGAAGAATATGAACAGATTGTAAAAGATTTTAACGAGAGAAAGGCGGCATTCCTGTCATGAACAAGATACCAAACAGAAAAGTAATATGTGATGTGCTTATGGAACATGCCAAAAAAGACAAAGATGTGGTTGTGCTATGCAGTGATTCGAGAGGCAGCGCATCTCTCTCCCCTTTCTTTGAAAACTTTCCTGACCAGTCAATAGAAGTTGGTATTGCGGAACAGGACCTTGTCAGCATAGCGGCAGGACTTGCAAAAGTAGGAAAGAAACCTTATGCGGCATCTCCTGCAAGCTTTCTTTCAACCAGAAGTTATGAGCAGGTTAAGGTAGACTGCGCTTATTCCAATACAAACGTAAAGTTAATCGGCATCAGTGGAGGAATCAGTTACGGTGCACTTGGTATGAGCCATCATTCCACCCAGGATATAGCCTGTATGTCTGCTATTCCCAATATGAGAGTATATATTCCCTCTGACAGACATCAGACAAGGAAACTTTTTGAAGCGCTTTTACAGGATGAGAAACCGGCCTATATCAGAGTAGGAAGAAACCCTGTGGAAGATGTGTATACGGAGGATAACTGCCCTTTTGAAATGGATCACGCAACTGTGGTAATAAATGGGGACCTTATATCAAAAAATCCTTTGGGAGCGCCAATTGTAAAATCCTTTGCCGATGCTGCCATCATTGCCTGTGGTGAAATGGTAAGGCCTGCCAGGGAAGCGGCAGAGCTTTTAATGGATGAAGGCATCAGAGTGACTGTAGTTGATATGTATTGCTTAAAGCCTTTGGATAAACAGGGCATTATTGACACATCCAAATATGTGAAAGCCGTTGTAACAGTAGAGGAACATTCTCCTTATGGCGGATTAGGTTCTATGGTGGCTCAGGTTATCAGTGAGAATTGCCCGAAAAAGGTTATAAATCTTTCACTGCCTGACGAACCGGCAATCACAGGTACGTCCCAAGAAGTCTTTAATTATTATGGACTGAATGCTCAGGGAATTGCGGAGGCCGTAAAAAAGGCAATTAATTAGAGGTGAAAGATATGGGAAAATATATTCTTGCGGTAGATCAGAGCACACAGGGAACAAAAGCTTTACTTTTTGACGAAAATGCCACACTGATTGCCAGAGCGGATACACCTCATAAACAGATAATCAATGAGCTTGGTTGGGTGGAGCATAATCCGGAAGAAATCTACCAAAACACTTTACTCAGTATCCGCAAAGTAGTAGAAGATGCAAAAATCCATAAAGATAATATCTGTGCTTTGGGGATAAGCAATCAAAGAGAAACTTCCCTTGTCTGGGAGAAATCAGGAAAGCCATTGTATCCGGCAATTGTATGGCAGGACAGTCGTGCCACTGACATTTGCGGCAGGGTAGAAAAGGCCGGATTAGCAGGAACTGTTCTGGAAAAGACCGGAATACGGCTTTCGCCCTATTTTCCGGCTGCAAAAATCGGATGGATTTTGGAACATGTGGAAGCTGCGAAAAAAGCAATTACGGAGAATAATCTTTACATAGGTACCATTGATGCCTACCTGGTGTATCGCCTGACAAACGGTGTTTCTTATAAAACCGATTATTCCAATGCATCAAGAACCCAGCTTTTTAATATCCGTACACTTAGCTGGGATCAGGAACTTTGCAATGCCTTTCATATTCCGATGCATCTGTTACCGGAAGTAACGGATTCTGACGCATATTTTGGTGAGACAAACTTAGATGGATTCTTAAACAGGAAAATACCGATTTATGGTGTGTTGGGTGATTCCCATGGCGCTTTATTCGGACAGGGCTGTGTTAATCCGGGAATGTTAAAGGCAACCTATGGAACAGGCTCGTCTGTTATGATGAATTTGGGAGAAAAGGCTGCTTTTTCTCACAATGGCCTGGTAACTTCCCTTGCCTGGAAAATCAATGGGAAAGTGAACTATGTCCTGGAAGGAAACATTAATTACACAGGTGCTACTATAACCTGGCTAAAAGATGATGTGAAACTTATTGAAAGTCCGGGTCAGACACAGGCTTTGGCTAAAAAAGCAATTCAGAATGACCGGCTCTACCTTGTACCGGCATTTACCGGCCTTGGGGCACCATACTGGGACAGTGATGCCATGGGGATAATTTACGGGATTACCCGAACAACAGGTAAAAACGAACTGGTAAGAGCAGCTCTTGAAAGCATCGCATATCAAATTGGGGATGTGGTAAAAGCTATGGAGGAAGATGCGGGGATTGACATTACGGAAATACGTGCCGATGGGGGCCCCACTAAAAATGAATATCTTATGCAATTTCAAAGTGATATTACGGGAAAAACGGTTAACATTGCCCCAATCGAAGAATTGTCCGGCATGGGGGCAGCATATGTTGCAGGTTTGTCTGCAGGGCTATATAATACCAGTATACTTTGGAATTCTTCCGGCAGAAAATTATATGTACCACTTCTTGAAAGAGAAATTGCGGATGAAAAATATGCGGGCTGGAAAGTGGCTGTGGAGAAGGTACTTACAAAAAAGAAAGGAACAGGTGAAATATGAAAGTAACAAAAAGTGTTGAAAGATGGGGTATATTTGAGTGGATTGGCCAGGGACATGACGATGGAAATCCTTTTATAGATTATGAAATAGTAGGGATTTTTAAAGGAGAACAGGAAGAAAAGACAATAAGAGGATTTTATGACGGGCAAGGACAATATATCGTCAGATTCATGCCATCCTATACGGGTACCTATACTTACAAAATACAAGGTACTTTTGCCGATGAGACCTATGAGGGAACATTTGAAGTAACAGAACCTTCCGAAGGAAATCACGGACCGGTATCTGTGGCAAACACTTTTCATTTTCAGTATGCAGATAAAACACCTTACTATCCTGTGGGAACCACATGTTACGTATGGGAATTACAAAGTGACGAATTAATTGAGGAAACATATCGGTCTTTGGAAGAGTCAGGATTTAATAAAATACGTTTCTGCATATTTCCAAAACATTATGATTACAATCTGAAAGAACCAAGATCATACCCATATGTGGGAACTCCGGTAGATAACAGCAAGATTACTTCGGATAACTTTTTGGATTACACCGGAAAGACAGAAGGCAACCACTGGGATTTTACCAGATTCAATCCGGAACACTTTAAGCATATTGAGAAATGCATAAAGCGTTTGATGGATATGGGTATAGAAGCGGATATTATTGTGTTCCATCCATATGACCGCTGGGGCTTTAGTCAGATGAGCAGAGACCAGGATACTATGTATATAAGGTATTTAATCAGCAGGCTGGCTGCTTTCCGAAATGTATGGTGGGCTATGGCCAACGAATATGATCTTTTTGAACATAAGAATGCGGCTGACTGGAATTATATCGGAAGAACATTTATGAAAGAAGACCCTTACGGACATCTGCGTTCTATCCATAATTGCTTTGAATTTTTTGACCATAGTGCTGACTGGATTACACACTGCAGTATACAGCGGCAGGATTTATATAAGGGAGCAGAATTTACAACAGAATGGAGAAATAAGTATCATAAACCAGTTGTTTTGGATGAGCTGGCATATGAAGGAAATATCCAGTTCGGCTGGGGCAATATTACAGGAGAAGAGATGCTAAGACGTTTATGGGAAGCAGCGGTAAGAGGCGGATATCCCGGTCATGGAGAGACTTACTTAAATGAGAAGGGTATACTCTGGTGGTCCCATGGCGGAAAGCTCCACGGTGAAAGCTGGAAACGTATTAAATTTTTAATTAAAATTTTAAAACAGACTCCCGGTCTTGGATTAAAATGTGATACCAGCAGAAGAGAAGAATGGGATGCTGTGGTGGGCATACCGGAAGATGAAAAACTGGCAAAGGAAACCGGCTATCAATTGTTTTACTACAGCTTTATGCGCCCGTCATTCCGCCAATTCTGGTTTAAAGACGATACAAAATATCATGTTGAAATTATTGACACATGGAATATGACAATAACGGATGCCGGCGTACATAGCGGTAAATTTAAGATTAATTTGCCAGGAAGGCAGTATATGGCAATTCGGTTGACAAAAGCATGAGATATAAAATGGGTCTGGCATGCCAGACCCTGTGTTCGCAGAAAAATCCTTCGAATTTCGAACTTATGCTGTCGCTAAATTAATATTATTGGATTTTTACAGAATTATTGCTATAATTATAATAAAGATACAGTTATGAAAATTTTACATTGATTGGCAAGCGTCTAAAACAGATTAATGTAAATGTATTTGAAAGTAAAGTGCTAGGAAGCGGTGACTCGTATCAGGTATTAATAGATATTGAGCATCCGAGAAAATCCAAGTGTACCTGTCCGTTTGCTGCCGGCAGAAGAGTAGTTTGCCAATGGAACGCAGAATATGGTTTTGAATAACAGTCTCCTTGTTAATAAGCTGCAATGAAACAAATAAGGTTGTGGCTTTACATATTTCTATGATAGACAGGAGGATATGCAAATGCAGGAAGTTTATGAGTTTTTAAAGAAGTGCGGAACATATTATTTGGCTACAGTTGAAGGAGATCAGCCAAGAGTAAGACCTTTTGGCACAGTTGATATTTTTGAAGGTAAGCTTTATATTCAGACCGGTAAAGTAAAAGACGTATCCAAACAACTTCAGGCAAATCCAAAAGCGGAAATATGTGCTTTTGCTGATGGAAAGTGGCTTAGGGTATCAGGTAAGCTAATCCGGGATGACAGGGTAGAGGCAAAAAAACATATGCTTGACAATTATCCGGAACTTCAATCTATGTATTCGGCAGAGGATGACAATACAGAAGTTCTCTATTTTAAGGATGCCACTGCCACTTTTTATTCCTTTACCGATAAGCCAAGGGTAATTAAATTTTAGAGTGTTATTTTAAAGGACACTGTATTAGTTTTAGTCAGTGTCCTTTTTAATTTATAAAAATTGTGTCCTGTTGCTAATGAAATCTTATGTGGCGGAAAAAATAATTTCCATATAAAGGAAAATATGATAAAATATTAACAGTGTACTCAAAGTAATTGTATTTTTGATATATATAACAGAAAGGGTGACATGGATGCGAAAAAATTTAAAAGCAACGGTAAAAAGCTTAAGGAGGGCGACTTTTATTTAACCCTCCAGAGTTAATGGAGGATATTTCATGTATATTAGGAAAAATAATTTAATAATCCGGAACGCAACTTCCAGTGATGCTGCAATTTTGTGTAAATGGTGGAATGATGGAAAGGTTATGGCTCATGCCGGTTTTCCTAACGGACTGGGTACGACAGAAGGGATTATTATCAGACAGCTTTTAACTGAAACAGATGAAACCGGCCGGACTCTTATAATTGAAGTGGATGGGATGCCGGTTGGCGAAATGAGTTATAGAAACAAGGGCAATAATATTGCGGAAATAGGTATAAAGATTTGTGACTTTTCAAAACAGGAAAAGGGTTATGGAAAGAGGTTTCTTTCTATGTTAATCAACGTTCTTTTTAAGGATTTGGGCTATAAAAAGATAGTTTTGGATACCAACCTGAATAATCACAGAGCCCAGCATGTTTATGAAAAACTGGGTTTTCGGAAACGGGGCGTAAATGAAAATGCGTGGAAAGATCAGCTGGGGAATTACCAATCTTTTGTTGATTACGAACTTGAAGAAAAAGACTTTATTAACTATTCCGAAAAATGACAATACGAAGGCACCAAATGGTGCCCAAACGAAATTTGGCATTTCTTAACTATCAGAATTGTATTTCATTCAGAATGTTGATTCCACTAAATTAAAGTATAATTATATGGCTTGGCCACTAATAATGGTTGATTATTAACATATTTGTAGAGGAGACCTGAATCTCCTCTACAAACCGGTATTTGTGTGAAACTACTCTTGCCTATTCTTCTGTTAGAGAAAATAATCTTTCGTCTTCCCATTCAAAATGGTTATTTGGAATAACTGATTTTTTCAGAACAAATTTCAATTTATTGTTATCTTTAAGGGTAAATACCCATTTGTAGCTTTCGCCTGCAAATACTGTTTCCATCACGACTTCATTACCTTTTCTGATCAGTGTTCCTGAAGGTTGATAGGACACGGCAATGTCCTGAATAATTGAAAATTTGTCTTTATCGATAAGGATATATGGCACAGTATTTATATCTTTCTCATCTTCGGTATAGTCAGGAACATATCTGCCTGAATCAAGGGAAAATGTCCTGCTATCAGTCTTGCTATTACATCCTGAAAGCGATATCAATATTACTACAAAAAAAAACAATGAAAAATGTCCTCTGTTTCTTATACATAGATACTACCTCTGCAAATTCTTTTTTTATAAATCTATGTCTCCACAAAAAGCAGTATTTCTGTGAAGACACAGACCAAAGCAGCCGGTTCCCTTTTAAGGACTGATACCTGCCATTCATGCTATCCTGTTAAACTATCTTGTTATAATAAGTTGTCTATTATAATCTATAATTCATCGGATATTCCGAGCATGACAATTCCTGCTATTACATACAGAATAATTGCATATTGCTTTTTTGACAGTTTTTCTTTCAAAAAAATACGTGAAAGAATAATTGAAACAATACTGTACGCAGAAATAAGTGGCGCCGATATTATGGCGTTTCCTGACATGGCAAAAACGTAAAAGAATTGGCCTATGGTTTCAAATATAGCGGCAAATCCCTTATCCCGTTCCTTAATAAAATTAAATTTTTGTTTTTTTATTACTGTGTAGTAT
>JBKEEJ010000022.1:0-42049 GCA_047777345.1 Lachnoclostridium sp. | reverse complement strand
CGGGTCCTGTATGGGAATCATAATATTTATCTGAAAAACAAGCCGTTTGTGAAAAAGAATTATTATCAGTATTATGACGAATATAACCAGAACAAACAGGATCTTTTTCCGGCATTATACCATATGAAGCATTGGTTTTAAAAAATAAAGCGAGCAACCAAGAAATCTTTATTGTTCACGGTCATCAGGGTGATCTGATGAATGACCAGTTATGGGCTGTCTCCATGTTTATGCTGCGGTATTTCTGGCGTTATCTTCATGTGGTAGGATTTCATAACCCGGCCAGTCCTGCAAAAAATCTATATAAAGGCACAAAATTGAGAAAACATACAAAAAGTGGATCCGCAAACACAAAAAAATGCTTATCTGTGGCCACACCCACAGGCCCCGTTTCCCAAAGCCGAAAGAACTCCCGTATTTTAATACCGGCTGCTGTATTCATACCAAGGGCATTACCTGTATCGAAATTATTGACGGCAAAATATTAATGGCTGACTGGAGAATAAGGGCCAGTGAAACCGGAGTATTACGAATTATAAGAACTGTCATGAGAGGACCAATATCTATTGATAAGTATAATATAGAAAACTTTCCTTATTAATATTCATGTTAAAGTATAGGCAGTTTAACTTATCCACATTCCATTTTTGGTTATGACCCAACCGGTTTCTGTAATCGGTTCTTTTTTTCACAAGCGATAATAGTTATGCCGATAAAACTAAGCAAATTATAAACCTAACGGACCGTAGTAATTTATTCATAAGAGACCTCCCTATTCTGTTTACAGATTAGACAATAAAATAAAATAAAATAATTCATTCCAAAATTTTATGTGACAGGAGTTATATTGACAACAAATATAATCTGTTATATGATTAATCATATCAATTTAGTTATAATAAACAGCAGTCATACATTTGTTATTAATAAGAAAGGCGTGTTTTATGGGTATACAGGAAAAATACAATTTATTAAAAGAAAATTTAAGGAACTTAGGAAGTGTTGCCATTGCTTTTTCCGGCGGAGTTGATTCCACCTTCCTTTTAAAAACGGCCTTTGACGTTTTAGGCTCCAATGTTTTGGCCGTAACCGCCCGTTCCGCTACATATCCGGAAAGAGAATATAAAGAAGCAAAAGAATTTACAGAAAAATATGGTATCCGTCATGAGATAATAACTTCAGAGGAACTTGAAGTAGAAGGCTTTGCCGATAATCCGGTAAACCGTTGTTATTTATGTAAAAATGAGCTTTTCAATAAAATCAGTGACGTTGCAAAAAAATATGGCATTACCCATATTGCTGAAGGATCAAATTGCGATGACTTAAGCGACTACCGTCCGGGCCTTTTGGCAATTTCCGAACACGGCGTTATAAGCCCCTTAAGAGAAGCCGGTTTAACCAAGGAAGAAATTCGTACTTTATCAAAAGAGATGGGACTTCCAACCTGGAACAAACAATCTTTTGCCTGTCTTTCCTCCAGATTTCCTTATGGTCAAAAGATAACCCGCAAAAAACTGGAGCAAGTTGACAAAGCGGAACAGCTTCTTTTGGATGAAGGTTTTAAACAGGTTCGGGTAAGACATCACGGGGATATTGCTAGAATCGAAGTATCTCCATCCGAAATGTCAAAGTTTTTTAATGTTGATTATATGCAATATATTAACGAATGTTTCAAAAAAATTGGTTTTGCTTACACTGCCCTGGACTTAAAAGGATACCGGACCGGCAGTATGAATGAAACTCTCAGATAAATCAGAAATTACCAAATTGGCATTTAGGGTAACTTAATGGAAAATAAGAAATGTCAAAATTTAGCCTTGTTAATTTAAAAAATATGGTATATAATAAAAAAAATAAAAAGAAAATAAGGAAACAACAGCGATGATAAAAGCTACGATTTAAGAGTTTCTTCAGAGAGCCGGTGGTTGGTGTAAACCGGTGAAATATTAAATCTTTCCACTTTTGGAGCTGCCGGTGAGGAATCGGAAGGTTAGTACCCTTTATCCTACTGTCGAGTGGTCGTTTTTTAAACGGCAATTTGGGTGGCAACGCGGAATTCTTTCGTCCCATATTTTACAATATGTGGTGAAAGAATTTTTTTTTGATTTTTTATCGCAAAATCTTAACATTAATTGTTATTCATTTCTCAAGTAAAAGACAGCATTACAAATTAAGGAGGAAAATTATGTTAGATTTAAAATTTGTAAGAGAAAATCCCGAAATTGTAAAACAGAATATTCGAAACAAGTTTCAGGACAGCAAACTGGGACTGGTGGATGAAGTTATCGCTTTGGACGCCGAAAGCAGAAAAACAAAGCAGGAAGCAGATGCACTTCGTTCAAAAAGAAATAAAGTATCAAAGCAAATCGGCGGCTTAATGGCTCAGGGGAAAAAAGAAGAAGCGGAAGCCTTAAAAAAACAAATTACTTTGGATACACAACATCTGGCTGAATTAGAGGCAAAGGAAAGCGAACTTCAGGAAAAAATTAAAAAAATTATGATGACCATTCCGAATATTATTGATCCCAGTGTTCCTATTGGAAAAGACGACAGTGAAAATGTGGAACTTAAGCGCTATGGCGAACCGGTCGTACCGGATTTTGAAATTCCTTATCATACGGAAATTATGGAAAGATTACACGGCATTGATTTGGACAGTGCCAGAAAAGTGGCAGGTCAGGGTTTCTATTATCTGATGGGTGACATTGCAAGGCTTCACTCTGCCGTACTCTCCTATGCCAGAGATTTTATGATTGATCGTGGCTTTACTTACTGCATCCCTCCGTTTATGATACGAAGCGATGTGGTTACCGGTGTTATGAGCTTTGCGGAAATGGATGCCATGATGTATAAAATTGAGGGAGAGGATTTGTACCTTATCGGAACCAGCGAACATTCCATGATTGGTAAATTTATCGACACAATTATTCCGGAAGAGTCCCTGCCTCAGACTTTAACCAGCTACTCTCCGTGCTTCCGTAAGGAAAAAGGCGCTCATGGTCTGGAGGAAAGAGGCGTTTACAGAATCCATCAGTTTGAAAAACAGGAAATGATTGTGGTATGTAAACCGGAAGACAGTATGGACTGGTTTAACAAACTGTGGCAGTATACGGTTGATTTATTCCGTTCCCTTGATATACCGGTCAGAACCATAGAATGCTGTTCCGGTGATCTAGCGGATTTGAAGGTAAAATCCATTGACGTAGAAGCCTGGTCCCCAAGACAGAAAAAATATTTTGAAGTGGGAAGCTGTTCCAACTTAGGAGACGCTCAGGCACGCCGTCTGAAAATACGTGTCGTGGGAGAAAGAGGAAAATATTATGCCCATACTTTAAACAATACCGTAGTTGCCCCTCCAAGAATGCTGATAGCCTTCCTTGAAAATAACTTAAACGCTGACGGTTCTGTCAATATTCCTAAAGTTCTTCAGCCTTACATGGGTGGAAAAACCATAATCAAATAGGCTTAAGTTTTTCGATATGACTAACCCCCTTACGGTTAAACCAAAAAAAAGGCTCTTTGTCAAGTTTTGGGGTATGATTCCTTTGAATCATGCTCCATTACTAGACTTAGAGCTATTTTAATGTCTTTAAGTTCTAATAGCTATTTTTGAGCACACTAAAAAAACCGGCTCTTTGTCAAGAGTTGGGGTAAAATGATTTTTATAACCGGAGGGATATATTTTCTCCGGTTATTTTTATGATAAGGCTAACATAATTCTGTTTCTGAAGCTCACAAAATTTCTATATCCATATGCTGTTCTTTTAATTACTTTTATTGAATTGTTTATTCCCTCTGTAAAACCATTTGTATAAGGACAATCAAATGAATTTAGTATGTATTTTGACCAGTTACCCAGCATAGTTAGTACAGGCTTAAATTCCTTCAAATCACTGGCCTGTGCTGCTAAAATAAAGAATTTAAGTCGCTTTACTGCTTCGTCTCTGTCTTTTGATGCAAGAAATTCATAAAACTTTTCTTTTAAGTGATATGCAACGGCAAGCTC
This sequence comes from Lachnoclostridium sp., assembly GCA_047777345.1. GTDB lineage: Bacteria > Bacillota > Clostridia > Lachnospirales > Lachnospiraceae > Anaerocolumna. The sequence continues at coordinate 38,043 of JBKEEJ010000022.1, read as the reverse complement.
ATTTGACTGCGTAAGCATTATTTCTAGTGCCTGTTTAGATTCTTCGTTAAGCTTATTATAATGTGACAGGAGAATTCTTCTACTTCGCTTAAAATACTTCCGTTTGCTAGGATGCATGGACTTTTGAATCCGCTTTCTCACATTTTCAAGAGCCCATGTGACATATCTTACATAATGGAACCGATCTATGACAATCTTGGCATTCGGGAAAAATGTTTCTGCAAGTTCTCTATAAGATTGATTCATGTCCATAATAAAATATTTTACATCCTTGCGGTTTGAAAAGGTTTTAAAATATGTAATTAAGGATGCCTGAGATCTGCTTGGCAGGATATCAAATACTTTATGCTTTACCGGGTCAGTAAGTATTCCTTGATATTTCTGACCGCCAGCGTTGCCTCGAAATTCATCCATAGAAAGAACTTGTGGAAGGCGATTGGGCTTACTGAAGCTGATATCTTTCATTCTTCTAAAAATGAATGATGGTGAAACGCCATTATGTTTTGCGACAGACTGCACACTTATTTTATCTGCGAGAAAATTTATGCAATACCATGCAAGGCGTGTGGTTGTGCGGCAATGTTTTGGAACAAGAGAAAAGGGTTCATAAAAATGCTTGTTGCAGCAATCACAATGATATCTGCGCTTTCTATATGCAAGGGTTGTATGATTACCCAGGATAGGGATGTCTTTAATATAGGAGACACGATAATCATGAATCTTGTTTGTTGGTGAAGAGCAAAACGGGCATGTGACGGTTTTTCTCATTAAAGAGAAATGGATCACAGTTTTATCATTGGAACATTCAATATTTTCTATAATAGCATCTTCCAAACCGATAAGTTTTGATGTAAAATCATTTGTAGGCATAGGTAACATCCTTTCTTATAAAGTTTGTGGTGAACTTATTATACAGAAAAATGTTAACCTATGCCTATTATTTTTTTATCTTACCCCAATATAAAGTTTAGAACCAAAAAAACTACTGGGAATAATCGTAAGGGGGTTTCTTTTTTTCTATATCCGTATGATAAAAACATGATTCGTATTTTTGGATTGCCTGAATCATCAGCTTTTCAAGATTCCGGACAAAATCTCCGGATATGTCCTTCTTACTGTAACCCGGCTGCAGAAAGCCTGTTTGTAAATCTTTATACATGTCCTTATCCTCTCCGATTTGCATATCGGACATGCCAAGATATGCGTCCTCTGCCATATCCAAAGCATCCGTTACCGAATTTAATCGGTTTAGACGCTGAAATGGTATTTTCCCTGCTATTACCTTATTTTTTCCAATCCGTATCTGATATTCCATCTCGCTGTCTGAAACATCTAAAGCCGTATCATCCCATAAAAAGTTATCTTCATTGGCACTGTTTGGATTACTCTGCGGGTTTTCAGACATTTGATCAATTAACTTTTTACGGACTATTCTACCGCTTTCTGTTAAGTATTCGGCAAGGAAATCCTCAAAATCCTTTATTTTGCTGTTACTATTTTCTATATCAGACAAATCCAGCCTTTCGTTAAACCTTTTGGAAAAAGTATGTATAAGCTTACCTTTGCTGTTTGCTATTTTTATATCAATATCAATTATCATCCAATCACCTTATTATTACCTTTATATGGATTATCGGATAAAGTTACCATTTTAAAAACCTGTTTATAAAAAATATATTTCAAATCCCAAATAAAATCCAATCATCTTTTTGTTATGGGTAGAACAGGCAAAAAATCTGTAGATGAGACAAAAATAATTGTAATAAAACGGCTGTTCTTTATAATAGAATTAGACAAGTACAAAAAATAAAAAAACTTTTCCAGTTTCCAAACCAAAGCAAGAAAGGAGCCAGAATATGACCAACCCGCCTATGAATAATTTTATGAACTGGGAATTTCTCAGCACCATGGCAGGAGCCGTAGCGGCAACCACCTTAATCGTCCAGTTCTTAAAAATACCGTTAGATAAAGTATGGAAAATTCATACCAGATATGTGGTATATTTTATTGCCTTTTTTCTTTTGTTCTTTGTAGAATATTTTACCGGGCATATTACATTGGAACGTACCGTTTTAAATATGCTAAATGCGATTATCGTTGCCATGGCTTCTATGGGGGCTTATGAAGTAACATTTAAACAGGTTGAGAATAAGCAGGATTAAAACAGGTATTCCTTCCTTTTAAGTCAAAGGAGGACCTGCTGATTTAATAATAATCATCACTGTGAGCTTCCAAAAAAATCTCAAAATTACCGTTTAGAATTACCTGGTTAATACCGCAGAATGAATTTAGTTTTTCTTCCAGGGGATTGTCAGTTTCCCAGGGAAGAAATTCAATGTTTCCTTTTGGCTTGTAGATACATATGCCTGACCCAACCGGTGCGTAGGCAGGTAAAAAAAGCAAAGGAGATAAAATCTGATACAGCGGGCCAAGTCTGGGAATTAGTTCCAGTTCCTGTTCCGTAAAATATAAATGGGGTACAATGTCCAGAAAAGATTCGTACCGGATGTGATAAAGCCCATAATGCTGGCGAAAAATACTGTCTCCGGATCTTGGAGCCCCAAAGGTAATTACCCTGATTTCATTCCTTATCTGCTGTTTTAATATTTTGGCCATAAGGGCAGCCATGGCACCGCCTTTACTGTGGCCGGTTATATAGACAGTTGGTGATTCTCCATCTGAATGCGCGTACCATAACAGTTCCTTGGTTTTTTCAATTATTGCATCCTTTATGCTAAGTACTGCATTAAGGAAACCCAAATGGACGTTGCCCTGGCCAAAGGGGGCAAATGGTACCTGTACTGCAAGAAAATTGTTGGCCCAGTCTATGAAATTTCCGATTTCTGTATCATTTCCATCGGTACCCCGAAGGGCTATGATAACCCCTGTTTTTGAAATTCCCACAAGGCCCGCATGAATCCTTTCGACACCTCCGGTGTAAGTATAGACATCTCCTATAAACTCTGCCATTTTGTAACAATTGTCCTGAATGTTCTTATAATGATAATCCATTCTGGTTTTGTAATCCGGCGGAAGTTTTCCGTCAACAATACTGTAAGCTAGCTTTGAAGCAGCCCACATTATGTTTTTTATGCTATCTGCTTCTTTCATAGCACCACCTTTATTTATACATTCCGGTTAATGTAATAACCGTTTTGGTTCCGGCCTGCGAATAACTGACAATATATCCTGCCACAATGACAGAAACTTTCCTGCCCAGTTCAACGGAAAAAGTTTTGGATTGGCCATCTCTTAATTCCAGCCATTCAAACTTTCCGTTCCTGTCTATTTCTCCGTTACTTATTAAAGTTAACATGTATCCGGCTTTTCCCTTTTCAAATCCTTCAATATAAATTTCACATTTTTCCCATAAATGAGTGGCATACAGGTATAAATTATCAACGGATATAATTCCCTGCGCGCTTGTTTTAAAAATAACGGACTGGGTCTGATATTTTTCACTGAAACTGTAACTGCAGGTGACAAAAATACTGGCTCCTGCCCTTATGGCATTTTGCGCTTTGATCTGTCCGGATATATCAATGCTGCAGCACTTTTGCACTTTCCTTTCAATAACCCGTATTTCATCCTGCTTTAGCACAAATTCTTCCTTAGAAGCTTTCTTTCCGTCTGTCTGAATTTCAATTACAAAGCTTTGGTTTTCCATAGTACCTCTAACCATTACCTGACATGTCTCCCACTTTCTGTCTCCGGGGAAATGAACTCCGCCAATATACTTTATGCTTTTCGTTTCCCCTTTCCAGTAAGCATGCGCCACACCGTATTCGTCTGATATACCATATCCTTTTTGTTCCATGGCTATACTCTTTGCACAATTTACTTGCTTAATCTTATGCGGTACCCGGATTATGCATTACTGTAACCTTATTTAATTAAGGACCAATTTTCTACGAAAAAATTATATGTAATATTTACAAGAAAGTTATAATAAGGTAAACTATAAGACAGGCTAATATATTATAATTTATGATAAAATAAAACAAAACGCTAATAATAAGACAAAAGGCGTAAATAGGGACATGAGAGGTATTAAAATGGCTAAAAGATTTCTTACATGTTTTACACTAGTATTTGCAGTTTTTTTACTATTTCATCCATCACTAAAGGTACATGCCGAACCGGAAGAAGTAATAGTTTCAGCAAATCCGGGTGATAATGCAGATAATATTCAGAGCCTGCTTAATTTTAACAAATACGGAAATTATAAGCTGACCATTAAAATTCCGGAAGGCAATTATTACCTGAACAATGAGCTGATTATATACAGCAATACAACCATTATCGCCGATCCGAATGCCCATCTGGTTAAAAATCACCAGAAAGGATCGATGATAACCAATGATTTAACCAATGATAAAGGTGGCTATACCGCTGCATCTAATATTACAATTTCCGGCGGTATATGGGATTCCTATCCGTTAATGGATAAAAATAAAGGAACCGAAAGCTTTCGGTTTATCCATGCCAGCGATATAACCGTAAAAAATGCCACTATCTGCAACGTACCTGTAAACAGTCACCTTATCACATTTGCCGGCGTTAAAAACGGCCTCATCGAAAACTGTAAACTGTATGGCTATGGAGGAAGCGCTTTAAAAGAGGCAATCCAGTTAGATATTGTTCATGACAGTGTAAGAGTACCGTCCATGCAGTCAGCATATATAAAATATGACGATACAGCCTGTGACGGAATTAAAATTACAGGCAACGAAATTTATAACTATCCCAGGGCAATAGGTTCCCACACCTCCATAAAGGGTGTGTTCCACAAAAATATTGAAATATCAAATAACAATATTCATGATATTTCAGAAGCTGCCATAAAAATATATAATTATCAGGATACCGTTGTCAGTAACAATACCATTAAAAATGCGGCAGTAGGCGTATTGGTATATACATACCTAAGCAACGGAAAGGATCATTATCTTGAAGCACTAAGTAACACCCAAAAAGAACCTTTGCCTGAAAATTATAATATTACAATTAAAAATAACAACATTAGCGACATGAAGCAGGTTACAACTTCTTCCGGTACCTCCTGGGGCATTGGCATACGTACCATTGGATGTAAAACCAGACCTTTAAAGGGCGTTACGATTGAAAACAATAAAATATCCCATACCGACCGTTATGGTATGCTGCTGCAAAAAACGCCCGGAAGCCTGATTACGAAAAACACCGTTGAATCCACGGATCAAACCGGCATCTATCTGATTGATATCAGCGATAATTCAACGGTTTCCGATAATACTCTGACTTATAATGGCAGTCCTGCTTCCAGTCCTTCCGGTGGCATTGGCCTGTCTGCTTCTGCCGGTGTTTTGATAACAGGCAACACCATAAAGAATCCGAGAAATGACGGCATCTTTTTGTACAATAAAAGTACTTCCTGCAACATAAGTAACAATAAAGTTAATTCAGCCCAGGGCAGCGCCATTGCCCTTTACAAATACAGCAACGACTCTACCATTGAAAACAATACCTTAAATAATTTTGTAAAAAACGGTATTTATGCCAGCAAAGTAAGCTCTGCCGTTATTAAAAATAATGAAATTGCCGGCATAGCCAATAAAAGTAATGATGGCATCTGTATTTATGGAGTTACCACGGCAGATTGCAATTTTACTGTAGACAGTAATATTATCGATACGGCCGGCCGATATGGTATTTATTTAAAAAATGCGCCTGACTCCTATGTAGGCAGCAATCAGATAAGTAACATTGCGAAAAATGCTATCTATGTGGATATCGGCAGCGACAACAGTAAAATATACTTTAATGTAATTACCTATACCGACAATACCATTACCAGGTATAACCGAATTAAAACCGCTGCGGAATGTAAACAAGTCGAACGGTACGACAATCAGATTTATCAGGTATAAAAGTTAAGGCTCAATAATAAATGATTTGAAGTCAGAAATCCTCCTTCTTCATTTATTATTGAGCCTTTATATTTTTAGGTTTAAATCTATAAGAATTAAACACATATAAGCCTCTGTAAAAAACCGACAGGCTTACAGTATTTCCGTCCGATAAATACTCCCTTCAAGGTCTTTCCAGTTAATCTCCTTATCCCAGGTCATATAACTGTGAGCCGAATTTTCCTTTGGTATGGATACGGAACCCGGATTCATATAGATGAAGTCTTCTATCCGCTCACAGGCCGGTACATGAGTATGACCATTTAACAGAATGTCACCTGCTTTTAACATCGGCCTGTCAGAGGGATTAAATTTATGTCCGTGAGTGGCAAATATCATCCGGTTGTTCAGATACAGGATACAATACTCTGCCATAATGGGAAATTCCAGCACCATCTGGTCCACTTCCGTATCACAATTTCCTCTTACGCACAGGATTTCATCTTTTATACTGTTTAGCAACTCAATTACTTTTTTAGGCTGGTATCCTTCCGGCAAATCATTTCTTGGTCCATGGTATAATAAATCCCCAAGTAAAAGCAATTTATCTGCCTTTTCTTTTTTATAGGCTTCTATCAGCTTTTCGCAATAACTGGCAGATCCGTGTATATCTGATGCTATCATTAATTTCATACTGTTCCTCTTTTCTCTTCTAGTTTTTTTTCCTTGTATTCTTACAAACCTGATATAAAATTTCAATAAATTTCTTAGTGGTGGCTGATAAAAATTTATTTTTGTTATAAATCAGGCAATAGGGATAAGCAATATAAAAATCTTTTATTTTCAGTTCCTTTAAAGTACCTTTACGGATATCGGATTTTACGGCAAAATAGGGAACAACAGAAATGCCCATATTGGCATATATGGCATATTTTATCGCTTCAATACTGCCAAAATACATACTGATATTTTCCGGAATATGAAAATCTTCAATTATTTTTTTATAAAAAGAATATAACTGCGAGGTTTTATTATGTATTACAAAGCTTACTCCGGATAAATCAGAAGCCGTAATATATTCTTTTTCACACAGTTTATTTTCCGGAGAAGCCACAAATACCAGCCTGTCGTCAATTAATTTTTCAATGTAAATATTATTGTTATATTGGGTACACCCTCCATTGACCGCCACATCCAAGGTACCTTCTTCTACCATACTGGCAATCTCCGAAGTATCGGCTATATGCATATTTACTACGACAGAAGGATAACGCCTTTTCATTTCACCTATTACTTTGGGCAAAATATAAGTTCCCGGGGTATTGCTGCATCCTAAATTTATTGTACCTCCGATGGAATCTTTGTGCATTGCTATACTGTTTTCCATCTCTTTAATCATATCAAATATTTTGCTGGTATAATTGTAAAGCAAAACTCCTTCTTCACTTAAACATAATTTATTTCCCATTCGATAAAACAGCTTTAGTCCGATCTGTTTTTCCAGCTTTTTGACCTGTATTGACAAAGCGGGCTGACTGATATGAAGAACTTCCGATGCTTTTTTATAACTAGTATATTTTGCTACAGTATTAAAAATTTCCAGGTAATGTAAGTCCATAATATACACCTTACTTGTTTAATTTTTGACAAATTATTCCGTTTGTTAATTATTATTTAATCGCCTCATTTAATCTATATATTTGTTTCGTATATATGCATAATATATAATATATAAGGACAAAATTCGATTTTGCGAGAAAAGGAGGTAAACTAAAATGCCAACTGCAATATCTATTCCATTGGAAGTATTCGGCCTTGGCTTTATTATTTCAATGGGTATTTCATTCGTAATTAAAATATTGCTGGATGTTATTCAACATTTCACTAAGGAACCTATCGACAGTGAAAGATAGCAAGTTAAATTATAGCATAAAATTAAAAAGAAAGACAGGTGTTTCTTATTAATATTTTAGATTTATTTCAAGGTATCGGAACTATGTTTTCACAGGAGCCTAAGATTGTAATCTTTCGTATCCTTCTTATCTTTTTAGGTATCCTGTTAGTTTATTTAGGATCAAAGCAAATTTTGGAACCACTGATTATGATTCCTATGGGCTTTGGTATGTCCGCGGTTAACGCAGGAGCTATGTTTTTGGAAGCAGGCAAAATCGGTAACCTCTTCGTGGATCCTATGTTAACAGATACGAATTCGCTTATGAATATATTACAGGTTGATTTTTTACAGCCAATTTATACCTTTACCTTCAGCAATGGCTTAATAGCCTGCCTGGTATTTATGGGTATTGGAGTAATTACTGATATTGGAATGGTACTGGCACATCCTTTTATCGGCATGATCATTGCCATGTTTGCAGAATTAGGTACCGTAGCAACTTTTCCAATTGCCAGGTTAATGGGCTTTACAGACGGTGAAGCTGCTGCTGTATCTATTATCGGTGGTGCAGACGGTCCTATGGTTTTTTTACTTCGCTTACTCTTGCAAAAGATTTATTCGTACCAATTACCATTGTTGCTTATCTGTACTTAAGCTTAACTTACGGCGGTTACCCTTTCCTTGTCCGATTGCTGATACCAAAGAATCTAAGAGGACAAGTTGTAAAGCCAAAGCCCAGCAAGATTAGCCATATTACTTCCAAAGAAAAACTTATATTTGCTGTTGTGGTCAACACCATACTTTGTCTGCTTTTCCCTGTGGCCGCCCCGTTGTTTATAAGCTTTTTCCTGGGTATTGCAATAAGGGAATCCGGTGTTGAAAAATATATTACATTAATTGAAAATGTATTTCTTTATGCATCCACCTTCTTTTTAGGTTTAATGTTAGGTGTTTTATGCGATGCTCAAACAATCTTGGATCCAAAGGTTATTAAACTGTTGTTATTAGGTATGCTTGCCTTACTCTTATCCGGTATCGGAGGAATTATTGGCGGTTACATAGTTTACTTTTTCTCGAAAAAGAATTTCAACCCTGTTATCGGTATTGCAGGTGTGTCCTGTGTACCAACTACTGCCAAGGTGGCCCAGAAAGAAGCGTCAAAGGCAAATAAATTGTGCTTCATTATGGAATATGCTTTAAGCGCAAATATCTGTGGTGTTATTACGACAGCTATTTTAACAGGTCTTTATATTACTTTAATCGGGCATTAATCGAAAATTTGATTATCTATTCTAAATAGGAAATTCGAAAGAATTTCCTATTTTTTATCCCTTATAAAAATTTCCTATCGTTTTTTTTAGGAAAATAGTAAGGATCCGTAACAAAATCCAAAATACTTTTAGCTTTCCTGCTATTTATAAGTATTACGGATATTATGGATTTTGATACGGTTCCTCTTTTAATATTATCTTTATATTATCTTTATATTATCCTTTCCTCTTTCTTCATTCTGGTTTAACTTACATCTTTGCTTACAAAAAAAACGATATATCCTAATGCAGTTTACATCAGGATATATCGCTTTGACATAAGAGTATTATATATGAGATTTTCAAATGTCAACATATTTTATATTTGGTTTAACAAATTATGCTTCTTTTAATCTGGCTTCCAAAGCATCCAATTGAGAAACAAGTTCTTTTGGAAGCTTATCGCCAAATTTAGCATAATGCTCTCTGATAGAAGCAACTTCATTTAACCATTCATCTTTATCAACTTTAAGTAATTCTCTCATATTGTCTGCACTGATATCAAGGCCGGTAAGATCAAGAGCATCCTCAGTTGGCATATAACCAATTGCTGTTTTAACAGCCTTGCCTTTTCCTGATACTCTTTCACAAATCCATTTAAGGACACGGCTGTTGTCACCGAATCCAGGCCATAAGAATTTGCCATCTTTGCTCTTGCGGAACCAGTTAACATAGAAAATCTTAGGTAATTTATCCGGGCTGGTTTTTTCGCCCATATCCAGCCAGTGCTGTAAGTAATCGCAAACATTGTATCCAAAGAAAGGAAGCATTGCAAATGGATCACGACGTACCTGTCCAATTTTGTTGGATATTGTAGCTGCAGTGATTTCAGATCCCATAATAGAACCTAAAAATACGCCATGTTTCCAGTCGAAGCTTTCATGAACCAGAGGAACCGTACTTGGACGACGGCCACCAATTAAGATTGCTGAAATAGGTACACCGGCAGGATCCTCCCATTCAGGCGCAATAACAGGGCACTGACTTGCTGGAGCTGTAAAACGAGCATTTGGATGGGCAGCAGGATCTTTTGAATCAGGTGTCCAATCATTGCCTCTCCAGTCAATCAAATGATCCGGAGCAGGAGTTCCGATTCCTTCCCACCAAACATCTCCGTCATCTGTCAATGCCACATTGGTAAATATAGTATTCTTTTCAATTGTGTGCATTGCATTTGGATTAGAGTTATAGGAAGTACCAGGTGCAACACCAAAGAATCCGGCTTCTGGATTAATTGCATACAGACGTCCGTCTTTGCCGAATTTCATCCATGCAATATCATCACCAATTGTTTCAACTTTCCAGCCTGGGATTGTAGGAACAAGCATAGCCAGGTTTGTTTTACCACAAGCGCTTGGGAATGCACCTGCAATATACTTCTTATTGCCATCCGGATCTGTGATACGAAGAATAAGCATATGTTCAGCCAGCCATCCTTCATCTCTTGCTATAACAGATGCAATACGAAGTGCGAAACACTTTTTACCTAACAAAGCATTACCGCCATATCCGGAGCCATAAGACCAAATAAGTCTTTCCTCAGGGAAATGGCTGATGTATTTCTTTTCCATAGGTGCACATGGCCATGTGGAATCTTTCTGACCTTTTTCAAGAGGAGCGCCAACGGAGTGAAGGCAATGAACAAAATCACCGTTGCCTAATGCTTCAAGAACCTTTTTACCCATACGTGTCATAATACGCATGTTGACTACAACATAAGGACTATCGGTTAATTCAACACCTATTTTGGAAATTGGAGATCCGATAGGGCCCATGGAGAAAGGAATAACATACATGGTTCTTCCCTTCATGCATCCCTTGTACAGTCCTTTCATCGTAGTTTTCAGTTCTTCTGGATCAATCCAGTTGTTGGTAGGACCAGCTTCTTCTTTCGTTTTTGAAGCAACAAAAGTTCTGTCCTCAACTCGAGCGACATCAGTTGGATGGCTACGGAATAAATAGCAACCGGGACGTTTCTTTAAAGGTATAGCCATACCAGAATCCACCATAAGCTTTAGCAGACGTTCATTTTCTTCTTCTGAACCGTCACACCAGTAAATATCATCCGGTTGACACATTTCTGCCATTTCTTTTACCCAGTCTAGCAACTTCTTATTTTCTGTCATAAAAGTTCTCCCTTCAAATTGATAATTTATGTTATTGCGAAATTGCAATAGCAAAGAATGCAAATCAACACTTTAAGATGATAAAGTATCAATTTTCAAAAATGCCTTCAGCATATATCCTATCAGAAAAAATGGAAAATATCAACCATTCTTTTAATTTTTCACACATTTTTAATTTTTCGATACTGAATTCAAAAATATGGTCATTGTTCACCTGTTTCTGCTAAATCATGTAAACACTTGCCGCTGCCTTTACACAATATTATCCTTAATCTTCATACTTTCATCAATTGTTTTATGTGCAAACCAGGCAAATCGATAAATATTATCATTTAATTTTCATAAAATTACGTCTATTGATAAATTATTTCAATTAGACATCTTTATTTTTCTGATAATTATTATATAATACAGATATAATTTTTCTTCCAAAAAGTGTTTAATTCGAAAAAGAGAATTTTCTTTTCGTTTACACTTTAAAGGAATCACTCTTAACAAAATACACTTATTTTATCCGCCCATATAAAGGCAGAAAGGAGTTTTTTATGTTTAAGCAAGTTGAATTAAAATATGATTTTAAAGGACTAGAGCCCTATATAGACGAACTTACCATGATTACCCATTATACCAAACACCATGCTGCTTATACCAATAATCTGAACGCAGCGCTGGAAAAAATACCGGAATTTTCCGATTACTCCATTGAGGATATTTTTATAAACTTATCCGAAATATCAGATACCGGCCTGAGAATTGCCATAACCAATAATGGCGGCGGATTTTATAATCATAACTTATATTTTTCTATCCTGTCTCCAACAGGCGGCGGTAAACCGGATGGCAATCTTGCTAAGCAGATAGAAAAAGATTTTGGAAGTTATGAAGCACTAAAAGACCAGTTATCCTTAGCAGCCAATTCCCGATTTGGTTCCGGCTGGGCCTGGTTATCAGCCAATAAAAATGGTGATTTAAAGGTTTCTTCCACCCCTAATCAGGACAATCCTGTAATGGAAAGCAAAGGCCAATGGATCCCCATTCTTGGAATTGACGTATGGGAACATGCTTATTATCTGAAATATAAAAATCTTCGTGCCGACTATGTAAAAGCATTTTTCGAAGTTGTGGACTGGAACGAAGTAGCAGACAACTACGCTAAGGTTTCCGGAAAATAAGTCAGGTTTTACTCTAATGATTGGCTATAAAATCCTAGCGCCCGCTTAGTATTTGGCTTAAAAGATGATAACCCCATTCATAAAGGCAGTGAAAGAAGCAGATAACTAGCCTTCCGGGCCTGCCAAAATCCAGAATACCCATCCCCCGAGGGGTTTTTAATTCTAGAATCCAGTTTCCTATAAATCAAAAAAGGACAACTTTTCATTCCTGTACGGATTGGAAGCTGTCCTTTTTTCATTCCTGTGAATCCAAAAGACGTAGTTTTTTTCGTATTCGTTCCCAGACATAAGCCTGAAAATAAGTATATGCCTTGTCAAAAATAAACCAGGCAGCCTGGCCGCCGAAGATAAAAATAATGAAAATTTTCCGGCTAATATTCCCCTGATAAATTGACTCCGGAAGTAAGAGCAATATAGGAATAAACATAACATTAAAACAAATAAATTTGATGAGCCAAAAAAATTTTTTTCGGGTACCGGTATTCCATTTTACAAAGGTTAACTTATGATACATATATTCGATTAAAACAATATATAACCCCATTGCCCCGAAAGTAAGGCAATATAGCTTGTTGGGTGCTAAAAGAAGGCTTAACAGGACGCTTGCTATGTAAAATCCAAATCCTCCCCTTAACCCGCTCTCCCTTATGGCAATTCCTGTACAAAAGGACGACGCAGCCAGAAAAAAAAGGGTGTTAAACTCTATCATATCTCCCAGTATTACCAGTAAAACAGAACATGCAAGTAAAAGGCCTAAAAACGAAAGTTTTTTAGCATTTAAAAGCATGAACACAAATCTCCTCCCATACATTCGCATAAGGTATCCGCGCACCACAAATCACAGCAAAAATTTCCCATGTTATAACCGCCGCTCATGTTACGTCTGGTATCCTGATACCTGTTAGCCTGCCACTCTATCTGATTTAAGAAATTGGAATATTCCACATTGCCAGGCTCCATATTTACTGCCTGTCTGGCATGATCCAAAGCCACAAGGTTGTTGCCAAGGCCGGCATTGGCCACGGCACTGAAATAATACCATCTCGCGGTTCGGTTGGAAATACCGGAAAGTACTCTTAGCGCTTCCTGGTAACGTCTTGCCGACAGGTAATTATAGGCAGCCGTCATAAGGGTATTTTCTTCGTCACTGTCAGAATAAGAGGTGCTGCCGCCATAACTGTAGCTGCCACCGGAGTTATACCCGCTTTCTCGCTCCCTCATAATCTGGTTATAAGCTTCCTGTATTTCCTTGAATTTTTCCTCGGCAAGGTCAGCAAGGGGATTATCCACATAAGAATCCGGATGGTACTTTCTGCTTAATTCCCGATATGCTCTTTTTATTTCATCGTTGCTGGCACTTGGCGATACTCCAAGTACCTTATATGGATCAGATATCATGTTTTATGTTCCTTCCTTTTTTGTATCTTTTGAACTTATTGAAAAACTTAACTTCTTAATTTTGAACTGCCAAATTATAAGTTTTATCAAACTTGATCCAGACACCCATATATAAAATATTCCGGAGGATGTCCGCATCCGCCAGACACGGAAGTTTTTCAAATTCTTTGGTTGCCTCAGCCATCATTAAAGTTAACATTTCCTTGCATTTTTCATGAAAATCCTTATCGTTTATAAACTTAACAAGGGGATTATAGTTATTTTTCTTTATGTCATTTTCCAGGTCATCATAGGCATCCAGAATATAAATAAATTTACCCAGATAAAAACCGATTTTTCTTAAATTTTCTTCCCATATATCTTTACGATATACAAACAATTCCCCCATAAGCTCTCCAAAACAACGGGAGACCGTATCTAAGTCTGTTTCCCGTTGTTTTTCATATTCCTGCAGATTATTCAGGCAATTTTTCATTACTTCACACTGCCTGGGATATTTTTTATTCACCTTTTTAAATGTATGTTTTAATACTTTGGCTCCGGCAAAACTTATCACATTTTTCTCATCATGCCAGTTATCTATAAGATGATAATAGGATAAAGCGATATTCATATCCGCCACATAGCCGGTAAATTCATTACACAAGGTCGTATGTTTTTTCATGGGATGAATCATGCACCGGTTTTCCTTCCTTACGGTTTTACTTTCATAAAGAGAGGTAAGAAGTATAATTAAAAATGTCATATCATAAGACAAGGTCATCTGGCCAACAACTTTGTACCTGTCCTGCAATGTTTTGCACAAACCGCAATAATAAGCCTTATATTTATAAAAATCCTTCATTTTAAGTTCAGGCTTATAAATATTGATATAACCGAACATATATCCTCCCGGGTCTTAGTAATTTTAGAATTACTTTAGTATACCATAGTTTTCAATAAATTAAAATGGGAAATCAATGAGGTAATCCTTAAGAATTCATTAAACACATATAAAAATTATATAACAGGAAATTTAAAATACCAGATTTTTTTCATCCTCCGCTTTTCCCATCTGGCTTATCACCATATTATAATACCGGCCTTTTTGCTCCATAAGGCTTTTATGATTGCCACATTCTAGTATTCTTCCTTCCCCGATTACCATAATATAATCCGCATCCCGGATTGTGGATAAACGGTGTGCAATAAGAAAACTGGTACGGTTTCTCATTAGATTTCTGAAAGCCATCTGGATATCTTTTTCTGTTTTGGTGTCCACACTGCTGGTAGCCTCATCCAGTATTAATATGGGACTGTCACACAGTACGGCCCGGGCTATGGCAATAAGCTGGCGCTGGCCCTGACTTAAATTATCAGTAAGACCGGAAACCATTGTGTCATATCCTTTTGGCAGTTTACTGATAAAATCATGGGCTCTGGCAATTTTGGCTGCCATAATTACCTCTTCGTTACTGGCATCCGGCCTGGAATAACGGATGTTATCCATAATCGTTCCGGTAAAAAGGCAGGTATCCTGTAAAACTACGGAAAAACATTTCCTTAAGTAGTCCCGTTTGATATTTGTAATTGGAATATCGTCAATAAATATTTTTCCCTTATCCGCATCATAAAAACGGGTAAGAAGATTTACAATGGTAGTTTTTCCCGCCCCGGTTTCACCCACCAGTGCCACCACTTCCCCGGCTTTAACCTTAAAACTTACATCCTTTAAAATGGGCCTTGCTTTATCATAGGAAAAACAAACATTTTCAAAAGTAACATTTCCCTTCGGTTCTTCTAAAATAACCGCAGAAGGCAGATCAGCCGGTTCTTCTTGGCAGTCTAGGATTTCAAATACCCGTTCCGCTCCCGCAAGAGCCGACTGTATGGTATTAAACATGCCGGCCACCGCATTTAGGGGCTGGGCAAATTGTTTGGAGTAATTTAAAAAACTGACAACGGTTCCAACAGTCAGCCCATAGCCTACCGATAAGATTCCTCCTATTGTTGCCACCACCGCAAAAATAAAATTATTGATTACGTTTAAAAGGGGCATCATATAGCCGGACCAGATCTGGGCTTTCATGCTGCTTTCATAAAGTTTCTCATTAATTTCTCTGAAATCGTTCATAATATCTTTTTGTTTTCCGAAGGCTTTTACCATTTTAAGCCCCTGGATATTTTCTTCGATAACACCGTTTAATGTGCCAAGGCTTTGCTGCTGGGCCAAAAAGAAGGACCGGCTTTTTGTGGCAATTACTTTTGTCAAAAGACTTACCAAAGGGACACAGAGCAAAACCACCAAAGTCAGGGGAATATTTAAGGCAATCATAACCACCAGGGAACCCGTTAAAGTCAAAACGCTGGAAATTAACTGAGTTGTGGTCTGGGCTATGGTTATACTGATATTGTCCACATCGTTGGTTATTCTGCTCATGGTATCTCCATGTGACCTTGTATCATAAAAATTCAGGGGAAGTTTCTGCATTTTTACAAAAAACTCAGAGCGCAAGGTAAACACTAGCTTCTGGGAAACTTTTAGTACAATTACCCCGCTGATGGTAGTAAAAAGCCAGTTTAAGCCGTGTAAAATAAGAACAAGGGTTAACAGGGAAATTAATATTTTAAAATCCACTGTCCTGTCCTTAACCGAAAAAGTATCAATGGTTTTACCGATAAAAACAGGTAATATTATGGATATTAAGGAAGAAAACACGGTTAATACCATGGCAAGGAAAATAGTCTTAGCCCACTTGAAATAGATTTTTACAATCCGCAATAAAGTGCCTTTGGCATTTTTCGGTTTCGCACCGGGAACAAAGCGGTTTCTTCCTCCATATTTTGGGCCACCTAAAGAAGGGCCTTTTAGCTGCTGGCTGATTAGTTGTGCCATTTTGGAGCCTCCCTGCTGCTTTCAATCTGTGTTTTATAAATATCCCGATAAATCTGGCAGGTTTCCATAAGTTCCTTGTGAGTGCCGTATCCTGCCATTGTACCGTTGTCCATTACCAGGATATGGTCTGCGTACATTGCCGTAGAACAGCGTTGGGTTATGGTAATTACCGTCTGATTTTTGCTGCAGGATCTTATGTTTTTTCTTACTTTTGCCTCCGTTATGGCATCCAGGGCACTGGTGGCATCATCCAGAATCAGTATGGATGCTTTTTTCAGCAAACCTCTTGCAATGGATATACGTTGCTTCTGTCCTCCGGAAACATTAACACCTCCGCTGCCAAGTACACTTTCAAATCCACCTGGCATCTGTTCAATAAACCCTGCCTGGGCCCTGTCGGCAGCTTCTTTTACTTCTTTATCCGTAGCTTTTTTATCACCCCAGCAAATATTCTGGGCAACGGTTCCTGAAAAGAGCATGGGCTTTTGCGGCACAATGGCTACGTTTTCCCGGACCTTTGTTATATTAAGATCCTTAATATCCCATCCGTTGATTAAAATCTTACCCTGGTCTGCATCATAAAAACGAAGCAACAGCCAGGCAATGGTAGATTTACCGCTTCCGGTAGGACCGATAATGGCAAGATTCTCCCCGTGTTTCACCGAAAAAGACAAATCCTTTATGGCAGGTAATCCGCTTCCGCCGGGATAAGCAAAAGTTACATGCTGAAATTCAATATTCCCGTTTAACTCAACCTTCTTACCCATGTCCCCAAAGTCGCTTTCCGCCTCCATCACTTCTTTTATACGGGATGTGGAAGCCTTGGTACGGACAAAGGTATTAAAAATATTGGTTATCATTATTAAAGAGGTAAGGATTTGTGCCATATATATGGTAAAAGCTGTTATATCCCCCGGCGAAGCAAGATTTAAGGTAAACAGGCGGCTTCCGATAAATATGACAATTACAGTGCCAATGCCTACCACCAATGTCATCAAAGGTGAAATTAACGTAACAATAATCTGAGAGGCTATGCCTTTTTCCATCAGGTCAGAATTGGCCTTCATAAACCTTTCGTTTTCTTTGTCATAAGTGCCAAAGGCCTTTACTAGCCGCACTCCGATAAGATACTCCTGTACCGTTAAATTGACTTTATCCATGGCCTTTTGCAATTCATAATACCTGGGATAACTTAATTTCATGCTTAAGATAATAAGTCCTGCTACTACTGCCACGATACCATATATAATCAGACTTAACCGGAAATTAATCAGACTGGCAAGGACAATACTTCCAATACAGGTAACAGGTGCTTTTAAAAAGATACGCATAATACCGTTTACAAACTGAATAACCTGAGAAGTATCATTGGTCATTCTGGTAATCAATGATCCGCTTTCGATTTTATCCGCACTGACTTCGGAAAAATGCATTATTTTTTCAAACAAATCATACCGCAAATCCGCTCCCATCCGCTGGGATACTTTACTGGCAAGTATATTACGGGTTACCGCAAAGCCGGCCCCGATAAGGGTAACCAAAAGCATAAGCCCTCCCCAGTAATACACATTGCCAATTGAGCCAAGCTCAATACCGGTGTTAATAATATTAGACATTAGCGTAGGCCCTAACAGGTCACAGACCCCTTCTAAGGTAACACAAATAATCGCTATAAAAAACGGAATCTTATATTTTTTAAAATATTTGCTGTAGAGTTTCATTGTTCATCCTTTCTGTCCTGTTCTTATCCGTAATTATAAAAGCCAAGGATGTCAGGCCAAATTACAAAGAAACAACCTATACCACTCCATTATAATATATGCCGCACTGATTGGCTGATGTTTATAGCTTACTTCGTTATTATATAATAATTAATAAGGTAAAATCTATCATTTCTTTATATTCTCCTTCCATATTCTCAAGATTCTTAATTTGTGCTATACTGACTAATTAATGAAAAATATTAAAAAGGCGGTGATACTTTGGAACAGCTTTCTCTTTTTGATAATCGTGATAAAAATCAGCCCCTGGCCAGCCGTATGCGTCCCAATGACCTGTCCGAGTATATAGGCCAGGAGCATCTTTTGGGAAAGGGAAAAATCTTAAGGCAACTTATTGACCAGGATAAAATATCCTCCATGATATTCTGGGGTCCGCCAGGTGTTGGAAAAACAACCTTGGCCAGAATCATCGCCAATAAGACCAGGGCTAACTTCGTAAATTTCAGTGCCGTTACCAGCGGAATTAAAGAAATTAAGGAAGTAATGGCAGAAGCGGAAAATAACCGTCGTATGGGAGAAAAAACCATACTTTTTATAGACGAAATCCACCGCTTTAATAAAGCCCAGCAGGATGCCTTCCTGCCGTATGTGGAAATGGGAAGCATTATTTTAATTGGTGCCACCACCGAAAACCCTTCCTTTGAAATTAATTCCGCCCTGCTCTCCCGCTGTAAAGTCTTTGTCCTGCAGGCACTGACATCCTCAGACTTAGAACAGTTATTAAAAAGAGCCCTGACTGACAAACGTGGGTTTGGAGAGTGGAAAGTTAACATAACCGATCAAATGCTTTCCATGATTGCAAACTTTGCCAACGGTGACGCCAGAATCGCACTAAACACACTGGAAATGGTGGTTTTAAACGGTGAAGTTAAGAAAGATGCCATTACGGTAACCAATGAAATAGTTGAGCAATGTATTGGTAAAAAATCGCTTTTATACGATAAAAACGGAGAAGAACACTATAATCTTATTTCTGCCCTCCATAAGTCCATGCGAAACAGCGATGTTAACGCTTCCATATATTGGCTGGCCAGAATGCTGGAAGCCGGCGAAGACCCTTTGTATATTGCAAGGCGCCTTATCCGGTTCGCCAGCGAGGATGTGGGTATGGCCAACAGTTCCGCTCTGGAAATAGCTGTTGCGGCTTACCAGGCCTGTCATTATATCGGTATGCCGGAATGCAGTGTAAATCTTACCCATGCCGTTACCTATCTTTCCCTGGCTCCAAAATCCAACGCACTGTATGTGGCTTATGAAAGTGCCAAAAAGGATGCTTTGGAAAGGTTAGCCGAACCGGTTCCTCTCCACTTACGCAATGCCCCTACCAAACTGATGAACGATCTTCACTATGGCGAAGGATATATTTATGCTCATGATACAAAGGATAAACTTACCACCATGCAGTGCCTTCCGGATTCCTTAAAAGACAGGAAATATTATAAGCCAACCAGTCAGGGAAATGAAGCGAAAGTAAAAGAATGGATGGAAAAAATCGAAGCCTGGCGCAAAGAGCATGAAAAAAATTAAGTAGTATCAGGGTTGGCATATGTTCCCAATAAAAAAAAGCTGGCGCAGACTAAAATCGATAAGTCTGCACCAGCTAATAAAGGTATTATAAATCAAACACCTCTAAATTCTTAATCAAATTAACCAACCCCTTTCATCTATATTGACCGGTCAATTGTATTATGTCACAGGATACAAAAAAAAGATAGGGCAAGAATAATTATAATTATTTTTTCCTATATACAATTTTGCGTATGGTATCTTCTTCCAAATGAAACTGTTTTGCTAATTTTTCGATGGGTTCTCCCTGTTTGAATAATAATTGAATCGTCTTGTTTCTTTTGTCAATCATTTGACGGCTTCCGCTTAATTTGCCCCAGCCTGCCTTTTCCGATTTCTTAGGAATATAAATAAGACATCCTTCCACATATTCCTGAATTTCCTGTAACAGGTGGTCTGGCAATACATCTGTGGCTTTCTTGTAACTCAAAAAGCAATCCCTCCCGATTTGTCATGTTGCCTTTATTTTTACAAACAAAGCTTTCCATGTAAGCCACCTCCTTAAAATTAAATAATTGTTCTTTTAGTATAGCACAAATGGTTTTATACATCCATAGATTTGTCAAAATTACTTAAGCTTTACAGGAAAAGTACAATTGCCGGGTATGGAGCTAATTAGCCGGCAAATTAATCCATAACTGAAAAATCAGAACTGATGTCTTCTATCCCGTCTTCCCATCCTGATGATTTATATATTTTACTATCGGTGGTAATTGCCATGCATTCGACTCCCGGCAAAGTATCAATGATTTGAAAGCCTTTTTCAATACCGGATACAAAAGTGACCTTGGTCAGAATGTCCGCCAGCATATTACAGTCAGCCACATCACTGTCAATTACTATGGTATCGCTCATAACCCCTGATTCAGCCGGATAGCCGGTAAAAGGATTTATTATATGATGATACCTTTTTCCATCTTTTATAAAATATCTTTCATAATCACCGGAAGTTGAAAGGGCTTTTTCAGGCATTCGAACAATACAGGCATACTGATTGTCCTTACTTTTTCTTGGATGAGTTACAGCCACAGCCCACAAGGACTTATCCTCTTTTTCTCCCATAGTATATACGGAGCTGCCTCCAAGACTTATAACCGCCCTTTTTACCCCATACTCTTTTAATATCTTTACCGTTTCATCAGCCGCATATCCCTTGGCTATGCCACCCAAGTCCACAGACATTCCCTCTTTTAGCAGTTTTATACTGGACTCTTTCTCATTAATGCTGATGTTTTTATAACCAACCAAAGGTAATAGAGCTTCGATTTCTGCATCTTCCGGCACTCTTTCATTTTCTGTTCCAATGCCCCACAGCTTTATAAGAGGTCCCACGGTTATGTCAAAAGCTCCCTTGCTTAATTCGGAATATTTTATCGCCGTCTGAATCATTTTTAAAATTTCAGGATGAACTTTAACATAACCTTTTCCCGCAGCCTGATTAAGCTTGCTGATATCACTGGTTTCAATCGAAGCGCTTGCCAACTGTTCTATTTCATCAATCCTTTGAAAAGCCGCTTTAATGGCTTTGTCTGCCTTGGGGCCATATGCCTTAATGTCCATAATGGTATCCATTTTAAAGGCACGTTCTTCCGCTTCCTTATTTGCGTTAGAACACGCCACCAGGAATAAGGATGACAAAATGATAAAAACACAAGTAAATATTTTCTTTCTCATATATAATCTTCTGCCATAAAAAAATAAAAATCCAAATATGGCATCCTTTCCATTTAATTTTTATTCTGTAAAACAAATAATTTTTTGAAACGGATATAGTATACCAATTTCAAAGAATTATGTAAATATAGATTGTGCCTTTGGATCGATAATTAGCAATTCAAATGTCAAAACCCCGGATTTTACTCCGGGGTCTGTATTAGCTTAAAATCTTGTTAATGGATTCCAAAATTCCAAGACAAATTGCCTCCGCCATTTTATCCTGATAGGCGTCATCATTCAAAAGATTAGCTTCTCTCCAGTTTGATAAAAAACCACATTCTACAATTACCAAAGGACACCTGGTATAACGAAGCATATAGTAACTGCGGTTGGCTTTTGCCAGTCTGTGATTGCCGTCCTTTATCTCCTGTTTTATCCGTTCCTGAATGGTTTCCGCAATAATCTTACCATTCTGTGAATTTTGGTGGTAAAAAACTTGTGCTCCTCTTGAACTTTCCTGGGAAAAACTGTTCTGATGAATACTCACGGCAAAAAGAGCATTGCTGGAATTAATAATGGAAACTCTGTTTCTCATATCCGCCCTTTTCCAATCCCTGTCTGTCTTATTATAGAGTCCCATATCCTCTTCCCTGGTCATAACAACTTTAATGTTCTTTTCCTCCAGCAAGTATTTTAATTTCATTGCTATTTTTAAATTTATATCTTTTTCAAGGGCTTTATTTACCCCGATCTTTCCCGGATCTAATCCACCGTGGCCGGCATCGATTGCTATTATAACATTTTCTGAATCCGTAACCATACTTTTGATTAACTCTATGCCGTCTTCTGAAAATATACTGGAAGATATCATTACCAAACACAAAAAAATGATGTTAAAGTAATTCCGTCTCATCCATTACTGCCTTTTACTGTTTTACTATATATATGTTTTTTGTCAGTTTTATATACTTGGGAACATGAAACATTTAACTGCAAATAGTTTTCGTTTACATTAACCAATAGAGTTTATAGGAGCTCTCTATTGGAACGAATAAACTCCTCCATATTCAGATACATTTCCTTAAAATTTAATTCCAGACATAATTTCATAATATCCGGTTGTTCCAAATATGCTTTGGTCAATATATCCTTTTGTAAAAATACATTTTTGGTGGTATCGTCAAGGATAGCTTTTCCCTTTGCAAATACAATGGCTCTGTCAAACACATCAGCCACAAAATTCATATCGTGAATAATGGTTATAACGGTTTTTCCGTCTGCCTTAAGCTTTCGGATTATACTCTTGATTCTCTCTTTTCCCGCATAATCCTGGGCTATTGTAGGTTCATCCAGTATAATAATCTCCGTATCCATGGCAAGTATGGAGGCAATAGCCACCAACTTTCTTCTGGAAAGGCCAAGATCATAAGGATTGGCATTTATTACATCGGTAAGTCCTGTTAATTCCAGGGCATTCAGGGCCATTTGACGGGCCTTGTCTTTGTCCATGCCAATTTTTAATGGGCCAAACATAACTTCGTCCAGTACCATATTTTTAAAAATCTGATCATTGGGATTCTGAAAAACCATGCCGATATGCCTGGCCAGTTCGGCTACTGTCTGTTCTTTTATTGATTTGCCATTTAAAAGAATATCTCCCTGGGTAGGTTTTAAAAGCCCTTTTAATAATTTGACAAAGGTGGTTTTTCCGGCACCATTTTGACCGATAATGGCCGTGGAACGCTGATCAATGGTAAGATTAATCCCCTTTAGGATTTCCTCACCCGGTTTGTAGGAAAAATGCAGGTCTTTTACTTCAAGTATACTCATTAAGCATTCCTCCTTTCCTGGCAATAAACCTCTTTTACTTCTTCTAAGGTTACCGGGTAATAACCGGTAGTTTTGTTCTTTAGTCCAAGGATTTTACAAACCTGGGTATATACCGGGGCTTCCACCCCATGGTCTTTTAAATCCTCTCTGGAGAATATACTCTGAGGTGTGTCAACAGCGATTAATTTTCCTTCGTCCAGTAAAACAACTCTGTCACAGTAACTGGCTATTTTTTCCATATTGTGTTCTGCCAGGATAATAGTAATCCCTTGTTTGCTTAATTTTTGCACGGCCTGAAATACTTCTTGCCTTCCCTGGGGGTCCAGCTGGGAAGTAGGTTCGTCCAAAATTATTACTTCCGGTTTCATGGCAATAATACTGGCTATGGCCATTCTCTGCATTTGTCCTCCGGACAAATCAAAAGGATAGCGGTCTTTGTACCGGCTGATATCCAACAGTTCCATGGCTTCGTCAATTCGCCGTATCATTTCATCCCGTTCAATTCCCATATTTTCAAGTCCAAAGGCAATTTCTTCATAAACTGTCATTTTGGAGCCGGTGACCTGATTAAATGGATTCTGAAAAATAATACCAACCTTTTGACACAGTTCTTCCACAGGAACCTTTTTCACTTCCATATCATCGATAAGGACCTTACCCCCATAAGCGCCTTTATAAAAATTAGGGATTAAGCCTGCCACTGCCTGGCATAAGCTGCTTTTCCCCGATTCGTTTCTTCCTATTATACCGATAAATTCACCTGGCTTTATCGAAAAGGAAATATCATTCAGTGCCAGTTTATCGCTGCCGGGATATTTATATTTTAAATGTTCAATTACTATATTAGCCATCTTATAATCCTCCATACTATTGCTGCCAATATACACAGTATTAATCCGATTTGTATATAAATATCTGCGCCTGTTTTCCTTTCCTCATTTAAAAAGGTTTTCTTACGCTTTGAGTTAAATCCCCGAACTTCCAAAGCCAGCGCCCTTTCCTTGGTATTAATCAGCGAACTCATAATAACCGGAGAAATAAGTGGTATAAATGCTTTAATACGAACCTTCAAACTGCCTTCCGTTTCCATACCCCTGCTTCTTTGGGCATCCATAATAGTACTCATAGTTTCCGTCATCTGAGGTATGATTTGAAAAACAGAAATAAACACATACCCAAATCTGGGTGAGAATCCTCTCCGAATAAAATTTTCAATCATATCCGAAGGTTTTGTAGTAAGAATCAAAACACAAAAGCACATTAGTATATTAATTACATTGAGTACAATTCCAAATGCAAAAGATACCCCTTCTTTATAAAAGGTAATTGGTCCGATAGAAAAAAGAGGTACCGTATTACCGGACCGGAAAAGTCCCTGAATAATCAGCACGGTTAACAAAACAAATCCGGAAACACTAAGAATCGGTACTGTTTTTTTCAATACTTTTCCAATGGATAACAAAAGAACACTTAAAATAATAAAGCCGAAGCTGACCCACCTGCTGCCAAGGATAGCAGGTACTGCGATTGCCGTTATAATATATAAGATTTTACTTTCCGGTGCAAAACGGTTAATTATCGTATTTTTGTCCACGTATAAACTGATGCTTTTCATGTTGCTCTCGTATCTCCCTAATTTTTTAAATGAAGAAAACCGGATACGTAATCTGTCCGGTTCTCTTCTTTATCTGCTTAAATCAAACAATTTATGTATATTCTATACTTCTGCATCAAACGTCGATTATGCAAAAGCAGGTACTTCCAGCCACTTAATCCAGGCTTTCTACCTTTTCATCTCTCTGGTATAAGGAAATAAGGCTCTTTGGTAAACTCTTGCAGATTAAAAATACAAGAATAACAACTGCTAATTTATCCGGCAAATCCACAACAAGCTCGTCTAAGAAAGAAGCAATCCATACAGGAACATTCTTGGCGATGCACCAGGCATATAAAGCGTCTCCCCATACATTACCGGTAGTTCCGCCCCAGAATATTACGTTTAATGGCGTGGAAATAACAACGGATACCAGTCCGGTTACCAGTCCCGTAATGATGGTGCCTTTAATCTTTTTCATAAAACCATAATACGCCAGAATACCAACAGCCAAACCAATGCCGATATTGGTAAGGGCATATACCGTAGATATGGGATCCATGGTAAGTCCGTATATAATATTGTTAGCAGCTCCGCAAATAGCTCCCACAATTGGGCCTGCTAAAACCGCAGCCAGACAAGTACCGATGGAATCCAGCCAGAGAGGAAGTTTTAATACCCCTGCAAACAATTTTCCCAAATAGTTAATACCGATTGCTGCAGGTATCAGGACAAGGGTAACTGTATTAAATTTTAATGACCATAATTTACCTTTCATTTTTATCTCTCCTTTTCTTTATTATGCTCCAATACAAAGGTTTCCAAAGCAACCTGTATTTCGTTTACTTCCCCTTGTTTTACCAAAGTCTCCCCATCAACATAATTGTTTATTTCGTCTGTCAGATTCCCACTATACTCTACCACTGTATTTAAAAGCGAGGCTGTTTTAACTCCTCTTAAGGAACCAATGACAAACAGTGCAGCTGTCTCCATATCAGCTCCCTTTATTCCCATTCTGGACCAATAGCGATCGATCTCCTCCTCTCTGTCAGTATAAAAACTATCATGACTTCTGGCCTTTCCTATAAGGTAAGGAACCTTTAACTGCTTTGCTGCCTCCACCGCATTCATCAGTAATTCCGTATCCGGTATGGCAGGATAAATACCTTCTATGTATGCTTTTGAAGTTCCTTCATCCCTGACCGCCCCGTTCACAATCAGCAGGTCACCCAGTTTCATAGCAGGATCCAATGCCCCGCAACTTCCAATCCGAATCATATATTCCACACCGATATTATGCAGTTCTTCTACCACAATGCCGGTAGAAGCGCCGCCCATTCCGGTGGAGACTGCCAAAACCTTAATTCCCTTGTAATACCCGCTAACGCTGCGAATCTCCCGGTTGTAAGCAAGTTCTTTACTGTCAGATAAAAACTGTTTGACGGAATCAATTCTACCAGGATCTCCCGGCAATATGGCATATTTTGCACTGTCTTCAGAAGACAATCGGATGTGAGGCTGTAAGTCCATTTGTTTTCCTCCCTTGTCGTACATATTAGTCATTGGCAAACTAACTATATCACTATTTATTGTTTACATTATAATCCTTATTTCCCAGATTGTACAGGTCTTTGTAGAATTTTTTCATATTATGAATCACGTTCTTATATACTTCTATGCAATATGTACAGTCTCTTTTCTGCAATACCTTACATCTTATATACATATTGTAAAATCACTGTATTTTTGGAACTAATTTTAAGACCTGTCCTGAAAATCATATGAAAAAAACTGTAACATAATGCACGGTATAGTTACAGGAATTACAACAAGCACTATGCTACAGCCTCTGTATGAAATTATGATTGCATACGCCCACTTAAGGAAACTGTTTCCTTATTTCTTTCCGGAGACTTCAAGAAGCTTACTCTTTAGTTCATTTTCAATCCGGTTTAATTCCATCTCCGCTTCTTTTCTCTTTTGCCGGCCTTCTTCTTGAATTCTCATTACTTCATCTAAAGTTGAAATTAAGGATTCATTGGTGTTTCGGAGGGTTTCCATGTCTACAATGCCACGTTCCGATTCCTTGGCTGTTTCTACGGTTGCCAGTTTAAGGGTAGCAGCATTCTTTTTTAATAACTCGTTGGTCATGTTGGTTACTTCCCGCTGAGCTTTTGCCGCCTGTCCTGAATGGGTTACGCCTAAGGCCAAAACCATTTGACTTTTCCACAGAGGAATTGTATTAACCAACGTGGATTGTATTTTTTCAACCATTAATGTGTCGTTACCCTGTACCAGACGGATCTGGGGTGCCATCTGAATAGATATCATTCTGGTTAATTCCAGGTCATGGATTTTCTTTTCGAAACGGTTGCAGATGGCCACTAAATCATTGACAGCCTGAGCATCTTCCGGCAGGCCGCTTTTGGTGGACTTTTCCATCAATGCAGGCAGTTCTTCTTCCCGTACTTTTGCCAATTTCTTTTTGCCGGCTAAAATATACATGGATAACTCTTTAAAATATGACTTATTCATCTCATACATTTTATCCAGCATAGCAATATCTTTTAAGAGCTGAACCTGATGGGACTCCAATACCTTGCAGATTTTATTGACATTGGCTTCCGCCTTATCATATTTTGCTTTCATTGCATTCAGTTTGTTGGATGTTTTTTTAAAAAAGCCTAAAAACTTTTTTCCTTCTTCCTCGGCATCAAAACTTTTTAATTCCATTACCACATTAGAAAGCATTTCGCCGACTTCTCCCAAATCTTTGGTCCTGACATTATTAAGAGCCGTTTCGGAAAAATCTGCGATTTTTTTCTGGGCACCAGCACCGTACTGAAGAATTAAATCAGATTTTTTTAAGTCTATCTGATTAGAAAACTCATCCACCATTCTTTTTTCTTCCGGTGTCAGAGTACTTTCATCAAATACGTCCATTTCAGAGCCAGTTTCTTTATTTTCAATTTCCTGTTTTATTTTTGTCATATTATTATCGTCTGAAAATGGTTCAAAAGTCAGGGTAGGTGTTTCCTGATTCATATGTTTCCCTCCTAGCTACAATAATCCATAATGGTATATGGTGGTCAGATTTATTTTCTTATGTTTTTTAAACTGTCCTCAGTTAAACCTTCTTGGGCAAGCATGGTTTTTAATACGGTAATGTCCGTAGATATATCCATGGCCACATCTTCAAAAAGATCGTCCAATAAATTTTCAAAAGCCAAATTTATGGTATCTAAAGTTTTCTCAATTTCTCTTTTGGCAGTAGTGATATTCTCTCCCTGAACCGGCTGGCTGTCAAATTCTTTGTAGGCTTCCAGCAATTTTAAGGTAGTTGGCAGATAATATTCCATAAATTTTCTGATTTCAGGTATCTGATTGGGATGCTGTTCCACATACTCAAATATTTTGCCTGTTACCTTTTCCAGCCGTTCCAGTTTTTTGGATACTTCTGTATCGGCAATTGCGTCATTTGCATCTTTTATTTGTTTAATATAGCGTCTGCCTTCCTCAATAATGGGAGAAACATCTTTATTTGCGCCATTAACCTTACTTTCCCCTTCTTCTTTTGCTTCCTCCTGTTTCCTTTCGGCCTGGTTTTTTTGTTCCTCCATTTTCATTCTTTTAATATTTTCCTGCATGTCCAAATATAATTTGTAACACTCATCATCCAGCATAAATGTGGTCTTTTTCTCATCAATATGTCCCTGCGGAAACATACCGATGGCTATCATTTTCTGCAGGTCCTTTATCAGAAACCGGGTGCTTAATCCGGTACTGGCCGAAAGATCCTTAATCAGGCAATAATTCCTTCCGCCCATCTTAGCCACATACTGCTTCATTCTGCGAATTCTCTTACGAAGTTTATATCCTCTGATTAAAATCAGTCCGCTAATCAGTAAAAAGGGGAATAGCCCAAGTACAATTGTCGCATAAAATTCATCCTGTCCCAAAAGGTGTCCTACTACCATCAGCACAATTGATGCCACCCCTAACGTGGCGACACCAATATTACCAAATATGGTGCACAGAATACCGGATATTTTGCCTACCGGTACTATGGTATTCTTCATTCTGGCAGGCATATTGCCGTACCGGTTGTTTGCCCTGTTACCGTAACCCTGATTATTCACATTACTGTGATTTCTGTTATAGGAATCCGAAGCTCTGCTGTTTTGAGCAAAACTATTAAACCCGAAAAAATTATTTTTATTAAAGTTTCTGTCTGATTCCTGACCAGCCCGTTTTATATTATCATAGGTCCAACGGATAGAATTTCTTACTTCATCCAGAGCACTGTTAACCGTTTTGCCAATATCCATGCTTAATTGATGGAAATCTCCGGTATTAACAGCATTCTGTACTATATTTTTAATTTCTTCGCCAATATTCGAAAAATTTCCTCTATCCATATAAACCTCCGGAATTCTGTAAAATATAGCCATACTCATTATATCCTAAAATAAATTCCATGACAAGCAAACAAGCCAAAACTCATTATATTTTAAGATAATTTTAATCAATGGTTTATAGAAATACTTTTGCCCGCTAACCATAATTTATTAGATTTAATATATCATTTCATGTTTCAATTGTCCATGTCCTGAGTAATTATTTTTTATCAGCCTTTGATTAATATTGTTTTCATTTCGAAATAAATCCTTTGGGATTTATACAAAAAGCTTTTTTTCAGAAATTAAAATAAAATATTCTGATAAAAATATCTATATAATAATAAAGAACATTATCAAATATAATTTCATTACCGGTTTTGCCTCAAAAGGCCATTATGGGTTTGAAATTATATTGGTTAATGTTCATTTTCCTTTATTTATTATCCAGTTTCAGCTTAGAAAGCGCATCGGCAAAGGCATTGTTTACCGGTTCCTTCGCTTCCTGTTTTAACTTGTTCATGTATTTTGCTATTTCCTTTTTACTAATTCCGGCCCCTTCTTTTTGCCGTCTTGCCTTAAAAGCAGATAACTTTTCTTTATAACCGCAAACACAGGTGAATATTTGTTTTTCACCCTGTCCCCACAATTCCATTTTTTTGTGACATACGGGGCATCTGGCATTGGTAATCTTGGCTATTATTTCCCGGTGTCCGCATTCCCGGTCACTGCATATTAACATTCTGCAGTTTTTTCCATTTACCGCTAACATTCTCTGGCCGCATACCGGACATTTGGTGTTGGTTAAATTATCATGGCGAAACTTTTTATCGTCTTCCTTTATTTCTGCCACAATATTTTTTGTATAGGAAACCATTTCTTCCATTAAGTCCTGTTTTTTTAACTTACCCTGGGCAATCTGTGACAATTTCATTTCAAGTTTTGCCGTAAGTTCCGGCTTTTTTAAGTCCTCAGGCACCAATTCCAAAAGTTGTCTTCCTTTGGAAGTAATATAAATATCTTTTCCCCTTTTCTCAATTAAAAAGGTATGAAAAAGCTTTTCAATAATATCCGCCCGGGTGGCAACTGTTCCAAGGCCACCGGTTTCACCCAGTGTCTTTACCACATCTTTACTTTTATTTTCCAGAAAATGAACTGGATTTTCCATGGCAGATAACAACGTTGCTTCATTAAAGGGAGCAGGCGGGGTTGTTTTGCCTTCCGTAATGATAAATTCCATGCCTTTAAGCACTTGGCCCTTTTCAACATTCGGGATTTGGGCTTGTTCTTCGTCGTCCCTGTTTTCATAAACCTCTTTGTATCCTAAGGATTTGACTCTTTTTCCTTTGGCAGTAAACTCTTCCTTTTCAATTTCAACGACTACTGAAACTTCCTCATATTCGAAAGGGGGATATAACACGGCTAAGAATCTTCTTACCACAAGGTCATATATTTTTCTCTCATCGGAACTCATTTTGTCCAGCTGAACAAATTGTTCCGTTGGTATAATTGCATGATGATCACTGACCTTGGAATCATCTACAAAAGTAGAATTAGTGACAATGGGTTTTTTTAGTATTTTCCCTGTAAATATTTTATAAGGCCCGGTACTGATGGCCTGAAGCCTTTCCTTTAAGGTCCCGACAATATCTTTTGGCAGGTATCTGGAATCAGTTCTGGGATAGGTTAATACTTTATGATTTTCATAAAGGCTTTGCATAATATCCAAAGTCTTTTTTGCGGAAAAGTCATACAATCTGTTGGCATCCCGCTGTAATTCGGTCAAATCATACAGCCCGGGGGAAAAAGATTTTTTGGCTGTAGTCTTTATTTCTGTCACAATTCCATTTTTTCCTTTTACCTTATCATACACTTCTTCAATTCTTTTCTTATCAAAAACTGTTTTTTCTTTGGTCCTTTTATCTCTCCATGTTACAGTCAAATCCCTTGTCCTGGCATTTAAGCCATAATATGGCACCGGTTTAAAATTCTTTATTTCTTCCTCTCTTTTTGCTATCATTGCCAAAGTGGGGGTCTGAACACGCCCGCATGAAAGTGTGGCATTATATTTACAGGTTAATGCCCTGGTTGCATTTATTCCTACAATCCAGTCACTTTCCGCTCTGGCGGCAGCGGCTCTGTACAGATTCATATATTCTTTTCCGTCTTTTAATGCAGAAAATCCTTCCTTAATTGCCCTGTCGGTAACGGAACTGATCCATAATCTTTTTACTGGCTTGTTATTTCCTGCCTTTTCTAATATCCACCTGGCTACCAGTTCTCCTTCCCGTCCCGCATCGGTAGCAATAATAATTTCTGAAATATCCTTCCGATGTATCTGATTTTTTACTACTTCATACTGTTTTCTGGTCTGCCTAATTACAACCAGCTGAAACTTTTCCGGAAGCATGGGAAGGTGCTCCATCTTCCATTCTTTGTACTTCGTATCATAATTTTCCGGCTCCGCCAATGTTACCAGGTGTCCCAGCGCCCAGGTAATAACATATCGGTCACCTTCTAAAACGCCACCTGCTTTTTTCTCACATTTTAAAACTCTTGCAATATCTTTTGCCACTGAGGGTTTTTCAGCAATAACTAGTGATTTCATAATTACACCCAATCTTTCAACTACATAATTTACTTACATTTATAATCTGCCTTAATCAGCCTAAGGCCACATCCAAAGTCATCATAACTACAAATCCCACCGCAAAACCGATGGTTCCCAAATTACTGTGTTCTCCTTCCGATGCCTCCGGTATTAATTCCTCTACCACCACATAAATCATGGCCCCTGCCGCAAAGGACAGCAAATATGGCAATACAGGCAATATAATACTGGTCAGCAAAATCGTTATCAGGGCTGCAATGGGTTCAACAACACCGGATGCCGTTCCATAAAGAAAGGCTTTCAATTTGCTTACATTTCCTTCGCTTTTTAAAGGCAAGGAAATGATGGCCCCTTCCGGCAGATTCTGAATCGCAATACCTATGGCCAAAACAAAGGCAGAGGCCAGCGTTATATCGATGTTACCGTTTATCAGACCGGCAAATAATACACCAACCGCCATACCTTCCGGAATATTATGCAACGTAACAGCAAGAACCAACATGGTAGTTTTCTTAAATGAACTGCTTAATCCTTCCGGTTCTTCTTCCCCCAAATGCAAATGCGGTACGATCTGATCCAGTATTAAAAGAAACGCTATGCCTAAGGCAAATCCCACAACCGCAGGAATAAAAGCCAGTTTACCCCAATTTTCAGACATATCCAAAGCGGGAATCAGTAACGACCATACAGAAGCCGCCACCATGACTCCCGAAGCAAAACCCAAAAGGGATTTTTGAACCAAAGCGTTCATTTGGTTTTTTAGCAGAAATACCGATGCGGCCCCTAAGGTGGTACCGGCAAATGGTATAAGTATTCCTAACGCAATATTCATATTTTTCATCTCCTTATTCTAGTTGCAGAGCATAGTCAGCAAAATCGTAATACATTGTGTTTATTATAACATACATAATCAGCTAAAATAAAGAGTTTCATCGTATTTAAAAATTTAAGCCAAGACATTGCCGGTAAAAAGCCAAAAAAGGGAAAGCAAGAAAAATACGTGTGATTATAAATTACAAGAGCTTTTTCAACCGGTTTTACTACATTGTTAAAAATCTCTTGATAACCTGTAATCACACGCTTTTTACCCTTTATATTAAATTTAAGAAATTTCTATTCCTTTACACCTCCTAATGCAACACCTGCAATAATATACTTAGACAGCAGGAAATATACAATAAACAATGGCAAAACTGTCATGGATAATCCTAAATATACAGAGCCGAATTCTGTCCTGTATATATCGCCTCTTAGCAAACTTACCATAATCGGCATTGTATATTTATCATTATCCGTTAAGAGAATTAAAGGCATAAATAAGTTATTCCAGCTGCCTACAAAAGAAAAGATGGCTTGTGTCGCAATGGCAGGTTTCATAATAGGAATGATTATCCTGTTAAATATACTAAATTCATGAGCCCCATCGATTCGGGCTGAATTCACAATATCGATGGAAAGGGTGGCAAGCAAGTACTGCCGCATAAAAAATACGACGGCCGGTGCCGCAATGGATGGCAGTATCAAAGGCAAAAAATTATTGGTCAGATGTATACGGTACATAAACTGATAAAAACCAATACTTGTAACCTGAGCCGGAATCATCATTACGGCCAAAATAAAGGTAAAAAAGGGCTGACGAAGTTTCCAGTTATATGCAACCAGGGCATAAGCAGTCAGTGATGAAAAATAAACCGCACAAATTGTAGATCCTGATGATATGATAAAAGAGTTTATAAACCCTACCAAAGGATTAAAACTTTTGCCTAACAGAACTTTCAAGTTACTTAACAAATAGGTAGATGGAAGCAACGATATGGCACTCTGCTGAATCTCATAGGTACCCCGGGTTGCATTCATAAACATAATCCAAAATGGAAATATACTTAAAATTGACAGGAAAATGCAAACGATATAAATAAATATCTTATAAATGCTTTGCGGCTTTTTGGTTTTATATCTCATACCGCTGCCCTCCTTGCTGCCTTTTCGGCTTCCTTAAGTTTTTTCCTTAAGTTTCTTTCATCCTTCTTTTGCTGTACTGCATCCTTATCTCTCATAATATAGAAAACAATAGCAGATAGAATGCATATAATTACAAACATGATCATACTGGCGGCTGAGGCACGGTTGTACAAATAGCTTCCGCTGAAAGCCTGATTGTATATAAACAAACTTGTGGTAAGAGTAGCATTGTCCGGTCCTCCGTTAAGAAATAACCTGGGAATATCAAACATCTGCAAACCGCCTATCAAACTTGTAATCAGGGTGAACAGCATAATTGTTCGTAAGTTAGGAAGAGTTACATAAAAAAAGGTCTGAGCACTTGATGCGCCATCAATTTCAGACGCCTCAAACAGTTCGGGATTTAACCCCAGCACACCTGCTATCAATACGATCATAGTATAACCATACCACATCCAGAATTGAATAAAGGAAACAATCCCCCTTGCAGTCCATCTGCTAATCAAAAAGTTTATTGGTTCATCCGATATGCCAAAGATTTTAAACAAATCATTAACCGGGCCCATAGGATAACCGAATAAAGAGTTAAAAAGTATGGCTATGGTGGCTGCCGTTATTATATTGGGCATATAAAACAGTACTTTAAATAAACCCTGGGCTTTTATCTTACGTCGGTGATTCGTAAACCATGCCGTAAGCAAAAGTGCCAAAAGAATCTGGGGAATAAAATTAATAACCCAAATAATAACCGTATTCCCCAGGGATTCCCTGAACGAAGGGTTTTTTAGGACCTGCTCAAAATTCTGAAACGGATTACTTAAAAAATGGAATTCCGTTTTGCCCAGGCCTTTAAAATCCGTAAATCCAAGTACAGCGGTAAAAATTATGGGGTATAGCGAAAAAATTAAGAACGCAATTACAAAAGGTATGCTAAAAATATAGCCATATTTTGCATAACTAACGCTCTTACGTCGCATAGGCGTTCACCTCCGGTAAAATCTGTTATAAACTATAGCAAATAGGGGCGGCCAAAAGGCTGCACCGCCCCTGTACACAGGAATAATTACTCAACAATAACATCCAGATTATCAGCTACATTTTGCTTAAAGTCAGCAATTGCCTGTTCCCTGGTTTTATTACCGGCAGTATATTCACGTACCTGATTACGCCAGTAGGAATTAATACTTTCATCATACTGAGTTAAGTTCTTACCGTTAGCATATTCACCGGCAGGAACAAATACATCAAACATGTTCTGTCCGCCCAAGAAATCCAGTGTACCATCAGATTTCTTCATAACAACACCGGAAGCAACCGTATCTTTTGTACCGCCAGGTCCGTTAAGAGTACCATTTGCCCACATATACTGAAGTCCTGTTTCAGAGGTGTCAAGAGTAATCCATTTAATTATTTCGCCGACCGTAGCCGGGATCTTAGTATCTTTATTGGCTAGAATCCATGTGCCTCCCCAGAAGAATCCAACTGGCGGTTCACATACTGCCCAATCACCATACGTACCTTCGCCAGGTTTTTCTCCGCCAGAGTTGCCGGCCATTACATAGTTAATGAGCCACGCAGGACCAAAGAAACCAAAAATCTTCTGATTTCCGGCATCTTTCATATCTGCATACCAGGCATCTGTCCAGTCCTGTGTATCGTTATGATAGCCATTGTCTTTCAGCTTCTTGGAAAGGTCCAAAAATGCCTCTCTCTTTGGATCTATAACAAGTTTGCCATCCTCAATCCAGCCTTTGTCAGAACTATTTTCAACCGCATGCCAGATATCACCGTCTCCGGATACAATACCATAGCCTTTTGCCTTTAATTCGGCTGCTGCTTCAAAGAACTTATCCCATCCGGGACCAACTTTTTCTTTGATTACCGCGGGATCATCGGTACCCCATACATCCTTTGCAATGGACCTGCGATATATGAAAGCCCCCTCCGGTTGCCTGATAGCCCAGACCAACTACATTACCTTCCGGATTTGTTCCGATATCTACCGTATACTGAGCAATTTCAGCTTCTTTAATAAGATTGTCTACATCTATTCCAAGATCCTTGTATGCTGCAGCATACTGATAAGCATCCCCCTTGGTGTATTTCAGAACAAATGCAGATTCTGCGCAGTAAATATCAGGCACCTCTTCTCCGCCTGCTGCCAGAGCCTGGTCAAGAGCGGGCTGATAAGCTCCCTCTGACGTAGATACAATGGTTGCCTTAATTTCATAAGGAAAATCAGGATGAAGTTCTTTGTATTTTTCGATCATCTTAGGAACTTCATCAGTAAATGCCCAAATGTTAATCACTTTAACATTTGGATCATCCGTTACATCAGAAGCCGGCTCCTGTGCTTCCGGTTCCTGCGTCTCTGCATTTTGTGAATCATCGGCCACACTGGCAGAATCTTCAGCCGGAGTACTTGCAGGACTGTCATTGCCGTCCTTTGACTTGCCGCATCCTGTTAATGCCATAGACAATATTAACAGGCAGGCAAGTAAAAAAGCAGTAATACGTTTCATTAAAATCCCTCCTCATTTAATATGTAAACCATAAAATGATTACACTAAGATTATATAAAACATCATTCTTTGCATCTTCTTGTATTTTGCTATTCTTTGCTCAAATATTGCTAATTTTTTCCTTTTCCTTTTGTTTATTTTTTTAATTTTCGAAATTATTTCACTAATTTTTATAGTCTTTATGTACGTAAAATTTCTCTTACATTACGAAAATTTTAGTAAAATTTGATAAGGCATTATTTCTCATTTATTATCACTTATTCAGCTGTCTTTTCTTTCAATTTCACGCTTTAATTCATACATCATTTTGTATTCTGTGGGAGTACAATGATTTTTATTTTTAAATACCCGGTTAAATGTGGCAATACTGCTAAAACCGGATTTCATGGCCACTTGAGTTATGGTTAAGCCCGGTTCAATCAGTAGTTTTTTGGCAAACATAAGCCTGCGATCAATTAAGTATTCATAGCAGGATACATTCATAATCTCCTTAAAAAGTCTGGCAAAATGAAATTTACTGAAACCGGCAATATTGGCAATATCATCTATGTTGATATTCTCGGTGCAGTGTTCGTTGATATAATTACAGACATTAATAAATAAATCTATATATTTGTGCTGCCTCTGTTTTTTTACATCAGAAAACCGGTCAATACCGCCTATAACATGTCTGCTTAAAATTGTGAAAAAACGAATAAGCGTGGAGTAAGCTGCCGCTTCCCGGAAAGGAAGAGCAGAAAAATATTCTTTCGTTATATCTTTGATAAGTCCTGACAATTCATTGCGCAAATCTGACAAAACAGATGATGTTATGACTACACAGGGACGAAACATATGAAATGCAGAATCGAAGCCGTTTAAATTGTAAAGCAATTTTCCGTCAAACTGGATAATAATCCGGTATCCGGTAGGAGGAGCAACGCATTGATGCAGTTCTCCCGGCGGAATTACTATAATCTCATCCGCTTTAAGATCATAAGTGGTTTCGTTAACGATAATCCGATAGTTGTTTTCGATTGGCATAATTATTTCTATGTCGGTATGCCAGTGCTGGGGATAATCTTCATATTCTCTGTTGGGGTAGATGCGGATTTTGAAATCTCCGTTATAGTTTACGATTTCTTGGTTTCCATATAAAATGGGAATCAATATTGTAACCTCCTGATTATAATATACATTTTTTATAAATTTCTGCCAATTTTTACTAATATTATGTTACAATATGCAAATTATTAAGTCAAGATTTACATGTTGAATTTTTCCATACGGCGTCATATGGCAATATTATACAAAAACCCTGTAAAGTAATTCTTAACTAAAAATTACTCTACAGGGTTGAAAAATCTTTATCCATTTTGATAAAGGTTATATCCTGACGCTAACTGCAGTTTTCATCTGATAGGCTGTCACCGCTCCCACAGCCACGGCATAAGGGGCTTTTTCAGGCAGGTAAAATTTAAG
>JBKEEJ010000021.1:0-45261 GCA_047777345.1 Lachnoclostridium sp. | reverse complement strand
TACGTTTTCAATTTCTCTTAAAGTGGAAGAAGAAGCGATGGCTAATTTTACTCCGTGATTATACAAGTCCCAAATGAGTTCTTTCGTATATGGAATAGGCGTGTAACCTTCTGTTTTAATCATTTGGTGTAAAGTTTCCTTATAAACGGTCAGCAGGTCTTCTAAGGAATCCGGAATATTATATTCTTTTTTTATTGTTTCATACATATGGGCAGTGGTTGAACCGATAAATTGATAGCAATAATCGGTGGAAATATCATAACCCATTTTTTTTAGTGCCGTTACGGCGGCTTTTGCATGTTGGGGTTCACTGTCAATTAATACACCGTCCATATCAAATATTACTGCCTTTAGCATAGATGCCTCCTTGTTCCAATATTTACGGTAATTTTTTTACTGTTTTTGATATTATAACAGATAATCCGAAATAATCCTATGTTTCGATAAGAATTAATAAGAAGTAATTTTTTCGTTATGGACGGTTTAATAGTTTTTCAAAGTATAGTCCTGCCAAAAACCAGGCAGGTGCGTAATCCAGCCGGATTAAACCCTTATAATTTAACTTTGCTTTGCTGTAATCCCAGGGGCAGACTCCATATTTTTTCAGCAGTTTTCCGGTAAAAAATTCTGCTAAAAAGATAAAAAACGCATAAACACCTCCTCGTATCAGAGTGCTCCTGTTCTTTATTTTTTTACAGATCGGATTAAAGCAGGCAGCCATACCGTAAATAGGAAACATCCATACTGAGGTACGGCAACTCAGATATTTATCTTTACGGATGAATAAGGAATGAAGTCCGGTCCAGATACATTCCATACACCAGCCGCTGAATCCGCATAATAAGAAGTCACTAAAAAAACACTTTTTCATGTGTTTAGTATTGGTTTTATAACGTATACCTATGCATGAAAGAAAGCAGCGGAAATCTGGTTGGAAGTAAAAGAAAAAGCTGCCGGCCATGGGGCTGCGTTGACAATAATGTTTACTATGGTATAATATCGAAAGACTGTTGAAAGACTATACCATAATAAGGAAAGCCAGGCATATAGCCTGAAAGGTCATTTGCTGGGCTAAAGGTGATGCAGGTTACGGGTTAATTATTTTTAAGTAAATTATGAGTAATATTGAATATTTATTAT
Organism: Lachnoclostridium sp.; assembly: GCA_047777345.1. Taxonomy (GTDB): domain Bacteria; phylum Bacillota; class Clostridia; order Lachnospirales; family Lachnospiraceae; genus Anaerocolumna. The sequence continues at coordinate 44,121 of JBKEEJ010000021.1, read as the reverse complement.
AGAAAATTTAATTAGAAAATGGAGATATAACAGATGAGTAGAGCAATTGTTAAGTTAAAAAAAGGAGAAGGAAGAACTCTAAAGGCCGGAGGAATGTGGGTTTATGATAATGAAATCGATACTATTACCGGAGAATTTGAAAACGGTGATATCATAGAGGTTCATGATTTTGACGATTATTACTTAGGCTGTGGTTTTATCAATACCAAATCCAAAATTACAGTCCGAATTATGTCAAGAGTCAAAGGACAGGAGATTAACGAAGATTTCTTAAGAGAACGGATAAGGGATGCCTGGGAATATCGTAAAAAGACTGTGGATACCAGGAGTTGTCGCGTTATTTTTGGAGAAGCAGATTTCCTTCCCGGAATTGTGGTTGACAAATTTAATGACGTTTTAGTGGTTCAGTCCCTGGCATTGGGAATTGACCGCATGAAACTGACCATTATTGATTTACTGAAAGAATGTTTAAAGGAAGACGGAATCATTATCCGCGGCGTTTACGAAAGAAGCGACGCCAAGGTAAGAACCCAGGAAGGCATGGAGCGCATAAAGGGGTTTATCGGAGAGCCTTTTGATACGAAGGTCGAAATAGTGGAAAACGGAGTGAAATACATCGTAGATGTGGAAGAAGGTCAGAAAACCGGATTTTTCTTGGACCAGAAATATAACAGGGAAGCCATCAGAAAGCTTTGCAAAGATGCCGAAGTACTGGACTGTTTTACCCATACCGGTTCTTTCGCCTTAAATGCGGGAATGGCCGGAGCAAAAAGTATCATTGGCGTGGATGCATCGGAGCTGGGAATCAAACAGGCAGAGGAAAATGCCAGATTAAACGGCTTAGAAGACAGGGTACATTTTATGTGTGCCGACGTATTTGAATTATTGCCGGAATTAGAAAGGCAGAATAAAAAATTTGACGTTGTTATTCTGGATCCTCCTGCATTTACCAAATCCAGGAATTCTGTAAAAAACGCAGTTAAAGGTTACCGGGAAATTAATCTCCGGGCCATGAAATTGCTTAAAAACGGAGGTTATTTGGCAACCTGCTCCTGCTCTCATTTTATGACTCCGGATTTATTTGCAAAAACAATAGGACAAGCTGCCAAAAGCTGCAGAAAGAGACTTCGTCAGGTGGAATACCGCACCCAGGCTCCGGACCATCCGATTCTTTGGGCGGCAGACGAATCCTATTATTTAAAATTCTTTATTTTTCAGGTCTGTGAGGAAAAATAGTTTTAATGAAATTCATGAAAATAATCAGTTAAAAATAGTTACCGGGTCCGAAAGGTAGAAAGAATAAGGTTTCGGCACGTTATGTAAAGGATAGGAGAAAAGGCAATGACATATAAGGAAGCCATCATGTATATAAAGCAGGCAGAAAAGTATGGAAGCGTACTGGGACTTGACAGTATGAGAACACTGCTTTCTGGACTTGGTAATCCTGAAGACAAGCTGAAATTTGTCCATATAGCCGGAACCAACGGCAAAGGCTCAACTGCGGCTTTTATTGCCAATATATTGGCTACAGCCGGGTATCGCACGGGAAGGTTTATTTCTCCATCTGTGTTCGATTATTTGGAAAAGATTCAAATCACACAGCCTGATACAAAAAAGAAGGATTCCCGAAATGAGAGCAATTTTTCTGTTATTACCCAATATATTATGGAAGATGAAGTCGCGGAATATACAGAAAAAATAAGTAAGGTTTGCCAGGACATGGTTAAGATGGGGTTATCCCACCCTACTGTGTTTGAAATGGAAACAGCCATGGCTATGCTGTATTTTGTTAAGAGAAAGTGTGACATAGTGGTAATGGAAGTAGGCTTAGGGGGAAGGCTTGATGCTACCAATGTGATAAGGACTACGGTCTGTTCTGTCATTACTTCCATCAGTATGGACCATATGGCTGTACTGGGAAATACTTTAGAACAAATTGCCGCGGAAAAGGCCGGCATAATCAAACCGGATATACCCGTAGTTTCCTACCAACAGGACGTAAGGGCAGCAAAAATCATTGGGGAAACTGCCAAAATAAACAATGCAACCCTTATAACAGCAGATTTTTCAAAAATTTCTGTAAAAGACTTTAGTCTTGAAGGCACGGAATTTACTTACGATAACAGCGAGAATTTAAAAATAAGACTTCTGGGTGAAAATCAGGTAAAAAATGCCGTGGTTGCTCTTCTTACTGCAAAAGCTTTAAAGCTAAAAGGATATTCCATATCCGGTGAGCAAATTCGACGGGGGCTTTTTCATACCACATGGAGGGGCCGGTTTGAAATTTTAAAGCATAACCCTTTGTTTATCATTGACGGAGCCCATAACGAAGATGCCGCCAGGGCCTTGGCCCAAAATTTAAGGTTATATTTTAATGGAAGGAAAATATTTTTTATTCTGGGAGTTCTGGCAGATAAGGATTATAATGCTGTTTTAAGGCATACGGCTTCTTATGCCACCCGTATCTATACCATAACACCCAATAACAGGCGGGGACTTAACTCAGGTATTCTTAGCAAAGCTGCGACAAATTATCACAAAGCAGTCGTTGATGCCAGAAACGTATCCAACGCCATATCCTTAGCTTATCAGGCAGCAGGAAAAGAGGATGTAATTATTGCTTTTGGCTCGTTATCCTATTTAAAGGAAGTCTATCATGAGTTGGGTATAGTACCTTTTAAAAAGACTTTTGAATTAATATAAAGCCAAAACAAAAGGAACAGTTGAAAACGTTTAAATATAAATTTTTTTGCATATTATGCAAAGCCTAATTCTGCAGATTGCATTTATCCTGAAATGTGTTATATAATGAAGTTAATGTTAACAGCATTAAATATAAGAAAATGCGTAAAAAGTTATACAAAACATGTTGAATATATATACACCTTTTTGAAAACACATTACGAAAAAATGAATACAGGACGATTAAGGCAGTTCAGAAATCCTTTCGGATTTAAGACTTTCGATAAAATCGGGAAAGAGGTTATTATGGTGGATTTAGAGCAAAGCAGGGAAGAAATTGATGCTATTGATAAAAAAATAGTTGAGCTTTTTGAACGCCGAATGCAGGTGGCCAAAGATGTGGCAGAATATAAAATACAGACCGGCAAAAAGGTTTTGGACAAGGAAAGGGAAAGGGAAAAATTAGAAACGTTAAAGGCAATGGCCAGTAACGATTTTAACCGCCATGGCATACAGGAACTGTTTGCCCAGATTATGTCCATGAGCCGGAAACTGCAGTATAGCTTAATCAGCAGTGAATCCTATCAGATTCCTTTTAAAGAAATTGATTCCCTGAAAAGCAGTAAGTCTTTGAAAGTGATGTGCTTTGGAAAACGGGGGTCCTATTCGGAACAGGCTATGGAAGAATATTTTGGCACCGATATAACAAGATTTTATGCCTCTTCTTTTAAACAGGTCATGCAGGCTGTAAAAGAGGGTGAAGTTGAATATGGTGTCCTTCCTATAGAAAATACTTCGACAGGAGGAATATCGGATATTTATGATTTACTGGTTGAATTTGACAACTATATTATTGGTGAGCATGTGATGAAAATTGAGCACGCTCTTTTAGGATTACCAGGAGCAAAAGTGGAAAATATACGAAAGGTATATTCTCATGCCCAGGGCCTTGCCCAGTGTTCAAAATACATAGAAAATCATCCCTATATGACACCTGTGGAGTGTATCAGTACGGCTGACAGTGCCAAAAAAGTACTGGAAGACGGAGATCTGTCCCAGGGGGCCATTGCCGGCAAACAGGCTGCGGCTTATTACGGATTGTCTGTACTGGAAGAAGGGGTAAATCATGAAAGTTCCAATTCCACGCGCTTTATTATTATAAGCAGAGAAAAAAAATATTTAAAAGGCGCCAATAAAGTCAGCATTTGTTTTGAACTTCCTCATGCCAGCGGAACACTCTACAACATGCTTTCCCATTTTATCTACAATAACTTAAATATGACCAAGATTGAATCCAGGCCCGTCCCCGGCAAGGTTTTCGAATACCGGTTTTTTGTGGACTTTGAAGGCAGTTTGCAGGAAGCCGGAGTAAAAAATGCTTTATATGGCATCAAAGAAGAGGCAATCAGCTTTAAAATACTGGGAAGCTATAAATCCATATAAAAGAATAAAATACTTCAAACTTTTTTCAAATGGAATACACAAAGTAGACATAATTTCCTGATAAACTTGTTCTAAAGTTAAAGAAAAAGATATAAATTATGTAACGAAAGTTTGAAAGGAGTTAAGGCAGCATGAGCAGTGGGTTCTTCAAAAGCGATAATAAGGATAACGATTTCAATAAATCTTATGTAGACAGTGAAATTATAAATGAAACGGAGGTAGATATGGATAAGAAGCCAAAAAAGAAACATAATTTGATTCGCAGCTTAACCAAAATCGTTGCTGCTGCAGCCATTTTTGGGTTAGTGGCAGGGGCTGCTTTTCAGGGATATTGCTCTTTTGCCGGCATACAAAATGACAGCAGTGATAATAGCAAGAATGAAAGCACATCTGACAGCAAGGCAAATAAGGCTGACAGTGATGATGACAATACTCTGAAAGTAGGAACCGGTACGAAAAGTGACGTATCGGATATTGTTGAAAACGTAATGCCCTCAATTGTGGCCATTAATGCGGTTATAACAAATACAACCACCGACTTTTTTGGAAGACAGTACAGTCAGGATGAGGAAGGCAGTGGTTCCGGAATTATCATTGCTCAGAACAGTTCCGAAATATTAATCGTAACCAATAATCACGTAATTGAAAATGCTAAAACGGTGGAAATTGTGTTTGCAGATGATTCAACTGCCCCTGCAACAGTGAAAGGTTCCATAGCAAGCAAAGATCTGGCAGTTTTGTCAGTTAAAATATCGGATTTAAAAAAAGGTACCATTGACAATATAAAGGTTGCAACTTTGGGTGATTCTGATTCCCTTAAACTGGGTGATATGGCAATTGCCATAGGAAACGCATTAGGATATGGACAGTCAATAACCGTTGGTTATATCAGTGCTCTGGACAGAGAAGTAACGGTGGATAACGTCACCTTACATGTATTGCAGACAGATGCGGCGATTAATCCCGGTAACAGCGGCGGGGCTTTACTGAATTCCAAAGGTGAAGTAATTGGTATAAATTCTGTAAAGTATGTGGACGAAAACGTGGAAAGTGTTGGTTATGCAATACCAATTTCTGATGCGATACCGGTTATTAACGAACTAATGAACAGAACAATTCTTACGGATGCGGAAAAAGCATACCTTGGATTTGCCGGAAAAGACGTAACGCAAGATTATTCTGAGAGATTTAATATACCTGTCGGCGTTTATGTAAGGGAAGTAAAAAAAGGTTCGGCTGCTGAAAATGCCGGATTAAAAAAGGGTGATATTATTGTCTCCATTAATGATATAACAGTGAAAAATACCGATGATGTCGAAGAAATATTAGACTATACGAGAGCCGGTACAACCGGTACCATCGGAATTAAACGGCTTCAGGATAACACATATGTGGATAAGACCCTTGAAGTTACTTTTGATAAAAGACCTTCCGGAAAATAATTGAAAGACAATTTGGAAATTGCGATATAATTGTAATATAAGTGTAATAAGAAATAAGAAACGATGGATATAAAAAACAACAAATAATAAGAATGACAGCCTGAGGCTGTTGCATTATATGTGGTTTATATACAGGAATGGGGTGCCAATCCTGTTAATTCAGAATCCACTATGCAACAGCTTCTTTTTTCATTGATTAAGTATTTTTCAGAATATCTAAGTATAATATCTAAGTATAAAAAAGTACAGAAAGTTTCTTCAAACAAGTACCCCCCCTTTTTTTCCCTGAAAAGTACCCCTTTTTCAGATTTTCTGGTTTTTAAAGCCTTCTCTTGACAGGAACCTAATACTTGTTTATGATAGGCTTATGTATTTAAGCCAAGGAGGTGGACTGCAGATGAATGAAGAAATATATTCCGATAAAGAATTACAGGATAATCCGGATTATACGGTTGACGTCATTATTCCTGTATATAAACCGGATAGTAAGTTCACTCAGTTAATAGAAAGATTATTAAAGCAATATAAAAGGCCGGAAAGAATTTTAATACTTCATACTGTGGAAGACCATAAGGACAGTTCAGGGCCCATGGATGAAAAAGAAAAAAGGATTATGGACTGGGCTGTTAACCAGAGCAGTGACGAATGTAAGGTGGATATTTTTGATATAAATAAAAGCCAATTTGACCACGGAGGAACGAGAAACTACGGAGCTTCTTTATCCGGGGCTGATATTATGCTTTTTATGACGCAGGATGCGGTACCGGCGGATACTCGTTTAATTCAGTCTATTTCAGATAATTTTAAAAATCCCAAAGTTGCGGCGGCTTACGCAAGACAGCTAGCCACAACGAAAAGCGGGGTAATAGAGCAATTTACCAGGAAATTTAATTATCCGGAAGAAAGTTACGTAAAAACCAGGGATGATTTGCCAAAGCTTGGAATTAAGACTTATTTCTGCTCCAATGTATGTGCCGCATATCGCAAAACGGTATATGATTCCTTAGGTGGTTTTGTGAAAAAGACGATTTTTAATGAAGACATGATTATGGCTGCCCAAATCATTAACGCTGGGTACGCAATAGCTTATTCGGCGGAAAGCCGTGTATATCACTCTCACTCTTATACCTATATTCAGCAGTTTAAGAGAAATTTTGATCTTGCCGTTTCTCAGAAACAGTACGCCAGGTATTTTTCAGGGGTAAAATCGGAAAGTGAAGGAATGAAACTGGTTAAGCAGACATTGAAATATCTGATAGATCAGAAGCAATACCTGCTTATTCCGGATTTGATTCTGCAAAGCGGTTTTAAATATCTCGGATATATAGCCGGTTTAAATTATGAACGTTTGCCTATGGATTTAGTCAGACGTTTTAGTATGAACCCTTCCTACTGGAATTAGATATGGCTATTATCCGATACGGAAAGGTCAGGAATACAATGAATCGTGTTAATGTAATAATGACAACTTATAATGGAGCACAATATATCAGGCCACAAATTGAATCCATTATAAATGGAAGTTACGCCGATTATAAATTATGGATTTTTGATGACGGATCTACGGATGATACCGTTTCAGTCATTTACGAATTTGTAAAAGAAAATCCGGAAAAGATTATATTTCATCAAAATGAAAGAAAAAAAGGTGTCACAGGAAACTTCTTGGAAGGTGTCCGGTATGCCGCCAATATCAATGAACAGGAAAGGAAGGAGCAAAGATCTAAGTTTCCTGAAACCGATGAGGAATGTTTTAATATACGGGACTATTATATGTTTTGTGATCAGGATGATGTCTGGATGCCGGATAAAATCAGTAAGACCATGATTTATATGAAAAAACTGGAGAGAAAATTCGGACAAGATCATCCTTTAGCCGTATTTACAGATGCTTATGTTGTTGACAGCAAACTGAATGTATTGGAGCGTTCCTTTCATAAAAGCAATCATTTGGATACAAAAAAAGTAGACCTTCCTCATATTCTAATGGAAAATAAGCTTATCGGCTGCACCATGATGTTTAATGAGCCGGTACAAAAGCTAATGATAAAAGAACCGGTTCATGCCAGATACCATGACTGGTGGGTGGCATTAATTGCGGCTGCTTTCGGTCATATAGGTTACCTTCCATATCCTACTTTGCTGTATCGGCAGCATGGAGGAAATATGGTGGGAAACCAAAGCTTTCATACTTATTTTAAAAATCGTCTGAAATCCTTAAAGGAGCAAAAAGAAGCAATACGTAAAAATGTCCTTCAGGCAGAAGAATTTTATAAAATATATAAGTCTATGCTGGGACCCGAACAAAAGCAGCAGGTTTACTGTATGGGCCATCTTTTAAAGGAAAACTGGATTAAAAGAAGGCAGCTGGTTTTAAAATTTGGTTATTTAAAGACCGGACTAATCAGAAATCTTGGGTTACTTTATATATTATAAATGATAGCAATTGAAATCAGATGTGTATTAGTTATTTGTTTTGCATTTAAGTACCATCATAAATTGTGAATCAATTTACCGAAAATCATCGGATATTAATAAAAAATAAAAAGTGAATAATTTTGAATATTGACAATTATTGTTTGGGTTGTTAAAATGAATACAATTTAAATACAAGAATCTGTTTGGAGGCTCTGATGAAAAAGATGGTATTGTCAATACTGGTGGACAATACGGCTGGTGTTTTAAGCCGTGTCGCCGGTTTGTTCAGCAGAAGAGGCTATAACATAGACAGTTTAACAGTTGGTGAGACACAAAATCCAGCCTATTCCAGAATGACCGTAGTGGTTAACGGAGATGATCAGATTTTAGAACAGATCAGAAAACAACTGCTTAAGCTGGAAGATGTCAGGGAAATCTGTGAGTTGCTGCCTGAAGAATCCGTATGCAGGGAGTTGGTACTGGTAAAGGTGCTGGCTACGGAAAAAGAAAGACAGGCTATTATTTCAGTGGCAGATATTTTCAGGGCAAAAATCGTAGATGTTGCTATGGAATCCCTTATGATAGAATTGACTGGTAATCAGGCCAAAATTGATGCATTTTTAAAATTGCTGGAAGGCTATACCATAAAAGAAATGGTAAGAACCGGACTTACGGGGCTTACAAGGGGATCGGGAGATATAGCCGATTACCTTGATTGATTTGTCAGAGGTGACAGCTATTACCGCCTGCAGGTATGCAGGCGGTGTTATTTCCATGGAAACTTTAACGGTTTAAATGGATAAAGATGTTTTATGATACTAAGGTTGGTTATATATTTTATAACAATAAATTTTTATTTTAGGAGGATATGATATGGCAAAGATATTTTATCAGGAAGATTGTAACTTATCATTATTGGAGGGGAAAACAGTTGCCATTATTGGTTATGGCAGCCAGGGACATGCACATGCTCTGAATGCGAGAGATTCGGGAGTCCATGTGATCGTTGGCTTGTATGAAGGCAGTAAATCATGGGCTAAAGCAGAAGCTGCCGGCTTTGAAGTATATACTGCGGCAGAGGCTGCAAAAAGAGCAGACATCATTATGATATTAATTAATGATGAAAAACAGGCAAAATTGTATAAGGAATCCATTGAAGCCAATCTTGAGCCGGGAAATGTCTTAATGTTTGCACATGGTTTCTCCATACATTTTGGACAAATTATACCTCCTAAGGATGTAGATGTTGTTATGATTGCCCCGAAAGGGCCGGGACATACGGTAAGAAGCCAATACTTAGAAGGCCAGGGTGTGCCTTGCCTTATTGCGGTTGCCCAGGATGCTTCCGGTAAAGCTCATGATATCGGTTTGGCTTATGCCCTTGCCATTGGCGGTGCAAGAGCAGGTGTTCTTGAAACAACGTTTAAGGAAGAAACCGAAACTGACCTGTTTGGTGAGCAGGCTGTTCTCTGCGGCGGTGTGACGCAGCTTATGAAAACCGGTTTTGAAGTTTTGGTAGAAGCCGGTTATCAGCCGGAAAGCGCATATTTTGAATGTATTCATGAAATGAAGCTTATTGTTGATTTAATCAATGAAAGCGGTTTTGCAGGCATGAGATACTCCATTTCCAATACTGCCGAATACGGAGATTATATTACGGGCCCAAAGATTATAACTGAGGATACTAAGAAAGCCATGAAGCAGGTATTAAAAGATATTCAGGATGGTGTCTTTGCCCGCAACTGGTTACTTGAAAACCAGATTGGCTGTCCTAACTTCAATGCCATGAGAAAAAGAGAATCCGAACATCAGTTAGAAAAAGTAGGAAAAGAATTGCGTAAAATGATGAGCTGGACCAATAAAAATAAATTACTGGATAACTAAAAGAAACGGAATATAAAGTATGGAATTCTTTATGGATTAAGTTTTAAAAACCGCCCCGGCCGGAACAGATATACAAGACCAAGAACGAAGTGACATAATGCAGGATAAGCTGAGTGTAAAGGAATATGAAGACCCCTTCAAGGGGCCGGTAGTACATACGCCCTTTGATGGGCATAGTGGCTTGAACATAGTGAAAGCCAGCGTCTTTAGGCGAGGCTTATAGCCTCAGAGCAAACCACCCGTTTGACCAGTATGAGTTTAATCTAATCGGGTAAAGGGTGGTCAAGTTAAAGAAGGCGGGAAGGAAAGAAGGCTTAGATTTTAAAGACTGAAACCGCATTTATTAAGTTATCTGCGCTGCCTTTGGCTTTTTCTACCAATGCCGTGACATCATTGGATTGCTGATTTGCTTCGGAAATCCTGCCTGCAATATCAGTAGTACCTCCAGCACTTTCATTGGCAGCTGTTGCTATACCATCGATGCTATTTATAATATTTTCGATAGAGGCAAGCAGTTCCTCTGAAGTAGCACTGAATTCGGATACCAGTTTGTCTACATATTTGGCATCATCGTTATATTTGTTAGCAATGTCAAGCATAGATTTGTAATCATTGTCTACATCAGTTGATACATAATTAAGTAATGTGTTGGAGCTATTAATAAGGTTTTCAACAGAATTAACAACAAGTTCTGTTACTTCCTGTATTTTAAGTACGGCATTTTTTGACTGTTCAGCAAGCTTTCCAATCTCATCTGCCACTACGGAGAAACCTTTACCCACCTCTCCGGCTCTTGCAGCTTCAATAGAGGCGTTAAGTGCCAGCAAATTTGTTTGTGAGGTAATTGTCATAATAGACTCTGCCAAGACTTTAATTTGGTCCACAACCTTGGAGTCTTCAATGGCTTTTTCCAGTTTTTGTTTTGTCTCTTTAAGTATTTCAGATGCCTTTTGTTGTGATTGATATACATTAAGTTTCGTCAGCTCTGCACGTTTGCTGATCTCTCCTGCTGCTATAGCACCTTTTTGTGAGTTATCAGCGATTGTATGTACTGCTTCTTTGATTTCTTGAGATGTAGCGGTCATTTCCTCCGCAGATGCAGCACTTTCTTCCGTGCCTGCAGCCAGTTCCTCTGTTGTTGCAGATACACTTTCCAAATTATTATTTAGTTTCGAAATATTGGTCATTATGTCAGCTACATTACCTTGAATATTGGAAGATTCATTTGTAATACCCATTATCAGATTTCGAAGAGATTCCTGCATTTTCTTGATACTTGTGGTAATTATACCTATCTCATCTTTACTGCTTAAGTATTTTTCATTCACAGCCACTCTAAAGTCGCCTGTTGCTATCTGATTCAGATATTCAGCTGATTTTTTTATTGGGTCTGCAATTTTACGTGCAAGGAAAGTTACCAGAATGAAAGCAATGATTATTGCAACCATACAAATGACAATACTAAAAAACTGAGTTCCTGTAATAAATGACATGGCATCTTCCTGATTTTCTACCGTAATTACAGCCCATTTTTCCGATGTGCCTGGCAAAGAAATACTTTGAGAAGCACTGATTACTTTTATGCCATCATTATTTTTATAGGTTACTAAATCAGACTTTCCTTTAAGTGCGAGACTTGCGATTTTCTGCAGCTTATCCGGTACCTTAATGTCCTGTTCTTCGGTTACTTGGTTACCATTAGCATCTGTTATGGTATTACCATTGCTATCCAGTTTCAGAACTGCCTTTTTCTTTGTTACATAATTATAAAGTTCTGATACCTGAGTCTTATCCGGATGTGCAATAACAACGCCTTTACCATCGATAACAAAGGCGTGTCTGCTGCCTTTACTGTACTTGTCGATAACCTCCTGCAATGAGGATAGTTTTATATCTGCTCCCATTACTCCGATAAAATTTTTACTGTCGTTAAAAATAGGCACAGCGATTGTAATAACAGGGGTGTTATTAGTAAGGGAATAATAAGAATCACTTACAAAAGTATTCTTTTCTTCGGCTACTTTAATAAACCATTCGCGATTGGAACGGTCGGCAAGGTCTCCGCTGGTTTTTGCAGTCTGCATACCATTCGCATCTGTAATATATAACAAGTCAAAATAATCGTTTTTCTCTAATACATCGGTAAGAACCCCTTTTTGTTTCTCACCATCAAAGCTTTTTACATCACTATTATTGGCAAGCTGTTCAGTAATGGCATAACCTTTTTGTAAAAAGGATGACACCTGATCAGCCAGTGAATTTGCTAATACCATATTATTATTTTCTAATTCCTGCTTATATTTAACATTCATATATAAGCTGGTTGCTATGTTAGAAATAGCAAAAGGCAGAATAATAAGTAACAGGGTAAAGATGACTAGTTTTTGACGTATTGTTTTCATTCGTATTTCCTCCCGAATAAATAATTTTAGTTTTGTTAATTGAGATATTACATAAATCAACATTTATAGATTAATTATACCATATTTCGACAAAATTAATAGATATTACAATTTTTTCAATAAATTTACAGGATAAAAAGACTAAATAAATTTTTTCCTTTTTTCACAGTTTAAATGAATTAGGTCAATTGCAACTATATTTTTGGCAAATTATGACGATATATATAAATAAAATACAAGGATGTATTAAAATAAAACAAGGAAGTGATTTTATGACACTAAAAGAAGCAAAAGGAATCTATAGCACACTGTTAAGAGAATACAATACGCAGAAATCCAAACTGGCAAAGCAAAAGAAAGAGCTTGACGAAAAGATTAAGAATACAAAAAACGGTGTTGTTGTATATGCAGATGAAGCGGCTACATTAGAACTGACTTATAATGCCGTCAGCAAAAAACAGGATGAATACCAAGCTTATTTGAATCAGTTAATGTTGCAATGGGATGCTGCGTTTAATAAAGCAGCTGCGGCTCAACAGGCTGATGCTGCAGGAGAATATGGAAGGGAAATTGGTAAAATCCTGACCATAGCCAGACGTATTATGCACGGTGATATTGTTCCAATTAAGGATGAAAAGGAACTGATGGAGTATAGCATTGAATTATATCAAATGGCCAAAAATATAGGAATGATGGTAAGAAACCATGAAAAACGAAAATATAAATCCTTATGGGAAGATGAAGAAAAAAAAGAATATCAAGATCCGGCTGAGGCTGCGGACAGTTTAGAAGTAACCAGCAGCGGACCAGAGGCAATCTCTGTCGAGGATACTATGGCAGCAGCAACAAAAGAGTGAAAAACAATTTATAGTAAATTTTTCTCATGTAAAAATATAGTGATTTGATACTAAATTATGCTATAATATGGAATAAATGATTTTTGGAGGTACACATACTTGAGAATTTATGAAGGTACGGTAATAACTTGCGATGAACATAATTCAATAGCCCGTTATTTGGTAGAAGACAGGGGAAAAATAGTTTACGTAGGTAATGATCTTCCTTCAAAGCTAAATACAGGTGAAAAAGTATCTCTTGGAAAGCAAGTATTAATTCCGGCATTTGCTGACACGCATATTCATTTTGCCAGTTTTGCTATCTTTCATGCAGGTCTGAATGTTATGGATGCAAGGAGCAATAAAGAGATAGCCTCTATGTTATCGGAGTTTGTAAAGAAAACAAAAGATAAGACAATCATTGCATTTGGAGCATCACCATATTCCGTAAGTGAAAGAAAATTAATATCAAGAAAAGAATTGGACGAGGTATGTCCTGACCGACCTGTGATGGTAGTAAAATACGATGGACATGCATGCATTATTAATTCTGCTTTATTAAATAAAATAAAAGACCAGATAAAAGATTTGCGCGGTTTTAATGAAGAAACCGGAGAAATGCAACAGGAAGCATTTTTTCATGTATCGAATTATGTGACAAAATCCATATCTTTGATTAAGATGGTATCGAATATGAAACAGGCTCTGGATTTTATGGCATCCAAAGGAATTGGAATGATACATACGGTCAGTGGAGTTGGATTTACCAAAGATTTGGATGTGGACTTAGAACGTTGGTTTGGAAGAGGACTAAATAATGGAATGCAGCTTCGTGTTTTCTTCCAGACACTAAATGTGGACAATGTATTAAGAAGAAAATTACCTCGAGTTGGAGGATGTTTTGCAACTGCCCTGGATGGTTGCTTTGGTTCCCGGGATGCGGCCATGAAGCAACCTTATGAAGGTACTAATCAAAAAGGGGTTTTATATTATTCCGATGAAGAGGTAATCCAGTTTTGCAAGAAGGCTAATCGAGCTAATCTGCAGATAGAGCTTCATGCAATCGGAGATGCGGCCTTTGATCAGGCAGCAAGAGCCATTAAGGCTGCCTTGGATGATTATCCAAGGAAAGATCACCGACATGGAATTATACATGCTTGTCTTCCAACAAAAGAGGGGCTTCAAATTTGCAGAGAATATAAAATACAGATTCCTCTTCAGACTTCATTTATTAACTGGAAACAGGAACCAGATGAATATCTGAAAGAATTATTAGGAGACAGAAGTAATAATTTAAACCCTCTTGCCACTTTTTTAGAAAATCAGATTACGATTAGTGCCGGTTCAGATGCACCTTGTACTACGCCAGATCCCTTACTCTGGATACATAATGCTTGTAATCACAGCAATAAGGATCAATCCATTTCTGTATATGATGCATTAAGGATGTGTACCTATTATGGCTATGCCGCAACTTTTGATGAAAAGGAAAGGGGAAGCTTAGAGACCGGCAAAATTGCAGATATGGTAGTTTTATCTGAGAATCCATACGAAGTTGAAAAAACAAGGTTAAAAGAGATAAAAGTAAATCAATTATATTTAAATGGAAAACCATATAAAAAAGTTAAAACGAACACGCTGCTTTTATTACTAAAAGGAATGTGTTCAAGAAAGAAAGTCTAAATTTTAGACCAAGATATATATTTGAAAGAATTAGGACCTATAATTATTGAATTGTCTAAGGAGTGCAAATATGAATGGAATCATTTACTAAGGAACAGAAGAAAAGCGCAGCACAAATGCAGCAAATCAGTATAACCAGATTTACTACAATTACGTTTATTGTGTTAAGTTTTTATATTACGGGTACTATTTGTAATACCGTATTGTTTGGATCTAAGAATATTACTCATGTTATTTTGGCATTTCTTATTTTTGCTGCAGGAACAGCAATTAACTTAACTTTATTCTTTAAAACGGATAAGTCTCTTCTTTGTTATACCGGTATGGGGATGTATTTATTATTAGTATCATATCTGTTGTTTTATGGACTTAATACCAGTACTTATATTTATCTGTTTCCGGCTTTATTTTTATCAATTATGTATTTTAAGCCAGGATATACATTGGGAGTATCAGTCATTGTTTCAATTATAAATTTAATTGACGTATTCATGTTACTGAGTAAAGATAAAACAACGAAATTTACATTAGATACACCATATGCAGTTCAAATTTTCGGAATTGTTTTATGTGGCATTTTAACCTATTTTGTAACCAGAATTTCAAAAAAGAACAATGATAATGTACTTTCAGAAATAGTGGAAGAGAAGAAAAAACAAGAGGAATATTCTAATAACATACTTGCAGTAGCTGAAAAAATAAAAAATAAACTTGAGAATAGTGATTCTGTTATCAATGAAATGCTTAATTCCAATGAAGTAATGAATACAGCAGTTAAGGAAATATTAATGAGTACATCCAATAACGCAGACAGCATTATGAATCAGACTACCATGACCCAGAATATACAGGAAATCATTGATGATACCAACAAAGCAGCGCTTGATATGACCAGGCTGGCCAGTCAGTCCGTAGAAGTAGTTAAAGAAGGACTTGATGCTGTTGACACCATTAAGAGCAAATCTAGTTTCTTAGAAGCAGCCAATATAAAGGTAAACAATGCTATGGAGAACCTGGAAGCAAAAATGCAGGAGGTACAACAGATTACAGAAATGATATCCGGTATTACAAGCCAGACTAATTTGTTGGCATTAAATGCATCCATTGAAGCTGCAAGAGCTGGCGAATATGGAAAAAGTTTTGGTGTAGTGGCAGAGCAGATCAGACTATTGGCACAGGGAACCAAAGAATCAACGGAATCTATCAGTAAACTGCTGGTAGAGTTAACTGAAAATGTGAAAGATGCAAAAGAAGCATCCAACAATGTTTCATCCATTACGTCTGAGGAAACCGATTTGATTATGCATGCAGAAACCAAATTTACCAATATCGATCATGTTATCAAAGAACTAACTGCTTTAATAGACGATACCTCGAATAAGATTACGAACATAAAGAAAGTCAATAATCAGATTATTGAAAGCATAACTCAATTAGCTGCAATAAGTGAGGAGGTAAAAGCAAACTCGGATGAAGCATCTGAATTATGTGTTCATAATGCGGAATGTGTAGCTAAGGAGACAGATCTGTTAAGAGATATAAAACAATTAATCCAAGACTTTAGGCTGTAATTTACAGGGACAGTTCAAAATATTCTATAATAATAAAAAAGCCCGCAATTTTATAAATGAATTGCGGGCTTAGTTTTATGTAAATATCACTTGCAAATCAGTTTTCAGATTGTATAGACTGAAATTTTATCTGTTAAGTTATCTGCATTGCCTTTGCATTTTGTACCAATGTTATAACTGGAATAAATTACTTATGCAAAATTTGATTGACGATATTAAAACCGGGCAATGGTTACTTTATTTGGTAATTTACCAATACATTTTAACTTAATGAATTACAATAGAAAATGAAACATAATTCACTTTAAATTTCCATGGTATTTAAAATTTTACTTGACACAACAGGAAATAAATGGTATTGTAAATAGGAAATTGTGGGGGGACTCGCAAGAGTTGAGAAGGTAAAACCTGACCCTTTGAACCTGTCAGTTAATACTGGTGTAGGGAAGCAATTTTCATTATTTATTAATGATTAACTCAAGCGCTTTCCTTATCAGAGGAGAGTGTTTTTTTATAGGATAGCATCTGATGAAATAAACCTTCTTAAACAATGCGATGGTTCTTTTGGGCGTACACTTCCTTGATGAGAAGATTTCTGCCTGCTTCGTAATGTGCCATATGTCAAGATTTTGCCCGGATTCTTTTTAATCAAGAATTACATTCTGTGATATTCCCTCACCTTATTAGAACATTTATGGTTTAAATAAAAGGTTTATTTGTTAAAAAATAAAGGTTGTTAGGAAAGCCAGAAAGACAGGCTTAAAAAAATAAAAAAGGAAAGGGGAAGTATTGATGACTAATAAAGAGTCTGTTAAAAGTCATATCATCCAGGCTGTTGAGACAGTAAAAAAAACCAATCCTATGGTAGGCTCTATTACCAATACGGTAACAATCAATCTGGTTGCCAATGCACAGCTTGCTGTGGGAGGGTCTGCCGCCATGGTTTATCTGCCTGATGAGGGTGAGTTTTTAGCCAGAGCCGGAAAAGCTACCTATATAAATGTCGGTACTCTCTTGCCAATTTATGAGCAGACTTTGCCATATACGGCAAAAGTATTATATGAGATGAAAAAACCTTGGGTGCTGGATCCGGTAGCAGTAGGAATTGGTTCGCTCAGGACCAGATTGTTACAACAGTTTAAAGAGTATAAACCGACTATAATCAGGGGAAACGCTTCTGAAATTCTGGCCCTGGCCGGATTGTGGGGCTTAGATGGCGGTACGTCAGAATCCAATGTTCGCGGGGTTGATTCTACAGATACGGTAACTTCTGCAAAAGCAGCAGCTGCCGCTCTGGCAAGGTGGACCGGAGGGGCTGTTGCTGTATCTGGTAAAACAGATTTGATAACGGATGGTTCTGTAGTTGTTTTTTCTTATGGTGGGTCACACTTTATGGAGATGATTACCGGAGCAGGCTGTTCCTTAGGTGGAGTTATTGCAGTATATGCAACGGCTGCATCGCCCTTTATTGCGGCACTTACTGGTGTTGCAGTCTATAACTTGGCAGGAAAGCGCGCCGAGAAAAAAGCAGATGGCCCCGGAAGTTTTCAGATGCATTTTCTTGACGAACTATACAAAGCAAGTGCAGAAGAGATTGCTGACAATGAATTCGCATTGGAAGAGATAGATCAATAATGTTTAATATATGGAGGAAGACAATGAATAGGAGAAAAAAACCAGATATATCAGCTTACCTGATAATAGGGCCTGAAAATACGAAAGGCCGCCCGGTAACGGCAATTATAAAAGATGCTGTTGAAGCAGGGTTTACATGTGTACAAATTCGTTCTAAAGTTGCTTCAGCCAGGGAAATGATTCAATTAACCCGTCAGGCTTCAGAAGTAATTGCTCAGGCTGGTAAATCCGAAGAGGTAACCTTGTTAGTGGATGATCGTCTTGATGTTGTCTTAGCAGCCAGAAAGCAAGGAATTAAGGTTGATGGAATTCATGTAGGCCAGTCTGATATTCCGGCAGACGTATGCCGGGAGTATTTAGGGCAGGATTCCATTATCGGCTTATCAGCCAGAACCCACGAAATGATCGAATATATTGAAACTTCCGATGTTTCTCAAATTGACTATTTTGGTGTGGGACCATTGCATGAAACAATGACTAAACCGGACTGTGGTCTTGATGAGGACGGAAAAGTGGTTACCAGGAGTCTCGAAGATATTTCAAAGATTGCCAGGATTAGTTCCATACCTGTAGTAGTCGGCGGTGGTGTTAAATTGGCCGATATACCTTCCCTTGCACAAACCGGAGTTGACGGTTTCTTTGTTGTATCTGCCGTAACCGAGGCGGATGATCCAAAACAGGCAGCCAGTAATCTGGTAACAGCATGGAAACATTATGCTGCAGATGTACATAAAAAATTTTCAAAGAACGGATGAATATATGATTAAAGGTGCAATTTTTGATTTAGACGGAGTTTTACTGGATTCCATGTCTATCTGGGAAAAAGCAGGAGAAATGTTTTTAAGTAATTTGGGCATAAAAGCCGAACCAGGGCTTGCCAAAATCATGTATTGTATGAGTATGTCAGAAGGAGCTGCCTTCCTAAAGAAAAGATATCATTTGGACATGGATGAGGAGAAAATTATAGAAGGTATCAATCACACCATTGAAGATTACTATGCTTATGAAGTTCAACTCAAAGAAGGGGTGGACCAGTTCTTAAAAGATATGAATCAGTCTGGCATGAAAATGGTAATAGCAACATCCTGCGACAGACAGGTATTTGATAGAGCATTGGGCAGGCTGCGTATAAGGGATTATTTTGATAAAATATTTACTTCTTCGGAAACAGGTTCCGGTAAAATGAAACCTGATATCTATTTTGCTGCAGCAGAATATATGGGAACAAATCCAAAAGATACCCTGGTTTTTGAAGATGCACTGCATGCTATTCAGACGGCAAAAAGTGCCGGCTTTCTAACTGTTGGTGTATTTGACCCTTCCAGTGAAGAAGACTGGGAAGAAATTATGAGGATAAGTGACATTTCCTTAAGAAAGTTTAATCATTTTCATGATTTTATGAAAAAGATATAGGCAGCTATTATTTTGGAACTTGAGCAGTGGGAAAGGTTTGTGTTGGTAATGCCGCCTTTGATCAGAATGAAGAATAAGAGCCTGCAAAGAAAAGTCTGTAAAAATAATTGGACAGCTTTCTATTATTAATAATAGGAGGCTGTTTTTTTTTTTTTGGCAAGAAGAAAAGAAAATCAATGAGTAAAAAAAGCTTATTGCTTATTTGAAATTTCAATGAAATCCAGCTTTAGCAACACCATTCAAATCATTTTTTCTAAATTTCAAAGCTCAATATCAAATTTCAAAGTTTAAAATTGCTATTTTTCAAAGCCCGTTGCCTCTTTTTCTGAGTTTCCATGTTGGTATTAATCAGGTAAAATTACAAAAAAACAACAAAAGGGGGCGATGAAATGGCAAAGAGTAGGAATAGTATAAAGAGGCGGGGAAAGACTTGCAAGAAGAATGGATTCCTGCGGGATGTGGCTATGAATAAGTTTTCTTATTTAATAGCATTACCCGCTATCATATATGTATTTCTATTTTATTACCTGGCTTATCCATATATGCTGATTGCTTTTCAGCGATATGATTACAGGAATAATACAATTTTTGATATTATTTTTAAAGGAAAATGGGTTGGTTTTGATAATTTTAAGTTTTTCTTTGCTTCACAGAATGCGTTCCGGGTTACCTGGAATACGATCTATTTAAATCTCCTTTTCATAATTACTGGTACACTGACAGCAGTACTACTGGCTATTATGTTAAATGAACTGCGGTGTAAATGGTTTGTCAAGACAACACAGTCAGTGATGTTGTTTCCAAGCTATATTTCTTGGATTATGGTCAGCTACATTTTAATTAATTTATTTTCCACACAGTATGGTATCGTCAATTCCATTTTAAAGTCACTGGGACTAGAGCCGGTTAACTGGTATACCAGTCCTTCCGTATGGCCTGCTATTTTGGTAATTATGAAAATTTGGAAGGGTGCCGGGATGAGTGCCATCATTTTTTTGGCTTCCATTACCGGAATTGATTCCTCCCTTTATGAAGCGGCAGCCATTGATGGGGCCGGACGATTTCAGATGATGAAACGAATTACGATACCCTTGCTTATGCCTACCATCGTAGTCTTAACCTTATTGTCACTAGGTAAGATTATGTATGGGGATTTTGGTATGATCTATGCTCTGGTTGGTGACAACGGAACCCTGTACAAAACAACGGACATTATTGATACCTACATATTCCGGTCTATGCGTCAGATTGGCGATATGTCCCAATCAACCGCCATCGGTTTATTTCAGTCAGGAATTGGATTTATTATGGTATATGGTTCCAACTGGCTGGCAAGAAAGTTCTACCCTGAAGGAGCACTTTACTAAATGTGCTTTCAAACCCCTGATCCTAATAGGTTAGAAAGAAGGAATAGTATGAGAAAAAAATATAGCTGGGGTAATTTTTTTATCAGTTTGTTCATTTTAATATTCACTTTACTGTGTCTTATGCCAATGGTATTGACTTTTATTGTATCAATCACAGATGAATCAGCTATTATGCGGTATGGTTACAGTTTCATGCCTAAAAAAATATCCTTTAGTGCCTATCGTTTAATATTCCGGGATGGCTCATCTGTCATCCGCAGCTATATGATATCAATTTTTGTAACAGTAGTAGGAACCCTTTTTGCAATAGTAATCACAGGTCTTACTGCATATACCTTGGCAAATAAGAATGTAAAGTACCGCAATGTGCTGGGCATGTATTTCTTTATTCCTACAGTCTTCGGCTCAGGTATAGTTCCCTGGTATCTGATTTGCAATATGCTGCATCTGCGTAACAATATATTTGCCTTGATTATTCCGGGATTATTGTTTAATACTTTCAATATGTTTCTGGTACGTAATTTTATGAGTTCACTGCCGGATTCCCTCAGAGAATCGGCTGTCATAGACGGCGCCAATGACATTGTAATAGCGATGAAAATATATTTTCCATTGACAGTTCCGGCATTGGCAACCATCGGATTGTTTTATGGATTGGCCTACTGGAATGACTGGTGGAATGCAATCATGTTAGTGGAAAATGAAAAATTATATCCGATTCAATATTTATTACTTCAGTTAAAATCTCAGATTGCTATGCTTAAAGATTTACAGTATCTTAGCGGTGCGACAGGTATGACAGTACCGTCCGAATCCCTGAAGATGGCCACTGCAATTGTAACCATTGGCCCGATTGTCCTGCTATATCCATTTTTACAAAAATACTATGTAAAAGGTCTGGTAGTTGGCTCTGTAAAGGGTTAATATAAATTTTAGAAAAAGGAGAGATTTTATGAATATGAAGAATATGAAAAAGAAAAAAATAACAGCTTTATTACTTACAGTAATCATGCTGGTATCATTACTGGCCGGCTGTAAGCAAGCAGCCAATACGAAAGAAGTTAACAAGAAAGGGACTGATACGCAGACAGAAGAATCGTCGAATTCGGAGAATACAGAAACTTTATCCTCCACAGAGACAGTGAAGCTTCGTTATGTAGTTCCGGGAAATGCACCGACTGAACTGGAGCGGGGCCTGAAGGCAGTAAATGACAAACTTGCTGCGGATGGTGTCGGGGTTGAAATTGAAGTGCAGTTTTTACCCTGGGACGTATGGGACCAGAAAATAAATATTATGCTTTCCACAGGTGAGGATTTTGATATGTTCCATGTTATGAACGACCGTGTATCTTTGGCAAACTACGTATCCAGAGGAGCTTTGGCAGATTTGACACCTTACATGGAACAGTATGGCGAGGCAATTAAAGCAGCTAATCCGGATCTTGCAATGAAATCCGGTCAGGTAAATGGTAAACAGTATGGCATACCGGCATACTGGGTGGAAAGTGCCCTGAATCATCAGGCAATTATTCGTACGGATATCCTGAAAAAATACAATCTTCCTATGCCAAAAAACTTTGAAGAGTTGACCAGTGCTTATGAAACGGTAATGAAGAACTGGGATGGCGATCAAAAGCCTTACTTCCCTATGACCGGGACAGAGCAGGTAGGTGGCTATTTCTTTAATAGCGACAATGATTATGTACTGTATGATAAAATATTCTATGTTAACCAGGATGGCACAGTGAAAAATTATTATGAGACAGAGGCCTTTAAAGAGAGTTGTAAGAATGCTCGTCTTTGGTACGAAAAGGGGTTAATTAATCCGGATGTATTGACCATATCTCATGAGCAGATGGATAATCAGTTAAACAGCGGTGACTGGTTTGTTCATGCGGGAACCATTGGTGATATCACCAATATGAAGAAAAATTACCCTGACATTACAGTTGATGATTTTGCATGGCTTGACTTTGATACAGAAACACCGGAAATCAGGCCTTACGGAACACGTAATATGCAGGCAGTTCCCAAATCAAGCAAGCATCCGGAGGCAGCTGTAAAATTTATCAATTGGTTATACAGCAGTCAGGAAAATTTTGATCTCTTTGTATATGGTACGGAGGGAGTTGATTATAAGAAATTGGATGGCAGAAACTATGAGGCCATTCTTGATTCTGAAAGCGGTCAGGTACCTTATTCTTTCTCTACCTGGATGATAGGAAATATTAACTATATATATACCAGTGTTACTGCTCCGAAGGTTGTAAATGAACATCTCTACAATCTGGATAAAACTGCGGTAGAAGGTTACGCTTCCCAGTTTACTTTTGACGGCTCTAAGGTACAGACTCAGCTAGCTGACGTAAATACCCAGATTGCTGCAGTAATAGCTCCTATGGCATCCGGTGTGGTAGACTACGATTCTAATATTGATGAGGCACTGGAACTGTTACGTAAAGCAGGCATTGATGATTTGGTAGCTGAATTTAAGAGACAGCTGGAAGAAAGCAGACAGTAAGTGATTACTTAGTCAGTACAACAATTGACAGTTTGAAATGTTTGTATAAAAATTTGTTGCTATAAATAAAAAGCTAATATATAGTAAATAAGGAATGATATTATGGGCAGAATTTCATTGCAAAACAAGGAGTAGGAAAGATGTCAATTAAGGAGAAAAAGGCACAGTTTGAGTTGGAAAAAGCACAAAAGGTTTATGAAAGCAGTATTTTAACTTTTCATGGGGTGGAGGGGTATGATGTATATAACTGTTCCATTCCGTTTACCTGGAAGGGTAAAGAATATATCTACGGCAGAGTAGAAAAAAGAGAAGATTGGGCCAGGTCCTGGGTGAGATTGTTTGAAAAGACCGGTGAGGATGATTATACCCTGGTAAAGGATCATATGATCTACCAATTGGAGGATCCGTATATCAGTATGATTCATGGCGAAATAGTATTAGGCGGGACCCATGTTCGCAAGCGGGGTGGAAAGATTGATACCTTCTATGGTTATTTTTATCGTGGAACGGATTTAAACGATATGACTTATTTCACCACTGGTCCCGAATATATGAAAGATATCCGCCTGGTGGAACTGGCAGACGGCAGAATTGGAGTATTTTCAAGACCAAGAAATGAAGAAATAAAGAGAAAATACGGAACCGAAGCCATGATTGGCTTTACGGTAATTAATTCACTGGACGAGTTGACAGATGAGGTTATTTTGCTTGCAAAGCCGATAGAAGGAATTTTTAGCAAAGGCGAATGGGGCGGATGTAATCAGGCTTATTTACTGAAGGACGGTACTGTCGGCATCATTGGCCATCAGTGTTATAATCAGCCGGTAGAAGAGGGAGAACCATTGGCAGTATATGTGAATATCTCCTTAGAGTTTGATCCGGTTTCCTTCGAGGTAAAGAACAGAAAAATTATTGGATCCCGGTCCTGTTACCCGGCAGGACCGGCTAAGATACCTAGTCTTGTTGACTGTACTTTTACTTCGGGTATTACATTAAGGAAAGACGGAAGAGTAAATTTGTATGGAGGTATCGGAGATACCATGCAAGGCCGTATTGTAATCGACTATCCCTTCAGTATGGTTTTAGCATAACACCAATATTTTGTTGTGATGGGTGGAATTGGGTATGAGAAAGTGTTTTAAGAAATTACTATCCTATTCTATATATCGAAAGACTCTTCTAGCTTATTCTATCAGTACTTTACTTGTTACTATTGTGATTCTGATGAGCTTGTACGATGTGTTTAGTGCAAGCATCAAACAGAATCAGGTTACATCGGCCAAACAGTTTCTGGAACGGCTGGTCAGTGAAGTCGATAATCTGAAGACAGATGTGGATAATGCCATGTCGGTTGTTGCAAGCGATAGTACAACCTTAAAGTTTGTTCAGGATAATAAAGAGAATAAGATGAATAATTACAATCTGTTTCTGAAACTTCAGGAAATTAAGAGTGCTTATTCCTACATGGAAAATATTGCAGTCATTAATTTCGATAATAATAAATGTATTGAAGCACTCGGCAGTAATGGCAGCAACACCGATAATATCCAATTCGCACTCTCCATGCTAAAGAAGCAGAAATTTATTGGTGTCCGAAAGATAAAACCATCTCATCATGCAATTAATGTGGTCAGTTTTGTAAAATATTTTCCTTATGATAATGCAGCAGTAATCGCAGATGTGAAAGAAACACTTTTCCAGTACAGTATCAGTGAAAAGGATTGGAAAACCAGGGAGGTATATATTATTGATGCTGACGGAAGTGCTGTTACTAAGAATGCCTTGACCAGCAGCAAGAATCAGCCCCTGGCAGATTATTTCTACTCAATTATTACTGCACAAAAGAACCCGGATAAAAGTTTTGTATATGACGATAAGGGTAGAAGACAACTGGTGTTTTTCTCCAAATCAGAGGAGTTTAACTGGTGGTTTATAGACCTGCAGGACTATTCCTATTTTTATAGCAGGTTTCAGAGCATAAGTGCTGTTTTTATAGGAATTGAACTTGTATTAGTAATATTGTGTTTATTGCTGTCTGTAATCTTTAACAAGAAGATACGAAATCTTTTGACCAGACTGGTAGAAAAATATCGGAATCTGATTGGAAATGAGGATTATCTTGAGACAGATGAGCTAAAATATCTGGATGCCGCACTGGCAAGAGGCAAGCATGAGATGTATCTTCGGGAAAATTATATCAGAACCCTGTATTTACATAATCTGATGACTCACGAACAGATGCCTTTGTTTATACCTCAAAAAGATATAAGTTCCATGGAAAAACAGTATAGTGCTGATTATTACTGCGTTATGCTGTTAAGAATTCAATGCCTTAAGCATTTGGAGGATTCGGTCAAAGAGGAAGAATATAAGCTTTATCGTTATATTATCAGCAATCTGGCTGATGAAATCTTTGGAAGCGTTTTTCAGTGTAAGGCAGTGGATATGGGAGAAAATCTGGTCGGCATAATATTCTTTTTGGAAGAGAAAGTGGTCTCCAAAAAGTATGAAAAATTATTTAAGCAGGTAAAAGATTTTGCAGAGAGGACATTTCATATTACTATGGTCGGAAGTCTTGGACAAATCGTAGACAATCGGAAAAATATCAGTATTTCTTATCAAAAGGCCAGACAGTATCTTGAAATGAATCAGCTTATCGGCCGGGAAGAACTGATTGATGCCAATAGTCAGGTTTGTATCAATTATTGGGAGAAGAATAAGAAGTTAGTAGATTCTATTCTGGAATATACGGAATATCATTTTAATGATCCGGATTTATCTTTAAAAAAGTTATCGCAACTCTTCGGCCTATCTACCACTTATCTGGGTAAGATATTTAAATCCATTCGGGGAGAAGCATACTCTGCTTATGTAACAAATTATCGGCTTGAAAAATCCAAGCTGGCTTTACTTGAGACGACAAAGACGGTGAATGAAATTGCCAGCGAAGTTGGTTTTACGAATTCTACTTATTATGCTACTCTTTTTAAAAATACCTATGGAATAACACCGACAATGTTTCGGAATCAACACAATGCCTGATAATATTTGATTGGGTAATTAAAGGTTTTCGACAAGAAAAGTTGTCTGATAAATTAAACAGAAAACTTAATGTTCATATAAGGGAGCTGTTGTAATGAAACAGCTCCCTTAACTGTATTTCATTACCTTCCCTGGAAAGGAGCATTCGCTAATTAGGTTTCTGATGCAGGCAAACCATGCTGATAAAGTTCGTAGAAATGATGTGTTGGGCCGTTACCTTTTCCGATATTAAGGGAATGTTCAATGGCAGTTGTAACATAAGCTTTTGCTTTTTGGACAGCATCTGTTACCGGTAATCCCTTTGCAAGCTGCGAAGCAATAGCAGACGAAAAGGTACATCCTGTTCCATGAGTGTTTTTTGTGGGTATACGGGGTACTTCAAAGCGGAAAAAGTCTTTCCCGTCATACAGAAGGTCTAAGGCACTGCCGGAAGCGTGTCCTCCCTTTACCACGACGGCTTTGCAACCCATTGCATGAATTTTTTTGGCGGCAGATTCCATATCTGTTAAGGATAATATCTTTATGCCTGCAATTCTTTCAGCTTCAGGAATATTCGGGGTTAACACATCGGCAAAAGGTATGATTTCTCTAATCAAGGTATCCACTGCAGCAGGGTCCATAAGAGGATCGCCATTTTTTGCATACATGACCGGATCAATAACCACATTTGCAGGATGGTATTCCTTTAACTTTTCAGCGACAGCTTTCATACAAACCGAAGTAGATAACATACCAATTTTTACTGCGTCTGTTCCAATGTCCTCAAATATTGCGTCAATCTGCTTTTGAATCATATCAGGTGATATATCTTGTATATCTATTACGCGACTTGTATTTTCTGCAACAACAGAAACAATAACGCTCATGCCGAAAACTCCGTGAGCGGAAAATGTTTTTAAATCAGCCTGGATTCCAGCACCACCACTGCAATCTGATCCGGCGATACTTAAAACTTTCTTCATGAAAATTCCTCCTTTTTTATTTGGTGATTTTAACCTTTACACTCCCTTTTGATTCCGGAAGGGGTGCATTGCGAAAGTCATAGATATAACCATCTGCAATGCTTCGGATTTTCTCTTCATTGTGCGCCGAATATTTATCGTATACGCAATATGTAATCATTCCGGCCTGTTTGGCACTTCGAATAGCCGGCAAGACATCTTCAAAGACAATACATTTTTCCGGAGAAACTTTTAATCCCCTGGCGGCAAATAAAAAGATATCCGGATATTCTTTCCCTTTTTGTACCTGGTCAGCAGAACATAGAAAATCAAACATATCATAAATACCATTATTTATTAGGCAGGGTTTGTAGAGTTCTTCGGGCAGACCGGTTGCAACTGCCAACTTTACCTGCAGTTCTTTCAATTGTAAAAGATATTCATAGGTATATGGCATTAGGCGTATATTATGGGCATATTCATATGCTGCCATGGCATTCCATTCCTCTATGACAGACTCCACACTCATGGACATATCAAACAGCTCAATTGTGTATTGGGCTGCTTCCTCAAAGCTTCGTGCGCAGATTTCGGTTATATAATCAGGCGGTACAGGTAAGTTTCTTTTTTTCAGAAAAGCAATGTCGATTTTTTCCCATACATCCATTGAGTTCAGTAAAGTACCATCCAAATCAAAAATAGCCGCTTCAAAATTCATATTAACATACGTCTCCTTTTCAATAGACATTTTCCTTCACAGATGTAATTCTTACGTGGCTTGTTTTCAGATTTTTAAAGTTAATAGGTAAGCAAGCGGTATGTCTGCTTTATCAGCATATCCGCAAAGGCAGCTTATAAGAAACAGTAAAAAAAGGACGCTGCCCTATGGAAAGCGTCCTAATTCAAATACTTATTGTACTATTGCTTCCCTACGCCGGTCTTAACCAACAGGTTCAAAGGGTCAGGTTTTACCTTCTCAACTGCCAAGCAGTCCCCCCGCAAACATATTGACTTTATTCGATTAGCCTTATAATATCATAAATGTATATTTTTGTAAAGCCTATGATGCTTTATCCAGTTCTTCAAATATAATTGTGTAAGTATCCAAAAGTTTTGGAATTACTTTTTTTGCATCTGAAATAAATTGTCTTGAGTTGGGTCCGATCTTAAAAAGGTGATTATCTGGCTGAATAACAATATTTTTAAGTTTTTTATAAATCGGATAGGTTTTTCCCAGCCTGTCATAAACGCTGTAACGTGCCGGCAATAAATATTGCGGATATTGGTTTTTTGCGTCCGGGGATAGTGCTTTAACCATTGTGTCCGTATTCGTAATTACATTTGCTAATTCAAAAGCAAGATTTTGTTTTTCTTTGCATATTTTTGAATTAATACCAACAATATCACCATAGAAAACAGGAATGTTTTTATTTTTGGTATATGAAAATAAGGTAAAATTAATATCGTTAACAAAATCGCCCATGGTAGACATAGCCTCTGTATATCCGATATAGGCACGACCTTTACCTTCGCGGAACCAGTCTGCCCGGATATATGCATTATTATCATCCGGCCAGTAATTAACCTGTGCCTTGCCTCCCATAGCCTGCAGTAATCTCAATGATGCAATGGATTCTTCCGAAATATTATTTAAGTCGGGTGTTACATAATAATCTGTATACTCCTGATTTACGTCAATTAAAGCATCTAAATACATACAAACTTTTGTTGTACCGCCTGACATATCAATTAGTAAGCCTTCATTTTCCTCCGGAATTTCCGTTTGCAGTACTCTGTCTCCAATTTTCTCATGCAGGGTAACAATATCTTTGACTGAAGATAATTCTGTATCGCTTTTTCTGGTATAAAGTAAGTTTGTACATACAATTTGTGGGATTGCATAAATTTTCCCATTTACGGTACATCCATCCATAGCAAATGATAAAAGATCTTTTTTATTCGTTATTTTCTTTTCAGGTATTGGAAGCAAATAACCCTTTTCAATAAATTCGGACAGGAATATGGAATCAAATACGAATACATCTAAAGTGTCAGCAGGATCTTCGTCGTAACAGTCCCAACTAATAAAGTTAAGTGATATATTTGGATGTGATTTTGACCATGCGCTGCTTACCGCATTTTCGAAGCGTTCCGTGTCAGGAACATAGCCATACAAAGCTACATTTAAAGATAAATTCTTTGATGGCGGAGTATAAGGACCCCAACCACTGAGCAATAAAACAACAGGCAACAACAGACACAACAGCAGTGACATAGGTGATTTGCGTTTTTTCATGATTATTACTCCTTTCTTTTTATTTTATTGATTGAAATATTATAAATGGAGCCTGTATATCTTCGTTATGCCATTGACTAAAGTTGAATTTGCTTTCCAACTGCCTGAGCTCCTCAATAGGCACATCGCTGATTTTCGGCTCTATTATGTTTTGTAACTTAAATCCTGCCTTGCTTAATATGTTTTTGTAAAAATCAACTGTCCAATAAGTATCATTTAGAACTAAATCCTGTTCGCCGTCGATTTTTAAGTACTGTTTTTTGCGGGAACCGTTTATGTAATGGATTTTTGAATCTCCGTTACGAAAAGTAGCATAGTCTATTCCAATCGCATTGGGATTAGAGTCTAAAATGAGCAGCTTGCTGTCTGGTTTTAGAACCCGGTATATCTCATTGATTATATGCTGTATCCGATTTTTATCGCTGTTGTTAATAATGACAAAACATATGACAGCGCAGTCAATAGAGTTATCACTGAGAAATGAAAGTGAATCATCGCTAATATGATGATAGCCGATGTGAGGGTGATTTCTTTTTGCCTTGGCAATATTTAACATTTTTTCGGATTCATCCACAGCGATAATACTGTAGTCTGAACTTAATTCGGTAAGTCTTAGCGAAACTTTACCTGGTCCGCAGCCATAATCAAGAATGGTTTTAACGGATTTATCGCTTTGAATAATCTTAAACAGAAAATGAAATCCTAATATGTACTCAAGCATGTCGTTATACTTATCAAACTTACTTGAAATATCTTCCGATTTCCAACTGGTTTCCATTATTTATACTTCCCCCTTTAATTTATCATACCAACGATTTCTGATCAGGTACTGGTATAGTGGAATGAGTTCATTGTAATAGACAGGATTTATTTTTCCCTGATACTGTATGCTGTTGTAAACCGCAAACAGAAGAATAACTTGCTTCCAATACGTGTCAATATCTAAATTGTTTATTTTTTCGACAGGAATTGGCCTTGTATTTTTTCTTAAAAGCCTTTCATATGCAACAACAATATTAATATCATTCCAATTGTTTTTCTTTGGCATAGATGGAAATGAAAAATCAGGATAGGTTTCCCTTGCAGAATTCAGAAGCTTTTCGACTTGCAAATAATCTGGTTCATATACCTGATAAGTGGAAGCGTTATGATAATAAGTACCAATTTCTAAAGATAGTTGGGTAGCCAAAAATTCATGAATAAATGTAAATGAAAATGTGTCACTTACAACTCCCCGATATGCGTCATTGGCTCTCATATAGGCTGAGGCATAAAGGCTATTGTTTCTTATTAAAAAATGCAACCCTATGGTACATGATACATCAATGTTTGATAATGCCAGTTCTTCGTTGGCGTCAAAAATGGAAATGAAAGCCCTTTTCGTATCACGGTCCTCATGAAATAAATTAATTATTCTGTTCCATTGGTTAATATGATTTAAGCCGTATGCAAATATTTTGGGGCCATAAGCCGTTCCTGTCAGGGTCTTGTTATCCATAGAGTATTTTTTCATATTTTTCGCGTAATATGATATGTAATCAAGAGAATTATCCCCTGTTAAGTACCATAATGCTTCAGCAAAGTTAAATACTATATTGATTTTACGGCTAGGCAAATAGCAGATTCTGTCAACCGGGTTATTAAGTGCAAATGATACGCCCAAAATTTCCTTGCTGCGGTTGCCTCTGGGATTAACTTCAAACTGAGGGTCATAGTATGTTTTATTTAAGTAATACAGGTACGCATCCTGGAATCTAGCAAATATCATTGTTTATCACCTTCAGATACTTATCTAACTCCTTTATATAGTCTTCTTCGTTATTGTATATAATCTTTTTCACATTTCCAACGGTATGAAGGCCGCGAATAAGATAAGCGTAATCTGTTTCGGAGTTATGCAATAAAAGAACTATAGGTTTGCCAAATGCACAAGCCCATCCAATTTCTATATGGGTGCCAGGAGATGCTGGTTTACCGGGAAATGCAATAAACAAGTCACAGTCTTTTATTTCATCGTAATCAATTTTTGTACACTGTTCCGGTGACATGAAATTATTGCCCCAGGCTTCTCTTTTATGTGCATTATGAACACGAAAGCCTTTTTGTTCGAGATATTCTATTAAATTGGTTATTAAGTTAATATCCTTATCTTTCATTTTACCTGTTTCTTCATCTACCAAACTTTTAAATGGTGCCGCTAAAAAGCACTTTTTTTGCAAAACCCTCACCTCCAAAAAGTTTTGAATTATTATATTTTAAGTTTTTTTTCATTACAAAGAGCCAGAAAACGCAATGATAACAATGTGTATTAAGAGGCACTCTCTTCTAAATTTATATAATAATGTAAAATATTACCATCTTTTCTTAATCATACCATACAGTTATTACTTAATCAAGAAAAATAATACATAATATGTAAAAATATGGTGAATACAAAGAGCAGGCTTAAGAAACCGTCAGATGATGTCTGGCGGCTTTAACATGAATAACGACTATCTCATATGCTTTTTCAGGCTGATTAACTGTCGTTAAATATATAGAATAAGATTACCAGCTGACGACAATTATGAATGAGTTTCGTTGTCTTCCTACAGCAGGGACAAGTTCGAGGTTTCGCTTTCCTTTAAATATAAATTTTAATAGAAGAGTCACTATGAATAATAATTTTATATTTGCCTCTTTTAAATTTAGTAATTTATTGATACAATAATTATGCATTATTGTATTACCTCCTGGTGATTTGCTGTGAGAGACTGGTACTGGGAGGTTTTTTATATTATAAAACAAAAGTGTTGGAACTTGTGAAGTTTTATTATTCAAAAACCCCATTTTGGATAATTGAATATACCGAAGTCCTATATAACCAAAAGTTACAGGTAAAAGATAGCATAGTAAAACAGGAAAATAGTTTATCAGTTGAAATTAATTATCATTGCTATCAGAGCCTTTTTTATAAAATAAATCTGCGCTACCCCAGACTATTATGGTAGTTAATTGGGCAAATAAAACACATATTGTACCACTTAATAAAATATTTGCAGTGGCCATTGTAATAGCAATTCTTTTTTTACGAAAGATAAGAGAAAGGACAGATTATATGACAATCAGTATTTTATTATCAAAACAGATAGTATCTATGTTTTTCATGCTACTTGTGGGATATCTTTGCGTAAAGCTAAAGCTTCTAACAACCGAGGAGGCTAAGCCTGTATCATCCATAGTGTTGTATGTAATAGTCCCTTGTACCATTATAAATGCCTTTCAGGTTGATATAAGCAGGGAGATAGTACATAGTCTGGTCATTGGAACTGTACTTGCTACATTAGGTAATTTTATACTTATCCTGTTTTCTTTTCTTTTGCGAAAACCACTGAAGTTGTCCACTGTGGAACAGCTTACTATCAGCTACCCTAATAGTGGAAACCTGATACTTCCTCTTGTTATTGCGGTCCTTGGACAGGAGTGGGCTATATATGCAACTCCTTTTATGGTGACTCAGTTCTGTTTTCTCTGGACTCATGCTATCAGTTCTATACGTGGAGAAAAGGAAATTAATTTCAGAAAAATCTTAACCGGAGTTAATATGCTTGCTTTCTATACAGGTCTTGTCCTTTTCCTGCTTCAGATTAAGCTGCCTGAGATTTTAGCAACAACGGTAGCAGGCTTTAGCAATTGTATCGCCCCTCTAAGTATGATAGTGATTGGGATTGCCATGGGAGATGCTAATTTTAAGCAGATATTTAGTGTTCCACGTCACTATTTCATCTGCTTTCTCAGGCTGATTGCCTGTCCATTTATCGTTTTAGTATTGTATAAAGTTACAGGAATCCCAAACATTTCTGAGGAGTTAGCCAATATTTGCCTTATCCTCTTATTAGCCATAAGTTCATCCCAAGCTACCACCATATCACAACTTGCCCAAAATTATGATAAAGACGCTAAGGAAGCTGCAATGTTAAATGTTATGTCAGTACTGTTTCTTATTGTAACTATGCCCCTAAATGTAATTATGTATCAAAATTGGGTACTTTAGTTTAAAGCATCCTATGATTCTGAAATTTTGGTACAGGAAGGTGATGTAATAGTTTGAAGCACCTGGTAAAATGTTAATTTTGATTGCTAATTCGGATTATAAATATAGACAGTTCGGCATATATAAACTTTGCACTACTAAATGAATAGAACAGAAGATGGAGAATCATATGAAATACGATTATAAAGATACGGTTGAATTTTTACTGGACTGGTATGATAATAATGCCAGAATATTGGCCTGGAGGGAAAACCCCAATCCTTACTATGTCTGGATTTCCGAAATTATGTTACAGCAGACCAGGGTAGAAGCAGTGAAGTTCTATTTTGACCGGTTTGTTAAAGCCATTCCCGATATAAAAAGTCTGGCAGAAATACAAGAGGAGAAGCTGCTTAAACTTTGGGAAGGATTAGGGTATTATAACCGGGCAAGAAATCTTAAAAAAGCAGCACAGATTATTATGGAAGAATATGGCGGTGTTATGCCGGCTGATTATAATAAATTGCTTAAATTGCCTGGTATTGGCTCCTATACTGCCGGAGCCATAGCCTCCATTGCATTTTCTATTCCGGAGCCTGCGGTTGACGGTAATGTGTTGCGTGTTATGAAAAGAATTGCAGGAAGTTTTGATGATATAACGAAAACCTCTGTAAAAAAGGAACTGGAGCAAGATATAAGAGAAATTATTCCTCATGACAGACCGGGTGATTTTAACCAGGCCCTTATGGAGCTTGGAGCTATGATATGTTTGCCCAACGGCAGGCCATTATGTATGAAATGTCCCGTTATGCATTTATGCAAAGCTTATAAAAATAAAACGGAACTTAGTATTCCGGTTAAGCCGGCTAAGAAAACAAGAAAGATCGAAGAAAAGACCATACTTATAATTGAGAAAAACAAGGAATATGTCATAAGAAAAAGAGAGAACAAAGGGTTACTGGCCGGTCTTTGGGAACTGCCTTCTCTTAAAGGAAAACTTGCCCTTCCGGCAGTGGAGCATGCAATGGAAAATTGGGGTTTCCAGGTTTTAAAAATAGAGTCTCTTGGTGATGCCAAACACATATTTTCCCATGTGGAATGGCATATGACAGGTTATTACATTAAGGTTGGCAAATTTTTGGCAGTCCGGGAAGATGGGGTATATGAGCCTGACAGAAAAAGTCAGTTTACATGGGCCGATAAAAAGCAAATTGAAGAAGTATATACCTTACCCAGCGCCTTTGAAAAATACCGGAAATTTATTCAAATAAACGATTAGAAGGTCCAATTCTGTTCTTTGCAGAATTGGACAAATTTCTTCAAAGAATCTGTTAATTGAATATGTTTCATATAGGCAAAACCAACCTCTCTCTTTTCGAGAGGATTTTCAAGGGGAATTTCAATTAAAGTGCCGTTTTTAAGGTCTTTTTCGATAAATTCTTTTATTACGCAGGAAACACCCAGACCTGTTTTGGCAAATTCAATTAGCAGGTCCATATTACTTACTTCCAGTATCTGATTGGTTTCAATCTGGTTTCTGGTAAAGTAATCTTCAATATACAATCTGGTTATGTTTTTCTCGTCTAACAGCATAATATTGGCATTTTTAAAAACATAAGCGGATGATATATTAGCTGAATCATGATAAGTTTCACTGTTCTTTAAATTCTGCGAAGATTCTCTGGCAATTAAATTACTAAGATATGTTCTGGTGGCTACAAATATGTCCTCAACCTGTCCCACCGGGTAATAGTTTAGATTTTTTAAATTGGCAGGTCTGCCGATTAAGCCGATATCCAGTTTACCCCGCTCCAGCAAGTCCAGAGTCTGAAAGGTTGACTGACACTGGATGGTTATTTTAATGTGGGGATTTGTGGAAACAAAATCTTTTAAGTGAGGAAGCAGAATATATTTGCATAAAGTTGTACTGACACCAATCCTTATGTGTCCGATACCCAGTTCATTTATACGCTTGATTTTGGCTTCGCCCTGGTTCAGGGTATCAAAAGCAGATTTGGTATATTCATAAAGGGTATTTCCTTCTTCCGTCAGACGAACTCCTCTTGATGTTCTGATAAATAAATGTATTCCCAGACTTTCTTCCAACTTTGTAATGGCTTTGCTGATGGCAGGCTGGCTGATATACAGGTCTTTGGCGGCTTTTGAAATATTGCCGGTTTCCGCAACCTTGTTGAAAATGTGATAAAGAGATAAGTTATTTTCCATCTTAACCAAACTCCCTTTTTTGTAATTTTAATTACCGGTCTCATTGCTTCTTTTTTAATATAACTCATAGTTATAATATTTATTCTTAATATGTATTTCAATTATATCAAATCATATGATAGAATGGCAATAACAAAAAGTACATTTTTCAGTAGATGGAAGCGGAACAAAGGTAATATAAATCTGCAGGGAAAGGATGAGAACCATGAAGTATAACATTGCGGTTATACCGGGGGATGGGATTGGACCCGAAATCATTGTGGAAGCAAAGAAGGTTCTGAACAGGATAGGAGAAAAATTTGGTCATAGCTTTCACTATACGGAAGTGTTAATGGGCGGAGCTTCTATAGATGCTACCGGAGTACCTCTAACGGAGGAAGCATTAAAGACCGCAAAAAACAGCGATTCAGTTCTTTTAGGCGCTGTAGGGGGAAAAGTTGGTCAGTCCAACTGGTATAGTCTGCCTCCCCATTTAAGGCCGGAAGCCGGTTTATTAGGAATACGAAAGGGCCTGGGGCTTTTTGCCAATATCAGACCTGCTTTGTTATTTGACGAACTAAAGGGGGCTTGTCCCTTAAAAGATGAAATTATCGGCGATGGCTTTGATTTTATTGTGGTAAGGGAGTTAACCGGAGGCCTGTATTTTGGCGAGCGGAAAACTTATGAAGAAAATGGCCTAAGGAAGGCATTTGATACGTTAATCTATGATGAAAATGAAATACGAAGAATTGCCAAATGGGCCTTTGAAATTGCCCGTAAGAGGAAGAAAAAGGTTTGCAGCGTGGATAAGGCAAATGTAATCGATACTTCCAGACTCTGGAGACAGGTTGTGGCAGAAGTCGGGAAAGAGTATCCGGATGTGGAATTAACGGATATGCTGGTTGATAACTGTGCTATGCAAATTGTCAGGGACCCAAAGCAGTTTGATGTTATTCTGACGGAAAATATGTTTGGGGATATTTTATCCGACGAGGCAAGCATGATTACCGGTTCCATCGGTATGTTGCCATCCGCCAGTCTTGGCGATACCAAGTTAGGACTGTATGAACCAATCCATGGGTCAGCCCCGGATATTGCAGGGCAAAATAAGGCAAATCCCATTGCCACAATACTTTCTGCAGCTTTGATGCTTCGCTTTTCCTTTGATTTGGAAGAAGAAGCGGCTTGTATTGAATCAGCTGTGAAAAAAGTCCTGAAAAAAGGGTACCGTACTCTTGATATTATGTCGGAAGGAAAAAAACTTGTTGGAACCAGTCAAATGGGAGACTGTATTATTGCTGAAATATAAGGAAAAAATCATATGGGTCTTATATAAAATTTATTATTGTAGTTGGATTAAATTTTATAGGCAGATAATGCAAACAATTGTTAATAAAATTTGGTGATAATTGTTGCAGGCATGAACGGGAAATTTGTGAAATAAAATTGAAGGGAAGGTTTCATAAACCGATTACAGGAGGAATTATTATGGGAATGACAATGACTCAAAAAATATTGGCCGACCATGCGGGCCTTAAAAAAGTGATGGCAGGCCAGTTAATCGAATCCAGCCTGGATATGGTTCTGGGAAATGATGTGACAGCACCGGTGGCAATTCGTGAAATGGAAAAAATAAAGAAAAAAGAAGTATTTGACAGGGACAAAATTGCCTTAGTACCGGATCACTTTACGCCAAATAAGGATATTAAATCGGCCGAACATTGCAAATGTGTGAGAGAATTTGCTAAAAAACATGATATTACCAATTATTTTGAAATTGGGGAAATGGGCATTGAACATGCCCTTTTGCCGGAAAAAGGGCTGGTTGTGGCAGGAGATGTGGTAATCGGAGCCGATTCCCATACATGTACTTACGGAGCATTGGGGGCTTTTTCCACCGGTGTGGGAAGTACTGATATGGCTGCGGGAATGGTAACCGGAAAGACCTGGTTTAAAGTGCCGTCCGCCATAAAGTTTGTCTTAACCGGTAAGCCATCTCCCTGGGTAAGCGGCAAAGACATTATTCTTCATATTATTGGTAAAATCGGAGTGGACGGTGCCTTATACAAATCGATGGAATTTACCGGAGACGGCATTGCCAATTTAAGTATGGATGACCGTTTTACCATGGCCAATATGGCAATTGAAGCGGGAGCGAAAAACGGAATATTTCCGGTAGATGAAAAGACAGTGGAGTATATGAAGGAACATTCCACAAAACCCTATAAAATATACGAAGCGGACCCGGATGCGGAATATGATGAGACTTATGTAATTGACCTGGCATCCTTAAAACCTACGGTAGCTTTCCCTCACTTGCCGGAAAATACAAAAACTATTGATGAGGTAGACGATATTAAAATTGACCAGGTAGTTATCGGGTCTTGTACTAATGGCAGACTAAGCGATTTAAGAGTTGCGGCAAGAATCCTTAAGGGAAGAAAAGTGGCAAAAGGGCTTCGTGTTATTATTTTCCCAGCCACACAGGCAATTTATTTAAAAGCTTTGGAAGAAGGATTAATCGAAACCTTCATTAAAGCCGGAGCTGTGGTAAGCACACCGACTTGCGGCCCCTGCCTTGGAGGACATATGGGTATTTTAGCAGAAGGAGAAAGGGCGGTGGCTACGACAAACCGGAATTTCGTGGGAAGAATGGGTCATGTAAAATCAGAAGTGTATTTGGCAAGTCCTGCGGTAGCGGCTGCTAGCGCCGTAACCGGCAAAATATCCGGACCTGCCGATTTGGGATTATAAGGAGGACAAAAAATGAGAGCACACGGAACAGTACATAAGTATGGCGATAATGTGGACACCGATGTAATTATTCCTGCAAGATATTTAAACTCATCCGATCCGAAAGAGCTGGCAAAAAAGTGTATGGAAGATATTGATCCGGAGTTTGTAAACCGGGTTAAAGCCGGCGACATTATAGTTGCAAATAAAAATTTTGGCTGCGGTTCTTCCAGAGAACATGCACCCATTGCCATTAAGGCCGCGGGAATCAGCTGTGTCATAGCTGAAACATTTGCCAGGATTTTTTACCGCAACGCCATTAATATAGGGCTTCCCATACTGGAATGCCCCAAAGCGGCAAAAGAAATTGAGGCCGGCGATGAAGTGGAAGTAGATTTTGACACCGGGATCATTTATGACCGAACCAAAGGAACAAGTTATCAAAGTCAGCCTTTTCCGGAATTTATGCAGAAAATAATCAAAGCGGAAGGATTGATTAATTATATAAACTCATATTAACTTCCGATTTTAACCCGTAATTTACATAAATTAAAATTAGCCTTTAATAAAGGAACACCACCTAAGAAAACGGTAAACTGCCAAAAAAAGAATTTCGGCGGCTTGCCGTTTTTTTGATTCCCAGGAAATTGGGATAACAAGGTAATAAATGTAAATTCCTTTGTGTTTTTATTGTATTAAATATTAAGTAATGGTAAAATATATAAAATAAATAAAATAAATAAAATAATAAAATGATATAATAATAAAATCCTAAATTAGCTAAGGGTGAATTATGAAAGATTATGTGATAATTACGGAGGCAACTGCTGACCTTTCTCAGGATATAGTAAAGGAACTGGGTATTAATGTTATACCAATGAATTTTGAATTAAACGGAAAAAGCTATTCCCATTATCCTGGGACCACAGAAATAAATACTCATGAGTTTTACGAAAGATTAAGAAAAGGTGAAAAGTCTGTTACCTCATTAGTTAATACGGATACATTCTTAAGTTTTTTCGAGCCTTTTCTGCAGAAGATTATGACATTTTGTATATTGGATTTTCCTCTGCTTTAAGCGGGACCTTTAATTCTTCTTTATTGGCCAGAGACGAATTGCTGGAAAAATATAAAAATTCCAAAATCGTATGCATTGATTCAAAGGCGGCATCTGCGGGAGAAGGAATGCTTGCATATTGTGCTGCCAAAAAGAAAGCGGAGGGACGAAAAATTGACGAAGTTGCTTCCTGGGTGGAAGAACATGTTCCAAGACTTTGCCTCTGGTTTACTGTTGATGACTTGAATCATCTGAAACGGGGAGGACGGGTCAGTGCCTTTAGTGCCGGTATCGGAACTGTCCTTAACATAAAACCTGTTCTTCATGTTGATGATAAAGGTGCTTTAGTTCCAGTGGAAAAAGTAAGAGGAAGAAAGAAATCCATATTGGCATTGCTGCATCATATGGCCGGTACGTTTACTCCTTCCGATAATGACACAGTCTTTATCGGTCACGGTGACGCCCCGGAAGATGCCACGTATCTGGCTTCGTTGGTGAAAGAACAATTTGGCTTGGAAGAAATTAAAATACTTGATATCGGGCCGGTGATCGGATCCCATTCCGGTCCCGGAACGCTTGCTTTATTTTTCTTTGGATCAGAAAGGTAAAACAGGTTTAAAAACAGACTTATGACTGGTTTGGTACTGGTATGCCGTCATAAGATACCAATGATGAGGAAAAATGGAGGCATATTATGAAATTAACGTTTATCGGAGCAACACATGAGGTTACGGGAAGCTGTTTTTTGCTGCAAGCCTGCGGCAGAAATATATTAGTTGACTATGGCATGGAACAGGGAAAGGATGTGTATGAAAATCAGGAAATTCCGGTACCTGCTCCTGCAATCGATGCAGTATTATTAACCCATGCCCATATTGATCATTCGGGAATGCTGCCGCTACTTTTTGCCAGAGGATATCATGGCAAAATCCATTCTACCGGTGCCACGAAAGATTTGTGTGACATAATGCTCAGGGACAGTGCCCATATTCAGGCTTTTGAAGCAGAATGGAGAAACCGTAAAGGCAAAAGAACAGGGGAGCCTTCTTATGTTCCTCTGTATTCCATGGAGGATACTTATAAAGCAATAAGATCTTTTGTTCCTCATGATTATAATGAAATCATTGAGCTTTTTGAAGGCATAAAAATTCGCTTTATTGATGTGGGACACTTGTTGGGGTCAGCCAGTATTGAAGTATGGGTAACGGAAGAAAGTGTTACGAAAAAAATAGTATTTTCCGGTGATATCGGAAATATAAGCCAGCCTCTTATTAATGATCCCCAATATATTAAAGAAGCGGATTATGTAATAATGGAATCTACTTACGGTGACCGCAACCATGGCGAAAGTCCGGATTATATCGGAGAGCTGACACAGATTATTCAGACAACCTTTGACCGGGGAGGAAATGTGGTAATCCCTTCTTTTGCAGTGGGAAGAACCCAGGTATTGCTGTATTACATACGAAAGATTAAGGCGGAAGGATTGGTTGCCGGTCACGGTAACTTCAAAGTTTACGTAGACAGCCCCTTAGCCAATGATGCGACTCAGGTTTTTAGTGAAAATATGATGGGGTATTTCGATAAAGAAGCCATGGAATTGGTAAGAAAAGGTATTAGCCCTATAACATTTCCGGGCTTAAAGATAGCCATAACATCGGAAGATTCCAAAGCCATTAATTTTGACAATGACTGCAAGGTAATTATATCTGCCAGTGGCATGTGCGAAGTTGGAAGAATTCGTCACCACTTAAAACACAATTTATGGAGAAAAGAAAGTACAATTCTTTTTGTTGGCCATCAGTCACCAGGAACTTTAGGACATGCCATTTTGGAAGGAGCTAAGGAAGTTAAGCTATTTGGAGAAGAAGTCCAGGTTAACGCGGAAATTAAAAGCTTAGCCGGCGTAAGCGGCCATGCCGACCGGAATGGGCTCTTAACCTGGATCGGTCATTTTGAAAAGAAGCCCCAGAGGGTATTTGTGGTTCATGGTGATTCTTCTGTTTGTGATTCCTTTACGGAAACCTTAAGGAGTGAATATGGGTTAAATGCGGTAGCCCCATACAGCGGGGAAGCATATGATTTATTAACCAATAAGTGTCTGGTAAAAGGAAATGCAACTTTAATTACCGAAAAAGAAAGAAAGAGGAAAGGATTTAATGCCATATTTCAGCGCCTTGTTAATGCCGGTAAACGGCTGATGGTTGTGATTGAGCATAACGAGGGCGCAAGTAACAAAGACCTGGCAAAGTTTACGGACCAGATTAACGCTCTGTGTGATAAATGGGATAAAAAATCATTCCAGAATAAATAATCTAAAACATGCAATATAATACACCAAGGGGCTGTTGCATAATATATTTTGATGCCACAGGAATTGCAACATATATTCCATAATACACTGTTTTGACGGACATCGGATTAAATATGTGTGCCAGAAGCAAACATTTATGTTGGATTGGGGCACACATATTTCATTTGATGTCAGGAAACCAGTGTGTGAGGAATATATGTTGCACAATTCCTGTACATAAGCCGTACATTATGCAACAGCTCCTTGGTGTATTATAATGGTTTATTTTAATTCTTCTAAGATTTCTTTGTAAATTCTGTCGATTACCGAATCATCCATTTTTTTATCCAAAAAATATTCCGCTGCCTTTTTCGCCTGAGCCACTAACATTTCCAGTCCGTTAACGGCTTTTATTCCAAGGCTTTCCGCCTGCAGCAACAGCTTCGTTTTCAGAGGATTATATATTATGTCCAGGACAGCTTCGCAATTGGGGTACAAAGATACGTCAATGGGGCTTGAGTCTGTATTGGGATACATGCCCACAGGGCTGGTATTTACAATTATCTCGGAATCCGAATGATATTTTTTACATTCCTCATA
Source organism: Lachnoclostridium sp. (assembly GCA_047777345.1). Taxonomy (GTDB): domain Bacteria; phylum Bacillota; class Clostridia; order Lachnospirales; family Lachnospiraceae; genus Anaerocolumna. Next base: position 1,645 of record JBKEEJ010000021.1, on the reverse strand, counting down.
AGTTATTACCCCGGTATCTTTCCTGTGCTTTACAATAATAATTTCTCCTGCCTTTAAATACTTTAGTACAGCAATAACGGCTTTTGCCGCGCCGCCGTTACCAAGAACTATGACTTTTTTACCGGCAATTTCCACATTATTGTGAGTAATCATGTATAAGAAGCCGTAAAAATCCGTATTATATCCCGTTAGTTTGCCGCCACGGTTAACAATCGTATTTACGGCCCCAATCTGCCTGGCATGGTCATCAATTTCATCCAGAAACGGAATTACGTCACATTTATAGGGTATTGTAACATTAATGGCCTTAAAATCCCTGGCTTTCATAAAGGCGGTAAATTTTTCCCTTGGAACAGGAGTTATTTCATATTTATAATCTGCCAGTTTTTCATGAATTATTTTGGAATAACTATGTCCTAACTTTTCTCCGATTAAACCGTATTCCATCGCATGTAATCCTTTCTTAGTTTGATATTTGCAAAACATGTACTTTAAGTAAAGCGGGTGTTTACGTGTATTTTAAGCCTGCCATTTTTATGAATCAACTCATATAGAACCTGTTGGATTGCAGGGTAACATAAACTTAAGTTTCGCAATTATTTGTAGATAAGAATAATATAATGAAATCTGTTTTGCAAGACAAATATCCGGTCATATTTTTTTCGGGGGGACATATATTGTTCTAAAAGGAGGAAGGAATGAGATGAATAAAAAAGACGAGCTGTTAAAAATCTTTTCGATAAAACTTAGGACAATTCTGTCAAAAGTAAATCTTGATTATGATTCCTTGCAAGAAATTCGTCTTAGAGTAAATGCCCCCTTGCTGATTGTCTATGACAACAGGGAATTTTTTATAACAAGTGAATCAGAACTGACAAACGGATTGAAAGATGCATATATCATAACAAAAAATGAAATACGAGAAACCATGGAATATATCAGCAATTTTTCCCTATATGCCTTTGAAGAAGAATTAAAGCAGGGTTTTATAACCATTACCGGAGGTCATCGGGTTGGTATCATTGGCAAGGTAGTGCTTGAGGACAATAAAATCAAGAGTATGAAACATATTTCCTTTATCAATATTCGCCTGTCGCACCAGGTAAAAGGATGTGCGGATAAGGTGCTTCCTTATATAACAGGGGAAAAGGAAAACGAATGTTACCACACACTTATCATTTCACCTCCCCGGTGCGGCAAAACCACCTTGCTTCGGGATGTAATCAGACAGTTATCTGACGGAAGTGAGACCAGGCCTGGTATGACAGTGGGAGTGGTGGATGAACGTTCGGAAATAGGGGCCTGTTATATGGGGGTTCCCCAGAATGAACTGGGAATACGAACCGATGTGCTGGATTGCTGTCCCAAAGCCAAGGGAATGTTAATGTTAATCCGGTCCATGTCTCCCCGGGTAATTGCAGTGGATGAAGTAGGTTCCATAGAAGATATTAATGCGATTGAATATGTTATGAATTGTGGGTGCAAACTAATAGCAACCGTGCATGGCAATTCTATAGAAGATATAAAAAATAAACCGATTTTGGGAAAACTGGTGGAAGAAAGAATGTTTGAACGCTATGTTCTTTTAAATAATCACGGTGGGGTTGGTCATCTGGCAGAAATATATGACGAAAAAGGAAACCGT
>JBKEEJ010000049.1:0-4803 GCA_047777345.1 Lachnoclostridium sp. | reverse complement strand
TTACAGTTGGTTTAATGCAATCGGGGGCAAGGATTAAAACCGTTTATTGGAGAAGATATATGAAAAAGTTTTTAAAATTGTTATTCTGGCTCATACTCATTGGCGTAGTATTATATACTGTCAGTGACAGATATGACCTGCGGTCCTTTATTTTTGTGCCAAGTAAGGCCAGCCAGGAGGAAAGAGAACAGGATTTTATTAATCAGATACGTCTGGAGATGTTAAAAGGATCTTCCAGAATAGAATTAAAATTTATTGGCAAAGTTGAGGATATGGAATGGTTTACAAAAGATGCCATTGACAGGGCTTATGCCATCGACGATCCTTCCACATCCGGGGATTTTGATTATTTAAGGTATAAAATCAGCAGTATTAATGCTCACATTGTGGGATTTGGCAACAGGCTGACTGTTACATATGAATTTGAGTATAATGAAACGGTAGAGGAAACCGCAATCGTTGATGAGAAAATCAGCCGGCTTTTTGCCCAGTGGAAGATAAATGAGCTTTCCGATTATGAAAAAATAAAGAAAATTCATGATTTTATCATAGAGAATGCGGTTTATGATACGGACACCGAACACTATTCGGCCTATGATAATTTGATTAATAAAAGATCAACTTGCCAGGGGTATATGAGTCTAGCTTACAAAATGTTTACGGAAGCCGGAATACCATGCCGGATTATAACCGGAATGGGCAATAATGACAGCCATGGGTGGAATATTGTGGAACTTGACGGTAAGTGGTATAACATTGACTGCACCTGGGACGATCCGGTAACGAATGACGGAAAAAATATTTCTACCTATGACTTCTTTTTAAAATCGGACGAAGATTTTGTGGACCATGTTCGGGATGAAGAATTTCGAAGTAAGGAATTTTACAGTAAGTATGTTATGAGCAGGGTATCCTATGAACAGGATTTTCGGATTTTACCATAAGCCACAGCCAGGGAGGCCTTGTGTTTTTTGGCAGTTCGCATAAATAAAAAGCATTGCTATACTATAACCGGTCGATTATAATAATTTTGTGATATTTGTATGTGTAAAATGAATAATATGTAATAATCTGTGGTAAAAATTCTTACTTGTTTCGGGCACCATAATATAAAGGAGCATAAAATGATTAACAATAGTTTAATGGGAAAATGCGATTTGTTTACAGATAATTTCCATATCCTAAAGAAAAATTTCAGATGGGATTACTCTCTGATGCTTCATTTTGGGGCATTGTATTATGCGGATGCGAATTCTCCCATCAATGTGAAAGCGATAAAAGAGGCTAAAAAAATTATAAAAAAAAATGCCGGTTCGTTTTCCAAATTTAGGGATACAACCTTTTTTGCTCTGGCTATTATGCTGTCCTTAAGTTCTGATCCTTTGAGTCTGTTTCAAAGAAGCTATACAATTTATGGCGATTTAAAAAAGGCTGGTTTTAGCAGTTCTCCTTTTCTTACCTTGGCTGCTGTGTCCATCGCGCAAAACGATTTAACAGATACCGGGCTGGTTGTTTTGCGTGCCAAAGATTTTTACAAAGCTATGAAAAAAAACCATGGTTTCCTCACTTCTGCCGACGATTATGTTTCTGCTGCCATGCTGGCTTTATCTGACTTAGAAGTGGAAGAAGCAGTAAGGGAGATGGAATCATGCTATGAAATATTAAAAAAAGAATATGGTTCCGGTAACGGGATTTGGTCTTTGGCTCATATTCTTACCCTGGGAAAAGAAAGCGCCCATGAAAAATGCAGACGGTTTATGAAAATTTATGATCAGCTGTTGCAAAAGGGATGTAAACTAAACAAACACGGCCAATTGTCATCTTTGGGAATTTTAGCATTAATTGCTGAAAAAGAGGATAAGATAACTGAGGACATTAAAAATGTTTATGAGGTACTGTTAAATAAAAAAGGTTTCGGAAGGTGGTCCTTATCGAAACATCAGCGGACCATTTATGCCGCCAGTCTGGTGGCATCGGACTATATCAACAGTTGCCAGGATAATACTATGAATATAAGTTTAGCTGCTGATATAACCGGCATATTGGCCGCACAGCAGAGTGCCATGATTACTGCTGTTTTCAGTTCTGCGGCAGTTATTGTCTCATCAGACTCCTAATTAGCAATGGAAAGAAAAACTTTTGATAAAATAAAATATATGGATAGAAAGGTATTAAGATGTACATTATAGTAGGATTAGGCAATCCAACCAGAGAATATCAGGCGACCAGACATAATATCGGATTTGATGTTATAACACGTATATCCGATGACTATGGTATTCCGTTGGATTTTAAAAAACATAAAGCAATTTGCGGCAAAGGATTTATAGAAGGGGAAAAGGTAATCATAGCACAACCCCAGACCTATATGAATTTAAGCGGGGAAAGTGTAAGGGAACTGGTTGATTTTTATAAGATTGAACCCGATCATTTAATTATTGTCTATGATGATATCAGCCTTAATGTGGGCCAGTTAAGAATCCGGGGAAAGGGAAGTGCAGGTGGCCATAATGGCATCAAAAGCATTATCAGTCACCTGGGAACCCAGGAGTTTTTAAGAATTCGGGTTGGCATAGGCGACAAACCGGAAGGATGGGATTTGGCCGATTATGTACTGTCACGTTTTATGGATGAGGAACAGCCCATTATCCGGGAAGCTATCAAAAGATCTTCGGAAGCTGTAGGGACCATTATTAAAGATGGCCTGGAAGCAGCCATGAATATTTACAACAGAAAGTAAATGAATGTTTAAAGGGGATATATAAGAAAAGGAGGCATCAACTTGAAGACCTTTACTGCCCCCCTGAAGGAATTAAAAGAGTTTAATGAAATAAAAGAAAATTTAAAATTAAAAAACACACCGGTTCTGGTAACCGGTTGTATCGATTCCCAGAAATGTCACCTTATCAGCGGTTTGAGTGAAGGCTACCTCTGGAAGTTAATTGTCACTTATAATGACGTAAAAGCGAAGGAAATTCTTGAAGACTACAAATTATACGATAAAAATGTTTACCTGTATCCTGCAAAGGATATTATTTTTTACAGCGCAGATATTCATGGCAATGCCATTGTTAGAGAACGGTTAAAAATTATAAAGCGGATGATTGAAAATAAACCCATTACCGTTGTTACTACTTTGGATGGCGGTATGGATAAAATATTGCCGTTAGACTATATCAGGCAAAGGGTTATTACCATAAAGGAAGGCGGAGAACTTGATTTAACCTGGCTTGAGAAAGAACTGGTCCATTTGGGATATGAGCGGCAGGGACAAGTAGAAGGCCCGGGTGAATTTGCGGTTCGTGGCGGTATTATCGACGTATTTCCTCCCACAGAAGAATGTCCCTATCGTATCGAATTATGGGGGGATGAAATAGATTCCATCAGGTCTTTTGATGTGGACAGCCAAAGGTCCATTGAACGGATGGACAGTATTTCTATTTATCCTGCCGCCGAAATGATTCTGGACCATGACAGAATGCTCTCCGGCTTAAAAAAAATCGAAGCGGAAAAAGAGACATTTGTTAAAAAACTAAGAGAACAAAACAAAATAGAAGAAGCAGGAAGAATTCAGGATATTATCAGTGAGTTTAAAGAAAACCTGGAAAGCTTTCAGTCTTTCGTTGGAACAGACAGCTATGTGAAGTATTTTTATGATGAAACCGTTTCTTTTTTTGATTATTTTGACAGTGAAAATTCCGTTATCTTTTTGGATGAACCAGGCAGGATAGAAGAAAAAGGGGAAGCGGTGGAAACAGAATTTCGGGAAGGCATGATTGGAAGAATTGAGAAAGGTTATATTCTTCCGGGACAAAGTGATGCCATTTATGGTTATAAGGAGCTTTTAACCGGTTTTAATCACAAGACCACTTTGCTTCTTAGTACCATGGACCACAAAATGCCTCATTTTAATATTAAAAAAAGCTGGGATTTTACGGTACGCTCCGTAAATCCTTATAACAATAATTTTGACATATTGGTAAAAGACTTGCAAAAGTGGAAGAAAAGCGGCTATCGGATTTTACTGCTTAGCGTATCCCGAACCCGTGCAAGACGTCTCAGCGAAGATTTAAGGGAACATAACCTGAATGCGTTTTACAGTGAAGATTTGGACCGGGTTATTCAAAAGGGTGAAATTATGGTAACCTGCGGAAGCCTTCACCGTGGATTTGAGTATCCTCTTATTAATCTGGTTATTATATCGGAAAGTGACATATTCGGGGCGGAAAAGAAAAAGAAGAAAAAACGGAAGGAATATGAAGGCAAAAAGATTCAGAGCTTTGCCGACTTGAAAGTCGGTGACTATGTGGTTCATGAAAATCACGGACTTGGTATTTATCGGGGAATTGAGAAAATTGAAGTTGACAAGGTTGTAAAAGATTATATAAAAATTGAGTATGGCGGCGGAGGTGTGTTGTATATTCTTGCAACAGGCCTTGATGTGCTTCAGAAATATGACGGGGTAGATACGAAAAAGCCCAAATTAAATAAACTGAATTCTCCGGAATGGAAAAACACCAAAGCCAGGGTAAAAAAAGCGGTAAAGGAAATTGCCAGGGAACTGGTGGAATTATATGCCGCCCGCCAGACAAAGGAAGGTTTTGCTTACGGACCGGATACGGTATGGCAAAAAGAGTTTGAAGAAATGTTTCCTTATGAGGAAACCGATGACCAGCTTCGTGCCATTGAGGATACAAAAAGGGATATGGAAAGCAACCGGATTATGGACCGGTTAATTTGCGGCGATGTGGGCTACGGCAAGACAGAGGTTGCCATAAGAGCCGCATTTAAAGCCGTATCCTA
>JBKEEJ010000048.1:0-4990 GCA_047777345.1 Lachnoclostridium sp. | reverse complement strand
CGTAGGGCGGCCCGTATAATAACCGGACTACCCGGTGAGAATTATACATCCCAATGTGTTCCTGGGATACATCTTCTCTCTCTAAATCTTTCTTTAATTCTTTCAGTATTTCCGATTCAATTCCGGTTCCGTTATCCTCAATACTAATCTTTAAATTGCCATTTTCAATAAAAGCTCTGATATTTACATGTATGGTATCCACAAATTCTTTGAAGTAATGTGCATCCAAGGCTTTCCGCAGCTTCATTTAAGGAATTGTCCAGGTTTTTTAATGCACCGGAAACATACATATATACTAAGGGGAAAGATTGAAGGGAGAAAACCAGTACAATACCGGAAAATCCGTAAATACCGCCTAATTTTGTATTAAACATAGAATTTAAGATTCTTGTTATAAATCCGTTTCTTCCAAGAAGCTGAACCCATGCATAGGCTCCGATAAATGGAGGTGATAGATAAGATATAACGATAAGAATGTTTAAATATTTGCTTCCTTTAATCTTTACGCTTCTTAATATATAAGCCATAATCAGGCCCAGTATAGCCGATACCAAAGTGGAGGCGATTGTAACCTTAAAACTGTTCACTAAAGTAGACCAGTAGAACTTTTTGGAGAAAAATTTTGTAAAATAAGCAAAACTTATACTGCCATCTTCCATCAAAACACTTTTATACAAAATAAGTATCATAGGAAATACGACAAATATTAAGAACAGTGCTAATATGGCAAGGGTTATAATGAGCCATATGCTTAATCTCTTTTTGCCCAACTTCATAAACGCACCTCCCTATCTATAAAGCTCTTAGAGCCATCAGCATTAAATACATTTATCTTTTGTACCTGCAGTTTTAAATGTATTTCGGATCCGTTTGGAATTAATTCTTCTAAATCTGAATTTTGTATTACTTCCATTTCTTGTCCGTCATTTGTTACGACAAAGTAATGTGTTGCAACACCTAAGAAAACACTGCTTTTTACTGTAACCGGAATACCTTCTTCGGTTTCTTTATTGATAATAAATTCTTCCGGACGAATGGATACCTTAACGGGAGTATTAGAATCAGCTTCTTTTTTAATGTTATTCATCTGAAATTTATAATTACCAATTCGAACAATGGCTTTTCCATTATTATTACTTTCCATTACTCCGTTCATAATATTGGAAAGACCGATAAAGGTAGAAACAAAGGTATTGGCCGGACGCTGATAAATATTTTTGGGAGTATCAATCTGTTGAATTACTCCACCGTTCATAACCGCAATTCGGTCGGATACGGCCAGAGCCTCTTCCTGATCGTGGGTTACGTATACGGTAGTAATTCCCACCTGCTGCTGAATCTGTTTTATTGCATTACGCATTTCAATACGCAGTTTTGCATCCAGGTTAGACAAAGGCTCGTCCATTAACAGCACTTCCGGATGAATGACAATGGCTCTTGCCAAAGCAATACGCTGCTGCTGACCACCGGATAATTTTTGCGGTTTACGGTCTTTTAAATGGTCGATTTTAACTATCTTTAATATTTCATCTACCTTTTTTTCAATTTCATCTTTCGGCACTTTTCTGTTTTTTAAACCAAAGGCAATATTATCTTTTACGGACATATGGGGGAAAATGGCATAATTCTGAAATACCATGCCCATATTTCTCTTGTTGGTAGGAATATCATTAATTACTTTTCCATCTATCTTTATCTGACCACCTTCAATGGAATTAAATCCAATTATCATACGAAGCAGTGTGGTCTTTCCACAACCGGACGGCCCAAGTAATGTAAAAAATTCTCCCGGTTTAATATCCAGCGACAACCCGTCGATAACCGTGTCTTTTCCAAACTTTTTTACAACATTTTCTATACTAATCGCTACACTCATTATTGAACGCTCCTTTTCGTTAATTCATTTAGGCATTTGCCAGCTTTCTGATTCTGGCACCTAATCTTTATTACGAAGGGCCGCTTAATTATCATCCTATCATTAATCTTGATATGACTTTCAAGCGGCCCTGTTTTAGTAATCCAACTTATTTAATTTGAATTAATCCATGGAAGATTCCAGAACCTCGCTGAATTTATTTGTAATATCCAATTTATTGTCTGCAACCCATCCTTCATCATAGTTACTGAATAATTTGATTTCTGACTGAGGTGTCATGTAATCTGCCAGTGTGGCATTCTGTCTAAGAGGACGAACCGTTAATTCGCTTCCTACTTTATTCTGTACCTGTTCAGATAACATGAAGTCAACAAATTTCTTTGCATTTTCAGGATGCTTACAATTTTTCAGAATCTGTACGGATTCACCCGGGAAAATAGTTCCTTCTTCCGGAAATACTACTTCAACGGCTGCGCCTTCTTTTACATAATTTGCTGCCGGATCTTCCCATGTAAGTCCTACGATATATTCGCCTTCTGCCACTCCTTTATATACCTGGCTGGAACTGTTGCACATTTTGCCATCAAGATTTTTTAAGAACTGATCTACATAATTCCAGGCACTGTCTGACATAGGATCATTGTTATCACCCATAGCGTAAAGCATGGCTACTAATGACTGAAAAGCCGAACTGGAGTTAACCGGATCACCAAAAGCAATCTTTCCTTTTAATTCCGGATTTAATAAATCCTCAAAACCATTGATTTCAATATCACCTTTTAAATTTGTATTAACAATTAAAACCGGGGGATCGGAAAATGCCGGTGAAAAATATCCGGTTTTATTCTGGAATCCATCCATCATATTTCCGTCTTCTGTGGACACATATTCCATGAATAAGTCCGAAGATGCGGCAAGCATTGTACGGTCAGCTGCCCATAAAACATCCCCTAAGGGGTTATCTTTCTCGGATTCCGCACGCTTAAGCAATTCTCCGGTACCTGCCGTTACCAATTCCACTTTGATTCCGGTTTCTTGTTCAAACTCTGAAATCACTGCTTTGTTAAGTTCCTCACTTCTTGCCGTGTATACTACCAGAGCGTCGCCCTCCTCATTGGCCCCTTGCTTATTCTCTTCGGTTGCCGTTTGTGCAGTATTCTCCTTCGTGTTATCCGTTGCTGTGGAACATCCTGTTAAGGATATTGCAGTGATTGCTGCCACCATTAAAGCTATCCATCTTTTTCTCATAAAGTTCTCCTCCTAAAATTTTTATAGCCTCATGTCTATGTACCTATATTACCGCCAAAACCGAGTTTATAAAATCCTACTATTAAACAAAAAGGTGGAAAATAAAAAAGAAATGTGTTGCATTTTATAATTTTTGCACACATTATGTAGATGTTTTTCAATTCTTGTGAACTATTTATATAATACATAAATTATTTTCTTTATAATATATTGTCAAATTAGCCATAAGTAAAAAGATGCTTTCCGCATCTGCCTTTTTCTTTATTTCCATTATGATACATGGTATAATATTTTGAAAGTTATGTTTCAAAATGCGTCAGAAACATAATTTCCTTATACAAAAAGGGGAAAAGGGTGATAGTGATAGAAGCAAAAGACATACAAAATATTTTTAATAATAATGGCAGTATTTCTTCGGTTAAAAAGAATCCCATATATAAGATTAGAGCCCATCACGGATTATGCCTTTTCTATTTCAGAGGAAAAGGCTATAGCAGTGATTTTGTAAAAAACATGACAGATGTAAAAAATAATCTTAATAAAAATCCTATTGTATGCATTACAAATCAGGCAGATGTAATCTGCGGCAAATGTCCGAATAATCTTAGAGGAAAATGTAAAACTGAGGACAAAGTTTCAGAGTATGACAGGCAGGTATTGTTAAGATGTAATCTGTCCCACGGGGCTACCTTACCCTATCTGGCTTTCCGCAATCTGATATTGCAAAATATAATACTTCCGGGAAAAAGGGATGAAATATGCGGCAGCTGCCAATGGACTTTACTATGCCAGTACCCGGAATATTAAACGAAAGTTTAAGGTATGATAAACTTGACATTTCCTAAACTTTTCAGTATATTTTTACTCAATATATATTTTTTATTTTCCACAGACAGAATACATATTAAAACTAATATGAAACTAGACGAGGTATAACATGTGGTTTTTATTTGCCCTATTAACTACCATAGCCTGGGGTAGTGCGGATTTGTTTTATAAAAAAGGCTCTGACAGCAATGATAAGTACAGCCATATAAAAATTGTAATTATGGTTGGTCTTGTCATGGGTATACACGGACTCTGGTATATGCTTTCCAATGGAATTCAATTTGCTCCATTTCAGCTGATTTACTATTTTCCGGTTTCCCTTTGCTATATTTTATCAATGACCATCGGCTATATCGGACTTCGGTATATCGAATTATCAATCTCATCTCCTATCCAGAATTCGTCCGGTGCCGTTACGGCTATCCTGCTTTTCTTATTTTTCAGGCAAAATCTTGGCTGGCTGGAAATACTTGCAATTATTATTATATCTACTGGTATATTTGCCATAGCTGTATTGGAAAAGAAGAAAGAAGACGAAGAACTGGCTTTAAATAATGTAAAAATAGATCCCAAATATCAAATAAGTTTCTTAGCCATCCTGTTTCCCATTATGTATTGTTTTATCGATGGGCTCGGAACTTTTGCAGATGGAATCTATCTGGATGAATTGTCTCTTATCAGTGAAAATGATGCGTTGTTAGCCTATGAATTCACATTTTTCATCTGTGCCGTAATAGCTTACATATACTACACGGTAATAAAAAAACAAAAATTTAATTTTATTAAGGAACGGGATAAGGGATTTGCCGCTATATTTGAAACCATAGGCCAATTCTTTTACGTTTTTGCCATGTCAGGAAACGCCATAATATCGGCGCCACTTATTTCTGCATACAGTATTGTTTCAATTATTCTTTCACGTATTTTTTTGAAAGAAAAACTGTCAAAAAAGCAATATGCAATTATTCTGTATGTAATAGCAGGAATTGTCATGCTCGGAATATCCGATGAATTATAGATTATAATAGACAACTTATT
>JBKEEJ010000020.1:0-54922 GCA_047777345.1 Lachnoclostridium sp. | reverse complement strand
TCTTTTATCTGAACCGAAGTACCATAGGCTTTGGCAAGATTGATAGCACGTTCAAATTTCCCCTTGGTTTCATAAAAAGGAAGTTCCATTTCCTTACTTAAAATAGCAGCATCAGATGCTCTCTCTACTAAATGAAGGTTGAAATTTCCAGAAGAAATATAATCCGAGATTTCCTTTTCAGCCTTATCTAATTCTTTTCTTCGTCTATAATCTAATGGCCCTAAATCCTTTTCTTCCTTAAGGTCGTTTGATAAATGTAATGTATCGATCACAATATCTTCATAATGATTGGTAAAAACCTTTTCTAAAATCCATGTTTTATCTAAAATATGAATTCCAATATTATATTGACTAGTTAGGTCATCTTCTAATGCAGCCCGATTTTTATCAGGTACATATTGATTTGTTATAAAAAATATTTCTTTATAGTCTCGTCCTGTAGCTATAATTTTATCAATATCAGATATGCATTTTTGTTTCCAATCTTTTTTCGCACTTATAGCAAAAGCCCATCGTTCATTAGCTGCTGCTTTTCCAATACCACTATACCAACTCAGAGTAATTGTTTCAGACACAGGATATGTTTCTGAATCAACTTTACTATCACCACCCCCGGTTGGACCTGTTTGCGGTAATAAATTAGGGCATATTTCTTTTTCAGCTAATCTCCTGCAGAATATTTCAAACTCTTTTTCCTGACTTCTACTAGTAAGAGAATTTAAATAATATTCAAGAAACTCTCTTGATAGTTTCCCCTTCTTTTTTATAGTTGAATCAGAAAATTCATCTGGCCTTCTTGCCTTTAAAAAATGATACATAGGTGAATTCTGATCCATTATTTTTACCTCTCCTTTACAATTCTAAAAGATATTTATGTATAGCTTCACATTAAGCCACACAAAACAGAAAGCATCTAGATAGTTGTACAAAGCTGTTTTCTGTTTGCTCTATATCTTTACTGATCCGAAAAAGTCATCTCAATAGCCATATTCCTAAGATAACAATACAAACAAAATTGTTAATGTTATTATATCACAATAATTACCAATTTTCTAATAATTCCGTGTTCCTTTGTGCTCTTTATCAAATGAATATATATATAAACGACACTAATTGCAAAATCATGTTCTACTCATCAATTACTATTGAATTTGACGTATTTTATTTAACAGAAAAATTGATTTACTAATGTATATAAAATGAGTGTAAAAGTCAATACCAAAATGCATAAAAAGGGCCTTTTGAAAATGTCGTTTTTGGGTACTAATTTTGCGCCTGTTGTTTTGAAGGAGCTATCAACTTATCCTTGGTTCTATATGACTTTCCTGTAATATTTATGATTATTGAGTGGTGGAGCAATCTATCCAGGATAGCAGCAGCAATAACACTGTCATCAAACACTTCAGCCCATTTACTAAAGGGTTGGTTAGTGGTAATAATTGTAGAATTCTTTTCATATCTTCTGGCTATTAATTGAAAAAACAGGTTCGCACCCAGTTTATCGATAGGTAAATAACCAATTTCATCGATTATGAGAAGTTTGTATTTTGAATAGTGACGCAGCCTTGATTCTAAACGATTTTCACGGTATGCGAGGCATAGTTGCGCGATTAGGTCATGGCAGCTAATAAAGTATGTGATATATCTTTTTTGAGCGGCCTCCATACCTATAGCCGTGGCTAAGTGAGTTTTTCCTACCCCAGGGGAGCCTATGAACAATATATTTTGTTTTTGTTCTATGAATCGTAAAGTGGCTAAATCTTGTATTTCACGCTTGTTAATAGAAGGTTGATAGTCGAAGTCGAAATCTTGAATTGTTCTTTCATAAGGAAAGTTTGCTATACCTATCCGGCTTTTAGCAGAACGAATCTTTTTTGCCTCGAGTTCCATATCGGTAAGATCTTTAAGAATTTCAAGAGGAGTAAGATCCTTTGATTTGATACTGTCCAAGTAATCAGCCAGGCAAGATTTGATTTTTTCGAGTTTTAGTTCATCTAAATTATTTAGTACATTATTATAGATATTCATAGGTTACCCCCCTAGAAGTTGATCCATATTATACAGGTGTTCTTTAGCTGCTGCTTCAATTTCATCGTTATCCTTATACCGATACACATCGGACTTAAGGATATCTTTCAGATGTTCTATATCGTAGTTAAATACCTTGGAAGATAAATTATGGGTTGCCACTTGTTCGCCTTTAAAGTATATTTGAATAGTATTGGCGTAAGGTGTTATTTCGACGGTTTCACCAATGAGCCTTACTGGAACAGAGTATTTTTTCTCATTAAAGGTTATCATAGATTCTTTGCTAACTTTTCTCTTTATGGTGCTATTTGTATAAGAAGCAATGAGATCTTTTGACGGAATGGGAAGTAAATACTCTTTTTCATATTGATGTCTGTCATAAGGTGTCTGTCCTGTTGTCTGGCAAATTTCATTGTTGATATCCTTATTGAACTCTTTGACTATGGCTTTCAAATCATCCATTGTATCAAACTCTCTGTTAAACACCACCAATCTATCCACCAGTTTAGCCAGAGATTCTACTTTACCTTTGGTCTGAGGCCTATATGCACGGCAAACACAAATTCCAAAACCCATATCCTTGGCAAACTGTTGCATGGCGGCATTTATTTTTACATTATTTGCAACTGTATTTGGTCGATCAACTACAGTATGCATATTATCAAACCATATTTCTTGAGTAGGACCTTGATTGAAGCGAAAGGCATTTATCAGGCATCGGAAAAGGGTATCTTGCTTTCGATCGGTTGTTATTTCAAAATACTTCATTCTTGAATATCCTGATATGTACAGAAAGATGTTAAACGTAAACTCTTGGCCATCTCTATTGATAAGCTTAAATTCTTCCTTCCAGTCCACCTGAGCTTGTAGCCCCGGTACTGTCTCAAATCTTACCGTTGCTCTTTTCAGTTGCTCAGACTTATGCTTGCGAACAAACTTTTTTACCGTTGTATAGCTTCCAGGATAACCTTTCTTTTTGATGAAGTATGCTGCCTTACCCGTTGCTCCATAATTGTCAATCTTGTCGATGATGATATCTTTGTAGTCATCAAGAATACTTGGCTTAAGGGTGGTTCTCCGCTTTGGTTTTTTACCATTCATATAGCTTTTTACTGTACGCGGGTCACAATTGAATCTGCGGGCTATTTCCGAACAATTGATTTTAATATCTTGCTTCATTTGTCTTTTTACCTCGTTGTATACATCTTGTCGCATCTTATATATCCTCCATTTCCATGAAAAGAGGATATCATAAAATGCACTTTTTTCTACATTTTCAGAGGGCCCTTTTCTTACAATTTAATTGTACCCTTTACAATGAGAGCGCCGGATAAAAAACCGACATTCTCTCATCATTGCCCAATCTCAAACTTGCTTCACACTGCGTAATATAGACATGTCTAAACACTCTACTCAAAGCACTGTGTAAACATGTCTACACACTCGAGGTCTAACACTACGGAAACATCAATTTTATCCTTCAAAACTTTATTTCTGAAATCGTCACCGTCTGTTGTGAAAGTAGTGAATTTCGCAAAGTGTTGAAAACTCAGTATTTCTAAGTATCTTCCTTTGCATTCCTATTACGCACTCCACGTGGCTTGATTTGTATATGAAAAGAGAACATAAGCCGAAAAGCTATGTCCTCTTGTCCATTCGTTTTTAATTGCTTCTAAACCTGCACTTTTAACTTTTGCCGGTATTCAGCATAATGATCGCTTAGTATATACTCAATAACCCATACTTTAGGTATCATATAAGTATCACGAATATAAAAATGCTTTACATGGTTTCCTCTTAAAAGTTTTCGCGCTGTACTATCACCAATGCCGCCTAACATAGTCCTGAATTGTTCCAGGGTAACTACGTCAGGATATGGCTCAAAAATTCGTTTATAATATTCTTCATTTCTCACGGTCATCAACTCCTAAATTATTAGTCAGTGGTAGGAGTGACTGTTACAATATTAGTTTTTAATTAACATTTGTTGTAGTTATTATGTGGATGGTGAGTTATCTGATCATCCCCCCACATCCCTCCAATATCCCTCCAACGTCCAAAATTTGTTCCAAAATCAGTTTTTTGTATAAGCTTTGAAACGGTGGGGTTTTCAGAGGTTAAAGTGCCGGAAAAGCCGATTTTACAAGGTTTCCGGCGGTCTGTAACTTCCGCTAAAGTGCATTACATTCCCGATGTTTCCGGTTATGCTGCAAAACTCAAAATCTGCTGATTGCGACGCTAATGTAGATAATTTCATGTCCAAAGTTAAAGTATTAAGTATTTTGCAATAGCCATAAAAAAACACCTTTCTGATAAGATTATCTATATCTATTTCTCACCAAAAAGGTGGTATTTATTACCAGGGCACAAAATATTTTACATTACCCAATAATTTTTTATACAATAATTTGATTAAGGATACCATTTTCTAAATCTGTAATATTATACATATCATCCATAATATCGAATGTTTCTTGTAGATTCTTTTTAGCTGTAAACCAACTTGTTCCATCAGTAATCCAAATGAATTTAAAACCTTCAATTTGCTTTGCTTCAAGAGAAAGCATTTTATAACTTCTAGCTGTTTCGTTAAGTTTTGAACCACCAGATCCATAAAAGTTTGTCTCAATGGCATAAACCATTGAATCGGTTTTTATTACAAAATCAAAGCGCTTTTCAGCTTTTCCGTCATTTGAAAGGTTAGCCAAATTAATACCCCATTTATTTTGAATTTCTGATAAGTACATTTCTTTATAATATGTATATTTAATAGTAAGTTTTTTAATGTAGGATTCAACGAGCTTTTCCATAAGGTGACCGCCTCTATTTTTACGACCATTAGAATCAAGGCCGGTTTCTATTCCTAATACATAATCATTTAAATTTGAAACAATATGATTTGATAGTAATTCAAATAATCCAGACTTTCTCATGAAGTTAACATAATCATCAATACTATAATTTGGATGAGTAAAATTAAAGTTGTAGGAAGTATTACCATCCATTATTGAAATTTCATTTTGTCTAACCGCAAGTAATATTGGAATACATTTCAGTGTTTGAGGATATTCATGTATTATCAATTGATTTCATTAAGTTATAATTAAAAAAATAGCTTTTTGAATCAGATTTCTTTGCCCATAAAATTGTTTCAGTTGAATGAGTAAAACACTTGCATGCAAGGTTTGGAGGAGGATTTGTTTTTCTCCATGTAATGTTGTTTATAATTTTAAAACCTTCTTGTTCTAAAGCCATACCGATAGAATAGATATTATGGAGAGTACCAGAAATCCATATTGTTCCAGTTGGTTTAAGGACATTATAACATAATCTAATCCACTTGCGATTAAATGCATGTTTTTCTTCAAGACTTTTGCCTTCATCCCAAGTTGCTTTATTTACAGAAACCATTTTACCTCCAACGCAAGTTACTCCATTGTTACTTAAAAAGTAAGGAGGATCTGCAAAAATCATATCAATTGAATTGCTCTTTAATAGAGGAAGACATGTAAATGTATCACCTAATATTAAGCATTCAGTTTCATTGATAAAATAAATATCTAATATACCATTAAAATATTCTCTCATTGATACTCCATAGTTTATATTTATTAATTTAGTAAAATGGATTTGTGTCAATAAGGTAGACACAAAAAGTTTAACTTTTGTTTTCTACCATCAGGCAGCTTCATGAGCAGCCTGTGGTGTTTTGTAATTTATTGCACTATGAATCCTTTTTCTGTTATACCAGGATTCTATATATTCAAACACTGCTTTACGTGCAGTATTGAAATCATAGTATTTATGGTGATTGACTTCTTCCTTTTTTAGTATAGAATGAAAGGATTCAATGCAGGCATTATCATATGGATTTCCCTTTCTACTAAAGGAATGAATCATATGTTTTGTTGCAAGGTAGTTTTCAAATTTCTGACTTGTATATTGACTACCTAAATCACTATGCAGAATTATGCCTTCTGTTTTTTTAACGTTTAAACAGGCGTTTTCAACAGCTTTAATTGCTAGTTCAGCTGTCATGGAAGTATGATACGCATAACCAATGATTTTCTTACTGTAAAGGTCCATGACGGATGCAAGATATGTCCAGCCATCTTTTATTGTGTAGATATAGGTTATATCAGTACACCATTTTTGATTAATACTAGTAGTACTAAAATCACGGTCCAAGATATTTTCTCTTTCCTCCGGACTTGATTTTTCTGAATGATAACGAAACTTCTTTACAACTATAGATTGAATACCCATATCTTTCATGTAGCGTTGGACACGTTTTAGGCTAATTATTTCACCTTTATCCGTTAAAAGACGATGAATTTTAGGAGCACCATAACGAGATTTGCTTTCAACCCAAATCTTTTTAATTACAGCTTTTAACCTTTCCGCTTCTTGCTGGCGTTTTGAAGGTACTCGAATTAAAGCCTTATAATAAGTACTTCTAGGAAATTTTAAGGCTTTGCATATAAGTTTTACGGTATATATTGATTTATATTTTTCGATGAAGGTAACGATTTCTTCTATCGTTTTCTTGCGAATATGGCGGTAGCTTTTTTTAATATTTCATTCTCCATTTCAAGTTCAGCAATACGCTTTTTCATTTTTTCGAAATCTTTAGAAGTCATTTCTTCCTTTTCGGATATTTTGACTGGAGAAAGTTCTTTGATCCACTTATAAATCGTTACATTAGAAACACCATACTCACGATTCAGGTGACTGACTGTGCTACCTGAATTATATAAATCTACTATCTGTTGTTTGAATTCTTCCGAATAACGGGTACCGTTTCTGGACATTGTTTAACACACCTTTCTTATAAATATTTTAACGTGTTAAACTTTCCGTGTCCACACTTATATACTAACATCAAAAAAATTGAACTTACTTAAAAAAATAACCAATATCAACATTTAATCTATCACTAATTTCAAAAAGTAGATCTAAAGAAAAACTTTTATCGCAATTTGCAGCTTCAATTTTACTTAAATAACTCACACTAATACCTATTAACTCGGCAAACTCATTTTGAGATAAATTACGTTCTTGGCGTAATTTTTTTATATTTTTACCTATTTTTTTATATTTATCATAATGATTGCTTGGCATATATGTCACCTCATGTATATTTTATATCATTATGATAAATGTTGATTTCACTTATAGTGAAAGTATGATATAATATTATATTATACATTTGAAATATTATATTGTATACATTATACTTGTTTAATATAACAAAATAAGGAGAGAAGTGAATGGAAAGTCTTGATGTAAAGCCTTTTCTAAAATGGGCAGGTGGAAAAGGACAACTGCTAGAACAATTTGAAAATTATTATCCAGAAAAATTAAGAAAAGGAAAATGTAAAAGATATGTTGAGCCTTTTGTTGGTGGTGGTGCAGTATTTTTTGAGCTAATAAAGAAATATTGTTTTGAGGAAGTTATACTTAATGATATTAATGAAGATTTAATTTTATCATATAAGGTTATACGAGACAATGTTAACGAATTAATTGAGAATCTAAAAAATCTTGAAAATTCGTTCCTAGAATTAGACACAGAGCATAGAGCAATTATGTATTATAATATCAGAAATATTTTTAATATAGATAAGAAGACATTAAATTATAAAGAGTATAACAATACCTGGATTAAGCATGCTGCACATTTAATATTTCTTAATAGAACTTGTTTTAATGGGCTATATAGATTGAATAAAAAGGGTGAGTTTAATGTTCCTATTGGAAAATATGTTAATCCAGGTATATGTAATACCAATAACTTGCTTAATGTGAATAAAGCACTTAAAAATGTTAAGCTAATTTGTGGCGATTTTGAAAATTTAACCGATTTTATTGATGAGGATACATTTGTTTATATTGATCCTCCATATAGGCCAATAAATAATACATCAAGTTTTAATAGTTATCAAACGGAAGATTTTAATGATGAAAGTCAGAAAAGACTTGCAGATTGGTTTCGAATTCTTGATTGTAAAAATGCTTCTTTAATGTTAAGTAATTCAAACCCTAAAAATTCTAATCCAGATGATAATTTTTTTGATATACTTTATCAAGGATATTATATAAATGAAGTTTATGCTTCCAGACAGATAAATTCTAAATCAATAGGTAGAGGGTCAATAAGTGAACTACTAATTCGGAATTATTATAATTAAGTTAAATTTATAATAGAGTATAATTTAAGTCACACTCATACCACAAAACAGGTTGGGTGTGACTTAATGCTTTATCATTGTAGATTTAATGTTAAAAAGAGAACATGATAAACTCCTAACAAATCAGCTTCTATGTTTATTTAAAAATCAATGGGCCAAAGCTTTGCCTTTAACTAGTAGAACTCGCAATTCTATAACTAATAAATTATGTATATCAAGGAATGAAAAATTAATGAATGAATTTTCACCACTCAACAAATATGGATATTATGATGTCGAATTTATTATTTACCTTATGGAATTATTAATGATACAAGAAAAAACCAATAACCCAAATGCGTACATGTTTGGAAACATATTAAACTCATTATTAGATGATAAAGATTTATTTTCAATAATTTCAAGTGCCACTCATAGATAAAATTTATAGGAGGATAAGTGTGTCATATAATAATATGAGAACACAATTGTAGATTCTCATAGTACAATATTGTAGTGGCAGGTGTACATAAAGATTATTTTAATATTAATGGAATCTATGATGATTTAATACTGATGGACCTTAATTTAAAAAAATAACAATAATAAAATCAATGAATTACATAAAGCATAGAATGATTTACAGGCCTGTGGAAAGAGAATCAATAAGAGATTGAATATAATTGGTTCGGATATTTTCCCACAGATTTGATTTTGTGACATAATTTACGGGATAACATATTGTGAATTTAATCATAATATAGGATAAATTTTATCATAATATAGGATAATGTATGTATTTAATAATGAAGCAGAACAGTGAAGTGAAATCTTATTCTTTTATAAAGTATAATATTTACAGGAGTAATGGAATAATGAAATTAACAACTTATATCAAGTTTTTTCATATAGAATTTGGTATAATACACTTAAGGAGTGATTAAAGTTGTCATTAAAAACGATAGAAACCATGATTGACTGGGTTGAGGAAAATATTAAGGCAGAGCCGTCATTAAAGAAAATGTCTGACTACGTAGGGTATTCTTCCTTTTATTGTTCTGCCAAATTTCACGAAGCGGTGGGAATGTCTTTTAAGGAATATGTCATAAGACGTAAATTATCTTTTGGCAGCAGCTGATTTAAGAAATACTAATTTAAAAATTTTGGAAGTCGCCCTGAAGTATGGATTTTCATCTCATGAGGCATTTACCAGGGCATTCTGCAAATATTTTGGCTGTACTCCCCGTCAATACCGTAAATTATCGGCACAGGTTTCCGGTGACGATAAAAGGGTTTTACTATCGGTTGCTCCTTAATAATATTTTATTGGGAGTGCTTTATGTATAAAAAAATGGATAGAAATGATTTATGCTGGTGCGGAAGCGGAAAAAAATATAAAAACTGCCATTATGATATAGATGAAAAGATTCGATGGTACAAAAAAGATGGCTGTATAGTACCAAGCAGAAAAATGATTAAAACTCCGGCTCAGATTGAAGGAATCAGAGAAAGCGGCAAGGTGAATATTGCCGTCCTGGATTATGTGGCATCCAGGATACAGGCAGGAATGAGTACGGAGGATATTGATAAGCTGGTATCGGAAAAAACAAAAGAGCTTGGGGGAATACCGGCTCCGTTAGGATTTGAGGGGTATCCGAAAAGCGTTTGTACATCCGTAAACAATGAAGTGTGTCATGGCATACCGTCCGAAAATGTTATTTTAAAGGATGGTGATATTATTAATGTGGATGTTTCAACCATTTACAAAGGATATTACTCTGATTCTTCCAGGATGTTTTGTATTGGAAATGTAAGTGAGGAGAGAAAAAGGTTAGTCGATGTAACAAAGACTGCTGTCGAAAAAGGATTGGCAATGGCAAAACCCTGGAACTTTCTGGGCGATATTGGACAGGAAATCAATGATTATGCCAAAGCCAACGGATATTCTGTTGTCAGGGAAATCGGAGGCCATGGCGTAGGCATTGAATTTCATGAGGAACCTTTTGTCAGCTATGTGTCCCGAAAGGGAACGGAAATGCTGCTGGTTCCCGGAATGATTTTTACCATTGAACCAATGATTAATATGGGAAGACCTGAGATAGTAATCAATAAGAAAAACGGCTGGACTGTGACTACCAGGGATGGCAAGGATTCTGCCCAATGGGAAGTCATGGTTTTAATAACGGATACCGGCAATGAAATACTGGCCTATTAGTATAAAAATCTGATGTAAACTATATGTATTCGAAAATATAATAGTAAAAGAAATAAAAACAGGTCGCAAAAACAGCCTGTTTTTATTTTGGTAAAAACAGCCGGGTTTACATAAAAAGGCTGATTTGGTCATAAAAAATTAGCCAACTGCCAGGCAGTTGGCTCGGAGAGGAAATTTTATGAAATTATCTATGGGAAATTGCTTATTGCTCGTCAAAGCCGGCAGCCACATAAGGTACTTATGACTTTTATATCCTGCTGTTAAATTTATTATAAGGGGAAATTATGTAGTAGATGTGAACGAATCGTGAAAGTTATGTTAAAAAATAAAAAAATCTATAAATTTATGAAATGGTATGTTTTATTCGTTTGGATGAAGATGAAAAGACAGAATATGTTCATAATTTATTCATAACTTGTGGAAATACTAGAAATACTAGAAAGGTAAGTTAGTGTTCTTATTGTGTTTTCGAAAGTGAGGAAGCAGGATGGATAAAGGAAAAATACGTGGTCTTGTTATTGCCGGCATAATAGGACTCATGAGCATAAGCCCGATTACCACCTTTGCGGCTGAACTGGATAAGGAATCAGTAACACAGACAGATAGGGAAGTGCTGGAAAACCGATCTGTAAAAGAAAAAATGAAAAGAGCTTCTGAAAAATGGAATACTTTAAGCGAACAGCAAAAAGAAGAAATCTATTCATTGATGAAGCAGGAGATGGAAGCGGAAGCCAAAATAATCGATAAACTTGCAGAGCTTGAGATTTTGGATAAAGAGGATGCGCAAAAATTGAAAGCTCATATGCAGGAAAGATACAATAAGATAAAGGAAAGCGGGGAATTTCCATTTAAGAAAGGCTGCCGTGAAAAAAGCAGATAGCATATAGCATTTTCAGTTAGGTTACGGATTGACAGCAATAAGAACACTAACTTTCATTTTTCATGCTAATAGGAATAATGTGCTATGATTCATAGGGCAACCTTAACTTGCTTAGGATAAAATAATATGTTAAACTATTTACAAATAAGAAAAATGTAATAATATAGGGAAATTAAGTGAAAAAACATCTTTTTTGTGAAACAGGATGAATAATCATTATTTTACATACCAATATCACTGTTAAAATAGTAAAACTAACACAAAAATGACAAAAGATTAATTTATTGTATAAATCAGAATAAGATGTGGCTCTTTATCTTTTTATATAGAGAGAATAGGAAGCAGCTTAATGCTATATGTGTTATGTATAAAAATGCAAGGAGCATGAACTGACAGGGAGGTTACACAGGACAATGAAAAAACAAAGATACATATTAATTGGTTTATTTGCCCTATTAATTACTATCGGAGGCTTATGGAAGTACTATCAGGTATCCGCCGCCACTTCAAGTGACTTTTTTATAACATATCAAAGTCATTTTAAGTCGGATGGAGTTGGTAATTTTGAATTAACGGCGGATGAAGGAGTGTTAACTGTTGAGAATGAAAATGGTTTGGAAAAACCCGATTCAATCAGATGGTATTCTTCCGATGAAGATGTAGTTACGGTTACGACCAATGAAAAGGATAAAATGCTTGGAACAGTAAAGCGTAAAGGTCCGGGTTATTCAAAAATAACTGCCGTTGTAGAGGAAGATAATAGAACATTTACACTGACCTGTATCGTTAAGGTTGACTTTAAAATTGATAAATCAAATACGGAGATTTTTCAAGTAATTGATAACAATGATGATGTAGCAATGATATTGAATCCTGATTATAAGGATAAATATACAGATAAAGACCTGACGGTACCTTTGATGTACACAGAAGGGTCAACGGAGACAATCACTGCGCCTATGATTTGGGAATCGGAAGATACTTCCGTTGTCAGTGTTGGTGCCAATAATGGTAAAATTACGATTAATGGTGCCGGCGAGACAGTAGTTACGGTAAAAACTCCTACTACCTTAAACGGGCAGCCCATCAGCAGGACTTTAAAAGTAATCGTACAGCCTAGAGTTAAGGATCCAACAGGTTCGCTAGACGGTTGGCAAAAATCCGTCGATCTTAAAAACCAGACACTTTCTCAGCCTTTAAGATTTGTTACCAATGCCCAGGATGCATCCAAATTAATATGGGTGGTTTATGATTATAATGATAATTATAAAGTTGTAACTGATAAGAGAGTGACTTACAGTTTTGACGGAGATGCTTTAGTTGTCAGTAAGGCTAAATTTGGAAAATATGTCATTAGGGGATATATAAAAGACGATTATGTACCTGATGATTATCTGAATTCAAATCAATTTTCAAAGCCCGGCTTTATTACGATAACACTTGATGTCTCTTTGAATATAGACAATCTTAATTCTGAAGTAATTATGAATGTTGGTGATACCTACAGTATTGTTGATAATTCCAATATTCCTTGGGCAGACATGTTTACATATTCCAGTGAAAACATCACTATAGCTGATGTTGACGTAAATGGTATTATAACGGCCAAAAAAGTAGGTTCCACGAAAATTAAGTTAGTGTTTGCTGATTCGAGCTCAACGGATGAATATTACATTACCGTAAAAGTAATTGACGGGATTGCGTTAAATTATAAGTCAGTTAAAATTTATACGGGGGGAACCATTAAGCTAAATGCATATGTTACAAATCAGACGGCAACCGTTGTCTGGTCTTCAGACAATCCGAAGGTAGCTACCGTAAATAAAGGACTGGTAACCGGTGTCAGCCAGGGTACTGCCACAATTACCGCATCACAAACCATTAATGGTGTTGTAAAATCGGCAAGCTGTATAGTATATGTGGAACCTTCGGTAACAAAGATTACTCTGGAACCTTCTGTAATTTCGTTAAATAAAACGGAAAAGGCAACTATTACGGCTACCATTGAGCCCTCTGATTTAAACAGCGTTTCCTTAAAGTGGACTTCTTCCAATGAAAATGTGGTAAAGATTACGGATTCATACGATCTTTCCGCTGTAATTCAGGGTGTTGAAGCCGGAACAGCCGTTATAACGGCAATTAATCAGGACAATGCCATCGTAGGTTTTTGCCAGGTTACTGTTAAAGAACGGGTAAAAAGTATAACATTGTCCACTTCTTCAGTTACCCTGTCTTTATCCAGAAAGACTTATCAGTTAAGTGCTTATGTTTCACCTGAAACTGCTACCAATAAAAAGGTAAAATGGAGTTCAACCAATACAAAAGTTGCAACGGTAGACAGCAACGGTTTAGTAACCTTAGTGTCCGGCGGTACTACCACTATTTTGGCTGTTTCCGACGATGACCCGACGGTTATGGCAATGTGTACAATCACAGTAGAAATACCGGCAGCTTCGCTTACGCTGGATGAAAAAACGAAGCAAATGTATGTTGGCGATACATATCGGCTGGGATATGTAATTACGCCTACAAATGCCGCAAATAAAGATGTAACCTGGAGTTCTTCCAACACTTCTGTAGTTACAGTGGATTCAACCGGTTTGATTAAAGCTGTTGGGGTTGGACAGGCAATTATTACTGTAAAAACATCGGATGGTACGTTGTCTGCCACATGTACCATTACAGTTAAACAGAAAGCAACCGGCATTTCACTGGATGTGACAAATCTGGAATTATATGTTGGACAGTTGTATGAGCTTAAAGTAACGGTAACTCCGGCAACCAGCAATGATTATACCCTTACCTGGGAATCGTCCAACACTACGGTTGCAACAGTGGACAATAACGGTAAGGTAACTGCAGTAGCGCCGGGTAAGGCGACCATTACGGTTAAAACCTCAACTGGTCAGATTGCTTCTTGTTTGGTTACAGTAAAACAGAAAGCCACGGGATTGCAGTTAAATTATAAAGAAAAAACCATTGTAATCGGCGAGTCATTTCAGATTAAGGCGACTGTTGTACCCAGTTCCGCAGCTGACGAAATAAGCGTAACCTGGTCCAGTTCCAAAACTTCCGTTGCCACCGTTTCATCCACTGGTGTGGTAAAAGGTAAAAAGGGTGGTACTGCTATTATTACTTGCAAGTCAAGCGACGGACAGTTTACAGAATACTGTGTGGTAACCGTTGTGGAACGAGTTACCAGCGTAACGTTAAATAAATCCTATACAGTCGTTGGCCTTAAGAAAAAAGTTACTTTAAAAGCAACAGTGAAAACGAATGCGGCTACTGATCCTACAATTAAATGGAAATCCAGCAATACCAGAATTGCTACCGTTGATTCCAAGGGAAGAGTAACCGGAAAAGCGTTGGGTACCGTTACTATTACCGCAACGGCTCAGGACGGAAGCGGTGAAAAAGACACATGTACGGTAAGAGTTGTAAGGCAGGCTACCTCTATTACATTAAATAGAACATCAGTAACTACGGTAGAAGGCAGGACCTTTAAATTAACCGCAAAAGTGAAGCCAAGCAATGCAACATATAAATCGGTAAAATGGACTTCCAGTAACGAAAAGGTTGCCATTGTAGATTCCAGGGGACAGGTTACCGCACTTTCGAAAGGAACTGTAACAATTACGGCTGCCGCAAAAGATAACAGCAGTAAAAAAGCGGCATGTTTCGTTATTGTAAATCCGAGAACACCGGCAAACAGCGTTACAATTATAAATCAGAATCTTACCATGGTAGTGGGAGAAACGGTAACGGTACAAAAAGCCATTAATCCTTCTAATTCAACAGATCGTGTCACATGGCAAAGTGACAATAAGACAGTGGCTACCGTAAATGCCACCACAGGAAAAGTTACGGCAAGAACACCCGGTATTGCCAATATAACGGTTATGACAGAATCCGGTAAAACAGCCACCACCAGAGTAACAGTTGTAGGATTAAATACCACTCATCTTACCTTGGAGCAGTACAGTACCTATCAGTTGCGTGTACTCGGCCTGAATAATGGTGTTATCTGGGATGTGGCCGATAATGAGATAGCGGTGGTACACAATGGATTTGTAAGTGCCAGAAGAACCGGAACGACATACATAACCGCAACTGTAAACGGCAGACGTTTGACATGCAGGTTAAAAGTAGTTAAAATCAGATAATTGCGAAGTGATTTTCCTGATTATAATTTTACTAAAATAGATTAAGTCCTTTTATAATTCGTTTTAACTCCATGAATTTTTCTTATGGTCAGTACCAGTTGGTAATATGCCAAGGTACTGGCCAGTAAAAGAATTCATGGAGTTTTTGTTATAAAACCTAAAGGATTTTATGAGTGTGGCACAGAAGAAACAGCTAAATTAAAAAATTATTTGCGAAACCCTGATTATTATGTTAAAATACATGCAGAACATATGTTTAGATGGTTTGGGGAAGATGGGATGGTTTGTTTCCAGCGATAGGAGGAACAAAATGTTACTTAATTTACATGTTAAGAATTTTGCAATTATCGATGAGATTGACGTTACGTTTCAGGATGGTCTAAATATTCTCACTGGCGAAACCGGAGCCGGAAAATCCATTATTATTGGTTCTGTCAATGTTGCCTTAGGAGGCAAAGTAACAAAGGATATCATTCGTAAAGGGGCTGACTATGCCCTTGTGGAGTTAATTTTTCAGGTTGAGGATGAACAGATTTTAAAAGCATTGGATAACATGGATTTACCTGCGGAAGACGGACAGATTATCATCAGCAGAAAAATTATGAATAATAAGAGTATCAGTAAAATAAACGGACAAACTGTAACAGCCAGTGTTTTAAAAAATGTTTCCGGTTTACTGATTGACATTCACGGACAGCATGAACATCAATCCCTGTTATATAAGGAAAAGCATCTGGATATAGTGGATCATTATGCCAAAGATGCCTTAGGAGATATTAAAAAAGAGCTGGAAACGGAGTATAAGGAATACACAGCCTTACGTTCAAAATTAAGCGAACTGTCAATTGACGAAGATAAGAGGCTTCGGGAAATTTCATTTCTTGAATATGAAATCGATGAAATTAAAAAGGCCAACTTAAAAAAAGGGGAGGACGAAGTCCTTGCCGCGGATTTTAAAAAATTATCCAACGCAAAAACCATTGCGGAAGGGTTAAATAACGTGTATGACTGGATGAGTTACCAGATTCCGGATTCTGCCGGCGACTACATCGGCAGGTCTGTAAAACAGTTAATGAAATTACTGGAATATGACGAATCCCTTTCCGGCTTATATAATCAGATAATGGAAATTGAAACTTTAGTTAACGATTTTAACAGAGATTTATCGGAATATACGGCGGATATAAACAACAACGACCAGGATTTGTCTTTGGTGGAAGCCAGGCTGGATTTAATTAATCATTTAAAATCCAAATACGGTAACACCATTGAGGATATATTGAATTATTGCGAAGAATGCGAGAAAAAGTTAGCCTGGTATAATAATTATGAAGAATCCATCGCATCTTTAGATAAGGAATTAAAATGTAAAGAAAAACGGTTGGAAGAACTGTCCGAACAGTTATCCCAAATCCGTCAGGAAAAAGCAAAGGAGTTAACGTTAAAGATAAGGGAAGCTTTAATCGATTTGAATTTTTTGGATGTCCGGTTCGAAATGGAATTTAAAAGAATAGGCCGTTTTACGGCAAATGGTTTTGACGAAGCGGAATTTTTAATTTCAACAAACCCGGGTGAGGAATTAAAGCCTCTTTCAAAGGTTGCTTCCGGTGGCGAGCTTTCAAGAATTATGCTGGCCATAAAGTCAGTACTGGCCAATAAGGATGAAATAGAAACTTTGATTTTTGACGAAATTGATGTTGGTGTCAGCGGCAGAACCGCTCAAAAGGTTTCGGAAAAACTTTCTGCCATTGCAGCGTCTCATCAGGTTATCTGCATTACCCATTTGCCACAAATAGCGGCTATGGCAGATTCTCATTACATAATTGAAAAATCCACAGATGGAATTACGACTGCCACATCTATTCGATGTCTTAATGAAAAGGAATCGGTGGATGAAATTGCAAGAATTCTTGGAGGTGCCGTGATAACGGATACTGTTTTGCAAAGTGCCAGAGAGATGAAAGAATTAGCAAAAAAAGCTAAAAAATGCTAGTTTGAAATAAAATTAAATAGGTATACTATCAAGAGATAGTCATTTAAGGATATACACTGGTTGTATATCCTTTTTTGTCGGAAAAGATTTTATCCGATAAAAGTCCGGCTGGCAGGATGTGAGGGTTTATGAATAAAAGGCCTGTTTTTTAAGGCTTTTGCCGACGGATATAATGACTATGAAAGCCGAAAGATAGGAGCCTAATTTATGCACAGAAAGTCTGTTTATCGAAAAATTCTCATTTTATTATTGTGTTTAAATATTATCGTTCTTTTATTTTTCATATATAAAGAGTTAGATGACAGGATACCGGATAAAATTAAAATAATGGTGGGAGAAAATGAGGAATTTAATTTTAACCTTCCTATCAGCGCTGATTTTGCCAGTGACAAAATCGATGTAATCAGCGTAAATAACCAAACGGTTCCCACGGATCAGATAAAACTGGATTTAAATAAACCCTTTTCAATAAAATCAACCAAAACCGGCCAATATAAGATAAATTTAAAATTATTCGGAATTATAAATTTTAAACAAGTCGAATTAGGTGTAATTAATGTAACCGAATTAATTCCCTGCGGAAATCCCGTAGGAATCTATATTGAAACCGACGGTGTTCTGGTACTTGGAACCGGCGTTATCAGCGGAGAAGATGGGCTAAATTATGAACCGTCTTTAAATAAGTTAAAATCAGGTGATTATATTACCGCCGTAAACGACAAAACCATTCAGAATAAGGAAGAACTGATTAAAGAAATACAAAACAGCAATGGCGCCGATTTAAAAATTAATGTCAGAAGGGAAGACAAAAATATTCAGCTAAACATTTCGCCGGTAAAGACTGTTGACGGCGAATATAAAATCGGAGCCTGGATAAGAGATAACACGCAGGGTATCGGCACACTGACCTTTATAACGAAAAAAGGTGAATTCGGAGCCTTGGGTCATGGAATTACGGATATTGATACGAGCTTGATTATGGAAATCCAACGGGGAGTATTGTATTCGGCAGACATTATGACCATCGTAAAAGGAAAAAAAGACGCACCGGGTGAATTAATCGGTTTGATTAATCAGACCGATAAAAATATTATAGGAGATATACGAAAAAATACAAATCAGGGCATTTTTGGTACCGTAAGTAACACATATAATCTGAGTACAAAAAATAAATATATGCCCATTGGTTTAAAGCAGGAAATCCAGTTAGGGCCTGCAACGATTTTAAGTTGTGTGGACAATACCGTAAAAGAGTATGATATTGAAATTGAAAAGATTGATATGAACAGTTCCAGCCCCAATAAAGGTATGGTAATACGGATTGTGGATTCGGAACTGATTTCCTTGACCGGCGGAATTGTACAGGGAATGAGTGGCAGCCCCATACTGCAAAACGGTAAAATAGTAGGAGCGGTTACCCATGTATTTGTACAAGATTCTACCAAAGGTTACGGTACATTTATTGAAAATATGATTAATAATCTTGAAGAAAAATAATTCTAGTGAAATATCGACGGAAAGCCATAATATTATTACAAATAATGGTAAAATTCATCAGATAAGTTATGGGAAAAAACAGATAAGTATATAA
Organism: Lachnoclostridium sp.; assembly: GCA_047777345.1. Classification (GTDB taxonomy): domain Bacteria; phylum Bacillota; class Clostridia; order Lachnospirales; family Lachnospiraceae; genus Anaerocolumna. The sequence goes on along the minus strand of JBKEEJ010000020.1, from coordinate 35,882 downwards.
ATATACTTAAATTGTGTGTAAATACTTTATATTATAAAACATTCATGTCGTAAATTGCGATAAGAAACAATTGATAATTTGGAAATAAATGTATATAATTCAAATATGGTAATAATTTACAAAAAATTTCAATACACAATTCTCGGATGGTGCAATAATTAAGTAAAACCTCACTATATTTGCAGAATTATTTTACGATACTGTAAAATAATTGGTAAATAAATATGGAAAATATTGACTTTAACACTGATGAGAGGTATAATGTAGTACATGGTGGGCAAAATTCGTGAATTATGTAATAACTTAATCCAGAAGGGAGGAAAGTTTAGAATTTACTTTACATTTTAAATCAAAACCGTAACAGGTAATATTTTGGGAGGAATTAAAGTGGGTAAGATTAATGTAGCAATTGTAGATGATAATGAAAGAATCGTAAAATTATTGGAAGAGATTCTAAAGGGAGATTCAGATATCGAGGTAGTAGGGACCTCTGATAACGGAATTGACGCTTTAGAAATGATTAAAGAGAAAAAACCGGATGTAGTACTTTTGGATCTGATTATGCCCAAATTGGATGGGTTGGGCGTAATGGAAAAAATAAGATTAGATGAATCTTATAAAAAACCGCCTGCTTTTATTGTGATTACGGCTATAGGACAAGAGGGAGTTACCGAAAATGCGTTTGAACTTGGCGCCAGCTATTATATCATGAAACCTTTTGATAATAATATGGTGCTTACAAGGATCAAACAAGTAAGAGGCGATTTACATAATACAAAATTAATCGATACTCACCGTGTCAGCGCTTACGAGAGCAAAGAGGCTTATAAGGAAAGAAATTTAGAGTCCGATGTTACCAATATTATCCATGAAATAGGTGTTCCGGCTCATATTAAAGGATATCAGTATTTAAGAGATGCGATTATGATGTCAGTAAATGACAACGAAATGTTGAATTCCATAACAAAATTATTGTATCCATCCATTGCGAAGAGACACAAAACAACACCGAGCCGGGTTGAAAGAGCCATCAGACACGCCATCGAAGTTGCCTGGAGCAGAGGTAAAATGGATACAATCGATGAATTATTCGGCTATACTGTAAGCAACGGAAAAGGAAAACCGACAAATTCGGAATTTGTTGCTTTAATTGCGGATAAGATCAGATTGGAATATAAGCTAAGAGCGTAAAAGAATTTAAAAAATCCAATAAAAATGGAAAACAGCCTGTCTTTAGAATTGCACTAAAGGCAGGCTTTTTATATAAAAAATACAATCTGAAATGAAATTAGTATATGTAAAAATTTACTTTTATTTCAGTATAATGTATAATTAGTATAGATATTGTACTTAGCAGGAGGGTTATGTATGAAGAGAATATTATATGCAGCTTCAGAATGCGTTCCGTTTGTTAAGACTGGCAGTTTGGCCGACGTAGTGGGTTCACTGCCCAAATATATTAATAGGGATGAATTTGACATTCGTATTATATTGCCCAAATATAATCTGATTCCGGATAAATTAAAAGAACAGATGGAGTACAGAACACATTTTTACATGAATTTTTCCCATAAAAATCAGTATGTGGGCTTATTCGAAGCTGCCCTTGCCGGCATAACCTACTATTTTATTGATAACGAATTTTATTTTGCTAACAGTACGCCTTATGGTAATATATATGATGATATCGAAAGGTTTGCTTTCTTTTGCAAAGCCTGCCTTACTGCTTTGCCGGTACTGGATTTTAAACCGGACATTATTCACTGTCATGACTGGCAAACCGGATTATTGCCTGTGTTTTTAAAAGAAATGGCAAAAGACAATAGGTTTTACAATGACATTAAGACTATTATGACAATACATAATTTAAAATCACAGGGAGTATGGGATATTAAAACAGTTAAGGACATAACGGGATTGCCGGATTCTTATTTTGCACCGGATAAATTGGGCTCCTTTGGTAATGTTAATTACTTAAAAGGAGGAATTGTATTTGCCGACTATATTACTACCGTCAGCAAATCCTATGCAAAAGAGATAACAACCCCCTTCTTTGGAGAGGGTCTGGACGGTTTGCTGCGTGCAAAAAGAAATGTGTTAACGGGTATTGTATGCGGAATTGATTATGAAAAATATAATCCGGAAACGGACCCCTTCCTTTATCAAAACTATAATAAAAGCAACTTCCGCATGGAAAAAATAAAAAACAAACGGGCTCTTCAGAAAGAACTGGGGCTGGAAGTAAATGATAGTAAATTTTTGATTGGTATTGTGTCAAGGCTTACGGATCAAAAGGGACTTGACTTAATTGACTGTGTTCTGGAGGAATTATGTTCCGATAAGGATATACAGCTTGTTGTTTTGGGATCCGGGGAACAAAAATATGAAAATCTGTTCCGTTATTACGCAAAGGAACACAAGGACCGGATATCAGCCAATATATATTACTCCGAAGAAAAAATGCATAAAATATATGCCGGCTGCGATGCTCAGTTAATGCCGTCCTTATACGAACCCTGTGGCTTAAGCCAGCTAATCAGTTTACGGTACGGAACTGTGCCGATTATCAGAGAAACGGGAAGTTTAAAGGATACGGTGGAACCATACAGCGAATTTGAAAGCACAGGCACTGGCTTTAGCTTTACCAATTATAATTCCCATGAAATGTTAAATATACTGCGATATGCCAAATATATTTATTTTAATAAAAAGGCAGAATGGGAAAAAATTATAGAAAGAGGCATGGAAAAAAATTATTCCTGGAATAATTCGGCAAGACAGTATGAGGAGTTATATCAGCATATATGAAATAAGACGGCAAAATGAAAAAAACAATGAATAAAAATGTGAAAAACATGGAATAAGTTTGAACAGAAAATAATTCATGCCTGTATAATTCAAAGCCTCCATAGAGATAATAACTCTAGGTAACTGCCATATGAAATTTATTTCATCTGGCAATTATCCCTATAATTATGAGTGAAAGGAGGCAATGAAATAATGAGTAATTTATCTGAAATTGAATTACAGAATTTAAGACATCTGTTGCTGTTTAGTGATACGGATAAGGAAAAATACACTGCCTATGCCGAAAGATGTACGGATCCTTATGTAAAACAGTTTTTTCAGAAAGAAGCCCAATCGGCAGAGCAAAAGAAACAAACTTTAATACAGTTCTTAAAATAGGAGGTTTCATATGCAAGAGAAAGTAATGGTAACAGATGCCTTAAATTCCATTAATGCAAGTTTAAAAAGCTTGTCGGACATGATAGCGCAGACAGAAAACCAGGAGTTGCGACAGACATTACAGAAGTTCCGTAACGAAGGCGAAACCTGTCAATACGAACTTTATACAATTGCAAAGAATAAGAATTATTATCAGCCGGCACAAAAGGCGACCCAGGATCAAATTATGAGCGTAAAAAACTTTATTAACAGCCAGTCCGGTTCGGCAGAATCCGTTATGGGCGGCCAGTCCGGTATGACCGGCCAATCATCTGTGGCTTCCGGATCATCCCAGGGACAGAGTAGTTTCCGGTAAGATATGGGTTATCACACTCTTACTACGCATTGTAGTAGGAGTGTAATAATCAACTGTTGGACAGGTTAAGGATTATGGATTATAAGGGTATATGAAAATTGGAAATGGAAATAATATAAAAAAAGCACAAAAATTTAAACTAAAATATACGATTTATGGAAATTCTATTAATATTCTATGAATTTGTATTTTACACTTGAAATTTCAATATAAAAAAGGTAAAATAAAATAGTGTTTGAGAAAAATTTGTCAATCATATCAAGTCAGGTTAATAGCTGTCATGTATACATAATTGTATAAACGGCTTTTTATTTATGTAAAGGGCGCATGTGACAGCTTATTATAAAAATATTCAATTAGGAGGAATAAAAAATGGCAGTAAAAGTGGCAATTAATGGTTTTGGACGTATTGGACGTCTTGCATTCAGACAAATGTTTGGTGCTGATGGATATGAAATCGTTGCAATTAATGATTTAACAAATCCTAAAATGCTTGCACATTTATTAAAATATGATTCAGCACAAGGAAGATATGAAAAGGCTGATAAAGTAGAAGCAAAAGAGAATTCTATCGTAGTTGATGGAAAAGAAATCAGAATTTATGCTGAAGCAGATCCTAAGAACTTACCTTGGAAAGAACTTGACGTAGACGTAGTTCTTGAGTGCACAGGTTTCTTCGCATCCAAAGCAAAATCTCAGGCTCATATTGATGCAGGTGCTAAGAAAGTTGTTATTTCCGCTCCGGCAGGAAATGATCTTCCTACTATCGTTTACAGCGTAAACGAAAAGACATTAAAACCAACGGATACTATTATTTCCGCAGCATCCTGTACAACAAACTGCTTAGCTCCTATGGCTAAAGCATTAAATGATTTCGCACCAATCGTAAAAGGTTACATGACTACCGTTCATGCTTATACCGGTGATCAGATGACTCTTGATGGTCCTCACAGAAAAGGTGACTTAAGAAGAGCTCGTGCAGCTGCAGTTAATATCGTTCCTAACTCTACTGGTGCAGCAAAAGCAATCGGTCTTGTAATTCCTGAATTAGCAGGAAAGTTAGACGGTTCCGCACAAAGAGTACCTGTTCCTACAGGTTCTATTACAGAATTAGTAGCAGTTTGCGACCGTGTTGTAACAAAGGATGAAATTAATGCAGCTATGAAAGCAGCATCCAATGAATCCTTCGGTTATAATGAAGACGAAATCGTATCTTCCGATATTATCGGTATGACTTATGGTTCATTATTTGATGCAACTCTGACTAAAGTTACGGAGCTTGGCAACGGACAATCATTAGTTAAGGTTGTATCCTGGTATGATAATGAAAATTCATATACAAGCCAGATGGTAAGAACAATTAAGTATTTTGCTGAATTAAAATAATTAAATCTTAATTAATATTGATCCTGTTATGGGTCCGGTCTTTGTAGATTAAGGCGAGGAACGTTTACCGAACCCTCCTTGGCTTAAAACGATGACCGGACTCATTTGTGTATCTGATAATGGAAAGGAGTTACTCAAATGCTGAATAAAAAATCAGTAGATGATATTAATGTAAAAGGTAAAAGAGTATTAGTTAGATGCGATTTTAACGTACCGTTGCAAGACGGAAAAATTACAGATGAAAACCGTTTGGTTGCAGCACTTCCAACCATTAAAAAATTAATCAATGATGGCGGAAAAGTAATTCTTTGCTCCCATCTTGGTAAACCAAAGGGCGAACCAAAACCGGAATTATCTTTAGCACCGGTTGCAAAAAGATTATCCGAATTATTGGGACAGCCGGTTAAATTTGCTGCTGATCCCAACGTAGTCGGAGAAAATGCAAAGGCAGCTGTTGCAGCTATGAAAGAAGGAGATGTTGTACTGCTTGAAAACACCCGTTACAGAGCAGAAGAAACAAAGAACATCGATACTTTCAGTCAGGAATTGGCATCCCTTTGCGACGTATTTGTAAATGATGCATTTGGTACCGCTCACAGAGCACACTGCTCCAATGTCGGCGTAACCAAGTATGTGGATACGGCAGTAGTTGGTTACTTAATGCAGAAAGAAATCGAATTCCTCGGCAACGCAGTAAATAATCCGGAAAGACCTTTCGTTGCTATTCTTGGCGGATCCAAAGTATCCAGTAAGATTTCCGTAATTAACAACTTACTGGACAAAGTAGATACCTTAATTATCGGCGGCGGTATGGCTTACACATTTATGAAAGCATTAGGCGAAGAAGTAGGTAATTCCTTACTGGAGCCTGACTATCTGGATTATGCGAAAGAAATGATGGAAAAAGCCAAGAAGAAAGGTGTTAAATTATTAATACCTGTTGACACTGTTGTGGCAAAAGAATTCTCCAATGATGCGGAATATAAGACCGTAGGACGCGGCGAGATTGAACCGGGCTGGCAGGGACTTGACATCGGTGAAAAAACCTGTCAATTATATGCCGATGCTGTAAAAGATGCCAAGACTGTAGTATGGAACGGGCCTATGGGCGTATTTGAATTCCCTAACTTTGCCAAAGGAACTATGGCTGTGGCAAAAGCTTTGGCTGAAATTAATGCAACCACAATCATTGGTGGTGGCGATTCCGCAGCAGCTGTTAATACATTAGGATTTGGCGATAAGATGACACATATCTCTACCGGTGGCGGTGCTTCCCTTGAATTCCTGGAAGGAAAAGAACTTCCTGGTGTGGCAGCAGCCAACGACAAATAATATAGGAACTATCAATATAGGGACAGTAATTATAATTTACCGTCCCTTTCTGAACGAATACGGCAGTAACAGATAGCAACCTGTGCAAATTGTAAACAGGTTGCTATCGAAAACTGGCAGATAAAAGGAGACAACTATGCGTAGGAAGATAATTGCTGGTAATTGGAAAATGAATAAAACCCCCAGTGAAACAGTTACTTTAATTAATGAATTAAAACCTTTGGTTGCTAACGATGAAGTGGATGTGGTTTTTTGCGTACCGGCCGTTTCTCTCACAACAGCAATTGAAGCAGCAAAAGGCTCCAACATCCAGATTGGTGCGGAAAATATGCATTTTGAAGAAAAAGGCGCTTTTACAGGTGAAATAGCACCTAACATGTTAACAGACATTGGAGTAAAATATGTTATTCTCGGACATTCCGAAAGAAGACAGTATTTTGCAGAAACCGATGAAACTGTAAATAAAAAGGTATTAAAAGCATTTGAGCACGGTATAACTCCTATAATTTGCTGTGGTGAGTCCCTGACCCAAAGAGAACAGGGGGTTACCATTGATTTTATTCGTCAGCAGATTAAAATAGCATTTTTAAATGTAACGGCAGATCAGGCCAAAACAGCTGTCATTGCTTACGAGCCTATTTGGGCAATCGGAACCGGTAAAGTGGCTACGGCAGCCCAGGCACAGGAAGTTTGCAAAGCAATCCGTGATTGTATTGCAGAAATTTATGACGCTGCGACTGCAGAAGCAATCCGTATTCAATATGGTGGAAGTGTAACGGCAGCAAGTGCTTACGAATTATTTACACAGCCTGACATTGATGGCGGTTTGGTTGGCGGCGCCAGCTTAAAACCTGAGTTTGGAAAAATTGTTAACTATAATAAATAATTAACCATGTGTTAATTTTTGTCTTAAATAAGGCCCATAACCTTATTTAAGATTTTGTAGTAATATAATTTTTATATTACCTACATATTTCAGATAAAGGAGCAAGCATAATGAGTAAAAAACCCACAGTATTAATGATATTAGACGGATATGGCTTAAATGAAAAACAGGAAGGTAATGCGGTAAAATTAGCCAACACTCCTGTTATGGATAAACTAATGAAGGAATACCCTTTTGCAAAGGGGAATGCCAGCGGAATGGCTGTGGGGCTTCCAGATGGTCAAATGGGAAATTCCGAGGTAGGACATCTGAATATGGGTGCCGGAAGAATTGTATACCAGGAACTAACCAGAATTACTAAAGAAATTGAAGACGGTGATTTCTTTAAAAATGAAGCCCTGTTGCAGGCAATGAATAACTGTAAAAAAGAAGGCTCAGACTTGCATTTGTATGGACTGCTTTCTGACGGCGGTGTTCATAGCCACAATACCCACTTATATGGTTTGCTGGAAATGGCTAAGAGAGAAGGAATTAAGAATGTTTACGTTCATGCCTTCTTGGATGGCAGGGATACGGCGCCTACTTCAGGAAAAGGATTTGCCGAAGAACTGACAGCAAAAATGAAGGAACTTGGTGTAGGTCAGATTGCTACCGTTATGGGACGTTATTATGCCATGGACCGTGATAACAGATGGGACAGAGTGGAAAAAGCTTATCGTGCCATGGTTTTTGGCGAAGGTAATACCGCAGAGGATGCAATTGAAGCAATTCAAAAATCCTATGATCAGGATGTTAACGATGAGTTTGTAGTTCCGACTGTAATTATGAAAAACGGCAAGCCGGTAGCTACCATAAAGGAAAACGATTCTGTTATTTTCTATAATTTCAGACCGGACAGAGCCAGAGAGATTACAAGAGCATTTTGTGATGATGATTTTACCGGTTTTAAGAGAGACAATGGCAGAATAAAGCTGGTTTACGTATGCTTTACAGAGTATGACGTAACCATTCCCAATAAATTAATTGCATTTCATAAAGTATCCATAGATAATACTTTTGGACAGTTCTTAGCAGCCAATCATTTAAAACAGCTAAGGCTAGCAGAAACGGAAAAATATGCCCATGTGACATTTTTCTTTAACGGCGGTGTGGAAGTGCCAAATGAAGGAGAAGACCGTATACTGGTTAATTCTCCGAAAGTAGCTACATATGATTTAAAGCCGGAAATGAGTGCATTTGAAGTAGCGGAAAAGCTGGTAGAAGCGATTAAATCATTGAAATATGATGTTATTATTGTAAATTTTGCTAACCCTGATATGGTTGGACATACGGGCATTCAGGAAGCTGCGATAAAAGCGGTAGAAGCAGTTGATCAATGTGTAGGTAAAGCCTATGACGCATTATTATCTGTTGACGGACAGATGTTTATCTGTGCTGATCATGGTAATGCAGAACAGTTAATTGATTATGCCACAGGTGAACCTTTTACGGCTCATACCGTAAATCAGGTGCCGTTTATTCTGGTTAACTACGACAAAAATTATACGCTAAGAGAAGGCGGATGCCTGGCTGATATTGCACCTACCTTAATTGAAATGATGGGATTGGAACAACCAAAAGAAATGACAGGTAAGTCCCTGCTTATAAAAAGATAATTCGTTAATGAATTATAATAAAATATCTTGTGTCATTGATTGTTTCGCAGGTTTGATGCCTGTCTGAACTTTCATGGTATCAAACCCAAAATATCAATGGCACAAGATATAAGTAATACAATTGTATTACAATTGGCTATGGATTATTACTATTTATCTATATGATCAGTACTTGTACAAAAAGTAGTTGAAATCCGTCATATTGTATGATAGACTTAGTATTAAAGCTTTAGGAGGTGCAGTAATGGATATTTTAAAGGCAATAATAACTGTTATATACGTTATTATTTGTATTGCATTAGTGACTGTAGTATTAATGCAGGAAGGCAAATCAGCTGGTTTATCAGGCTCCATTAACGGTGTGGCCGATACTTATTGGGGAAGAAACAGAGGACGTTCTATGGAAGGTGCTTTAGAGAAATTTACGAGAATACTTACAGTAGGATTTGTCGTTCTTTCCGTTGTACTTAATCTTATATAATTTATAGTTTGAACTTAAAAAGCACTCTGTATCATATGATCATATGGAGTGTTTTTTCTTTTGCCTTTTTGCACCTGTAAGCAGACAAGCAATGATTCTTATTGGAAAAATACATAGGATACGGTTATTTGCAGACAATAAAAGTATGACAATAAAAAACATATATGAATTGCAGGAGAATTATGGTATACTTTCAGTATAGTAAGCTTAAACTTCAACGATGGAGGCAAAATGGATAAATTAATTCTGGATGAAAAAAAGAAAATCTTATTGGATTTTATAAATAGTAAAGAATATCAGCCAATGAAAATAAAGGAAATTGCCAATATATTGCAGGTGCCCCGCAGTGAAAAGCAGGACTTAAAAGAAGTACTTAAAGCCCTTCAGGCGGAAGGTAAAATTGAAGTGGATACAAAAGGCAGATACAAATTGACGGATGAAAATACCAAGGTCGGTATTTTTTCAGGTACACAAAGAGGGTATGGATTTGTTATTGTAGAAGGGGAAGAAGAAGATATTTTCATTCCGGAAAATGCTACCAAGGGAGCTCTTCACAATGACAAAGTTATGGTAAACATTTTAAATGACAGCCATGGCAAAAGAAAAGAAGGGGAAGTTATCCGGATACTGGAAAGAGGCTACAGCACCGTTGTGGGTACCTTTGAAAAAAGCAAAAACTTTGGCTTTGTTATAGCAGATAATCAGAAGTTAGGAAGAGACATTTTCATTCCAAAAGGCCAGACAAAAGGTGCGGTAACTGGTCATAAGGTCGTTGTAAAAATTACGGATTACGGCAATCAGGAGAGAAACCCGGAAGGAAAGGTAATCGATATTCTGGGACATATGAATGATCCGGGAGTGGATATTATGTCCGTAATTATGGCCTATAACCTGCCGGTGGAATTTCCGGAGGAAGTTATGCGCCAGGTGGAAGAAATACCGGACGAAATATCGGAAGAAGATATGGAAGGCAGAAAAGACATCAGGAATTTACAGACCGTTACCATAGACGGAGAAGACGCCAAAGACCTGGACGATGCCATAACCATATCAAAAGAGGGCAGTATATATCATCTGGGTGTCCATATAGCAGATGTATCCCACTATGTTAAGGAAAATTCTCCTTTGGACAAAGAAGCCATCAGGAGAGGTACCAGCGTTTATCTGGTGGACAGGGTAATTCCTATGCTTCCTCACAAACTCTCCAATGGAATTTGTTCTCTTAATGCGGGAGAGGACAGACTTGCCCTAAGCTGCTTTATGGATATTGATGAAAAAGGAAATGTGGTGGACCATGAGATAGCGGAAACCGTAATTCGTGTTGACAGAAGAATGACCTATACCAGCGTTAACAAAATACTGGAAGATCATGATGAAGAGGAGAGAAAAGAGTATGCAGAACTGGTTCCCATGTTTGAATTAATGGCAGAGCTTGCGGATATTTTACGGGAAAAAAGAAGGAAGCGCGGTTCCATTGATTTTGATTTTCCGGAAAGTAAGATTAAGCTGGATGACAAAGGGCATCCCATTGATATTCAGCCCTATGAAAGAAACAAGGCTACCAAGATTATTGAAGATTTTATGCTGATAGCCAATGAGACCATAGCGGAAGACTACTATTGGCAGGAGATACCTTTTGTTTACCGAAGCCATGAAAAACCCGATTCGGAAAAAATTCAGCAGCTGGGAATTTTTATCAATAATTTTGGCTACAGTATAAAAATTAACCGGGATGAGGTTCATCCTAAGGAACTACAAAAACTGCTACTGAAAATTGACAATACTCCCGAAGAAGCTTTAATCAGCCGTTTAACTTTAAGGTCTATGAAACGGGCCAGATACACGTCAAGCAGTGACGGCCATTTTGGCCTGGCTACTAAGTATTACTGTCACTTTACTTCCCCTATCAGAAGGTATCCGGATCTGCAGATTCACCGGATTATTAAGGAAAATTTACGGGGCGGTTTAAGTGAAAAACGGTATAACCATTACAGTAAAATATTACCGGATATTGCCTGGCAGGCAAGCCTAACGGAACGCCGTGCCGATGATGCGGAACGGGAAGTGGAAAAATTAAAGAAAGTGGAATATATGAGCGATCACATTGGCGAGGTTTTTGAAGGGGTTATTTCCGGCATAACCAACTGGGGACTGTATGTGGAACTGCCCAATACGGTGGAAGGCATGGTTCGCGTGTCAGAAATGCAGGATGATTATTATATATATGATGAGGAACATTATACCATGGTAGGTGAGCATACCAGAAAAACTTATAAACTGGGGGAAAAGGTTCTGGTAGAAGTGTTGGCAGCGGATAAGCTTCTTCGGACCATTGACTTTGCATTTGTAGACAGGGCTCCGGAAGAAAATATGTGACTTAAAACTGGGAGGAATTATGAGTAAAGAAAATCTTAAATTAATCGCAAATAATAAAAAAGCCAGACATGACTTTTTTATTGAGGATACCTTTGAGGCAGGCATTGTGCTTCATGGTACGGAAGTCAAATCCATTCGTATGGGCAAGTGCAGTATAAAAGAATCTTATATACGAATTGAAAACGGAGAGGTATATATTTACAATATGCATATCAGCCCATACGAAAAGGGTAACATTTTCAATAAAGACCCAATGCGTGTAAAAAAATTACTGTTACACAGTTATGAAATAAATAAACTAATGGGCAAAGTGGCACAAAAAGGTTATACTATTGTACCCCTTAACGTATATTTAAAAGGCAGTCTGGTTAAAGTAGAGATTGGCCTTGCCAAGGGTAAAAAACTTTATGATAAACGGCAAGATATTGCAAAAAAAGACCAAAGAAGAGAAGCGGAAAGAGATTTTAAAGTAAAGAATTTGTATTAATTTGCTTTTAAAAACTTCCTGTCACAACAAAAACATAATGAACATATAAAAATAAGCATATATAAACTGGATAATCTCATTTATTTGATATTATCCAGTATTGACGTATATAAGCTTAAAATTTGCTTTTATAAAAACTTAACTTTTACTTATGCAAGCCTCTATAAAAAACGGCGTTATTTGTGGGAAGCGGATATGGCTATGACAGGTCCCGCATTTAAAAAAATAATACGAAAATGCTTGTTGAATAACTTATCAGCGGTACAGCCGCATTTTTTTACTACCAGTTCTGTCGTTCCGAATTGACCATATTCACAATAGCATACTTTGATTCCGTCTATAAAGGGGTTGTGTTCATTTCCGAAACACACCTTTAAACATTCAAACCTTTTTAAGCAGAATTCTTCAACACGGTAAATACAGCCAATCTTATCCCCTGCCCGGACCCAGATAATTACATTTAAGTCCCAGCAGGTGTGATTTAAGAATTCTCTTACTCCGTCCATCCGGAACCTCCTATATCACATTACATATTAATATACGTAAGGTTACAGGGAAAGTTGAATGATTTAGTTTCCCGGATAGAATTGTTTAATGATACCATTCCATAGATAATCAGCAAACATTAAGCTGTGATATTCTATAAAATTATATTCGTACACATCCAGAGCATATTGCTTACTGATTCTTTTCTGAGCTTCACTTACCAGCATGTCGAAATGATTATAAAACAAGTTTCGCAGAGTACCCTTATCAAAGTAAGGATTCAGGCTTGCTAACAGATTTGCGATCTGATCGGCATTTTCCTCCCACATGCTTTTTGTTTTGTCAAAGGACTGATTTCCTTTCATTTCGCTGATAATCTGAATTGTTAAAGTAATCTGTTCCCGCATCAGGTTTTCAAATTCCTGAATGTACACAGTATTGTAATAGATTTTCAGTACATTGGCTATGTCAGCAGGAACTTCATAAAGTCTGTTTGTTACAACTTCCAGATCCTCTAAATTTTCGATGCGGCTAATGATATAAAATCTGCTCCAGAGCGAATACTGATTAAAAAGCTGCCGCAATATATTCCTTAGGTCGGAAGAAGAATAATAGCCGGTGACAGAATTTATATTATCCATATAAATATCCTTATTGTTACATATATGGATATGATATGATTTAATTTAAACAAACATGCATGAAACAGATATGTGTAAAATGAAGTTGTGTAAATAAAAATAGAGAAACTCCGAGGCTTATTGGTAAAGTGTTTCAATGACTTGCAAATCAATTACATAATACCATAGGATAACGGAAGGAGTTTCTCTAGTGAAACGAATGATAACACAAATGCCACAAAGAATACTAGACCTTAATCAAACATTAAATGATTTTCTTAATTGAATACTTTTAAAACAAACAATGGAACGCCTCACTGCAAGTATAGAACTCACAAATGTTCTTCAGTATGAAAAATAGGAGTTATGATGGTCACGGAACAGGTAATTCCAGAAATGGTTTCTATTGTAGAGATTATGAAACCAGATATGGAGCAATCCATAATCTAAAAATCCCACGTGACCGTAACAATGAATTCAATCAACAGCTTATACCTCCTTATGCTAGACGCGATGATTGGCTGGAAAACCTCATCATACGCATGTATGCCAGTGGTATTTCTACCAGAGAAATCGCTAATATCATAGAAAAACTATACGGTAATTCTTATAGTGCTACAACTATTAGTAACATAACCGATGTTGCGATTGATGAGGTAGAAAAATGGCATAAACGCGACTTAAAGAAGCGTTATAGCGTTATTTATATAGATGCTCTACATGTAAAACTTAGACGCACTACGGTTGATTCTGATGCTGTTTACTTCATACTTGGTATCGATGAAGATGGCTACCGTGAAGTAATTGACTTCTTTATAGGTACTAATGAAAGTGCCTATGTTTGGGAAGAAAACTTACATGCAATTAAAAGTCGTGGTGTAGAGCAGGTACTTCTTTTTGTCATGGATGGTCTGGCTGGCTTAGATGAGGCAGTCCACAGGGTATACCCAAAAGCTGAAATTCAGCGCTGCATAGTTCATAAAATCCGTTCTTCCATAAAGAATATCCGGAAGAAAGATATAAGTGCATTTACTACCGATTTAAAAAGCGTATATGAATCACCTAATATGGAATTAGCAAAAAGTGCTTTAGACGAATTTAACCAGAAATGGGGAAAGTCCTATCGCAAAGTAGTCGATTCCTGGTGTTGTGATAATCAACTTTTTACTTATTTCTTATTTCCAGAATCCATTCGTAAATGCATTTATACAACGAATTGGATTGAGCGGTTTAATAAGGAGGTTCGTCGTCTAATCAAAACGAAAGACAGCCTACCTAACGAAGAGGCATGCAGCAAACTGGTATACTATAAAGTGATTCATTACAATGAAAGTTGGTCTACCAAAAAACTAAGGGGTTTTGCTACGGCTTATGATGACCTTCAGGAGATGTTTAACCTGAAGTATTCATAAATCTATTTACACAAAATTCTTGACACTATCATGAAACATATGTTCATATGTAAATTAAAATTAAATTTATTGGAAAGTTTTTCAATTCCTTGCATATAATTATATAATACAATAGGATAGAGGAATGAGGTCAAGTGAAACGGATGTCATATGCAGAATACAAAAAAATTATTAGTGATGCCGTAATTGAATACTGTAAAAACGGCGGTTCACTCTTAAGTATAGCTCTAAATTATATAAAAAAGGAGTTTGTATATGAATTTGACGAGAATTTTCCGGAGGATATAAAAAGTAATTTGATTGACAAGGCATATCAGGCCATTCAAAACGGCAAAGAATTGCCGGAAGGAATCAGACTTTCCAAAGTTATTTTTTACAAATAAGCAAATAAAATATATAGATTAATTTGTATGGACTTATTTTACAGTTTCATTTGGGCAGACTGATACATAATAAAAATATGGTTTGGGTACCTGTTCAAACCATATTTTATATACAGGTCTGCACATTTTTATTATGACAAGTTCCTAAAAATTTTTAATTTCAATAATTTTTCAGTAAACTTAATTAATCACGGTGGAACAGGAGATTTTTGCTTCGATATAGACAATATTTTACCCTATAAATAGGAGGAGCCAGCAGTTAATCTGCTGGCATTATGAAAAAAATCTTAGCGAGGTGAAAGAACCTGTTGGTTCCTTTTTATTTATAATATATTGTAATGTTCAAATATGTCTATTATTTGAATATTTCATTAATAGTTTGTTAATACCTGTCTGACTGGCAATATATCCTGAATCAGCTGTTTTTCACGGTTTATGCCCTTATCTTCATTATACAGTAAACTGAGGGCATGTCAAGAAAACCTGCCCTTAAAGACCACTTTTTAAAGGCTATGCTTGCCAGCCGTTCTACAAAGTAAAATTTATTTTCATTATTTTACTCTCCCCTTATAATTATTTGATTTAATTGCTTTACTTCTTTAGTACCATATAATTTTTTAATCTTAGCCTCTCCTTTCAAAATAATATCATTATCAGAAGTTTCTTCGACTTCCTCATCAATAAATAATTTTATCAATATTTTACAGTATTTTAGCAATTTTAATCAAGTAAAAACAATCAATAGATTCATGCAATTTTTCTGTTAATATTCTAGATGTCGATAATAAGAATATGGATTTTTATAAGAAAAAGTAGTCATAAAATTAGAAAAACCTATATTTCATCATTATTTGATGGGCACATTACTATTAATAGTATTCGAGAAATTGCAGGACATGAAAGATGAAAAAACAGCTTAAATAATTACTGCTTTGACAGATATACAAAAAAAAGAAATAGAAGAAAAGCTAGAACAAATTAATCATTGAAAGATTAATATTGCCTAGCTGTTAAAAATACTGGTTCAAAAGTGTTTAAAAACAATTTTACTTATAAAGTGTTGTAATATTCTTAAATTCTATTTTCAGGAATAATCACAATGGAGTTGAGGGGAATCGAACCCCTGTCCGAAGGCCCATTCATTGCAGCATCTCCCATTACAGTCAATCTTTTGACATTCCCTCCGTCTAGCGCCGATTGACAGGCTCAAGACTTTAGTAGCTTCATAAGTTCTTTTATCTTCTCAAAGCTTTGAAGATAAAGTGCCCTGCTGGTTTGATGCCGAGGTCTTAAGCCGCAGGCAGCTTAAGCTCGACAGCTGCCATAATTAGGCAGCGTATGCTAAATTTTCGTCTGCGTTTATATTTAACTCTAAGTTGTTGACGCGGTCCTAGTCCGCGAATGGCTTCTGCAACTTCAAAACCCCCGTCGAAACCAGTACAACCCCTTAATATAAAATATTAAACTGGTTGCTTTCCTTTGTAAAATGAAAAGGAAAATGGTTTGCAGACATTTTCAATGAAGTTGTTACAGTCATTATTATATAAAATGATTCCGCAATATGCAACTATATTTTATTGGAAGTTTTATTATTTTATAAATTTTATTGAATTATATGAAAATTTTATAAGTTTTGCCAGCTTTTTATAAAGCAGGGATTTTAATTTTGAATAATTGGTGTTACAATAATAATGCTTTCAAATTCGGACCAGTTTTGGAAATTGTCAGTATATATAAAATTATCTGGAGACAGGGAGGATCAGTATGAAAACGATAAAGTGGGGTATAATAGGTACCGGGAAAATAGCAGCAACTTTTGCCAATACGTTGGGGCAAATGGAATATATGGAAATTGCTGCCGTTGCATCCAGAAGTGAAAAGAAAGCCAGAGAATTTGCAGATAAGTTTCATATTCAGAAAGCATATGGAAGCTATGAGGAATTAGCCCGTGATCCGGAAATTGACGTCATTTACATTGGCACACCTCATACGGAACATAAGCCCAACGCGGAACTATGTATGAAAAATGGAAAAGCCGTGCTGTGTGAAAAGCCTTTTGCCCTTAATGCTACGGAAGCAAAATATTTGATGGATCTGGCAAAAGAACATAATGTGTTCCTGATGGAAGCCATGTGGACGAAATTTTTGCCGGTAACCAAAAAAGTAAAGGAATGGATTACGAGTGGCAGAATTGGTACCATTCAAAAGATAGAGACCAGTTTTGGATTTGCGGCTCCTTATGATGAAACCAACCGCTTATATAATTTTGATCTGGCGGGCGGTGCTTTGCTGGACGTAGGGGTTTATACCATTACCTATATAATTTATCTGCTGGATAAATTGCCGATTCAGGTACTATCAACCGGCGCCTTTTTAAAAAGCGGTATTGACGGACAAAACTGCATATTACTTAAATTTGATAACAATGTGCTTGCCACGGCCAGTTCGGCCATTAATGCCAATATTGGCGAGGACGCTGTTATATTCGGAGATCAGGGCCGGATTGTCGTTCCCGGATTTTGGTCGGCTAATAAAGCTTATTTATATGACCAGGATGGAAAAGAAGTGGAAGTTTTTGAAGAAAAGAACAGGATTACCGGATATGAACATGAAGCTTATGAAGTAAACGACTGTATCCGCAATGGCAGAAAGGAAAGCAGCATCAATCCGTTGCGAAATACATTAGATATTATTCAGGTTATGGATGGTATAAGAAACCAGTGGGGACTGAAATATAAACAGGAATTGTAGAGAAAATACAAGAAAATCAAAATAAGATTAACATATCATAATTGCGAAACTCAAAATTTGTGTCAGACGATACCATTTCGTTTCGAATAAATTTTTGAATAATTTTTATAATAAATAATATAGAACATCTGGCAATCAATGGCGCAAATATGAGTTTTGCAATTATCTTTTATTTAATTTTAAATTTTAATTAGAAAATATAGAAAGGATAAGCAAGTGAATGTAAACTAATTTTTGGGATTATACGAAAAATTACATTTACTTGTATGGAACTTATGAAGAAAGTATTGTTTTGTATTCTTATACTCTCGTTAAGTATGACTTTATTTTTAGGATGCAGTAAAAAAGACTATCAGTTTTCCGGGCCAAAAGAAGGGGAAACCGTAGCCGAAATAGTCGTAAAAGATTTTGGCTCTGTTTATGTTAAGTTTTTTAAAGAATCAGCCCCAAAGGCGGTGGAAAATTTTATTACCCATGCAAAAGAAGGGTATTATGACGGACTTACTTTTCACAGAGTGATTAATGATTTTATGATCCAGGGCGGTGATCCCAACGGAGATGGTACAGGCGGCGAAAGTATCTGGGGAGAAGATTTTGAGGATGAATTTTCGGAAAATTTGCAGCCCTATCGGGGAGCCCTGTGTATGGCCAATGCCGGTCCCAACACCAATGGCAGTCAGTTTTTTATCGTTCAGGCAAAGCAAACTTATGATAAGGACACTTTATCCCTTATTGAACAGAAGTACGGAGTGAAATTTAATGATAATGCCATAGAAAATTATGCCACAAAAGGCGGAACACCGTGGCTTTATCGTATGCATACCGTATTCGGTCAGGTTTATAAGGGACTGGATGTGGTGGATGCCATTGCGGCAGTAGAAGTAGAAGACGAGGAGTATTATAAACCAGTTAATGATGTTATAATTGAAAAAATAAATGTTTTTGAATATAAGAAATAGAATATAGAAGCAGATAATTCGGCGCGTAATACAATTGCATTCGTTTATTGCTATTGCGCGCTGCAATTATGTTATGAGTTTATAGTATTACAAATGAGTCTGTTAGTTGCAGGTTGAACATAATTTTTTCATAAATTAATGTTATAATATAAATGAATATTAAAATTTATAATGTTTTACAAACTACATATATTACATTGAAAAATTTACAGACATTTAAGGAATACATGGATACTATTTTTTGAATGGAGGAATGTCAATGGACAGGTTAAAAGTACTTGTTGTAGATGATGAAAGCAGAATGCGAAAACTGGTGAAGGATTTTTTAAGTAAAAAGAATTTTGAAGTTATGGAAGCCGAAAACGGAGAGCAGGCTGTTGATATATTTTTTGAAAACAAGGATATTGATTTAATCATTCTGGATGTTATGATGCCTAAGATGGACGGCTGGCAGGTTTGCCGGGAAATCAGGCAGTACTCAAAAGTACCTATTATTATGTTAACTGCCAAAAGTGATGAAAAAGACGAGCTGCTTGGTTTCGAATTAGGTGTGGATGAATACATATCAAAGCCTTTCAGCCCCAGAATACTGGTGGCCCGTGTGGAAGCCATACTAAGAAGATCCAATGTGCTGGAAGACAGTGTTATCAGTGTGGGAGGCATTGTGCTTGACAAAGCGGCCCATGAGGTAAAGATAGACGGCAAAGTAGTGGAACTTAGCCATAAAGAATTTGAACTGTTAACGTATTTTATTGTAAATCGCGGTGTGGCCTTATCCAGGGAAAGAATTTTAAATAATGTCTGGAATTATGATTATTTTGGCGATGCCAGAACCATTGATACTCATGTGAAAAAGCTCAGAAGCAAAATGGGCCCCAAAGGGGATTATATCAAGACAATTTGGGGCCTCGGATATAAATTTGAGGTGGAAGAATGAAAAGTAAGGTAAGAAAATTAAGAACCAGAAGTTCCATCCAGCTAAAATTGACGATTACCCTTACCAGCATTATTATATTGATTATTTTTAGCTTGTGGTTTATAAACCGGACATTTCTGGAAGATTATTACCTTCAAAGTAAAATAGACTCTATCGGGAAAACTTATGATGATATTAATAATATTTTTCTAGAAAACAAGGATTCCTCCATTAATTCAAGCAAAATATCCTTAAAAGTGGAAAGATTGGCGGACAACCGGAATGTCAGTGTATATATTATTGCCATCGATCAGTGGTTTAATGAGTTTGAGTGGATGCCTACAAAAGATAACAAAAGATATGAACAGATACTTCGGTTAGCGAAGAATTATCTGTTTGATTTTAACACAAATGAACGATTAAAGCATACGGATAACTATGACATATACGAAAGCTATGATTCCCGGATTGAATCCAGGTATGTAGACTTGATTGGTAAACTGGATGACGGTAATATTATTTTAATGCGAACTAATCTGGAAAGTATTAAGGAAAGCGTCAAAACCGCCAATAAGCTTCTTGCCAATGTGGGTATTGTATCCGTTATTATTGCGTCGGTTATTATGTTTTTTGTAAGCAGAAAATTTTCAAAACCCATCTTGCAACTGGCCGATATATCGAAAAAAATGAGCGATTTGGACTTTGAGGTCAAATATCCGGTTACAACCAATGATGAAATCGGTGAATTAGGCAGGAGTATTAATACATTGTCGGAAAAACTGGAAAAAACCATTACCGAATTGAAAAATGCCAATAATGAGCTGTTAACGGATATTCAGAATAAAATACAGATTGATGAAATGCGTAAGGACTTTCTTTCCAACGTAACCCATGAGTTAAAAACACCTATCGCTCTGATTCAGGGGTATGCGGAAGGATTGCTTGACAATATAAATGAGGACGCAGAAAGCAGAGAGTTTTATTGTGATGTAATTATTGACGAAGCAAAGAAAATGAACCAGATGGTTAAAAAACTTTTGACATTAAACCAGCTGGAATTTGGCAACAATCAGGTAAATATTGAACGTTTTGATATTGTTGCCTTAATCCGTTCTATTTTAAACTCTACCGATATTTTATTTCAGCAAAAAGAAGTAATGGCGGTATTTGACCACAAAGATCCCGTTTATGTCTGGGCTGACGAATACTTGATCGAAGAAGTCTTAACCAATTATATCAGCAATGCCCTTAATCATGTGGATGGGGCCAAGATTATCGAAATTAAGCTGATTCGTCATGATAATCTGGTACGGGTTGCGGTATTTAATACAGGGCCCAGAATACCCGAGGAAGATATCGATAAAATCTGGGATAAGTTTTACAAAGTGGATAAAGCCAGAACCAGGGAATACGGTGGCAGCGGTATAGGCCTGTCCATAGTAAAAGCTATTATGACATCCTTAAATCAAAAATGCGGCGTTGTCAATCATGAAAGCGGTGTGGAATTTTGGTTTGAACTGGATGCAAAGAATGACTGATATTTGCTTTCATAAATATTTTATAGGACAGTTCAGAGAATCAATAAAAAGAATAATAACTTTAAGGGTGAAATTGGTGCTGTTTTAGTAAGAAATATTTCACAGTTTGTAAGTTTATGATTGCTCATTTTTGTAAATGGTGGTATTATGTATATATAATTTCTACAGGGGGATAAAGAATGAGAAAACACTTCTTTTTATTGATTGCAATCTGTGGAGTAATGTTGACAGGCTGTAGCCAATTGGTCGATTTGACTGATAAAGAAAGTGACGTTCTGGCAGAATATATGGCAGGTACCATATTAAAACACAGTGGTAATTATGAAGAAGCCTTGATTTATCCGGAAAATGCAGAAACGGTTGAGGATAAGGATACTTTAGATACAAAAAACGTGGTTGCTGTTTCCGATAGCAAATCCAATGCTGATCATACGGTAAGCCAGACTACGCAATACAGCGGGGACACACAGAATCTTCCTGTTAAATCACAGAATATCAGTGCCGTGAGCCTGACGGATATGTTTAAAAATATACTGAACAATAACTTCCGTGTCACCTATAAGAATTGTAAAGTTTATGACACCTATATGGATGATAATAGACTTTTTGCCATAGTGCCGTCAAAGGGAAATAAAATAGCGGTTATATATTTTAGTGTTAAAAATGTAACAAAGAAAAGCCAAAAACTGGCTCTGATGAATTATGACATATCCTATCAGTTAACCGATCAGGACAGTAATGTATATTATCCCATGATGACTTTGTTAGATAATGATATCCAATACTTAAATGAGAAAATAGACGCAGGAAAATCCAGAAATGCCGTAGTTTTATTTGAGCTGCCAAAGAATACGGATGTATCCAAACTAAATTTAACGTTAACATATGAGGATAAAATCTCAGTTATTGATATAGGCCAATAATATATCCAAAGGAGCCAGATAATGATTTATGTAGAAAAAAAGAGGTCTAAATTCTTTGGGCTGCCATTAAGTTTTACTACTTATACCATTTCTGATGAAAAGATTACAATTACAAGCGGGTATCTGAATATAACGGTAGATGATGCGTACATATATAAGGTACAGGATATTAAACTGACAAGAAGCTTCTGGGAACGGATATTTAAGCTTGGTACTGTGACTTGCTATACGGGAGATATGACCCATCCGGTATTAAAATTACTGCATATTAAAAATGCAGGTGTTATCAAGGATTTTATTATGACTGCATCGGAAGAGGCCAGAAGAAAGAGAAGAGCTTTGCATACTATGGATTTAGATAATTACATTAAACTTTAGATAAGGATGAATAAAATAAAGTATGGACGAGTCAGATTGCAGTAATTTGACTTGTCCTTTCTTAATCTGTGACTTTAGAAAGCCTTTGCCAGTGTTAAAAGAAGAAAAGCGATAAATGGAAACCATTTATCGCTTCTCAATTTATATTAAATGGGGAGGAGAGAGAGTGAAGCATAATTTCACTTTCACGAGTTAATTATAATTTTAAATTGTGAGTAAATTGTGAAGATAATAAATATATTTTGTTAATTTTTTTGTTCATATTTTGGATGGGCATTATTTTACCTGATTTGATAGTTTCCTACGTTAGGGTTTGCCAGAAATGTTAAGATGAAATGGAGTGTAACATAAATGAATTACAAACTACTGGTGGATACGGCAATGTTAGCCGGTGAGATTATGCTGACTGGCGGGGCGGAGACTTACCGGGTTGAAGACACTATGTGCAGGATTTTAAAAATATCCGGTTTGGAAAAAACGGAAACTTTTGTTACGCCTACGGGTATTTTTTTAACCCTGGGAGATTCTAACATTGACTCGATTACCGCTGTAAAGCGGGTTGACAACAGGGTGACAAATATATCCAATATTTATGAGACAAATAATATATCCAGAAATTTATGTGCTGGAAAGATTACGCTGGAAGAAGCCTATGAAGCTTTGAAAAAAATCAGAGAAAAGAAACGTTATAAAAAAGCCTTAATTTATATCTGTACCATGATATCCTCTTTTTCATTTACCATATTACTTGGCGGGGACTGGTTTAACAGCATAATCGCATTTTTAAACGGTGGATTAATTGTTCTTGTTATGTTGGCAACTCAAAACATTAAAATAAGTTCCTTTATTACCAATATGGTATCGTCCATATTGGTTGCTTTTAACAGTATGATTTTTCTGCATTATTTTGGGACAGCTATTTCACTGGATCCGTTAATAGGTGGTTCTGTGATGCCTTTATTGCCGGGAGTGGCAATTACCAATGCGATACGTGATACTTTACAGGGAGATTATGTGTCCGGAGGCGCCAGAGCAATAGAAGCTTTTGTTTCCGCTGCATCCACTGCAGCCGGTATCGGTATTGGAATCGGGTTTTATTCTATAATTGCGGGAGGTATAGCACTGTGATTTTCATTCAGGTTATAGGGTCTTTTGCAGCGGTTATGTCGGTAGCAATTACGCTTGGAGTACCAAAAAAATTTTTATTGGATGCCGGTTTGGTAGGGGCAATAGGGTGGCTGGTATACCTGTTAGTTGGCGCCGCGGGAGCTTCAACGGTTGCCAGTATGTTTTTAGCGGCTTTAGCGGTGGCTATGTTATCTCATGTATTTGCCCGAATAAGGAAAACACCTGTTACTTTGTTTCTGATTGCCGGTATTTTGCCCTTAGTGCCGGGGGTGGGAATGTACCGGATTGTATTTAATCTGATAACCAACAATAATGCGATGGCAGGCTATTATTTCAGTGAAACCATGCAAATAGCAGGTATGATTGCTTTGGCCATTTTTATTATGGATACCATATTTCGCATATTTCAAAAGTGTTAAGAAAAATTTATCAAAAACCAGTAAATATTGCTTTTCGCCTAAACTTGCAAATGGCATAGAAAACAGATAAAATAGGTTTACAGATTAATTATTTTAAATAAAATTTTAGAATCAGGTAAAAAATGAAAATTACAATTGTAGCAGTAGGAAAAATGAAAGAAAAGTATTTTCGTATGGCAATCGATGAGTATGTCAAACGTTACTGCAAACTGGAAACTGCTTTGTGACCGTAAAATGAAAATTACAATTGTAGCAGTAGGAAAAATGAAAGAAAAGTATTTTCGTATGGCAATCGATGAGTATGTCAAACGGTTAAGCCGTTACTGCAAACTGGAAATCATTGAGGTAAACGATGAACAAACTCCGTACCAGGCCAGCGAGGCGGAAGAAAATC
Organism: Lachnoclostridium sp.; assembly: GCA_047777345.1. Classification (GTDB taxonomy): domain Bacteria; phylum Bacillota; class Clostridia; order Lachnospirales; family Lachnospiraceae; genus Anaerocolumna. The sequence goes on along the minus strand of JBKEEJ010000020.1, from coordinate 11,431 downwards.
AAATAAAAAATACGGAAGGGGCAAGAATTTTAAAAAACATAAAGGACGGAGCCTATGTTATTGCCCTTGCTATAGAAGGAACCATGCTTTCTTCAACCGAATTATCAGAAAAAATTGAAAACCTTGGGATTCAGGGAAAAAGCCATATTATATTCGTAATCGGCGGCTCATTAGGATTAAGCAGCGAAGTACTGAAACGGGCTGATTATAAGTTGAGTTTTTCCAAAATGACATTTCCCCACCAGCTAATGCGGGTGATTTTACTGGAGCAGATTTACCGGGCTTACCGCATTATATCCAATGAACCATACCATAAGTAAGTATCTAAGGTAATTTTTAGGAAAGGCAGTAATACTATGCAGATATATTTAATTCGCCACGGAAAACAAAACTCAACATTATGCAACGTAGATGTGGAATTGTCAAAAGAAGGATTTATGCAGGCGGACTTACTTGGAAAAAGACTGGAAAATTATGAAATTGAGGCCATTTATTCCAGCCATTTAATCCGGGCGGTACAGACTGCCCAGGTAGTGAATAAATATGTGAAAAAAAATCATTACATAAGAGAAAATATTGCGGAAATATCTTTTGGGGAAATGGAAGGAAAATCCGACGAATATATAAATGAGCATTTTGCCGAATTTAAAACGGAACAGATGAAATTAAAAGAGGATATTCCCTATCCTGGCGGCGAATGCGGCAGGGATGTTTATAAAAGAGCGATTCTTACAATTAATGAAATAATTCAGACTGATTATAACAAGGTGGCGGTTATAACCCATGGTGGCGTTATACGGGCCTTAATTGCAGGCTTATTTGGAATTAATATGGCAAAAAAACTGCTGCTTGGTTTTTCCCTTGAAAACACCAGTATTACGGAACTGGTATATGATAAGAAAAATGACCGCTTTTATCTTCAGCGATTTAATGACTATGCACATCTGGAAAGCCGGCCGGAATTAATTCGATGTAACCGGTAGTTTCATTTGCCTTCCTTATGCAAACAGATGCTCCACTAAAATTCGAAATCCAATAAATATCAGGATTCCACCCCCAAATATTTGAGCCCTATTTTTCAGAAGCTGGTCGAACTTTTTCCCAAGGAAGCTGCCAAAAAGGCTGAACAGAAAAGTTGTGATACCGATAAGGCTTACGGCAAGAAAAATATTTGTCCTTATAAGGGCAAAACTAATGCCAAGGGCCAATGCATCGATGCTGGTGGCAATTGCCTGGGCCAACAGTATTTTGAAAGTAAATCTTTCTGTTTCACAGGAATGGTTCGGGCACCGGTATGCTTTGATTCCTTCCGAAATCATATTAGCTCCAATGGCACCAAGGAGCAAAAAGGCAATCCAGTGGTCTAAAAATGCAATTGTATCATAAAAAGTGCTGCCCATATAATACCCGATTAAGGGCATAAAGGCCTGAAATCCACCGAAGGTAAGGGCAGACAGAAAAGCATCCCGTGGTCTGAACTTTTCATAACACAAAACGTTGGTAATTGATACGGCAAAAGCGTCCATCGCAACGCCAAAGGAAAGAAAAAGAATTGTAGCAATTCCCATGGAGGAATCCTCCCAAACGTTAATGATAATAAATGTATGTGGCAAAACTTTTTTCTGAAACTCTTCTGTATTGTTCCCTTATTTTTCTGATTTATGATTTATTCTATATATACGCGGCAGACCAAAACAGAAATTACAAATTAGCCAATATTTGCAGTCTTAATTTATCGGGCTTTATTTTGGCTAGGCAAGTCTTATTAATATCGGTGAGTTTGGGATTGAAAAATATAGCAGAAGTGATACAATAGAGTGGATTTGACAAATTCTTTGACTGAAAGGAAACAACAATGCTACAAAAAATAATGACATGGATTAAAAGTGAAAAAGTTTTTGTCATTGCTGCCGTATTTGCGGTATTGACTATGTTCTTTGTACCACCTTCCAAAGATTATATCGGGTATATTGATTTTCGTGTTCTTGCCCTGCTTTTTTCCCTTATGGCGGTAATAGCCGGTATTAATGGCGAAGGAGTGTTTTTATTCCTGTCAGAAAAATTATTTCAACGGGTAAAAACAGTCAGAGGAATGTGTTATGTATTAATTCTGTTATGTTTTTTTACTTCCATGTGGATTACCAACGATGTGGCCATTATTACTTTTGTTCCCTTTGCCGTATTAATGTTAAAACAGTCCGGACAGGAAAAATACATGATTTATGTTATTATTATGCAGACCATAGCGGCCAATTTGGGAAGTATGCTTACTCCTGTTGGAAATCCCCAGAATCTTTACTTATATACCTTTTATCATCTGACCGAAAGAGAATTTCTGGCAGTAACAATCCCGCTTGTATTGGCTGCTTTTCTAGTACTGATTCTGATTAATCTGTTTATTAAAAAAGAACCGCTCCAGTTATTGACTGATATGGGCACGGATAGAACCGTCCGGGATGAAATCAATGCAAATAAGGATAAGGTAATCTTATCTGGAAATACAATACATATTATGGCATATTTTTTCTTATTTCTTTTATGTCTGGGGGCTGTGCTGCACCTGATAGATTATCGGCTGGTTTTGGCCATTACAATTCTGGTTATTGGGGTAATGGAGCGTAAAATATTAAAATGTGTGGATTATACCCTGCTTCTTACCTTTATCTGCTTTTTTATTTTTTCGGGCAATTTAGGAAATATTCCGTTAATCCATAACTTTATTTCCAACCTGGTTACAAACAGGGAAATAGCTGTCACTATTTTGCTAAGTCAGGTAATCAGTAATGTGCCTGCGGCCATACTTTTATCCAATTTTACTTCGGATGCCAGAAGCTTAATTATAGGTGCCAATTTAGGGGGGCTTGGCACTGTCATAGCTTCCCTGGCCAGTTTGATATCCTTACGTATTTATCTGAAAACAGAAGATTCTCACAGCGTGAAATATTTGCTTTATTTTACCCTTGCCAATGTGGGCATGCTGGCTGTCCTTATATTAGTTCGCTGTATATTGAATTTGTAAAAATATGCATTTTTTAGGAAGATGCCAAAGAAGTTATACATTTTCACAGGAGAAAGCATATAATATCAAATAAGCCGTAATAGATATGCGGGTGTATATTGGCTGGCGGTTTATAAACGTAACTGTTGCAGATGTCGATTTTATGTCTTGTGGAAAGGAGTATAAAAATGGCGAAAAAAGCAGTTGCCAAAAAAGGGTATGTGAAGGTAAAAAAACGTAAAAAAAGAAGACTGATTAAGTATCTTATCGCTTATGCAGCCATAAGAACAACCGTGAAAACTGCCGGTAAACTTATAGATAAATACAATGAAGGAACAGACAGTCCAATAGACAGTGATGTTTTAAATTGCTCTGTGGCTTTTAACGGGCGGGAAGTTGTAGTGGATAATGAGCCTTTTACAGGCGCAACGATTCAAACGGTATGCAGCGGTTTAAAATTGGATCTTAGCAATGCGATTATTGAAGATGATGTGAATATCTTTGTGAAAAGTATCATAAGCGGTATCAGTATTATCGTACCGGAAAATGTTAAAGTGGATATTTCATCCAAATCCAGATTTAGCAGTGTTTCCAATAATGTTACTGACATTGATGATGATACGGCTCCTACAATTTATATTCATACAGAAAATATTTTGACCGGCATCGATGTAAAAGTAAAAAAATCCAATAATAGTGTAAAAGCGGAAAGTTTTGGCTCAGACAGGAAACAGGAAATAATTGACAGTGAATAATAAATCAAAAAGTCAAATAAATTTTCATAAAATCTTATAAATGCTCTTGCTTTTTTCTGCGAACGTGGTACAATACTAAGCATTAATATAAAAAATAATTTATAAATATGAAATTGGAGGAAGAATATATATGAAGCGACTAATATGTTCAATGCTTATTATTGTACTTACCATATCACTTTCTGCATGCGGAGTTAAAGATACCGGCAGTACAGATAATGAAAGCGATTCAAGTGCTAAAACAGGTTCGGAAGCCACGGAATCCGATACATTAGTTGTAGGAACAGAACCAGGATTCGCTCCTTATGAATATATGGAAGGTAACCAGGTTGTAGGAATCGATATGGATATAGCTCAGGCTATAGCCGATGCTATGGGCAAAAAGCTGGAAATTAAGACCATGGATTTTGATGGTGCTCTTTTGGCTGTACAGCAGGGTAAGGTAGATATGGTGGCTGCCGGCGTTTCTGTAAATGAGGAACGTAAGAAGGTAATGGATTTTTCAAAAGAATATGTTAATTCTACAGAAGTAGTTGTAGTAAATAAACAAAATCCTGCGGTAAGCAGCGTGGACGATCTGGATGATAAGATTATCGGTGTACAGCAAGGCAACATCGCAGATTTTTATGTTTCCAATGAGGAAAATGTGAAAGCAAAAGAAGTTAAGCGATATACCAAGTTCGCTCAGGCAGCGGAAGATTTAAAGAACGGAAAAATTGACTGTATTGTAATGGATCAATACCCTGCGGAAGAACTGGTGGCAGCCTCCAACGATGCACTTACAATCCTGGATGGCACTTTATTTGAAGATAAATACGCAATTGCCGTTAAAAAAGGCAATACGGAGCTTCTAAATAAAATCAATGAAGTTATCGATGAGTTAATTGAGAGTGGCAAAATTGAAGAGTTTACTGCAAATCATACAAATAAAGGAAAATGATTACATAGGTAATCAGTAGAATTACTTCAGTTAATTAAAAATGCAAAGCAGCAGGCATAATTTATTTGTCTGCTGCTTTTACATGGTATATAAATGGTATATAATAGGACATAAAATTACAGAGAAAAAGGAGAAGTTAAGTTGGATACGATCAGAGATTGGTTAATATCGATTATGACCCGGTATTATGATGCATTTATAACGGAAGACAGGTATAAGTATTATCTGGAAGGCTTAATGAAAACCCTGGAGATCTCTTTATTTGCCATACTTATCGGTGTTTTAATCGGTGTCACTGTGGCAGTTATTAAGTTTTCGGTGGCAAATGTTAAGGGGCTGCATTTTATTGGGACAATCTGTAGTGCCTATGTAAATATTATCAGGGGAACTCCTGTTATTTTACAGTTATTAATTATTTATAACCTGATTTTTACTTCAAGAAACACCAATGAGGTTGTTGTTGCCGCTATTTGTTTTGGTATTAATTCCGGTGCTTATGTGGCAGAAATCGTAAGGGCAGGTATTGAATCCATAGACAGGGGACAGATGGAAGCAGGTCGGTCTCTTGGTTTAAATGCCAATCAGACCATGTTTTATATTATTATGCCACAGGCCATTAAAAATATTCTGCCGGCACTGGGCAATGAGTTTATCGCACTGATTAAGGAAACATCCGTTGCCAGCATGATAGCGGTTACAGATTTGACTAAGGCCGCTCAGTATGTTGGTTCTCGTACTTGGGACGTTCTTCCCCCTTATTTTATCTGTGCAGTATTTTATTTGATTATTGTGTTGGGATTATCAAAGCTTTTAGGAATTTTGCAAAGGAGGATGAGCCAGGGTGATCACAATTAAGAATTTAACTAAGAGATTTGGAAAACATCTGGTTTTGGACGGAATCAACGAAACAATTGAACAGGGAGAAAAGGTGGTTATCATAGGCCCTTCCGGTTCGGGCAAATCTACATTTTTAAGGTGCCTGAATTTGCTGGAAACTCCAACTGAGGGGGAAATCTGGTTTGAAGGCAAAAATATAACGGATCCAAAGATAGATATAAATGCCCTGCGTCAGAAAATGGGCATGGTATTTCAGCAGTTTAATCTGTTCCCCCATCTGACAGTCAGGGAAAATATAACATTGGCACCAGTTAAGCTGGGCATTATGAACAAGGAAGATGCAAACCGCAGAGCAATGGAGTTGTTAGCAAGAATCGGCTTGTCAGAGAAGGCTGACGCTTATCCCAAACAGCTTTCCGGAGGGCAAAAACAGAGAATTGCCATAGCAAGAGCACTGGCCATGAATCCGGATGTAATGCTTTTTGACGAACCAACTTCCGCTTTGGACCCGGAAATGGTAGGAGAGGTATTGGAACTGATGAAAGAACTGGCGGATGATGGTATGACTATGGTTGTGGTAACCCATGAAATGGGATTTGCAAAAGAAGTGGCAACCAGAGTTCTGTTTATTGATGAGGGAAAAATCAAAGAACAAAATGATCCGAAAACATTTTTTGAAAATCCCCAAAATCCCAGATTGAAAGAGTTTTTATCGAAAGTTTTATAAACGGATAACCTTAAAAATCTTATTGATAATTATTCCTCAAGTAGGCGCTTGACATTATGGGGTATTTCCATATAATACAATATGTAGAGGCTGAGCTGACAAAGAATACAATATGTATTATTTTACTAATTTTTTTGCAGCCAGTTGCTAAAGATTCACTATTTTTAACAAAATCCCCCAACCGCTTAATGAAAAGGAGAATTAGAAATGAGACAGGAATGGTATGATTTTAATCCGGGAAGCTGGGTAACTGACATAAATGTTCGAAGCTTCATTCAGCATAATTATACTCCCTATGAAGGGGACGGTTCTTTCTTGGAGGGCCCTACCAAGAGAACGCAAGAATTATTTCAAAAAGTTTCTGATTTAATGAAAGAGGAAACGCAAAAAGGTATCCTTGATGCAGAAACAAAAATACCTTCGGCTATTACTGCTTTCGGTCCGGGATATTTGGATAAAGAAAGAGAAATTATCGTAGGATTTCAGACTGACAAACCGTTAAAAAGAGGAATTATGCCAAACGGCGGTATAAGAGTTGTAAGAAACGCTTTAGAAGCTTACGGCTATTCACTGGACAAAACAACGGAAGAAATATTTACCCATAATCGTAAAACCCATAATGACGGTGTATTTGATGCTTATACCGATGCGATGAGAAAAGCAAGGCACACAGGAATCATAACCGGTTTGCCGGATGCTTATGGCAGAGGCCGTATTATCGGAGATTACCGGAGAGTGGCCTTGTATGGTGTGGACCGACTGATAGAGGACAGACTGGAACAGAAAAAACTATACGAAAAGAATACTCTGGAAGCGTCTGACATTCAGTTAAGAGAAGAAATTTCCGAGCAGATTAAGGCTTTGAAAGAATTAAAGGAAATGGCTGCCTCCTATGGATTTGACATCAGCAAACCTGCAAAGAATGCTTTTGAAGCAACCCAGTGGACTTATTTTGCTTACCTTGGTGCCATTAAAGAGCAGGACGGCGCTGCCATGAGTCTTGGAAGAGTATCCACTTTCCTTGATATTTATTATGAACGTGACTTAAGGAACGGATTGATTACCGAATCGGAAGTTCAGGAGTTAGTGGACCAATTTGTTATGAAATTGCGAATGGTACGTTTCCTTCGTACGCCGGCTTACAATGATTTATTTTCCGGCGATCCAACCTGGGTTACTGAGTCCATTGGCGGTATGGGAGTCGATGGAAGGACACTGGTTACCAAGAACAGTTTCCGTTTTCTTCATACATTGTACAATTTAGGACCGGCTCCGGAACCTAATTTAACTGTACTTTGGTCAACATCCCTGCCTGAACCTTTTAAAAAGTTTTGCGCTAAAGTATCTATCGATACCAGCTCTATTCAGTACGAAAATGATGATATTATGCGTGAGGTATGGGGGGATGACTATGGAATCGCCTGCTGCGTATCCGCTATGAGAATTGGTAAGCAGATGCAGTTTTTTGGTGCCCGTGCCAACCTGGCAAAGGCCCTCTTATATGCTATCAATGGCGGAAAAGATGAAAAAACAGGCGAACAGGTAGGCCCGTTATTTTCCCCTATCACATCCGAATATTTGGATTATGACGAAGTAATGGAAAAGTTTGACCAGACTTTGGATTGGCTGTCCGAGCTGTATATCAACACCTTAAACGTTATCCATTATATGCACGATAAGTACAATTATGAACGTCTCCAGATGGCTCTCCATGATATTGATATTTTACGTACCGAGGCTTGCGGTATTGCCGGCCTTTCCGTTGTGGCGGATTCCCTTTCCGCTATAAAATATGCCAAGGTTAAGGTTATCCGTAATGAAGAGGGCCTTGCAGTTGATTACCAAATCGAAGGAGATTATCCAGCCTTTGGTAACAATGATGACAGGGTAGATCAGATTGCAGTTGACCTGGTTGAACGTTTTATGAACAAACTGCGTAAAGTAAAGACTTACCGCAACGCAAAGCCAACTCTTTCTATTTTAACAATAACATCCAATGTTGTGTATGGTAAAAAGACAGGCAATACGCCAGACGGACGTAAAGCCGGTGAACCTTTCGCGCCTGGTGCAAACCCTATGCATGGCAGAGATAAGAATGGTGCTATTGCCTCTATGGCTTCCGTTGCAAAACTTCCATATAAACATGCAGAAGACGGTATTTCTTATACATTCTCCATTGTGCCAAGAGCTTTAGGAAAAGAAATCGGTGAAAGAGTAAATAATCTTGTTGGTATGCTGGACGGTTATTTCAATGATAAAGGACATCATATCAACGTTAATGTATTTGATCGCGAGACCTTACTGGATGCTATGGAACATCCGGAAAAATATCCTCAGCTTACTATCCGTGTATCCGGATATGCCGTTAACTTTATTAAGTTAACCCGTGAACAGCAGCTTGATGTAATTAACCGTACTTTTCATGAAAGATAAATAAAAGCTTTTATTAAGCTTGTTTCAGATCATATAAGATCCGAAGCAAGCTTAATTCGTTTAGGGGCCCTGTTAAATATATAACAGAATTATTTGTTGTAAAATGTAATTAATATGTATAGAATATAAATACGTTCGACCTGGATAGGTTAAGAAGAAAGTAAGATGTTTTCTGAACAAAGGAAAATACCTCAGTCAGTCGGCGGTGCCGGTTAAAAAAGACTTGCGGTAACAGTGAACCAGTTTTCAGAAAACTGGGAAGGTATGGTGAATAAAATGAGTATAACAGGACGAGTTCATTCCTTGGAAAGCTGCGGCACGGTGGACGGACCCGGTGTAAGGTTTGTTGTCTTTATGCAGGGCTGCCCTTTAAGATGCCAGTATTGCCATAATCCCGATACATGGGACAGAACAAAAGGGGTCGAGTATACATCCAGTCAGTTAATGGATGAAATAAAAAAATATAAATCCTATATGAAATTTTCCGGCGGAGGAGTTACCTTTACCGGAGGAGAACCCTTATTGCAGCCGGAATTTATACTGGAAGTAGCCAAGCTGTGCAAACAGGAGAAATTTTCCGTCGCCCTGGATACTTCCGGCTTTATCTTTAACGATGTTGTAAAGGAAATATTAGAATATACGGATATTGTACTGCTGGATATAAAAAATTATAATCCCGCAGTTTATAAGGAAGTGACCGGTGTTTCCTTAAAGCCTACTCTTATGTTCCTTGACTATTTGCGGGAAAAAAATATAAATACCTGGGTTCGGTACGTATTGGTACCGGGTTTAACCGATAACATAGACAGCATAAAGGAATTATCCTTATATTTAAGAGATTATTCCAACGTATCGAAAATAGAATTATTGGGATTTCATAAAATGGGTGAATATAAGTGGAAATCCCTTGGTTTTGATTATAAATTGGCAGATACAAAAGAACCGGACAAAAAAATGCTTAAGCAGGTTAAAGGCATATTTGAAGAAAGCGGCATTTGTGTTACAACGAATAAGTGATTATTCATTACTGAATCCGGTACGGAATAAAATCTTTAAAAGCAGTGCAAAAAAATATATTTAAAAAAACCTCCAAGGCAGATAAAGAACTAAAATTTGCTTTGGAGGTTTTTCAAAGGGACTGTTGCACAAATCCTGTGCAATTAACCTTTTTGGTTTTACAGTATGAAGCGGTTGATAACATGTGCCACGCCGTCTTCATCATTGGACAGCGTAATATAGTCAGCTGCTTTTTTTACGGCTTCCTGGGCGTTGGCCATTGCGACACCCATTCCGGCATACTGAATCATTGTTAAATCATTATATCCGTCACCGCAGCTTATCATTTGTTCCTTGGATAAACCAAGGTGATCCAGTAATTTACTGAGTGAAAAGGCTTTGTCCACATGAAGCGGCACTAATTCCAGGAAAAAGGGCTCTGACCGATAAATACTGATGCGACCGCCAAATTCTTCCTTCATGGCTGCTTCAACTTTTTCCATTTTTTCGGCAGGACCGGTCATTAGGCATTTATTTACGTCAAAATTAATATATTTAACAAAGTCAGTAACTTTTTTAATGGGCATGTGGTTTAAAGCGGCTTCTTTTTCCATAAATTCATCTGTTTCCATGTCCGTTATGACCGAATCGCCTTCATAGGAGATGATGCCTACCTGATATTTCAGGGCGGCAGCATAGAGTTCCGGAATAATTTCTTTTGGCAGGGTTCGCTCAAAAATAATATCTCCGGTTTTGCAGTTTATAATTTTAGCACCGTTAAATGAGAGAATATAACCTTCATATTCCTGTAATTTTAGTTTATCTGCAATGGGTAAGACACCCGGTGTAGGTCGTCCGGAAGCTAGTACGACCTTATGGCCCCGCTTTTGTATTTTTAATATGGCATCCAGCGTTTTTTCAGATATTTCTTTCTGAGAATTGGTTAGTGTGCCATCGATGTCTAATACTAAAATTTCATATGCCATCGTTATCTCCTTTGTAGTTTAGGCAAGATTTTTAATTTTATTTCAGCTTTTAATTTACTTTGGTACTGTCAAAGATACAGCAGTTTTTACCCAAAGATTTTCCAAGATATAACGCATGATCCACATTGGTGTAATTTTTTTCAGTGGAAATATTTCTGTCATACCGTATTATGCCACCTGTTATAGTGCATTGAAAGACTGCATTACCGCAGGTAAAATTATATTTGCTGACTTCTGTACGAAGTTTATTTGCATAATATATGGCCTTTTCTTTTGTAGTATCAGGTAGACAAATCATAAATTCTTCTCCGCCCCAGCGGCTTAAAATATCTTCTTCCCGCAGCAGCAGCTTTAAAATATTAGAGACGGTAACCAGTACTTCGTCACCTGTACTGTGGCCATACGTATCATTTATCATTTTAAAATCGTCTATATCGAATAAAATAAGGAATAAGTCATAATCAGTCTGGGAAACCAGTAGCTTTAATTTTTCCATGAAATAACGCCGGTTATATATTTTGGTCAGATAATCGGTTTCAGCCATTACTTTTAATTCTTGCATCAGATGCTGCAGTTCACGCTGATTTTTGATATTTTGCATATGCACTTTAACCCGGGCTTTTAATTCTTCAGGAATAAAGGGTTTTGATACATAATCTGCAGCGCCTACTTCAAAACCCATTAGCACTGACTCGGAATCGTTGTTACCGGTAATAAAAATTACAGGAATATCCTTTGTCTCATCATCCGCTTTCAGTC
>JBKEEJ010000019.1:0-57284 GCA_047777345.1 Lachnoclostridium sp. | reverse complement strand
GTTTCTTGCCCGAATTATATTCTCTTTATCTGACAGTATTTGGGCGACATAATTTCGGAACAGGTAGGCAATCAGTTCGTATAACTTACCCTTTATTGCCAGTTTATATCCTTGTTTTTTTTCATTTTCTTCATTATATATGGACATTACCATATCTTTAATTACCGAATCTTCTTTGACAAGTGGCTTAAATATTACATTATAATCCGCAATTTCTTTGGAAAAAGCCTCATTTCAAAAATAATAACCAGCGATGAAAATCTTTGGTCTTGCTAAACCCTTCATGAAGTTCGTTGCTGTTAATAATAGCCAGGTTTCCTTCCTCAACCTGAAGGGGTTGCTGATTACAGTAAATTAAACTGTCCCCCTTTAAATTATAATGCAGTTCCAGGTGCTCATGCCAGTGAGGCCGAAAAACACAGCCCGGAGCTGCCAGTCTGTTTTCAACCATCTGTACCGGAAATTCCTCATCAATAATCAATTTTTTTTCATACAAACTCAAATCATGCATGGCAATCCCTCATCTGATAAGAAAATTTTCAATGGATGTTTATAGCATGTAAATGAAAATCCGTCTTTATTAACATATTAGCACAAAATCTTTACCATAAACTACCAAAATAATGTATTATCTTTTCCACAAAAAGGCATTACATTATTTTACATATAAAAAAAAGAGTATTACATTATATATGGTCTCAATACAGGAATGGCAATATGTATCCTCAGGATACATATTGCCATTCCTGCTAATTTAGAATTCATTATGCAACAGGTCTTATAGTTTACACAGTAAGCTTTTACCCAGGCGCTGTCAATAAGGTTACAAATCAATATCCTTTTTCAGCAATTCTTCCCGAATATAACGAAAGGTTTCATCTTCTCCTTTCTCTGCCAGCATACCAAAAGCTTTCAATAATTTGCTTGTTTCCGGATGTATAAAATAATGTTTCTTGGATGCCAAAAAATATTCCAGGGGGTACCTGTTGGTATACTTTTCCTTTTTATAAGTTTGCCGGCAGCTATCCGGTCGCAGAACATTTCTACCACATATTTTACCGGCATCTTCATACCGGCCAAAGGTGTTCCTTCGTTTAGGCTGTAGTCATCCAGTATTCCAGATGGTGCTTATTTCTTCCTTTGTGGTGAAGCCATGCCGAACTGTAACCTTTTGCTTCCCGTTCCGCATTATTGGGGCTTCTGTCACCCTGGTAGTACTTTGCCCCCACCGAAAATTCTGTCCAGGTATATTTGGACAAATCATGAAGCAGTCCCTGCTTATATAATCCGGCCCGAAAACAATATTTTAATACAAGCCATTTATGATGATTAATCGTTCTTAAATGCTTAAACCAATTAGACATAAAATCCCCCGTATATTTGCCATATTCCTTAAACTGCCCATTAATATAGTTTACGAATCTATTTTCTGATTTCCAATTACCTAACCTATTATGATTTCATTTCGCCATATTAGTCAAGATTCCTATTCTTTTTATGCAATATTCATATCCCTTGAAAAGGCTTTTTCCATAGTGTTATAATCAATTAGTATAAAAGCCAAAAAAAACAACATCATAAGCAGAAAGAAGAATGACCTTGAAAAATGACTTTACCCAGGGAAGTGTTGTTAAAAACATTTTGAATCTGGCCTTCCCCATGACTTTAGCCCAATTAATCAATGTATTATATAATGTGGTTGACAGAATTTACTTAGGCAGAATATCGGATGGAGCCACCTTAGCCTTAACCGCAGTAGGGCTAACCTTTCCTATTATTACTATTATTATTGCCTTGCCAATCTTTTTGGTATGGGCGGTGCCCCTTTATGTTCCATTGCCAGAGGCCAGGGGACATAAAAAAAGCCGAGCAAATTATGGGAAACTCCTTTACTTTGTTAATTCTTTCAGGAATCCTTTTAACCATTCTTGGCCTGCTGTTAAAAAAACCTATGCTGTATTTGTTTGGAGCCAGTGATGTCACTTATCCCTATGCCAACGAATATCTGACTATCTATTTGCTTGGCAATCTGTTTGTAATGATTGGTTTAGGCATGAACAGTTTTATTAATTCCCAGGGTTTTGGAAAAACAGGTATGATGACTGTGTTATTAGCAGCCATTTCCAATATAATCCTGGATCCCGTTTTCATTTTTGTATTTAACATGGGAGTGAAAGGCGCCGCCATTGCAACCGTAATCTCCCAGTTTCTTTCCGCCGCCTGGATAGTTTTCTTTCTGACCGGCAAAAAAACTATTCTGAAATTAAGGTTACGGAATTTCAAACTAAACTCCAGATTGGTAAAAGACATAACTATGTTAGGATTATCCGGATTTGTGGCATCCATAACCAACGGAACCGTTCAGATTATGTGCAATGCCACCCTGCAACATTACGGAGGTGACTTGTATGTCGGAGTGATGACTGTTATAAACTCTGTGCGGAAATTGTTTCCATGCCCGTATCCGGGTTAACCAACGGTTCCCAGCCAGTTATCGGATATAATTACGGAGCAGGTTCTTACAACCGGGTCCGTTCTGCCATAAAATTCATGTCTACCGTATGTATTTTGTATACTTTGGCATTTTGGGGCATTTTAAACTTGTTTCCCCGGTTTTTATAGAAATCTTCAGTCAGGACCCACAGCTTGTGGAAGCTGCCCTACCTTCCTTAAGAGTATATTTCTTTGGGATTTTTTATGATGTCACTTCAATTTTCCGGCCAGTCCGTTTTCGTAGCACTTGGGAAATCCAAACAGGCCGTTTTCTTTTCCCTGCTTCGTAAGGTCATTATTGTAATTCCACTGACCCTGCTGCTGCCACAGTTATTTCACCTTGGCACTACCGGTGTGTTTTTAGCAGAACCCGTATCCAATTTTATTGGCGGTGCCGCCTGCTTTACAACCATGACGATTGTGGTTGGAAAAGAACTTTCCAGACCACATATAATTAGCCATGCAATTTTAAGACAAAATATGAAAAAAACGCAAAAAGAAAGCCGGTGATTGCCTTCTGTTAAAGTCATCACCGGCTTTCCAGTACGTCAGCTTTTTATACAGGCTTTGGAAAGTTTGACGTAGTTAAACTTAATTTTTATATTAAATATTAATTTATTATATTAATTGGCAGAATGCCGTTTGGTTACTTTCAGCCTGTTCATAGCCCGGTTTAATGCCGCCTGGGTATGATAATATTCCCATAATACTTTGCTTCTGGCGAAGCCTTTCTTCTGCCCGTAACTTTGCTTCTTGGGCACGTTTCACGTCAATTTCTCCGGTCTTCCACCGTATCTGCAAGCAGTACCACATAATCCGGCGTAATTTCCACAAATCCGTCACTTACTGCGGCATACTGCCAATTTCCGTCTACTAAAAACCGGAGTTCACCGGCACTGATGCAGGTGACCATTGCCTCATGCTTTGCCATTATCCCATGTTCACCGTCAAGGCCGGGAAAATCAGCATTTCACATTCCCCTTTGTAAAAAGGATGGTCACTTGCAAGGATTTCAAGATGAAATGTCTTTGCCATTGTTCCTCCAATCTATGAAACACAAAACTATGAAAATTTATGCCATTCGTTTTCTTTCATACGTTTTGCTTTTTCGATAACCTCATCAATCGTTCCCACCATTAGGAAAGCGGCTTCCGGATAATCATCCATATCACCGTTAATAATGGCCTTAAATCCTTTGATGGTTTCGCTTAGCGGAACATACCTTCCCTGGATTCGGTAAAGTTTTCAGCCACATAAAAAGGCTGGGATAAGAATTTTTGAATTTTTCTTGCGCGGTACACGGCCAGTTTATCTTCCTCATCCAGTTCTTCCATACCAAGAATTGCAATAATATCCTGCAGCTCCTTATATTTCTGAAGAAGTTCCTGTGTTTTTCTGGCAGTTTCATAATGTTCAGCGCCTACAATATCCGGTTCCAGGATACGGGAGGTAGATTCCAAAGGATCAACGGCAGGATAAATACCCTGTTCCACAATCTTTCTGGACAAAACGGTAGTAGCATCCAGATGGGCAAAAGTAATGGCAGGAGCCGGGTCAGTCAGGGTCATCTGCCGGTACATATACTGCCTGTACCGAAGTTATGGATCCGTTTTTCGTAGAAGTAATTCTTTCCTGCAATTCTCCCCACTTCATTGGCAAGGGTAGGCTGATAACCTACGGCTGACGGCATACGCCCAAGGAGGGCAGAAACTTCGGAACCTGCCTGAACAAAACGGAATATATTATCAATAAACAGCAGCACGTCCTGATTCTCCACATCCCTGAAATATTCTGCCATAGTAAGCCCCGTCTGGGCCACTCTCATACGGGATCCCGGTGGCTCATTCATTTGTCCGAATACCAGGGCAGTTTTATTAATAACGCCGGATTCTTTCATTTCTCTCCAAAGGTCATTTCCCTCTCTGGAACGTTCTCCTACACCGGTGAAAATAGAATATCCGCCGTGCTCGGTGGCAACATTACGAATCAGTTCCTGAATTAATACGGTTTTACCAACACCGGCACCGCCGAAAAGACCTATTTTACCTCCTTTTGCATAGGGAGCTAAAAGATCTATGACTTTTATACCAGTTTCTAATATTTCAACCACAGGGCTCTGGTCCTCGAAAGAAGGAGGGTTTCTGTGAATTTCCACTGATCCTCTCCTGTTACAGGTTCACCTTGTCAATTACTTCACCTAAAACATTAAACATTCTTCCTAATACTTGCTTTCCCACCGGTACTTTAATACAGGAACCGGTTGCCGTTACTTCCATGTCTTTTACAAGGCCCTCACTTGGACCTAACAAAATGCAGCGAACAATATTGTTGCCTATATGGGAAGCAACTTCCATTACCAGCTTTTTTCCATCATTTATGACTTCAAGAGCATCTTTTACCATAGGAAGTTTGCCATTTTCAAATTCAACGTCCACTACCGGACCTAAAACTTGAACTATTTTTCCTTTTTCCATATTTTTAAGTCTACTTACCTTCCTGATAAGCGCTTCTCTTAAGGCTTACCAGAAAGTTGATAGAACCTCCTTTCCTTATTAATCTCCATAATTGGGAGACTCAATAAAATTACATTTCCAATTACCTGTTTTTCAGGCTCTTGGCGCCGCTTACAATTTCCGTAATTTCCTGTGTGATGGATGCCTGTCTTGCCCTGTTATACAGTAAATCCAATTCTTTAAGCATATCCTTTGCGCTTTTCGTAGCAGCTTCCATGGCAATCATTCTGGAATTCTGCTCGCTGGAAAATGATTCGGTCAGTATACCAAATATCAGACCTTTCAAATAATTTGGCACCAGATGGTTCATAACTTCCTCCGGTGAAGGCTCAAATTTGGCATGCTGATAACCGGCTTTTCTTCTCTCAAACTTCTTTCTTTCCAGCGGCAATATCCGGGCAAACTGCACTTCAGCCTTCATGGGAGTAACCATTTTGGTATAAATAACATAAACGTCGTCCAGCTTTCTGTTTTCAAACAATTCAATAATGGTCTCCGCCATCAGCTGTGCCCGGTGCAGAGTGGGATTTTGGGCTGTATACAGAAATTCTCCGTCCACATGTACGTTTTTATTTTTAAAATATTGTCTTCCTACCTGACCAACCACATAAAGGTAATTATTTTTGCTTTTGCTCATTTCTTCTTCTGCCTTGCGGATAACATTATGGTTGTAAGCACCGGCCAGTCCTTTGTCGGCTGTAATAACAATATATCCCTTTTTTCTGTCCTCCGGGGGAATTTCTTCCCTGCGCTGAAAATATACGGAATGTACATGTGGTGCCCGCACCAGAATATCATATATGGTAGCCTGAAGTTTTTCAAAATACGGTTCTACGGCAAGGAGATTTTTTTCTTGCTTTCTTTAATTTTGAAGAAGATATTAAATACATGGCATTGGTTATTTTCATAATATCCTGAATACTTTTCATTCTGGTACGTATTTCTCTCATATTTGCCATGTCAATCACCTACTTTTAAATTCTCTGACAGCTTCAACTATTCGTTCAGTCATCTCGTCGGTTAAATCTTTTTTCGTATCAATTTCCTGTAAAATTTCAGGATGTTTGTTCCTGAAATAGTCCATTAATTCTTCCCGAAAAGTCTTAACTTCTTTTACCGGAACATCATCAAAAAGCCTGTGATTGGCAGCGCATAACAGAACAACCTGTTCATGCAGCGGAAGAGGCCTTGCCAATGGCTGCTTTAGCAATTCAACCAGTCTGTTTCCGTGATCTAACAAATCTTTTGTTGACTTATCAAGCTCGGAACTAAACTGCGTAAAAATTTCCATTTCACGGAATTGGGCTAAATCAATACGAAGACTTCCTGCCGCTTTTTTCATGGCTTTGGTCTGGGCTGCTCCGCCAACACGGGATACACTAAGTCCAACATTTACCGCCGGGCGAATACCGGAAAAGAATAATTCGCTTTCAAGGAAAATCTGACCGTCGGTTATGGAAATAACATTGGTTGGAATGTAAGCAGAAACATCTCCCGCCAAAGTCTCAATAATAGGCAGTGCGGTAATGGAACCGCCGCCATGGGCATCATCTAATCTGCTGGAACGCTCCAGTAACCTGGAATGAAGATAAAATACGTCACCAGGATAAGCTTCACGTCCCGGTGATCTTTCCAGCAGTAAAGACATGGTACGGTATGCTACGGCATGCTTTGACAAATCATCATATACAATTAAAACGTCTTTTCCCTGATACATAAAATATTCTGCCATGGCTGTTCCGGCATAAGGCGCAATGTATTGTAACGGTGCCAAATCAGAAGCAGGTGCAGATACAACAATAGAATAGTCCATAGCACCATGTTTTTTCAAAGTCGATACGACTTTCGCAACAGTAGATGCTTTTTGTCCGATGGCCACATAAATACAGATTACATCCTGTCCTTTCTGATTCAGAATTGTATCAACGGCTATGGAAGTCTTACCGGTCTGACGGTCGCCAATAATTAATTCACGCTGTCCTCTTCCTATCGGAAACATAGAGTCTATAGCCAAAATACCGGTTTGCAATGGTACGCTTACCGGTTTTCTGTCACAAACTCCCGGTGCTTCCCGTTCAATGGGGTAAAATTCCTTGGCATGAATAGGTCCTTTTCCGTCAATAGGATTTCCAAGAGCATCTACCACTCTGCCGATTAGTTCATCCGAAACCGGCACACCTGCCTTTTTATAAGTTCTTACCACTTTGGAACCTTCCGTAAGTCCATAGTCTGAGCCTAACAATACAACGCCTATGGTTTTATATTGTAAATTCTGTACAATACCACGTACACCTGTTTCAAATTCCACCAACTCACCATACATGGCATGATCTAGCCCATATATGGTGGCTATACCGTCACCGATACTAACTACGGTTCCGGTTTCCTTTACGTTCATTTTTACATCAAAATCTTCAATTTCACTTTTTATAACGGAAATAATATCATTTTGATTTAAATTACTCAAACAATTCACCTCCTGACAAGAGTTTTCTGTAATTCATCCAGAGTCCCCTTGATACTTTTGTCGTATTCCGTGTTGCCCACTTTTAATACGAATCCTCCTATCAGGCTCGGATCTTCCTTTAGTTCCATAATAACTCCTGTTTCTTATATTTCTTGCATAACACATCTTTAAATTGTTCTAATTGATCATCATCCGGTTTTGTAACGTAAAAAAGGGTCGCTTTTAAAAGATTTTTTCTTTCAAGAATCATGGAATCATACTCTTGAAATATTTCATCTGCATAACCTAACAGGCCATGCAGATTCAAAACCTTTACAAAGCCACAGATTTCCCTATCAAAAATTCGATCGATGACAGCCTCCTTTTGCTGCCTATTAATGCTCGGATTTTCCAGAACCTCTGTTATTATTTTATTATCCTTTAAAATTTTTTTGTTTTTTCCACTACTTCTTCCGGTAACTCCAGAGAAAATAGTGCTTTGGCAAAGTTAGCTGTCTGTAAGGTTGTCATTTTGCCGCACCTACTTCATTCATAAAATCCCCAAGCAACTCTTTATTCGTATCATTGTCTATGTTCTTGCCAATGATTTTCGCAGCGGCAAGCATGGCAATACCGGCAATTTCAGCCTGGGCATTCTGTAAGGATTTTTGTCTTTCCAGTTCGATAGTTTTTGTCGCATCCTGTATAATTTTGGCTGCTTCTTCCCTGGCCTGCCGCAACTGGCGGTTGGTCTCTAACATTGCCTTTTCTCTGGCTTCATTTATAATTTTGGCAGCCTCTTCATTGGCATGGCTTAACTCCTGTTCATACTGATTCTTTAACTGCAGGGCTTCCGCTTTTGTATCCTCGGCATCCTGCAATGAATTTTCAATCAGCTGTTTACGCTTTTCCATCATTTCCGTAACCGGTTTGAATAAAAATTTTTTTAGAAAGAGAAACAGTACCAAAATATTAACGATGGTCCATAAAATGTTCCAATCTAAATTTAACAAACGTATCCCTCCTGATTACTTTAAGAAAAGTATAATTAATACGGCTATAACGAAACCGTAAATAGCGGTTGCTTCCGCCAAAGCACAACCTAACAACAACGCCTTATTGATATCATCTTTTGCTTCCGGCTGTCTGGCAATGGCTTCCGTTGCCTTGCTGGTTGCATGCCCGATTCCTAATCCTGCTCCTAAACCTGTTAAAACAGCTATTGCTGCTCCGATTGCTACTAATGTCATAATTTCATTCTCCTTTTTTAGATTAGATTGCTTCAAAAATTTTTTCCTTGTTCCTTAGGTCTCTGTTAGTTAAACAGAGTCGGAACCACCTACATAAACTTAATTTCTTTATCAATGAAATGATTATTTCAAAAATAAAATAATAAGAACGGCTATAACGAAACCGTAAATAGCGGTTGCTTCCGCCAAAGCACAACCTAACAATAACGCCTTATTGATATCATCTTTTGCTTCCGGCTGTC
Organism: Lachnoclostridium sp.; assembly: GCA_047777345.1. Lineage (GTDB taxonomy): Bacteria > Bacillota > Clostridia > Lachnospirales > Lachnospiraceae > Anaerocolumna. Next base: position 48,340 of record JBKEEJ010000019.1, on the reverse strand, counting down.
TGGCAATGGCTTCCGTTGCTTTGCTGGTTGCATGCCCGATTCCTAATCCTGCTCCTAAACCTGTTAAAACAGCTATTGCTGCTCCGATTGCTACTAATGTCATAATAAATCTCTCCTATCACAATTTTTTAGTATTTTTTCTGTTTATTTTTTTAAGCTTCCATCTTATCCTTCATAAATAATGAAGTCAAAAATACAAATACATAAGCTTGAATGATTCCGTCAAATACATCAAAGTAAAAACTAAATGGTATGGGAACGATTACCGGAGCTACGATCTTAATCAGCTCCATTACAACAAACCTCCCAGAATGTTACCAAAAAGCCGCATGGCTAAGGACAAAGGCCTGATAAAAAGCTCCAGCACATTGATTGGTGCAAGTAATGCCATAGGTTCTGCAAAACTTTTTAAATACTTTTTAACACCTTTTTTATGAATACCGGAATATTCAATAAGCACAATGCTCATAAGTGCCAATCCCGCTGTAACATTTAGGTCCTTTGTTGGCGGTGTTAAGCCGACTAACCCTACCAGATTGGCTACTCCTAAGTAGATAAGTACAGTTGACATATAAGGGACATAACGTTTTCCTTCTTCCCCCAGAATACCTTTAAATATGCCTGTAATAAATCCTACTATAGTTTCCACATATATTTGTGAACCTGTGGGTATTATTTTTAGATTTCGCACAAAAATTAATGTTAAAATCATAATAAAAGCCATAATACCCCAGGTAACAACAACGGATTGGGGTACCGGAATTCCTCCGAAAAATAGGTATGGTAAAACTTATTTTATTATCCAAATCCGAGATTAATTCTGTCGCAATATCTTCCATTCTTTCACCTCCTCATCATCCATTTCATCCAGGTTCGTATTTTCCATGTCTTTCACTTTAGTAAAATCAGTTAAATTTTTCCTTTTTTATACCCATAATTGCGCATACGAATAAAACCAACATTTTTGATAATGTCAGTATTATGAAATAAACTGATTTACATGCATATTACATATTATTTACATGGAAAAAGCATAAGAAAGAGCATCTTTTTTACCGTCTTTCAACTGAGTAAAATGCACCATAATAAACAGATATCTCCAATGGTTAACTTTAATAAGCCATCCTTTTATATAAAAGATGACGGAGGCCATCAGAGCAATAAAGAAAAGAACAACAAAGAAAGAAATCCACTTCTTATCCAGCGGATTCTGATAATTATCTGTTGATACTTCCTGTGAATCTAAATCCTCAATATAAGAGTCCATTACCTTATCCCTGGCATAACTTATTTTTTCGGAAGTACGGCTTCTGGAATAAACATCCTGATTAACGAAATGTTTTTTCATCCGCCTTTTTATATACTTCCATGGAATAATTCATGCTAGAAAAAGATAAAAGTAAGGTGCTGAATAACAAAGATATAATAGTTATTATCTGAAATTTATTAAGGTGCAAAACTAGTTTTAACATATTATATCCCTCCCTTACTTAAACCAAAAAGATTATTTTTATAATATATACCTCAAAAGGCAATATGTCCAGTATTTTTATTTCTGATTTGAAATTATCGTTAAATAGTATAAAATATGAATCTTTTTGAGATTATATTATGGCATTAATTTCAAATGTTCTTTTTTACAGATGTAAATTTTTACCATCTGTTGTATGAAAAACTTATAAATCTTTGATTTTTTTAGCATTAAAAATTAAAACTTTATCCAAAAATTGAACTCACCAATCATTCCAATATTTTTAACTGGGAAACTAATTGTTCACATTTACTTTTCCAAAACAGCCTGTATTTTTGAATTACTGATTTTGTATGCCATAATTGGGAAAAAACTTCTGGCATACAAAATCATTTTTAATAATTTTAAATTTATGGTCTTTCAGCTGTTATTTTCAGTACTTTATCTGTTACTATAAAGTTAAATTAAAAGTATTTCTAAGGCACAGGGCACCATAGCCGAAAGTAGGATTGGGATAAACGGACTCAAAGCTTAATTGCCTTGCCCCTGCTATCAGGTATGCTTTCATTTTCTCCCCGTACATATACGGGTCGTTTCCCTCCACAATACCCCATTGCATCATTAAAGCCACGCTGCCGGTTACAAAAGGAGTTGCCATGGAAGTGCCGGACCGGCTTGCATAACCTCCGCCGGGTGCCGCAGCCATAATATCCACACCCGGAGCCACTAAGTCAGGTTTTATGGAAGTACCTCCCCTTGGAAAACCTCTGCCGGAAAAAAAGGCCAGACTGTCATTTTGGGCGTCATAGGCCCCTACCGTAATGGCCCTTTCCGCCGTAGAGGGAATGGTAAGAGTTGTTTGTTCTGTAGGCCGCAAAAATCCGGTTTCCGGGTTTAATACACCTCCGGCAGGCAGCCACATATCGTAGTTACCCTGAACTATTCTTATGGGTACCAGTTCGATGGTCCAGATTCCCGTTTCCACATAATCCGTAACCGGTATGAACTCAATATAAATTTCTTGTTGTATATTATACGGAAGAGGTTCTCCATAATATAAAAATATCTCTGTTGGCCCTATGCGAAATTGCTGGGTCCCAAGCCGTTCCGGTATAGGGCCTACCCGGATACCGCTTGGACTGGTTAGAACAATTTCAAACTGATCATAAAAATTTTTCCATATCTGAAGATTAAAGGTAAACTCATACTGACCTACCGCCAGTTCAATAATTTCTCTTGCCGCTCCGGGTTCCCCGCTTAAAATGCCGCCTGTGTGTCTGCCGGCAGCCCCTTCATTTCCGGTACCGATAACAATATTCATTTTCCACCGATTGGCTATGTCATTTATGTAATTTTCCAGTAAGGAATTGCCGGTATGGGACCCATAATTATTTCCAAAGCTGATATTGATAACCAAAGGCATATTCAGTTCTATGGCTCTCTTAACACAAAAATCAATTCCCTGCATAAGCTGGGTGGTTCGCGGAAAAGAATCACCTAAGGAAGCTCCCAGCTTGACAATAAGAAGTTCGCTCTGGGAAGCCACACCCCGGTATCTGCCGTTACTGGCCCTTCCATTGCCGGCGGCAATACTGGCCACATGAGTTCCATGACCGCTTAAATCAGTACTGGGAACTAAATTCATACGCTCAATAGGGTCTGTGACTGCCAATGCCTCATTAATCTGCTCCCTGGTATACAGAGTTCCTATGGCATAGCCTTCCGGCGGATTGCCCGGTATGGTCTGATCCCAGAGGTCTATGATTCGGGTAGTTCCGTCCTCATTTCGAAAATCCGGATGGGAATAATCAATTCCGGAATCAATTATGGCAACTATGACTCCGTTTCCAAAAAGGTTATACTGAGCCGTCTGAAGAGGATTAATACAGGAAGCTGTCCTCCCCTGAATTACTTCATAAAAAAGCCTTTTTGGTTTTTCAATAAATTCGATTTCCTGATAATCAGATAACCTGTCTATTAAATCTTCCCGAATTGTTATAATGGCATATTCGTTTTGAAGGGGTACCACAATCAGATCCAGTTCATCGGCAATTCTAGTTATGTTTCCGCTATATTTTACGATTAGTTCCCACATCCGTACTTCGGGCAAATAACCAACGTTTAAATCCAGGGTTTTGGACCTGGTTTCTTCGGAAACATCAAGGGCTAAGTTTAATTGATTTTCCGCTTTTCCGTCAGGCATTGTAAACCATCCTATGATTCTTATATTCTTTTTACCATTTATATGCAGTAAAAAACAGATTGAATCATGAATTTCATATGTAATTTTTAAAGCTGCAGAAATGGGAGAATGAAACGTGCTTTTTATCAATTTTTTGCTTCTGATTATCAGTAATTTTATTTTAGTTACTTAATCATACAGGCAATACCAAGCAGATAAAAAATACATTGAATTACACCTGAAATTTCCAAAAATGATATAAACCTGAATGAAACATAACGAATCTCCTTATGATAATTGAAAGATATTTTTATACATATTTGCAAATAAAATCCTTAATTACTAATAATTCAACATATACTTACTGTTGTCTGTCATATAAAATACAGGCATAGGAATTACTGTCAGTTCAACCAGCCAGACATAACATAAGGAGGTACCTATGCTAAATATAAAAAAGACTGGAGCATTTGTAATTGGTCTGATACTATCCCTGACCATTAGTTCCACAACTGCATTCGCAGCAGACTATACGGTTCTTAAAAACGATTCCCTCTATAAAATCAGCCGCTTATTTGGCACCACAATAAAAACCCTAAAGTCAGACAATAAGCTGAAATCAAGTAAGATTAAGCCAGGACAGGTTCTAAATGTTAAGGCTAAAATTTATAAAGTGAAAAAAGGTAACACCCTTTTATCCATTGCCAAAAAAAATAAAGTTACTCTTGCAAATATAAGAAAAGCCAATAATATATGGAACGACAAAATAAAAATCGGACAGAAACTTCTTCTGCCCGCTAAAAATACAAAAACCCCAACGGGAAAAACTACAACAACAAAAGCAACAACATCTTCAACGAATCCCAAGAAATCCAAACCGGTAATCTCTTATACTAAGAAAGAACTGGATTTACTTGCCAGATTGATTTCGGCAGAAGCAACCGGACAGCCTTACAATGCCATGGTAGGAGTTGGAGCTGTGGTAGTTAACCGCGTGCAAAGTTCCGAATGGCCCGATACCATTACGAAAGTAATTAACCATGTGGCCGGCGGGTATTATCAGTTTACCCCGGTTAAAAACGGCTATATTAAGAATCCTGCTTCCAAAACTGCCATAAAAGCAGCAAAAGCAGCGCTAAACGGTTCTGATCCGTCCAAAAATGCCTTATTTTATTTTGACGAAACATCAACCAACGCATGGCTGTGGTCAAAACCTATAACAGCCAGATACGGCATAATGGTATTTGCAAAATAGTAAAATATAAGCTTAAATAATATATAAAATAATAAGGACTGCTGTATAATGTATGATAAGTGTTCAATCAAACATTAATTACATTATACAACAGTCCATTTTTAGCTATTGTTCTCATCTGATTTCTTACTTTCATCTTCACTTTTACTGGCAATACCGGCATTCTGAAGCTTTTGGTATACAAAATCAGCCAGGATCCGGAATCCAAAATTATAACCCACAGCGATTATCAACATAAAAAGAAGCTGTACGAAGCCGGAACCCGGAAGAGTTACCCCTAACACCGGAATATCCAGTCCAAAATTCATAATGGCGGAAGTTACGGTTAAGGCTGCCGAACTGATTGCCAGTGCAAGAACATTTTTTAAATTAAAATGAACTGTAAGGCCTTGGGCAAGCCCCACAACTCCATTGGTTAAAAGAAAATTAACCCCCTCGCCAGGATCTATAAAAAGCAGTAAAAGAAATGCGGCAACATATGATATAACTCCGGATAAGGGATTGGACCTGGCTGCCGTATATACAGGAATTGCACTTGCCAGTGTCAATAAGGCAAATGCTTCCGAAAGAAAAGCAGGAATTCCCTGTATAACAGCGGCTACCGTGGCCATAATAATACCCGAAGCAATTATTTTCGTACGGTTCATAATCACTTACTCCATATTAAACTGAATGGTTTTACTTATGGTTTATTATATGTTGCCCAAGGCTTTTTGTTAATCGTACAAGCCACTTGCCTGTCAAAGATTCCTAAAGCAGAATATTAATCAGTCCCAATATAAAACCGATAACAGCTCCTAAATTAACAACGGCTCCCAACTCTTTTTTCATAATACTAAGTACCAGCTCTTCCACTTCTTTTGTATCCATGGCATTTACTTTATCTTCCGCTATTTTGGACAAGTTCAGTACGGATAATATGCCTTCCGAATAATTTTCCACAAACATTCGGTAAAGTTTTAGCAAAATTTCTTTGATTTCTGATTTGGGAAGAGAACCAGCAAGGCTGGATATGGATTCCCCGCTTAATTTATCATATTCCTTTAAAATAAATTGTTGTACCTTTTCCTCTCCATGTTCTTTTAAGTAGGAATTAACCCGCTGCCTGATTCCTTCTTCAATCGGTTCCAAAAGTGCAGGTTTTACAAACATGGCTAACATGGTTCCCTGGACTTTTTCCTGGATTGCCTGGCTAACCTCCGAAGCAAAAATCCGACCCAAATCCATGGAAATCAGTTCACTGCTAATCTTTTCAGTTAAGGTACTTACAATATTACTTTTCAGTTTAGCCCTGGCAGAATCACCAATAAGCATTTGCATTCTTTCATCCAAAGCAGTCTGATCTGCGGCAAGTTTTTCAAATATTACATCGATCTGCTTTTCAATCTGGGTTTGTCTTTCCGGCGATAAGAGGGTTTCTTTTATACTGGCAGCATTTAAAAGATTATTGCCCACTATATTGCCAATTGCCCTGGCAAATCTTGCCTTCCCTTTAGGAATAATACCGGGCGTAAAGGGAAGTTTAAATTTTCCAATATAAATCGGATTGATTGGATGAAATAACATTTCCACCGCAATTAAATTGGTTACATAACCGATTACAGCTCCGATTACAGGGCCGATTAATATTTCCCATTGCATAGTTGTTCCTTCTTTCGTAATAATGTTTATTTTCACGTTATTTTAGACAAATTATAAAAAATTGTTAAATTTAATTATACTCAATTAATGCAGCAGATTCAATTCTTAATTTTTGGCTTTCATTACAAGGTTTATTCCAAAAAAACAAAGGACATAATAATATTGGCATAAATGTGTTTATCAGAATACTTGTAAAAGAGAAAGGAAAATTTTATGGACAATAACAAAAACCGAATGAAAGACAGAGAAAAAAGCAATCCGGAACTGCGCAGAATGAAGCCGAAAGAAAATGCCAACAAAGGCATTATAAACGGACATATAATCGGGGTTCACGAAGGGAAACACGAAAAAAGCAGAACCAACAAATAAACTTTCAAATCCTGTCCGGAAAGCCTTTTTTATAAAAAAATTTGATTTTCCTGTATAAAAAAGGCTATTGCATCCGTTTGTGGTGAAAATACAAAAACAATCCGGTATTTCACCTTATGCAATAGCCTTTTCATTTACCAAACATTTTTATTAAATTTATCTTTCCGACGGCATTTTTTTATAAGCTTTAAGCCTGTCATATTCTTCCTCGGTTATTGTCAACACGGTTCCATGTTTAAAACCATAAGGAAAGGAGAAGGAACTGTCGGAACGCACAAATTCTCCGGTCTCTATCTTATCTGCTAGAAAGGGCACATAGCCTTGTTCTTCTGCCGAACAACCATAAAAGTCCAAAAACAGGCACCACTTACCATCACTTAGTTTAAAAGCGGTGGGAGCTTCATACACACCTGGCTGTAACCCTGCCATGCTTTCCTCAAATTTTTCAATCCGTTTAAATGGTCCCAGGATATCTTCCGATTCCAAAAGGATAATTCCGGCAGGATTTTTTTCACTTTTTAGGAACAAATAATATTTTCCGTTTTCTTCATACATGGCAGAATCAATTACCCCGCTGTCCTTTTTCCGGTATAAAAGCTGAGGTTTGGAAAAACTTATGAAATCCCTGGTTCTGGAATAATATATGCCTTTTTCCTTAAAATGATTTAAGCTGTGGGAAGAGGACCAGTGTATCACATAGTCCTTATTTTTCTTATCATAAATAATATCCGGTGCCCAAAGGCAGCCAAAGTTTTCATCTCCAAGTTCAATCATTCTCTGCTCGGACCAGTGGATTAAATCTTTCGATTCCCACAGCACCAAATACTTGCTTCCATTTTTAGAAATCTCATCCCAAGAATTATGATACTTACCAGGCATCCCATAAGCCAGACTTAAGTCAGTGGCCATAATAATAAATCTGTTATCTGTCGTTCTTATTATAGTAAAATCTCTGACCCCTTTATCACCATAATAACTCCATAATACCGGACTTGCGTTATTTACTTCTTCCCAATGAAAGCCGTCTTTACTGATACCAAAATAAACCTGCTCCCCATCCGGTGTTCTTTTCTCTTTAAAATGTACAAATAAGTAGGCTTGCATAATCAAATCCTTTCCTGTAAATATTTATCGATTAGTACATCGCTTCCTAACTCATTGTAACCATTTACACCAAAATGGGAATATAGTATACTCCGTATCATTTGACTTTTTTTCCGAAAATTTAATCCTGATACTTCACATCTTCTTTTACAAAATCCGGTACCGTATCTTTAAAATAGAATTGATAATTAAAATCATTGCCATAGTCATCTTTTTGCAGTAACAGTTCCACACTTAAATCCTTAACATAATTTAGTATGGTTCTGTTGTTGTAATAATAATCCCTATCTATAAGATGAGGCAGTATGGCTTCGATTTTATCTTTATCTTCATAGGTTTTTGACAGATTCTGTGTCTGTAAATCGGAATCCAGCTTCATCTTCTGATAATTTGTTACGGTAACGGATGTGACATCCTTTGCAGTAACCTGTCTGTCCGCATCAAAGCCATGGGCTTTTAAAAATTCCTTGGTTTTTACAAATTCAGGATATACATAATAAAAAGCGGAAAAACATAACTCTTTCTTATCCAGGGCTATTTCGCTGTCTGCCGTAGATCTGATCCAGATTTGTAAGGTCGCCTGGGGTACCTCGTTAGCCATATCTTCCAAATTAAGACCCATTAACTCTTCCTTATAGATATCCAAAAATTCCTGCTTCTCCTCATCACTTAAGCTAAATTCCATATCCTTTAGCATATTATGGCAGGACAGGTAAGCTATGTCTTTTGCTTCCAAGTCATAAATGGAATAATGGGCTTTTTTATAATCTTCATTCATAAATAGGTCTTCCAACAGTTCAAAACTTTCCTCCGTCGTTATATAGTATTTTCTGTAAACTTTACGGCCATTTTTTAATGAGTATTTTATTGTATAAGTATAAAAATCATCCGATGTAATACCTTTGGTATAAGAATAAGGGTAATTATTCTTCAAAGTCACATTTTTCTTCGCATTTTCGATTCCTATACCGGCTAAAGCATAAGCTGCTTTTAAGTCCGTTATTTTCATGTGTTCCAATTGATATGAGTCCCGATCCGTATATCGGAAAGTAATTCCGTCTGATTGCCGTTCAAAATAGGACAGATTGTCATCCAGACCCGTAATGGACACTCCCACATATTTTACCTTGTTCTCGTCAGGTATGTACTCATCATATTTTATCAGGTCAAACTGGAAAATGCATACTATAACTGCCAGAACCACACCACTGTATAGCATCTGCCTTTTATGCCTGAAAGCACTTCGGATATCAAAATTGAATATAATTTCAATTAATGCGTTAGATATAATAAAAGCAAAGATAAGTCCGAAAACGAACCAGGCGGTAATGCTGTTTCGCGCCGTTTGCCTAAAAAGGATACCTCCCAGCATAGTTGCCGGTATTACCAGCATAAATTTAATAATTGGTTTAGACACAGAAAATGCCATGGCTTTGCCCGCTGCTTCGGAAGGACGTTTTTTATACAAGAATAAAGCCAGTAAAATCAGTAAACCAATAAAAAGGATATATTTTATCACGCTGATAAAGCTTAATCCATATCCGTCCTTCCCGCTTAAACAAGACACATAAATGTAGTGTCCTATAGGTGACAGGAATTTTTCAAAATTACTTACAGAACTCATCTGAACATAAGTTGTAAAAAAATCCGTACAGTATAACTCTTTAATCTCCATTACCAGGGGACCATACAAGAGAAAAACTGCAGTTCCCAGACAACTTACGATAATATTGCCGGTCAGCATAACGGCTATAATGGTCAAGGTATAGATAAGAAGATAAAACAACAGGTTAATACCAATTCCCCTTAAAGAGGCAACAAAAACATTTCCCCCCATTAAACCGTTTACCTGTAATATGACAAAGCACAATAATATATTAATTATATAAGGTACCAGGTAAATTAAGATTCCGTTTATATAACATACCCCAAACTGGATCTCACGTCTAACCGGTATGCTGTGATACAAATCTATCATCTTTTTCGAATGTAAATAATAGAATCCGCTTAGGCCACAGATCAGGGCAACAGTAATGGTAACAAAACAAAGCAGGAAATATTTGGACCCCATAATGTCTGTAACCATCTTATTTATATCTGCCACAGTGGAATAGTTGGTATCAATATTATTTACTTTTAAAGCCAACAGTACGGTAAGAAATATAAAAAATGCCAACATTGACAATAAAATGTTCCAGCTTCTTCTTTTTAAATTCTCTTTCATCAATTTAAAGAATAAGTTTCTTGATGTCATAACCCACTACCTCCGTTTCACTGATAAAGATTTCTTCCAATGACAAGGGAAGAATTTCTGAAAATACGGGTTCTGCCTGGTTAATGCGCCCGGTTATTTCTTCCTCTGTTCCTCTTACCGTAACAGTATAAAGGGAACCCCTTCGTTCTGTTTTCAGTACATCCAGCCCTTTAAAAATCTGCTCAACATCCGTATCCTGCTTAAAAACACATTGAATTTTATGTAAACTAAGTTTCATATCAACTAAATCTTTGGAAAACAAAATTCCACCCTTATGCAGCAATCCGATATGGTCACAAATATCCTCCAGCTCCCTTAAATTGTGGGAAGCAATGACAGGGGTCATTCCCCTTTCCGACATTTCCTTTGCAAAAATACTTTTTACTGCCTGACGCATAACCGGATCAAGGCCATCAAAGGTTTCGTCACAAAACAAATATTTTGTTCCTGCACTAATGCCGCAGATAACGGATAGCTGCTTTTTCATTCCCTTAGAAAACGTATTAATCTTACGTCTCGTATCCAGTTCAAATTGTTTCATTAAGGTATCAAACCGCTGTGAATCAAAATTTGGGTAAAGCACACTGTAATAAGCTTTTAAATCCATGGGTGTTGCATTGTTAAAATAATATTGGTCATCGGAAATATAATAAAATAATTCTTTTGCCTTTTTATTTTCATACACTTCCATACCGTCGATTCTTACTATTCCGCTGTCCGGTTTTAAAATGCCGCATAACAGACGGATAAAAGTACTTTTTCCGGCTCCATTGGTACCTACCAGTCCAAATACGGTGCCTTCCTTAATATTGGCAGTAACCTGATTCAGTGCTTTTATTTTATCGAACTGTTTGGTTAGTTCTATGGCCTCTATCATTTTAAGCCCTCCTTCCGAAACTCTTCCTTTACCTTTTCAAAAATCACTTCTTCCGGGATTCCTAAGTCTCTCGCTTCCTGAATTACATCGCTTAATGTTTTTAATATTTCTTCTTTTTTTAGTTCAAACAGATTATCATTTTCAGCTACAAAACTGCCCCTTCCCTTTACCGAATAAATATATCTTTTGCGTTCCAGTTCCATATAAGCTTTTTGTATGGTATTAGGATTAATAGACAATTCCATAGCAAGGTTGCGTACCGACGGAAGTTGGCAACCCGGTTCTAAAACTCCCTTTAAGATCAGTTCTTCCAGACGCTGTACTATCTGCTCATAGATAGGTCTGCGATCTGTATAATCAATATGTATCATTGCCTACTCCTTTCTATTAAAGTACAATTATAAAGTACAATTAGTTTTAAACCACAAAACACCCCTTGCCCTGATTCACTTGTAAGTAAAATGCCGGAAATAATGTGTACTCAGGATACTAACTGTACTAATATTATTAATACACTTAGTATAATTTATTTGGCTAATAATGTCAAGTACCTTTTTGCATTACTAAAATTAGCATTGCATAAAATACGAAAAAGTATAAAAAGGTATTCCGAAAAAAAGGCAGCAGTATGAAATTTTGAGTATTATGGAATATAGGGAATTACTGACTGAAATATAAAACAAGAAATTAACCGACCAGATAACGTTTATAATCTATCATATATCAATTTTCCATTTTTTGCAATATGTCAAAATACCAATACACTTTTCGGAAAAACTGTTATATAATGTAAATGTTAATAAAATAACAGTATTATGTCAAGCTATAACGAAAGGTGTCTACATAATGTATACGACTTTATATGATGTTAATGGGGGACGTTATCCTTTCCACTGTTTTATTGCAGATAACAAGAGAAATCATTTTTACAATAAACCCCACTGGCATTATTATATTGAATTACTTTATTTTCTGGAAGGAAATGGTTCTGTTATCCTGGGAAATGAGCGTTTTCAAGTTTCTGAGGGTGATTTTGTTATCATTAATTCCAGAGAACTCCATTCCATAACCTGTCCGGAAGGAATATCCACCCGGTTTATTAATATATTATTTGATGTGGATATACTGTATTCCTCAGAAAAATCAGCTTTTGAAGCCAAATATATCCTGCCCCTTATTATGGCCGGGCAAAATTATAAAAAAGTATTCAGAAAAGCCGAAACAGAACATACTCCAATTAAATTGTTCGTTACCCAAATATATAATGAATATGCCGGTAAGAAGTACGGTTTTGATATTGCGGTAAAAATTAATATCGGCGCCCTGTTTTTATGGCTTATCCGCAACTGGGAAAAGGACGGCGTTATGCTTACCCTTGATCCCATACCCGTAAAAACCGACTTGTCCAAATTCATATCATTGTTAGATTACCTGGATCAGCATTATAATGAAGAAATTACCGTTGACGATATGGCAAAAATGTGTAATGTCAGCTACAGTTATTTTTCCCGCTTTTTTAAAAAAGTTATGAAACAGACCTTTGTGGATTATCTGAACTATATACGAATTACAGAAGCAAAAAAACTATTGCTGACAACCAAAATGAATGTTACGGAAGTTGCCTTAAATGTGGGCTATTCCAATACCAGCTATTTTATCCGCCAATTTAAGCGATACAACAAATTGTCGCCGAAGCAATTTCAGCTTAATACTTTATAATATTAGAATTATTTCAGCGCAAGAGCCTTTCCTTCCGCCACCGGCCTTATAATAAGGCCCTTTCTTTTTAAGGACCTTCCTTTCTATGTTTGGAATTCAACGGCCTTTCAGTAATTTATTTACAATTTTAAGAAAATGTGGTAAAATCAGGTTGGTTTGTCCCGGGCTCTTGCCTGTCATTTATTCCTCACATTCTTCGAATGGAGGATTCCAAATGTCTTACTTTAAAAAACTTATCACTTCTATTTTCATAGGTATCCTGCTTTTTCATCTCATTGTCCCCGAACTATCTGTACGGGCCAATTCTACTGACCCATTTCCCTTTGTTATTTTATCAAAATATAAAGCTACCATTGATATTGGAGATGAAATTCATCTAATTGCCATAACTTCCAATGGTAAAATGCCAACCTGGAAAAGCAGTGATTCCAAAATTGCTTCCGTAAATACTTATGGAGTAGTCACGGGGAAAAAAGCAGGAACAGTTAAAATCACCGCTAAAATCAGCAAGGCTGAGGCTTCCTGCCTGGTAACAGTCAACAAGACAAAAATAACCATGAATTATACCAGCGCATCCATCGAACACGGTGAAACACTGAAATTATGGGCCAAAGCATCCAATGGTTCCGCAATAACCTGGAAAAGCAGTAAAAAGAGCATTGCCTCCGTTGACGAAAACGGAACTGTTACGGGCCTAAAGCCCGGCGAAACCATCATAACTGCAAAAGCAGATGACACAACTGTTTCCTGCAGAATAATAGTAAAAGCCCCCGTTGTAAAGTTAAACAAAACTTCCATAAAGTTATACCGTAACCATACCTTTAAACTAAACGCAACCGTTTCTTCCGGTATTACGCCGGTATGGAAATCCAATAAAAAAAGTGTGGCCATTGTTGATGAAACCGGCATGGTAACCGGCGTAAAAAACGGTACAGCTGTCATAAGCGCCACCGTTTACGGGGTCACAAAATACTGCACAGTAACTGTCCTGAAACCGGATATTACTTTAAGTAAAAGCGAAATTACATTAAAAACAGGTGACTCAACTAAGATTACCGCAAAGGTTTCATCCAATAATCCACCGGTATGGTCTACCAGTAATACTGCCATTCTTTCCGTCAGTTCTGACGGGAAAATCACAGCCCTTAAAAAAGGTACCGCTTATGTTTACGCCAGTGAGGATGGCACCAAAGCCAGATGCACTGTGAAAGTAACCGAATAATATCATGTGTGAGGAATAAACGGGACAAACTGATTCTAATCTTCTTTTGTGGTATCCGGCGTGTTTTCTGGCCTTTCCATGGCAACCAGCATATCCTTGTTTGGGTTTTCTTCTTTTCCTGATTCCAATTGCGTTTGTTCCAGTAATTTTTGGTCCTGCTTACCTTTTTCCAGCCTTTTCATTTTAGACTGCAGGATATGCAAAAGTATGGTAAATGCCAGAAGGGATATTACCGTACCTATTCCCATGCCGTATATCAAAAATAAGTTATTGCCAGATAAGGATTTAAGAAGGATGGAAAGAAAAGAAATCACCATACTGACAGCAAATCCGTAAGCCCCAGATATAAACACATGATTTTTTAAATTCTCATCCGGTTTGATATAAAAATATCTTAAATAATATAAAAAGCCCAGAAAACCAAAACAAATCTTATTTTCTGTGAAAAATCCAAGTAATCCAAAAAATGAAAGCAAACTTAAAAATCCTACTTTATTATTTGTATGTATTGATTCGGAATGTAAAAGATTCTTACTTATTTCATCGGCAAATAATCTGGCTTGGCCTTGTATAAAAGTACAAAGCATATGCGCCTTCTCTTTCTTACATTCTAACATCTTCTGAAAATCAAAATGTTTCTCATTCAAACTCTTTTCTTCAGAATACGGTACTCTCCTGCATGTATTTTCTTCTGCATCTTCCTTATCCTCAGAATTATTCTCTGAACACAGAACAATCATATCAACAATGTTACTGCTGGCGTATCGGTTCATGTCATATATGGATTCTTGTTCAAAAACAGGTTCAGCACTGAGTGAATTTTGGACAGAAGGCATCGGTTCTTCTTCCGTAAACTCTTCCGTGTTGTCAGCCTGTTTTGTTCTATCCGTTTCCGGTTCCGCATCAAAGTCAGGTGTTAAGTCTGTTTTTTCCTCCTCCTGCGTATCCTTATAACCAATATGAACCAGCGACAATTTGCAATCCAGTTCTTCTATGACACATTTTTCACTTTCCATATCCTCCATGTCTGCCCTTACTTTTACTGGCCGAACTGCGGAAGCCTTAAAGGCAATAACCTTCTTTTCCTCAGAAATGTTTCCTGCCTTTTTCCCTTTTTCTTTTATAGGCTGGGCAACTCTTTTCATCTTCTTAAAATTTACTTCCGTATTCCGAAGTCTTAAAATAGAATGTTCACAATCAACTTCTTCAATGACGCAGTCGTTTTCTATTTTTATACCTGTGCGATTTTTCAAAACATACTGTGCCTGTTCCTTTTGTAACTTTTTATAAAAAGATTTGGGATAGACAGCGGATTTATAGGATTTCACTTTATTTACCTGCACAATCTCACCTCGTATAAATTTTTTTAACAGGAGTGCCAGAAACCAAAAGATAGTCACCTTTTTATTTGCGGATGAAAGAAAATTTCTGCTTTTTTAATATATGCAGTGCCGGAAAAAAGTTGATTGAAAGAAATAATGTAGCAATTTCTCCAAAGCTTCATAAAATAGAGTTATGATAAACTTATAAGGAATGGTTTAAACTCTATGTTGCCTCCGCTTTTAAGTTATGTTACCTTTAACCGATTAGGTTTAACCGTAAAAAATTTAAGTTCTATTCTGGAATCCGACGAAGATTTTGAAATGCACATAATAGATAATAATTCTACCGACGGAACCTGGAAATACATTCAGAGTTTAAAGGACAGCCGCATTATATCCAAGGCACGATTTGATGTAAATTTTGGTCAGGTTTATGCGATTAATCTAAATTTGGTAAAACGAAGGCCGGACCAGTATTTTATTTCCGTAGACAATGATGTTTTTATTGAAACAAAGGACTGGATCAGCCGCTTTCTGAAAGTATTTGAAACTTTTCCTGAGGTAGGGCTTCTTGGTGTGCCAAGGGGAAAACCATATTCGGACGAACTTCCGCCGGTAATACCCAGAGTCAAAGATAATGTGTTTTTCCTTGAACTGGATAATTCTACCCCAAACATAGAAAAAAATTATGTGCCCGGTTGCTGTATGTGTTTGCGTCCGGAATTACTTAATGAAATTGGATACTTATGTGAAGAAAACTGTTACGGAGATGTGGAATTGTCCAATCGTGTCTTAAATTATACTTCTTTTAAAGCCGGTCTGGTTCCCAATATCAGTATAAAAATGCCACAAACTCTGGACTGCAGTACTTGCCAATATAACTCTTTTTGCATTCTTAATAAGACCACCGAAACCTGTTTTTCCATTTACAATAAACTTTATAAAAATGATGAGTTTAAAGAATCTTTCCGTTGGAAATTTGATGAAACCATTATCGATTTAAAAAGCGGTGCCCGCCCCGTTTACTGCCCTTCCGCCAATGACAGTACTTCTCTGCTTGATCATGTTTATAACAAAGAATGGGCAATGGAAAACTTTCATTACTATATAAACAATGCAAATTAGATTAATTCCCATATTTTAATCGCAAGCCCCCGGGAGGTGGAATATGTTAGAACCCTTTGAAAAACCTTTCTATATCACCCAGCCCTTACTTCCTGATATGGATGAATTTAATGATATGCTAAAAATTATATGGGCCAGCAAACAATTAAGCAACAATGGGGCCATGGTAAGACAGCTTGAAAAAGAACTGGCCGGTTTTCTGGACACAGATTATCTGTCGGTTTTCTCCAACGGCACCGTAGGACTTCAGTTGGCCTGTAAAGTATTAAGGCTTTCCGGCGAAGTGATTACAACTCCTTTTACCTTTGCAGCCACTGCTCATTCACTGGCCTGGAATAATATAAAACCGGTATTTTGCGACGTGGAAGAAGAAACTTACAACATAAATCCCGACTTAATCGAATCTTTGATCACACCGGATACGACCGCCATTATGCCGGTACACGTCTTCGGTTATCCGTGCGACACGGAAAAAATTCAAAAAATAGCTGATAAATACGGTCTTAAGGTAATATACGACGCTGCCCACGCATTTGGAGTCAAAGTAAAGGGAAAATCAATTTCCCATTTCGGAGATATTTCCATGTTCAGCTTTCACGCTACGAAAATCTATCATACGATCGAAGGCGGGGCTCTTACTTTTAAAAATCCTTATCATAAAGAAAGAGCAGACTCCTTAAGGAACTTTGGGATAAAATTACCGGATATTGTCATGGAACCGGGCACCAATGGAAAAATGAATGAAATACAGGCTGCGGTAGGCATCCTCCTGCTTAAAAAAGTGGAAGAAGAAATCAGAAGAAGGAAAGAAATAACCAGTCTGTACCGGTTGCTGTTAGATGAAATTCCCGGAATTAAAACCAGCAAGGACATGGATGGAGTTACTCATAACTATGCCTATTTTGTAATCCAGGTAGATAAAAAAGAATTCGGGGCTACCCGGGATGAACTGTATGATAAGTTAATCCAATACAATGTGATTGCCAGAAAATATTTTTATCCCCTATGCAGCAACTTCCAGTGTTATAAAGACTATCCTTCTTCCTCCAGAAAAAATTTGCCTGTGGCCAACAAAATCTCCGAAAATGTTCTTTCCCTTCCGTTACATGGCCGAATGCTAAGCAGTGATGTGGAAAAAATCTGCTCCATAATAAAAGCGATACACGAGGGTTAATCCTATGAAAGATATTGTTATTCTTGGTGCCGGAGGCTTGGGAAAAGAAGTTGCCCAACTGATAAAAGAAATTAATATGGATAAAAAAACCTGGAACATACTGGGTTTTATTGACGAAACCCCTTCAAAACACGGTTTACTAATAAATGACACACCTGTTCTTGGCGGCTTTGACTGGCTTGACAATAAAGCAGCAAACAACATATGGGCCGTTTGTGCTCTTGGAAATCCAAAAGATAAATATAATCTGATTAAAAAAGCATCTCCTTATCAATTAAATTATGCGACACTAATCCATCCGGATGTCAAACAAAACAAATATTGTGAATTGGGTTTTGGCTCCATTATTTGCTGCAGTTGTATCCTGTCCGTCAATACCAGAATAGGCAATCATGTGTGCATTAACCCGGGCTGTGGCATCGGTCACGATACCATAATCGAAGATTATTCCTCCCTTTACTGGAATGTTACCTTATCCGGAAATGTATATATCCGCCAGGGTTGCGAAATAGGTTCAAAGGCAATCGTTATCCAGAAAAAAGAAGTTGGAAAATGGAGTATTATTGGCGCAGGTGCTGTTATTATCAGTGATTTGCCTGATAACTGTACGGCCGTAGGCGTCCCCGGAAAAATAATCAAAATATCAGACCAAAGTAATTTAAATTAATAGAAAGGACTGCTGACTTTGAAGCAATCGTTTATTGGCAATAATATCAGCCGCATTACCGAAACGGTAAAAGATATAAAGGGCAAGTTATTCAATAAAAACAACAACTATATAGAATGCTATGAAGCCAGTGAAAGCAGCCAGGTCAAAAAGACAGATACCGGCCGGATTCCGCCCTTTATAAACTTTGTTACCTTTAACCGTATGGGATTAACGATAAGGAATCTTAATAATCTTCTTGATTCCGACGAAGATTTTGAATTGCATATCATTGACTGTAACTCCAAAGATAATACCTGGGATTTTATCCAGACCTTAAATGACAAAAGAATTAAATCCAAAACCCGGTTTACCTTAAACTTAGGTCCCATCTATCCCCTTAACTACAGCCTGACAAAAAGAAAACCGGGACAATATTTTATCACGGTTGACAGTGATACTTTTATTAAAACCAAAAACTGGATTGCACGCTTTATGGAAGTTTTTGATGCTTTTCCCGAAGTGGGATTACTTGGCGTCGTCAGGGATAACCCTTATCCCAGATATATACCTCCCGTTATAGCAAGACAGAAAGGGGATATTAATTACTTGCAGCTAAAAAATGCCACAGTAGGGGTAGACTTAGACTTTGTACCCGGGCAGCTTCAGTGCTTAAGACCGGAACTGATTGAGCAAATCGGCTATTGGAGCGAAGAAAACGGTTACGGAGATGCGGAACTTTCTCCGAGAGTTGTTCACTATACGAATTTTACGGCAGGGTATCTGACAACGGTTGAAATTGATATGACCCAATATATCGGCTGCAATGTGTGCCAGGGCAGGCATCTTTGCAAACTTAGCAGAAGTGTAAACTCCTGTTTTTCACTTAGCAAAACATCTAATTATAACGAATCTTTTGTAAGGAAACATGGGTGGAAGTATCTGGAAACCTTCAAAGAACTTGCCGAAGGAAAAAGAACCGCTTACTGCGCTTCCGTCCATGATCCGGAATCCTTGAAAAAATATTACTATAATCATGTATGGGCATCGGAAAACTTTGATTACTATATTAAAAATTCAAATTAACATTTTAACATACTTCCATTCATTGTGTTCGTTCATACGGGAACCTGCCATGCAGGTTATGCCAAGGCAAAATGCCAGTTTGGATACCTTTTATAAAAGGCATAAAACACTTTCTCTCCATAGCCAAATGAAATGGGAAAGCTGTTTTATGCCCTGTATTTGTCAAAATTCATAAGATTTTGTAACACCAGTTCTAACAATACATAATATAAGAATATATCTTAATATCAATGAACCAAAGATTTTAGGAACAACATAGGTATATGGGGGGAATTGTATGACACCACCTTTAATCAGTTACTCAACTTTTCACAGAATGGGCCTGACAGTCAGAAATTTGAACGCATTATTGCGGACTACCGACGATTTTGAGCTCCATATTATAGACAACAATTCTCAGGATGACACTTGGGAATATATTCAAAGTCTGAATGACAGCCGAATTAAATCCCGAATCCGGTTTCCCTTAAATTTTGGTCCCATTTATCCCATTAACTTAAATCTGACCAGGAGAAAACCGGACCAGTATTTTATTGTCCTGGAAAGTGACGTTTACTTATATGCCCCGGATTGGATTAGCCGCTTTATGAAAGTTTTCGAGACTTTTCCGGAAGTGGGGCTTCTTGGTGTGCCAAGGCCGGTTCCTCTTCCCGGCTTTGAACCTGAAGTAATAACCATAGAAAAAAATGGGGTAAGTTATAACCAGTTAAAATATTGTGAGGTTGGCTCTATCCGTGATTTTGTGCCGGGACATTGTCAATGCCTAAGGCCGGAACTAATTAATATGATTGGATACTGGTCTGAAGAAAACGGTTATGGTGATGCTGAAATTTCAATAAGGATAAATAAATATACTCCTTTTAAAGCCGGACTTACCACCAATATTCCCATTGATTTAACACAGACCATACCATGCCAGTTGTGCGAAGGCGCACACCTTTGTAAACTGGATAAGGTCAACAAAACCTGCTTCGATTTAAGAAACATAAAATATAAGAATGTGGACTTTTCCGTAGCCAACAGGTGGAAATATTTTGAATGTTTTAAGGAAATAGAACAGGGAAAAAGGACAGTATACTGCGCCTCCATCCACGACCCGTCATCCTATCAAAATCATCCGTATCATATGGACTGGGCGTTAGAGAATTTCAAATATTATGCCTCCAACGCAAATTAAGGAAAAGAGGTAATATCTGCATAATTTTTTATAAATGAAAGTTAAGATTGGAGGGATAAGACTTGGGAAAATTAACGATACTTGATGACTATTTTCCAAATCTCACAACAGGTTTTAGGGTGTCAGAATTTAATTATTATCTGGAAAGGTTCCCTTCCAGTGAAGTTTTTTCTTCAAGATATGATGCGCATTACGCAGAATATGTGGCCAACTATCCTCAATTTGCGGGCAGAGTAAAACCCTTTACCCAGTTTGACTGGACCGGCAATTCCTCTTCGCTTTTTTATACGGTATTTTTAGGCAATGCTTTTTCTTTTTACTTTATTTATGACATGTTCCAAAAACCTTTTATATTCGAATTATATCCGGGAGGTTCTTTTTGGCTGAATGACCCGGAAGTGGATGCCAAACTGATTAAAGTTCTTCAGTCACCGCTTCTTAAAAAAGTAATTGTTACCCAAAAAATGACCAATGATTATATCTTAAACCGAGGGTTTGTAACTCCGGACAAAATAGCTTATATTTATGGATTGGTTACCCATCCCCAGTACTTTCGGTATACACCACCGAAAAAACACTACCCTGTCCAAAAGCAGACCTTTGATATCTGTTTTGTAGCACATAAATATATGGCTCAGGGTCTGGATAAAGGCTACCATATTTTCATAGATGTATGTAAAAGGCTTATGCATGTGGCACCCGATATAAATTTCCATGTAGTCGGCAACTTTGACCGATACGAAATAGATACCACTGCTTTAGGCAACAGAATTACATTCTATGGTTTGAAGGATCATAAATTTTTTCCGGATTTTTATTCTGGTATGGATATCATTCTTTCACCTAATGCCCCATTTATTCTTATACCCGGTAAAAACTTTGACGGTTTTCCTACCGGCTGTTGTATTGATGCCGGTTTAAACGGAGTGGGAGTATTCTGTACCGATCCTCTTAACCAGAATGTCCACTTTGAGCACAGAAAGGACTTATTTATAATTAACCTGGATCCGTCAGCCATAACCGAAAATGTCTTGGAGTATTACCGCAATCCTGTAAAGTTATATCAGATGGCAGCAAGCGGTCAGGCCAAATTTAAGGAAGTTTTTAATTTTGAAACACAAATGAGCAAACGTGCGGCTGTAATCGAACAATTTCTATAAACCGGCAATCCGGTTTGGTTGTCGCTTTCTAAAAGCAATCAGGCTTTGATAAATGTTGGGGTATGTGAATCTTTGATATGCTCCCTGTCTACTTGACAGGGAGTATATCATTACTTCACTTCCCTGACATTTTTGCTGTGGTTAAGTTTTTCATAGGAAAAAAATTTTTACCATAAAAAGAGGAATTATAACTCAATAAAATGAGCCATAATTCCTCTTTTTTGTTGGTGTTTGGCTAACTTGTGCCATCCGCCCCTGCCAAATCTTTTAAATCTCCAAATGTATATCCCATTTCTTTCCACTTTCCAAGAAGTTCATCCAAAATTTCCGCATTGGTTTTGGACGTGCTGTGCAGCAGAACAATAGCACCGGGGTGTATTCGCCCCAATAGCTTTTTAAAGGCTTCTTCCTTCGTCGGCTGCTTGTCATTGTACCAGTCAACATAGGCAAGACTCCAGAAGAAAGTCTTATATCCCATATCCTTTGCCATTTGCAGATTGCTGGTACTGTATTTTCCCTGAGGGGGACGGTAAAATTTAAGCATTTTCTGCCCCGTAGTTTCCTCGAACAATTTCTCCAGGCTTTCTAATTCCTTGCAGAAAGAATCCTTGGACGAAATACTGGACATATTGGGGTGGTGATACGTGTGGTTTCCCACATTATGTCCTTCCTCAACCATTCTTTTTACCAGGTCGGGACTGGTTTCAATATAATTTCCCACTAAAAAGAAAGTGGCTTTAACATTATGCTTTTTTAAAGCATCCAGTATCTGAGCAGTATATCCGTTTTCATATCCCGCATCAAAGGTCAAATAAATTACCTTTTTCCCCGTATCACCTATGTAATAGGCATCATATTTTTTCAGTTCATCTGCTGTCGCGTTTCCTGTAGGTGGCGCTCCGTCTGAGGAAAAGCCAAGCCCCCAGTTTTCTTCCCCTTTTTCTGTAATCCGGGTTGATTCGTAAGCATTGGCAAGTATTGCAATTCCGCCGCCTAATAAATAGGCCAAGCCAAATATAAGAATAACCGCGAAAACTTTCTTATATTGAATCTTTTTCACAACAGGCTCCCAATAAGGTTTTATTATAATATATTATTAAATAGATTTAAGCATTCCTAAACCGGATGTCCATATTCCAATTCCCTGTAATGATTTCTTTACAATGCAGTTGACAACAGGGCGAATATTTCAAAAAGATTTTAGTGCTATTTTGCTTTATTGGTATACAGAAAACCAAAACCGGTTCCGCAGATTCCGCCCACAATATGCGCCGCATGGGCAATGCCGTCTTTATCTCCGATACCGTTAATAATTTCTCCTCCCAAATAAATAATCAGAACCAATATAAGAGTTATGGGGATTTTCCCTGCTTTCATCCCTGCCGCGGAAGATAAGACAATCATCATAAACACAATTCCGCTGGCTCCCAAAAGTGCATTGTGAGGATAAAAAATAATATAAAACAGGCCGGATACAAAGGCAGTAATCCCAATCATTTCAAGGAACAACTTAGACCCATACTTTTCTTCCAGCATAGGGCCAAGGACTAAAAACAATACCATATTGCCGGAAAAATGGCTCCAGCTTGCATGTCCCAGTACGTGACCGAATAATCTTATATAAGTAAAGGGAGATGTAAAGGAAGATCGGTAAACGCAAAAAAACAACCTGGTACTTAACCCGCCGGTCATATCAGAAAGCACCAGTGCCCCCAGTGAGATTAAGGCAAAAGTCAAGGTGACAGGGGAATTATACTGGAATTTCGTTGCAATTTTCTTCATAATCCTTTCCTTTCTGTTTTTATTCGCCTTAAAAATTTACGGGACTGTGTCACAATGAGACTTTTAGGATTATAACCTGCCACAAAAGGCAAATTATAATTCCCGACACTTTTTCATTGTGGGACAGCCCCGTTTTCCTTATGCTGATTTACTATATTATATTATAATAAAGATACAGATAATAGGAATGATTATTTTACAACTATATTGAGTATCCTTCCGGGAACATAAATAACTCTTACAATGGTCTTGCCATTTATTGCGGCCTTAATCGGTTCCAGCTCTTTGGCTTTTGCTTCTACCTCTTCTTGTTTCTCATCAAGAGATATGGAAAGGTTTCCTTTTACTTTGCCGTTAATCTGAACGGCTATCTCAACCGTATTTTCAATGGTTTTTTCTTCGTCATATACCGGCCAGGATGCCTGATAAATTCTTCCTTCCCATCCAGCAAGCTGCCATAACTCTTCCGTTATATGAGGAGCCACCGGGTTTAAAAGAATCAGCAAAGTTTTAAACTCTCCTCTGGTTACGGAGCCAACACGGTAAAATTCATTGACCAGTGACATCATGGCTGCTATGGCCGTATTAAATTTCATATTTTCATAGTCAAGCGATACTTTCTTAATGGTCTGGTGCATTTTTATTTCCAGGGCTTTGGAATATTCGTCACCATCTACCAGCATATCCTGCAACTTCCAGACTCTTTCCAGGAAACGGCGACAACCTTTTACACCTTCGTTGGACCAGGCGGCACTTAAATCAAAAGCGCCGATAAACATTTCATAAGTTCTTAAAGTATCCGCACCATACTCATTTACAATGTCATCCGGATTTATTACGTTTCCTCTGGATTTAGACATTTTTTCGTTATTTTCACCCAGTATCATTCCATGGGAAGTTCTCTTTTTATAAGGTTCCGGCGTATTTACAAGGCCCTGGTCATAAAGGAATTTATGCCAGAAACGGGAGTAAAGCAAATGCAGGGTGGTATGTTCCATACCTCCGTTGTACCAGTCTACCGGCATCCAGTAATCCAGTTCTTCCTTATCGGCAAAAGCTTTCTGATTATGAGGATCAATGTATCTTAAATAGTACCAGGAAGATCCGGCCCATTGAGGCATGGTATCGGTTTCTCTGTGGGCTTTGCCGCCGCATTTAGGGCAGGTGGTCTCAACCCAGTCTGTCATCTTGGCAAGAGGAGATTCCCCGTTATCGGTAGGCTCATAGCTGTCTACTTCCGGAAGCAGTACCGGCAATTCGCTTTCCGGGACAGGCACATAACCGCATTTATCACAGTGTACAATGGGAATTGGTTCACCCCAGTACCTTTGACGGGAAAATACCCAGTCTCTTAATTTGTAATTTACTTTTTTCTTGCCGATACCTTTTTCCGTCAGCCATTCCAGAATTTTTTCCTTTGCCTGGGGCACTTCCAAACCATTTAAGAATCCGGAATTAACCATTTTTCCGCTATTCGTATTGGTATAAGCGGCTTCTTGTACATTTCCGCCGGAAACTACCTCTATAATAGGCAGTCCGAATTTCTTTGCAAATTCCCAGTCTCTTTCGTCATGGGCAGGAACTGCCATAATGGCGCCGGTACCGTAAGTCATTAATACATAGTCCGAAATCCAGATAGGAATTTCTTTTTGGTTTACCGGGTTAATGGCAGTAAGGCCGTCAATTTTCACACCTGTTTTTTCCTTTACTAACTCTGTTCTCTCAAAATCAGACTTTTTGGCAGCCTGTTCACGGTAGGCAATTAATTCCTCATAGTTTTTAATTTCATCCTTATATTTATCAATTAAGGGATGTTCCGGTGAAATAACCATATAAGTTGCTCCGAACAAAGTGTCCGGCCTTGTGGTAAAAATACGTAACTTATCCTCTTTTCCGGCAATCTGAAAATCCACTTCCGCACCGGTGGAACGTCCGATCCAGTTTATCTGGGATACTTTAATCTTATCCAGATAATCCACCATATCCAGATCGTCAATTAATCGGTCGGCATAATCCGTAATTTTTAACATCCACTGGCTTTTTACCTTACGCACTACTTCACCGCCGCAGCGCTCGCAGACACCGCCTACCACCTCTTCGTTGGCAAGACCGACTTTACAGGAAGTACACCAGTTAATTGGCATTTCTGCCTTATAAGCCAGACCTTTCTTAAATAGCTGCAAAAAGATCCACTGGGTCCATTTATAATAATTGGGGTCCGTCGTATTAATTTCTCTGTCCCAGTCAAAGGAATAACCCAATGCTTTTAACTGTTTGGTAAAATGTTCAATATTATTCTTTGTAACAATTTTGGGATGAATTTTATTCTTGATGGCATAGTTTTCCGTAGGAAGTCCGAAAGCATCCCATCCCATAGGATATAATACGTTATATCCTTCCATTCTGCGCTTTCTTGCAATAATATCCAGTGCCGTATATGGCCTTGGATGTCCTACATGAAGGCCCTGTCCGGAAGGGTATGGGAATTCGACCAAAGCATAAAATTTCGGTTTGCTTTTATCCGTACCTGCTTTAAATGCTTTTTCCTCCTCCCAGATTTTCTGCCATTTCTTTTCAATTTCACTTGGTGAATATTGCTTACTCATTTTCTTTCCTCCTGATAATGGTATCTGTAATAAAATGATTTTTCGTCCGAAATTTCATTTATAGTATGGTATAAAATAACTATGGATTTTCGCCGGGTACCAAAAAAATCACACATCCTGCCCGGAAACCTTTTTAATTGAATAGGAATTTCCTTCGAATTTCCTGTTCAATTAAAAAACCTCTTCATCTCTAAAAATCTAGAGACGAAGAGGTTCTATCTCTTTTAGAACACTTTCCGCGGTACCACTCTAGTCCATCCGTAAAGAACGGATGTACCTCATTTTA
Source organism: Lachnoclostridium sp. (assembly GCA_047777345.1). Lineage (GTDB taxonomy): Bacteria > Bacillota > Clostridia > Lachnospirales > Lachnospiraceae > Anaerocolumna. The sequence goes on along the minus strand of JBKEEJ010000019.1, from coordinate 21,882 downwards.
TCTGTAACGGGATATCCCGCTCTGCCTACTGGTAATTTCAGCGAGAGAGCTCCAAGGCGAGTTCAAAGTCCTTATCTGCCACTTTCCACCACCAGTGACTCTCTGTAAGACAGGTATCTTCTACTACTCCTTTTCCCAGCCATAATCCAATATTTTGTTTTTAATTTTACCATTTAATCAATCATTGTCAAGAGGTAAAAAACTTGAGTTTTCATAGTTTTATCCATAAAACCCTCGTTTCACCGGGTCTATCCCCTGAAAATGATAATAGTGATATTCTTCCATGAAACAACATTTTGTTTCTTTAATTAGTCTGCAAATCTAATCTATATCTTCTCCAGCTTTCAGATTCTCATCTACAATTATTTTATGTTGATAAAAAACCCTTGTAAAGCTGTCATATAACAACAGCCTTGCAAGGGTTTTAAAAAAGGTTTATAAATTATATTAATCTAAGATATTATTCTTTACATAATTTACGGAACAACCTACTTTTAAGCCATCCTTAACCTTGTTCATTTTGCGGGTGTCTCCAAGGAGTATGGCTCCCACCAATTTATTATCGATAAAGTAAAATTTTTCATAAACCGTATCATCATCGCTTCGATATTCTAATGTCTGGTAATCTCTGTCTTTCTTTTTCCCGGTATCTCCTCCGGCAAAAAGGGAAGTATTCATACCATAAAACGTAAGAAATGGCGGATTTATATCATAGGTTATTTTCTCGCCTGCCGCATTGGCACCTGCTGTCTTTCCCATGTCAACAGCCTGGGCCCATACGCCGTAATTTATTCCTTCACATTCTGCACAGTCTCCACAGGCATAAATACCTGGAATATTGGTTTCCATATTTCTGTTTACCTTCACTGCCCTGTTTACTTCTATGCCTGCTTCCTTAGCCAAGGTAATATTAGGGACAATGCCGCAGGAAACAATGACCAGGTCAGCTTTAAATTCTTCTCCGTTTTTCAGTACTACGCCGTTAACTTTTTCTTCTCCTGTAATTTCTGATACGGCAGCTCCAACCCGGTAATCAATGCCTGCTTTTGTTATAATGTTTCCCATAATTTCACTGGCCGTATCATCCAACTGTCTGACCATAAGCTTATCTTCCGCTTCCAGAACAGTTACCTTACAGAATTTACTCAGTTCCCAGGCAGTTTCCAGTCCTAATACGCCGCCGCCTATTACAACTGCATTTTTTGCATTCTGGCATAATTGCCTGATATCAATGACATCCTGAATATTTCTGATTGCCTTAACACCTTTTTTCCGGCTTCCCTTTATATTGGGTATAAAACTTTCCGCTCCAAGGGCATAAATACATTTGTCGTAACCTACTTCTTCTCCGTCCTTTAGTATGACGGTTTTCTTTTCTATATCTATTTTACTGATTTCTCTGTTCAGATAATTGTCAATATGATTTTTCTCATACCATTCAGGCTTATGAATCAAAATTCCTGATGCGGAAGTCAAAGTACTAAGCCTTTTGGTAAGTATTGGCCTGTTATAGCCAAGCTCCGTTTCCTTTGATATAAGAATAATCCGGCAGGTAGCATTGCGTTTTCGTATGGCTTCCGCAGCACTGATACCGGCTGCTCCGTTACCAAGTATTACAAATGTTTCTTTCGTATCTTTATGAAACTCTGCTTCTTTTCCGTCATAAGGGATAAAATATTCCCTTCCAACCCCACATACCGGACAGGTACTAAGTTCCTCATCAAATATTTCACCGCATACGATACATTTTACCAGTTTTCTTTCTTTTGACATCTTTGGCATCTCCTGCTTCTTTTTTCAAAGTATATAGTTCCATTTTTTATTATTATACCTCTTACAGGTATTCTTGCAAGAAAGGATATCGATAATTTTTATTGATAATATATCATAAAGTGAGTATACAGTATGTCAACTAATTATCCCTAAAGCAATTATCTTGCCTCAACCATTGAATTTACCCATATTCTTCTCTTCACATATCCGTATTGCATGATAAAACATCCAGTTTAAAGGCGTATCAATATTTAGCTCCCTGCCAAGTTTTACCACTTTGCCGGCAAACATCTCAATTTCGGTTGGCCGCCCATTTTCCAGATCCTGAAGGGTAGATGGCTTATTATGAAAAGGAAGCCGCTTAACCGTTTGCTCCTGAAATTCAATATCCGATTCGTTCAAATCGATGCCCAGTTTTTGTGCAATCAGCATAACTTCTCTCATGGCTGCCCTTCGGATTGCATTGGCATGTTCGCTTACCTGGTAAGCCCCGAAAGGGATTCCCAACATGGCACAGGGTAAGTTTTCTCCAATGTTACACATAAACTTATACCATATTCCCCTTATCATATCCGGATCAATTTTGTATGATATGCCGCTGGCATCAAAAAGATTCTTAATTGCCAGAACCCGGTCTGAAAGCACGGTATTTTCCGCCTCTCCAAAATGTACCTTGCCCCATTCCGGAATAGAATCCACCACTCCGTCTTTCATAACAATAGAAACCCTCATATAGGAATACAGGACATGGTCCCATCCATAAACAGCCGCTACCCTTTCTTCACTGTCAATTCCATTTAAAACGCAAAGTATCTGGGTATTTTCTCCAACCTGATTCCTTATATCATAAATGGCCTTTTCGAGTCCAGTGTCTTTTACAGCTATAATTATTAAATCCGCCGTATCATTTTTAAGTTCCGGCGTTATGACAGTAAAATGATACTGTTTACCTGCAATTGTTATTCCTCTTGACTCCAGTCTTTTCTTTCTCTCTCCTTCTGCCAGTACACGGAAATTTTCTTTTCCCAGATATTTATCCAGTTTGGGAGCAAAAAAGGATCCCATTGCACCTAAACCAATTAGCGTAACCTTTTTTATTTCCATATCTCTTCCCTTTCTTAGAAAGTTATTCGCAACCTGTATCCATTAGCAAAGGAAAGTGAACGGTAATACAATCTTTATTTGTATAAATCATTTACTTTTTCTAATATACGGAGATATACATAACGTGCTTTCTCTTGACTAAGGACAGGTGCATCAACTGATGATTTGTCTTTTCCTGCAATAGTATAATTGGAGCTAAATTCTGAAACTAAATCATAATCATTTACAGATGTCTTACTGTAATAAACATAATGTTCTTCGGTTTTGTAATTCTTATATAATCTTTGCTCATATAGAAATGATATTTGATTTAATAATATGCTGTCAATACAAGATAATTGAAAATCTTTTGCATCATTATGAATGAAAAAAATATTCCGGTCATTATTTTCATGCAGCACCATATTTATACGATAGCATTTTGGTTCTTGACAGTTTTTCTACGAATTTCAACAAAAAAATCATGTTCATTTTATAATTGTTTTCTTTACCATAATATATAAACCTTCCATCTCATTTTTTCATCATTACTCTATATTATATACTAAATACTAACTTACAGTAAAATGCCCCAACTTTATCAACTTTTACAGTTGGCAGCTATCTGAATTGACATTATTTTTTTGCAATGATATAATGTAATAGATAAAGATTTCAGCGTCCTTTCGGGCGCATTTTTTCTTTGAAACCTGATTTTAAATATAACTCATATAATTGAAAGCTGTAATAAAGTCAAGAACAAAAGATTATCATGCATATTACTTAAGTTTTAAACAATAAATGAAAATCTATTATAGAAAGGATGCCACATACTGTGGCGGTATCACAGAGCTTCCGAGCTTTCTGTGATATCCAATAGGTAAAAATTATGGGATTAAATGACACACCATCCGCCAATCGAATTCATATCGGATTTTTCGGCAGACGTAACGCCGGTAAATCCAGTCTGGTTAATGCGGTAACCGGCCAGGCTCTGGCTGTGGTTTCCGATGTAAAAGGTACTACCACCGATCCGGTATATAAGGCTATGGAACTTTTGCCTTTAGGTCCGGTTATGATTATTGATACGCCAGGTATAGACGATGAGGGAGAACTTGGGGGACTTCGTGTAAAAAAGGCAAAACAGGTGTTAAATAAGACAGATATTGCAGTCCTTGTGGTAGACGCCACCGAAGGAATTCAGAATACGGATTCTGACCTGATTCAAACCTTTACAGCCAAAGAGGTTCCTTATCTTATTGTTTACAACAAAGCGGATTTACTGGAAAGTGTCCCCGAAGCAAAATCCAATGAAATCTATGTCAGTGCCAAGTTACAGACTGGCATTTATGAACTGAAAGAAAAAATTGCCCATTTAACTTCTACGGAAGATGAAAAATTAAAAATTGTAGGCGATTTGTTACATCCGTCGGATTTTGTGGTACTGGTTACACCGATTGACAAGGCTGCACCGAAGGGAAGACTTATTCTTCCCCAGCAGCAGACCATACGGGATATACTGGAAGCCGATGCCACTGCCATCGTCGTAAAAGAATATGAATTTCGTGATACCTTAAATCAGCTGGGCAAAAAACCCGCTATGGTAATTACCGACAGCCAGGTATTTGCAAAAGTATCCGCCGATACTCCGCCTAACATACCCCTTACCTCCTTTTCCATACTGATGGCCAGATATAAGGGCTTTCTGGATACAGCGGTAAAGGGTGTGGCGGCTATCGAAAAGCTTAAGGACAACGATAAAATATTAATTTCCGAAGGCTGTTCCCACCACCGTCAGTGTGACGATATCGGTACGGTAAAAATTCCCCGGTGGATAAAAAATTATACAGGCAAAAATTTAACTTTTGAATTTACATCCGGCACCGAATTTCCGGAGGATTTGTCAGATTACAGACTGATTATTCACTGCGGGGGCTGTATGTTAAACGAACGGGAAGTCCGTTACCGTATGAAATGTGCCGTAGACCAGGGCATACCCTTTACAAATTACGGCGTAACCATAGCCTATATGCAGGGAATATTAAAGCGAAGCCTGCAAATTTTCCCTCATCTTGAAGCCATTCTTGATGAAATCCAATAAAAGAAATGGGGTAAATATGAGAACAGAAACCGATAAATTAGGCCAGATGGAATTACAGGATTACGAAGTTTATGGTTTGCAGACAAAAAGGGCTGCTTTAAACTTTCAATTAAATCACAAAAGAACCAACCTTCGTTTAATCTATTCTATGGTTAAGATAAAAAAAGCGGCGGCCATGACCTACATTGACATAGGGGCAGACCAGAAAGGAATCTGTCCTTATATAATAACTGCCTGTGACCAGATTTTATCCGGAAAGGCAGATGATCAGTTTATTACCCAGGCTCTTCAGGGTGGAGCCGGAACTTCCGCCAATATGAATGTAAACGAAGTAATAGCCAATCTGGCATTAAAAGAAGCCGGTTATCCTTATGGTTCTTATGACAAAATTCATCCTTTGGATGACGTAAACCGGGGTCAGTCAACCAATGATGTTTACCCGACCGCCTTACGTATTTCAGCCATTGAAATTTTAAGACAGTTAAGCGACCAGTGCGCAAAGCTTCAGGAAGCACTCCAAAAAAAAGAAAACGAGTTTGATTCCATAAAAAAAGTTGGAAGAACAGAACTGATGGACGCGGTGCCTATTACTTTAGGTGCCGAATTCGGCGCCTATGCCCAGGCCATTGCCCGTGACAGATGGCGTTTATATAAAGTGGAAGAACGATTGCGTCAGGTAAATATAGGGGGTACTGCCATCGGCACCGGAACTAATGCGGACAAAAAATATCGTTTCGGAATTATAGAAACTTTAAGAAACTTAACAGGCATCGGCCTTGCCGTTGCGGAATATCCTCTTGATATTACGCAAAACAATGATGTCTTTGTGGAGGTTTCCGGATTATTAAAATCTCTGGCCGTTAATCTGATGAAAATTGCAAACGATTTGCGGCTGATGAACTCCAACCCAGTTGCTGAAATTAAATTACAACCTTTGCAACTGGGCAGTACCATTATGCCAGGAAAAGTTAATCCGGTAATTCCGGAAATGGTTATTGAGACTTCCATACGTGTTATGGCAAATGATTATGCCATAACCACCGCGGCGGCACACGGAGAATTTGAGCTGAATGCTTTTTTGCCCCTTATTGCAGATTCCCTGTTGGAAAGCTTAGAGTTGTTATGCCATTCGGTGAAGCTGTTCCGGGAAAAATGTATTGATCTTATTAAGGCCAATCCTGACCGGTGCGGTAAGCTCCTAAAACATTCCCTTACCTTTGCCACAGAATATACAACCAGATTAGGCTATGAAACTGTCACGAAAGTTCTGGAAAACTACGGCCATGACCCGGAAAAAACAAAAGAAATTCTGGAAGATATGATTAAAAAAGAATCCGAATAACATATTTTTCGTTTTCATCCTTACTTTATTTTGGGCTGTCACAGTATGAAGCTATAAGATTATCACTTTTCCCATTAGCCTGTTTCGCTTCCCTTTGTGACAAGCCCTTTTTATCTATCTATTAAAAATTAATTAAATCATAATAAGCCAGGCTAGGTTCCCGGTTTTCCAACATATAATTCTATAAAAAAGAATTCGTGATGGAATTATGCGAAAAAAAAATCATATTCTTAAAACCCTTATTCTGGGTTTTATCTTTAGTCTGTTATCCTTATCCATTATAAGGAATTTAATCGATATTTATGCCGCCTCCACAAACAACCAGACCGTATGTGTTCCCATTTTAATGTATCATCAGGTAAAAAACACCAACCTTGGAAAAGATGTAATAAGTCCTTATGAATTTGAAAGCGATCTGAAATACTTAACGCAAAATAATTATAATACCATACACATGTCACAACTTATCGATTATGTGTACGAAGGCACTCCCCTGCCGAAAAATCCGGTTATTCTGTCCTTTGACGACGGCTATATCAGCATATATAAAAATGTTTTTCCTCTGCTAAAAAAATACAATCAAAAAATTGTTCTGTCAATTGTAGGCAAAAGCACGGATGATTATTCCAAAGTTTCCGATGATAATATCAATTATGCTTCCATGACCTGGGATCAGTTGCTGGAAATGGATCAGTCCGGCCTGGTTGAAATTCAGAATCATACCTATAACCTGCATAAAATACGCAATGGCAGATACGGCTGCTATCCCATGACAAACGAATCCATAGAACACTATGAAGCCGTTATTACAGAAGATATAACAACACTTCAGGAAAAAATTATGGCGGTAACGAATAAGGCTCCAACTACTTTTACCTATCCATATGGCAAATACAACGATTTAACCGAAAGTATTATTAAAAAAATGGGGTTTAAAGCTACCCTGTCCTGTACATACGGAGTAAACTTAATTGACAATAATCCCGAATCCCTTTATGGTTTAAAACGGATTTGCCGTTCCCATAACCAACCGATTGATAAACTGATTGAAGGCGGAATGCAAACATTAAAATACAGGCAAAAAGAAAAATAGCCCTTTTTCTGTAAGACAGAACTTGTCGAATTATCACGAATTACTACTTTTTTCATAATATAATAATGATATATATATTTTTACTGTTTACAAAAACAAAATATTTTATCAACCAGATAAACTTAAGACAAAGTTAAGGGGAAGCAAAATCATTTAATAATTGGTTCAGTCATTCCTTCTTTAATAACAGGGCTGCCACCAGGTAAACAAAGTTTTCTTGTGACAGTCCCGGATGAAAGCAAGGTGATAAGCTTAATATGAAAGTTCCAAAAACCAAAGAGAAGGGTAAACAGTATTATTTATATATATCATCGGCAAAACCTAGAAAGGATTCGTCATCTGTCCGGGCGGAAATCGTGGCATATGCGCTGCAGTTTATAGGAAATCCTTATGAATGGGGTGGAACAAGTTTGACAAAAGGAACAGACTGCTCCGGATTTACCCAATCCGTTTTTAAAAAGTTTAATATTCACATTCCCAGAACCTCAAAAGAACAGGCTGCCGGTGGCAGAGAAATTCCTCTTGATGACAGAAAACCTGGTGATCTGATTTTTTACAGGAAAAATAAAGTGATAAATCATGTTGCCCTGTATATTGGCAACAACAAAGTAATATCCGCCGGCAGTCCTAAAATGGGAATCCGTATTACGGAATATAATTACAGAAAGCCATATAAGGCTGTCAGTTATATAGATTAAATGAATTGATTATTTTAAAATTAAAAGATGTCTGATAAGTTGATTTAATTTATCTTTCGTTGGGGATGTTGATTAAGTCTAACTTAAGGCTGTCAGCATCCTCAACTGCGCTTCAATAAAATTACGGATAAAAACTGAAAATATACGTTTTAGCTAAAGTTAATATCCGTTACTTTATAACCATTGTTTTGCAGATGATTATTAATCTCTGCAGCGGAAGTCTGATGGTCATAATTAATATCTACGTAATCCTGGCCTGTGCTTAAAAAAACCTTCTGTACTCCAACAATTCCTTCCAGCTGGTTTCTTACCCTTTCCTGGGTTTCCGGCTCGTTCAGTCCTTCAATATTAAGTCTGATGCTGTTCATAACTGATTCCTCACTTTAACATAAAATATAAGCAAAAAAATTTATGTAATAGTTATTTGCTGATAATCTGGAATTTATACACAAAAGCACACCTTTGAACCAATAAGAACACTGTCAGTTTTTTTTATGTAAATATATATTGAAAAACTTATATATTGGCCTTAATATGACTTACTGATTTTTCCTTTCTCTCTTTTATAAGCAGATCGTAATAATATTTTATAATATCCTTACGGGTTATAATTCCCATAAACTTGTCCCTGTCGTCAACAACCGGTACAAAATTTTGATCCATTACACGAAGGAGCAATTCATCCATGGTAGCATTTATTTTAACTGCGGGATTCCAGCCTTTTCTAAGTATATCTTTGATATAATACTCCTCCTGAGACTTCATAGAATACATACCGGAATCCAGCATATGCCACAAAAAATCTCCTTCGCTGACCGTTCCCACATAGGTTCCGTCCTGGGAAACGACAGGCATGGCAGTATACCCATGATACCTCATTTTCTCTAACCCTTGTCTTAGAGTACTGTTGTCATCCAGATACGCCACATTTGCTTTTGTTGTCAATAAAAAAACGATGCTTTTCCTTTCTGTGTAATTGGTGCTTTCTTTATCCAAACCGGAAGGAAAATCTCCTAATTTTACATAATTATTTTTCATGTCCATTTTTATGTCTCCTAAATCAGTCAGTGCCAGATAAAAATTATCTGACCGGCAAATAACCTTTCATCTGGCCCTATTTAATTTTTATCCCTATACAGTATACATGATATTTTTTAGGTATTCAATGTCAACAGGCAGGAAAGTCAAAATCTTTATTCCTCGTAACTGATAAATGATATTCCTTCTTCAATATTTTCATATATCTTTTTTACCAAATACAAAGGCCCGTTGACACACCCATGGGTACCTCTGTTTTTATAAATATTCCCTCCGAAGGCATGCCGCCAGCTGGCATCATGTAATCCAATGTTACCGTAAAATGGCATCCAGTATTTTACTTTTACCTCATAGCCTGGCCCTGATAAAACTGCTCCTTCCTGTTTGTAATTAAGCATATTGGTACCTACCACCGTCGCGTTGCCCTTGTTAGGATTTCCTGTTACCACAGGCCCGTGGGCAATCAGTTTTCCATCTTTATAAAACCATAAATGCTGTCTTGTAATATTTATTTCCACGTAAGTATTTCCGATTTCATTATCTCCCCGGTATAAGGCTCTTTGCTTATATACGGGCTCTCTTACGGTAACACTTCCTTTGCCGATGTCCTTTATTAATTGTGCTGTTTCCTCGCTTTCATTGATTTTCCAGCCGTAAAGCCCTCCTTTTACTTCAATGGTTTTTCCCACGGAAGTTTTAAACTTTCTGGCAATTCCAACCGTATTATATTTTTTCCCCAGAGTTTTTACATATCGGGAAACGGCAGTTTTATCAATAAGAACATTCAGACTTTCATCTACCCTGATCCAGTGATGAAAGGTATCCCCGTCTAATGTTTCCTGTTCCTTTCCCAGCAAATATGTAATTTTGGATGAAACATACTTATTTAAAACTTTTAGCGTCCTACGGGCCTTTTCCGACTCCATTGTATATTCCGGTTTATCATAGCAATCGCTTTCTTTTAAATCCAGGTTACTTTTTCCGGTCTTTATGCAGTTTACAATTTCTTTTACCAATTTATTCCTGTTGATTCTGTTACCATGCACTTCTTTAACAAGTACATAAATACCATCACTATATTCATAACTAACATTTTGAGGCTCTGTAACCTTCCGGTTAAGGCAGGAAAGCCGGTTTATTCTGTTAATTAAGGCATTGTTATCAAATGCAAACACACTGTCCGTAACATAATGCCGGTGCTGAAATATGGATTTTCCCCAGTGCAGGGATTTCTGCAGCTTATAAATCTGGGGTATATTATTATTTTTCCTGTATTTCAATCCAATCTCCTGTCCTTTGATTTCTTCCCTTTTTCCGTCACTTTCCGTAACGGTAAGAATAAAACCATTCACATGTTCTTCCATAATTGCATCCACATCTTTATAAGCCTTTAATGAAACATTTACACCGTTAATAACGGTTCCGATTAAAAAATGGCTGTTAAAATATAAGGCAATCAGTAAGTAAGCCAATATGAGTACAGTAAGGATGATAAGGAATCGAACCAGTACTTTTCTGCATATGTCTTTGTATAAACTTTTAATCTCCATTCCGATTAACCCAAAAGGACACAACAATAATCATTTTATCATATGTGTTACCCCATCATTTTAAAACAGATTGAAAGCCGGAATCTGCTTTTTTTAAATTTGATACTGACCGTTAATGTAAATCCGGCTACCGGAATCCCGGATAATAGTGAAGTTTGCCGGCACTGTCAAAAACCCCTCTTACTGGATTCTTTCAGCCTTTTATGATATAATGAAAACAGATTTTCAGGATTGATAGCTTAATGTACTACTGTGTACCATATCGTAGAGACAGCCAGAGTAAATAAGCTTAATAGATATATACATCAGAAAGCTGCTTCTATATATATTACCCTGAATATTACCTGACAAAATCTCACCACGTAAAACTGGTTTTGCTAATAAGCAAAGTAATTATTTTGCTTACGAATGGTATATGGAGAGGTCGTATTATTATGATTGAAAATCTTAATGGTATTAAAGAAACTGTTAATTTTAAAGCCAACACCAATATAAGGCTTTATGATAATGAGGAATTTGAAGCTTATCCCAGCCACTGGCATTCTCCCCTTGAAATTATTATGCCAACCGAAAATCCCTATTACGTTACCTGCTGCAATCAGAATTTTACTCTGCGGGAAGGCGATGTTATAATAATTAACCCGGGAGCTATTCACAGTATGGAAGCAGCGGTTGGCAAACGGCTGATTTTCCAGGCGGATTTTTCCCTTCTATACGGCTTTAAGGAATTAGGAACAACCCTTTCTCTAATTTCGCCGGTGACTGTTATTACGCCGGAAAATGCCCCTAATGCTCATGAAAGAATTAAGAATTTACTACTGGAGATTGCGGACGAATATTTTTTGGATGAACCTTTAAACGAAGCAGCTATTTATTCCAAATTAATTGAAATTTTTGTGCTGATTGGCCGTAATTATACTGCCAACGCATCGAATTTTAACAATAATCTTAAAAAGCAAAAAGAGTATACGGAACTTTTTTTAAATATCTGCAATTACATAAATGAGCACTATAATGAGGATATTACCTTAGACGATGTTGCCGATATTTCCGGCTACAGCAAATACCATTTCAGCCGGTTATTTAAGCAATATACCAACGTATCCTTTTATAAATATTTAAATACCAAAAAAATTGAAAATGCAGAAAAACTCCTAATGAACAACGAACTTTCCATTACGGAAATTGCTCATTGCTGTGGTTTTAGCAGTCTTTCTGCATTTATCCGCATGTTTAAAATTATTAAAGGATGTACTCCGACAGAATTTAAAGATATGTATACCGATTAATCTCTTTTTTCATCCCTTTATGGCTCCTGTTGTTAGGCCTTCCACAATCTGATTACTAAAGCAGCTGTATACAATTATAGACGGAGCGATTGCAATTACTATGGCTGCAAACATCTGGGTGTAGTTGGTAGAATAAGGCCCCACAAAATAGGTAAGAGATACGGACAAGGTCTTTCTGTTTGCATCTGAAATAAATACCATTGCCATTAATAATTCATTCCAGTTGTTAATAAAGGTCATTAATCCTGTGACAAAAAGCCCTGTTTTAGAAAGCGGAAGAGCAATTTCAAAAAAGCATCTGAAAATGGAACATCCATCTATACAGGCTGCTTCAAACATTTCACCCGGCATTGACCGAAAGAAATTAACCAGAATAAAAATCGTCATAGGCAGGGAAAACGTTATATAAGGTAAAATTAAGGAACTTAGTCGGTTGGTAAGTCCGATTCTGGAAAATGATACGTAGATTGGAATCAGCACACAGTGAACCGGAATCATCATACCAATCATAAAATACCCGAGAGTGGTACCGGAAAGTTTCCAGCGCATACGGCCAATGGCAAATGCCGCCATGGCACCAACAAAAAGGCTGACAACCAGAGTAATGGTGCAGACAATGACGGAATTTAAGGTTGCTCTGCCAAGCTTACCGGCTGTCCATGCTACCGCATAATTTTCCCACAGGAATTTTTCCGGAATGCCAAAAGGATTTTTAAAAACTTCCGCATTGGAACGAATGGATACCGATATTACCCATACAAGTGGCATAATATATAACAAAGCCAATAAGACCAGAAATATATAAATGAGAACTTTACTGATTTTAACCTTTTTCACCACATTTCCCCCTAACCTTCGTAAGCTTCTGATTTAAATAACTTATCAATTATCCATGTGACAATAAGACATAATATCAACAGCACAACCCCAATGGCACTGGCATACCCGTATTTAAAATACTGGAATCCCTGAAAGTACAAATGAGTGGCCAACACATCCGTCCTGTGATTGGGTCCGCCCTGGGTCATATTGTAAACCAAATCAAAAAATTTCAGGGAGCCAATACAGTTTAAGGATAAAGTAGTTGCAATCATAGGTTTAATCAAAGGCAGTGTTATGTAACGAAAACTTTGTGCTTTGCTTGCCCCGTCAATATAGGAAGCTTCGTAGAGGTTTCTGGAAATACCCATAATCTGAGCCATATATAACATCATGGTGGTTCCTACGTATTGCCACAAAGCCACAAAGCCAATAACCCACATTCCCAATACGATAAAACCATCCGTATCCATTAACCACAAGGGACCTTTTATACCAAATTTCGCAAGAAGCTGATTAACCCCCATCTTAGGATTAAATAAAAATGACCACAAAAGTCCCAAAGCTGCAGATGACAAAACTGCCGGTAAATAATATATATTTTTAAACAGGTTCCTGCCCCACTTTATATTCGTTAATAATGCTGCCAGCAAAAGTCCCATAATTTGCTGGGATACTACCGAAAACAGCATGAAAAACAGGGAATTCTTCAGTGCAAACCGCATAGTGGAATCGTCGGTAAATAATTTTATAAAATTTTTAAATCCAACAAACTTAGGTGAGGTCAATGCATTCCAGTCACATAAGGAATAGTAAAACGCCTGGCAAATCGGTATCAGTAAAACGGCCGTAAATAAAATAAAAGCTGGGGCTATAAATATTATAATAGCCGCCTTATTACGATATATTTTGTCCATAGGGCCACCTCCATAAGTAATCTGTTATTTATATATGGAACCATATCTTTCTTTTTTCTATGAAGATACGGAACCAGTATATACCAGTCCCGTATCTGTAAAATCAATTATAATTTATTTTTTCCAAACATTTTCTTCATAATAGTCTTGTACTTGTTGAAATGCCTGTTCCGGTGTCAGACTTCCAAGATATAAATCAACCATGGCATTATCAAACACATCGCCTGCTTCCACAGATGCCAGGGATTCGTTATAGAAACCTAAGGTACCAGTTGCATCTTTTAAGATATCCATTACATAGTTGAGTTGTTTCGGAGCCTTGTCTTTATCATAGTCCACATTAATTACAGGGATTTTACCTCCGATTTCTGCCGTATATTTTTGAGCCGTTTCATCGGTAAAGCACTTCATCAAGGCAATACAAGCATCCTGATGCTTTGTTGTGGAGCTCATAACAAGGTTATCTGTTTTCACAATCATACGATGCGGATCTGCTCCGCCTTCGATTGCCGGGAAATTAAATACGCCGCATTTGTCTTCAAATTCTGGTCTTGCGCCATTCATCTGTGCGATAGCCCAGGATCCCTGTACCAGCATAGCTGCTTCTTCGTTATAAAAAGCGGCAGTTGCCTGATCGTTGGAATCTCCGGCTGCGGTATCCTGAAAATACTTAGACAACTCGACAAGTTTTTCACCGGCAGTGATAAAGGATTCGCTTGTCCAATCCAGAGTTCCTTCATTGACGCCTTTTAAGTTATCCGGCCCCCCTGCTCTGTCGCATAGATAACCGGCAATCATCGATAAGCACCAAGCCGTTCCTGCGGAACAGGATATAGGCGTATAACCGGCTGCTTTTAATTTCTCACAAACATCAATCCATTCGTCAAAAGTAGTGGGGACTTCCACACCTGCATTTTTAAACATTTCCGTATTATAGAAAACCAGAGCCGCCGCAAAGTTAGTCGGAACGGCATAAATCTTGCCATCATAAGTTAATCTTTCAAAAATTCCTTTGGTAAAAGAATCATACCAATCTTTTTCCTGATTCGTTAAAATATCGGTAAGATCTGCCGCTGTTCCCGATTCCACATACTGGGTTAAATTTGGTCCAGGATTACATATGAATACGTCCGGACAGTTGTTCGCTGCAATTAAGGCATTTAACTTCGTATCATACTCTTCCAGATTCGTAGTAATGGGTGTAACATGGTATTTTCCAGCGTATTGTTTATTAAATCTGTCAAGTACCTCTGCGTAGCCTTTGGAAATTAAATCATCCGTAGCAGTCAAATCATCCCAGAACATCCATTTAATTTCCACTACGTCCCCATCAGAATCTTTACTTTTTGATACATCCGTATCCTTACCATTGCCCTTACATCCTGTAAGTAAGCTGGCTGCCATTATCAAAGTCAGCAGGCAGGCCAAAAACTTCTTAAACTTCATAATCAATCCTCCTCCAAATGATTAATTTTAATCTTATTTATGAGGTCAATCTTTATGGTAATTTTATTGTAACAGACAAAATAAGGATTTTCTTTCTAATTGTTGCTTTTTAGTTCCAAAATCTTGCTATGTTAAATATACTAAATTTTCTCCTGCAAATTGATAAATTTTATAAATAATGTCCAATAAATTAAAGTATTCTCGTTGACAGGACGAAATCTATCCATTATAACCCATTGATAGTTATCCATTGGTAACCGTGGAAACCAGAAGGAGGAAATATTATTCTGACCGATATTTTGCTCTTGGCAAATAAAATGCCGTCAACAAAAAAAGACGTATTAGGGTCTATAATACCAGAACCCCTAATACGCCTTTTTTATTTTATTGAAAACCTTTCTGAAAAAGCAAATATATTAATACGTTCATTTCATTCTGATTCTAACAGGAAGAATTTATAAGCAGAAGCTTTAAGGTACCTGTATTATTGATTTCTTAACCTCTGTCGTCTCAGAAATATCTATTTCTTCCGTTGTTCCCGGGACCTTTATTTTTTCCGTTACTTCCGGAATTTCCGATGTTTTTGGTATCATGGGTATTACTACGCTTTCTTCACTCTTAGATTCTGCTATATTAACTTTTCCCGCTGCCGTAGCCGTGATTGTCTTTCCGGCAGCGTCCGTATAGTTTACTTCCACCACAAGACCGCTTACTTTGGTATTATAGGGAGCTGTCCAGGTTCCGACATAATATCCGGGGGATACTTCATTCATGTTATTTTTGGTATTCATTATGGTATAAAGGCCTGGAAATACCAGTCGAAAATTAGCTTTTCCCCCTTCTTTGCTGTAAAAACTTACCGTCAGTTCTTCTCCGCCTGCTAAAGTCACATCTTCCGAAGGTTCCAGGTTATTTATGGACGGTTCTGCGGTAATGTTAACCTTGCCCTCTGCCAAAGCAGTAACTTTATTTCCCGCTTTATCAGAAAATTCCACTTCAACAATAAGTCCTTTCACCTCTGCTTCCGGAGCTGTCCAGGTTCCAACATAGAATCCATCCGAAACTTCTTCCATAGATACTTTTCCGTTAGCCTTAGCATTAATACTGCCTGGAAGAATTATCCTGAAAGCAGCGTTTCCGCCCGGCTCAGCAGTAAAACTTACCATCAGTTCTTCGCCAGGTAACAGTGTAACATCTTCGGATGGTTCCAAATCGATTATTTCCGGCAAATCATTTTTCATAATAACTGTAACGGACTTTTCTGTAATATTGCCTGCCAGATCATAAGCTTTTACCCGGAATGTATTCTCTCCTTTATGCACAATCTTTTCAATATGGAAGGAGCCGTCTGCCACTTCCACAGCTTCCTCATCCACTTCCAGACGATCAAAATGTTCATCCGAAACGGTTCCTATAATATCCACAACTCGTTCCTTGGTAATCAAACCGTCGGCCGGCTCTGTAATGCTTAATTCCGGTGCAGTTTTATCTTTTATTACTGTTTTCCCTTCCGAAGGTTCTGTTTCTTTTCCGTTTACTTCCGATGTAACGGTAATTATGCTCTCATCCTCAGACAGTGTGATTTCTTTACTGAAAGTTTTGTTTATGGTATCTGTCACATCGCTTTTTACGCCGTTAACATAAAAATTCACCTTGCCGTCGGCAGTTACCGTGCCTTCTACCAATATGGAATCCTGATTTGTATAATTAACGTCTTTTAGATTTGTGATTGCAGGTGTGTCTACCGAATACTCCATCCTTGCCCTTATCATTAATCCGCCGCCTACACCTGCATCTTCCAAAGGAGTGAAGTTATTTCCCACATACAGATAAGATCTGTCCCCATAAGGACTTGCCTCATCAATGCCGGTTCCGGGAGAGGAAGTACCCGCTGCTGTCTGATAAGTAGCAATAAAGAAGTCTCTGCCCGTAGCAAATCCAAAATCGGACAGGTCAATATAATTCCATTCTCCTCTTACTACATTAACAATCTTAGGCTGAGTATCCAGGGAAACCGGATTACCATCCGCATCGGTGTCATACAAAGTAATTCCGATCTGATTTCCTCCGGGATTTGGCCAGCTGCTTCCCCAGAAATATATATTGGCTCCTTTTACTTTTCCGAAACCTGCAGGAGTTACTCTTACAGCCAGTCCATTACCGGCTGAATTGAGAACCAGAGCATTTTCCGCAGTGCCGTCATCATAAATAATTTCTTCTTCATAACCGACAAATCTCTTAAGGGGTACCTGAATCTGTGTGATTTCATTACCGGTTACCCTTACACTTACTTCTGCCACATCAAATCCGTCTGCCATTACTTTCAGTGTGTAATTTCCTTCATATACATCCGGTATTACAAACTCTCCGTTTTCATCTGCTGTAACTGCCGGTATTCTGGAATCTTCTTTCACTCTTACGGTTGCATAGGCTATAGGATCTTTTGAATACCTGTCAAAGATTTTTCCCGTAATAGTTCCTTTTGGCATTTCTTCCAGAACAAAATTCTTCTTAACAATCTGCTTTTCCCCTAAATGTACTTTTGTTTCAACCGGATAATATCCATATGCCTCCACTCTTAAAGTCCAGGTACTGTTTCCTTCATTGGCTACATGCTTCATGGAATATTTCCCATCTGCCGGATTTGTTCTTACACTTTTTCCTGTTTCAAGTACAGTAACCACAGCATCCAAGGGAAGCCCGGTAGTTACGGAAGAAACCGCCCGAAGTGTATCATCACTGATTGTTTTACGAATTACTGTATTTTTTGATTTCTTTGGCTTTAAATTTAATTTGAGGGGTTTAACTTCTTTTTCCTTTCGCTTTTCTGTAGAAGAATTTCCCGCTTCCTTGCTTCCTTTGTGAATTCCAATCTTTTTGGAAACTTCCCCAGTGGTATCAACAAAAATATAATCAATATACCATCCTGACTTTACAAATGAACTGTCAGATGTTAACAGAAATCTGAATTTTACAGTCTGTCCCTGATAAGAACTGTTAAGCGGTATGCTAAGTTCTGTCCAGGTCTTTTCTTCACCTGTAAAATATCCATCCGGTGCTATATTAACCCAAGCCGACCAATCTTTTCCGTCTTTCTTAGAAATCTGAATATATCCCTTATCATATTTATTTTCAAGTTCGTACCAATGGCCGATGGTTAATACACTGTTTTTCCCCGATGGCAACTGAATTTGGGGTGATTCAATCCATGCATTGGTATTGTTCAGGTAATTTCCGGAAAGATTGGTTGCCCAAACCTTATTGCCATACAAACCAGCCCCGGGACCCGCTACAGGCTCACCCCATTCCCAGGAATTATTAGTGCCACCTGTTGTAAAATTACCATCATTCTCCTCAAAATCAGTCAAAAATACATATTCTTTCGCTGTCCCTGTTTCTAATGCCAAAGGAAGTGTATATTCGCTTTCATTTCCGACAAAATCATAGGACGAAACTTTATAATAATAGGTATGTTCCGGCAAAGCAGTCCTGTCGCCATAGGAAGTTCCGGAAGTTTCTCCCAAAAGGATATAATCTCCGTCTATGGAATCAGAACGGTAAACTTTATAGCCTTCCACATCCCCTTCCGGTACCGGATCCCATTTTAAGGCTGCGGTTCCAAATACTATTTTTCCGGTTAAATTAGCCGGTATGGAAGGTGCTTGTGTATCGGTGGCAATAAACTTTGCATCTTCCAAATACCATCCTGCTTTTTGCACAGAGCTGTCGGTAACCAAACGGAAGGCAATATAAACAGGATTATCTGATCCGATATATTCATTCAGGTTAATGACAATTTCCTTCCACAGGGTCTGAGACCCGGTATACTCGGCTACCGGATTCCAGGTTGATCCGTAATCGTTGGTTACATATATAATTCCTTTATCATGATTGTTTTCCAGTTCATACCAATGACGGATTCGAAACTGTGCAAATTTTAAATCATTATTTCTTAAATCCAAAGGTGGGGAAACTAAAATACTGTTACTATTATTGGCATAATTACCAGAAAGATTTGTTCCGATTAGTTTTAATCCGCTAAGAGGTTGCGGTCCCACATTTTTGGCCGGTTCTCCCCATTGCCATTCCCCGTCAAATAACCAACCAAGAGGTTCGGTTTCAAAATCTGTTGCATAATCATCAGGAAGGGCACCAAACTTTACGTTTACTTTATATTCGTCACTTACCACTACATTTCCGTCGTAATCCCTTGCTTTTATCACATAGGTAAAACCTTTCTGTTCAAAAATATCACTGGTCACTGTTCCGGTATAAATTCCTGATTTATGGTCTCCCGACGTTCTGTTCATTGGTAAAACAATCCAGTAAGATTTTCCGTTTAATCTAACGAAAAGCTGTACTTCCACCACAGAAACATCATCTGAAACTTCCGCACTGACAGGAACAATAGAACCTATAAATGTTTCAAATATTTCCTGCTTATGATTTATAACCGGTCCGCCTAAATCTTCTCCTTCTTTTAATACTTTACCTTCTATAACGCCGGTGCCGCCGGTTATGTCAGATACGGCTTCAAAAGCATCAATTAATCCGTATCCATATCCATTATTGGGGTAACCTGAATCCTCGGAATCTTCCAAAGGTACTGCTGTTTCTTTCAATAAATTTTCTACCTGTTCTACCGATAAGGAATTGTTTGCGGATAAAATCAAAGCTGCTGTTCCGGATACAGCCGGTGCTGCCATGCTTGTACCACTCCATCCGCTTTCATAGCCTCCCGGTACAGATGAACGAATATTTACCCCTGGCGCCGACACATCCGGTTTCAGATTATCATATGGTCCGGGTCCTCTTCTGGAAAAATCCGCACGAATATTATTAATGTTCGTTGCGCCTACCGCAAAGCATTCCGGATAATTAGCCGGATTACTTACAGAGCCCTGTGGTGCCGCTCCATCTTCTTCATTTCCTGCGGAAAATACCGGAAGTATTTCGGCTGCCCTCCAGGCATTTACCATTGGCCGGAACCACTCATCCAATCCTGAATCACCGCCCCAGGAATTGTTTATAATATCCGGTGCCGCGGTTGGGTCACCGCCAGGCGCAAGCATCCATTCCGCTGCAGCCAATATGTCGTCTTCATAACCCCCATCTGCCGTGAAAGCCTTAGCTGCAATCCAGGTTGCTCCCGGTGCTACCCCAATTTTATTGCTTCCATCCGGTTCTTGTCCCAAAATGGTTCCTAAAACATGGGTTCCGTGAGGAACATCTGAATCATCCACCGGCAAAGTGCTTCCATCAACCGGATCGAACCAATTTCTTGTCGGATCAGGGCTGTCAGGATTATCAGGGTTATATCCTCTCCACTTTTCCTTAAGTGCCGGGTGATTCCAGGTTGCTCCCGTATCAATGATACCAACCACAACTCCTGTGCCATCTATGCCGAGCATCCAGGCTTCATCTGCCTTGACTTTTTCCACATTCCATTCCACACCTTCGGCACTTGCCGGAATCTGCGCTGCAAGGGTAATCTGTGGCTTATTTAACTTTATAAGTTTGTTTTCATATATTTTCTCCACTTCATCCATATAAGCAATACTTTCAATAACATCTTTTCTTGCCTTTACATATACTGCATTTACTATGTAATATGATTTATATTCCACTACATTGTTTTTATCTTTTTCCTGGCTTATGTATTTTAATAACTTTTTCTGAGCATCTTCCGCGTTGTTTTTAAGGGCCTCAATTACTTCTTTTCTTACTTCAATTTTTTTCTTGTATGGAGTTAACGCAGATGAAAATTCACTTTTTGCTTGCTTTGCTACCTCCATACTGTCAACCTGACTTTTCAGATAGACAATTACTTCTGTGTAATCCCCATCCGAAAGAGAATCCATTAAACCGGGTTCAATCTTGTCCAAAGATTCCGTATAAAGATCACTCTTAACGGATGAAAAGGGCTGCGAGCCATTGCTTTGTGCAAATGTAACTGCCGGATTAAAAACCATAACAAGAAGCAATAAAAAAGTAATTAATTTTCTTTTCCTTCCCTTATCCATTATTAATCACTCCTTACCTCATTTATTTTTAAAGATAACTGACCTGAAGTGCAAAACATAGATTCCCCCTTTCCCTGAATTGGCCACTTATCTTTAAAATCTTAAAAATATACTTTATTCCTGTAATGCTTCATAGTTATGCCATTTTAAATTAATTGAATTATTTAAATACATATATATTCGAGTAATACTTTTTTTATGCCAATCTTCCAATAATTTTTTTAATTTTCCATGAATTAAAAAAAGCTGTGGCACAAGAAAAGCCCCAATTATAACTTATATCAACCCTATATGGATAAAGTTTAATTCAAAGGCTTTCTTGTGCCACAGCCACTTTAAGTGCAATCATGATTTTTATATTGAATAGATTAGTTTCCTCTGGAAATAGCCTCAATACGCTGGGCTAACATATCAATTGCAATATCATTTAACCCGCCCCGCGGAATAATAATATCTGCATATCTTTTATATGGCTCCACATACAACTCATGCATAGGTTTTACGGTCTTTTTATACTGTTCAATAACAGATTCCAGACTTCTTCCCCGTTCATTCACATCTCTTATTATTCTGCGAATCAGCCTTTCATCCGCATCCGTATCTACAAAAACCTTAATGTCCATCAGGTCCCTGAGTTCTTTGTTCTCAAAAATCATAAAACCATCGATAATAATAACTTTGGCAGGATTAACTCTGACTGTTTCCGGTAA
>JBKEEJ010000018.1:0-57348 GCA_047777345.1 Lachnoclostridium sp. | reverse complement strand
ACTGTTGGACTGAAATAACCATTTATAGGCATAAAGGCTCCATTTCTCAGGTATAAAGGAATAACCATTTTTCAGCAATGCATTATTATCCGTAAATGAGGATATAATCATTAGTATAATGGGTATCAGTGCCATAAGGGTAAGAATTATCATTACAATATGTCCAACGGCATCATAAATCTTACTTTCTCTTGTCTTCATATTAATAGCCCTCCCTAAAACAATGCGCTGTCTTTATCAATTTTACGTACCAGCAAATTGGCGCCCAGAACTAATATGAACCCGACAACGGACTGATATAATCCTGCTGCCGCTGACATTGCTATATTGCCAAGCTGTAATAATCCCCGGTACACATAAGTATCAATCGTATTGGTTGTAGCATACAGCGCCCCCTGATTCATAGGAACCTGATAAAAAAGTCCAAAATCCGAATAGAATATACGGCCAACCGCCATAAGGGTTAACATAATTATGGTTGGTTTTAAGAGAGGCAATGTAAAGACAGAATCTTCCTTCTCCTATAAAAAACTGCGGGCAATCAAGGATACCCTTTACCCCCTGATGGGAAACAACAGTCTTATTGATAAAAATCATAAAAAGGACTGGATTACGATTCAGATAGACGGACAATACTATCTGTTTAAAGTATTGCGTATTCACAGCAGTTATATTGGCGCATGGATAAGTGCCGATGATGCTTTATCCCCCCTGATCGGAAATGGGCTGAATGAACAGATTTTTCTTGTTAATCACGATGGCACCGTCCTGAATAATAATGCGCCCGTAGACTCCCTGTCTGTTAACTTAATATTTTCTCAGGACAGCTATAAACAGTTAGAGCTGAATAAAAAAAACAACTTACTGGTATCAGTTAAAATGAATATTATGGATTCCTATATTGTTTCGCTGATTCCGGAAACTCAATTTTTTGTTGAAACACAAGACTATATTATACTGCTTTCCGTTGCTCTTATTTTTATATTGTGTATGATGATATTTACTGTTTTTATCACAAAACGGTGGGTAATACAGCCGTTACATAATTTATCCATGGCCATATCGTCATTGCGAAGCGGGAATCTGGAAACCGTTGTAAACAACCAGGATGTAAGTGCAGAATTTAAGGATGTATATGAAGCTTTTAATGAGATGGTCAGTGAAATCAAAACTCTTAAAATCGGAATTTATGAGGAAAAATTATCCAGGCAGAGTGTGCAGATGCAATACTTAAAACTACAGATTGCTCCCCATTTTTTAATCAATTGCATCAGCATGGTATATCAGCTGTTAGAAATAGGAAGATATGATTTGTCAAAACTAATGCTAAAAGACTTAAGTAATCATTTACGCTATACTCTTTCATCCGGTGAAACCGTTTCATTAAAACAAGAAATCACTCATGTGGAAAATTATATCGAACTTTCCAAAATACGTTATCCCAACAGTATCAACCTGTATACGGATTGTTCACCAGACTCTTTATCGGCAACAGTCATTCCATTGCTCATTCATAACTTTGTTGAAAATACCATAAAGTACGAAGTAGCAGTGGACAAGCCTATTGATATTCATATTAGAACTTCTTTGATGAAAAAGGAAAATAAGGATTATTTACATATCAGTATTTGGGATACCGGGTCGGGTTACAGTGAAAAAATACTTAAAAAATTGCAAAATATAGACGAATATGTAAAGGTCAGCCGGACTGAACGTATCGGCATAAGCAATGTGATTGAAAGGGCCTTTCTGGAGTTTGGCACTGATAAATGCCATTTTCATTTCAGTAACCGTATGGGAGCCGGAGCACAAGTCCAGATGGAGTTACCTTATATTCCATTTACAAAGGAGGAGCAACATTGAAACTACTTATCGTAGATGATGAATATTATAGTGTGGAAGGGTTATATCTTTCTGTTGACTGGACTAGTTTGGGAATCGATGAGGTGTTGAAAGCTTACAGTATGCAACAGGCTCAGCAAATATTTCAGACCAAAAAGATTGATATTTTAATTAGCGATATTGAAATGCCAAAAGGAAGCGGACTGGATCTGTTAAAATGGATTCGTGAAAATAATTATACAACTGTAACCATTTTTTTGACTGCCTATGCAAATTTTGATTATGCCAGCAATGCAATTAAGCTTCAAAGTACCGATTATTTACTTAAACCGGTGGACAGCGAAAAATTAAAAGAATGCCTTTTAAATGCCATTCAAAAGGTAAAACAAATGGAACTGTATGAATTAGATAAAGCCAATGCAAAATATTGGAATGACAACAAAAAAAAGTTGGAAGAACAGTTCTGGATTAATCTGTGTACCCAAATTATACCGGAAGATACTGTACAAATACTAAGAGAATTAAATCAATACCATTTGCCTTCCTCATTATATAATGACAGTTTCTTTATTGGGTTACTGGAAGCATACATAAAACGTTCCGAGGTTCAATGGGAAATAAACTTGTATGAATATGCCATCCGAAATATTATTACAGAAATCTGGGGTGTTCAAAAGATTAATGTGATTTTTACGCGTCTGGATGAACAGCATTATTTTATTTGTATGAATAAAAATGAGGTAAAGGATAAAGCTCAATTTTTGAACTTATGTCATTTGGCTTTGGATGCCCTGCACAAATCTTTGCCTGGCATTTTTAAAATATATGCCGGCAATGAAACCACTTTATTAACCATTGGGCGCCGCTTTCAGGAGCTTATCAAAACAGCCAGAAGTAATCTCAGTGAAGAATGTAAGATCATCGATACAACAGCTCCCCAGGTTAAAAAAAATCCTCCAAAGTTAATATCTATGGAAGAATGGCCAGATATGTTGGTTAAGCATAAAAAATTGGAAGTCAGAAAAAAAGCCATTCAATACCTGTATGAACTAAAGAAATCCAATACTGCAGACCGGAATGATTTATTGAGATTTTACCATGATTTCATGCAAATTATATACACGATACTGGAGAAAAACGGCGAATCTGCTCATCTGTTGTTTAGTGACAGTTCTTCTGTAGAAATATTTGAACAGGCATGTAACTCTTTTGAGGATATGATAAAATGGGTTACCCACGTAACTGATGTGTTGGATAAATGCCTTATAACAATAAGTCAATCGGCCTCCTCTGTAGAAACAGTTAAAAAATATATTCGCGAACATGTTAATGAAGATTTGACAAGAAAAAAGCTGGCTTCCATTGTATATTTAAGCCCCGATTATTTGTCCCACGTCTTTCGTGAAACCACCGGGGAATCTTTATCATCATTCATATTATCCGAACGGATAAAAAAAGCAAAAGAATTATTGTTGTACAGCAATATGAACATATGTGACATAGCATTGGCCACCGGATTTTCAAATATTTCTTATTTCTCCAGACAATTTAAAAGCCTGACTGGTATGACTCCTCAGGAATTCAGAAAAAAATAAATCCAAAAAGGACTCATTCTTAAGGATGAAAAAGAGGCTGTTGTATAACGCTATGGTATGCATCCGTTTTACGTTATACAACAGTCTCCAAAAAATTAATTTAGACTGTTTTTACCATTTACTATTTTTTTAATTTCCATATGTCCTGATTATATTCCTGAACCGTACGGTCGGAGGAAAAATAACCGGCTTTTGCAATGTTAACCAGCATTTTTTCTGCCCAGGCCATCCGGTCTTCGTAATCCTTATATGCCTCTTCCCTGACTCTGACATAATCCTTAAAGTCAAGCAAGGACATAAACCAGTCTTTGTTCAGAATTTCATTGTAAAGTCTTTCAAGATTCTCCCTATTGCCAATGGATAACATGGGCTCGCTGATAATAAAGTCCAAAACTTCCCTAATATCCTGGTCTTTTTGGTAATATTCTTTGGAAATATAATCTGCCTTATTATAATGCTCGATTACTTTGTCGCTGGTTTCGCCAAACAGATAGATATTAGCCTTTCCGACTAATTGGCTGATTTCCACATTGGCTCCGTCCAAAGTACCCAGTGTTACGGCTCCGTTTAACATAAATTTCATATTGCCGGTACCGCTTGCCTCTTTGGAAGCTAAGGAAATCTGCTCGGAAATATCACAGGCCGGTATCAGTACCTCTGCTTTTGTTACATTATAATCTTCCACCATGGCAACCTTAAGATAGGGGCTTACCTCTTTATCGGTATTAATCAGCTGCTGCAGGCAAAGTATTAAATGGATAATATCTTTGGCTATCACATAAGCCGGTGCGGCCTTTGCTCCGAAAATAACCGTAATAGGCCTTAGAGGAAGTTTTCCTTTTTTAATTTCCAAATACTTATGAATCACATACAAAGCATTCATCTGCTGGCGCTTATATTCATGCAGGCGCTTAATCTGAATATCAAATACGGAATTTTCATCCACCGTAATGCCCTGATTTTTCTTAAGCCATTGTTTTAGCCTTAATTTGTTGTTATGCTTTATTTCCAAAAGTTTTTTCAGCACGGTTTCATCGTTTTTATAATCCAGCAGTTTTTCCAACTCCATGGCATCGGTTTTAAATCCGTCTCCAATAAGACTTTCTATGTAGGAAGCTAATTCTCCGTTACAATGCAAAAGCCATCGACGGAAAGTTATGCCATTGGTTTTATTGTTAAATTTTCCCGGATATATATCATAAAAATGTTTCAGCTCGGAAGATTTTAATATATCCGTATGCAATGCTGCCACACCGTTTACGCTAAAGCCATAGTGAATATCCATGGATGCCATGTGAACTCTGCCCTGCTTATCAATAATGGCTAATTCTTCCTTGCCGTATTTCCGTCTTACACGGTCATCCAGAATTTTAATAATAGGTACCAGCTGAGGCACTGCTTTCTTTAAATAATCAATGGGCCATTTCTCCAGGGCTTCTGCCAGTATGGTATGGTTGGTATAGGCACAGGTTTTGGTTACGATATCAATTGCCTCTTCCATATCAATTCCCTGTTTTGTCAGCAATCGAATCAGTTCCGGAATAATCATGCTGGGATGAGTATCATTAATCTGAATTACCGCATATTCATGCAAATCGTGCAGATTGCTGCCCCGGTTTAAAGCCTCTTCTATAATATACTGGGCGCCGCAGCTAACCATAAAATACTGCTGATAAATTCGCAACTGTTTTCCGGCCTCATCACTGTCATCCGGATACAGGAACAAAGTCAGATTCCGTTTTATATCCCTTTTGTCAAAATCAA
This sequence comes from Lachnoclostridium sp., assembly GCA_047777345.1. GTDB lineage: Bacteria > Bacillota > Clostridia > Lachnospirales > Lachnospiraceae > Anaerocolumna. The sequence goes on along the minus strand of JBKEEJ010000018.1, from coordinate 52,147 downwards.
TTCCACTTTTCACCAGGCTTTCATCCACTAACTCCGTGTCAAATAAATGCAGCTTATTGGTTCGATTCTTATACCCGATTACATCTATGTCATAGAGTTTGGACTTTAACGTAAATCCGCCAAATTCCACCTCGTAGGATTTCTTTCTGTCCGTAAGCCAGGAAGTATTCTCTATCCATGGGTTTTTCTCTTCTTTTTGAAGATTATTCTCAAACTTTTGCTTAAATAACCCAAAATGATAATTCAAACCAATTCCGTCTCCGGCCAGCCCAAGAGTTGCAATAGAGTCCAAAAAGCAAGCAGCCAGACGCCCAAGGCCGCCGTTTCCTAAAGAAGGTTCCGGCTCCAAATCCTCTATTTCCGATAAACTGTGTCCGTTAGCCGCAAGAAGCTTCTTAATATCTTCATAAATGCCCAAATTAATCAGATTGTTGGATAATAATTTACCAATGAGAAATTCTGCGGATATATAATAAAGCTTACGCTTATCATCTGATTTTTCCCTGTCAACGGCCAGGCGCTTTACCATTCCCAACAGTCCTGTTAACAACTCGCTGTTTGAACACTGGGCTATGGTTTTGCCGTATTCTTGTTCCAGTATTTTTTCAAAAAGTTTCTTCGGATCTTTCATAGGTCTTGTTATTTCCATACATTCACCTGTCCTTTTACTTAATCGTACTGCTTCGGCCAAAAAATCTGCCTGTTCGTACAATTTATCGAAGCTGCTTAATTTCCATCTCCAGTTGGGATCACCCAAAGTACCTGGCGTATTTATCCTGCCTTCATTTCCCAGTTCGAGAACATCCTGTACCGGAATAATTGCCGTTTCAGCAATGTTATCCATAGTATAGCGGATAAACCTGTGGGGAATGGAACCGGTATCATATCCTAAAGAATACAGCACCAAGTCAGTTTCTTTCTGAACTGCTTCCGGCTGGTTTTCAAACCATCCCAAAATCGTCTCATTGTCATGGGTACCGGTATATACAATCATATTTTCCCTGTCGGTAAAATTATTGTTGCTTTCCAAAGGATCAAAGGAAAATTGTATTATCTTCATTCCTTTTAATCCATAATAGTCTCTCAGCTCATAAACTTCCGGTCTCATATCGCCTAAATCTTCCGCCACAATACTAATGTCGGGATAGGTTTTAAACAGCTTATCAAAAAATTCATAGCCCGGAGCCTCTACCCACTCGCCTTCTATGGCCGTCTCGCAGGAGGCAGGTACTTTCCAGTAGGTATCGAAAGCACGGAAGTGATCGATACGTATAATATCAAACAGTTTGGCATTATAGCCTATGCGGTTAAGCCAGAACCGGAAACCGTTCTCTTTCATATTATCCCAATTGTAGATAGGATTGCCCCATCTTTGCCCCGTACTGGAAAAATAATCAGGCGGAACTCCTGCGATAAATATGGGGTGTCCATCCTGGTCTAACAAGAAATCTTCCTGATTTCCCCATACATCCAGAGAATCAATGCCAACATAAAAGGGTATATCCCCCATTATCTTAATGCCCAGTCCGTTGGCATAATTTTTTAATGCCATCCACTGACGATAAAACTGGTACTGGACAAACATTTCATAGCGGATATCTTCTTCATAAACGGTTTCATCAAATACCCTGTCTATAATCCAGTTTTTATGTTCCGGTATCCATTCATTCCAGCATTTTAAGCCGTTCTTTTTCTTAAAAGTTAAATATACCGCATATAAATAAACCCATTCCTGGCTTACGAATTCTTTATAATCAGAATCCGGCCGGAAATTTTTAAATGCCTCTTTTAAAAATTTTTCCTTATACTTTCTGACATCCTCATAATGGATTTTTGTACTGTCTTTCCGATAAGCCGGAGGACAGGCTTTTAATAATCCGTCCTCATATAACTTAACCAGATCAATATAGAGCTCATCCCCCGCATAGGAAGAATAAGGCTGATAAGGGGATTCTCCGTATCCCAGAGGATTTAAGGGCAAAATTTGCCATATTTTCATATTCGTTTTCTTTAAAAAATCAATAAACTGATAACTATACTTTCCGAAATCTCCCACTCCATAATCCGAAGGAAGGGATGCAACCGGCATAAGTAATCCTGCTTCTCTCATACTCTTACCGTTCCATATCGCAAAATTTTATAATATTAATCACAAAGTTCAGCGATATTGCCACACAATAATAATCAAATAATTTCTTAAGCCGAAAGTATTTCCTTGTGGCATCCTTTCTCTATTATTTTTAACATTATCTGTTCTTTCAGCCGTTTTTACATTCATCATATGAAACCAACTCTATTGTCGCTCTCCCTATATCTCTCCCTTCAAGAAACTGCAGTCCTAAAATATGTTAACTTCGGCTTTCTTTCGCCGCCGCACATATACGAAATTGAAACCGGCATTGTACGGAAAACGGTTTCCGTTTTGGGTAACAAAAAGATAATCTTTGATGACTAAAAAAATATCTGTTTCCTTATATTATTTTTGAATAACATCCATATATCCAAGTTTGCAAAGCTGGTATGGCATCTCTATATGCCGACCATTCCCGCCATCTAACAGTTTTTTTAATTCGTCAAAGGCCTGCTTTGATTTTTCAAAAAAATTCTGCTTAACCGTATTCATACTTACTTTGGTATAACCCATAAGGGAAATGCCGTCAAAACCGCAGACTGGCCTGAATATATCCATATCCATCAGGGCATATACGGCACCGATTGCCATTAAGTCCGAGGCACATATAATAATATTTACTTCTTTTCCCCATTTAAAAACAATTTCTCTTGCCTTATATTCGTTAAAATCACCATGTTCCACAATGAGCTCAAATTGAAATTCTTCCTGCAACTTACGTATGGCTTTCAATCTTTGGTCGGTTATATAGCCGCCCTTGCCTCCGGCTATATATAATATTTTGTCTCTGATTTTATTTTCTTCTATGGTTAATTTGGCAACATCATACTGTGCCTTATAATGATCAATGGATACGGATGAAGTTTTTTCGTTAAATACAGGCGAATCCACAAGTACACAGTAAAATTCTTTCTTTTCAATTATTTCAATCAGGTTACGGTTTTCAGTGGACAAATTGTAAATAATCAGACAATTTATTCTCTGCGATTTTAAATAGGAACTTAACTGGTCCGAATTCATATCGTCAAACTGGGAGCTAAAAAAAGTCACCACATCAATCTTATATTCTTTTGACTTTTCATAGGCTCCTATCAAGTATTTCATATCAATTTCATCAATAAACTGACTATTATGGCGGATATCTACAATCAATCCGACCCGGTTAAATGATTTTTTGGACAAAGACACAGCAAGGGTATTGGGTACATAGCCAAGTTCCTGTACCGCGCTTTCTACCTTTGCCCTGGTCTCTTCACTAACCAGCTGATAATTATTTAAAACTTTTGATACCGTTGATTTCGCCACACCGGCTTTTTTTGCTACATCATTAATTGATATCATATCTTTACTCCTAGGAAACCGGTTTCTGTATTTAGAATATACTATTTTTTATCATTTGTCAATTCATATTATACAAATAGTTACAACGATTGTCAAAAATACGTACTTTGCTTATCTTTTTTGTTACTTAGGTCATACTTTAATATGGGCTTTTAAGCCTAATAAATCCCTGTTTTCATCCAGAATGGGCCGTATCACTTCCCCAATAAATTCTTCTACCTGTTTTGGCGCTCTTCCGATATATCTGTACGGATCCATACTGTCTTTTAATTCTTCAAGGTTCATATGAAAGGCCGGGTCTGCGGCTATTAATTCCAAAAGGTTATTATCAAGGCCATATTCCTTAACATTTCTTGCAGCTTCCATGGATAAGACTCTTATCTTTTCATGAAGTTCCTGCCTGTCTCCTCCGGCTTTAACCGCATCCATCATAATATTTTCGGTGGCCATAAAGGGTAGTTCGGCCATTAAATGCTTTTCGATTACTTTGGGATAAACCACCAGTCCGTCTACCACATTCAAATACAAATCCAGAATTCCATCCACAGCCATGAATCCTTCCGGAATACTAATCCGTTTATTGGCAGAGTCATCCAGGGTTCTTTCAAACCACTGGGTAGCACAAGTAATGGCCGGATTTAATACATCTGCCAAAACGTAATTGGCCAGGGAGGCCATACGCTCGCAACGCATCGGATTGCGTTTATAAGCCATGGCAGAAGATCCGATTTGATTCTTTTCAAATGGCTCCTCCACTTCTTTTAAATGCTGAAGCAACCGGATATCATTGGAAAATTTGTGAGCACTGGCCGCAATTCCTGCCAGCACATTTAAAACTTTCATATCAATTTTGCGGGAATAAGTTTGGCCGGATACGGGATAACATCCGGGATACCCCATTTTCTCGGCTATCTTTTGATCCAAAAGTTTAACTTTTTCGTGATCTCCGTCAAACAACTCTAAGAAGCTGGCCTGAGTTCCGGTAGTACCCTTGGATCCCAATAACCGCATGTTGTCTATAACATAACAAATATCATCATAATCCAGTTTTAAATCCATCAGCCATAAAGTTGCCCTTTTCCCCACGGTGGTAGGCTGGGCAGGCTGAAAATGGGTAAAGGCAAGGGTTGGCAAATCCTTATATTGAAGTGCAAACTCTGACAGCTTATCCATCACATTAACAAGCTTCTTTTTTATCAGTTTCAGAGCCTGTGTCATCACAATAATATCCGTATTATCTCCCACATAGCAGGAAGTTGCGCCCAGATGAATAATGCCTTTTGCATTAGGGCACTGAACGCCATAGGCATAGACATGGGACATAACATCGTGACGAACTAAAGCTTCTCTTTCTTGGGCTACCTCATAGTTAATATCGTCCTGATGTTCTTTTAATTCATCAATCTGCTCCTGTGTTATGTTAAGACCCAGCTCTTTTTCCGCCTCCGCCAGAGCTATCCATAGCTTTCTCCAGGTTTTAAACTTCATATCCGGCGAAAAAATATACTGCATCTCCTTACTGGCATAGCGTTCGGAAAACGGACTCACATATTTTTCGTAATTCATAATTTCCTCCTAATGCAATGAATAAACAGACTTGCCCTGCCGCTGACTCGGCAGGTAACAGTGCCATGTAAAAACAATTAACAATTATTATATCACAAAACTCTTTTATGAACCATGGTCATAAAAAAATAATATGATTCTTTCCAGTTCTAAAAACTTATAATGGTACAGGAAAATCCGAAGCTTTCCTATACCATTACAAAATTACTTTTCATATTCTCCGCGAATATCTTTGGCTGGTGGTTTAATTGGGTAATTGCCGGAAAAACAAGCGTCGCAATATCCGGTATCCCCGCCAATCAGTTCGCTTAAACGGTCCACGGACAAATAGCCTAAGGAATCGGCACCTATCATATCCCGGATTTGCTCAACCGTATTGTTGTGAGCAATCAGCTGTTCTCCGGATGGGACATCGGTTCCGAAATAGCAAGGGTATAAAAAGGGAGGCGAACTGATTCTTACATGTACTTCGGTTGCTCCGGCATTTTTTAACATCCGAACGATTCTCTCACAGGTGGTTCCACGCACAATCGAATCATCAATCATTACAATCCGCTTGCCCTTTACCACATCTTTTAGCACATTTAATTTTATCCGGACACTGGATTCCCGCATAGATTGCTTAGGTTTTATAAATGTACGGCCCACATAACTGTTTTTGTAAAAGGCTGTAGCGTACTGAATACCCGATTCAAAAGAATACCCCATAGCGGCGGCATTGCCCGAATCCGGCACACCCACAACCAAATCCGCTTCAACAGGATAAGTCTGGGCCAGTATCCGGCCGGCCATAATTCTGGAATTGTATACGCTTACCGAATCCAGGCAGCTGTCAGGCCTTGCAAAATAAATATATTCGAATATGCACCTGGAAACTTTTGGCTGAGACATGGATGTATCGGAGTGAATACCGTCTTCATTTATCATAACTACTTCCCCTGGTTTTACATCCCGGATAAATTCCGCATCCACTGCGTCCAAGGCGGAGCTTTCGGAAGCTAACACATAAGTATTATCTCTTCTGCCGATGCATAAAGGCCGGAAACCAAAAGGATCTCTGGCTCCGATTAATTTTCTGGGACTCATAATTACCAGCGAATAAGCGCCTTTCAGCTTTAACATAGCTTTTCCTACCGCTTCTTCCACACTTTTTGTATGTAAACGTTCCCTGGCTATAAGATAGGCAATTACTTCCGAATCAATGGTGGTCTGGAAAATAGCTCCGGTATATGCCAGTTCATCCCTTAATTCCATGGCATTAATCAGATTTCCGTTATGGGCTAAGCCAAGGGTCCCTTTCACATAGTTTAAAACCAGCGGCTGTGTGTTTTCCGGGCTGCTGGCACCGGCTGTGGAATAGCGTACATGGCCAACCCCAATATTACCTTTTAAGGATTCAAGATTTTCCGGCGTAAACACTTCATTTACCAGGCCCATACCCTTATAGGATAATACCTTTCCCTTAGGGCCTTTCGTATCACTTACCGCAATACCGCAGCTTTCCTGGCCCCTGTGCTGAAGGGCAAATAAGCCATAATAAATGGAAGAAGCCACATCTTTGCCATCCAGGTCATAAATGCCAAAGACGCCACATTCCTCATGTATTTCATCCGAAATATAACAATTTAAATTATTCCCATTATTCATTGTAAGTCCCTTTCTGTGAAACAGGAATTATCCTGCTTTATGAAAAATAACCGTTACCTCCAATGATTGAAAAAGGGGCTGTTGCATAATGTAAGTTTATGTACAGAAATTGCGAAACATGTATCCTTCACACACCGGAAACAGTGTGTTATGGGATACATGTTACCATTCCTGTAGCATTGGAATATATTATGCAGCGACCCCATCATTACGCAACATTCTCATTTACGATTAATCCTTTGCCCTGTAAACAACCCGTTTTTATTTGGAAAGTCCAAGACGTTTCAGTACTTCCCGGTAAGCATCTTCCACATTGCCTAAATCTCTTCTGAAGCGGTCTTTATCTAATTTTTCATGGGTTTTCATATCCCAAAGCCTGCAGGTATCGGGAGATATTTCATCGGCTAAGATAACTTCTCCCCTATATCTGCCAAATTCTATTTTAAAATCGATTAAATCAATTCCACATTCGGCAAAATACTTTCTTAAGAAATCATTTACTTTAAAAGTAAGCTCAGTGATACGGTCGATTTCTTCTCTGGTAGCTACGCCAATGGCTATGGCATAATAGTCATTAATCATAGGATCGCCCAGCTCATCATTTTTATAGCTGAACTCCAAAGTAGGGCACAGTAATTTGGTACCCTCCTTAATACCAAGTCTTTTGGCAAAGCTGCCTGCCGAAACATTGCGTACGATTACTTCCAGAGGAATAATTTCAACCTTTTTTACAGCTGTTTCCCTGTCGCTTAATTCTTCAATAAAGTGAGTGGGTACTCCTTCTTTTTCAAGCAACCGGAAAAGATGGTTGGACATTCTGTTGTTAATCACACCTTTTCCGACAATGGTGCCTTTTTTTAAACCGTTAAAAGCAGTTGCATCATCCTTATAATCAACAATTAGCACATCTTCATTATCTGTCTTATAAACTTTTTTTGCTTTTCCTTCATATAACATGTCTAACTTTTTCATGTTTGGCTCCTATCTGCTTTGCTTCAATTTGGAATTTCTGTTGTATCTGAATCGATTCACTCTTGCTTTACACTAACTATTATACCGAACCAGGAAAGTTTAGCAATATTTTTTTGGCAAAAACATGGGGGGCTTGCCCTGATTTCTCCTAATTATGTTTATAAGTGCTTCTTATTAATACAAAACAACTATTATCTATACATATAAAAGATATCCTGCAAACTGACAAAAGACCCTTACATGCACTTATCCAGCAAAGCCTGAAGCTCGTCCACAGAAAACACATAGTGGGTATTGCAGAAGTGACAGTTTACCTCTATGGGCTTATTTTCTTTAATCATTTCCTGAATATCCTTTGGACCAATGCTGATAATAGCCTTTTCCACTCTTTCTTTTGAGCAGTTGCAGGTATAGGCGGTAGGTATCTTATCCAGAATTTCCAGTTTAAAATCACCCAGTATATGGTCTAAGATTATCTCCGGTGTCATATTGGCATCCAAAAGCTTTGTAACCGAAGTTATTTCTCCAATCTTTTTTTCAAGGCCTGCGATGACCTCTTCTTCGGCAAATGGCATAAGCTGAATAATAAATCCTCCTGCCTGTTTTACCGTATTATCTTTATTCATTAGTACACCAAGAGCCACGGAGGAAGGTACCTGTTCTGAAACGGCATAATAATATGTTATGTCCTCCGCTATCTCTCCCGTTACAAGCTGTGTCTGACCCACATAGGGCTCCTTTAAACCCAAATCCTTAATAACACTTAAGGTTCCGACACCAATGGCCCCACCTACATCTAATTTTCCCATAGAATTTGGCGGAAGCATTACTTCCGGATTATAAACATATCCTTTCACATTTGCATTAGAATCAGCGGTTACGGTAAGGCCTTTCATTGGCCCGTCCCCTCTTATCTGTAAAGTCAAAAGGTCATTGGCCCCTTTCATCATGCTTCCCATCATGGCACCTGCCGTTAATAATCTTCCCAAAGCGGCCGTAGCCACAGGGCTTGTATTGTGAATGCTTCTAGCGTGCTCAACCAGTTCTCTGGTAGTTGCCGCAAAAGCACGGATCTGGCTATCCGCTGCCGTAGCTCTGATAATATAATCTGTCATAATATTTCTCCTTTAAAAAAATGAAACAATTTACAAATACATTACTTATCTTTATATTCTTATATTTTTATATATTTTTTATTTTTCTGATATTTTTCCTTTGCAATAAAATATACCCGTTCGCTGTGCTCATCCGGCTTATTTCGGGTAAAAGCATCATAAACTGCGACAAATTCCATTCCCGCCTGTAAAAGCAGGTCTTTTATCCTTTCAATGGAATATGCTTTCTGATAATGGGTTTCCTGAAAACGGACAAATAAGTCATTTTCATTATTTCCCCCGCCATTGTCCGTATCATCCTTTTCTGCTTTAACGAATATGGTCACGTTATATTCGTTGACCTGTCTTTTTTCATCGTAATAATTTTCCCATATAAAACTGCATTCTTCCCGGTTTTCTGCAATAGTTTTATCTCCTAAAAGAGTTTTGTATTTATACTCCGTATTCATGTCGAAAATAAAAATTCCGCCGGGATCCAGATAATTATTTACCAGACGAAAAACTTTAAGTAAATCCTCTTCCGACGTAATATAATTTATACTGTCACAAATACTTACAACCGCACCAACCGTACCGTATAATTCAAAATCACGCATATCCTGCAGCAGATAAAGAATCGGATTGCTTTTCTCACGCTCGTTTTGGAAATCAGCATCATAGAGGTTTTCCGTCTCCATGTCAAAGTCATATTCTTTCTCTCTTGCTATTTCCAACATTTCTATGGAATTGTCAATGCCTATCATGTCATAGCCTTTCTTTGCCAGACGTCTGGTCACATTTCCCGTTCCGCAGCCAAGTTCCAGAACAAGGCCGTCTTTTACGCCATATTCCTGCAAAAGCCCGGTAAGGTAATCTGCCCATTCGTCATAAGGAACGTTGTCCATAAATGTATCATAAACCTGTGCAAATCCGGTATAAGCTTTCATACTTTAACTTCCTTTCCCTTGTCTTTTAACCGAACCGTTTTACTACTTCCTTATATTTTAAAGTCCCTCCAAATAAATCCAGGGCACTGCCTATGGTAAAATCGAGTCTTTCCTGCCCCAGTTTTTTTAAAAAATGTATATCTTCAAAACTGCTTATACCTCCGGCATAAGTTATGGGAATTTTACCCCATTTTCCCAATAATACTGCCAAATCTTTTTCAATGCCGGAAGCCTTTCCTTCCACATCCACAGCGTGAATTAAAAATTCATTGCAATAGGAAGACAAAGCATTCAAGGTTTCCAGATTCACTTCCACATCGGTAAATTTCTGCCACCGGTCTGTTACAATATAATATCTTCCATCCTTTTTTCGGCAGCTTAAATCCAGAACTAACCTGTCTTTTCCCACCGTATCCACCAGTTTTTTCAGATTGTCCCAAAAAATCATTCCATTCCGAAACACATATGAGGTAACAATCACATGGCTTGCCCCTGCATCCAAAAAGGAGACTGCATTTTCCGCCGTGATTCCTCCGCCGATTTGAAGTCCCCCCGGATATGCCTTAAGAGCCTTTTTTGCCTGATTGCAGTTGGCCCCATAATAACCGGATTCCCTGGAATTTAGCATAATAATATGTCCGCCCTTTAAATTATCCTTTTTATAAAGGGCCGCAAAAGCATCCGCATCCTGTTCCGACACATAATTTTCAATCGTATTGGTATTTTCATCGGATAAACTGCCGCCCACAATCTGCTTTACCTTTCCGTTATGAATATCGATGCATGGCCTGAACTTCATAAAGTCTCCTTTATTCTTTACCCAAATATAATTTTTATCTTATCATACTTGTATTGGATAGGCAAGATATGTAGTTTAATCAACATCCTTGCCCATGTCCGGTTTAATTCTTTCCTTTTCTCTAACCTGTTTTCCATATTTAACATAGTATTGATTACCGGAAAAGTCAATGAAAAAAAGAGATGCCGCAAAATGAGGCTACATAAAAATTATGACATACCTTATAATTGCAAGTCATAATTTCTGCTTTCATTTTGCAACATCCCCATATATTTTGGGAAGTACACTGGAAAAATATTTGGGAAATATATTTTCTACTGTGCTTCGGTTATACGATCAAACATGGGCTTTAGTGTAGGGTATAAATCTTTGAATACATTATATTTCTTATTGTACAATTCAACAATCCTAGGATCCTGTTCTATGGTTTGGGTTACCTTAATCAGTTTTTTGGTTGCTTCCTCTACGGTACCATACTTACCGCAGCCTACTGCCGCAAGGATTGCCGCACCAAAGGCAGGTCCTTCTTCACTGTTTATCTTATCCACTTTCACATTAAGAACATTGGCAATAATCTTGCACCACAATGGACTCTTGGCACCGCCGCCGTTAATCCGGATGCGGTCAACCTTAACTCCTAATTTCTTAATGATTTCAAAGGAATCGCGCAGGGCAAAGGCAACTCCTTCTAACATGGCCTGAGTCATATCCGCCCGGGTTGTATCCATGGTCATACCGATAAAGGCTCCTCTGGCATTGGGATCGTTATGGGGTGTTCTCTCGCCCATAAGATAAGGGAGGAAATATACGTTATTTTCACCAAGTTTGGTAATAGCGGCCTGCTCTGTCTTGTAATCCTTGGTACCAATAATTTCATCCATCCACCACTTATTGGAAGCTGCCGCAGAAAGCATAACCCCCATAAAGTGGTATCTGCCATCAGCATGAGCAAAGACGTGAAGAGCGTTATTCTCCACTTCGGCATAATCCTTGCTGGCTACAAACACAACGCCGGAAGTACCAAGGGATACATTACACATGCCATTTCCCACGGTACCGGTACCTACTGCCGCAACAGCCTGGTCTCCGCCGCCGGCAATTACCTTAACCGTTTCCGGAAGTCCTAATTCTTTTGCTACGTCATTCTTTAAAGTACCAACTACTTCATAGCTTTCGTATACTTTTGCCAGCTGTTCTTCTTTCAGGCCGATTATATCAAGCATTTCTTTTGACCAGCGCTTATTCTTTACATCCAAAAGCAGCATACCGGAAGCATCGGATACGTCGGTGCAGTGTACGCCGGATAAACAATAGGCCACATAATCTTTGGGAAGCATTATCTTATTTATCTTGGCAAAATTCTCCGGTTCATTTCTTTTTACCCATAACAGTTTGGGAGCGGTAAATCCGGTTAAAGCCATATTACCTGTATAGGAGGAAATTTTTTCTCTGCCTATTTCGTTATTTAAGTAATCACATTCCGCCTGAGTACGTCCATCATTCCACAAGATAGCAGGGCGAATAACTTTGTCATTTTCGTCCAGAATAACCATGCCATGCATCTGGCCGCTAAAGCTTATGCCATCGATTAACTTTTTATCGCAGTGACTGGTTAAATCCTTAATACCTTCCTTAACGGCATTTAACCAATCTTCGGGATTTTGTTCCGACCAGCCCGGCTGAGGATAATATAAAGGATATTCTTTCGTAACGATATTCTTAATATTTCCGTCTTCGTCCATTAATAACAATTTTACGGAAGATGTACCTAAATCAACACCAATATATAACATAACAACCTCTTTCTGACAATTTATTTCGTTGTAAAAACAACAAAATATCATGTCACGCAATATTTGAGAAACAACCTTTCATTGATTATTCAAGTAATAACAGGATTCGATTGCCAGGAATCAAACACCTTTCAATCCCTTCGGACAGAATCATTTCCGTTTTATTCATAACAACTTAAGAGGCATAATCTGTAATAAAAGATCATGCCACTTAAGTTGTCAAAACGTTTTCGAATAAAACGATTCCATTATTCTATTTGTGTTCGTTCTTATTTTATTTGAACTGTTTTTTTATTCTGTCTCAAGTATATATTGATTTAAAATGGATTCCAGCAGTTCCTGTCTTCCGGACTCATTTGGTGTGATTCCATTCTTTAAGGCATAAGCTTCCAGTTCCTTAAAGCCAACTTTGCCTTCTATAATGTCTTTTCCAATTCCTTCTTTATAGCTTGCGTAGCGTTTTTCGATAAAGTTATCAAATACTTTGTCTTCGATTAACCTAGCCGCAACTTTTAAACCTCTTGCAAAAGCATCCATACCTGCGATGTAAGCATAGAATAAATCAACTTCTTCAAAGGAAGCACGTCTTACCTTGGCGTCAAAGTTAAGACCGCCTTTGGTAAATCCGCCGGCTTTCAGGACTTCATACATAGCCAGTGTTGTATCATAAATATTGGTAGGGAATTGGTCGGTATCCCATCCTAAGTTAGGATCACCCTGATTTGCGTCTACGCTTCCTAAAACGCCATTAATACGGCACTGATTTAATTCATGCTGGAAAGTATGCATAGCAAGAGTTGCATGGTTTGCTTCAATATTTAATTTGAATTTATCAATAAGATTGTATTTTCTTAAGAATGCAAGTACAGTTGCAGTATCTGTATCATATTGATGTTTGGTTGGTTCCTTTGGCTTAGGCTCAATTAAAAGCTGACCGGTAAATCCGATTTCTTCTGCATAATCACATGCCATCTTTAATAATCTGGCAAGATTATCAAGTTCCAGTCCGGTATCGGTATTAAGAAGTGTTTCATATCCTTCTCTTCCGCCCCAGAACACATAGTTTTCTCCGCCTAACTCTTTGGTTATCTCCATGGCTTTTTTAATCTGTGCAGCGGCATAAGCAAAAACACTGGCATTACAGGAGGTTCCTGCACCATGTACAAATCTGGGATGGCGGAATGCGTTCGTAGTTCCCCATAAGCACTTGATTCCGGTACGGGCCATTTCTTCTTTTATAATAGGAACAATTTCATCTAACCTTTTATTGGTTTCTTCCAGATCTTTTCCTTCCGGTGCAATATCTCTGTCATGGAAGCAGAAATAAGGAATCTGCATTTTTTCCATAAATTCAAATGCAACATGTACCCTTTCTTTGGCAACTTCCATAGGGTCTTTGTTCTGGTCCCAAGGACGGAACATAGTTTCTACACCGAAGGGATCATTTCCCATGTAGGTTAATGTATGCCAGTACGACATAGCAAATCTTAACTGTTCCTTCATTGTTTTGCCCATTACAACCTCATCCGGATTGTAATACTTAAAAGCCAGTGGATTCTTGCTCTTTGGGCCTTCATATTTGATTTTTTCAATACCTTCAAAATAAGCCATAATATAAAACCTCCTATATAGTTTTTTGACTAAACTAATTTTATACTATCACTATATCAGCAAATTTTGACTTTGTCAAGTGAAACGGACATCCTTTCGCCTCTTTTCAATATTTTATTTTTATGGTATGATTGTAATAAAATTCTACAAAATTATGACAGTTTTTTTACTGCCACAAGATAAGGATGGATTACATGGTTACAGGAAGTAAGGAACTTATAAGAGATATAAACAGCACATTGGTGCTGGAAACAATTATTAATACAAAACCCATCTCCCGGGCAGCCATATCGAAAAAACTTGGTTTGACAAAAGCTACTATCTCTACCATCGTTCAGGATTTGATAAACAGAGAGTTAGTAATCGAAATTGGAAGCGATGATACGGACCTTGGCAGAAAACCTATATTACTCAGTTTTAATAAAAAAGCAGGCTATGTTATCAGCGTTGACATCGGGGTAGAAACAATTTCTGCCCTGCGAACGGACTTAGAAGGAGAAGACTGCAGCTTAAAGCAAATCAAAACACCGAAAGATAATCAAATATTATCTGTTTTAATCGATTTGATTGAATCAATGAAATCGGTTGAGCAGAAATCTCCTTACGGTTTGGTCGGTATAGCCTTAGGAATTCATGGCGTAGTATACAACAACCAAATTTCCTTTACCCCGTATTATAACTTAACGAATATCGATCTGGCAAGCGAGCTGGAAAAACATTTTTCAACACCTGTTTTTCTTGAAAATGAAGCGAATCTTTCCGTACTGGGCGAAAAAACTTTTATGTATGATTATCCCAATATAGCAAATATCAGCGTTCATTCCGGAATCGGACTTGGTCTGTTAATAGGAGATTCACTCTATACCGGTTATAACGGCAGAGCCGGTGAGTTTGGACACACCATAATCGAAGTTGACGGAAAAGAATGTCCCTGCGGCAATCACGGCTGTCTGGAGCAATATGTCTCTGAACGTTCCCTTCTTACGGAATATGCCAAACGAAAAGGCTTAAAAGAGACAGATTTTGAATTTTTTTCTTCCATGTATCAGGCCGGAGATAAAGATGCCAAAGATATTATGAGCAAATTTGTTAAATATATGTCAGTGTGTATCAATAATGTTTTAAATGCCTACAATCCGGATATTGTTATTATAAACAGCTCCTTTACCAGCTACTACCCGGAATTGACAAAGCAAATCGAACAGTCACTGACCAGCCGGATGAACAGCGTAACTCACATTGTACCCTCTGCCCTGCAGGATTCCTCCATACTGCTAGGAGGCATCAGTGTGGTAATAAAGAACTTTTTATCTATCAGAAAATTAAAATTGCAAAGCAACGAGCTTTTTAACTAAAAAAAGACATAAGAAAAAAAGGCTAAATTATCTGGTAGCTGTTGTACAATACTAGTTAAGCAGCAGGTACTGCACCAGATATGTGTATCGGAATGGATTGTTGCAAAATAAAGCTTTTATGTTTATGACTTACCTCACACAAAACAGTGTACAGCAGCTGCCAGATAATTTTTGCCACTTATAAATTTTGTAAATATCTTTTTTTATTTACTGCGAATAAGGGTTACTGCCTGCTTTAAAACAGATATGTCAACTGTCTGAAATTCCCCTGCAAATTCTCCGTCTATGGTCCATGGCACTGATTCTTTGGAAACTAACCGGATTTCTTTCACTGAAAAAGAGTAGATATGATCACTGTGCAGATTGCCTTTTAAAAGATCGTTAATTATTGCCTGCAAATCCAGTAAATTTAGAGGTGTCTTTATAAAAATCCCTTCAAACAAACCGTCATCCAGCAATACGTCTTTGCCTGTCAAACCTTTAAATCCGCCTACGGACACGGAGTTGGACACCATTCCATAGATAAAATTATCATTAATAATTCTGTCACCACAGGTAATTTCCATATGATAGGACTTCCAATTGGGTAAACGCTTTACACCCTCCAAAATATATGCCATTTTGCCAAACATGTTTTTGGTTGTCTGAGGTGTTTCATAAGACGTATCAGTAAACAATCCAAAGGCGGCAGTATATGTAAAGTATTCCCCATTAAAAATACCAATATCACAAGGAAAAGCTTCTCCACTTAGAACTGCCTTGGCTGCCCTAGGCAGATTTTTAGGCAGTTTTAAGTTATAAGCAAAATCATTGGTCGTACCAGATGGAATATATCCAATACAAGGCTTTTGATGGCTGCGCATAATACCACCGATAACCTCATTTAAGGTCCCATCTCCGCCGGAGCATACCACCAGATCAAAATTCTGACGTTCCAGGCAATCTTTTACTATTTTTGTTGCATCCTTTCTGCCGGAGGTTGCATAGATTGTTATCTCATAATTACTTTTTACAAAAATTTCGATAATACTTGACAACCAGTTTTTAATTTTACTTTTTCCGGCAAGGGGATTGTAAATAAATAATAGCTTTTTTTTCATTCTGACTTATTTATCCCCTCCATTTGCTTTTTCCTTTTTGTCATAATACCTCCTATGCGACCTGTTTCCTTTGCCGACAGAGATTTCCACCCACTGTTCATTACCTTGTCTATAAGACCAAGCTCCGTTGCAATTTCATATTTTAACTTTTCATCTGGTTTTAAATTTTGCAAATCTATTTTATTCATTTTTGATTTTTTTGTGCTCATATTAATTATACACCCTTTCTAGATTTTAACAAGGGACTGTTTCAAGTACATTTATTTCTTGTATTGAAACAGTCCCTTGTATTATTAATCTATATTAAGTGTAGCCTAGTTCTTTTTATTTCATACCATCTTTAATTAATTTTAAATAATTTAATTGCCTGTTCCAGCTTCTTGGCATTATCGGCAAGTTCCATAGCTGACTGGCTGAGATTTTCAACGGAGCTAATCTGACTGGTGGCAGTTGCGCTTACCTCTTCGGAAGCCGCAGCTGTTTCCTGTGCTACCGCAGAAATATTACTGATGGCATCCATGCTGACATTTTTGGCTGATTCGATACCTTTAATTCCAACGGAAATAATATCCAGATTGTTAACCAGATTACCGACATGGTTATTAATTTCCTCAAATACCTTAATTGTCTTATTTAAGGATTCCATCTGGGATTCTACTATACTCTCTGCCTGTTTGGCTGACTGTACGGTACCCTGAGTCTTATTCTGTATTTCCGTTACAATGCTCTGAATCTGATTTGCAGCCTCAATGGATTGATCGGCCAATTTACGGATTTCATCGGCAACTACTGCAAATCCCCGTCCTGCTTCTCCTGCTCTGGCAGCCTCAATGGAAGCATTTAAAGATAACAGGTTAGTCTGGGAAGCAATTTCGTTAATAATTCCCACAAAATTGCCAATGTTTTGTGATTGTTTCTCCAATTCCTCAATATCCTTAATTACCAGCTGTGTTACATTGGTAGTATCTTTTGACTTATTATTCAGCTCGTCAATAATAACCAAACCATCGCCAACCACAGTTTTGGTATTAGTGGCAATACGTTCGATCTCATTTGTACTGTTATAAACCTGATTAATTTTTTCCGCAAGGTTAGACATCTGACCTAAGCAATGTTCCGTATCTTCTGCCTGCTGTACCACGCCTTTTTCGATTTCATCAATAGTAAAGGAAATATCCTTGGTAGCGGCAAGGATTTTTTCGCTTGTGGTAGATAACAAATCCGCAGACTCCGTAACCTTCTTGCCGACACCGGCAACTTCTCCTATTAGGTTACTCATTCCCGCAGTCATATTGGACAATCCGTCGGAAAGGATCTTAAATTCATCCTTACGTTTCGTTTTGAAATTAACAGTTAAATCGCCTTTTGCCGCAAGGGATATGGATTTTACAAGCTTATTGATGGCGCTGCTGAATCCGCCTGAAATCACGGTGCCCAGTACAATTGCAAATAAAGATGCAAAAGCAATAAATATTATGCTTAAATGCTTAATGGCACCTGGCTGTTTTAATATTTCGGCTTTCGGTATCAGGGCACATACCATAGCCCCCGTATCACCAATTTTACTGTAGATATAAAGATAGCTTTCCCCTTTATAATTCTGGTATGAGTAACCGCTGGGTTTTTTAGAACCCAAAGCATCCTGATAAAATTTTTCTTTTGTAAATACTTTCTTAACATCCTTATCTACCAGGATTTCTCTGCCGTCGTTGGTAATAAAACCTATAATACTGCCTTTCGCTACCTCAATATCCTTAAGGGCATTTATAATTTCATCTGTCGATATGTCCATAATAAGAAGTCCTTGACCAGACATCTTTGTAATCAGCGACATGGCATATTTACTTGTATCATTATTAAGCAATTCATCCAAAGTTTTATGAGAGCCAATCCAGCTTCTTCCAGTCATTTTAAGCAGTTGCTCTCCTTCATCGGTAGCGGAATATTTTTGATAAAAATCACTTGGCACCGTCGTTGTCCCTGAATTTGTCATAGCTTTTCCCACATTAGCCATGATATGTATTCCTTGGATAAAATCATTCGTTTCCTTAATGACTATTAAATCTTCCTTTAACTGTCTGTATGCTATTGCATTATCCAGAGTATCTTCCTCATTTGTTCTTCGGTAATAATTTTCAACGGAACTGCTTAATGAAAACTCCGTGGCTTTATCGAATACCGAAGACATACCTAAATTCAGATATTTACTTACCGCATCAAATGTGTCCGAAGTACTTTTTATATAATTTTTAATTATAGCGTTGGCAGATGTTTTATAAGAAACAAAACCGAAAACCCCCAGTAAAACCACCGGTACGAAGAAAACAAACAAAAGCTTCATTCGTATTCCTTTAAACTGATCCCAGACTTTCTTCCTGGTCTTAATCTCTTCCGTTACCAGTTCGGTCTTTTCCTTAGCTTCCCCAACTTTCTTTTCCAGCTTCTTCCTTTCTTTTTCCAGTCTTTTCTTCTCCTTTTCCAGTTTGCGTCTTGCTTTTTCTTCAAGAGCCTTGTTCTTTTTTTCTTCTTTCAGAAAGTCTTTTAATTTTGGTTGGTTAGTCATCCCCGTCAATGAATTATCTGATCTTTTTTCCATGTAAATCCTCCTACAATCCCTTTGGGTGAAATACTTTTTCTGTTGTAAAATAACTAGATAAATTATTTAGCCAAACTTATGGGATTTGTTTGACGCTTCTAAATTTATCTTATATTATATTGCTTAATTTGTCTAACCTGAAGACATTATAACACAAAATTTACTAAAATAAAATATTATTCTACAAATTAAGTATTCCGGCTTATAGTACATTTGTCCCTAACATACCAAACATATCGTTTCAGGATAGCGGATTACAAATAAACTTCCTTATTGAGACTGAAAGAATAGATAATTCTTTCCTTAACCTTTTTCCCCGTCAATTGCTCCAGTGCTTTCTCATAGTACTGAAGCTGAACCCGGTACCTTTTTATCAGCAGTTCCTCTGCCCCGTCACCGTAGACCGAATCGGTTTTATAATCCACAAGGACCCATTGCCCTTCTTCCTCAAAATAGGCATCAATAATTCCCTGTACCAAAACCAGTTCCTCGCTTTTTAAGGTGCTGTTAATTTCACTGGCTTTTATACCCATGATAAACTGACGTTCCTTATAAAGTTTTCCAATATCAGAAGCTTTCCTCATACGTTTTGCTATATTGCTCTTCGTAAATCGGTATAACTTCTTTTCATCCAGTGCCTTTAAATCCGCTTCATTCAGTTTCCCTTTCTTGTATAACTGGTTTAACAGCTTCCTGATGCTTTCAACGGTATCCATCTGCCGCAAGTCCATTGCTTCCAGTACGGTATGATACTTGGTTCCCAGATTGGCTCCGTCAGCAGCTTCTCCTCCTGCAAAAACAGGTATTTTATATTCCCTTTCTTTTTCCTCATTACCTGTGACCGGTTGGATCAAATCATCCGCCTCATACTGTCCAAGACGTTTTAATTCGGATACGGTAACTTTGGTATGAATTTTTGTCTCCGTCCGGTAAGGATATTCATAGTCCATATAAGACTGAATGGCCTTCCGATATTCCTCATTATATACTTCTTTACTGTCCCAGTTTTCCAAGTCTTCTTTATTGGCTATTTTATCAACCTGAGCCATATATTCCTTCCCGGCCGCCTCCTCATAGGAATAGAACTTAATGACTATATTGGCAGGGGAATGATAAAGGGGATTGTGTTCATCCTGCCTTAGACCTAAATCCTTTAAAATGCCTTCCATACCCCGGTAACGCATCAGGGCCGGCACAATAAAGTCCAGGAAAGTTGAGGCACTGCTTAACTGGTAAAAAGTAAGAGGTTTTTCTTTCTGCCTTAAGACGCCACTCCATTTGGTTAACATTTTATTCATATCTTTTACGCCGCCGGTAAGGATTAGCTTTTCTTTGGCCCTGGTCATGGCTACGTAAAGTATCCTTAATTCTTCCCCTAAATTTTCTAAAACCAGTTCCTTCTGGATGACTTTTTTTACCAAGGTAGGGGTCTTGATTCTTAAAGCCGTGTCAACATAATCAATTCCGATTCCCAAATCCGGATGAATTAAAAGGCTGCTTCTGGAATCCTGGTTATTAAAACTTTTGCCAAGGCCCGCCGCAAATACAATGGGAAATTCCAATCCCTTACTCATATGGACACTCATGATTCTTACCGTATTGCCGCTTTCTCCTGCCACTTCGGCTTCTCCGAAATCAACATATCTATGCAGTTTTTCCATGTAACGGATAAAATGAAATAACCCGCTATAACTGGTATTTTCAAAGTGAATTGCCCGTTTTATCAGCATATCCACATTAGCCCGCCTTTTCTCTCCGGACGGCATAGCGGTAATAAAATCATAATATCCCGTATCTTCCAATACTTTTATAATCAGCTCATGTATGGGTGTATAGTGAACCAGGTCCCGGTAATGGTTTAATTTCTTAATAAACTCGGTAAGTTTTTGGGACAATTCATCGGAGTTTTCCTCCATATACTCTATGGCGGCATCATACATTAATATACGCCTTCTTGGGATCCTGATTCTTGCCAGTTCGTCGTTTGTTAAACCAACAATGGGAGACCTTAAAATTGCGGTAAAAGGAATATCCTGCCTGGGATTGTCAATAATACGCAGTAAGTTAAGCACCGTCCGGATTTCCAAGGTGGAAAAGTAACCGGACTGGGTCTGGGCATGGGCCGGTATTCCTTCTGCTGCCAAAGTATCCGAAAAAACTTCCGACCACCCGCTCATGGTTCTTAGTAAAATCACAATATCCCCGTAACAGGCCCTGCGGTAAGCCTTTTCCTTTTTATCATATATTTTTAGTCCTTTATCAGGGTCCACCAGTTCTTTTATCCGCTTTGCGATTGCCTTAGCTTCGATTTCCCTGGCAGTGTATTCCGCTTCGGGCAGCTCATCATCCGGTTCCGTACCTGTTTTTTTATTTTCGGGCACATTTTGCCCTTGGGCAGGCTCAACGGAAACCAGACAAACTTCCGTGTCTTTAGAAATTCCATCGGTCTCATCTCCAAAATCCGCCCCGGGATAAAGGGCAGCATTCTCATCGTATGTAATACCGCCCAAATGTTTTATCATAATCTGCTCAAATATAAAGTTTACGCTGTCTATAACAGCCGGCCTGCTTCGGAAATTTTTGTGCAAATCAATTCTTTGGTACTTGCCTTCATCCAGGCTGTAGGTATCATACTTTTCCATAAAAATTTCAGGTCTGGCCAGTCGGAAGCGGTAAATACTCTGTTTTACATCTCCTACCATAAAAAGGTTGGGCGTTCCGTATCTTTCCCTGCTGATACTGTTTAAAATCGTTTCCTGAACCAGGTTGCTGTCCTGGTATTCGTCAATCATAATCTCTTCAAAGTATTCGCTTAGCTCGTCGGCAGCAGGGGTTGGGATTATGGCTCCGTCCTTTTTTTCTACCAGTATTTTTAAGGCAAAATGTTCCAGGTCATTAAAATCCACAATATTTTTATCGGCCTTTCGCTTTGCATATTCTTCGGAAAACTCCCTGCACAGACGAATCAGTACCTCAACCGGTTTGGCCATGGCTTTCATATCCTGAAACATTTTTTCCGGCTCCTGAAAGAAATAATTTTTTACCAAATCGGAAATTGTCTTTTTAATTTCATCCCGGATAGCTTTTACCCGATTTTTCTTGTCCTCACTTACCCCTTCTTCTTTCTTTCCTGACAGCCGTGCAAAGACAAACTGCCCTAATAGTTTCCCGTAATCCTCATAGGTTTTAACGGCAGTTAAACTTTTAAGCTGTTCTTCATCACTGCGCAATGCGGCAAGATAAGCCCCCGGTCCGTCTGCTTCCTCACAAATACTGATAGCTTCCCGGCACCGTAAAAGCAAATCCTCTGATATGGCCTGCAAATACGAAACCAAAGCCTTCATCCAGTCCGAAGACATCATTTCTTCCATATTGGCTACGTTAAAAGTTTTTTGCTTTTCCAAAAGCCACTCCTCCGGCCAGGGATAACTTCTGGAAAATTCATACAGTCGCAGAATCAGGTCCGCTGCCGCTTCATCAGATTTTCCGGAAGTAAAACTTTCGATAAAGTCTAAGAATTCCTCACTGCCTTCCTCGTAATACTTTTCCAGCAAATCGTCTACAGTATCCGATTTTAGCAGCGTCAGTTCTGCCTCCTCCCCAATCCGGAAGGAAGGATCCAGGTCAATGGTGTTAAAATGGTTTCTTATAACATTTAAACAGAAACTGTGAATGGTAGTAATCTGGGCATTATGAACCAAGGTAGCCTGTTTCTGGAGATGGACATTTTCCGGCATTTCGGCAAGCTTCTTTTCAATGGCGTCCCCAATTCTTTCTCTCATTTCGGCGGCAGCCGCATTGGTAAAAGTCACGATTAAAAGCCTGTCAATATCAAGGGGGTTATCTCCTTGCGTTATCATGGACAGGATACGTTCTACCAAAACAGCCGTCTTACCGGAACCGGCAGCCGCCGAAACAAGTATATTTCTGTTTCGTAAATCAATAACTTTCTGTTGTTCTTTCGTCCATTGCATCCCCTTGTCCTCCTTCCTTTTCTTCTTTTTTGCCGTCTTTTCGGTTCACAATTTTTTCCCAAACCTCGTCATTGGATAGTGCAGCCAGGTTCTGATATGAAAATCCATCCACTTTGGTATCAAAACCGCATATACCCTGATACTGGCAAAAATCGCAGGCCCGTCTTTTTCCCATCTGATAGGGTTTAATATCGGCAGCCCCTTCCATTATTTTCTTTCCATAGCGATAGATTACGCTGTTTACATATTCCTCAAGGGCATAAAGTTTTTCTGTTCCAACCACACTGGAACGTTTGGTAGGATATCCGTCCTTATTGGTTTCCACCGGTATAACACTGGATTTCACAGAAGGCCTTAAGCCTTCTCCTTCCGTATAAAAATCTTTATCCAGATGTTCAATTACTTCCTTGCTGCTGTTTACTATTCCGTTTAGTTTCAGCTCTTTTAAAATGGCATCCTCAATCTGGCTTCCTTTATCCACAAAAGGATCGTCAATGTTATAATACAGAATTCCTGCCGGTATAACCTCTTTTCCCGGATTTTCCCTCTTTAATAGTTCCAAGGCCGCATTCATATAAACTGCCAGCTGTATCTGAAGGCCGTAGTAAAGGGATAAAAGGTCAAAGGCAGTGGCACCGGTTTTATAGTCAATTACTTTTACCATAAGCTTATCCTTATCCTCATAAATATCCAGTCGGTCAATTCTTCCCCTTAAGGCTACTTTTTCATCTTCCGACAGGTCAAAATTTAAGCTTTTTAGTTTTTCTTCCCCTGTAAAGTAAAGTTCAAAGCCAACAGGCTCAAAGTCTCCCTTTTTAATCTGTTCCGATAAAGCCCACAAAGTTCTTCGGGTAATTCGCTCTACCCTTCTTACCACATACTTATACCTGCTTGAACTGCCAAATATGGCGTTCCCATACGTTTCAGCCGCTTCCCGTACACACTGGGCACACCACTGTTCTCTGATATCATCCGGTATGGTGTGCCAGTTATATTCGCTTTCTTCCAGTTTCCTGGAAAACAATTCAATGGCATTGTGAAATAAAATACCAATATCCGGCATGGTAAGCCTGTATTCCTGCCTTTCTCTTAACTCCAGCCCGTAACTGACAAAATGGGCAAAGGCGCAAGCCGCGTACTGTTCGAATCTGGTTACGCTTCCGCTAAGATAGTTGCCATAAAGCTCCTTTGCTATCTGCTTTGACAGTCCCTTATTCTGATTTACATAAAATACGGCATTTATAAGATTTTGAAGTACGGGCTTATATTCTTCTTTGGAATAATAGTAACTGAATAATTCTTTCCACAGGCTGTCAGGCTCCTTGTAAGGGTATTTTCTCATTCCTTCAATCAGGTAATTGAGGCCGCCGTCTACTCCTAAAATATGGTTTAGATCTTTTTTCTCCTCTTCATCCTGGATTTTCAAAGCCGGAAAGAGTTTCCGCAAAGTTTCCACAAGATAGGATGGCCTGATGGCTTTGCCGTCATCGTCCTGCCTGCTGAAAGTAAGGTACAGCCTTTCCTGAGGCTTGCTCATATTTAGATACAGATAAAATTTATCAATGTAAGCTGCCTGTTTTGCGGTAGGGGCCAATTCAATTTCCTGATTTAAAAAGTCTTTATCCATATCGGTAAGAATTCCGCCCTTGGAGCTTGCCTTTGGTATAATTCCGTCATTGACTCCCACAAAAAACAGGGCTTTTATGTCCTTTAGCCTGGTTCTTTCAATATCACCAACCATAATCTGATCCAGTCCCGGCGGAATCAGTCCAACCTTGGCTTCGGTAAAACCTGCTTCCAGTACGTCAATATATTCCCTTAATGGCAAAACTTCGTCCCCAAGAAGCTCTACCAGCTTTTCATATAAATCCATAACAATATCATAAATCTGCTCATATTCCCTGGCATCTTCCAGAAGGTTTTCTTCGTTAAACCCAAGGGAATAAGCCTCTAATTTGGCTGCCACATTCATTCTGACCCCAAAGTCATATAAGGCTTTCGTGTAATCCATAACTGTCTTAGTGGGATCTTTTAAAATTTCATAAAGAGGATTTACTTCTTCCAAAAATGCCTGTCTTATTTCATTAAGCCTTATCAGTTCTCCTTCTTTTTGCCCTTTGTAAGTTTTCTGCCACTCCTTCTGCCATCTATGGTATCCCCGGATACCTAAGGCTATAACATAATTTTCCAGTATGTCCACATCTTCCCGTTTAATATTTGAAAGGCCGCACCGCAAATAGCGAAACACGCTTTCATAGTCAAAATTGTTGCGGACAATATCCAGTACGGAACGAATCATTTCCACAAAGGGATTGGACAGAATTTCTCTTTTATTATCAATAAAGCAGGGAATACCTGCCTTGTCAAATTCTCTGCCCAATTCTCTTGCATAGGCAGCAATGTCTCCGGTTACTACGGCTATATCCCGGTACCGGTATCCTTTTTCCCTGATTAGATATTTTATTTCCTGAAGCACAAAAGAAACTTCCTGACTTCTGTCTCTGGCGGCATGAATGCTGATTGCGTCCTGTTCTTCTTTAAAGGGTTTATACGGATACTGGAATAACCCGGATTCCAGTGCTGCTAAGGCAGGATTGTTTCGGTAACGGTAAGGGACTTTGGAACCATTTAAATCTTCCATAAACAAAGGCGGTTCAATGGTGATATTTTCTTTCCTTGCAATATCCGTAAGTTTACTAATGGTTTTTTTACTTAAATGAAACAGCTGGAATTCCTGGTCGGGTATATGAAGTTCCTTTTTGTCAATGGTAACCGTAATCTGTACCTTTTTGGCTTTCTTCATCAGAAGAGTCAATAACTTATACTGAGCCGGGGTAAAACCAGTAAAGCCGTCCAGACAGATGATGCTGCCTGCAATAAGGTCAGATTTGTCAATTACCCTGCAAAGAACATCCAGAATTTCCTCCGCGGTAATAAACTTATTCTCCAAATATTCCTGAAAAGCCTTATAAATAATAATTAAGTCATGAAGTTTATCTTTTAGCAAAGGCTTGTTTGACGCTGCTGCCTGCATATGTTCCAGCATGGAAATACTGATGCTGTACTGATAAAATTCTGAAATCAGTGATTTTAATTCATCAATAAACCCCTGCTTTTGTATTTCGTGATTAAATAATTTCAGTTCTTTTTTCCTTTTGGCCACAATTTTACGCAGTACCATGCTTTTTCCCGTATCTTCCAGTACCGGCGTGTCTCCTCCCCCTACTTCGTCAAAAACACGGTAAGCCAAACGCATAAAACTTAATATGTCAATATTCATTGTTCCGCCATAGGGATGCATGGAAACAATGTCTTTTTGGGTCTGTAAAGTAAATTGTTCCGGAACAATGATTAAATATTTTAAATTGTCATTATGTATGGATTTGTCGATGATTTCCCGATACATTTGATAGGATTTTCCCGAACCGGATCTGCCGATTATAAACTGTAAGGACATACAGCTCCCCCTTAACAAGTATTTTTGTAAATTATATATTCAATGATTTTCCCCGGGAAATAAAGTAGAATTTTTCCTGGGGAAAAATCTTAAGTTTTTCGTTTATTCTCATTTATTATTATAACATATCTGTCATAAATGCTGGACCAAAATGTTACGTTTTACGCCCGAATTTCATAAAGTAACTATCATAAATCAAATAAAAAAATAATAAGATATATAAAGTATTTATGGAGGCTAATGTGTGAATTTTATTACCAGGTTTAAAAACCTGTGCAAAATCTGGTAAACTTTTTGCGTCAGGAACAAGAAGAATCCACACATCATTGACCTGATTTGGTAGTGAGCCATTACCGAAAAAGAAAGGTACGGTGCAAGCAAATGTCAAAAACTAAAATTTTTGTTATTCACTTAAAAGAAATTATATATACGGCACTATTCGCAGGCCTTGGCATACTGCTGATTATTCTTCTGGTTATTATGTTTTTAAATAAAAAAGAAGATTCAGCCCCTACTATGTCCAATGCCCAATACACACCCGGAGTTTACACTTCCACACTTGTTTTAAACGATACGGCACTGAATCTGGAAATAGTCTTAGACAAAGACCATATTAATTCTGTACGCATCGTCAATATTGATGATGCCATCACTACTATGTATCCATTGGTGGAACCTGCTTTAAATGACATTGCCGAGCAGTTGGAAAAAGGAGTTGATATTGATTCCATTGAAATTTCAGAAGACAGTAAATATACCCAAACCTTACTTATTGACGCAATTAAGACCACATTACAAAAAGCTACCGGGATGAATCAGGAAGAAACCCATTAATTTTTTCCCTGTTTACCGGTAAATCAATAATACATAAAATCGGGGGCTGTAGCACTGGAATATATTTATGCGACAGCCCCTTTTCCATTCTATATGAAATTTATATAATGCTAAATTAAGTTTTTAACAAAATCACATATAAATCTAAACAACATATGGTGACTTGTCTCTTAAAAAAACAATTCCGATAATTCCCGGCCCGGTATGAGCGCCAATGGCACAGCCCACATAACTTTCAAGAAAATGCTTACAACCATATTTATCGATAAGCATCTGTTTTACAGCCTCTAAGCTCTTTTTGTCATCGCCATGGACAAGACCGATAGTTTGATTTTCCAGGTCAATTCCCCGTTCTCCCACAATTTCAACCAGCCTTTTTAATGATTTTCCACGTCCCCTGACCTTTTCCACAGGAACCAAAGCCCCTGCCTGATTCATCTTAATAATGGGTTTTATATCCAAAAGGCCTCCGGCTATGGCAGAAGTCCGGCTGAGTCTCCCACCCTTATAAAGGTATTCCAGAGTTTCTACCGTAAAAATATGCTCCATATTATCACAGTAAAATTGAATTGCTTCAATAATAGTTTCCTTAGGTACGTTTTCTTCCAAAAGTCTTAAGGCTTTTTCCACTACCAAGCCAAATCCCAGTGACGCGCATTTTGAATCAATTATTGTCAGGTCAAAATCCGGGTAATCTTCCAATAATTCTGTTTTTGCCAGATTGGCCGCATTAAAGGTTCCCGCAATACCGGTGGAAAAACAGATATAAATAACTTCGTCACCTCTTTTGGCATAAGGCTCAAAGTTCTCCCGAAACATATAAGAATTAATATGATAAGTTTTTACCTCGGTTCCGGTTCTTAATATATCATAAAACTCCTCCGGCATTATCGTTTCCCCATCCAGATAATCTTTATTATTGATGACAACCGGTGTGGGTATTACGTGAAGCTTATATTTTTCAATTAGCCACTTTGGTACATCGGAAGCTGAATCCGTAATTATTTTTAATGACATTTTTATCTCCCTGCGTTACTTTTTTAAGCTTTTTTCCAAATAATCCAGCTCCGAAAGCCATAAGGCGGCACTGGCATCACTTGGCATACGTAAGTCGCCTCTTGGTGATACGGCTACGGAACCCACTTTGGGTCCGTCCGGAAGGCAGGACCGTTTAAATTGTTGTGAAAAGAAACGGCGGTAAAAAACTTTCATCCATTTTAAAATAGTAGCCGGATCATAAATACCATGAAAGGCGACAAGGGCCAGCCGATATATTTTAGAAGGCGAAAAGCCATATCTTAAGATATAAAACATGTAAAAGTCATGGAGTTCATAGGGGCCCACAATATCTTCGGTTTTCTGTGAAATTACTCCCTCTACCGGCGGCAATAATTCGGGGCTTACCGGTGTTTCCAGAATATCCTGCAGTACCTGTTTAAGCCGTTCATTTTTAGCAGTCTCCGCAAAGTAAGATACCAGGTAGCGAACCAAGGTTTTGGGGACGGACGCATTAACCCCGTACATAGACATATGATCGCCATTATAGGTTGCCCAACCCAGTGCCAGTTCTGACATATCACCGGTACCGATTGCCAGACCATTGTATTGGTTGGCAAGATCCATAATAATCTGTGTCCTCTCCCTTGCCTGAGAATTTTCATAAGTTACGTCATGATTATCTTTATCCTGTCCGATATCCTTAAAATGAACTAGTACCGCTTCCTGTATAGGGATTTCTTTTAGAGTAGTGCCAAGTTCTCTGGCTAAGGACAGGGCATTTTGATATGTCCGGTCTGTGGTTCCAAAACAAGGCATGGTAACGGTAATAATTCCCTTTCTGTCCAGATTCAGCAAATCAAAAGCTTTGCAGGTAACCAACAAAGCCAGGGTAGAATCTAACCCGCCGGATATGGCAATAACTGCATATTTTGAAGATGTATGTTCCAAACGCTTCTTGAGTCCGAAAGCCTGAATATTGATTATTTCTTTACACCTTCTGTCCCTGTCTGCTTTTGCTCCGGGCACAAAAGGATTTTTTTCAATATGGCGGGTTAACTTTGTTTCTATATCGGCTTTTCTGTAGCTAAATTCAACAATTTCATAATCCCTGGAATCAATGACTTTAAAAGTGGTCATCCGGCGGCGTTCGTTTAATAATTTCTGAACATCTACCTCAGTGAAAATCATTTCATTCCGGAATCTGTCAGACTGTTTTAATAAGGTACCATTTTCCGCAATCAGGTTATGCCCCGCAAAAACCAAATCTGTAGTAGATTCTCCCTCTCCGGCATCCGCATACACATATCCGCAGACCAGTTTTGCCGACTGCATCTTAATTAAATCACGGCGATAGGTGTCTTTTCCGATTGTCTCATCACTTGCCGACAGATTTAGAATAACCGTGGCCCCTGCCATAGCATGATTTACACTGGGCGGATAAGGCACCCATAAATCCTCGCAGACTTCAATGCCTAAGGTTAAGGCTGGCTGACTGGCACAGCGAAACAACAGATTCATTCCAAAAGGAATCATTTTGTCATAAAAAGGAATATGTTTTACTTTCTCATTGCCAGGGTTAAAATACCTGGCTTCATAAAATTCGGAATAATTAGGCATATTTTTCTTTGGAACCAGTCCAAGCAAATGCCCGTTCTGAACAGCAGCCGCGGTATTGTAAAGCTTTCCTTCCACAAGGACGGGCAATCCAAGGGTGACAAAAACATCCTTGCCCGAAGTATATTCCGCAATACGTTTCAACTGGTTCATGGCACTGTTTAACAGGGTATCCTGTAAAAACAGTTCTCCACAGGTATAACCAGTAAGGCATAATTCGGGCAAAACCAATATGTTTACCTGATTTTTTTCCGCTTCCTCAATTATCTCAATTATTCTGTCCGCATTATATATGCAATTTGCTACCTGTATTTTTGGGGTTGCAGCCGCAACCTTAACAAATCCATCTTTCATCTTGACTCCCATCTTGCCTTAAACAGCAAATATTAAAAATATTATTATATCGAAGATATTTTGCATTTTAGATATTACTGTATCAAAAATATCATTATATTGTAATGAATATTATATCAAAGATATTAATGAAAAATTATTGACCGTATAAGTTATTATATCGCAGATATTACCATATTGTAAATCATATTGTATTTTACTATATCATGCAATATGATTAAGGACTATTAAAAATCCGGATGATATTGGCGGAAATGTCATTTAAAAAACTTCCACATGGGCATCCTGCCCGGAGGGCTTTCTTGCTGAAATAAGAAATTTCTATTCAACAAGAAAAAGGCAGCACCAAGGCTGCCCTTTATCATTTGTCAAATTGTCCCGAAACGCCGTTTCCTGTATTTTGACGCCTAGCCACAGCTAGGTGGGTTTCCGCACGTAAGCTTCTGCCTTCCACTACAAACGGTGGCCTGGCATCCACTTACAAATATAAGAATCCCCTTATTAATGATGTAGGTTCAAAATTACAGGAATATCGCACATCCCAGGAACTTCTTATGACCTTATTATACATTACTGAAATGGATATTTCAAGTTATTTATGACATAATTAGCGTTAAATATTTAACTCTTCTACATATTCCTCCAAACACTGGAAACAAAAAACAAATTCGGTTCCTACTCCCACTTTACTGTGGACTTCTACGGTTCCTCCATGTTTTAATGCGATTTGCTTCGCAATCGTCAGTCCAAGTCCGGAACCCTGTGCGTTTTGTCTTAATTTAGATTTATAGAACTTGTCGAATATGCTTGGCAAATCTTCCTGCGGAATTCCTATGCCTTCATCCCGGATTGATATTTTTAGTTTATCCGTCTTACTGAGATTTATGTATATGCTGGAATTTTCTTTTGAAAATTTAATAGCATTGTCCAAAATAATCAGGAACATCTGTCTTAAGCGGTCATAATCCCCCATCATCATATAGGACGGACTGTCTTTGGTTATCTTAAAATCAATATTTTTTTCCGCACTGATGGCATGCATGCTGCGGATTAAGTCTTCAAAAATCTGAAGAATATTTACCGGCTCTTTCTCAATTACAAAATCCGGATTCTGCATTTTTGACAAAGTTAAAAGGTCCCCGACCAAACGTTCCATTCCCTTGCATTCCGACAATATTCTCTGATAATACTGAAGGATCTTATCCTCATCCGTTATTACCCCATCAACCAACGATTCCGCATAAGCCCGGATAACGGTAATCGGAGTCCGAAGTTCATGGGATACGTTGGCAAAGAAATCTACCCTTGCCTGTTCCCTGTTAAGGCGTTCCTGTTCGTTTGCCTTTAATTCATCGGCAAGAATATCTATGGTCCGGGCCAGATCACCAATTTCATCCTTCCTTACAATATTTGTCTTACTGTCATATTTCCATTTGCCAATTCCAATGCTGTTTTTCTCATTTTTAAAATCGGCGCAGTCAGGCCTTTTGCAAACAAAACGGCAATCACTACCGATATAAATAAAGCAACGCCTACACTTAAGAAAATCAGATAGGTACTGGTCCGTAAGATTTCTTCCTGAGCCTCAATAGAGGAACGCAGTAAAATTGCGCCTACCACTTCACCATTTACAATGACTGCTCTTCCCAAAATGGCAGATTTCCCGCCAAACTCTTCGTAATAACCGCTGGCATACATAGTTATACCCTGTAATGCGGCCCGAATTACTTCCACACAATCCTCGGATAGTTTCACGTCTTCCAGATTGATATTCTGGAGTTTTTTATCCATAGGATTTTTTGCATTGGGGTTGGATATGGTCCAGATATCCGGCTTGTCCGTATCCATTTCTTCTAATAGTTCCAGGTATTCCAGATAACTTTCGTCATCATTATTAATAATTCTTTCGGCTAATTTTCTGGAAATGCTTTCAGCCTGCTTTTTCAGTCTGTTCTGATAGCTTTCCTTCATATTTTCCTTATAAAGGTTCATAAAGATCAGGCCAACCAAAACAGCCATTAATGTCAACATCACGGCATAATTTATAAACACCTTAAAAAAAAGCAGGTTCCTTCCCCTGCTCTTATTCTTTTTTATCCATTTCTTACACCTGCTTTATACCACTGGCTTGTCTGAAATATGTAATTTCTATCGTTGTGCTTATTCTGCAATCTCAAATTTATATCCCACTCCCCAGACGGTTTTTATGCTCCATTCCGGGTGTTCTACCGTATCCAGTTTTGCTCTGAGGCGTTTTATATGGGAATCCACAGTCCTGCTGTCTCCATAATAGTCAAATCCCCACAGACTGTCTAACAGATTGTCCCGGGTAAATACTTTATTGGGATTTTTGGCAAGGGTCCACATAGTTTCAATTTCTTTTTTGGTTAAGTTCATTTTCTTGCCGTTAATATGTAAGGTATATTCATCCAAATTAATTACCAAGTTACATATGGATATAACGTTGCCGTTGTTTTGATCTTTTTCAGTCCGGGTCATCCTTCGTAAAACGGCCCTTATTCTTGCCATTACTTCGCTTGGACTAAAGGGCTTTACAATGTAATCGTCCGCTCCGATATCAAGCCCCATGATACGCTCAAAATCTTCCCCTCTTGCTGTTATTATAATAACCGGTACATTGGATTTTGCCCTGATTTTTCTGCAAACTTCGTATCCGTCCTCTTTTGGCATCATAACATCTAACAGTACAACTGCCGGATTATACTTATCAAACATACGCAAAGCTTCTTCTCCGTCATAGGCCAGTATCGGTTCCAGCCCTTCCTTTTTTGAATAGGTTGATAACACATCAGTAATATCATGATTATCATCGGCAATTAGTATGTATTGCATGATATCTCCTCCGATTATTTATAACATTAATTTTTAATCCTAGAAATTTATATGAACGTGAATAATGTTATAGTATTATGTAATTTATATAAAATATTATATCCTATAGTTCTGATTAAAAACAAGAGGAAATGGGACAATATATATTAAAATTCTTCTTAAGTTCTTAAGATTTTTTTAAGATTTGCCATGATTCTGACAAAAACTAGTATTACATTTATTTTATGATAGGAGAGTGTAAAAAATACAATGTATTTTCACACCCTTATGCAATAATAACATTAAACGAAATTTCTCTAATGTTAGACAGTATCTGAACATAAGTTTTGGATATGCAATGGGAGCCATGTGAAAGTTTCTTTTTCCTATTCGTCTCTATACAGACACCTTGGGAAAAATTATAATTGGAGGGCAATAATATGAAGAAATCAATATTAAAGAAGTGCCTGCTGGCACTGGGCTTGTATTTATTCTTCACTTTATTCATACCAATTCCCATTGCTGGCAATAGTATTATTGCCAAAGCATCTTCTGTAGAAAAAGAGCATAAGGCAATTAAACTGAATGTAGACAGCAAATCCCTTGTAAAGGATACCACTTATGACTTAAAAATATATAATATTAAAGACGGTCATAAAGTTCATTACAAGTCGGATGATACCTCTGTTGCTACAGTAGATGACAAAGGCACCATCACAGCGGTTGACTACGGAACAGCAGTTATTACCGTTACAGTCAAGGATGGGCAAAAAACAATTGCTTCATTAGAGTGCAAAGTAACCGTAGGACCACCGGCAATCAGCGTTGTGCTGACAAAGACGGATATTACTCTTACTGTTGGTGAAAAAACCTCCTTAACAGCAATATTAAAGCCCAATAACACGGTGGAAGAAGCCAAATTTTCCAGTAATGATCCCACCATTGCCAGTGTCAGCACTGGCGGAAGAATTACCGCTAAATCTGCCGGGGTCACCTATATATTTGCATCAATCAGCAATGGAAAATATGATATGTGTAAAGTAACAGTAGTAGAGAAAGATACAAGTACAAACAGCAAAAATTAATATTAATAAGGACGTTAAACCAGGCTGCCGCACAAGAAATGTCAGGATATCTTATTCCTCTTTCGTATTGTGCGGCAGCCCTTCTGTTTGGTTTCCTGCTGTTTATTTCCCTGGTGTTTGCTTTAAGAAGTTTTTCCCTGATTGAAATATGAAACGCATCTTGCTACTGGCTATCTGTTTGGGAATCTGCCTGAGACTCGGGTTCCGGTTCGGCATCCGGGACTATTTCCTGGGTGGCATCCTCTGCATTTGGCTCTTTCCCATATTTATTCTTTATGGCATCTATAATATTAAAACCGGTCATAGCCTCAACTGTTTCGGGAAGCTGACTTATAATATCTGTCACATAGCCGGCAACTTTAGCGGCACCTTTTTGAGAACCTTGTGCCCCATTATCAATAATGACAATTTTTTCTGTTTTGGTAAGAGGCTCTGCTATAGCTGATGCGATTTCCGGCAGTTTTTCAATAATCATCTGAGTAATGGCTGCATTATTGTACAGTTTAAAGGCTTCGGCTTTCTTTTCCATCGTCTGTGCTTCTGCGGTACCTTTTGCCAGAATGGCTGCCGCTTCTGCCTCACCTTTTATCCGGATTGCTTCGGCTTCTGCTTCTGCTTTTACTTTCACTGCCATGCTAAGAGCTTCTGCTTCCTTTAATTCGGAATACTTACGTGCGTCGGCCTCCTTGGTAACTTTATACATATCTGCGTCGGCCTGTTTATTAACCGTAGCAAGCAATTCCTTTTCCCGCCTTAAGGCTTCCTTTTCCTGTAACTCTGTTTCTTTTTCCTTCTTGGTTATTTCAACCATCATGGCAGTTTCTGTAACTTGCTTTTCTACCCTGTTCTTTTCAATTTCATAAGCTAAGTCAGCTCTGGCCTTGGCAGTTTCCTGTTCCACACGGTATGCCTGTATTTTTAATTCTTTATCTTTCATGGCCTCGGCCACATGGGTTTCCGCAACTATCTTTGCTTCTTCGCCCAATCTTTCGGCTTCTGATACCTTAACTTTGGTTTCCCTTAATGCATCCGCTTCCGCAATGGCGGCATTTTTCTTAACTTCGGCAATTCTAGGCTTACCCAGTGCTTCCAGGTAACCATTCTTATCCGATATGTCACGAATGGTAAAGGCCTTTAATTCCAGGCCCATACTGGCTAACCCTACCGCTGCTACCTCCTGTACCTGGGAAGCAAACTTTTCCCGGTCTTTATAGATTTCTTCCACTGTCATCTTGGAAATAATTTCACGTAATTTACCTTCCAATACGTCCTTGGCCGTATCTTTGATAATATCAATGGTTTGCTGCTCTTTCCCGGTATTAAACTGCTCTACCGCATTCAGGATACTTTCCTTATCGCTTTTTACTTTGATAACCGCAACACCGTCCGCCCGGATATCAACACCCTGTTCCGTTCTGGCGCCATCTGTTCTTACTTCAATTTTCATATTTTCCAGGGAAATTTTGTCAGAACGTTCCAACAAAGGTATTACCAAACCGCCTCCGCCGGATATTACCCTTTTTCTTAAACCGGTTACAACTACCGCTTTATCCTGAGGGACTCTGATCCACATGGTAGTAATTAATAATACTACCAGAATAATCCCTCCTAAAATACAACCTACAAGAATTAATGGTTCCATATTTCCATCCTCCTTAATTTATATTATACGCTGATTCATATCTGCGTTTTTTATCCAGTTTTGAAGTCATTTTCTGTATTATGAAAAACAATTCAAAGAATCGTCTATACAGGAAACATAAAAGACATACTTTTCTATCCAGCATATGGCAACTTCCCTGCCGGCCTTAATTTCCATTCCATTGGTCGACTTGGCCGGAGATGTATAACTGTTTCCGTTAATAACATATCTGATTTCTCCAAAACCACCGGCCAATATCGTTTCCGTAACGGTGGCTCTTAAACCAACCAACTCCTCCGCACTGGGGGTACTGGTATTCTGTGCTTTCTTTAACGGCAATAAAACAAGGCGATACATGGCAAAACTAATCAACAGACCTGCAGTCACAGCGATAACTGTTATGAAAAACCGTGACAGGGATGACTTGACATCTAACAGAATCCATCCCACACCGCCAAAAACCATGACAAACAATTCTGCCAAAACAGGACTTATGGGAAGAAAAACCGGACTGTTTAAAAAGTCCAAATCCAGATCAAGGCCATCGAAACCTATCATATCAAAAAGCCCGCCTAACAAAAAGGATAAGACAATCAAACCAATACCAACAAAAAAACATATTTGAAACACTAAGAGCAACATTTTTCCTCCTTTTACAATAAACCTAATCCGGGTTCATGTAAAATATTTTTTTCAAACATTTTACAATCAAAAAATATAGAGGAAGATTTTTACCAGGACTCTTTATTATCTCTTAGTTTCCTCAAGACACCTATTCTTTTACCGGAAGCAGACAATTTACAAAATCTTCTTCTATATAATAGTAATTATATATTAAACCGGGTTTATACGAAAATTAAAATTTCATTAAAAACAGCCTGAAAAATTAAGCAAATTGAATATTTGACAGCTCTCCAAAGATTGACATTTCATGCCTTTTGTGGTAAATTTAGACTGTCATTATTATAATGATAAATATTTTTAACAAATGCACTAGGAGGCAATTTATGAAAAAAGGTACCGTAAAATGGTTCAATGCCAAAAAAGGGTTCGGCTTCCTTACTGATGAAGAGGGCAACGATGTATTCGTACATTTCACTGCTCTTAACATGGAAGGCTTCAAAGTACTTGAAGAAGGCCAGACAGTTGAATTTGAAGTCGTAAATGGGGAAAAAGGGCCACAAGCTGCTAATGTTACCGTATTATAATTTTTAATTATAATTTTTAACATTGGCTATAGTAGTTATAATCATTAGTACGTTGGAATCAAACAATTATGTTTTATATAGATAGATATAAATTATAATTATTATAGATTTAGCGTAACCGGGTTATAACGAAAACAGGATGTCAATAAGGTTTAACCTTTTTGACATCCTGTTTTTTTGCGCCAATTATGTTTAAATCCAAAATAGTTAAATTGAATTTATAAAAGCACCTGCAGTTTTTGTCCCTATGATTAATGTCTGAAATGTCTCATTCCGGTAAATACCATTGCAATTCCGTACTCGTTGCATTTTTTAATGGAATCCTCATCCCTTATGGAACCACCCGGCTGTATTATAGCGGTAATACCGGCTTTATGAGCAGCTTCTACGCAGTCATCAAACGGGAAAAAGGCATCTGATGCCAAAACGGCACCCTTCGTTGCATCTTCCCCGATTAATTCGGCTGCATGTTCAACACATTGCTTTACTGCCCAT
Source organism: Lachnoclostridium sp. (assembly GCA_047777345.1). GTDB lineage: Bacteria > Bacillota > Clostridia > Lachnospirales > Lachnospiraceae > Anaerocolumna. The sequence continues at coordinate 14,701 of JBKEEJ010000018.1, read as the reverse complement.
ATCCGGTTTACCTGACCGGGTCCGATGCCAACAGTCTGTTTATTCTTTGCAAGGGCTATGCCGTTGGATTTTACGAATTTTACCACTTTCCAGGCAAATAACAGATCCTCCATTTCTTTATCGGATGGTTTCCGGTTGGTAACCACTTTTAAATCATCTTTTACTAATAATTTACTGTCTATATTTTGAACAATTAAGCCGCCGTTTACTTTCTTTAAATCATAAGCATATTCATCCTGAGGTACCCCAATGTCTTTTAGTTCCAGTACCCTTAAATTTTTCTTGGTTTGCAAAACAGCCAAGGCTTTTTCATCATAAGAAGGTGCCACAACCACTTCCAAAAAGATTTTTTTCATTTCTTCGGCCAGTTCCAAAGTTACTTCCCTGTTTACTACCACAATACCGCCGAAAATAGATACTTTATCTGCTTCAAAAGCTTTCTTCCAGGCATCCAATATGTTGTCAGCACTTCCTACCCCGCAAGGATTGCCATGCTTACATGCAACAACCGTTGGCTCCGTAAATTCTTTTAATAATTCCAGGGCACCGTTGGTATCGTTAATATTATTAAAAGAAAGTTCTTTACCGTTTAACTGTACCGCATCCGTAATAGATCCTTTTTTCTTACCGATTTCACGGTAAAAGGCCGCCTTCTGGTGTGGATTTTCCCCGTACCGCATATCCTGTACTTTTTCAAAAGTAAGCGTTAATGTTTCCGGAAATTCTCTGTCATTTCTTTGTTTTTTAAGATAGTCTGCAATCAGGGCATCATAAGCGGCCGTATGCATAAATACTTTCTGCATCAGATTAAATTTGGTGTCCAGGGAAACTTCTCCTTTTGTCTTTAACTGTTCTAACACAACTTTATAATCAGCCGGATCCACAATTACCGTAACAAACTGATAATTTTTTGCCGCAGCCCGAAGCATGGTAGGCCCGCCAATGTCGATATTTTCCACCGCTTCTTCTCTTGTTACATTTTCCTTCAATATGGTTTCCTTAAAAGGATATAAATTCACCACAACGATGTCAATGGGTTCTATATTTAACTCTTTTAGCTGCTTCCTATGCTCCGGTTTGCTTCTCATGGCAAGAAGCCCTGCATGTACCGCCGGGTGCAGGGTTTTGACCCGTCCGTCCAGACATTCGGGAAAACCGGTCACCTCTGATATTTCTATGGCAGGCACACCGGATTCTTTCAATTTTTTGTAGGTTCCGCCTGTGGATACAATCTCAATGCCTAAAGACACCAGTTCCTTAGAAAATTCCACGATACCTGTTTTGTCTGATACGCTGATTAAAGCTCTCATAATCATTCTCCTTTCATTTGGTTATTGCTTTTTTAATCATATAATTTTTAAGCATTTGGTCCGGGCTTTTTACTAATAGGAAATTTCAGGGCAGTTTCCTTTTCAATAAAAAAGCCCCGGTAACCGAGATAACTCCCATATGTGTCCATACAGGATTACATCGGTTGCCCAGGCGGTCGGCTAATATAATATCTTTGTTTAATAAAGTTTTTGTACTCCCTGTGGGTTAATTCCCACTTTCCGCCAGTCGTACAAACTCTGTTTATAGTGTACTATATTTTTATTTTAATTTCAAACATTTTTCTCTAAAATTTTCTAATCCTTATATTCCATAGCTGATTCCCTTATCCGTAACTCAATCGGAAGCATTATATGTTTTGTATCGCCAGATTTTTGCCGTATAGCATCAACGATTGTTTCAACAGCCGTTGCACCTTTTTCATAAATCGGCTGGTGAACTGTTGTCAGTCCCGGGTTATTATATTCACATTCTTTTGTATCATCAAAACCTACAACGGATAAATCTTTCGGTATCTCTTTTCCATAATCATAAAATGCCTTTATAATACCAAAGGCAACAATATCTGCCACGGCAAAAACACCACTTATTTTTTCCCTGCTTTTTATTATATTTACACCGGTACGATATCCTCCTTCAAAAGTTAGTGTATCCTGAAATATCAAATGAGAAGTGGCAGAAATCCCATACTCGGATAATGCATTTTTATACCCCAGGAATCGCCTGTATATTGCACCATCAACCATTATATTGGAAGCGGCTATTGCAATTTTGCGGTGTCCTAACTCCAATAAATATTTTGTGGCAAGGTAACCTCCCCGCATATCATCTATTCCGATACTGTGATGTATTTTTGTTCCCTCATCATAAGCGTCCATAAGTACAAGTTCACTGCCTAACTTTTTCATTTCTTCCGAAATAACAACAGTATAGTTGCCAATAAAAACTGCTCCGTCCAGGTTTCTTTTTATAATCCAGTCCCTGCAGCTTTCCCCTGGCCTGATGCCCTTAATAAGAATATCATAACCTAATTCAGTTGCCTTGTATTCAGCTCCGCTGATTAGTTCTCCGTAAAAAGGATTGTCTTTTAATAACAGGCTGGCATCTGATCCTTTTTCCGTTATCGGCAGCAGTATGCCAATCATATTTGAATGTCTGTTGGTCAGGCTTCTGGCTGTAAGATTAGGCTTATAATCCATCTCTTCCATAGTTTTTAATATTAATCTCTTCGTATCGTCGGACACCTTATTGATTCCGTTTATCACATAAGAAACTGTTGCAACAGATACTCCGGTTTTCTTTGCAATATCTTTGATTGTTGCACGTTTTTTATTATCTTTCATGCTTGCAGGTATACCTCCTGGACTATCCGGGACCGTCAACCCTGTGGAACATAAGTATGAAATATAATCGGTTGTCTGTATCCCAAAAACAAAATTTGGTTTTGTTTTAATTATAACAGCAAAAAATTACTTCATCCAGTATTATTTTGGAGATATATGGTTGGAACTAAACAAGAACTTTTATCTTTACTCCTGAAAAATTAAGAAGGGACATCGAAAAAACGACATCCCCTTCTTGGCAAATCTCATTCCAGTGAGCCTTTTTATTTTTACAAAGTGGTTAATTTACTTTTCCATAAAAAATATTTCGGACAAAATTCCAGTCAGTTTTGACCCCAGGTATAAGTACTTGTATCTGCTACTCCGGTACTGGTTGAATCGGAGGTAAATACCCTGTTTGATGAGCTTTCCCATGTTACATTTCCGTTTCCATCTTTTTTAATAAATTTAAATTCAAATGTAGTACCAGCAGGCACACTGACAGGCAAATACCATTCCGGGTATGCCGGACAATGCATTGCTTCCGTACTTTTGCTTGGATCCCAGGAGCCTAATTCCGGTATGCTTCCAACAACATAGATATTTTCACCATAATTGGTCTGGGCATTTACATGGAAAATTACCTGGTTCTGATCACCCGATAATACATTATACTTAAATACGTTACTTGTTAAGCCATTATTAATTACCGTAATATCATTTATTCCGGCCGTCGCGCCATTTGGAACGACTGCAACAATTTCCCTGTCTGTTGCCGAAAGTACAGTTGCCTGCACGGTACCAAAGTAAACCTTTGGCGATCCGCCAAGGCCCTGCCCAGAAATATATATTTTCTGACCGGCCCTGCCCATAGTATTTATTACATCACCAATACGGGGTGTGCTGACAGAATCATTCCCGGTATCATAAGACCATACATTAACTTCTCCGCCCTGTAAGTGCAAACTGCTGATAACATTTTTGGAACCGGAAGTACTAACACTTACACTATCTCCGTATAATAATCCGCCAAGTACGTCCGAATAGTTTCCTGCCAGTAGATTTGTGGTAATATTGTTTATCGTATAGGATCTGTCCGGTTGACGGTTTACGGCAACCACAACATATTCATCATAGAATTGACGCTCATATACCAAAACGTTGTCATCGCTGTATAAAATACTTGTTGTGCCAAATGCCACCGCATTGTTATTTTGCCTTAATTCAGATAACTTGGCAATCAGTTTATAAGCAGTAGTGTCTTGATTAAAACTGGATGAGGTCTGCATAAAGATACGTCCCGCATCATGACCTGATGTGCCCGGATTTACATATTGTTCCGTACCGTAATAAATATTTGGAATACCTCTTGATGTCAGCAAAACAGCCAACGCGGCATTGTATGGTTTTTGATTTGGCTGAATATAACCAAAACGGCTAACATCATGATTGTCAAGAAACGTTACGGTCTGGTTTTCATAATCATAATCCTCAGAAGTATATAACAGCATATTTCCAAAATCGCTCATAGTGGTTGAAAAGCTTCCAAATGTAGTTGTTGCCGCATTGTAAAATTCAAAGTCAAGATTGTTAACTCCTGTTCTTGCCGGAAAACTGATATATTCACTGTATTTCTCACTGGGACGTCCTATAAAGAATTCACCAAAGTGAGTAATGGTCTGCACACTGTTGGTCGCATCCATCAAACCTCTTACGAAAGCCGGATTCATATGTAATGTTGCGTCATGACGAATCCCGTCAATGCCCAAATTGGTCCAATACTTTACCGCGCTCTCAAGATAGGATACAACTTGACCATTTTCGTGTGACAAATCAGCAAGATTTGCCAGATCTTTGTTCCGATAACTCCATACATCTGTTTCACTATCCGTACGGTTACCATAATGGTGGAACCAACTATTATAATCATTATTAGGATCAGCTACCAGATTTTCAACGACACCGTCTCCATTTGCATCATATGGCCTGCCATCCGAACCAATGGCATAGATTCTGTCTGATAATTTATCCGGTTCATATAGTTTTCCGTCCGTTGACCTGTCGCTTGTATGATTCTTAACAAAATCAATTACAAGTTTAATGCCATTGGCATGAAGCGCATCTCTAAGCTCTTTGAAATCATTGAGTGTTCCGAAATGTTCGTTGGTAGCAAAATAATTCCGCACATGATATCCATGATATGCCACCCAACTGGTGTTGCCTGATATGGTGGCTTCTTCCCTGTTTTTATATGGAGCCGAAATCCAAACTGCTGTTACACCCATACCTTTCAGATAGGGTATCTTATCAATAATACCCTGCCAGTCGCCACCCTGATAATGATTTAAGTTAGTTCCTGTACCGTCAAAATAGGCCGGATTAAAACCATCCGGAATGTTATTGCTCGAATCTCCGTCATAAAACCGGTCGGTCAAAATCTGATAGATAACATCTTTTGCTGTTACCGGGCCAAGGCTTTCCGTATAGGCTGAATTTGCCTTTACCAATTGAGAAAATTGTGGTACGAAGTCAGAAACAACTGGTAATGACACTGCTAACATTACTGAAAGCATTACTTTGAGCACAAAAAGTTTCTTTCTTTTGCTCACAATACCCCTCCTTTAATTATTGTTTTTCGTAACAACTGTTTCATACGCATAAATGTAAAACCCCTTATATATGTATTAGCTTTTGTACCGCGTGCGATGGAGTACACGCATTTTTATCAAACTGCCTTTTCTCCATCTATAAAAGACAGTTCATAACCTTGCTATATTCGCAGACTGATTTTCCGTACCCGACAGAGTATATAAACAAAAACTGCTCCCCAGTTTCTTGCATAAATCTGAATGTTAACCGTTTAACTTAGCAATATTATATATGAGATGGAAAATATCGTCAATATTATTTGTAATTTTTTTTACTTTTTCAGCAATTTGCATATATTAAAATGGTAATTATATATAAATCCATATGTATCACTTCACATTTCTAATTCTTCTGTGTTCCGAATTTATTATATTAAGGTTGTTAAACGTTTAACTTATGCCATGTGGTTATGAATGGATATGAATTGAATTGCTGATTATTCTATTATATAATATTCACAATAATTACCGGACTTTTATCAGAAAATAAGTAACTTACAAACAGGAATCAAAATTGAATAAAAAGAGGAGAACCTTATGAAAAGATTGAAATTTTCGGATATACTAATCGGTTTGGTATTTACCCTGCTGTTTATTTCCGTTGGGGTAATTGCCGCCGTTAATTTCAGATTTATCTATTATCTGGATATATCTTTATTAAAAATTCCGGAAACCTCCGGAATGGACCGGCAGGTCATAATTGACAACTACAATGCTCTCATTGACTATAATTCACCATTTTTTAAAGGGGAATTAAAATTTCCTACCCTGCCTGCTTCTCCTTCCGGCTTACAGCATTTTGCCGAAGTAAAAAACATATTTGTAGCTTTTTATTTCATTGGCCTAGTTTCCCTGATTGCTGCCATTTTCATTATTCTTTATAAAAAGCGCAAAAAAGATTACGGGTATCTCCTGGTATCTTCCGTTATGGTGCTGGTTCTTCCGGCTATGATATCCTTGGGCTGTGCCATAAATTTTGATGCCGCCTTTGTTCTGTTTCACAAAATCTTTTTCCGTAATAATTACTGGCTTTTTGACCCCGTTACCGATCCCGTCATTTTGATTTTACCCGAAACCTTTTTCCTTCATGAGCTTATTGTAATTATCCTGTTTGTCATTCTAGGAAGTATTGCACTGTTTCTCATTTATCGGAAGAAAACCAAAAGAAGGTACGGTAACCGGCCAAGGTTTTAAGTTTCATAAGGAAGGCTTATCGTAAACTCAGTTCCTGCTCCCAACTTACTGTTGACGGAAATTTTACCGTTATAAAGCTCCACAATATGCTTTACAATGGAAAGGCCAAGGCCGGTCCCTCCCATTTTTCTAGACCGTCCTTTATCCACCCGGTAAAAACGTTCGAAAATACGGGATAAGTGTTCTTCTCCTATTCCGATACCGGTATCCTTTATTCCAAGAAGCAAATAATTGTCTTTTCCCCAACAGGTAATAGTAATACTGCCTTCCCCCGTATATTTAATGGCATTATCCAACAGATTAATTAACAACTGTTTCATCCGGTCCGGATTGCAGACAAAAGGTTTTAAAAAAGGCTGAGGGGAAAAAATAATTTTTACCTTATTGTTAGCTTTGGAAGAAAGCAGTTCAATGACCGAACTGACGCACTGATTTATGTCACAGGGAACCATCTCATATTCCCTTTTTGATTCAATTTCAGACAAAAGCAGTATATCCTGAATCAGATTATAAAGCCGTTCAGCCTCAATATCAATAATGTCTAAAAAGCGGTTGGCTACTGCTTCCTCTTTAATAGCTCCCGCCTTTAAAGTATCAATAAACCCGCGGATGGAGGTAAGGGGAGTCTTTAATTCATGAGTCACATTGGATACAAAGTCACTCCGAATACTTTCTAACTTCTTTATTTTCGTAATATCTTCAATAATCAGCAATACGCCAAAACAATGCTGTCCTTCCATGCTAAGGGGAGTGGCGGCAATCCGTATATATTTTAAGCTGTCTTTGATTAAGGTTCCTTCCCGTTCCACATGCTTTTTCCTTTCCCTGACCTGGTCAATGGTTTCAAACAGGGTTGCACTCCTTATTACATTATAAATAGATTGTCCTAAAAGTTCTTTGTTTCCCAGGTTTAAAATTTCTATAAAAGCCTTATTATAAACAAAAATTTCATTGGAATCATTAATTGCCACCACCCCGGCGGTCATGCTGCTTAATATGGCTTCTAACTCGGCATTCTGTCTGGTTAACGTATCAATGTTTTCTTTCATTTTGGCGGACATAACATTAAAAGACCGGGCTAATTTTCCTACCACAGACTTATCCCTGGTATATATTTTTATGCTGTAATCCCCCTCGGTAATGTGCTGGGCCGCTTTTGCCACCTCATGGATGGGCTTTGCCAGTATGTCCGTAAATATTACGGCGGTAATGATGGCTATAATAAAGCAAAAAAGGATGGCATAAAGAACGGAATAAAACATTTGGCTGTTTAAATTTTGCAATTCGGCCAGGGGCAAAGATATACGAAGCACCCCGTTAAAATAATTACTGGAAATGGGTATGGCACTGTAGGAATAGGGCTGGCCCATGGTTTTTGAATACCTGGTAAGGGTAATACTTTTCCCCTGTAATGCCCCTATTACCTCTTTGCGGTCCTTATGGTTTTCTAAATGCATATCCGTATCGGAATCGGCATAAACTTCTCCATCAGAGTCTATAAGGGTAATTCTAACGTTATATTTGTCCGCATATTTCTTCGCAAAACAGAATCAGTCTTACCTGTTTCATTTGTATTGGATTCATTGCCATTTGTTTCAGTTGGGATCTTAGACGTATCCGTTGCGTCTTGCTTTCCGCATCCGCCAAGAGCCGCAATAAATGCCACAGTAAAAACAGTCAATATAATTTTTTTAAACTTTTTCATATTTTTCCTCCTCTTTTCGGGAAGCCCCTACGGTTTCTTATCTTACAAAAGGGATTTTAAACTTTCATTGTTATGGGTATATTTTTTTCATGTAAAGTTTTTGTAAAGACTTATGAAACAGCTTTAAAAGATACAAGGAAATGTAGGCTACTTTAATTTACATTCCTTTTTTTATATGCTAGAATATAAACAACAGCATCAGATTACAGGATATGTTCCAATTAAGTTCGGATTACTTTAGAAACGGGAGAAGTTATATGAAAAGACAGGATTATTTAAAATGGGATGAATATTTTATGGGAATCGCTTTGTTATCTGCGCAAAGAAGTAAAGATCCCAACACAAGCGTTGGTGCCTGCATTGTAAGTGAAGATAATAAAATTCTATCTGTCGGATATAACGGCATGCCAACAGGCTGCTCGGATGATGAATTTCCCTGGGAACGGGAAGGCCCCGCACTGGATACCAAGTATGTTTATGTATGCCATGCGGAAATGAATGCCATTTTAAACTATACCGGTGCCCAGATGAAGGGGTCAAAACTGTACGTAACTCTTTTTCCCTGCAACGAATGTGCAAAGGCATTGATTCAGAAGGGTATATCTGAAATCGTTTATTTGTCTGATAAATATGCGGAAACAGATGCAGTCAAAGCTTCCAAACGTATGCTGAATGCCGCCGGAGTTTCCTACCGGAAATACATACCCATTAACCGGGATATTGTGATTTCTTTATAATTTAAGGAATATGTAAATCCCAAAGTTTTAAGCAGGCAATGATAATTGATTGATATAAATTTTTATAAATATCGATTTTTCATATTTACATTTAAAAATTGAAAGCCAAATTTCATGTTTTCATTTAAATAAAGCTATCATATCCTAACCCAAATTACGGGTATGGGTATGATAGCTTTATCGATTTGTTTAGACCATTTATCGGCAAATGGATTTGACCGGACGAATTTTTGAATTTGTGTTTATGATTGCTTAAACATTTTACCTTAATACTTAAGATATTCACAATAAAATTTAAGATTTTCTATATTGCGCTTATTTTTCCCATATGAAACAATAAAACAAGAATCAGTTTATCTATATTTTACATTACGATAGAAAGGGCAGGATTGTTTCAATTTGCTTACGAAAAGACAAAGGCTAAGAAAAAAACGAAAGAAAAAAATTATAGAATTAACCCTATTCATTATTCTTACCGTGTTAATACTGCTTTCCGTTGTTAATCTGATGGTCAGCGTCGTAAAAAATATAAATAAATCCGGCAGTACATTTGGCTTTTCTCAGACTTTAAAACCAAATGCCGAACTTGAAATCACTGAAATGTTATTAACACCTAACGAATATTCCAGACCACAGATTCCATTAACAAAAGTAAACGGTATTGTCATACATTATACTGCCAATCCGGGAACTGGCGCAAAAGCCAACCGGAATTATTTTGAAAATTTAAGAATTAATAAGACTACTTATGCCAGCAGTCACTTCATTGTTGGACTAAAAGGTGAAATTATACAATGCATTCCTTTAGATGAAATCGCCTATGCATCCAACAAAAGGAATGACGATACCATATCCATTGAATGTTGTCATCCGGATGAAACAGGGAAATTTAACAAAAAGACTTACCATTCCTTAGTGGCACTGACTGCCTGGCTGTGTTCCGTTTACAATCTGGACAAAGACGATATTATTAGGCATTATGACGTTACAGGCAAAGCCTGCCCGCTTTACTTTGTGGAACACGAAGACGCCTGGAAAACTTTTAAAGATGACGTATTTAAGTATAAAAAAGAACATATGGATAATCAATAATGAAATGAATGGGGTTCTAAATTAATTTTTTGACACAGTAAAAAAGAGCTTCCGAAAAGAAGCTCCTTTTTCATTTTTTCTATTTATCTACGCTATAATTCGGGGCTTCTTTGTAATATGAATGTCATGGGGATGACTTTCTTTTAAGGAAGCCGCAGATATTTTTACAAATCTTCCGTTCTCTTTTAATGATTCTATAGTAGGGGTTCCGCAGTATCCCATGCCGGCTATAATAAGTTCCGATTAACTGGAACTACAATGTCATCTACCGAGAGGTAAGGTGATTTCACGGCCTAACAACAGCAATGATCCGGAACACAGCAAAATGGCATTTGTCTGGAAATATCACATCGTCTTTGCTAAGTCCATAGCCGAAAAGCTATTTACCACGGTATACAAAGATATTTTACGAGATATAATAATTCAGTATTCGCAGTTATCATCGCAGCCTAGCAAATAACTTCCCAGAAACATTGGACACCGGCTGCGATGCTTTCAGATATATCGCAATATTGGTAATGCCTACCATCCGCAATAATGAGTGTATACCAAGTTTTATGGCAACTTTATAAGGAATCCATAAGTCGCTTATGATATCTGAGGAACGCAATACCGCAACAACTCTTGTTGTACAGATAACCTGGTCCGATACGTCACCTTTACCGCAGTCAACGGCTTTAATGTAAGCTTCCGTAGCCTCTCCGGTCCTGACATTTCCGGCAATAATTGAAGATCCGGATAGGCATCACGTACCATCTTAGACTACTTTTAACGACATTGACATGAATGGCAGTGTAAGCTGTAGTCTAAAGGAATATGAGCCTTGGCATTCACCAGGGCTTCCAGCACGATCCAGAATATTGGCAGTAACGCCAACTGAAGCGGCGACGACCTCAAGCGGCATAGTGGCTTGAATCTTTTGTGAAAGCCAGGGTACTTAAGGCTGCTTCTCAATATCCTTAATGGCTTATAAGTCCTCAGATTAAACCTTCCGTTTACAATAGGTTATGATTTTTCTATTCCTATGCAGACGCTATAATTCGGGGCTTCTTTTGTAATATGAATGTCATGGGGATGACTTTCTTTTAAGGAAGCCGCAGATATTTTTACAAATCTTCCGTTCTCTTTTAATGATTCTATAGTAGGGGTTCCGCAGTATCCCATGCCGGCTTTAAGTCCTCCGATTAACTGGAACACAATGTCTTCTACCGAACCTCTGGATCCGTGATTACGTCCGTTCTCCGAACGTTTTACCTTATCAACCTCGTCTGAACCTGCTTTTCTATGGACATATTTTTATGGATAACTCCGATACCTGTCCTTGCCTTGCCATAGCAATTGCCATTCTGTGTTCCGTAACCGTATCCATTCCGGCACTCATCATCGGAATACTTTATACTTAATTGACTTAGTCAGATAAGTGGATACATCAACATCATTCGCCGGTAGCACTTTCGAATAAGCAGGTACCAATAAGACATCGTCAAAGGTAATTCCTTCACCGATTATAGTTCCCATCTTATTATCCTGCGATTGCTTTCGTTATAAGTTTGCATGAATATTTAAAAGTATCCATCAATTAAAGAAGGCTTGTCAATAACCATACCGTAAATTTGTCTTATACTTTATAAGAATACGGCATAAATTGTCCGTATAGTATGCACAATTGTCAATACCGTTTATTCATAATCTTCTTGTACAGATGGAACCCTTAAACCATTGAAAAGACATACTTTAACACCTTACGGCAACAAGTCCTTTCCTATTTATAAAAAAAATGCAGAATGCATATCTTTTTTGGTTCTAAACTTTATATTGGGGTAAGATAAAAAAATAATAGGCATAGGTTAACATTTTTCTGTATAATAAGTTCACCACAAACTTTATAAGAAAGGATGTTACCTATGCCTACAAATGATTTTACATCAAAACTTATCGGTTTGGAAGATGCTATTATAGAAAATATTGAATGTTCCAATGATAAAACTGTGATCCATTTCTCTTTAATGAGAAAAACCGTCACATGCCCGTTTTGCTCTTCACCAACAAACAAGATTCATGATTATCGTGTCTCCTATATTAAAGACATCCCTATCCTGGGTAATCATACAACCCTTGCATATAGAAAGCGCAGATATCATTGTGATTGCTGCAACAAGCATTTTTATGAACCCTTTTCTCTTGTTCCAAAACATTGCCGCACAACCACACGCCTTGCATGGTATTGCATAAATTTTCTCGCAGATAAAATAAGTGTGCAGTCTGTCGCAAAACATAATGGCGTTTCACCATCATTCATTTTTAGAAGAATGAAAGATATCAGCTTCAGTAAGCCCAATCGCCTTCCACAAGTTCTTTCTATGGATGAATTTCGAGGCAACGCTGGCGGTCAGAAATATCAAGGAATACTTACTGACCCGGTAAAGCATAAAGTATTTGATATCCTGCCAAGCAGATCTCAGGCATCCTTAATTACATATTTTAAAACCTTTTCAAACCGCAAGGATGTAAAATATTTTATTATGGACATGAATCAATCTTATAGAGAACTTGCAGAAACATTTTTCCCGAATGCCAAGATTGTCATAGATCGGTTCCATTATGTAAGATATGTCACATGGGCTCTTGAAAATGTGAGAAAGCGGATTCAAAAGTCCATGCATCCTAGCAAACGGAAGTATTTTAAGCGAAGTAGAAGAATTCTCCTGTCACATTATAATAAGCTTAACGAAGAATCTAAACAGGCACTAGAAATAATGCTTACGCAGTCAAATGAGCTTGCCGTTGCATATCACTTAAAAGAAAAGTTTTATGAATTTCTTGCATCAAAAGACAGAGACGAAGCAGTAAAGCGACTTAAATTCTTTATTTTAGCAGCACAGGCCAGTGATTTGAAGGAATTTAAGCCTGTACTAACTATGCTGGGTAACTGGTCAAAATACATACTAAATTCATTTGATTGTCCTTATACAAATGGTTTTACAGAGGGAATAAACAATTCAATAAAAGTAATTAAAAGAACAGCATATGGATATAGAAATTTTGTGAGCTTCAGAAACAGAATTATGTTAGCCTTATCATAAAAATAACCGGAGAAAATATATCCCTCCGGTTATAAAAATCATTTTACCCCAACTCTTGACAAAGAGCCTCTTTTTTTGCGAATACTTTCTGCAGTAAAAGGACCTGCAGGCGCATTTCGATATACATTCCCATTCTTTTGACCACACCTATATTTTAATTTTGCCTGTTATCATTTAACAAAATTAGTATTGAGATAATTTTCTGGGACTCTTTAATTTGATGCAGTTTAACATTTTTTCATTGGGCTCAAAAAGTATTTTTAAAGCGGTATCCCCGTCTCTTACAATTATAACATAAGGCTTAATATTTTTATTTCCGGAAGTAAAATCCTTAACTTGCATCTTTACATGGTTAAAGGCATCCAGCGCATGAGAACCTTCCGGTGCCATAATTTCTACCGTATCAAAATCAATTTTTAAGGCTGTTTTTCTCTTTGCATTGCCCATAATTTTATCAAAATCTAACTGTCCGTCGCAAAACACATATTCATATTCCACACTTAGCCTGGGAAATATATAAACGATAGCAACAATTAAAATTACAGCTAAAAACAGTAATATGGTACTGCGGAATGATAACAGAAAGGCTGCAACTGCAACGAAAATCAACAGAAAACGCAAAGCAAAAGTCCCTGCTGTTTCCTTTCTCTTTACCCCTGCTTCCGCATATAACTCGTTCATGTGTTATACCTCCTGATATTCTTTCAACTAAGAAACTAAATCTGTTCCGACTGACTTTCTATAAACCATTATACTAAAATTCCAACTAAAGATAAAGACTATATGCGAAAATAATTCTAATATTTTTCTAAATAAATAAGATGCAAAATCAAAAATTAAATTTTCTGGTTTCCATATTTTAAAAGATTACCCGAGTCACCAGCCAAAAAAAGAACAGCAAGTACAATTTTACGGATACCTGCTGTCCTTTTATAAGCACTAAGCTTTATATAAATTTATACTCTCCCTTTTGATAAATAAATATAGTTATTGTACGTAGGAGTTTTTCAAATGTTATAATAACGGTTATTAATTGTTTTTATTATTCGATTTCATCCGTTCTGTATATAAACTTAACATCTCCGTCGGCATCGTCACTTATTCCTGCAAAGGATTTATAATTCTTTGCCACGTTAATGATTGCTTTCATCCGGTCTATAAAGACTTTGGCATCATCTGCCGTATCCATCAGTTTCTGGACACCTTCCTTATTAAATTTTGAAAGTCCGTCTGAAAGCTGCATTGCTCCGTCTTTTAACTGTGTGATACCGTCAATCAGTGCCGGCGCACCGTTTTTCATAGTAAGTATTCCGTCATAGAGTGAACTTACTCCATTATACAAAGTACCTGTTCCGTTCTTTAGTTCGCTGGCTCCGTTTTTAAGACTTAAAGCACCGGTTGCCGCCTTTTCTACCCCTGCGGTATAATCCATAAGGCCAAGATAAAATGTATTATAGTCATCTAAAGAAGCCTTAAGGGCAATAACCGATTTTGCACCTTTTGCCGCGGAAGCAAGTTTTGACTGTACTTCCTCGCTGGCCATTTGTTCTGAAACAATTTTTTGTATTTGTATTTCCGTGTTTTCTCAATC
>JBKEEJ010000047.1:0-6112 GCA_047777345.1 Lachnoclostridium sp. | reverse complement strand
TACTACGGGTTCACATTACCGTGGATTATCCATGGTATTTCTCAATTGTTTGATTCAGTATTGGAAGAAACAATTGTCCAAACATATTCTTCAATTGCCATGTTTGTTGAATTGGGCCTACCTAACCTTACAAGCTCAAATATATATATGGCAGGAGTCCGCTCGAGAAGCGCCGCTTTAGAACTTGCATCAATTGATATTTTCACGGGAAAAAGTGTGTCCGATATTAAACAAATTCTTACCGACATTCAAGTGTCAGATAAAAACATTTCAAATACAGCACAAGTATGGATTGACCTTTTCTCAAATACAGCGCAATCGCAATCACCCAAACGAATATCTTTCCCGACTTTCACATGGAATAGAGATGATTTACCGGATAGATTGTATTTGAGAGAGCAGAAAAAACAATATTATTTACTTTCAAGCGATGGATACTTTTGCGAGAAAGTTGAATCCACAAAAGACTTACCTTTTTCTAAAATTGCTAATATTGTCGGCTTATATTTTGAATGTCGTGGTGGGACTTGGTATTTACAATCTTATAATCCGCGTATCATTATAGAATAGATAGTTTACTACATAGCCGAGAGGTTTTGAAAGCCTCTCGGCTTTTTTTCATACAAGCCCCCTTTACATAGTCAGCTATCCCAATCGGACGGCAAATCTACGGCTATGGAAAGGGGGCTATTTTTATGCCTTACTACGACTCGGAAGCGATTGAACGGGCGCGGCAGGTGGACTTGCTCACCTATCTGCAAACCTGTGAACCCCAGGAACTTGTCCATGTGTCCGGCAATGTCTACTGTACCAAGACCCATGACAGCCTGCGGATTTCCAACGGCAAGTGGTGCTGGTTCTCTCGTGGAATTGGCGGATACAGCGCCCTGGACTATCTTATCAAGGTCAATGGATATTCGTTTATGGACGCGATGGAAACCATCACCGGCAAGGCGGCAATCAGGCCGCCTTCTTTTGTACCT
This sequence comes from Lachnoclostridium sp., assembly GCA_047777345.1. GTDB lineage: Bacteria > Bacillota > Clostridia > Lachnospirales > Lachnospiraceae > Anaerocolumna. The sequence goes on along the minus strand of JBKEEJ010000047.1, from coordinate 5,129 downwards.
GCGCCCAAAGAGGAAAAGCCCAAGCATCTGCTTTTACCGCAGGCCGCGCCCGATAATCAGGCTATGGTGGACTACCTCAAAAAAAGAGGGATCGACCCGGAGGTGATCGACTACTGCGTCCAGACCGGGCGGCTTTATGAGAGCCGGAACAAGGGCCACAGCAATGTCGTTTTCGTAGGCTTTGATAAAGAGGGTAAAGCACGGTTCGGCTGCTTGCGCGGGATCGGTGAAGGGCGTTTCCATGGCGATCTGAGCGGCAGCGATAAACACTATTCCTTTGCCCTGCCCGCCTGCGTGGAGAATCCAGCGGTACACCTGTGTGAATCCGCCATTGATGTCATGTCCTATGCCACCCTCTGCAAGCTGGACGGCATCGACTGGAGGCGGCACAACCTGTTGTCCCTGGCGGGAATTTACCAGCCGAAAAAGGTGCTGGCGGAAAGCAAGCTGCCCGTTGCCCTCACCCGGTTTCTGGAGGATCATCCATCCGTGAAAACCATCTATCTGCATCTGGACAATGACTGGTCTGCTACAATTTTCATTGACTCAATAAATTGGTGGAAATTTAAAATTGATATCACAATCGATATTTCAAGATTCTCCGAGCCGGAGGCAATTAAGGCAGCAACCGCCGGGACGGCGGCTTGATCTTGACTGCGTTAGCGATTAAAAGTGCTATAATTTTTTGTCCGGCGGCTGTGCAGAGCGCGATATTTCTGAGTTCCCCTTCGCCGTCGGCAATGCTTTGCGAGCGCTTTTAATTGCGCAGTCAAGATTTGCGGACGGTTTTATGCCGCCTGCCTTGAGGCGTAATACATTTGCCTTTTAACGCAGGGCGGATATCCTCCCTCGTTGCCGGTATAAACCCTTTTCCGGTTATAATAGGCGAATATCCAACGGAAAATAATGCTCTTGACGGTTTCCATCGGCAGCAGCTCGGTCTTGATTTTGTACAGCTTTTCCTTCTTCAATGTCGCGAAAAAGCTTTCCATCCTCGCGTTGTCATAGCATCTGCCGGTGCCGGACATGCTTTGCGACGCTCCATATTCCCGAAGGGTTTCACGGAATTTACGGCTGGTATACTGGGAGCCGCGGTCGGAATGAATTATCATACCTTTTGCGCTATGCCGCCTGCAAGCCTGCTCAAATGCGTTGATGCACAGCTCTTTTTTCATGCTGTTATCCACAGCAAGACCCACGATCTGTCCGTCGAAGCAATCCAGAACCGGAGAAACATAAAGCTTTCCGTCTGCGGTCGGCACCTCGGTAATGTCCGTAAGCCATTTTGTATTAGGGATATCGGCTGAAAAGTCCTGCTTTATCAGATTCTCGCTCTTCTGCGCTTCGGCATCCTCTTTTGTCAGGCTGTTCGGATTTTTCTTCGGCTTATGCAGCATATTATTTGCTTTCATTACACGATAAACTGTCGAATAGCTTCCGGTATAGTTATATGCAGTCTGGGATAGTCTCAGGTATACCCGGCTTGCACCGTAGTTCTCTTTGTTTTCCGGATCTTCATCAAGCACGGCCTTTATCTGAACCAAAAGATCGGCGTGCCTGTACGGTTTATTCATGTTTTGCTTCCATTTGTAATAGCCCTGCTTGCAAACTCCCAGAGCTCTGCACTTTTCGGATATTTTGCATCCCTTAAGCCGGGTGTGAACAAATCCGTACAGCTTTACTGGTTCTACTTCTTTTGGCTCTTTGCGAAAAAACCGAGAGCCTCCCTCAATATTTCATTGGCGCGCTTCAATTCCCGGCATTCCTTGAGCAAGGCGGCTTTCTCAGCGTCCTGCGGCGATACATATTTATGTCCGCTGCCGATAAACGGATTGTCCGGTCTTTCGACCGTCCGTTTTACCCAGTTGCGGACTGTGTTCTCCGGTATCCCCAGATTCCGCGCCGCTCTGCTCACGTTTGTTTCCATAGCCATTTTTACCGCTTCTTCCTTGAAGCTTCTGTCGTACACCGTTTTGTTTCCCATTTTTTTCGACTCCTTTGCGTTTTTATTTTACTTCCACCTATTTCAGGAGTCAATGAAAATTGTAGCAGACCATTATGCTGGATTATATGACAAGAGGAAGGCTATAGCAGCAAGCAAGTTTGATAAGTTAGATGACATGAGAGGAATTTAGAGACGGAGGGGAGAGTGAGTATGTAGCAGAGTGTTTATTAGTAAGACAGTTAGTGTTTAGAGGATGAACAGGTTTGAACATTAGGGATATACACAAGTATAAAAATAAGACAGCTATTGTTCAATAGAAGAGACAGCTTGAACACAGTACTTGTACACAAGTATAAAAAATAAGACAGTAATTATTCAATAGAAGAGGCAGTTTGAACCCTATGAATATACACAAGTATAAAAAAATTAGACAGCTATTGTTCAATAGAAGAGACAGCTTGAACACTATGGATATACACAAGTATAAAAAATTAGACAGTTATTGTTCAATAAAAGAGACAGTCTGAACAGGGATATGATGCAAATGTGGTTATAGAAAAAGACAGCTTGAACACAGTATTTGTACACAGGGGAGTAAAAACAATACTCCAAGGATTAAAAGTGGATTTATTAGTATTCGTATAGATTAAAAATAGGACATATATTGATTATAGAAAAAGACAGTTGAATACAGTACTATGACTCCAGTAATAAAAAATAAACCAAGAAATTACACATCGTAGAAATGGAATACAAATATTAATAAAAGTAGGAGGACATTTAAAATGAAGGTAGTTTATATAGAGCCAAACAAGCAGGCAGTTATTAAAGAAATAAGTCCAGGGCTTGAATCAATGCAGGACATTGTAGGTGGATATATTCAAGCAATATATCCCTTTGATGACCCTGTAGCATTAGTATGTAACGATGAAGGGAAGATAAATGGACTTGAATTAAATAGAGGACTTACAGATGATAATGGAGATTTATACGATATCATAGCAGGTACATTCTTCATCTGTTTAGCAAGACCTGAGAGCGAGGATTTTGAGAGCCTTACAGATGAATTAGCCAGCAAGTACTTAAATATGTTCAGATACCCAGAGTTATTTATGTGGGTAAATGATAAAATAATAGCTTTTAAGAAAGGAGATGTAACATGGAACACTTTGTAGGAAAGGGTTGGTTGAAGCTTATAGAAGATAATATCCCTAAGCTAGAGGCATTGGGTGCTAAGATTACAGCACCTGCATATGAAAAGTATGGATTGCTTCGTATCAATGTAGATAATGAAACACCTGAAGTATTAGATTTATTGCATAAGATTGAAGAAGAGAGTGGACATATCTGTGAAGAATGTGGTGAGGCAGGAGAAGAAAGAGTCGTAAATGATTGGGTAAGAACCTTATGTGATGAATGTTACAAGACTGAAATAGAATATATACAAAATTTAAGAAGGGAACGTGAAAATAAAATAGGTGATAAATAAGTTTACTTGTAAAGACAGCAGCTGTAGCAGTTGCTGTCTTTTGCAATATTTAGTGAAGAAAATAAAGATTGAAGAAATGATAGAAATATGATAATATTGTATGTTGACAAAGGAGACTGATAGGGATGGAATTGTTAAACTTTAGATACGAGTGCGAAGACGCTCTTAATTTTAGTAATAGATTAGAAGATAACTCTGTTAAATTAATTATAACTTCACCACCATATAACATTGGTAAGGAATATGAAACTAAAACAAGTATTGAAGAATACATAAATAATATGGAACCAATGATAGCCGAGTTTGTTAGGATACTTAGAGAAGATGGAAGTATATGCTGGCAAGTCGGTAATTACGTAGACGATGGTGAAGTATTTCCATTAGATATATACTATTACACCTTATTTAAAAAATATGGCTTAAAATTAAGGAATAGAATCATTTGGCATTTTGGCCATGGACTGCATTGTAGTAAAAGGTTTAGTGGAAGATATGAAACAATCTTATGGTTTACCAAGACTGATAATTATACATTTAACTTAGATGATGTTAGGATACCAGCAAAGTACCCTGGTAAGAGGTATTACAAGGGAGATAAAAAGGGACAAGTAAGCGGTAATCCTAAAGGGAAGAACCCTGAAGATGTCTGGGAGCTTACATTGGAAAAATTGTATGATGACTGGGAGAAACTTATTTGGGATATACCAAATGTTAAGTCTAATCATGTTGAGAAAGTAGACCACCCTTGTCAGTTCCCAGTTGAACTTGTTGAGCGTTGTGTTTTAGCACTAACAAATGAGAATGACATTGTATATGACCCCTTTGCAGGTGTAGGCTCAACATTAATTGGGGCATTAAAGAATAACAGAGTAGCATATGGAACAGAGCTTGAGCAGAAGTACATAGACACAGGTTTATCAAGGATTGAAAAATTAAAAGACGGCACCTTAAAGACCAGACCTATATATAAAGAAATTCATAAACCGAAACCAACGGATAAGGTAGCTCAGATACCGGAGGAATGGAAGGATGAAAATAGCACAGGTATATAGTCATTTGAATGGCTTAGAGTTTTTATTAGTGCATAAGCCAGAACTTTGGGAAGAGATAAAGCAATCTATAGCAAGTGTAGATGCTAGCAAGGTGTTGACTAAGGTAAGTAAAGAAAAGACAATGGTAGGCAGAATGCTATATAGTCCATCTGGTTTGAATGCACTATTTAAAGAGCAGTTTAAACAGAAGGACTGGAAAGAGATTAGAGTACCATACTGTGTGACTGAGGACTTAGACACCACAAGAGAAATAGCCAACATCTTAGATAAAAATAAGCAAAGAGAAATAATAGAGTCGAATGGGTTTACTAGTTACAATACATATAATCAAGTTGATTTCGTAAAGGATAGAGTAGCAGTCGAGATTCAATTTGGTAAGTACTTCTCAGTTCAATATGACTTGCATGTAAAGCATACTTTCTTCTACGGTATAGGAGATATAGACGTAGGAATTGAAATAATACCAAATCACAATCTTATGTCTCAAATGTCTACAGGTGTAGCTTGGTATGAGAACGAGCTTATGAATATAGTTCGTGAAGGTAGGTCAAATCCATCAGTGCCGATTATACTTATAGGTATAGAACCTTGAAAATAAAATATATACATGTGGAGTAAAAATAGTGGGTTTTTAAAAAATTAC
>JBKEEJ010000017.1:0-60187 GCA_047777345.1 Lachnoclostridium sp. | reverse complement strand
GCTGAAAGTAAAAGAATCCAACCGTATTGATGTTATGGCACATAATTTGTCATTAATGGGGGCACGGGTTACCAAAACAGAAGACGGAATGATTATCGAAGGCGGTAATCCACTAAAGGGAGCTGTCATAGACAGCAAAGCCGACCACCGAATTGCCATGTCCTTTTCCATTGCCGCACTGGCAGCACAAGGGGAAACCAAAATCCTTGGCGATGAATGCGTAAAGATTTCATATCCGGATTTTTTTACGGATTTAAAAGGTTTAATCCAATAATCTTTTCCTGAAAAAAGTTTCGTGCAATAAAAATTTGTATAATAAAAGTTTGTAAATAATAAAATTTGTATAAAAAATTTCTGCAGGAAATTCATAAAAAATTTTAAGGTATATATAAAGAACAGCCGCTTTTGATATAGCGGCTGTTTTGCGTAATATCTTATTTTATTATATCTTATTACCAAATCACAGGATTAATGAAAAACGAATCCATATGGAATATGGTCCCTTGCATCATATGGTCACTTACATATATTTTATATGATTACTTACATTTTATCTGTAATAAACATGGCATCGCCAAAGCTAAAAAAGCGATACCGTTCTTTTACGGCAATTTCGTAAGCATGAAGTATATTTTCTCTGCCTGCAAGGGCAGATACCAGCATAATCAGAGTGCTTTCCGGCAGATGGAAATTGGTAATCAGCCCGTCCAATACCTTAAATTTGTAGCCGGGATAGATAAATATGTCTGTGTTTCCGCTTCCGGCTTTTACAAATCCGTTCTCATCTGACGCTGATTCCACTGTTCTGCAGCTGGTGGTACCAACGCAGATAATTCTGCCGCCCTTTTTCTTAACCTGGTTAATTTTCTCGGCTTCCTGTTCCTCAATCCGGTAAAATTCCGAATGCATGTGGTGTTCCAATATATTGTCTTCTTTTACCGGCCGAAATGTTCCAAGGCCCACATGAAGTGTTACGTTTGCAATTACAATTCCCTTATCTTCAATCTGTTTTAACAATTCTTTGGTAAAGTGAAGACCAGCCGTAGGTGCTGCTGCGGAACCTTCATATTTGGCGTAAACGGTCTGGTAACGATTTTTGTCTTTCAGCTGATGGGTGATATAAGGCGGCAAAGGCATTTGCCCAAGCTGATCTAATATTTCCTCAAAAATACCCTCATAATGGAACTTCACAAGGCGGTTGCCTTCCTCAACGACTTTAACAATTTCTCCCGTTAAAATTCCATCTCCGAAGATAATCTTTGTGCCAACTTTTGCTTTTTTCCCTGGTTTTACCAGGGTCTCCCAGATATCATTTTCCTGACGCTTTAAAAGCAAAATCTCAATCTTGGCACCGGTTCCTTCTTTTTCTCCAATCAGTCTGGCAGGAATTACCTTGGTATTATTAATAACCAGACAATCTCCCGGTTCAAGATAATCGATAATATCCCTGAAAATTCGATGCTGGATTTCACCTGTTTCTTTATGCAAAACCATCAGTCTGGAACTGGACCTGTCTTCCAGCGGGTCCTGTGCTATAAGTTCTTTTGGTAAATCAAAATAAAAATCCTGTTTTTTCATAGTTTCTCCTATTGTAATCCGTGCTTATATTTATCCTTTTGTAAAAGCTTATAAGTTTAACTTATACCCTTGGACTTTTTACGGATTTTCTAATTGTTAATATTTTAAAATACATAAGTTTAACCTAAAACCTGCTTTAAGCAAAATGAGCCGGGGTGCAGTAAGCATATGGGCACGTAAGGAAATTAAAAAACTATGGCCCATAGGCCGGAAATTGCAGCAACCCCTTTATGCCCAATCGATATCCCGGAGGACTTTTTATATGTTTTTTCATATCATCATCTTTCTTTCAGGTCAAAGTTCATTCGGATTCTCCGTCACTGTCACAAATAAGTTCTCCCTTTTTATCATAATCCTCAAGGAAACTATGATATACCTGATCTTTTTGATACCCAATCATCGTATCCAGGTTTACATTATGAATACTTCGGAAAATATTCATATCAATCGTTGAGTTCGTCTGTCTGAATTTTCTTATTAGCTCTTTCATTTCCTTTCTCTTAGAGCCTATACCGTTATCCCCCAACATACAGTTTTCCGTTAGGCGGCAGGCACACTGGATAAACTGAAGATTATTGTATTTCTTCCATGCAATAATATCCGCTTCTTTTACCATGTACAGGGGCCGGATTAATTCCATGCCTTTGTAGTTTGCACTGTGAAGTTTTGGCATCATACCCTTGATTTGACCGCTATAGAGCATACTCATTAAAACGGTTTCAATTACGTCATCAAAGTGATGCCCTAAGGCTATTTTGTTACAGCCCAGTTCTTTGGCATGTTTATACAGATAGCCTCTGCGCATTCTGGCACAAAGGTAACAGGGGGAGTCATCCACAGTTGCCACAATATCATAAATTTTTGTTTCAAACATCTGAATCGGAATATTTAAATATTCCGCATTATCTATAATTATCTGCCGGTTATAATCATTATACCCCGGATCCATTACTAAAAATACCAGGTCAAAAGGCACCTTGCCGTGCCTTTGTAATTCCTGCATGCACTTAGCAAGCAGCATGGAGTCTTTGCCTCCGGATATGCAAACCGCAATCTTATCTCCTTCTTTAATGAGCTCATAATCATTGACTGCCGTGATAAATTTTCTCCAGATTTCTTTTCGAAACCTTTTTATAATACTTCTTTCCACATCTAAATAATTTCCCATAATTTCTCCTATCTAAATCTGTATCTTAAGGATTGGCTAATCCTTATGCCGTCATAACTTTATGAAAACCTTCCAGGAAGGCTTCAATCTCATCGGCCGTAGTCAAATGACTTAAGCTGATACGTAAAGTAGACAAAGCCAGTTTCCGGTCCTTTGTCATAGCATACACCGGCCTTGAAACCGTATTGGGAGCACAACAGGCAGACTTAGTGGCCACACAAATTCCTAAGTCATTTAATTTGCCCTGAAGCTGGTTTGTATTAACTCCCTTTATGCTGATATTAAGTATATAGGGGGAGCCGGATTCCGGGGTATTAATCTTTACATTGCCATATTCTTTCAGTTTATTGCGAAGTATTTCATTTAAAGCTTTTACATATTCGTATCGTTCCATTAAGCTGTTTACCGCCAGAGTAAGAGCTTTTTCCGTAGCCACGGCAAGTCCTAAAGCCGGCGTTCCGCTTCGGAACGAAGTGGTACTGAGTCCGCCATGAATTAACGGTTCCAGCATAATGGGATCTTTCTTTAACAGGACACCACAGCCGTTGATTCCATAAAACTTATGAGCCGAAAAGGTCATCAGATCCACCTGGCCAAACTTTACCGGTATTTTCCCCACTGCCTGAGTGGCATCCACATGGAAAAAGCAATGGGGTTTTTCTTTTACAATTTTGGCTATTTCATCAATATTCTGAATAACACCTACTTCACTGTCCACCAGTCCGATGGATACCAATATGGTATCTTCCCGAATCAGTTCTTTTAAGTGATTTATATCAATTTGTCCGTCTTCCTTTACATTTACATAATCCACATCACAGCCTTCATTTTGCAATGCGGTAATCGGTCCGGTAACAGAGGCATGTTCCAAATAGGAAGTAATAATATGCTTTCCATATTTTTTATAGCGGTTTACAATGCCTTTAATGGCCAAATTATTGGACTCACTGGCACCGGAAGTATAAATTACCTCACTTGGAGCAGCCCCCATAATATCCCCAATCCGTTTGGTAGACTCTTCCATTTTTCTTCTGGCTATTTCTCCCAAACCGTGAGGTGAATTGGGATTGCCGATATATTCTAAGGATACTTTGTAAAATGTATCCAGTACTTCTTTATCCACGGGTGTATTTGCCGCATAATCAAAATAAATCATAATTACACCAGTACCTTTCTTACAACTTACCTGTCCTGTAACGCTAACTCGTTTTTAATAATACGAGCCTTAAATTTATTTGTCAATCCTTATCTGCCCGACGAATAATTATATCTTATATTTGCAAACAAATCAACGAGATAAACAAAAGGTTTATCCGATGTTCTCTGGCAAAACTGTTATTGAAAAATAAGTATGAAAAAAATATCATAAAAAAACTGGACACCAATCCTGATACATAAGGTATCCGTATTGGTATCCAACTTTCCTTATTGGTTATGTCTTACCGCCGCGTAAACAATAACATCATCCGTAATATTCTTATTATCCGAAACTAAATTTACTAAAAATTCTGCAGGCCCATCTGCTTCAACTTGGTATGTCATACATAAAACTTTTAAGGCATCTCCCTTATAAATTTCCGTTGTTAAGCCTGATATTAAATTACAAAAAGTAATGTTAACTTCATGCCCTAAATATTCCTTTTTAAAGTAGACTTTTAGACTTATCAGATCCCCTTTTTTATATTCATGAACAGTACCTGTATCACTGCCTTTTTTCGGAATATAAGAAGCCGTATTGTAGGTAATCCCATCATTTCCAAACATTGAGCTATCTGCAAGCCTGGCAGTTATAACGGACAGGATAATAAATAAAATATATGCTCCAATCAAAAGAAAACGATACTTTAATTTTTTTAAAATAGAAAACTTAACTGCCATAAAACATCCCCCTTATAGTTGCCTGCCTAATATAAGATATGCCCGCATCTATGAAAGGAAACCGTATGCATTTATAAAACAGGCAAATCACCTTAACTTGCAAAAGCAAAAGATGATTTGCCTTAATAAAATTATTCTAATAAAGTAAACTCCTGTCTATAAAATCTTTTCGGCTAATTTTAAGCCATCAGACACTTACCTTTTTATCAAGCATCCATGCAGTTCCTATATAAGTTAACACAATAAAAATAAAGGTTACAAAACCAACACATAAGAAAGCATTGCTCATGTTTCTGTAATCAATAAAATTATCTCCAACAAGTTTTAAAATTTTACTCATTCCCACATATAAAAGGAGAAAAATAAGAAAGCTTACAAATCCTTTGAACTTTTTATTTGCCAGAAAGGTAGTGCTTAACGTTATGGAGAAAAAGGCCAAAGTTATAATATTAATCCAGCTTAAAATGGAAGCTATCGTAAATGAAATTACCTCTTTCCATTGGATTTTTAACTGGAATAATTGTTCCAGCAGCTTTAGTATCTGCTCTCTCACATATTCCAGGGCATCGTACCTGGCAATCAGGATACCCCCATTTATAGCAAATATCAGTAAAAACACAATACCGGCTAAAATAACCTGTAATCCGGCTGTCAATACCTTAGCCCCAACGATTGAATAAGTGGTATTAGGCGTTAAAAACAACATATAACTGCATTTTTGATTTAAATCATTTGAATAGGTAATAATTGATTCGAAGGCGATAAAGCACATTGCACCCATTGTAAAAAGCATAAAAAACAATGTGCTTAAAGCAAGGACATTTTGTTTGTCAGCAATTACGCCGTAACAGAAAAACAATTCCAGCGCACCGATGCAAACCAATATTACCAATTTTGAAAAAGCCTGTTTTCTGAATTCATATTTTATTAATTTTAACATTTTCTATCCCCCTGTTATGCATAGATTTCCTTGTATAGTTCCACAATGGATTTTCCATGAATTTGCCTTAGTTCTTCGGCTTCTCCGCTTAAGGCAATGGATCCGTCTTTTATAAAGATGGCATGATCAATAATCTTTTCCAGTTCGTCTACCAGATGACTGGATAATAATATGGTGGCATCCTCTCTGGCATCTTCCAGTATCGTGGTTAGAATTTTCTCTCTGGCTATAATATCAATGCCATTTAACGGCTCATCAAGCATATACAGTTCTGCTTTTCTGGCAAGAGTGGCCGCAATTTTTAACTTTGCGGCTAACCCGGATGATAAACTTTTAGCCTTATCCTTTTTGCTTAATTCCATACGGTTAATTAACTCATCATATCGTTTTTCGTCAAAGTCTTCGAAAAAATCTTTATAATACTTGCCTACGTCTTCAACGGTCATATAATTATAGAAAAATGGTTCCGTAGACATATAGGCAACTCTTTTCTTCGATTCCACACCGATAGGATATCCTTGAAATGTTATGGTCCCTTCCGTCGGTTTTACAAGGCCCGCTATCATTTTCATCAGTGTAGTTTTACCGCTTCCATTTGGGCCAAGCAAGGCATAAATTTTACCTAAATTCAAATCCAGCGTAATTCGGTTCACCGCAGTTTTGTTCATGTATTTCTTTACAACATTATTGCATTCTACTAACATATTCCACACTCCTATTATATTTTTTATTACAACAGGCAATTGCTTCTCCGAAAGAGAATGGCCTTGCCGCTGCATGATTCCTAATCCATCATCCATTCCATCTGTAACTTTATCTCATTATTTCTGTTTTTTCATTAAAATAAGTTTAATTTTTGATTAATTATTTATCTTTCTCAAACTTATCCTCCAATAACTGAACCAGCTCATCTTTTGTAAACCCAAGCTGCTTCATCCCCTCAATAAAGTTATCCAAGAGGTTTGCTGCCATTTCTTCTCTGATCTTTTTTAATTTTTCCACATCTTCCGTCACATAGGTACCAAGACCTCTTTTGGTATAGCAGATTTCTTCTGCTTCCAATTCTTTATACACACGGTTGGCAGTATTGGGATTAATTTTATATTTCAGTGCCAGTTCCCTTCCGGACGGGAGTTTTTCGCCCAAGGCAATCACACCGTTAACCATATCTTTTTTTATATCGTTGATTACCTGCAAATAAATCGGAATATTATTATCAAACTCCATCCACGTCCTCCTTTCGATCCAGCTTTCATATATCCAATTAGTTCACTAGTTAGATAGTGCACTATATTTATAATAATGTCAATACTTTGCCGTAAATTTTTACAACTGAATTTACAGCCCCAATTTCATATAAAAAAAGGAAAGTCTGTAATCCTTTCCTAACTTTATAATCACTGCTTTCCTTTATTTCTGGTTAAAATGCCGGCATTCATTTCATATATCGTATTACAGTATTGAAGGCAATCCGCCTCATGGGTAACCATGAGAATTCCGATGCCCCTTTGTGACAGCTGGCCAAACAGCGCCATAATATCCTTGGTTGTCTGGGAATCCAAATCACTGGCAGGCTCGTCAGCAAATAAAAAGTCCGGATTATTAATCAAAGCCCTGGCAATGGAAATCCTTCTTCGTTCACCTCCTGACAGTTCATCAGGATAGGAATGGGCCAAATGCGGTATTCCGACTTGTTTTAGCAATTTATATGCTCTTTCGGTTATATTACCTTTCCGTTTAAAGAAAAAGAAAGGAAGCACAACATTATCAAGCACAGTCAGGTTGGGAAGGAGACTGTTTTCCTGTGGAATATATCCAATCTTTGAATTTCTGTAAAAAGATACTTCTTTATCTTTCATAGATAAAATGTTTTGTCCATCTATCCTGATACTTCCGCTTGTGGGGACAATAAGGCCGGCAATCATATTAATAAGTGTGCTTTTTCCGCTGCCGGACGGTCCTATAATGCTTACAAAATCCTTGGAAGATACTTTTAAATTCACCTTATTGACAGCCTGAAAGACAGTGGCTCCCCTCTTATATTCTTTTGTGAGTTCCTTTATTTCAATTAACACACCTATTCCCCCTTACGCATAGTAATATAGGTTTCCGCTCTGCTGATTTTTAAAGCAAAGGCCACTGAACTTAAAGGTCCTGTAATGAAAGTAAAAAACAAACTTAGAATTAGATAATCTGTTATAACATCCAATTGGGGTTGAAGGTATGGCAGTTGAAGCCTGTCGCCAATATAAGCGCTAAACGGAAATACTATCATTGAGGCCAAAATAATGCCAAAAATGCCGCCCAATAAACTTACATATAAAGATTCCGTTAAAATGATACGGATAAGTTTTTTTCGCGTGGCCCCCAAAACTCGCAGCAGGGCAAATTCTTTTTTCCGCTCATGAATGGTAACAGAAAATAAAATTGTCAAAATGACAATGGACAAAAACCATAATAAAAAGGCCAGTATACGGATGTAAACCACCAGTGACTCCAGATTATTGGAAATACTATTAAGCATTATTTTGGGGATAATAACTTCGATGTCAGAAACAAATGAATAAATATTTTGTGCAACCACTTTTGGATCATAGTTTTTATCAATTTTAACAAGTACAGTGGAAACTGACTTCTGCGGGTCCTGCTCAGCCAAAAAATTTATTCCGGCTTTTTTGGCATCAAAAAAAAGCCTCTGCATCGTATTCATATTCATAAAAACCGCATAATCCAGCCCTGTGGCCGTCTTTTCCAGCTGAGCTGCAACAGGATATGATTTTCCGAATAATATCAGGGTATTATCTTTTTCCGGTGTAATATCACTGCCAATAATGAGCTGTCCATCTTCTACAAATCCGCTGTAAGTTTTGGAAATCCATGGTTGTATGACAAAATCTGTATCCGGATTAAAACCAATCAGCTGAACTGCCACCGTGCAGCAATCTTCTGAAAGAGAGGTAAGAAAAAATTGGCCTGTTACCTGTAAAACTCCTTCCGCTTGCGCTATTTTAGGAACTAGGGACTGATTAAAATAGAAATAATTAGGATCTCCTTTTAAAAGTATTCCTTCTGTCTTTTTTTCATACCCCTTTGGTACTACCATTAAATCGGCACCAAGTCGGTTTTTCATACTGGCCATGCCATTTTTTAAGCTGCTTGTTAAAATGAATCCGCCAAATAAAGTAAACCCTAAAACAGCCACAAGAAAAATAAGGCATACGGTACGAAATATTTTACGTTTCAGATTGCAGACAGACATTCGCATGAGAAAGAAACTAGGTTGTTTCATGGCTCAACCTGCCTTTTTTTCATTTCTTTATTTCTTTTATCAGTCTGATACAAAGAAAGACCATTTACGGCTGCTGCAATAATAACAGCCATATTAAGAATATTAAGAGCCGGCAGAGTAAGTAAGCGGCATGACATATGTTTTCCATCACAGACACCGATTAAAATATCAGGTACCAGCAGGCCCAATATTCCATTTAATACGAGGGAAATACTTAATCCAATTCTTAATTGAACCGATGGGAAAATAATCAGAAATATCCCAAAAATCCCTGTCAAAATTCCTATGCCCAATTCTGTCCTGGCAGTCCAAAAGCATTTCATAATTGTTGTATGTACCCTGCAAACCGGAAATAAAATTATTGGGCCAAGTCCAATTAAAAGGCCTAAAATAATAAAAAAAATTCCCGAAATAAGCCTGTTTTTCATTTAAATCCTCCCGAATTGTTATATTCATATAGGAATACTATGTTTATAAGAGGATACCATAAATTGGAAATTATGTCAATTAAAAATTAATTAAAAAAACCTGCCTTTATATCCAGGCAGGTTCCTTATAGGTGTATAGTAGGAAGGTTTATTATGAAATATTTCGTTTTTTGCAGTTATATTTGCATCCAAAATTGTTACAAAGACAGTTATTATATACTTCTTCTTCGCATATTTCTTCTTCCCTTCTGTTTTTATTTTTAATTAATATTGAAATATTATCTATATCTGTAAAGCCGTGTGCGATTAAAACCCTCTTAAGTTCGGCAAACCAGGTGCCTTTCTTGATTGGCGTCACTTGATCCGATTTTTCATCCACATACAAAACTTGATTTTCCTCATCTAAATCCAAACTACCGTAATCAATATGGTACAAGTTCTTTCTGTTAATTAATTTTAAATCTTCCAAAGTTTTTACCATCCGGTATACCGTCGCTATACCAACTGTCGAATCTTTTTTTACCGCTTTATAATAGATTTCCTTACAACTGGAGCACTCGTCTTCCAGTATAATATCAATTAAATGTTTTCTCTGTTCCGTAATACGAAATCCTTTTTTCCTTAACTGGTCAAGTATAATTTCTCTTTTATGATTTTTTGTCAAGCTGGCTTTATCCAATGCTTCATTCATAAAATCTCCTTTCCTGCCAAAACAATCTGGCTGAAATCAAAAACGGCCTATCCCAACTTAAGTTGACGAAAGGCCGCTCTTAATGATTAGTTTCTGTCGGCCTTAATGTTATCCATAAAGCCTTCCTTATTCTTTATGATATTTGGCAGCTTTGCTACAGCCGGAGCAACCGCAGCCGCAACCTCCGCCTGTCTTGCGGGATTTATATGTCTTATATCCGGAAAAAGCAATACCACCTAATACAATAATACCTACGATAAATGTTGCCATACTAAGCCACCTCCCTGGCATTTACAGAAAACTCAGATTCACGTGTTATTTTGCTGGGTTTGCGTAACAAGGCATAAAGCAGAACAGCCAATAAAATCAACGCGGCC
This sequence comes from Lachnoclostridium sp., assembly GCA_047777345.1. Taxonomy (GTDB): domain Bacteria; phylum Bacillota; class Clostridia; order Lachnospirales; family Lachnospiraceae; genus Anaerocolumna. The sequence continues at coordinate 49,838 of JBKEEJ010000017.1, read as the reverse complement.
ACGGTACCGACACCAAATCCGCCGCCGTTAAATAAGGTTCCCAGCTGATAAACAATTAACGATACGGCATAAGCAAAAATTGTCTGATAACCTACTGATAACCATGTCCATTTTGCACTTCCCATTTCGCTGCGTACCGCACCGATAGCTGCAAAGCAGGGAGCACAAAGTAAGTTAAACATAAGGAAACTGTATGCGGAAAGCTGTGTAAATGCCGCCTGAAGACTTCCCCAGACTTCCGCACCGTCTTCGGCTACTTCCGAATACCCATACAAAATACCAAAAGTACCTACGACATTTTCCTTGGCAATCAGGCCGGTCAAAGAAGCTACAGCCGCCTTCCATTCGCCCCAGCCTAACGGTACAAACAATGGAGCTATTACACGGCCAACGGATGCCAGAATAGAATCTTGCGCTTCAACCATTTTCAGATTCCAGCTAAAGGTACTTAAAAACCAAACGCCTACGGTGGCTAAAAGTATTACGGTTGTAGCCTTCTTAATAAAGGCTTTTGATCTGTCCCAAACATGTAAAAGAACATTTTTTGTACTGGGGATATGATAAGCCGGAAGTTCCATAATAAAGGGTGACGGATCTCCGGCAAACAATCTTGTTTTTTTAAGTATAATACCGGAAATAATAATTGCCGCCATTCCTACAAAGTAAGCGGAAGGTGCAACCCAAACGGAACCGGGAAATAAAGCTCCTGCTATTAGTGCAATAATAGGAAGCTTTGCACTGCAGGGAATAAAAGTAGTTGTCATTATGGTCATTCTGCGGTCTTTATCATTTTCAATGGTGCGGGTAGCCATAATGCCGGGAACACCGCAGCCGGTACCAATAAGAATCGGAATAAAAGACTTGCCGGATAAACCAAACTTTCTGAAAATACGGTCCATAATAAAAGCGATACGGGCCATATACCCGCAGTCTTCCAGTATGGCAAGGCATAAGAATAATACTGCCATCTGAGGTACAAACCCCAGTACGGCACCGACACCTGCCACAATACCGTCTAAAATCAGGGAATTGAGCCAGTCAGCAGTTCCGGCCCAGGTAAGGAATTTTTCCATTGCACCGGGTACAATACCTCCGAACAAAACGTCATTTACCCAATCGGTGGCCATGGTTCCTATGGTGGTAATGGATATATAATAAACAAGGAACATAATAACTGCAAAAATAGGCAGTGCCAGCCATCTGTTTGTAACTACCCGGTCAATTTTATCGGTTACGGTCTGCCCGGATTTCTTTTTCTTATGTACCGCCTGTTTTACTACTTTTGTTATGTAATTATAACGTTCATTGGTAATAATGCCTTCGCCGTCGTCACCAAATTCATTTTCACTCTGGGCAATAATATTTTCAATGGTTTCCTTTGTGGGTTTATCAAACGTTACCTGTTCTTCGATTTTTTCATCCCGCTCAAACAGCTTAATTGCAAGCCACCGGTTGTTTATGCCATTTGTCTGTCCGCTAATGGCTTCTTCAATCTGACCCAGAGCTTCTTCCACTTTTTTTGAAAAAGTATGACGGGGCTTTACGGAGGCCTTTGCCTTGGCAAGCTCAACAGCTTTTGCGGCAACTTCTTTGGTACCGATTCCTTTCAGGGCTGAGGTTTCAATAACTTCACATCCAAGAGTTTCCTTTAGCTTATTGATATCTATATTATCACCGCTTTTGCGTACAGCGTCAATCATATTTAAGGCGATAACAACAGGAATGCCAATTTCCGTAAGCTGTGTGGTTAAGTATAAATTTCTTTCTATATTGGTACCGTCAACAATATTAATAATTGCATCCGGTCTTTCATTCACCAGGTAGCTTCTGGCAACAACTTCCTCAAGGGTATATGGTGACAGGGAATAAATTCCTGGTAAGTCCTGAATTATTACGTCTTTGTATCCCTTTAACTTACCTTCTTTCTTTTCCACTGTTACACCGGGCCAGTTTCCTACATATTGCGAACTTCCGGTCAGATTATTAAACATTGTCGTCTTACCGCTGTTGGGATTACCCGCAAGCGCAATTTTAATCGACATTTTCTATCCCTCCTGATATTTTAAGTAAGATTCCTGCTGCCTTCAGGTAGAAATTATCCTTTGTTTACTTCAATCTGAGCAGCTTCATCTTTTCTGAGGCTTAATGCATATCCCCTTAAATTAACTTCAATCGGATCTCCCAACGGTGCAACCTTCACAACCTTAATTCGAACTCCCGGGGTAACGCCCATATCCATTATTCTCCGTCTTAAAGGCCCCTTATCACCAATACGGGTAACCAACCCTTCCTCACCAGGCTTTAAATCCCTTAATGTCATACCATTTCCTCCTAAGCTACCATTATTTTTGATGCCAGCGCTTTATTAATTGCCACTCTGACACCTTTCACCAAAATAATTAACCCGCTGCTATTTTCTGACAGCAGTTTAACACTTTCTCCCTTTACAAATCCTAAATCCTGAAGATGTCTTTTTACATCATCTTTTCCTTTAAAATCAACGATTACCTTTGTTTCTCCAACATTAGCAAATGCAAGTGACATACTGGTTCACTCTCCTTATTTTTTGGGAATGATTATCATTTGCAATTATTATATGCCTATTTGCTTTGCTTGTCAATAATGGAAATGAAAATTGTTATCAATTATGTGGTGGCAAACAGGCAAAAAAAATAGCGTATGGTTATTATTTCATATAAATATCACCTGTGAAATAATAATCACACGCTGTTTGTAATTAAAATCATTAACCATCAGTAATCATAATTTTATTATGACAGCAAAAACCTTAATCCGAATGATCTTTTTGTACTCCCGCCAAATAATTAATAAACTGCTGTGCCGTTCTGCCGGAGCGTCCCCCATGATTCATTTCCCAGATATTTGCCCTGGCGCATAATTCTTCTTCGGAAAGGGTAATTCCGTCGGTTCGTTTTGCCAAAGCTTTGACTATTTCAAAAAATTCCTGCTGATTGGGCGCCGAATAATTGATGGTTATTCCAAATCTGGCAACTAAGGACAGCTTTTCCTGCATCGTATCCGTGCGGTGAAGTTCGTCCTTTGCCGATTCCGTCCTGTCTGCCCAGGTTTCTCGGATCAGGTGTCTCCGATTGGAAGTCGCATAAATTAATATATTGTCCGGTTTTGCTTCCAGTCCGCCTTCTATGACGGCTTTTAGGTATTTATATTCACTCTCAAACTCTTCGAATGAAAGGTCATCCATATAAATAATAAATTTATAATTTCTGTCCTTTACCTGTGCGATTACAGAAGGCAAATCTGCAATCTGATGTTTATAAATTTCTATCATCCGAAGTCCTTTGTCGTAATATTCGTTTAAAAGAGCTTTTATACTGGTTGATTTTCCGGTACCGCTGTCTCCGTAAAGCAATACATTATTGGCTTTTCTGCCACTTATAAAAGCTTCCGTATTTTCAATCAGCTTCTTTTTCTGCAATTCATATCCCACTAAATCATTTAGGCAAATATCCTCCGTATTGGAAATGGGACAAATATTTACTTTTCCATCTTCCTGCTTTATCCGAAAAGCCTTATTCAGACCAAATTTGCCAACACCGTATAACCGGTAAAATTCGGTAACAATTTTAAAAATCTCCTCTTCGTCACAAGCTTTTTCAATTCGGGAACTTAGGAAACGAACTTTTTCGCCAATATTCTTATTAAACTGCCTTCCTTTTCGTTCTTCCCCCTTAAAGTTTCGTATCATCTGAAAGCAATTAATTCCCAATGCTTTTTCAACCGGCGTAAAATCGTAATCAAAAAGTTTTTTTAAAATTTTAAAGTCTTCCCTGGCAAATTGGTTAAGGGTCCCTTCAGCATTTTCTGCACGCTCACAGGTTAAACTAAAAGGGTTTTCATGAAAGGCAAGAAGGTATGCTAAGTAGCTATGCCATAAATTATGGTGAAACCCATACCTGGCGGCCAGGTCCAAAAGCTTGTTTATCTGGGTATAAACAGAAGATATTATTTCCTCTTTCTTAAGGGAATCCAATTCTCTGCCATCATACCTGTTTACTTTCTCAATGTTTTCAGCCAGAGAATAGAGAATACTTCCTTCCGGTATATTACGATATATCAGTAATCTGGATATTAAATTATACATTTTTTTATGCTCCTGCCTGATGGTATTTTGATTTATCCTTAACTTAATTAAATACGAAACATATGAATCGCTTCGTTTAACTCTCTGGAGTTATCGCCCAGTACCCTGGAAGCTTCCTCCAGTTCCATAACCGCTTTATTTTGGGTGTCCACTTTTTCATCAACCGTTTCTGAAGCTGCCAGCGTTTCTTCGGCAATAGCCGAAATGCTTTCAACGGCGTTTAAAGTAACAGTTCTGGTACTGTCCACGTTTTTCATATTCTGGCTGATAACAGATAAGCTTCCTATCAGTTTTTCCACACCGTCATTCATATTACGGAAAGTAAGTATGGTATTTTCCACAATCTGATTTTGGTTTTTTACAATATTTTCTGCTTCTTTTGCAGTAAGTACCGTATCCGATGTCTGTTTCGTAATTTCCTCGATTACTTTTCTGATTTCGCCGGACGCCTGTATGGACTGTTCCGCTAACTTCCTTATTTCATCCGCCACAACGGAAAATCCTCTGCCTGCTTCTCCGGCTCTTGCCGCTTCGATAGAAGCATTAAGGGCCAATAAGTTGGTCTGATCGGCAATTTCGTTAATAACCTGAAGAATACGGTCTATGGCAAAAGATTTTGTCTCCAGGGCGGTAATATTCTCCACAACAAATTTGGTAATTTCATTGGTAGCATCCGACTGTTTTGATAAATCTTCCATAGTTGTAATACCTCTGGATATCATTTCCCTGGCATTAACCGCCACTTTTTCGATTTCTTCCAGATTTTCATAGACGACAGTTATTTTTTGGGACAGCTCATCCATTTGCATAAGGCAATTCTGAGAGTCCTGGGCCTGTACGGAGATTCCGTTTCCGATTTCGTTAATGGCATCCGATATGTTATTGCTGGCTTGCGCAATACTTCCGGATACTTCCATAATATTCCGGGCGGATCCTGATACAAGGGCGCTGACATTGGCAACTTTTTGAATCAGTTTTCTCATGTTATTTAGCATTTCCGTCGTATTGGCCGCCAATATGCTAAATTCATCTTTGTGCTTGGAAGACACCTGAACCGTCAGATCTCCTTCCGATATCCGCTTCAGGTTCATACTGATGCTTTTTAAGCTCCTTCCGATATTATTGGAAAGATACATGCCAATGGCAAAAGCAATCAGGCAGGCTAACCCCACTAACAGCACCGTAAAGGATTTAATATCATTTGCCTGGTGCATAAAGCTGGTCTTAGGCACAAGCCCGCAAATAGTAATTCCGGTATCGCCAATTTTACTGTAAAGATATAAATAATCCTGATTGTTATACTTTACATACTTAGAACCGGACATATTTTTTGACTGGATACTGTCCGTATAATATGACTGCTTGCTGAAACTAAAGTCATTGGTTAAATTTGCCGTTGATTCAGCCGTATTGTCTGACGTTTGGGTTTCTGCTTTTGCTGTGTCCGATGTTGTATCCCCTTTATCCGGCTCAGATTTTTTATCATTTGCCGATATAATTTCAGAACCGTCGGAAGTTACAATTCCTACAATACTTCCATTTCCCAATTCCAGTTTTTTAAGAAAGTTTATAATTTCCTCTTTGCTGACATCAATAACAACCGCCGTATTCTGTCCTGAAAAAGTACGATAAAAGGATAAGGCATATTGGGAAGAATCCAGATTTAGCTTTGAATCAATCAGAGGGTGACTTCCCCGCCAGTAACTTTCTGTATTTCCGTCACCAAATTGTTTACCCTCTTCTGATTTCAGAAATTCACCATAGAAACCATCTGCAATTTCCACACCGCTGGTTAATACCGGTATTCCCTCCGGCGTAATAATATGTATATTTTCTATAAGCTGTTCCATATCCACTTTTTTCATAAGTTCCCGGCTTGTGGATTTAACAAATATATTTCTTGTGGAATCCGTATTATTTGTAACACCCTGAGCGTAATAAATAATATCCGAATCATTGGCATACTGCAAAGCGATAGAATTAATCGATTCAAAGGCAAAATTCATATATTCGGTTGCCATACTGATAGTGTTTTCCGTTGCCTGTTCATAATTATTGACTAATCCTGAAGAAGCTTTCCTATAAGAAATAAACCCTAAAATAACAAGAAACAATACGGGTATCCCAAATCCAAAAATTAATTTTTGCCGGATACCAAACCGGTGGCCTGTCTTTTTTCTCTCATTTCCTGTTTCCAAAAATTCCTCATCGTTTTTTTGCCGTCTTACTACCCTCTTATTAATTATCTTTTTCATAGTGTCTCCTTTGTAATTATATTTCTTATGTATATACAAAAAACCAAACATATAAAGTAATAGAGTCTAAGGATATATCCCAATTGATATTTCCTTCGACCCTAAAAATTATATTACAATATTTAGATAAGAATTACAAGTACTGGATTAGCATTTTTTTGACAAATTTTTTAAAATCTCATGAATCCCATAAAAACTTTAAGTTACATTCTGTCCGGAGCTTCAAACCCAAGCAAATCGATACAGGTTTCCAATATACCCTGCACCAGGGAAATCAGGGAAATCCAGGACTGCTGTCTGACTTTGTCTTCTTCGGTAATAATCTTATTTTCATGATAAAATGTGTTGAATTCATTGGCAATATCATATATATACTGACAAATTTTATGAGGAGCATTTTCCTCAAAGCTATGCCAGATAACCTCATTAAACTTGCACAGTTCTAGCATTAATTTTATCTCACTCGGTATGGTTGACGGCAGAATTTTTCCTGCCTTTTTCGGATCATTGCCTGTTGTTTCGGCATACTTAGCCAAAATGGACTTAATTCTTACGATGGTATACAGAATATAAGGGCCCGTATTTCCTTCAAAAGAAATAAAGCGGTCCAGGTCAAATACATAATCTTTGGATGCCTGATTGGACAAATCGCCGTATTTGAGCGCTGCCAAACCGACTTTTTTCGCTATTTCTCTTGCCTCATCCTCCGGCATTTCCCTGTTTTCCATTATTTTATTATATACCGCATCGTTAATGCTTTTTATTAAAGTTTCCAGACGCATTACTCCGCCTTCTCTGGTTTTAAAAGGTTTTCCGTCTTTTCCGTTCATGGTTCCGAAACCTAAAAAGGTCAGTTTCACATTTTCCCCTACAAGTTTTGTCTTTTTGGCGCAGCGGAACACCGTTTCAAAGTAAAGCTCCTGCCTTTTGTCCACTATATAGGTAATGGCATCCGGATGAAAAAGTTTCATTCGTTCCACCATAGTTGCCAGATCCGTGGTGTTATATAGTGTGGCACCGTCTGACTTCAGAATCATACAGGGCGGAATTTCTTTTGTATCCGTCTCTTCCTTTACGTCCACCACCAAAGCTCCGTCGCTGATTCTGGTATAATTATTCTCTTTTAAATAAGCAATCATATCCGGAATGTAAGGCTGGGCATCACTTTCCTTTTTCCACAAATCAAAAGTAACGTTCAGATTCTCATAATTCTTTTTTAAGTCACTTACGGAAACATTCAGAATATGATTCCACAGGGCAACATAACCCCTTTTTCCGTTTTGTAAAAGATATGTGGCATTCTTTGCTTCTTCCTTGTATTCCGGGTGAGTTTTGGAATATTCGTTGGCTGCCGGATATATTTCTTCCAGCTCTGAAATAGTAAAGGGTGGTTCCTTAGGATATTCGCCTGTATAATTGTCATCAAAATAAACCAGGTCCGGTTTTCTTTTCTTTAGTTCTGTAATGATTAAGCCCATCTGAAGGCCCCAGTCGCCCAAATGCACATCTCCGATTACTTTGTGGCCTACGAATCTGCTGATACGCTTAATGCTTTCACCAATAATGGCGGAACGCAAATGTCCCACGTGAAGCGGTTTTGCCACATTGGGGCCACCGTAATCCAGCACAATGGTCTTGGGATCGGATGTCTTTTCACAGCCATACTGGTCTGCTTCCTTCATTTCATTTAAATAATCGGCAATAAAGGATGTGTTCAAGGTAATATTAATAAAGCCCGGCATAACGGCTTCAATTTTTTCGAAAGTTTTACTGTCCTTAATCCGATCCACAACTTCGTTAGCAATCATAATCGGTGCCTTTTTGTATATTTTTGCGGCAGCCAGGGCCCCGTTGCACTGATACTGGCATAAGTCAGGACGGTTGGATATGGCCACAATGCCATATTTTCTGTCATAACCGCTTTGTTCAAAGGCCTCCATTAATTCTTCAGAAATCATGTCAATTATTTTCTTCATAAGTTCCTCCATTTATTACTGGGTAAATCTTTAAGGGCATCCAAAAGTCAACCTTAGGTTACTTTACGGATAAAAAAAATATTCTCAAAGTACATTTTGAGAAATACAAAAATTCACAGGGCACAATTTCCTATGAATAAATAAAATTATGTTACCCAATTATTTTTATACTGAATTAATACCATAATATTCTTTAGATACTCTACCATAAATCGTACAAGATGTAAATACATGAAAAATCCGGTTTGTCGATAGAAATATTTTCGTTACGTCTAACCTAGAATAATCCGCACATGCATTTGCGAAAGGAAGTTTTTGTTAAAGACAGTACAAATTAAGAAACGATAAAAACACCTATCTTCATTTACAGGAGTTTTTATCGTTTCGTTTCATTTGCCTGCTAAAATCCGGCCGTTTACTCCATGTTAATTTTTATCACATTATTGTTATTGCCGTTGCATTATTGCCGTATTATTGTTCCGGCATAATAATGGCGGCAACAATATAAGCAAGTATTCCAGTCCCTCCAGCCAGGCAAAAAGCAGCCCACACCAATCTGATGACAGTTGGGTCCAGGTTCAGATATTCTGCAATTCCTCCGCATACGCCTGCAATCATTTTATTGCTGGTTGACCTGCATAATTTTTTGGGTTCCATAATTTCCTCCCTTCCGCACATTTACTGTGCAAACAATGATTAATAGACATATAAATACAGTTAAGGTAAAACTGTCAGATACATATTCATCTGCGGATGTGATACTACTGCCTGGTTTAACCACACATTCTGCACATGCTGCAGACACTTGGAGCCGCGGCCAATCCTCCCAGGGCGGTTTCTCTAAGTTCATGGGGAATGCTTCGTCCCACATTATACATAACCGTAACAGCTTCGTCAAAAGGTACCACATTTTTTATATTGCCAAGGGCAATTTCCGCGCTGATTAAAGCATTGGATACTCCCATGGCATTTCTTTGCTGACAGGGTGCTTCTACCAATCCGCCAATGGGGTCACAAATCAGTCCCAGCAGATTGGATATTGCTCCTGTTGCCGCATGAAGGCACTGTCTTGGAGAGCCACCCATTAATTCTGTAATTGCCGAAGCTGCCATAGCAGAAGCGGATCCGACTTCGGCCTGACATCCTCCTTCCGCTCCGGCAACAGTGGCATTATAAGCAATCAGATAACCGATGGCACCAGCATTAAACAGGGCTTTAATCATATCATCATCCGACAGTTGCATCTCTTCCTGGATTGCCAAAAAAGCTCCGGGAATAACTCCCGACGAGCCTGCCGTGGGAGCTGCCACAATTAAGCCCATGGAACTGCTGACTTCCAGTACCCCCATGGCATAGGAAATAGCTTTGGACATGAGGGTGCCACATACAGACGGATGGCCCTCTTGCCTTCGTTGGTTTAGACTGGCGGCCTCTCCTCCGATTAATCCTCCCATGGATACAATGTCACCTTTTAAGGCCGCCTTAGCCGAATTTTTCATAATGGACCAGGCCTGTCCCATTTTGTCCATAACCTGATGAAGATTACCTCCAAGGTCCTCCGTTTCTCTTAAGATCATTGCATCTGAGATAGAAATGTTATTTTCGTCACATATTTTTATTAATTCCTGACCTGATTTAAAATTCATAATATACCCCATGCGTTTTTATTATCTGTTTCCTGTGTTTAGAGTTTTTCAATTAAAAAGGCATGAAAAACACTGTGCAAACCTTCAATTTTACCAATTATATTCTCATTAATTGGATCATCTGTTTCAATAATAGAATAGGCAATGGTTCCTTTATTTTCCCGGTACAATTTCATAAACGCAATATTAATTTCAAACTGGCTTAATATATTGGTTACAGCGGCAACTACGCCCGGTAAATCCTTATGCCGGATTACCAAAGTATGATAATCGCCGGACAAATCAATATCCACACCGTTAATTTTTTTAATAACCGCTCTGCCGCCGCCTACCGATACGCCGGTAACCGTGGTTACTTCATTATCCTCTCCGGTTATCACAATATCTACCGTATTGGGATGGATATCCTTTTTTATCGTGTTGATTTCAAAGGTATAAATCAGTCCGGCTTCTTTGGCATAGGCAAAGGATTCCTTGATTCTGTAATCCTGTGTGTCAAAGCCCAGCATTCCGCCTACCAGCGCCCGGTCCGTTCCGTGTCCCCGGTAAGTCTGGGCAAAGGACCCATATAAAATAAATTTCACTTCTTTTATGGGCTTCTTTACCATATTTCTGGCAAGCCTTGCAATCCTTAATGCACCGGCAGTATGAGAACTGGACGGTCCTATCATATTGGGGCCGATAATATCAAAAACGCTCATTTCTTTTGATGCATACATACTTGCACTGTGTCAAAATCCTAAGGCCTTTGCCGGATTCTGACCTGCTCCTTTTTTATTTTTTAACTAATTATATATTGCCCAGGGTCTTTTCGATTTAATCTTTTCAAATTAATATATGCCAGCTAATTTTAAGCTGGCATATATAACCTGATAAGTTTATTTTATCATTAATTTTCATCCGGTCAACATATATTTATAAAATCAGTTTTAATGAAATCTAAAAATTTTATAGAAATTATTGATTCTTTCTTTTTTAGTTTAAGGTTTTTATAAACTTTAAGAAAGCTTCCTTTCCCTTTTCATTACGTTTAAATACTCCTGCATGTTCTAATACCTGTAAAAATACCAGACCTATTTCCTTTTTAATAATATCATCGATTGTGTTTTCCGAAATTTCTTTATATTTAAAAAGGAACTGTTCTACCCAATCTTTGTGTTTGGCAGTTTTTTCGTTAGCGGATAAGTCCTCTCCCTTTAAAATACATTCTTTCAAAACTTCCATTTCTTCCTTTAGCCTGGACGGAAGTACTGCCAGTCCCATTACTTCAATAAGGCCAATATTTTCTTTCTTAATATGATGTAATTCCTCATGGGGATGGTATACTCCCAAAGGATGCTCCTTTGTAGTTACGTTATTGCGCAGTACCAGGTCAAGTTCGAAGAAATCATCTGTTTTTCTGGCTATGGGGGTTATGGTATTATGGGGTTCTAAGCTTTCTTTATCCACACAGTTATCCGCTTCTTCCTTTGATAACAAATGTCCGCTCTTATCGGAAAAGGCATAGACAAAAGCTTCTTCATCAGTATAGATTCTCCATGCGTTTAAAATAACATCTCCCAACTCAATTAAAGGTTTCGTATCTTTCGCTCTTAACCGGATAACGGACATAGGCCACTTCACAATACCAGCCTGAACCTGTTCAAATCCCTTAAAGGTAAATGTGGTTTCCACAGGGGCTTTGGCCATGGCAAAGTCATATCTTCCACCCTGAAAATGTTCATGGCTTAATATGGAACCGCCGACAATAGGCAAATCCGCATTGGAACCTACAAAATAGTGGGGAAACAGTTTTACAAAATCAAATAACTTTTTAAATGCCGCCTTGTCTATTTTCATAGGCACATGTTCATAATTAAAAACAATGCAGTGCTCATTATAGTATACATAAGGAGAATACTGAAAACCCCAGTTTTCGTGGTTTATCTTAATGGGAATAACCCGGTGGTTCTGTCTGGCAGGATGGTTCAGCCTTCCGGCATACCCTTCGTTTTCCTTGCATAACTGACACTTCGGATACCCGCTTTGCTTCATCAGCTTGGCAGCCGCAATGGCTTTAGGGTCTTTTTCCGGCTTCGATAAATTAATGGTGATATCCATGTCCCCATATTCCGTTTTCGTTACCCATTTCACATCCTTTTCGATCCGGTAACGTCTTATGTAATCGGAATCCTGGCTTAGCTTATAATAATATTCCGTCGCTTTTTGGGGGCTGCTTTGATAAAGGGTTTTAAATTCCCGGATTACCTCAGAAGGCCTTGGCACTAAAAGTCCCATAATCTTTGTGTCAAACAGGTCCCGATAAACAACACTGTTTTCCTTAATCATCCCCTGTTCATAAGCATAATTAACCATACCTTCCAAAATGTCTTTTAAAGGCATTTTATAATCAGGGTCACTTTCCTCGTATTCTTCCAGCTGAAATAATTCCAGCAGCCGGTTTACCGTATAAACTTTGTCTTCCGGATGAATCAGGCCGGTTTCCAAACCATAATTAACCAATGCCGTAATATATTGCTGTATCATAAATCTACCTCTTTTATTTCACCAGACATACTGTCATGTTTTATTTCACAAATATAATTTTTTATATCATGTATCAAAGGAAGAAGAGGCTGCTGCACAGGTGAAGCTTTTGTATCAAACGAAAAGTAAGCTACTCTTTGCTTCAACATTGTGCGACAGCCCCCTCTGCCGCTTTTCTTATTTAGTCTTTCTTATATCCGTTTGGATGAGATTTGTGCCACTTCCAGGCGGAAGCAATGATTTCCTCAATATCCGTATATTTGGGAGTCCAACCCAATATTTTCTTTGCTTTTTCACTGCTTGCAATGAGTTTGGCAGGATCACCGGCTCTCCTTGGAGCTACAACCGCAGGAATGGGATGTTTGGTCACTCTTCTTGCCGCTTCGATTACTTCGTTTACCGTAAATCCAACGCCGTTACCTAAATTAAAGATATTGCTTTCATTGCCTTCCATCAGATAATTTACCGCCAGAATATGAGCGCTGGCCAAATCGGTTACATGAATATAGTCACGAATGCAGGTACCGTCTTTGGTATCATAATCGTTGCCATAAATGCTGATTGACTCTCTTTTGCCGTTTGGTACCTGAAGAATCAGAGGAATTAAATGGGATTCCGGATTGTGGGCTTCCCCGATATTGCCGCTTCTATGAGCCCCGCAGGCGTTAAAATAACGCAACGATACATAGCGAAGCCCATGTGCCTTATCTACCCATTTCATCATTTTTTCCATGGACAGCTTGGTCTCACCGTAAGTATTGGTAGGTTCCGTCCGATCTGTTTCCAAAATCGGTACTCTCTCCGGCTCCCCATAAGTTGCGGCAGTAGAAGAAAATACGATTTTTTTCACATCATGGGCAATCATGGATTCCAATAAAACTTTAGTACCGCATAAGTTATTGTCATAGTATTTCAGGGGATTTACCATGCTTTCTCCCACTAAAGAATTGGCGGCAAAATGAATAACCGCATCAATTTTTTCCGTGTCAAAAACATGATCTATAAATTCTCTGTTTCTGATGTCTCCCTGATAGAAACGGGCTTTTGGATGAACGGCTTCTTTAAAGCCAGTTTCCAGATTATCTGCAATTACAACATCCTGTCCCTGATCAATTAATTCGTAAACGGTGTGGGAACCGATATATCCGGCTCCTCCTAAAACTAAAACAGTCATATTATCCTCTTTTCTAATACCATATTATAATTTGTTTACAGTTACCCTAACTTACAGCTGCTGTTTTGGCAGCCTTATTTAGCAAAGTAATCTGCCTAAAATTATGCAAATCAATGTGTTTTATAATTTATATGGTCCGTTTCCAATATCAACTACATAAAAATCTGCCTTGTAGCCGATTTTTTCTTCATAGGTTTTCCCAACATTTTGAATAAAGTCATCTACATAATCATTTTCCACTATGCTGACGGTACATCCGCCAAAGCCGGCTCCCGTCATTCTGGAACCGATAACTCCCTTTTGCTTCCAGGCTGTTTCAACCAGGGTATCCAGTTCGATTCCGGTTACTTCATAATCATCACGCAAGGATACATGGGAAGCATTCATTAACTGTCCGAACTGGGCAATGTCATTGTTCTTTAATGCTTTTACGGCCTGAATGGTTCTCTGGTTTTCATAAACGGCATGTTTTGCTCTCTTGGTCCAGATGGGATTACCGATAACATCTTTATGGGCTTCGAATTCTTCTTCGCTTAAGTCACCAAGAGTCTGAATCGGAAGAACTGTCTGTAACTTCTTTAGCGCTTCTTCGCATTCGCTTCTTCTTTCATTGTATTTGGAATCGCCAAGGCCTCTTTTCTTATTGCTGGAAGCAATCACTATTTTGGCATTTTCCAGTTTGATAGGGGCATATTCGCAGGTTAAATCGCTGGTATCCAAAAAGATAGCGTTGTCTTTTTTACCCATTGCCACGGCAAACTGATCCATAATACCGCAGTTTACGCCGATAAATTTGTTTTCCGCATACTGGCCGATTAATGCCAGTTCTACCATATACATGTTAAGTCCGAATAATTCTTTTACCATATAGCCGGTCAGTACTTCCAAAGATGCAGAAGAAGACAAACCGGAAGAAGTAGGTATATTACCATAATATACCACATCCATACCCTTATCGATTGCATATCCTCTTTTGTTTAAGGCCCACAAAACTGCCTTGGGATAATTAGCCCAATTATCTTCCTTTTTATAAACCAGGTCATCAAGATTACAGGTAATAACTCCCAGATGCTCAAAATTCATGGAATAGAAACGCAAAGTTTTATCTTCTCTTTTTCTTACAGCCGCATAGGTACCAATGGTCAGGGCGCATGGAAATACATGTCCTCCGTTGTAATCCGTATGCTCTCCGATGAGATTTACCCGTCCGGGCGCAAAATAAACTTGAACTCCATTCAAACTACCAAATACTTCTTTAAATTTTTCCAATAACTTATCCTTCATAAGATCTCCTTTTCAAATGTATTTTATGAATTTTAAAAAACAAATTTCATCCGTATGTTCTGAGGATAATCCCCAAAACAGTCACCAAAAAGATTTATCCCGCCCACATGCTTAGCGTCTTCTTTAATGCCAAGCCGCACAGAAATATATGCGTTCTGGGACAAATGATAATCTTTTATGGACAAAGAGTTGGTAAGTTCTCCGTCCAGGTAAGTTCCACTTTCTGTTAATATCCAGGTTTTTAACATTCCATACTGTGTGTTTTTATCCGGCCACCAGTCCGGGTTATATTTTCCTCTCCTGCCTCCAAAATCACTGGAACAAGTCCATGTACCTGCCTCAATTCCGTTAATCCAGACAGTTATGTCAGAAGGATAATCAAGATTATACTCATGGTCTTCCGAACACAGTTCCATGGATAACTCCAGCCGTTTTGCGTCCCGGTTGGTCAGTATATTATTAGGAAACCGGTATTCTAAGTAGCCTTTTCCAAACCATAGTAACTTTGCCTGAATCCGGTCAGGGTTATAAAAACACCGGGGTTCATCTTCCTCATCAATATACCCCTTTTCACTGACAATTCCGCAGGTTGGCTCCACATAGTAGTCCACAAAATTGCCAATGGGCATATTAATAATCTCTGACTCTTCTTCTTCCTTGGAAATTAAATCCACCCCAAACCCTTCCAGATATTTTCTGCAAACCTTCATAGATCCCCTGGTTGCAGGCTTTAAACTCGTTTTAATAAGGCCGGCTTCTTCCAGTACTTTCACATGGGCGGCTGCAGAGGATTGAGGGAGATTAAGCAGTTCGGCAATTTCGTTAATATTCAACTCTTTTTTGCATAACAGCTTCAGAATGTCTATCCTTACTTCAACCGATAAGGCCCTGGCTAACAATGCAAGCTGCTTTTTATCATCTAAATTCAGTTGAATGGTTTTGTTCAAGCCTTCATGCTCCTTATCTTTATTTATAACAAAATTTTTGTTATAAACTATTTTTTCTGTTTTATTGTAGCACATTTCTTCAGAAAAGAAAAGATGTATTTTATATAAAAAAAGACACGCCAAATTTATTTAGACGTGTCAAATTCATTTGCTATTTTTTTCTTAATCGTCATCTCTTACAATCAGGGTACTATAGCCCTGCTCTCTTAACCTTTGTTCCAGCATAGCCGCATCATCCATATTGGAAAACCCGCCTACCTGGACTGCAAAATAATCACCCTGGGGTACCAATAATACGTCATATCCCGCATTAATCAAACTATTCTGCAGTGACTGGGCATTGGATAAAACACGGAAAAGTCCCACCTGCACCCGATATACAGGCCCTGTATCATTTCCCGTTTGAAGACCATTTATAATTCCGGCACAAATACCATAGGCAATCTGATTCATATGGGAATCAAATAATTCATTATCCCTGTCAGCATTAATAAATCCTGTTTCAACAAGCAAAGCCGGCATATTGGTTCTTCTAAGTACGGCCAGTTCATTTCTGGTATCTACTCCCAAATCAGGAAATCCCAGTTTACTAAGCTCCCGGTTAATATTTTCCGCAATAACCCGGTTAATTTCACTTTCTTTTCCAATTAATGATTTAACTCCCCTGTAAGTATTGGGAACAGGACAAGAGTTTCTGTGAACGGATACAAAAAGTTCAGCTTTTTCTTCATTTGCTATAAAGGTCCGTTCCAGAGGTGAGAGATAAGTGTCATCCGTCCGGGTAAATATTACGTCGAATCCATTGTAAGCAAGTAACTCACCGATATTCTGCGCGAGATTCAGATTATCGTCCTTTTCCAGCCGTCCCTTGTAAACGGCACCGTCATCAAAACCACCATGCCCCGGATCTATCACAATTTTATATGCCATGGCTATCCTCAAAAACTATATAATATTATCATATAGTATGCAGACAATTTGAAAGAGTGCCCAAAAAATACCCTTAATCTGACTTAGGGCAAAAAATCAGCCAGAAGATGAATAAATCTTCCGGCTGATATTACACGAAAATTACTTATCTGATTTTGTATTCATAATAATCATACTGAGTCTGTATTGTAAAGCCTTCGCTGGTATAAAGTTTAAAGGCACGTTTATTTTCGCTGCTGACATGTAGTTTAACTGTATTATAATTTTTTGACTGAATCAGCCCCAAAACCTGTTTTAATAAACTTCTTCCAAAACCTTTTCCCTGTACTTCCGGTGAAATGCCAAAGCTGAAAATGGATGCGTGCTCAGTACCAAAGCTAATGTTGCAAATACCACAAAGCCGCATGCCCAAATAAGCTCCATAGCACTTCATATAATCCGTCGTCATAGACAATCGAATTATTTCAAAGACTTCTTCCTCATCAGTCTGAAATATTGTACTGCTTAATTTAACTGCTTCCTGTAAATTATCCTCAATCAATTCCTTTAAGATAATCTTATCTTCCTTTTTTAGAATTCCGGGTTTGCTTTCGGCTAAATCATAGGATTCCGGAAACTGATAAGACAAAAGATACTCTGATTTGGCATATTCTGCTTTTAGGGCTTTCACAGAAGCTATTCCGCTTTCACTTTTTGGCTCTATGACAAATAGGACTCTTCTTATGTCATTAAAACGAAGTAATTCTGCTTTTACTTCCTTCAGTAATGTCTTAAAATAGCCTTTTTTTCTTTCGGTCGGCAATGTATAGGCGGTTAATTCTGCTTCTTCATAAGTAGGTACAAATATGGCTATAACACTGACTAATCTCTCATTGTCGTATAAAAGGAAAAAACTGCGTAAGTTTACATAATAATTCACATCATTACCCAAATATATGGTTCTTTCCAGTCCGTCCGCCTGTAAGCATTCTTTTACCAAAGTTTCCACATCTTTTATCTGTTTCGGATTTAATTTTTGAAGTTGCAGAATTTTCATATCGGCTCCATAGACTATATCATATAATTATAATTTATAGCTTTCGTTTAACTTTGCCAAATAAAATTAATACTGATTTCCTACTATGTGAACTTTAATCAGATTGGTGGTTCCGGATACCCTTAAAGGAACACCTGCGGTAATTACAGTCAGATCGCCTTTCTTTAAGTATCCTTTTGCTTCTGCTGCCGCAACCGCATGCTCGAATAATTCAAAAGTATCTCTTTCCTCATTAATCAGTATAGGAATAACACCCCAGGATAAGTTTAACTGCCTTGCCACATGTTCTTCCGTAGTACATCCGACAATCATACAGGCAGGGCGATATCTGGAAATCATCCGTGCGGTCTTTCCTGATTTGGTTACCGTAATTATCATAGCCGCGTTTAAATCATGAGCCGTGGTACAGGTCGCATGGGATATGGCATCGGTAATATCCGGATTTTTCTTTGATTCCAGTAAACGGAAACGCTTCTTATAATCAATATCCTGCTCCGTGCGCAAGGCAATACGGACCATAGTCTTTAATGCTTCTACCGGATAAAGACCTGCTGCGGTTTCCCCGGAAAGCATAATGGCACTGGTACCGTCATAAATCGCATTGGCCACATCCGTAATTTCCGCTCTGGTAGGCCTTGGATTTTTAATCATAGAATCCAGCATCTGGGTGGCGGTAATAACCTGTTTGCCGGCATTGTAGACTTTTTTAATAATCATTTTCTGGATAACCGGCACTTCTTCGCTTGGTATTTCAACTCCCATATCACCGCGGGCTATCATGATACCGTCGGAAACTTCTATAATTTCATCAATATTTTCGACACCTTCCGCATTTTCAATTTTGGCTATAATATTGGTAGTGGTACAGTTATGTTCTTCCATAATCTTGCGGATTTCCATAATATCTGCGGCACTTCTGGTAAAAGAAGCAGCTATAAAGTCAAAGCCCTGCTCCAAGCCAAATATAATATCCTCGCGGTCCTTCTCACTGATAAAAGGCATGGACAGCTTGGTTCCCGGTACATTTACTCCCTTATTATTCGATATAGTTCCGTTATTATTAACAGTACAGATAATATCTGTATCCGTTACCTGGTTTACGGTCATTTCAACTAAACCGTCATCAATTAAAACCTTAGCGCCGGGTTTAATATCCTTTACCAAATGCTCATAATTAATGTACACGCAGGAGGAAGTCCCTTCAACCGGTCTGGTTGTCAGTGTAAAAGTCTGGCCTTTTACTAATTTGACTTTGCCATCGCGGAATTTGCCAATACGTATTTCGGGTCCTCTGGTATCCAACAACGTTGCAATAGGTAAATCTAATTCTTTCCTTATTGCTTTGAGTTTGTTCAAACGTTCCAAATGAACTTTCCGATCTGAATGTGAAAAATTAAACCTTGCCACATCCATACCAGCTAAAGCTAATTCTTTTAAAACACCTTCTTTATCTGTAGCAGGTCCTAATGTACAAATAATTTTTGTTTTTCTCATTTTTTTCCTCCTAATATAGCTTTAAATTCAAAACAAACAGGGAATATCTTCCAATATTCCGACTCCATAATACAGTAACTAAATTTTCTTTACGCTAATTTTCATTCGTTGCAAACCATGGGATAATCTACCAAACTAAAGAATACTTCCATATTAAAAAAAAATCTATACACTAATTTAACAAGAATTTAAAAGATTCCATGCTTTTTTTCTCTAACTTAACGTATATCCGATTACCATATGTATATGCCGACTGATAAAATAGGCCTGATCCCATATAAGATTAGACCATCTATTTTTAAAAGTCAACTCTTTAAAAAACGGAAAATTTTATCAGTCAGCAGCTTTTTCCTTATTTTGCCCTATCCGGTTTGTTTTTGTTTACACTTTTATCCGACGTATCGGAATCTACCAATGCGGCTGTCTTTAGCTGATGGTCCTTTTTATTAATATTGTTTCTGCCCTTGTTATCCTTTTTTGCCTTAGCCATAGAATCAAACCTTTCCTTGCGTTATTTTGGTCATAAAAATTCTGATATTCTCTTCCTCTTTTTGTGTGTCTGCATTGAGTCTTCCTAATCTGTCGCATAAACCCAATAAAGACAGTTCCTGCAGATCCACTTTTTGCTTCATTTTTTCTACATTTCCGAAATTAAGGTTTTTCAGCACATAAAGAATATGCATATGATACCTGACCAGATTTGCCACCTTATCAACAAACTCTTCCTCACAGGAGAAATAATACAGAAAATCTCTGGTAAGTTTTTCTCCTACCGTATCATGATCATATGAAGTAATTCTTCCTTTACGTACTCTGGTAGTATCCGGTTTGCCAATATCGTGGAGAAGTGCAGCCCACATAAAAACTTCCCTGTCTTTGCTTTTATGTTTCCTTGCCGCGGCTTCATTTACCACCAATAAGGTATGATTCCAGACACTGCCTTCCGGATGATGGACCGGAGACTGGTTGGTTTCCTTAAGTTTCTTTAACATAGAAAAAGGAGCCTCTTTAAATAAAGGGTTTTCAGATACACAATTTAAATAAACAGAAGGTCGTTCATCTTCCAGCAAGTGTTTATGAATATCCAGAAATAAATTTTGCTTAACCCGTAATTCCGAATCTATAGCTGTATGAAGTTTGATTCTGTTATTTAAATTAGTAATCTCCACTTATTTACGCTCCTTTTTCTACAATTAGTATTACCACAGAGTTAAAATATATCCATACTTCCGCTTAAATCTCTATGAAAAATCTCTGGTAAAAATATCACTGTGCTCCAAAAGACTTTCAACCGTATCAAAGCCCAGCCTGTGAAGGAGTTCAATTACATACGGATTATCAATCGGCGTAGGATAAGTTGCGGTATCCCCATATTCATTTACATTTTTTCTTCCCTGGTTACGGTCAATCATAATTTTGGGACCGCCGACACAGCCGCCGACACAGCCCATGCCTTCATAAAAATTGGCATTTAGTTTTCCTTCCTTTAATGCGTTAATCATTTCACGGCAGGCAGGAACCCCGTCTGCCTGACAGGTCTTAATTGATATTTTACGGTTGGGATTTAAACGCTTTAAGGTACTTTCCACAGCTTCGCTTACTCCTCCGGTCCTTGCGTAAATTCTTCCGGCCCTGGAAGAATGATCTTTCTCACTTTCTTCTAACTGTGCCGGGTCAATGCCTGCCGCATCAAAAATATCCCTGACCTCCTGAAAAGTCAGCACATAATCTACCGCATCCGCTATATCCTTTTCTCTGGCTTCCGCTTTTTTGGCCAGACACGGGCCGATAAAAACAGTAACCGCATCCGGATGAAGTACTTTTATAGTTCTGCCGCAGGCTATCATAGGAGATACGGCACCTGGCACATGGGGCATCAGTTCATGATAAACCTTTCGGATCATTCCAATCCACATAGGGCAACAGCAACTGGTTAACTGAAAGTCCGACTCATCCACAATATTTTTGTCAAATTCCAGCGCTTCTTTTAGTGTAAGAATATCCGCAAATAATGCCACTTCAATCATACCGGCAAAACCCAGTTTTTTAAATGCGGTTCTGAGTTTCCCAGGGGTTACGTCTTTACTAAACTGCCCCAAAAAAGCAGGTGCAATCAGGGCATAAGCCGGCCCTTTGGAGTTGCGGACCGCATACATGGCAGGAAGAATATCCCTGCTGGCCGTTAACTTTTCTGCTTTGCAGCTGTCAATACAAGCGTGGCACCCGGTACATAAATCCTTATCAATGGTAATGGTACCGTCCTCATCTTTCTTAATAGCATCAAATATACAGCTTTCAACACAAGCCGACTGCTTGTCCGGAGGACATTCACAATCTCCGATTTTAATAACAGGGGCATATTTTTCCGGATTCAGCAGACAATCCAACTGATGGGGATCATAATCACTAAAATCCTTTGGGTTTAAATCTCCCCTTACAGATTCTTTTACCAGTTTACGATATAATTCTTCAAAAGTCGTCATTTTAACCTCATTCCCTCTTAAATACTAACATTTATTCTTCCCTTTTCTTTAAATTTAAACGAAAAGGGAAAAAACTGTTGTATTACTTTAATTGACATGTTTTCATTGGCATGTTAAACATCCAATACTATATTAGCAAATTATATCAGAATTAACAAATTATATTCATTGTGCCGTCTTTTGTTATCTGATAGAATAATACCGCAAAATCATGCAGTATGTCAGAATAAGCTGTAAACCAAATGACAAATAAAAGAAAGCGGAGAATAACAGATATGAAAGCAGAAATTAAAAAAGGCTGTAACGGATGCGGATTATGTACCGACCTGTGTCCTGGCGTTTTCCAAATGAACAGGCTGGTTTATGCCAATGTTTATGTGAAAGAAATAGCCCCAAAAGACAGCAAAAAAGCCCTTAAGGCCCAAACCAACTGTCCGGTAAACGTTATTACCGTAACGGAATAAGATTACATAGCAAAAGGCATGTTTCATGTGTTTTCCAAAAGTTTCCGGTAATACTCTGTAAAAATGGGGCTAATTGCATCATGTAATTTTATGAACAGGAATTATGCAACATATATTCCTCACACACTGGTTTCCTGACATTGGGTTAATTTTGTATGCCCTAATCAAACATAAATGTTTGCTTTATGCATACAAAATTAACCAATGTCCGTCAAAACAGTGTATTATGGGATATATGTTGCAATTCCTGTAGCATTGAAATATATGATGCAATTAGCCCCATTTTTTTATCTTTGGTCCAGCTTGGAGTCTTTTTCTTTTTTCCAACGGAGGAAAAACAGATTACATTCTTCAGGAATTTAAGTCTTTTTGTTCATGGTCAGCACATTCTTTTAAAGTATGCCAGCCCAAAACCGCACATTTTACTCTGGCAGGCATATGGGAAATGTCTTTTAGGGCTATGGCGTCTTCCAGTACTTCCAGCTCTTCCTCATCGGTGATTTCATGTTTTATCATGCCAAAAAAAGTATCCGCAAGCTTCATGGCTTCTTCCACCGGCTTTCCTTTAATCAAATCGATCATAATAGAAGCCGAAGCCTGGGATATGGCACATCCCTGTCCGGTATACCCGGCATCCGCAATAATACCGTCGGACACTTTAAGTTCCAGTTCGATTTCATCCCCGCAGTTGGGATTAATCCCTTTTTTCGTAACTGTGGGGTTATCAATATGATGCTTATTATGGTTGGAATTAATATGGTCTTTCAAAACTTCCGTATAAATCTGTTCAATTCCCAAGCCCAAGCCACCTCCTGACCTTTTTTAAACTTTCAATAAACTGATCAATTTCTTGTATGGTATTGTAAAAATAAAAACTGATTCTGCATGTGGCCGCCACATCCAAATATCGCATTAATGGCTGGGCACAATGATGACCGGCCCTTATGGCTATGCCATCCGCATCCAGTATGGATGCCGTATCATGAGGATGTACTCCATTCAGATTAAAGGATATGACCCCGCTTCTGCTTTTTGTTCCATTGGGCTGTCCGTATATCTGAATACCCGGAACTTTTGCCAATTCCGCCAAAGCATATCTTGTCAGTTCTTCTTCTCTTTTTTGTATGGTTTCATAACCAATACTGTTAATATACTTAATAGCTGCCCCTAAGCCTATGGCGCCACCCACATTGGGAGTTCCCGCTTCAAACTTATTGGGAAGAGGCGCAAAGGAAGCTTCCTTTTCATATACATATTCTATCATTTCGCCGCCGGTAAGAAAGGGAGGCATAGCTTCTAATAATTTCTTTTTTCCATATAAAACGCCAATTCCCATGGGTGCTAACATTTTATGACCTGAAAAAACCAAAAAGTCTGCATCCAGTTTCTTTACATCCACCGGATAATGGGGAACGCTCTGGGCCCCGTCAATAATTGCCACAGCCCCCACACTGTGAGCTTTTTTAATAATTTTCTCTATCGGATGTATGGTACCAAGTACATTGGATATATGGGCAACGGAAACAATTTTGGTGCGCCTGGTTATTTTCTTTTCGATATCTTCTTCTGATATCTGGCCATCTTTGTCTAAATATAAGTAGGTAAGCAGAATACCTTTTTCCTTTGCAAGCTGCTGCCAGGGAACAATATTACTGTGGTGTTCTGCTATGGAAATGACTATTTCGTCGCCTTCTTTCAGAAAAAAGCGACCATAGCTGTAGGCTAACAAATTTAAGGCTTCCGTCGTATTTCTTGTAAATATAATCTCACTGGGACTGTCCGCATGAATAAAATCAGCCGTAATCTTTCTGGCTTCTTCATATTTTTCCGTTGCATCCACACTTAGCTGATATAACCCCCGGTACGGATTGGCATTTTTCTCCCGGTAGTAGTGTTCCACTGCCTCAATGACAGACTTGGGCTTCTGGGTTGTAGCCGCATTGTCAAAATAAATAAGAGGTTTGTTGTTTATTTCCATATTAAGTACAGGAAAATCATCTCTATATTGATTTTGCATGGCTTAACCTCTCTTTCATATACTCTGAAATATCTGCCTGAAGAGAATCAAAGGGAATTTTTCGTATTACCGGTTCAAACCAGGCTTCCAAAATCAATTTTTTTGCCGTAAGTTCGTCTAAGCCCCTTGACATCATATAAAATAACTTATTTTCATCGATTTTACCGCTGTTGGCCGCATGTTTGCCTTCCACATTCTCTTCGTCGCAAAGAATCAAAGGTGCGGATACATTTTTTATTCCGGAACCAAAAAGTAAAGTGTATTCGCTTTCATGGCCGATAGCCCAAAGGGCCCCTTTCTTAAAGTCAATGGTTCCCCGAAAAGTCTTATGGCAGGAATCCATAAGCGCCCCGTTTAAATTTATTTCACTTTCCGATCTGATTCCGGTATGCTCTGCCACATAATTAAAATCTATGGTACGATTTTTATCCCCAAAAAATATGGTACTAATGTCCATTTTACTGTTTTCACCGGACAGGGCCGAATATATTCCGCTGACAGCCTTTAAGCCGCCTAACTCTGCCTGTATAATATTGATTTTGCCGCTGTTTTCCATCTTTGTTCCAATATTGTTAATATGGATTGCCTTATCGCCCAGCAGCTGAACCTGAATAAGATTTATAACGGCATTTTTTTCGGCCAAAAGAAAAGTTAATCCGCCATGAAAAACGGGACACTCATCAGGGGAGTGATATACCATTACTACTGTTACAGCGCTGCCTTCTTTTGCAACAATCCGGTTATAATCTACAACTGTAGAATCTTTATCATCCAGCTCATATTTAAGGAAAATGGGGTCTTTTACCCGGATACCTTCCGGCACCTGTATGGAAATACCGGTATTTTTATTTTCTTTTACAAACCAGGCCGCTTCCTCTCCCGATCCGGTTCTAAAAGATATAAATTCATCCTTTTCCCATAAATGGTTACTTCCGTCCAACTTTTCAAAGGCACCGACATCAGATTTCAAAGGGTTCTTTGTGTAAGGCCTTATATCCGGTATGGTATCCTCCATCGTTATATCATTTACTCCCAGCCAGCTCCATGTTCTGACCGGCAGTTGATTCACCTTGTTAAACGCTAAATTCATATTAAACCTCCTTTTTATCCTATACTTCCTTCCATCTCCAGCTGTATCAGGCGATTCATCTCCACCGCATACTCTAGGGGCAGTTCTTTGGCAATGGGTTCTGCAAAACCGTTTACTATCATTGCTTTTGCGTCTGTTTCGCTTAATCCCCTGCTCATCAGATAAAAGATGGTTTCATCACTGATTCTTCCGATTTTTGCTTCATGGCCCACATCCACTTCATCATTTCGTATATCCATAACCGGTATAGTATCCGAACGGGATTCGGAATCTAACATCAGCGATTCACAGGATACAGAGGATTTGCTGTGAGGTGCATTATTATTAATTACAACGGCACTGCGAAACGTACTGGTGCCTCCGCTTTTTGATATGGATTTGGAATTCATATGGGAGGAGGTATTGGGCGCCGCATGAACCACCTTAACACCCGTATCCAGATTTTGACCCTTTCCCGCAAAAGTAATACCTGTATATTCCATTCTGGAATTTTCGCCTTTTAAAATTGTCATAGGATACAGGTAGGACACATGAGATCCAAAGGAACCGGAAACCCATTCCATGGTTCCGCCTTTTTCCACTAAGGCTCTCTTGGTATTCAGATTGTACATATTCTTTGACCAGTTCTCAATGGTAGAATACCGCAGTCTTGCATTTTCTCCCACAAAAAGTTCCACACAGCCGGCATGCAAGTTGGCTATGTTATATTTTGGAGCAGAACAGCCTTCGATAAAATGCAAAGTGGCCCCCTTATCAACGATAATCAGCGTATGTTCAAACTGACCGGCACCGGGCGCATTTAAGCGGAAATAGGACTGAAGGGGAATTTCTACGGTTACGCCGGGAGGTACATAGACAAAGGAACCTCCTGACCATACAGCTCCATGAAGCGCCGCAAACTTATGGTCATATGGCGTTACTAATTTCATAAAATGTTCCCGTACCATATCTTCATGTTCTCTGATTGCGGTTTCCATATCCGTATAAATAACGCCAAGCCTTTTTACTTCTTCTCTTACATTGTGATAAACCACTTCGGAATCATACTGGGCACCTACGCCGGCTAAAGATGTTCTTTCTGCCTGAGGTATTCCAAGCCTTTCAAAAGTGTTTTTTATTTCCTCCGGGACTTCTTCCCAGGTTGCGTTTAGTTTTGTATCGGGCCTTACATAGGTTACGATATTATCCATATTCAGACCAATAAGACTTGGGCCCCATTTGGGCAATTCCATACTGTTATATATTTTTAAGGATTTCTGCCTGAATTCCCGCATCCACTTTGGATCGTTTTTCTCTAGAGAAATGGTATTGACTATACCGGAGGTAAGTCCCTTTCCGGCCGAAAAGGAAGGTTTTAGGTCGTCCTTAATATCATATATGCTGCGGTCTATATCTTCCACATAAGTCTTATTTCTGTCATTTCCTTCCATGATAAACCTCCTTCTTTATGATAATTTGGACTTGATAAAATCCCGGAACCCTGATTTATTGACCTTATTAATCAGGGATGCGTCTCCTGTCTTAACGATACTGCCGTTTTGCAGAATATGAACCCGGTCCACCGGGAGGTATTCCAATATTTTGGTATTATGTGTGATGATAATAAGGGAGTTATTTTTATTCTTAAATTCATGCACTCCTTTGGATACGATTTTTACCGCATCCACATCAAGGCCAGAGTCCGTTTCATCCAGAATGGCAAGTTTGGGATTCAACAAAAGCATCTGTAAAATCTCTGATTTTTTCTTTTCCCCGCCTGAAAATCCCAGGTTTAGGTACCTGTTTGCATACTCCTTATCCATGTTAAGAGTTTCCATGTTTTTTTGTAATTCTTTTTTAAAGGCAAAAACCTTAACAGGTTTTCCGGTAACGGCAGCTCTTGAAGTCCTTAAAAAGTTTTCCAAAGTAACTCCCGCGATTTCCTCCGGATTCTGAAAGGACAAAAAGATTCCCTTTTTCGCCCTTACGTCTGCCTTTTCCTGTGTAATGTCTTCCCCTTCAAACAGAATACTTCCTTCTTTGATAAAGTATCCCGGATGGCCCATAATTGCATATCCTAAGGTAGATTTGCCGGCACCGTTTGGTCCCATAATGACATGTACCTCGCCCTTATTGACAGTTAAATTTAAATCATGCAAGATAGTTTTTTCTTCCGTGCATACTTTTAGATTGTTAATTTCCAGCATTCTCTCGCTCATTTTTATGTTCCTTTCTCTTAAATTTCTGCAGACAATACTTATGATTGTTTTTCCACAGGTTTTCCAATATATTTGGAAATAAAAAACAGTTTAATTCCTACTAATTTATTTCCTATTAAATTATTTCCTACTAATTTAATTCATATTATAATACTCGGATATAAATTATGCAAGTATTAGTAACAGTAAATATTAAGAATTTTAGAATCATAGCAAAAAGTACCAGAAAAATAATTAATATTCACAGGTTCAGGTGTTTGGAAAACTTACTGATAATAAAACCGATTAAAACGAATACAGGATTCTCTGCAAACGGATTATGAAAAAAACATAAAAAAATAAAATGCCCAAAAGCTTTTTTCATGCAAAGGTGCCTTTTTATAAGCTTTTTGGGCATTTTGTGCTTTACCACTTGCCATCTAACTTAATCGGATTGGCTTTTTCATGTCCGGCTTTTGCTTTCCCTTGAATTTCCGGTACGGGCTTAACTACGTTTTTTACTTTATGAGTTCCCGGATGTTCCATTGTGCCATGGGGCTTGCTTGGATCCGGTCTTCTCATACCTGCTTTGGCCATACCTGTCCTCCTTAGACGTCATTATTTGGAATTGACTGTTTTTTTGCGTTTCGGTTCTGATTCTGGTTTTCTTTTGTTATGGGAGTCTGTCCCTTTGCCTTCTTAATTCTTGCTCTTTTATTATCGGGCTGACTGTCTTTTGGCATAATAATCTTCCCTCATTTCTTTGTCATTGATTTCTTTCATTAGCATAAAAGCTTTCTTCCATTAACTGTCCGGTGTATTTTTCTCACACTCATTACACCATTATCAGTATGATTCAATTTTGCAGAGCATATGCTGAAAAACATTGGATAAACTGTCCGCCTGTAAATCAAACGATTGGTGTATATGTATTAATATGGATAAAAGCATAAGAAAAGCATAAACTATACAGCGATTTATATATGTATATTAAGCAGTCCATTTTAGAAAGTATATTGGTAATATTTAAAATTTTTCAAATAAGTTGACACACAATTTTAAAAAAATCCACAAATAATTTTAATTATTCTTGCCATATCCCAAAATAATTAGTACAATTAAGGGAAGAAAATAAGTAAATTCTATATAATATTTCTATATAATTTCAATATAGAAAACTGCAAGGAGGTAATCTTATGAAACTGGTAATTATCAGACACGGCGAAAGCGAATGGAATAAACTGAACCTTTTTACAGGCTGGGTGGATGTGGATCTCTCTGAAAAAGGCCGCGAAGAGGCAAAGTCAGCCGGAAGGCTTTTAAAAGAAAAAGGTTATGAGTTTGATCTGTGTTACACTTCTTATTTAAAAAGAGCCATTCATACGTTAAATTATGTATTGGATGAAATGGATCTGGCCTGGCTTCCTGTAATAAAAACCTGGAAACTGAACGAAAGGCATTATGGCGCTCTTCAGGGCTTAAATAAAGCGGAAACCGCCAAAAAATACGGTGAAGATCAGGTTAAAATCTGGCGCCGTTCCTATGACGTAAGGCCGCCAAAGTTAGACCCTTCCGACCCGCAAAATCCTCATAATCAAAAGCAGTACAAGGAATTTGACCAAGATGTCCTTCCTTTATGCGAAAGTCTTAAGGATACCATTAACAGAGTCGTTCCCTATTTTGAAGAAGTTATAAAAAAAGAAATGCTGGCAGGAAAAAGAGTTCTTATTGTGGCACACGGAAACTCCATTCGTTCTCTGGTAAAATATCTGGACAATCTGTCGGAAAAAGAAATTGTGGAAGTAAACATTCCTACGGGTACTCCTTTAGTATACGAATTTGATGATAATTTTAAAGTAACTGACAAGTTTTATCTGGGAGACCAGGAAGCAATAAAAGCCCAGATGGAGCAAGTAGCCAATCAGGGAAAAACCAAATAAGAGATATTCTATGAAATCATAATTTACCTGATTTTTGCAGTTCCTAGCATCAGGATATCAAAGCCATCATATAATAGCTAAAAAGAAAATATGGTGAATTAGTATGCCATTTAGCAACAGCATTTTATCAAACTGCAAGAACCAGATCACACTCTTTAACATTTTTCGCAAATTATGGGCAGAACATGTATTTTGGACCAGGGCATTTATAATCAGTACAGCGTCAGACCTTGGGGATTTGGAACATGTAACAGCAAGGCTTCTAAGAAATCCCACTGATTTTGCCCTGGCCTTTCGTAATTTTTATGGTGTGGATAAGGCAAAAACATTGGAAACTCTGTTAAAAGAACATCTTCTGATTGCCGCAAATCTTGTGAACCATCTGAAAGAAGGCGATATGGAAGCGGCCTTTGAGGACAGGAAAAAATGGCAGGAAAATGCCGGTGAAATAATAACATTTTTAGAAAATACTAATCCTCAGATCCAGATAAGACAATTTCGTTCCTTAATTTATAATCATCTGAAAATGACGGAAGAAGAAGCGCTCTTACGTCTGAACGGAAAATATGAATCGGATATCGCATTATTTGATTCCATTGAAGCTCAGGCACTTCAAATGGCCGACATAATGGCTTATGGTATTCTAAACCAGTTTTATTATGATCCATACGCCAGGATGAAACATTTGTAAACCCTTCAAGACATTTTCCTACTACATACAAACTGGAGTTGTTAGACAATGTGGTTTCACTAAAACCTGGTACTGT
Organism: Lachnoclostridium sp.; assembly: GCA_047777345.1. Classification (GTDB taxonomy): domain Bacteria; phylum Bacillota; class Clostridia; order Lachnospirales; family Lachnospiraceae; genus Anaerocolumna. Next base: position 19,509 of record JBKEEJ010000017.1, on the reverse strand, counting down.
TTTTGGAAAAAGGCTTATACAAAGCCTTTTTCTGCTTTTTTATTGTAAAGTGGCATTATAATCAGGTTTTTCTCTGTACTCTTGCATAATAGAGAAAAATATGTTATCATATGCACATCAATTTTTAGGAGGAAAGTTACAATGGAGCTAGACCCTGACCCTGACGGGGATAGTATTATTTTTCAAATTTTAATACTTGCAATTTTAACACTAGTTAACGCATTCTTTTCATGCGCCGAAATGGCAACCGTATCCGTTAATAAAACCAAAATAAGAAGATTAGCGGAAAATGGTAACAAAAAAGCAGTTTTAGTACAAAATTTAATTGAGGAACCAACCAAATTTTTATCAACTATTCAGGTAGCCATCACTCTTGCCGGATTCTTTTCCAGCGCATCTGCAGCTACCGGAATTTCGGATCCTATCGGACAATGGTTATTGGATCACAGAATTCCATATGGCGATCAAATTGCTTTTGTTCTAATTACGGTTATTTTAGCCTACTTCACTTTAGTATTCGGCGAATTGGTGCCCAAAAGAATTGCCTTGCAAAAGGCAGAAGAAATCAGTATGTTTACGGTAAGACCAATTCAGATGATATCTAAAGTAGCTTCCCCTTTCATACACCTGTTGACAGCATCAACGAATCTGGTTATGAAAATTTTCGGCGGAAAAAGTAATGTGGCTGAAGATATTTTATCCAGGGAGGAAATTAAATCCCTTGTGGAAGAAGGACAAGCTCATGGTGTTCTTAATGAAAATGAAAAAGAAATGATTTATTCTATCATAGAATTTGAGGATAAACTGGCAAAAGAAATTATGACACCTAAGATTAATGTCTTTGCAATTAATATTTTAGATCCTCTGGATGAATATATCGATGCATTGCTGGAAACCAAATATTCCAGAATACCGGTTTATGAAGATGACATTGACAATATTGTTGGTATTTTATATTCCAAGGACTTCATGAGAGAGGCAGTAAAAACCGGTTACCGGAACGTTGATATCCGCTCTATTATGACAAAACCCTATCTTGTACCGGATAGTAAGAATATATATGAATTGTTTAAAGAGCTTCAGAAATCAAAAAACCATATTGCAGTTTTAATTGACGAATACGGTGGTTTCTCAGGTATCGTTACCATGGAAGATCTTGTTGAAGAAGTTATGGGTGATATTGAAGACGAATATGACAACACAGTGCCTAAAATTAAAAAGCTGGATAATGACACATACTTAATCGACGGTCTGTTAACAATTGATGAATTAAATTCGAAACTGAATTTAAATATTTCATCAGAAAACTATGAAACCGTATCCGGCTTATTAATTGATACCATGGGAGAAATACCTGATGAAAATGACGACGATCGCGTCATTGAACTTGGAAATCTTGTATTTAAAATTGAAAGTGTAAATAAAAAACGAATCGATAAGGTTAAATTATATATTGGTAGTGCCAAAAAACATGATATTATCACAGAATAATACCGTCTTCGGCTTATCTTTTTATCTGACAGCCAGCAATTGAATAATTTGAAACTATAAAATCAGGTAAGGAGCTGCCCTTTTGCCATGATTATAATGGCTAAGGGCGGCTCCTGCTATATTAAGTATTTAATCTGTCTGTTTCAAAAATTTTCAATCTACAGTTCGATTTCAAGTAAAATAGGAGTGTGATCCTGCCTTGGACCTGAATCAATCATTTCGGATTTCACTACTTTATCTGCAATCCGATCGCTAACTAACCAGTAGTCAATTCTCCATCCCGAATTATTGATTTTACTTGTTTTAACACGTTGAGCCCACCACGTGTAAACACCGGTTACATCGCCATGAATATGACGAAACGTATCTGTAAATCCTTTTGCTAACAGATTGCTAAAGCCCTGACGTTCCTCATCGGTAAAGCCTGCCGAATGGTGGTTGGTATTTGGGTGAGCCAAATCGATTTCTTTATGTGCTACGTTAAAATCTCCTGTTGCAACCACCGGTTTCTTCTTATCAAGCTGTTCCAAATATTCTGCATATTTTTTATCCCAGATTTGACGTTCATCCAAACGGTTCAGATTATCCCCGGCATTTGGCGTATAAACCTGGGTTACGTAAAAATCATCAAACTCCAGGGTAATTATGCGGCCTTCTGCATCCATGGTACCCGGTGCCCCTATTTTTGGATAAGTAACAACCGGAGTTAAATTATTTTTGTATAAGAACATAGTACCCGCATAACCTTTGCGTGCCGGTTCCACCGAACTGTTCCATACAATCTGATAGTTTTCAAACAAATCTTTTAATATTTCCATATGCTTTTTGGTAGGTCCGTCACTGGATAATTTGGTTTCCTGTATGGCAATTATATCCGGATTATGTTCTGCAATGGTTTTAAACACATTCTGAGACAGCACAGCACGTTCTGAAGTCCCCATTAATGCTGCATTTAGCGAATCAACATTCCATGAAATAAATTTCACCTTTTATCCTCCAATACTTATATATATTTCAATAAAAACAATATACTGATTTATTTGTTTTATTAGAATTTATTTGTTTACCTTCCTGTATTTCTTTATCAGGAACATATATAACATTATCTTATTGTAAGTCATTTGTAAATAGATATTTTTAATCGAATAGAAGGTAGCTGATTATTTCAGCTACCGCCCTCTCACACCACCGTGCATACCGTTCGGTACACGGCGGTTCCTTAGTTTTCACATACTTTCAAATAAAAAAGGAGCAGGGTATAATTTCTTATACTCTGCTCTTGTAGGCTATGGCGGAACAATATTAACCAAAGAGACTAATGGTCAGGAAAATAGTTGCCGTAAGGGACGCAACCAATGATACTACCGTTATCTGCGTATTTATAGACGGACCGGCTGTATCCTTAAAAGGATCGCCTACCGTATCGCCAACTACTGCAGCTTTGTGAGTATCTGAATTCTTGCCACCGTTGTTTCCGGCTTCCACATACTTTTTCGTATTATCCCAAAGGCCGCCTGCATTAGACATTAACAAAGCAAATATTAAACCGCTTACAATATTACCGGTAATAAATCCGCCGACTGCCTGAACTCCTCCGATAAATCCTACCAGAAGGGTTGCTATAATTGTCATCAGGCCGGCAGGAACTAATTCTTTTAAAGCTCCAGCGGTAGCGATTTCAATACATTTATCATATTCAGGATTAACACCGGCTTTTCCTTCCTTTAATCCGGGTATTTCACGGAATTGACGATGAATTTCCTCTACCATACGCTGAGCATTTCTGTCTACACCTAACATAAGCATAGCAGAAAATACCGGAGGTATAGCCGCACCAATCAGTAATCCAAAAAATACCGCAGGATTTAGGATATCAAATCCAGTAATTAATTCTTTACCAACTTCCGCTGCCGCTGAGTTTACTTCACTGATATATGCACCCAAAAGGGCTATAACCGTAAGTCCTGCGGCACCAATGGAAAATCCCTTTGTTACGGCTTTTACGGTATTACCGGCGCTGTCCAGTGAATCCGTAATTTCAAGAGCTTTATCGCCCAAATCGCCCATTTCAACAAGGCCTCTGGCATTATCAACAATAGGACCATAAGCATCATTGGATATTATCATACCTACGATGGAAAGCATACCTACCGCTGACATGGAGATACCAAACATAGCATATCCGTCTCCCAAAGGATCACAGATTTTATAGGCTGCCAGAGCAGATATACCAATACCGATCATAGAAGGCAGAGAACTTATTAATCCATATGAAAATCCGGAGAGAATCGTAAATGCCGGTCCTGATTCGGAAGCTTTTGCTACGGCATGAACCGGTTTTCTTGTGTCATCCGTAAAATAGTTTGTAGCAAGTCCAACTACCATACCAACCAAAAGTCCAATGGCACTGGCAAACCAAACACGCCATTCAAAATTAAATACGGCAGTTGCCACAGCTGTTAAAACTCCAAATATAGCCATTGTAACATATGTATTACTGTTAAGAGCTTTCGTAGGGCTTCCGTTTTCGTCCATTCTGGCTGTTAAAACACCGATTATGGATGCCAACAAGCCAATTGCAGCATAACAGAATACCATGCTGGCATTAACCGTAGTCCCTTTACTTTGATCAATAGAAATAGCCATAACCAGCGCGGCTACCATGGATGCCACATTTGAGTCAAAAAGGTCTGCACCCATACCGGCAACATCGCCTACATTGTCGCCTACGTTATCAGCTATTACAGCAGGATTTCTAGGATCGTCTTCCGGTATTCCAAGTTCTACCTTACCAACTAAGTCGGCACTGATATCAGCGGTTTTTGTATAAATTCCTCCGCCTGCTTTTGCAAAAAGTGCCATTGAACTTGCACCAAAACTAAAACCTAAAAGTGCTGATGAATTGTTGGTTACCAACATTACCAGGGTTACTCCAAAAAGACTGGCACCAACTACAGCCATTCCCATTACGGCGCCGCCACGGAAACCGGACATAAAGGAAGGTTTTATGCCTTTCGTAGATGCTTCCGCAGATTTTACATTGGCAATTGTTGCTATGCTGATGCCGACTTTTCCGGCGATAGCAGAAAAGACAGTACCAAACAGATAGGATAATGTCATTAGGACATTATCTAATGGTTTGCCGCTCCAAATCGGAGAAGGCAGAAATAGAAATATCAGTATTGCCGCAACAATGCAAAAACGGGTTAAAGATTTAAATTCTTTTGCTAAAAATGTGTTTGCACCATTTCTTATAAGCTTACCAATCTCGGCTATTTTCTGATTGGATGAAGGTTGCGAAGCAACCCATTTGTAAAGCCAGAACGCAGCTGCGAATGCCAGGATAGAAATGATGACAGATAGAACCTGAAATACAGTTACTCCTAAATTCATGTGCTCATCTCCTATTCAAATTATGTCAATTTAGCCTACATAAGTGTATATTAACACTTTTGTTGTAATAGTTCAATAGCAAGGCGTGTACATTATTCTTTTAATCTATTTTTTATAATTCTTTTGCCATTTTATGTATATTCTATGGTAATATTGCAGTATACTTTTTGCTTTTTAGGTAAAATTATTGAAACTGACATAATCTTATTTTACCCATGTATTTTTCTTTGGTTTTCTCCGTTTTCAGCCTGAATTTTAATATTGCCTATTTTAAAGGTACTTTTCCGAAAAAAACTCTCCGATAAATCGGTATAAGATATTTTTCAAATAAATATTGCATTTTAAAAAGCAGAATTTATACTAATAATTAACGTTAGAAGAAATGGAAAGGTTCTGGGTGATATTATGAATTTGATTCAAGCAACTGATTATAAGGATTTAAGCAGAAAGGCAGCCAATGTAATTTCGGCTCAGGTTATCCTGAAACCGGACTGTGTTTTAGGACTGGCTACCGGTTCAACCCCTGTCGGGACATACAAACAGTTAATAGAATGGTATAAAAAAGGAGATCTGGACTTTTCTAAGGTAACTACGGTCAACCTGGATGAATACTGCGGCCTGTCACCGGAAAACAGCCAAAGTTATCATTACTTTATGGAGCATAACTTTTTTCAGCACATAAATATTGACAGAAATAAAACCCATATTCCAAACGGTATGGCAAAGGATTATGAAGCAGAATGTGCCCGCTATGATAAACTGATAGCGGACCTTGGGGGAATTGATCTTCAGCTTTTGGGAATCGGACGTAACGGCCATATCGGTTTTAACGAACCGAATATATCATTTGAAAAAACTACTCATGTAGTTGAACTGGATGAATCAACCATTAAAGCCAACGCTAGATTTTTCCCTTCCCTTGAGGAGGTGCCAAGAAAAGCCATTACGATGGGTATTAAATCCATTATGCAGGCAAAAAAAATATTGCTCATTGCTTATGGACCGGATAAAAAAGAGATTATGGAAAAGGCATTGCACGGGCCAGTTACTCCGGATGTTCCTGCATCCATCCTGCAATTTCATCCGGATTTGACGGTAGTTTACTGTTATGATTAGGAGGCAATTATGATTTTAAAAAATGCCGAAGTTTTTATCGGCAACACATTTACAAAGGCAGATATTCATATTTATAAGGACAGGTTCGGTACCATTGAATACAAAGTACCAAAAGATAAGCCGGGTAAATTTTCTTCCATTCAAAGTATAAACCAGCATGAAACAGAAAAAGATATAACCATCGATTGTTCGGGGAAAAAAATTATACCGGGGTTTATTGAGCTACATTCCCATGGCTGTATCGGTTATGATTTTACTACGGCATCCGTCTCTGATATGGAGAAAATGTGCGAATTTTATGCTGCCAATGGAATCACTTCCATACTGGCAACTACAATGACAATCGATTACGCTACCTATAAAAAGGCCATGGTTCAGATTAAAAACAGAATAGAAAGTCAAAAGGAAGGCAGCAGAATTATTGGCATCAATATGGAAGGGCCTTTTTTGGGAACAGATAAAAAGGGTGCTCATGACAGCAGGTATCTGATGCCCATAGATGAAAAAATTTTCAAAGAACTAAATGATTTATCCGGAGACAACATAAAAATTATCAATTTGGATCCTAACCTGCCCGGTTCCATAGAATTTATAAAAAATCACAGCAAAAATAAAATTATATCCTTAGCTCATACCAGCTGCGGTTATAATACGGCTGTAAAAGCCATAAAGGCCGGTGCTTCTCATATTACTCATCTGTTTAATGCCATGAATGATTTGCACCACAGGGAACCGGGAATCGTCGGTGCTTTATCTGATTTTGATGTGTATGCGGATCTAATCTGTGATGGGATTCATGTTCACCCTGCTGTCATCCGCTTAATATATAAAGTGGCTCCTGGCAGGCTGAATCTCATATCCGATTCCATGAGTGCCACCGGTTTAAATGACGGAGTTTATGAACTTGGCGGGCAGAAAGTATATGTGAATAACCAAAAAGCAACCCTAAAAGACGGAACCATTGCCGGTTCCACTACCACTCTGTATAAAGAATTTAAAAATATCATTAACTATGGTATTCCAGTTGAACAGGCCGTTTTAAGCGCAACCCTGATACCGGCTAAAGCCATTAAGGCGGATCATGAAATTGGTTCCATAGAAACAGGTAAAAAAGCCGATTTTATCATTATGGATCAGGACTATAATATTGAAAAAGTATACCGTGACGGGGTTTGTATCAAGTCTATATAATTTCAAAATCTATATAATTTCAAAGTCTATATATACAATTTAAAAATTTAAAATTGTCCAATTTTGTCATTTATCAGATAAGAAGATTTTATTTGACAGAATAAAATAAAGTTAATCGCACATTCTATAATTGACAAAATGAAAGGAGGAAATTAATTATGGAAGGTAATCCAAGTATTCAATGTGTTGTTTCCGAGTGCAGATATCATGCCGGCGAAAAAGACTATTGTACCCTTGATAAAATCCAAATTGGCAGAACAGATTCATTTTCATCAAGTTCAAATGAAACTGACTGTGAATCATTTATCGTAAAAGAGGATAAAGCCTACTAAAAAAGCTGATCAAATTATCTTTGTTCAGGCGAAAGAAGCTGGTAAGAAACTAATATGCAGTTACAAAATGTCTGGACTGGAAATTAAATTCTGGCACGTTGTCACTAAATCTCTATAAAGTTAAAAAATAACCGGACATTCCTTATTTTGGGACTATCCGGTTATTTTGCTATTATTTAAGTATTATTTATGTGTATCCCCGTTCACTGTAATGATGAGCCTGCTCCAGCATCATATCCTTTACTTTCATAAGGCGGATTTGGGTACTGCGCTCATTTTCATCCAGTTTCATTTTAATATATTTTATATTTTCCTGCAGCTGCGGTATCATAACATGTTCCAGGGCATTGACACGTCTTCTGGTTTTTTCGATTTCCGCCGCCATAAGCTGGCAGGCTTTTTCGCACTCAGCCAGACGCAGCATATCAGGAAGAATATCCTGCAAGGATTTTACCGCGTTGTCCAAGTCACTGGAAGTAAAAGCAAAACCATAAGGATATATATCATTTTCATCCGGTGTTTTTGTCTTAATATCAAAGGCAGGAATATCCACACTCATAACGTTTTTTGTATGGACATCCAGAAAGACTTCCTGTTTTGGTGCCATTAATGCAACGTTTAGTACTTCCTCTTCCATACTCGCCCTGGCTAATACGAATTTTTTATTTGCCGAATATATTTCTTTTTCAACTTTTTCCCGCAGCGCTTTATTTTCTCTTACCAAATCAAGGAACTGGCGCATAAGCTCATCCCGCTTATCCTTAAGAAGTTTATGCCCTCTGGTTGCCGTAGCCAGTTTTTTCTTTAACCTGGTAAGTTCCATTCGCGTCGGGGTAATTTGTGACGTGGCCATTTTAAGCACCTCCTTCCAAAACCCCATTGGCATTGACAGTCAAAAGAGTACCATACGGTATCCTGAAACGGAATCCAGTTAATTCTGTTTGCCATAATACTCGTCCAAATACTCGTCCTTAATTCTCTTTAATTCGGATCTTGGAAGAATGGATAAGAGCTTCCAACCTAAATTCAAGGTTTCCTCAATGTCCCTGTTGGTGGTATAACCCTGGGATACATATTCCTGTTCAAAGGCATCGGCAAATTTGGCATAAAGTTTATCAATATCCGTAAGGGCTGCCTCTCCCAATACCACCATTAATTCTTTTGCTTCCTTTCCTCTGGCATAAGCTGCAAACAGCTGGTTCATAGTATTGGCATGATCCGCTCTTGTTTTTCCTTCTCCGATACCTTTGTCTTTCAGACGGGAAAGTGACGGAAGCACATCTATGGGAGGTGTGATACCCTTTCGATAAAGCTCACGGCTTAAGATAATCTGTCCTTCGGTAATATAACCTGTTAAGTCCGGTATCGGGTGTGTCTTATCATCTTCCGGCATGGTTAAAATTGGAATTAAAGTTATGCTGCCGGGCTTGCCCTTTTGCCTTCCGGCACGTTCATAAATGGTAGCCAGGTCCGTATACATATAACCAGGATAGCCACGACGTCCCGGAACTTCCTTACGGGCTGCGGAAATTTCACGCAGTGAATCCGCATAATTGGTTATATCCGTTAAAATAACCAGTACATGCATATCCTTTTCAAAAGCCAGATATTCGGCCGCCGTCAGCGCCATACGGGGTGTGGCAATTCGTTCTACCGCCGGATCATTGGCCAGATTAATAAACATTACCGTACGATCGATTGCTCCGCTTTCGCGAAAACTTTCCGTAAAGAAATGTGCCTCCTCAAAGGTAATGCCCATAGCGGCAAATACAACGGCAAAAGGTTCATTGGTTCCCCGCACCTTTGCCTGACGCGCAATCTGGGCAGCCAGTTCCGCATGGGGCAAACCACTGGCAGAAAAGATTGGCAGTTTTTGTCCGCGAACCAACGTATTTAACCCGTCAATTGCCGATATACCGGTCTGGATAAACTCCTGAGGATAGCTTCTGGCAGCCGGGTTCATAGGCAAACCGTTAATATCCAAACGTTTTTCCGGTAATATTTCAGGTCCCTTGTCAATGGGGCGCCCCAAACCGTCAAACACACGGCTTAACATATCTTCGGATACGCCAAGCTCCATACTGTGGCCCAAAAATCTTACTTTGCTGTTGGATAAGTTAATTCCGGCAGCATTTTCAAATAGCTGGACCAGTGCGTTTCCCTTATCAATTTCAAGTACCTTGCACCGGCGTTTTTCACCATTAGCCAGCTCAATTTCTGCCAATTCGTTATATTTTACGTTTTCCACACCTTGCACAAGCATCAGAGGCCCTGCTACTTCCCGAATGGTTCTGTATTCTTTTGGCATTAGGATTCCTCCTTTTGTGTCAGTTTTTCGGTTTCACGATGTAAATCGTTTAAGACTTCATCGTATTCCTTTTTAATTTCATCTGCAGGAACATATTTAAAACGTCCTATTTTTTCACGCACGGGCAGTTTTACCAGTGCCTCTATATCCGCGCCTTTTTCCAAGGCTTCGTTGGCAAGGTCATAATATTTTAACACCAGTTCCATCATAAGGAATTGCTTCCCTAACGGAGTGTAGGTATCAACTTCATGGAAAGCATCCTGGTGAAGGAAATCTTCCCTGATGGAACGGGCTGCTTCCAGTTTCAGTCGATCCGGTGCGGAAAGAGCATCCATACCAACCAGTTTTACCATTTCCTCCAGTTCAGATTCATCATGTAATAAGCGCATAATACGTGCTCTGTCAGCCATCCAGTTTTTCTCCACATGGGAATTAAACCACTGGCCTAAGTTATCAACATATAAGGAATAACTGGTAAGCCAGTTAATTGCCGGGAAATGGCGCCTGTAAGCAAGTCCTGCATCCAGTCCCCAGAATACCTTAACAATACGCAGTGTGGCCTGAGATACCGGCTCTGATATATCGCCACCAGGAGGAGATACGGCACCAATAACAGACAAGGCACCTTCTCTGCCGTCCTTTCCTAATGATATTACCCTTCCTGCCCTTTCGTAAAACTGGGCAAGACGGCTTCCCAAATAAGCCGGATAGCCTTCTTCACCAGGCATTTCTTCCAGACGGCCGGACATTTCACGAAGTGCTTCTGCCCATCTGGAAGTAGAATCTGCCATCAACGCTACCGAATATCCCATATCGCGGAAATATTCTGCTATGGTAATACCCACATAAATGGAAGCTTCTCTGGCCGCAACGGGCATATCGGATGTATTGGCGATTAAAACCGTACGCTTCATTAAGGAATATCCGGTTTTTGGATCTTTTAACTCCGGAAATTCATTTAAAACGTCCGTCATTTCATTGCCCCGTTCCCCGCAGCCAATGTAGACAACAATGTCTGCTTCCGCCCACTTGGCAAGCTGATGCTGCACAACGGTCTTGCCGCTTCCAAAAGGTCCCGGAACTGCCGCAACACCGCCTTTTGCAATAGGAAACAAAGTATCAATAACACGCTGTCCCGTTACCAAAGGCATGGTTGGGGCAAGCTTTTCTTTATATGGCCTTCCCACACGTACCGGCCATTTCTGCATCATAGTTAGCGAAAATTTTTCTCCCTTGCTGTTTTCCACTTGTGCAACGGTTTCTTCAACCGTAAAATCGCCTTCCTGTATGGAAGTTATTTTACCTTTTACCCCAATTGGTACCAAAATCTTATGATTTACAATTTCCGTTTCTTTTACGGTACCAAGAATATCACCTGGTTCCACCACATCTCCCAGGTTAACGTTAGGTACAAAATGCCATTTTTTATTTCTGTCCAGCGATGGAATTTCCACACCCCGGGTTAAATTATTACCCGTGGCATTCATAATGTCTACTAAGGGTCGCTGGATTCCGTCAAAAATACTACCAATAAGTCCCGGTCCCAGCTCAACACTTAAAGGTGAACCAGTAGATTCAACCGGTTCGCCAGGTCCTAATCCTGAAGTTTCTTCATAGACCTGTATAGAAGCCTGGTCACCATGAATTTCAATAATTTCGCCAATTAATCTCTGGTCGCTTACCCGTACCACATCGAACATATTGGCATCATGCATGCCCTCTGCCACTACTAAAGGACCGGCAACCTTTTTAATCGTGCCTTTACTCATTTTGATAATCTCCTGCTTCCTAATATTTCATTTTTGTTTTATTATTCGTATTCTTTTTTCGTTTACCTTTCTTTCCATTATCAATTATCTGTCATTATTAAAAATAATATCGGATCCAACTGCCTGTTCCACCGATTTTTTTACATTAAGCATTCCCTTACCCGTATTGCCGGAAACTCCGGGGATAGGTATAATGGCAGGCAGTTTTTCGCTACGGTATCGATCAATTTCCATTTCCAGTTTTGCCTGCAGGGCTTCGGTAATATAGATTACCGCATACTCTCTTTCTGCCAGGCTTTTTAGTTTCTTTGCAGCTTCCTCTGCATCCGTTACCGGATAGGTATCAAGTCCTAAAGCCGCAAAACCGTAAATGCTGTCACGATCACCCATTACTGCTACTTTATACATACATTTCCCTTAACCTTTCTCGTATGGACTCTTCCGGAAGATCGTTTAACTTGCCGGACAGCACAATTCGGACGGATTTTATCTCATTTTCCCTGGCCAATATATAGGCTGCAATGGGGGACAGGGTAAAGGGATTATATTTCTGTGGCTGAATATGCTTAATAATCAGATTGTCACACCATCTTTCAAAAGCAGAAGGTGATTCCTTTATGGCCGCCACAGCATCGGAATAAACCGTACTTTCAAGGTAAGTATAAATTGCTTCTTCACCATTTAGGGCTGCTTCAATTAATTTTTCCTTATTAAGGCTTTTGCAATCTGAAATGGCACGCTCCAAAAATTCACGACGTTTTCCTGTTTTGCAACCACGAATGGCTATGTTAATATCCGATGCTGCTACTTTTAATTCCGCATATTCTTTCAGCAAGTCGTTGCCGGAATCGCATCCCTTCTGATATATGGTATCCAAAGCCGCCTTATCAATAATAACATCACATAATTGGCTGTCACCGGTGTGAAACTGTACCTGATAAGCCTCTTCCGCACAATCCCTCATATATTCGGGCAGTTTGGAAAAATCATGCTCTTTTACAGAATTTAATATGGTTTCCGCCTGAATCGTTCCGCGATTAATAAAAATGCCCGGAAGTTCCTTATTTTCATAAACCTGTTTAATTGCCGCTTTTAAGTTATGAAAATCGTTGCCATATAAAAATGTATCAAAAAAGGACAGGTCCTTTACAAGTTCTGAGACAGTATCCCAGATTTTTTCCCGTTCTGTCATCAGAAGTTCGTCAGCAGTTTCATTACCGCTTTTACCCCACCCTTTTTCTTTTAACAGGTGCAAACATTCGTCATAACTTTTACTTGCCAAAAGCTGTTCAAAAAAGTTTTTGTCAAGCAGTGAAAGTTCCTTGATACGTATGCGAGCTACTGCATATGTGTACTGATCCTTTGCCATGTAATCCCTCTTCCTTTCCGCTCAGCGCCTTATTGAAACAGGATTTCACTGACTTTATCCTGTAAAACATCTTTTGCTTCAGCAAACAAAGCATCAAAGGAACAGTTGATTTCTATATCGCCGTATGTCAGTATAAAACCACCATCTATGTTTGCTGTCTCATCTGCAACTGTTAACATGGCACCTGTTTTCTCAGCAAGGCAAGTGTTTAGCATCTCAGAAAACCCAGCGGGAAGCCGTTTTTTATCCGTTTCCGATAAAATAATCTTTCCGGGTTTATTCAGTGCATATTTTTTAATCATCTTAAGCAAGATATCAAAATATTCCTTATCCGGCTTACCTGTTAAATTTTCTTTTGCATGATTAAAAACATCGCGAATCATTTCCTGCTTGGCACTGAGTATCAGCTTCCTTTTCTGCAAGTTTGCTGCGGATTCTGCACGGCTTAAACATGACTGAACTTCCTGTTTGGACTGGTCTTTAATCCTGGCACACTCTTTTTCTCCTTCCAAACGAGCATTGGCCAAAATTTGTTTTGCCTGCTCGTTTGCCTTTTCCAGAGTCTGATCCGCAAAAGTCTGTGCGCTCTCTTTAATATGCTTTGTTATCTTTTCTAATCCAGTCATCGTTTAACTCTCCTAACTGTTATATGTTTAATGCGGATACTCCATTTACTGCCAGTATGGAAATAAGCAATGCAAAAATTGCATAGGTTTCAACCATAGCCGGGAAAATCATTGCTTTACCAAATTGCTCCGGTTTTTTTGCCACAATACCAATACTTGCAACAGCCGCTCTGGACTGTTTAATAGCGGAAAAATATCCTACAATAGCCATAGGAAGGCAGGCTGCCAAATACAATAGTCCTTTAGCAAAGGAAATATCGCTTGTACCGCCTAAAACGCCAATCTGTGACAGTGTGATAAAACCAATCAGCAAACCATAGATACCCTGTGTACCGGGAAGAAGCTGTAAAATCAGCACCTTACCAAATTTGGAAGGATCTTCCGTTACTACGCCTGCTGCCGCCTCACCGGCTAAACCTACTCCCTTTGCAGATCCCATTCCTGCTAAAAATGTGGCCAATACGGCTCCAACTAATGCAAATACAATTCCAAAATTATCCCAATTCATTTTGTCTCCTCCTTAAACTTATAATATTTAGTCTTTACACAAAAAGGCATGAACTTACGTCCTCCACCTTCATAAAACTTACCAAAAAATTCAACATATTGCAAACGGTTGGTATGAACATAGGCTCCCAATGCATTAATGCCTAAATTTAAGGCATGTCCCAACACTACAATGACAATAAACGGCACAATCCCAATAACTCCTGCGGACGCTGTCATACCTGCCATTTTGTTAATTACGTTACATATAACACCAGTGGCTAATCCTAAGGCCAGCAAACGTGAATATGATAATACATCACTTAAGTAACCGGATATACCATATAAGGCATATAATCCCTTTAAAAAACGTTTAAACGGATTCCTCGATTCACGTCCGTTGGTTAATGTAATACCAATTGCCGCTATAACAGCCAATACGCCGCATACCTTTACTGCCACGGAAGAAATTCCCAAGTCAACCCCAAAAATATCTATAATCATTTGTGTTGAAAGTAAAATGATAATTAGGGTAATTAATAAAACATACCAAAAAACCACATCATATAGCAGGCTCTTATAATCTTTCTTACGAACACAGATGTAGAACTTAATACCAAGTCCGGCAAATATGTGAATAACTCCAAGGAGCAGAGAAAATACCAACATTCTCATAGGTTCATTTACCGGAACAAACCACAAAGGCGGTATGGATACCTTATGTCCAAAAAATGCCTCTGATATGACATCGATTAAATCACCGAAATAACTGCCAAACATAACTCCCCAAAAAACAGTGGAAATGCCACAGAATAAAAACATTTTTAGAGCTCTTCGCATGGACTCTTCCAGTGTTTTTTTAAACTTAATCAGTCCAAAAGCGCAGCCTGCAGTCATAATAATACCGTAACCGGCATCAGAAAGCATAAGTCCAAACAAAAGATAATAAAACAAGGACATGACAAAAGTAGGGTCAATGTCCTCTTTGCCAGGAGGACTAAAAGCTTCAACCGTGCTTTCCAAAGGACTGGAAAATCCATTATTCCGAAGAAGTACCGGCACATCTTCATCTTCTTTTGGATCCGTAAGTTCAATTGCCACATCGAACTTTCTGTTTAATGTATCTACCAGCTTTGGAGCCTCAGTTTTTGGAATAAATCCTTTTAAAACAAATGCGTTGTTCGATTGAATCAGATGTCCTATTGCTTCATACTTTTCTGACCGCATAGTCTCATAATCCAGTAAAAAACGTATTTCCTCCCTTTTCGTGCCATAGGACTTGATTTCTTCTTCGGACTGCTGTATTGTTTGCTCCGACGTTTTTATCTGCTTGTTCAGATAATCTATATATTCTTTTCCTGCCTTGTCAATTGGAATACTGGGGTAAGAAAAACCCATTCCTCTTAAAATTTCTGAAACTTTGTCCGCCTTATCTTTAAGACATAAAACAAAAATGCAGGTTTGTTCTTTGGATGAACTGATTATTTCCACATTTACCGGAAACTGATCGGCCAGTTTCTCATAAATAAAATCATAGGTACATTCTTGTGGTAATGTACCAATAAAACTGCTGGTATATTTTGTACCGGTAAAGTTTAAAGGAACATCCAATCCCATCCAGGGGGTAATTACTTCAGCCTGGGCTTTAAGTTTTAGTATCTCTGCTTTCTTTTCCGCAATGATTTTGGCCAGTGTTATAATCCGGTTAACCGTATTCAATACTTCATTTCTTTTTTCCGAAAATTCATCATACTGTTTGTCCGTTATCTCTTTTCTGCCGTTTAAAATGGCTAAGAGAGTTTTTTTCTCCGGTGCATAGTGTTCTAGAATCTCCAGAGCTTCCTTTGCATCATTCATATTTTTTGTCAGTAAGTTGATTGTACCGGCAACATCGGATTTATGAAAAACACTGTCTTCATAATCTACATCACTGATTTCAATAACCCCAAAACGCTGTATTAATTCTAATATCTGCTTTCGCTCCTCTTTTAAGGCACCTATGCAAATCCGCTGCATTTGCAGCACTGCCATGTTGCGAACACCTCCTTTTTTGTAACAAGCTTCCTTTCATGATACTAAATCAGTTCGGAAAGAATAAAGTCAACTGCTGCCTGTTCCCTGCCTTTCACATTTTCTTTTAACAAAAAGATTTCTTCTTCTGCCTTTTTAACAGCAGCCTCCATAATTTCGTCGGCCTGAGCTTTTGCCTGATTAAGATCCTGTTCGGCTTTGGCAAGTACCTCATTTGTCATTGCGTTTATCAGGGATTTGCCATCCTCTTTTGCCTTACTTATTATTGCTTCTGCCTTTACGGATGCCTCTTTTTCAATCTGGGCAGCTTCTTGTTCGGCCTGGTCAATAGCCTGTACAATTTCTTTAGCCACATTATCACCTCCAGCCTCATCTGAAAACAATTTATAAATCTTTGAGAAAATAGCTTATAATTTGAACTCATAAAGCGCAATACTTTAAGTAAATAAACAAACTATTATAAACCTGTATAACAATTATATTGGATAAAAGTATATTTTACAACCGGTAAATTAGTATTTTTTGTTTATTTTATTATTTATACTGGTAATTTTTAATAATTATTTCCATTATAGATTTTATGAAAAGACAAATACTATTTCTGTATTGATTTGAATATTAAGGAGAGAATAAATATGAATAAAACTCTTTACAATGTAAATGGCTTATTAAACGAACAGGTAAAAGCCCAGGTAAAGCATGTATTAAGTGACATAGACGGTGTCAGCATGGTGAATGTGGATCTTTTAAACAGTACCATTGAAGTAGGTTTTAAAGAAGATGTGGACCCCGGTAAGATTGAAGAAGGAATTGAACGGGTAGGTTGTAAAATTTTGTAACTGTTAACCAGCCTATGTTTTTTTAAAGACAGCTTTAAGGGGGATTTTCATAACATTATCGGTATAATATAAGTACGTACCGGCTTACGTATGATTATCCCCTGCTGGTTTGAAGCGTAAGATTTTTTTAAGGTCAGTAAGTTCAGTGTGGTTCAGGTCAATAAAATTCTTTTAATTTACAAATAACTTAGTTTTTAAGTTTTCTTTTATCCATTCAAAAAATTTAATATTAAACAAACGCCTTATATCCTCATCAATATTATTCACAACATACTCCAATATTGTAATAATGGAATCAATGGCAGCGGAAAAATCATCTTTATTCAGGTTTGACGAGGCAGACATGATCCATGAGAATTGTTCTTTCGGAATAATCTCGTTAATTTTTTTCAATCCCAGATACGCGTGTTCCTTATCGTATAAATATCGCAGCAGTATTGTACTTTTAGCAATGGCATGAAACATAATATAGGCCGCCCAGGGATAATTTTTTCGGCAATATGCCGTATCTCCTTCAATAAAATCATATAAAGATTCGCTAAAACATTCTGCCAATTCCTCATTGGTAATTATTCTTGACTCGGCATGATAATCTGCAAATTTCTTATTCGGATCATATATAATTTTCGCTTTATCCGTATATGGCATCGTTTCTTCTGTTACGGTATATAAATCAAAATGTAAGCCGTCGTCATATATGGCAACAATCTGATCCGCGACAAAATTTACATGCTCAGAATACAAAACGGGCCTGTATTTTGTAAGATAACCGATTCGCTTATTCAAGAAATTTTCGTACTGATCGTTTCGGACTACCACATACATATCAACATCCGAATATTCGTCATCATCTCCCCGTCCGATTGATCCCTTTATCAGAATAGCCTCACATAATCCGTCTTTTATTATGGCATTACTTACTTTTTCTATTGCATCGTATGTTCTCATAACAAATCCCCCGGAAATTTTGTTTTGATTTACAAAATAGTAACATAATATAACGGGTTAAGTAAACAATTAAGAAACTGAAAAAACATTACTTTCCAAAATAATATATGTATATAAACTTTCATATTAGGCATAATAAGAATGGATACAAAAACAGATTCTTTTTATGAAGCGAATTCATAAGATGAATTTGTAACGTATCCTTTCCGATAAATCGTAAATTTGCAATTTGGTCTCAGAAATTGCAAAGAGACTATTTTACCATGAAATGGGAGATGGTTAAGTTGGACTGGCGAAGTACAAGTAACACAACAACCCCGTATGAAAATGGTAAAAGAAGTTTATAACAAACTTAATACTGGCTGAGACAAAAAAGGAAAAGCAGGGAAATGAATCTCTGCTTTCCTTTTTGTCATACTGTATGAAAGTCCGCCTGTTATAATTTTCCTCCGCTGGTGGCAATTCCTTCAACGAATTGTTTCTGAAAGATGATGTAAATAACAATCATAGGAATACAAGCAAGTAAGGATGCTGCCATAAGTTCCGGATAGTTGGAAGCAAACTGTCCCTGCAATTTAGCTAATGCAGCGGAAAGGGGCATAGTATTTTGTTCCGTATTGACTACCAGAGGCCACATTAAATCCTTATAGGCAAATAATGCTGTAAATATTCCGAGGGCAACCATAGAAGATTTTGTTAATGGCGCCATAACAAATAAAAATGTCTGACCTATATTACAACCGTCCAATGTGGCGGCCTCTTCAAGATCTTTCGGAAGTCCCATATAAGCCTGTCTTAATAAAAATGTACCAAAAGCTGTTACTAATCCCGGAAATACCAGAGCAAAGTTTGTATTTAGCATACCTAATTTACTTACCATTAAATATTGAGGTATAATAAAAATCTGCGCAGGTACCATCATCTGAAATAATACTAAGGAAAATGCCAAATCCCTTCCTTTAAATGAAAGACGGGCAAATGCATATCCTGCCATAGTTGCCGTTAATACCGCACATATTACACGTCCTGCAATCAACACCAATGTATTAAAGTACAATCTTGGAAAATTCATTTTTCTTAACACGGAATGAAAAGCATCCAATCTCCATACTTTCGGAAATATAATGAACGGATTAACCTGAGTTGCTTCCGATATTGTCTTAAATGAAGTTAATATCATCCATATAAAAGGAACAAGCATAGTAATTGCTCCGATAATTAATATAACATGTATTATAGCTGTACTTATTATTTTCCTTTTTTCCATACTCTCACATCCTTTCTAATTGTAATTAACCCATTTCTTTTGTAATTTAACCTGAATTACTGTTATAATCAGAATAACAACTAACAACAGCATTACAATAGTCGAACCGTAGCCTTTGTTAGATTCAATGAAAGAGTATTTATAGAATAGATAAACCAATGACTGGGTTTTAGGAAAAGCCGGATTTGTTTTATCCATCATCATAAAAATAACATCAAAAACCTGTAACGCACTAATAATTCTTGTAACTGTTACAAAAAACATTGTAGGAGAAATCAATGGAAGAGTTATTGCAAAAAATTGCTTTATCCCATTAGCACCGTCTATTTCAGATGCTTCATAA
>JBKEEJ010000046.1:0-6759 GCA_047777345.1 Lachnoclostridium sp. | reverse complement strand
ACTTTCCCCATTTCTGGTTAAATTCGTCTAAAGCACTTTTTGCTAATTCCATATTAGGTGATTCATATACGCTTTTTAAATCGGTAGTAAATGCACTTATATCTTTCTTCCGGATATTCTTTATGGAAGAACGGATTTTATGAACTATGCAGCGCTGAATTTCAGCTTTTGGGTATACCCTGTGGACTGCCTCATCTAAGCCAGCCAGACCATCCATGACAAAAAGAAGTACCTGCTCTACACCACGACTTTTAATTGCATGTAAGTTTTCTTCCCAAACATAGGCACTTTCATTAGTACCTATAAAGAAGTCAATTACTTCACGGTAGCCATCTTCATCGATACCAAGTATGAAGTAAACAGCATCAGAATCAACCGTAGTGCGTCTAAGTTTTACATGTAGAGCATCTATATAAATAACGCTATAACGCTTCTTTAAGTCGCGTTTATGCCATTTTTCTACCTCATCAATCGCAACATCGGTTATGTTACTAATACTGTAATATAAATTAATAAATATAATCTAATTATACTTTGTTAGGTAGTTATAAGTTAGTTAATGGACTATTCTTTGCTCCTAGCAGTAATGTATCGTCTCTTTCCATAGATAGCAAATATCTCTTTGTAACATCTATTTTTGAATGTCCTAACAGTCTAGAAACAATGAATAAATCACAGCCATTCTTTAATTGAGATTGAGCGTAATAGTGTCTACATGTATAAGGGGATATACGAATTTCTTCTCTTACGTTACAGTTAATACCACAGTTTAATACTACTCTCTCCACAGCTTCAACTGTTAGCTTCTTTCCCTTTTGAGATAGCAACAAGTATTCAGTATCATAATTGTGTTTATCCTTTATATATTCTTTTCTTATACGTAAGTAACGTAGCAAATACTTGTTAATAGTCGCTGTTATGGGAACGTGTCTAATTTTCTTTCCCTTTCCTAAAATATTTATATATGTATTTCGAATATCTGATATCTTCAAATTACTATTTATATATGTCTCTGAAAGACCTTTATTCGTTAGGAACTCAATATAACCTTTAATGACTACATGGTTTGTCTCCTCCAATTCATCAATACCGTATTCTGTGGAAATGTAACGGAATAGCGCCAGATTATTGTTTTTATAGCCTTTAACTGTTCTTTCAGATAATTTTCTCATTCTACAGTCGAATATAAATTCTTGTAATATCTCATTATTTTGCATAAAAAATTCACTCCCATATCTGCTACGATATACAGGAGTGAAAGATGTATGTCCTTTTTTAGTTTTGAAAAGTGACAGTATATCTTAACTGATTAAAAAACTCTGCCAAAACACTGTCAAAACTCTTTTAAAACTCTGTTATTAATCTCTGAAAGTACTGATTTTACTGTATTCCTACTGTTACGACTTACTCATCCCAGTTATGGTACACTTCCTGGACATCATCGTCATCGTCAAGCAAATCCAGAATACGGTTCATATTTTTGATATCCTGTTCGTCGGTTAATTGAACCCAGGTCTGAGGAATCATAGTGACATCTGCCTGTGCCATAGGAATACCAGCTTTCTCCAGGGATTCGCGTACCTGACTGAAAGAATCCGGGTCTGTCAAGATTTCAAAGCTGTCATCTTCTTCCGCAAAATCTTCCGCACCGGCATCCAGGGCAACCATCATTAATTCGTCCGCTTCCATATTGCACTCTTCTTTGTCAATAATGATCTGGCCTTTTTTATCAAACATAAAAGATACGCAGCCCGGTGTTCCTACGTTACCGTTACCTTTGGTAAAGGCATTTCTTACATTGGAAGCGGTTCTGTTTTTATTATCGGTCAATGCTTCCACAATTATGGCAATGCCGTTTGGTCCATATCCTTCATAAGTTACATGTTCATAATTAACTGCGTTGGCATCTCCTGCTGCTTTTTTAATACTTCTTTCTATAGTATCGTTAGGCATGTTATTGGCTTTCGCTTTTGCAATAATATCCTTTAAACGACTGTTATTATTTGGATCCGGACCACCTTCTTTTACCGCTACCGCTATTTCTCTTCCCAATTTCGTAAAGATTTTTCCTTTTGCAGCATCATTTTTTTCTTTTTTATGCTTAATATTGGCAAATTTGGAATGTCCCGACATATAGATTCTCCTTTTAACTAATAAATTTATAATAAATTTAAGCAAAAAAAACTTAATGCGAAAAATTCACCTTTCAAAACCGGTTATGTAGATGCTGCAATTTGCAGCCTAAGGTAATCCGGTTATCCAGGGCATTTTTCCCATCTTTTAATCATATTAATATGAAACTGATCTAGACAATATATTATTGTACCATGATATTCCTTAGTTTACAAGTTTTTTGAATTGATTAATTTATTCAGCTTTTCCATAACCATTAAAGTTTCATCCGGGTCCTTGATTACACACAAAACGGTGTCATCTCCGGCAATGCAGCCTATAATTCCCTGAATATGCAAAGCATCCAATGCAGCCGCAACGGCCATAGCCATTCCGGCAACCGTCTTAACTACGATTATGTTTACTGACATGTCCATGGAAACAAAACCGTCTCTTAAAACACGGACATATTTTTCATTTAAACCCGGTTCCGCGTTATTTAAAACGATATATTTTTGCCTGCCATCTTCCAAAGCCACTTTTGTTAACTTTAACTCTCTGATATCTCTGGAAATGGTTGCCTGGGTTACGTTGTACCCTGCCTTGTTTAACAAATCTGCCAGTTCTTCCTGGGTCTCAATATCATTCTTTGTAATTAATTCAATAATTTTGCTTTGTCTTCCTACTTTCATGCTCATTCCTCACCTTGTCCGATTTTTGTTCTTAAGATATCAAAAAAACTGGTATGATTTATCTTTATTAATTTTGCTTCTTCCTTCGCTTTATTAATGTCGATAATATCCTTTGCCTGAAGCAGAATTGCCATTCTTCCGTCAAAAGTGGCAATTGCTTCATCTTCCTGAGTTTTCTTGCTCTCATTAATTTCAATTTTAACATTATCTTCTGAGGACACCACAATACTTCTGGAATTCAAGGTATGGGGACAAATGGGTGTTATAATGATTGCTTTGGTATCCGGTTTTACCACCGGACCTCCTGAAGACAGATTATAGCCGGTAGAACCGGTAGGTGTGGAAATAATTACTCCGTCTCCCCGGTACCTGTCTACCAATTTGTCATTGACAAAAACACTGACACTAATAATACGGGAAAAACCACTTCGTGTGATAACAATATCATTGAGGGCAATACCGTTATAAGTTTCCTTGCCATTGCTGTATATATAACCCTTAAGCATCATCCTGCTGTCCAAACTCCATCGGTCCTGATAAAGTGAATCCAGTGCCTCATAAATGTTATGCTTTTCGATTTCGGCTAAAAAACCTAAGGTTCCCAGATTGATTCCCAGAATAGGAATATTTTTTCCGGCCAAATCATTGGCAGCCTGTATAATTGTACCGTCACCGCCAAGTACAATGGCACATTCCGTATCCTCTGGAATGGAGTTGGAATCGGTAAAACAATTCTGGCAGTTTGCAGGGCCCTGTCCTTCCAGCAGGACACAATCCTTATGGTTTTGCTTCATGTAGTCTACTATTTTTTTTGTTATCTCCAGATTTGTGTCTTTCTCACGATTTGCTATTACACAAAACTTATTCATTGAAAGCTCCTATATATTACATTGTTATGTTTAAATATACAATGCTTGCAGCTTATTGTATCATAAACAAATAATCATTACAAGTTTAAAGTAAATAATCATTACAAGTTTAAAGTATAAGATAATATGACCTTAAAAGAAAAGAAAACAAGCGCCAAAATATTATAACCCATTATTATTGTATCAATAAATTACTAAAATGAAAAGAGGCAATTAATTATAGTGATTTAATGTAAAAAAATGCATTACTGCCCCTGTCGTTTACTTCAAATAGAATTCATTTCTTACTTTTCATCGATTCCCTTATACATTAATTCAAATTTTCCGGGAGATGTGTTAAATGCTTTTCGAAATGCCTTATCAAAATAATTAACTGAAGAATAACCCACCATTTCTGCTATTTCATTAATTTGATATGAATGTGTCTGCAGCAAATACACAGCCTTTTCCATTCTAAGTTTCGATAAATATTCCCATGGAGTCATTCCCTGCAAAGAAGTAAATAACCGGCTGAAATAATACTTTGATAAATTGGCTGACCGGGCAATATCCTCCAGAGTTAACGGAAGATGGATATTATTTTTCATATACTCAATTGCCAGATTAATATTATTATTGTTTCTCAGTTCAATTTCGTTTTTCTTTTCTAAGGTTTTTATAAGCTCCATTATAAATTGGTAGGCAATCACTGATGTTTGATACTCGTCAGAAACTTTCTTCTTGGCAAACTCCCAATATATATTCCATAAAAGCTGAAGAACCTTTGATTTTGATGGCAGTTTTATCACTTTTCCATATTGTTGCTGAAGTTGTTTCCAAACTTTTAATGTATATTCTCCGCTTAAAGTGATAAACAAAAACTCCCATTTCTTACTCTCAGGCGGAAGGTAATAACGGTGTTCATCCGGAAGTGTGACTAAAAATGCACTGCCTTTATCTAAAATAACTGATTTGTTGTCATAGTCAAGTTTTCCAAATCCGGACAAAGTATACTGGAATATACACTGCCCCCTATCTTCCGCTCTCTTTCTTCCATCCCAATCATATTTTGTGGAAGTACGCAACTGCCACCCAAGTGAATATAACTGGCATAGGTACTCCTCATTCTTTATGTGAAAATAATTCAGAAATGATTTGTAACGATAATCTTCGTTGTTCATTCGCAATATTTTACCCTCCGGTATAGCATTATAATACAATTGTAATCGGATTTAAATAGTGATATGATTATCCATATTCTTTAGATTATAAGCAATATAATACAACTGTTCAATAAGAAATCGGCAATTACCTTGATTTCTTTTGATCAGAAGGACAGGAGGATTTATTATGCATAAATTCAAACTCGATATTTTGGAAGATGAATTCTGGTGGGGAGGCATGGTACAGGATGGTATCCATATGCCTTATAAAGGCAATAATTTCATAAGAAATTTATCCAAAGAACAAAAAAATAATCAAAGCGCTCCGCTTCTGCTTTCAAGCAAAGGCAGATATATCTGGAGTGAAAAGCCTTTTACCTACTGTTTTGATTCAAATGAACTTATTGTTTACTATGAAACAGACCATATCAATTACGATGAAGGGTATGAAAATTTACGGGGTGCTTATTTGGCAGCATCACAAAGGTACTTTCCGCCTACAGGAAAATATCCGGACGACATCATGTTTCAAGTTCCTCAATATAACACTTGGATCGAAATGATGTATGAACCGACCCAGGATAAGGTTATTTCCTATGCAAAAGATATTATTAAAAATGGATTTCCGGCAGGTGTGCTAATAATTGATGATAATTGGCAGGAGGATTATGGCGTATGGGATTTTCATCCTGGTCGTTTCCCGGATCCAAAGTCAATGGTAAAGACCCTTCATGATATGGGTTTTAAAGTTATGCTGTGGGTATGCAATTTTATCAGTCCGGACAGTTTAACTTTCAGGGAATTGCGTGATCTTGGTTATCTTGTAAGAGAAACTGATGGTAAGCCCGCATTAACCGAATGGTGGAACGGATACAGTGCTTTGCTTGACGTAACGAACGAAGATGCTGTTAAATGGTTTGATAAAAAGCTGGAAACATTGAAGGAAAAATTCAACATCGACGGCTTTAAATTTGATGCCGGCGACATTGAATATTTTAAGGAGAATTACTTATGCAGTCGTCCATGTACTGGAAACGAATATAGTGAAAAATGGGCAGAAATTGGTTTAAAATATTCTTTCAATGAATATCGAGCTTGCTGGAAGATGGGCGGACAACCTCTTGTTCAAAGACTAAGTGATAAGACCCATAGTTGGAAGATTGATACCGGATTGGGCAGTTTAATACCTAACGGAATTGCACAGGGCTTACTGGGTTTCTCCTTTACCTGTCCGGATATGATTGGAGGCGGGGAATACCAAAGTTTCCTGGAACACAGCCAGGAACTGGATCAGGAACTGATCGTACGCAGTGCCCAGTGTTCAGCTTTATTTCCAATGATGCAGTTCTCAGTGGCTCCTTGGCGAGTGTTATCAAAGGAAAATCTCTCTTATTGTGTTGCGGCTGCAAGACTGCATGAAGAATTAGGAGAAGAAATACTAAATTTGGTAAAAGCTGCCGCAATAAATGGAGAACCGGTAATTCGTCATATGGAATATGTATTTCCGGGTAATCATTATGAAAATATTAATGACCAGTTTATGCTTGGAGACAATATTTTAGTCGCACCTGTTCTTCAAAAAGGCGCAACGGAAAGAGAAATCATATTTCCACCTGGAGTATGGGAAGATACGAATGGAGCATGCATTCAGGGTCCCGGTACTTATTTAATCCCGGCACCAATTAACAAACTTCCTTGGTATCGTAAAAAAACGGATAAGAGGCGGTGACTAACCGCCTCTTTTTTAAATGCCACAGGACTATTAACTGAAATATAATATAAAACCTGGCATTCTATATCTTATTCGATTCTTACCATAATTTAGTCCAAAATATCATGTGCAGTTTTTACAATATTATGAATGTAACCGGACAAATCTCTCATATTTTCATTATCTGTGTAACGGCTGCATTCTTCTAAAGAGATTTCTTCATCCGAATCAAA
>JBKEEJ010000045.1:0-7658 GCA_047777345.1 Lachnoclostridium sp. | reverse complement strand
CAGTTTTTTAATATGTTCAATTAAAAGCTGGGTGTCAAAAGCATCCGGGTGGTCATAATTAAGTTTGGTCCTTTCTTCCAGTGTCAGTTCGGAAAAAGGTTTGTAGTAATCGTCATGATTGATTACCTCTACCCTGTCTTTGCATATTTCCTTTAAACGGTTCACAACGGTTGTCTTACCGGAAGCAGACCCTCCTGCCACTCCAATAATCACAGTATTTTTCATGCATTCCTCCAAAAAGCAACAGCTAAATCCCAATTATAGGTGTTCTTTTGCTATCTGCTGCAAAAGTTCTTCTTTGGCAAAAGATATGGCTTTTGCCACACTTCCCTCTTTAAAAGGTACCGACAGATTGGCCAGTTTCAACAGATTCAGATAATTCATACTGGAACCTGCCCTGCAAAGTGCCAGATAATCCTTAAAGGCCTGTTCCTTATTTTCATGATAACGCTTTTTAAACTCCATGGCTCCCATAGTCGTAAGAGTATAATTTATATAGTAAAAAGGATATAAGAAAATATGGAGTTTGTGATACCAATAGCCCCCTCTTTCCATAAACTCATCGTCCTCGTAAACCCGCCACGGCATATACTTCTTTTCCAGTTTACGCCACTCCAGAGTCCGTTCCTTTGGTGTCAAATCCGGATTGGCATAAACGATATGCTGAAATTCATCCACTGCAACTCCAAAGGGAACAAAAGTAATCGCCTCCTGTAAATGGGCAAAACGGAATTTGTCGGCGTCTTTTCCAAAAAACTGTTCCGCATAAGGATAGGCAAATTGCTCCATAGCCATGGAATGTATTTCCGCAATATCGGTACTTACATTATAATATTGGCTGGTTTTTTGACTGCGCATAGCCTCATAACCGGCAAATGCATGACCAAGCTCATGGGAAAGCACCTGCATATCAAAAATGGTTTGATTAAAGCATGAAAATACATAAGGCGCCTTATAATCCGGCAGGCTTGTCATGTAACCGGTGGAAGCTTTATTGGGTTTATTTTTCAAATCCATCAGCTCATGATCTATCATAAAATCAATAAACTCGCCGGTTTCCTTACTCATATCATGATACATCTTCTGGGCTTGTTTTACCATATAATCGTCATCGCCGGCCGGTTGGGCATTTCCATCCGGATAGATAAACTTTTCATCAAAAACCTTGATTTGATCCACTCCGATTCGTTTTGCCTGTGCTTCATAAAGTTTACAGCACAAGGGAACAATTTCTTTTCTTACCTGTTCACGAAAGGCGGCAACCTCTTCCTGCCCATAATCGCTGCGTCCCTGCTGTAAATAGCCAAGGGGAATATAGTTCTCATATCCTAACGCACGTCCCATCTTATTTCTTAAAGTAACAAGCTTATCAAAGATTTCTTCCATTTCCGGTTCGTTTTTATAATAAAAGTTAGAATAAGCCTTAAAGGCTGCCTTTCTTACTGATCTGTCCGGGTGTTCAAAATACTTTTGGATACCGTACAGGTTTAAAATTTTCCCGTCAAATGGAATCTGAGCTGTTGCCATTAATTTCTGGTATCTGGTGGTAAGCTTGGCTTCCTCCTGCATATAGGGAACCAGTTCATCCTTAAACTGATCCACCATACGCTGTTCGATAACCAGATATTCCTTTCCGTAATCAGCGTCTATCTCATCCTTAAACCGGCACCCCAATATGGCTTTGCTCAGTTTGGTTACGGCAACTCTGGCAGCTGCTCCCCTTTCATCATTGTATTCAATTTCCTTTTCGTAAAATTCATCCGTAGTATTTAAGGTATTGCGTATATAGGCTATGGTAGCCATAGTGCTTACATGGCTTTCCAGTTCTTCCCTGCGTTTTAAAATTTCTTTTATTTCTTCATAACTTTTTGCCTTTTCTACTTCTTCGGCCATCTTAAGGCATTCTCTTTCATATAAATCATAATCCGGTCTGGAATATTCCAGTTCGGAAAATTTAAATTGTTCCATTTTTTAATCCCCTTTATATAATTTTTAATAAATTAAAAAAACAATCGTTTTTTCATTCATATGATAACACCAAACCAGACAAGTGATTTAATGTAATCGTTTTATCCATTATAACATGTTTCACTATTTACTTCTAGGTTAAAGAATACTTTCTTTTGATAAAGTTTTTGCATTTACATGAATTTCAAAAGCAAATATAGAATATATAAAAGGCAGAAAGCGAAAACTACTACTGCAGATTCGATAGTTACACACAGATTATGTTACCCTTTATGTACCTTAACCTAATGTTCCAAATCTTTGAAATTAAATTAATCCGTTTCATTTAGTTATCATTAAGCAAAAGGAGTCATGTCCATGAACAGGAAGCGCGCAAGAGAAATTATTTCGTCAAATGAAACAGCCCATGTTACCTTTAACGGAAGGCCTGTTTCCATAGAAACCCTGCATCCGACCAAAGATACTGCCAGCGTTCATTATCTTGATCAGCCCTGGAACAGCCAGGAAGTCTCCCTGACCCAGTTAGTTGAATCAGAATAAAGCATTCATAATTCTATATAAAGAGCCAAATCCCATATGAAACCCAATCCCAACGGGAATGCCGCAAAATAAAACCCGGAAAGTCATATAATCCCGGCAATATACATTTTGCGGCATTCCATTTTTATTACATGGCAACCTATCCAAAAAATTACATATAATAAACTGATAGGATAAAATGCTGTATTCTGTCAGGCAACAGCAATCACAGGCAATTTATATTTCTATCAAAACGGAATCGAGGTTTATGCTTATGAACAAATATAAGGTTTGTGTTTATGCTATTTGCAAAAATGAAGAAAAATTTATAGATCGCTGGATGGATTCTGTCAGCGAAGCAGATATGGTTATTGTTACGGATACCGGTTCCACCGATGGGTCTGTGGAAAAACTGCGGGCTAAAGGAGCTATCGTTTACTGCGAAACTATTGATCCCTGGCGCTTTGATACGGCACGCAATATTGCAATGGATCATATTCCGGAAGACGTGGATATCTGTGTATCCAATGATATAGATGAAGTTTTTGAAAAGGGCTGGCGGGAAAAGCTGGAATCCGTCTGGGAACCTACCCATACCAGGGCCCGGTATTTATTTACCTGGAGTTATCATCCGGACGGAACACCAAACAAGCAGTTTATGATGGAAAAGATTCACAGGCGCAAAGGCTTTCGCTGGGTCCATCCGGTACATGAGATTCTACAATATAACGGCAAAGAACCGGAGTCAGTGGTATTTGTTCCCGGAATGGTTCTTAACCACTACCCAGACTTGACCAAACCCAGGTCTCAGTACCTTCCCCTGTTGGAATTGTCAGCAAAAGAAAATCCCACGGATGACAGGACGGCCTTCTGGCTTGGGAGAGAATATATGTATTACGGCCAATATGATAAATGCATAGCCGAGCTTAAACGGCATCTGAAACTTCCTACCGCAAAATGGGCGGAAGAACGGAGTGCCTCCATGCGGTTTATTGCGAAAAGCTACCAGGCTAAAGGTGACTTAAAACAGGCTAAAGTATGGCTGTACCGGGCTATTGCCGAATGTCCTGATGTACGGGAGCCATACCTGTATATGGCAAGGCTGGGTTATCTTGAAAATGACTGGCCTCTTGTTATGTTAATGACGGAAAAAGCACTGGAAATTAAAGAAAAATCAGGCAGCTACCTCTTGGAAACAGAAGCCTGGGGATACGAGTTATATGACCTGGCAGCAATTAGTTATTACAGATTGGGTTTGTATGAAAAATCCCATAATTATGTTGTTATGGCCTGTACAATGAAGCCGGATGATTTAAGACTAAAAAGAAATCTTAAGTTAATCGACTTAAAATATAAAAAAGAGGCAGGGTTGGATCATGAAAAAATATAAAATTTGTGTTTATGCCATCTGCAAAAACGAAGAAAAATTTGTGGACCGCTGGATGGATTCCATGGAAGAAGCCGACCTTGTGGTTGTAACAGATACGGGTTCTGATGACAAAACAGTGGAAAAACTAAAAGCCAGAGGGGCTATTGTCTATGTTAATCCGGTAAAACCCTGGCGCTTTGATACCGCACGAAACATTTCCCTTAAATATGTGCCGGAAGACGTGGACATATGTGTTTGCACCGATCTGGACGAAGTGTTTAATAAAGGATGGAGGCAACTTTTAGAGCAGGCCTGGACACCGGATGCCAAATCCGGCAAATACATTTATAACTGGAGCTTAAAACCGGATGGTTCTCCCGATGTACAGCTTTATTACAGCAAAATTCACGCAAGAAAAGGATTCTGCTGGAAACATCCCGTTCACGAATGGCTCAGCTATTCGGGTACGGAGCCTCAAAAAACAGTGTATGTCGATGGTATAGTTTTAAACCATTATCCGGATCCGTCCAAATCCAGAAGTTCCTATCTTCCTCTTCTGGAACTTGCCGTTAAGGAAGAACCGGACGGAAGCCGGGTAAACTACTATCTCGGCCGGGAATATATGTATAAAGGTATGTGGAAAAAGTGCATTGATACCCTAAAACATTACCTGGAACTGCCGACTTCTGTCTGGGCGGAAGAACGCAGTGCGGCCATGCGGTGGATAGCCAAATCCAGTTTTGGCCTAAAGGATACAAAACAGGCATATAGCTGGTATTACAAGGCAATTGCGGAAGCGCCCCAAATGCGGGACCCTTATGTGGAATTTGCCAAAATGGCCTATCTGCTCGGGGATTGGCCAACGGTCTTTTTTATGTCAGAAGAGGCTATAAAAATAAATGAAAAATCCAAAACCTTTGTTAATATGGGATATGCCTGGGACCACACTCCTCATGATTTGGCAGCCATCAGCTGTTACCGCCTGGGTATGTATGACAGGGCAAAAAATCACGCAATAAATGCCCTTAAATTCAATCCCAATGATGAACGATTAAAGAATAACCTGCGATTAATTGAGAAAAAAATCAATTAAATAAACCAACAAAAAATCAAAACCATACCATATTAAACATAAAAGGGATGCTGCAAGCGGAATGAAAAGAAAAGGATTAAGCTCTTCATGATAATTCAAATACTTTCCAGGCATATTGCAACATCCCTTTATTCTTTTTTATTCTTTTCAATTAATTCTTTTATTTAATTTCTTTACTGACTGTTAGTAATTGCAATAATTTCCATCACGCTTAATATCATAAAATTAAGATTACAGGAAAGGTGACTAATAATTGGGGAACCGGATACCTGCCTGCTGCCGGATGGTCTTAATAGCCTTGCTTACCTGCAAAGCCAGTTTGCCGGCATAAAGGTAATCTTCTTTATAGTGGTTTTTGTCTTTAATAAAGTTACAAAAATTCTGTATTTCCTCTTTCATTACCTCATATCTGCTTACGTCACCGATAATTTCTTTCTTTGTACCATTATTAAAATGAATTTTAATATTAGTAAGGGTTGAAATGGACCCTATAACAATGGTCCCCTTATCCCCGATTATTTCAGAGCCGATATATCCCTGACCGACTTTGGAATAGCTTAAATGAACCTGTTTGTCCGGATAGGTAAAAAAACTGTTTCCATAGCCATCCGCACCCGTATTTAAAAAGCCTGCCACAGCGGTTATTTTA
Source organism: Lachnoclostridium sp. (assembly GCA_047777345.1). Taxonomy (GTDB): domain Bacteria; phylum Bacillota; class Clostridia; order Lachnospirales; family Lachnospiraceae; genus Anaerocolumna. Next base: position 2,060 of record JBKEEJ010000045.1, on the reverse strand, counting down.
TCCGGATATCCGAAAAAGTCTATGGCCGGATATACGCAGTAAATTCCAAGGTCCATAAGACATCCTGTGGCAAATTCCGGATTAAATATATTGGGCACTTCTCCTTTTAAGTAAGCAGGATACTTTGACGATAGCTGGCAATAATCAAACCTTGCCATAGTAATCTTACCGATACTGTTAAGGGCCTCTTTTAATTTGTGGCGAACGGGCAGATGAAGCATTTTTATAGCTTCCATATAAATCAAATTATTTTTCTTGGCAAGTTCTGTTAATTCTTCCAGTTCTTCTGGGGTTACCGTAACAGGTTTTTCACACAAGACGTGCTTACCATGTTCCAAAAACAATTTACTTTGCCCGTAATGAAGTGAATTAGGACTTGCAATATATACGGCGTCTATCTGATTACTTTGGGCCATCTCATTAAGATCGGTAAAAACGGTATGAATGCCGTATTTGGAAGCAAAATCCGTTCCCTTCTGCCTGCTTCTGGAATAGACGGCAGATACCTTAATACCGTCTGCCAATTTAGTACTTTCAATGAATTCATCTGTAATTCTGCTGGTACCAATGGTACCACACCTGATTATGTCACTCATAGAAGTAATCCTCCAGCCGTTTTTGTTTACGGCTTCCTTTCCTTGCCTGATTCATTCTTACTGATTTAAATCGCTGCCAGATTAACTGCTCTTTTTATCTGTTATCCGGCACATGCATTACCACTGGCTGCAGTTTGATAAAACTTGTGCCGTCAATCCGTAATTAAATCCAGATTCTGAAATAAGCTGTCAACAATATCCACATAAGCCAGTAAACGTTTGGATTTTTTTATCTCCTTTTCATAGAATTCCGAATCTGCAAATAAATGAATCATATAAGACCATAATTCTTTCATTTTAAACAGTACGTTGTGGTCGCCGGAAAGTACCTGTCTGTAATCATCCAGTATTTTATCGTGAAAATCTTTTAATGTTTTTTTATCCGGTTTCCGGCCATATTTTACTTCCTGTACAAGACCCGGGTTTGTCAATAGTCCCCTTCCTGCCATAACTGTGTCTACTTGGGGATAATCTTTAAAAAATTTATGAAAATCATTGACGGATTTTAAATCTCCGTTATAACAAACCGGATTTTTACTGAAAGCCAATGCGTCTTTAAATATTTTCATGTTAGGTTTATTATTATAAAAGTCCTTTTGAGTCCGCGGATGGATAATCAGTTCATAAACAGGATATTGATTAAATATTTCGATTAATTCATAAAACTCATCCGGGTCATCTTTTCCAATTCTGGTCTTTATGGATATCTTCATATCAGTTTTACTATAGATTTCATCCAGAAACCGGTTAAGTTCTTCTTTTTTAGCTAAAAATCCGGCTCCCCTGTATTTGGAGACAACTGTACCCGACGGGCAGCCAAGATTTAAATTAATTTCTTCATATCCTAAAGTACGAATCCGTTTTGCAGTATGAATAAACTCGTCGGCTTTGTTGGTTAACAGCTGGGGTACGATAAACAGCCCCCTGTTGTGTTCCGGCAATATATCCCTGATATCCCGTGTTTTAAAGCTGTCACTTAAATTGGCATGAATAAATGGTGAAAAATATTTATCCATACCGCCAAAAAACATATGATGGGCATTTCGATAAACATACCCGGCTACACCTTCCAAAGGTGCAAAATAAAACTTCATGTATGAAACTCCTTATTAACCCTATTATTGGGCTTATTCTATTGGTATATTCTTAAAAATTATCTTTTTTTAAATCACTTTTTTTAAGTATAAAAGGTTGCCATCCCGACAGACTTTTTTATAATCTTCACTTTCAAAAAGGCGAACCGCCCCACGATTATTGCTTTTAACATATACTCCCAAATTGTGATATCCCTTGCTTTTTGCTTCCTTTTCAAAATCTTTAAGAATACTTCTTCCGTAACCTTGATTTCTCTTCGTTTCATCCACACGGATATCCGCTATAAATGCAATATCCTCATCCATTATATTGGTAATATAATACCAGAATATGCCCACCCTCTTATGGTCTGCTTCCACCATATACAGG
>JBKEEJ010000044.1:0-7745 GCA_047777345.1 Lachnoclostridium sp. | reverse complement strand
CTCCTTCCCCATAACATTGAACAAAGGTAATCCAATATGTATCTTTGGTTTCTTCTGTAATCCAATATTTTACTGCTACTACTATATCCCTGTCATTTGCATAAACAACTTTTGATTCTGTAGGACATTCTGCTCCGACTTTCTTGCTTTGAACTGCCAATTCCGCAGTTTCACAAGCAGTTTTGTACGCTCCTTTATTTTCATTATATTCATCGCCATTACCTAACGATTTAACAGCTGCAAATATAATCATTCCAATAACACACCATAAAACAACTTTTCCTTTAGAACTTTTTGTTCTTTCCATTTTTACCAACCCATCCTATGTATTTATTACAAATTTTATCGAACAGTTTATATTTTAACACTTACCTGGGCAAATTTTACATCATAAAATTATTTTTCAACAAAACGAATTTACTTTAACATTAAATCCCAATTATTAAGGCATGAGTACAAAATGTCTAGTGTTCATGCCTTTTACCATATTTATCGTATTCTAAAGAAAGTATCTGAAAGTGGCACTCCATCGAAGACTCCCATACACATCATCTTTCCTTCAGAATTCACAATTATCTGCCCACCTTGCACCCGAGTAGGTCCCTTACAATGTACATTAAATGTCCAGCACTCTATTTGAACATAAAAATCTTTGACTTTCTCTTCATCCTGCGAATCTACTACTTCGCTTGCCATATAATCTTTAGTCTTTCCTATAGGTGTCCAAAACCAACCTTGCGGAACTTTCGTTGTTGTACCTTCGGAAATTGTCCATCCATCTTTTTCTGGATATTCCGAATTTACCACTTTATACGCTTCTTTTTGATTTCCAACAGCCCCTGTCCCTGTCGAATTTCCTTGATCAGCTATGCCCCCAACACAAGCAATTAATAATATGGTTGCTACTGCTACAATGATTAATTTTTGTTTCTTATTTCTTGCTTTCCAAAACGTGTTTATTTTATTCAGCAAACTATTAACATGTTTATTTTCACTCACTGAATCAACATTTTTACGAATATTCTTTTGGGCATCTTTTGCTATGTTTTTTGCATGTTCTTTCGCTTTTTGGTAATCTTCATTTTTAGAAATATTCTCAGCAATAATATGTGTTTTCTCTTCTGCTGTCTTTATTATATTTTTTGTGTTTTCTATTAACTGTTGCGTATTTACAGCACCAATAACGGCTTGTTTCATTTTATCGGCATTCTTTACTATATCATCTTTACTTCGAATTTCTTTTTGTTTATTAGCATCCTCAACTGCTGATTCGGTTGTTTTTTGCTCAACCTTATTCTGCATTTCTTTATTTACATTTGATTCAGCAGGCTTCTTTTGTGTCGAATTTATAGATGATCCTTTTAATTTATTTAAGCAAGATGCACACACTACAGAATCTGTATTAGTAGTACCTCCGCAAAATAAGCACTCTTCTTTTCCAATTCCATTAATAATTTGATTTAACTTATTCAAATATCGTTGTCCCACGGATGTTGAAAATAATTTTCTGTTAACCGCAGCCGCATGTACCTGTTTTACTTCTCCAATGTCCTCATAATTCAGCTTTGAGTCTAACTTTAATATCAAAACCAAATCCTTTTTTATTAATGCTTTATCCTCAGTCACAATAATCCCCCTTACGCTATAAACATAAATCAGATAACAATCCGACTAGATTTGCTTACAAATACTGATCGGTGCTTTCATTCTTATATGTTTATTTTGACAAACATAATATAAACTCATATTTCCATCACATCATTCAAAGTTCTATATTATAAATCTTTGACTTTGAGATGCATATTTTACCATATTATACTACATTTTTATCATTTTTGCACTAAAAAAAGGGCTTACTCACAAAAATGTAAATAAGCCCACTTAATAGTAAAATGAAATGCCACTTTGTAAAGTGAGATGCAACATTCGTAACCGACAACTAAATATTTGTAAACGAGACGCAGCTTTTGAAATCAGAATGCAGGTTTTGTAAACGAAAAGCCACCTTTGTAATTCAAATGCAGTTTGATTTTTTGCTTTTTCTGGCGTATGATATAGAAAATAGGCATGCCAAAAGGAAGTCAACCCCCTCTCGATTTTTTTGTAATCGGAGAATCGACCCCTTTTCTTAGTTCTTAATGAGCTGTTGGCGGCACTTTTTATATTATTTTTTGAGAAGAGATGGTTTTAACATGATGTCACTGGCGGGTACCGGCGAACATCCTAGTTTATGTAATACCTCTTCTCCGTGGTAAAAGCTGAACGTTTCGTATGGGCTACGGTTGTTCAGCTTTTTTCTTTTGTAAGAATTGATATGGTTCATCATCAAGCTGATATCTTCCTGTGTTAGGTTGTTGAAACTGGTTCCCTTTGGAAGAATTCGGCGGATTAGTCCATGGTTAACTTCAATAGCCCCCTTTTGGTATGGACTTCCTGCATCACAGTAAAATACATTGGTACGAAGTCCAGTGAATTTTTCGTCGCTATATTCGATTGCTTTGGGATTAGAAAATTCACTGCCATTATCAGTTAGAATAACCGGAAATAGTTTCTTAAAAAGAGGCTTTCCAAGCTTATCGTAGAGCATTTCAAATATGTCAGTAACTGACTTTGAAGTATTGGCATCTCTTAGAAAAGCTAGCATTAGACTAGTTTCAACAAAGTGAATTGTAAGTAGACATTTTCCTCCCTTACTTCCTATTACGGAATCCATCTGTACTACAGAAGTTTCCGGATTTTTATCAAGAAATGCAAGAAAAGCTTCATGGTTACGTCCAATACGACAACCTTTATCCACTTTGAATTCCGGTTTTTTATATCGCTCACGAAATTTAACCTTGCGTGGTAAATCGATATTTCTAACATCAAACAAGCAGGCATCGATGTAGTTATAGATGGTTTTTTCACTGCACATCAACTCTTCTTGATGAATAACATATATCTGATGTATCGATTGTCCTCTTTGAACTAGTGGGGAAATGATTGAATTAAGTCTTTTTATCTCTTCTTCGGATATGCAAAGTCCTCTTCTGGATTGCGATATTGACTCATGTGCCTTGATGTGGGCATTCTCTGCATCATATATGTTTTTAAGTAGGGAACATTTACCCAATGTAACACAGCCATTACAAACATATGGGACCCTAAATCTTGCTGGACAGATTTCTAGAACAAAGTCGGTACAGTTATTATTGCAAGTAGGGCAAAGCTTACAATAGATCGAAGTTTTTCTCGTGCAGTCTTTACCGCATACATTTTTGTTTCTACAGTTGAAGCGGTTTTTGCATGCATTGAAAGGGAAACCTGGAAATCCTGTAGCAACTTCAGAACTGTACTTACGTATCTCCCTTGATATAGTAGTTGGATTTTTATCTAATCTACGACTGATTTCTTTGAAAGAAAGGCTTTCTTTTAGATATTTCTGTAGTTCAAGTCTTTCCTCATAAGTGAAAAATTTAGACATATATCCTCCGTTCTGCCACCAACATATCTAGGATATATGATTTAGAAACTTTTGAAAACAAAAAGACTGGCTAAGCCAATCTTTTTGCAAGCCAAGATGCAACCATCTGGCATATATATTTTATTAGACGTTTTTATGTTAATCTGAATTCGAAAGGGTTGCATTTCGATTTTCAATTAAGGTGTAAATAAGCCCTACGTTCCTTATTCCTTTTCCCATTCAATTATTGTCCCGTCGTAAAATAAAAATGCTATCTTGCCTGACTTATATACCAATATGTGATCCAGCATTTTAAGCATAATATCTGGATTGAAAACCTGCATCTTACCTTCCTTTGAAACAATCCCGATAAACTCCTTTGCTTTATACTTCTTAAGGAGGTCATCGCCATTCATAAGCCTCTTCCATTTTTCAAGAAGCTGCTGCTTGTTTTCTATCAACATATTATAGCTTTCCATAAATCGAACAGGGAATACTTCATCATCGACATGCCGGTTATCGCAGCCAATCACACCTTTTCTTCGATATCTAAGGCCGCATTGCCAAACCTTACGATTTACTACTTTACCATTCCAACTTTTTCTCCCGTAAGCCTGTCCGCAGCTGGCACAAATCACTTTACCCGCAAAAGGATTCTCATCCGGTTTATGAGCGTAGCAGCTGAGTCCATGCTGATACATATATTCTTTTCTTCTTGCCCTTTCAAGCTGAGCACATTCCCAGGTGTCTTCATCGATAATTGCCTCATGACTGCCTTCAACATAATACTGCTTTATCTGCCCGTTATTTTTGATTCGCTTCTTACTGAGGTAATCCACTGTATAATTTTTTTGAAGTAGTGCATCGCCCTTGTATTTCTCATTCATAAGAATTTTATCAATCGTTCCGGGAAGCCAGTTTACTTTTCCTTCCCAGTTTTTAATTTCATCTACTTCAAGGCTCCGGGCAATATAATCAACGGTTCTTCCATCTAGGTATTCTCTATAAATCCTTTTTACTATTTCAGCTTGCTCCTCATTTATCACAAGATTACCATTCTCATCTCGATCATAGCCAGTAAATTTTGCGGTGTTTGCTCTGACATAGCCTTGCTCCATTCTTCTTTGAATGCCCCATTTGCAGTTTTCTGAAATGGTCCTGCTTTCCTCCTGTGCAAGTGAACTAAGGATGGTAAGAAGAACTTCCCCTTGCGACTCTAATGTATTGATATTTTCCTTTTCAAAGAAGATGCCGATTCCCTGTCCCTTTAAGCGGCGATAATATTCAAGGCAGTCTTTTGTGTTCCGGGCGAAACGGGAAATTGACTTTGTAATGATAAAATCAATTTTCCCATTATCGCAGTCCTCTATCATCCGTAGAAAATCTTCGCGCTTCTTTGTAGATGTACCTGAGATACCTTCATCTGCATAAACATCCACAAATTCATAATCGTCGCGGCTTTTTATATAATCCGTATAGTACCTTACCTGATTTTCATAGCTTAATAGCTGCTCGTCTTGATCGGTTGATACTCGGCAATAAGCTGCTACTCTCATCCTCTTTAATCTTTGCAACCCATTCTCTTTCTTTGTAATCTTTTGCGCTGGTATACAAGTAATGCTTTTCGCCATTATAATAATCCTCCTCTACAATTGTTGGTTCATTAATATTCCTACCAGATACTTCTGCATCATCCACCCTGATACCGGGGCATGCTTCCTTACCCTTTTGTATATAGGTACTGCAAACCCACTGTACTTTTCCCCCATATACGTGGGCTCGTCTCAGTGTTTTCCTACAATACGGGCATATCAATAAGCCGCTAAGTGGATATCTGTTCTGATACTTTTTTGTATCACCGGGTTTCATCCCTTTTGCTTCTCTGTGTTGTTGCATAATCTCCTGTACCCGATTCCATTCTGCTTCTGATACAATGGCTTCATGATTGTTTTTTATATAGTAGCTATCCACATTTCCATCATTTCTTACAGTCCGGTTCTTCTTATCCTCCGGGGTATAATATTTTTGCAGTAAAAGATCGCCCTTGTATTTTTCATTGGTAAGCATCCCTTTGATAGTTGAGTCATGCCATTTCGTTCCGGTAATGGTTGATATTCCATCCGCATTTAATATTTTAGCGATGGTAAATCCACCTTTCCCCTCAAGGTATAGCTTGAAAATTCTCTGAACGATTGCAGCTTCCTTAGGATTAATAATCAAGTTTCCATTCTTGTCTTTGTCATATCCCATGAATCGCTCGGTGGTAATCATCACCTCGCCTCTTTGAAATTTCTTCTGAATGCTCCACTTATTATTTTCACTAATGCTTCGGCTCTCCTCTTGTGCAAAGCTGGCCAAGACCGTAAGCATTAATTCCCCTTCGCCGGAAAGGGTATTGATATTTTGCTCTTCAAAAAAAATACCGACCCCATATTCCTTAAGCTCCCTTGCGTACTTTAGGACGGTGACAGTATTTCTGGCGAACCTGGAGATTGATTTTGTGAGGATTAAATCCAGCTTCTTATTTCTTGCATCCTCTAGCATTTCTTGAAAGCCTGGTCGATTCTCAGAGGTTCCGGAGATACCCTGATCCATATAGACCTTAACAAATTGGTAATCTGATCTTGCCTTAATTATACGCTCATAATATGCAATCTGATTTTCAAGGCTATCTTCCTGCTTTCTACTATCAGTAGATACTCTTCCATAAGCGCCCACTCGTATTTTCCCGCCGCGAGCTTTTTTCTTTGGTTCCATCACTTTAATTTGCATCGATTTTACCTCCTTTTCATCAGTACATTAATCACTCTAAGCCCGCCTAAAGTCAAGCATTTTGGCTGTTTCAATGTACCTTAAATCCGTCTGCGCAAATTGCTACAAGATCGAGTAGGAGGCGGTGACTAACCGCCGTCCTCTCACAGCACCGTACGTACCGTTCGGTATACGGCGCTTTCAATAGTTGACGTGCACAGACTGATATGCTGTGGCTAAGTCGTAGAAGCCACTGTGTATCAGTCTTTCTTTAGTCATGGCCATTTTAACAGCAACTGTTTGAGATGTGAACCAGTAGCCTCGACGACTGTTGCCAGCTTGCCAAGCTAAGTCTTTCGGTACTCCCATCTTTAATAGATTTCGCACTTTAGTCTTTGGTTTCTTCCATTGTTTCCATATACACATACGAATTCTGTGATAGAGCCATCCGTTGATTTCGTCGATGTTATTTTTCATGCTTGCTATACCGTAATAATTAAGCCATCCTCTTGCATAAATTTTGATTTTCTCGAGGCTGGGCTTGATACTCTGAACTCTCCTACGGGAAGATAGTTCCTTCAGTTCTGTTTTAAATTTCTTCAATGACTTTGAGTGAACTCTAACAAATATGCCATTTCCGTTCCTTCCCAACGCAAAGCCAAGAAACTTAAAATTTCGGATTGCGAACACACTAACGGTACGACTTTTCTCCCTGTTTACAGTAAGTTTCAGCTTTCCCTCAAGGTATTTGATGCTGCTTTCCAAAAGTCTCTCTGATGCACGTTTGCTCTTTGCTAGTAAAACTATATCATCAGCATAACGTACAACCGGAACCCCTCTTTTCAAGAACTCCTGGTCAAACTCATTAAGGTAAATGTTCGCGAGTAGCGGCGACAGGTTTCCACCTTGGGGTGAGCCTTCTTCGGTCTCAATAACTACTCCGTTTTCCAGTACACCACTTTTCAGATATCGCTTAATCAGTTGTACTACTCGTTCGTCCTTGACATTCTTCCTCAACAGGTTTAATAGCAGTTCATGGTTTATGGTGTCAAAGTATTTCGATAAATCCAGCACTACTGCATATGTATAGCCTTGCTCTGCATACTCTTTAACCTTTAAAATCGCATCTTTAGCACTCTTGTTAGGGCGGTAGCCGAAACTTCCGCCTGTGAATAATGGTTCATAGATTGGCATCAGCTGTTGGGCTATTGCCTGTTGCAGTATTCGGTCTATGACTGTTGGTATACCAAGCTTTCGTATACCACCATCTGCCTTCGGAATCTCAACTCTCCTTACTGGTGATGGAGTATACTTCCCTCTGTATATTCGGTCAGTTAACTCCTGTTGATGTTCCTTTAGATAAGAAAGTGCTTCTTCGATGGTCATCCCATCGATTCCTGGCGCTCCCTTGTTTGCCTTTACTCTTTTATACGCTCTGTTAAAGTTATCTTTATACAGTATCGCTTCCAAAAGCTTCGGCTGTGCACTGTCTCTTTCTTTCCATATCCGGTTGAATGACCTAGACACTTTCGCATACCCTTCGTGTTCCGCA
>JBKEEJ010000016.1:0-66803 GCA_047777345.1 Lachnoclostridium sp. | reverse complement strand
GCAAATTGTAGAAGAAGCGGAAGTTTCCAAATTATTTTCAAAGCCACAGCACCCGTATACTTCTGCCTTATTACAGTCCATTCCCAGTATCCGGTATGATAAAAATCATGAGCTAATACCAATTAAAGGAACAGTTCCGGAAGAATATGAAAATATAAAGGGGTGTCGGTTTGCCAATCGCTGCCCTTATGCAAAAAAGGAATGCGATAATGAGCAAATATTAATCGAAGTGGAGCCAGGTCATTTTAAACGTTGCTGGCGAACCGATATCTGAAACAATGAAACAAAACATACAGAAACCAAACAGGGTAAACAGGAGGAATGAGCGGTTGGAGAGTGATAAAGTACCTTTATTGGAAGTAAAAGGATTAAAAATGTACTACCCTGTACCAGGAGGAATTATTCCCCATGCAGTCGCAAAAATTCATGCCGTGGACGGACTGGATTTAAACATATACGAAGGGGAAATCTTAGGTTTGGTAGGAGAATCAGGATGCGGAAAATCTACTCTGGGACGTCTGATAGCCGGTTTGGAGCAACCTACACAAGGACAGATTTTTTATAAGGGAGAAAGAATAGACAGTAAAAGTGCCAGGCAAATGAGAAAAATAAGGGCCCAGATACAGATGGTATTTCAGGACCCTTATTCTTCTCTTAACCCCAGAAAACGCATTTATGATATTATAGCGGATCCCATGCTGTATCACGGATTATGCACGAAAGCCAATGCCGGCGCGGAAGTTGACAGACTCCTGGACCTGGTAGGGCTGCCCAAAAACAGCAAGGAACGGTTTCCCCATGAGTTTTCCGGGGGACAAAGGCAAAGAATCGGGATTGCCAGAGCCCTGTCATTAAAACCCAAACTGATTATTTGCGACGAACCCGTAAGTGCACTGGATGTATCCATTCAGGCCCAAATATTAAATCTGTTAAAGAATCTTCAGAAGGAGTTTCATCTTACTTATCTTTTTATCGGTCATGGCCTGGATGCGGTTCATTATGTCAGCAATCGCATCGCGGTTATGTATCTGGGAAAAATTGTGGAGATAGCGGATGCGGACCGGCTTTTCAGGAATCCAGTTCATCCTTATACCAAAGCCCTGTGCAATGCAGCGCCCATACCGGATCCCACAAAGCGGAACAGAGACAAAAATATATTGGAGGGAGAAATCCCTTCGCCTGTTATAATTCCTTCCGGATGCCGTTTCCATCCCAGGTGTCCTTATGCCGTGGATCAGTGTAAAAGGGCAGTACCGGAACTGGCGGCTACAGAAACCGATAGTTCTCACAGGGCCGCATGTATTGTTTTCAATAAAAATGCTGGGAAGGGGGATGCAGATGATTAAGTATATTATCCGGCGAATTCTCATTGCCATACCGGTACTGTTGGGAATTACGGTTATTGACTATTTTATTATGAGCCTTGCCGGAAGTCCGCTGGATATGATTCAGGGAGCCAGAGTTTCAAAAGAAGCGCTGGAAGTAAAAAGCACTGCGTTAGGCCTTGACCAGCCGGTTATTGTCCAATATTTTAGCTGGCTTAAGGAACTGCTTAAAGGAAATCTTGGGGTTTCGATTAAAAGCTATCAGCCGGTTAGCCAGATGATCGGAAGTTACATGGGGCCTACCCTGTTACTGATGTCGGTTTCCCTGATTGTCAGTATGATAATTTCCATACCTGCCGGTATTTACAGCGCGGTACGCCAGTATTCGGCAGGAGATTATACCGTAGTTACCCTGTCCTTTTTAGGCAGCAGCATACCAGGATTTTTTCTTTCCCTGATATTAATATATGTATTTACGATTAAATTAAAATGGCTGCCAAGCAGCGGTATGTATACCCTTGGTTCCGAAAAAAGTATTTTGGATGTTGTCAAACATATGATTATGCCGGTAACAGTATTGGCCACCTCCATGGCCGGTACCAATATTCGCTATATCCGAAGTGCCATGTTAGAGATATTAAATAAGGATTACTTACGGACTGCAAAAGCAAAGGGCATTGGGCGGTTTCTGGTAATTAACAAGCATGGATTAAGAAACGCGTTATTGCCCATCGTAACCATATTTGGTATGCAGATTCCGCTGCTTTTTGGCGGAGCCATTATCGTTGAGCAAATATTTAGCTGGCCGGGCCTTGGTCTTATGACCATGAGTGCGATTCTTAACCGGGATTATCCGGTTATTATGGGGGTATGTTTAATGTCGGCCCTTGTGGTAATGGCTGCCAACCTGTTAACGGATATTTTGTATGCGGTAGTTGACCCTACAATTAAATATTAAGGGTTTGGAGGATATTATGAAGGATAGGAAAAAAATGGCAGATAAGACGGAATCAAAAGCCGGAAGCAGGGTATGGAAGCGTTTTAAAAGACATAAGCTTGCCATGGCAAGTTTGGTTATTTTACTTGTGGTAATATTTTGCGCTTTATTTGCACCGGTCCTTGCTCCCTATGACCCGAATAAAATAGTAGGAGGCTTTAGCGAGGCACCCTCTTCCAGACATCTTTTGGGAACGGATCAGGTTGGAAGAGACGTATTAAGCCGGTTGTTTTATGCCACAAGAATATCTATTTTTGTTGGCCTGGCTGCCACAGCCCTTTCTACCTTTATCGGGGTGGTTTTAGGTTTAATTTCGGGATACTTCGGAGGCTGGATTGACATGGTCATTATGCGTTTTACCGATATGGTTATGTCTTTCCCATATATTTTGCTGATACTGGTATCGGCGGCGATTTTTAAGCCGGGTTTGTGGAATATTATATTGATTTTAGGCTTTGTGGACTGGCCGGGTGTGGCAAGACTGGTAAGGGGTAATGTGCTTTCACTTAGGGAGACCAATTATGTACAGGCGGATTTTGTGGCAGGAATGCCGACACGCTATATTTTGTTTTCTGAAATTTTGCCCAACACAGTGGCTCCTGTTTTGGTTTATGCCACTTCGGTAGTTGCCCTGTCCATGCTGGATGAAGCGGCCTTAAGTTTTTTAGGTATGGGAATCCAGCCGCCTCAGGCAAGTCTTGGCAACATGCTAAACGGAGCTCAGTCTCTTTCTGTTCTTACTGCCAAGTTATGGCTTTGGATACCGCCGGGATTGTTGATTGTACTTTTGGTAATCAGCATTAATTTTATTGGGGATGCCTTAAGGGATGCTTTTGATCCGTCCGGCAGATAACAGCAGAATTATAATATTTTTATCAGATTTTGCTCAGGGGGGATTTTATGAAAAATCAATTATGCTATCAGACGTCGGAATATGATTGCGGTCCCACTACATTAATCAACGCTTTCCGTTATTTGTTTGAACGGGAAGAGATTATGCCTGAAATTATTAAAACAATTTATCTTTATACTCTGGATGAATATAACGGCGAGGGAGAATATGGGAAAAGCGGAACTTCCAGAATGGCTATGCAGTTTTTGTCCAATTGGTTTAACCATTTCCGGGAGACCAAAAAATTTCCCATATATACGGAAATTCTTATCGGAGATAGTGTCCGGATACGCAAGGACAGTAAAATTACAGAATGTCTTTTTCAGGGAGGCGCCGCGGTAGCCAGGGTATGGCTTGGAGATACGGAGCACTATGTACTCCTAACCGATGTGGAAGGAGATTACATTTGCCTTTTTGACCCTTATGAATGGGAAAAACCGGTGGACGGACAAAACATTATTAAGGTAGATTCTCCGTGGAAAATGAACCGGAAAGTGAAAATGGAACGGATGAATCAGGTGACGGACGGGTATTATACGCTTGGCGTCATGGAAAAAAGGGAAATGATGCTGCTTTACAATATGAATACCAGAAGAACCCCTGACAAATCCATAGAATATTTTATTTAAGTTTTATGATGAATACAAATATTTTGCGGAACACTTTTTGTGTATAATAATTTATTCATTGTCATTTATATCACCTGGGCCGTTGTAGAATGGAATGAAATGCGTACATTGATTATCATTACAGATTATGCAGCTGCCCACGTTTTTTTATTTCAGATGAATTGCATTATTTGCAAAATTCTGTGGATAATCTGCGAAAATTTCCGACCTGCCTGTTAATAATTTTCCCGGGAGAAATTATAATATTGCCTTGCATTTAGGCAGATATAATTTTAAAATAAAAGCATATAGGGAGGTGAATCCATGGAAATCAGTGATATTGTAAAAAAACAGAGAGAATACTTTAATTCCGGTAAAACAAAATCGGTTCCCTTTCGCCTGCATGCATTAAAAAGGCTTAAAACGGTTATTCTATCAAACGAATCCAGAATCTATGCTGCCCTGAAAGAAGATTTGAACAAATCAGAATTTGAAAGCTATATGACTGAGGTTGGTATGGTTTTAGAGGAAATTAACACTCTGATAAAACATACTCCCAAATGGGCGGCAGCCAAATATGTGAGCACACCTCTTTCCCAGTTTGCCGGGCGGAGTTTTATTCTGCCAGAACCTTATGGTGTGGTGTTAGTTATGTCACCATGGAATTACCCTTTTCAGTTAAGCATTACACCTTTAGTGGGAGCCATAGCGGCGGGAAACTGTGTTGTGTTAAAGCCTTCTGCTTATGCGCCTAATGTATCCCGTGTTTTGGCAGATATTTTATCGGCATGTTTTCCGAAAAAATATGTTGCGGTAATACAGGGCGGAAGAGAGGAAAACCAGGAACTGCTGGATCAAAAATTTGACTATATATTCTTTACCGGTGGTGCCAAAGTAGGAAGACTGGTTATGGAGAAAGCCTCCAAAAACCTTACGCCGGTAAGTCTGGAACTGGGCGGAAAAAGCCCTTGTATCGTTGACAAAACCGCCGATTTGAATTTGGCGGCCAAAAGGATTGCCTTTGGCAAGTTCCTGAATGCCGGCCAGACTTGTGTGGCACCGGATTATTTATTTGTTCAGGAAGATGTGAAAAAAGAACTTGTGATATATTTGAAAAAATATATAAAGGAGTTTTTCGGTAACGAACCTCTGAAAAATCCTGATTATCCCAAAATTATCAATGAAAAACATTATAACCGCATTATGGGACTTATAAAAGGAGAAAAAGTTATCGAAGGCGGTTACGGACAGGGTGGCAGTATTCCTGATAAGGATACCGGTTCGAAAGGATTTGTCCCTTACCGGATAGCGCCAACCTTAATTGATGATGTATCCAAAGATTCAGCCATAATGCAGGAAGAAATATTTGGCCCCGTTTTGCCAATTATGACGTTTAAACATATAAGAGAAGTGACAGAGTATGTTAACGCCAGGCCAAAGCCACTGGCATTATATTTATTTACAACAAATAAAAAAATAGAAAAATACGTTTTAAAGAATATATCTTTTGGCGGCGGATGTATAAATGATACCATTATTCACCTGGCTAATCCCAAACTGGGTTTTGGGGGAGTTGGCGAAAGTGGTATGGGAAGTTATCATGGCAAATACAGCTTTGATACTTTCAGCCATAAAAAAAGTATTATAAAGAAGGCAAACTGGATTGATCTGCCTGTGAGATATCATCCGTATAACAGTTTAAAGGAAAGAATGATTCACTTTTTCCTATAAAGAAGGGAGTTTTATGGAATTTAAGCATGAAAGTAACCGGATTTATCTGGAAAATGAGGATGGAAAAGTAATTGCCGAGGTAACTTTTCCGGCCGTTTCCGATTCCGTGGTAAACATTAATCACACCTTTGTTGACGAATCTTTGCGGGGACAGGGAATCGCGGGTAAGTTAATGGAGGAAGTGGCCAAATGGCTGAAAGCGGAAAATAAAAAGGCTGTTTTGGGCTGTTCCTATGCGGTTATGTGGTTTGGAAAAAATAAAGAATACAGTGACCTGATTACTACGGAATAAAGAACAGTTACAGACAGTATCTGTTTAAGCAGTTTTGCAAAGTAAACTTGCGAATGTATGAGGTATATAGTATGAGTATCCAAATTTTTGGCAAATCAAAATGTTTTAGGGTAAAAAAGGCAGAGTACTGTTCCAGGGAAAAAAGAATTAAGTGCCAGCTTATCGATTTGTCCAAATATGGCATGAGCCTTGGAGAATATAAAAGTGTAAAGGCAGAAAATCTTTTGGAGCATCCGGGTGTGTTTCAGACGCTTATTGTCCGAAACGGAAGGCAGGCCATGGCCCGATACCAGCCGGATGTCTGGAAAGACTGGGTTTAGCATATGAATATGAATCTGGAGTACTATAAAATATTCTATTACGTTGCCAAAACGGGAAGTTTTACCAAAGCTGCTCAGGAGCTTTGTATATCTCAGCCGGCAATCAGCCAGGCAGTAAAGTTGCTGGAAACGGGCTTGGGCAGCAATCTGTTTATACGAACACAAAAAGGTGTAAAACTGACTCCGGAAGGGGAGGTTTTATACTCTTACATAGCCAGGGGATATGAAACTATCCTTTTGGGGGAAAGCAAATTTAAGAAAATGATTGACCTGGAAAACGGTGAAATTCGAATCGGCGCCAGTGACATGACACTTCAGTTTTACCTTCTTTCCTTTTTGGAAGCCTTTCATATTAAATATCCCGGCATAAAAGTTACCGTAACCAATGCCCCTACTCCGGAAACACTGAAATGCCTGTACGAAGGACGGATTGATTTCGGAGTTGTAAGCGCACCCTTTTATGCCAGGCCGGATATTCGAATTCGGGAGGTAAAAGAAATAAAAGACGTCTTTATAGCCGGCAGCAGATTTAAGAATTTAAAAGGGAAAGTATTGGAATTCTCTGATTTGGAACAACTTCCGATTATCTGCCTTGAAAGGAATACCAGTACCAGAATGTATATTGACGGGATTATGGAAAATAACGGGGTCATGTTAAAGCCGGAGTTTGAACTAGCCACCAGTGATATGATTGTTCAGTTTACTTTGCGAAATTTAGGAATCGGTTCCGTAGTCCGTGATTTTGCGGAAAAATATTTGGCTTCCGGCGAATTGTTTGAACTAAATTTCAGAAAGCCAATACCGTCCCGCCAGCTTTGCGTTATAACCAGTGATAAAAATCCCATATCCACCGCGGCAAGGGAACTGCTCAATATGATGGAGTAGCATTTTCATTTTAAGAGTTCAGGTACAAATAAGAGAAAGGTTTAAAAATGAAACGTATAGCAAAATTTCATAAGGTTAGCTTATACCAATTTATTAACGACTGGATAGATACTTTTCCAGGTTATGAGGAAAACCAGGTTAAAACCATATATGAAGGCATCCGTTTACCAAAGCGTGCCACCACAGGATCGGCCGGCTATGACTTTTACAGCCCTATTGACATTACCCTTCCTCCGGGCAAAGAAATCAAGATTCCCACTGGCATCCGCGTAGAAATGGAAGAAGGGTGGGTATTAATGTGTTACCCCAGAAGCGGTCTCGGATTTAAGTACCGCCTACAGATGAATAATACGGTAGGCATTATTGACAGTGATTATTTTAACTCCGACAATGAGGGACATATTTTTGCAAAAATCACCAACGATACAAAAGAAGGAAAAACGGTGGAAATTCCGGCAGGAACCGGTTTTATGCAGGGAATCTTTACGGAATACGGTATTACCGTAGATGACGAAGTTGAAGAGTTAAGAAACGGCGGATTTGGCAGTACTACCAGGTAGTATGTTAAATTCCTTACCGGCAAGTACCGAAACCGGCAGGACAGGGACACCCTTCCTCCTTTTAAATAAAAAGGGCTGCTGTATAACCATAGATTTTATGTCAGAAATTTTTGTCATTCTGTCAGATAAAATTTATGGGATGCACAGCCCTATATTTTTTGCCATGGAAATTTGGACCCTATAAAAATATCCATAATCTGGGACAAATGTTTGGGACTAAAACTAAGTATTTAAGCTGTCAGGTATGAGTTTTTCAATTTGAAACTGAGAATTAATAATCAGCCACAATTGATCATAGAAAATCATTATATTCCAAACAGCGATACCGCTAAGCCCATATTTTGTAATTAAATCAGTCGCCCCGTTTATGGTTCTGGCATCGATAAAACGGACAATATGCTCTACCGGTGTATCGGCAGGATACTGGTTGTAATAAAAATAAGGGGTTTGGGAACTTTCGTCAAACTGGATATCTACACCCTCGTCATTGGCGATTGTTATGGCAGTATTTATAGTAAGAGAGTTGGCTCTGGTTATCCCTTCGATGTAAGGAAGCGCCCAGTCATAGCCGATGATGGGAATACCCATATTAATCAGTCCGTTGGTGACATCTGATATGGTATCCGTAATAAATTGCTCTATGACAGGAATGGAAATAACCGGAAGGGGAGGCCCGTCATTAATTTCCCAAATGAGATTCAAAAAAGTGATGGCATTTACAGGCTGGCTGACAAGGGAATAATTTACCACATCCCTATATATGCTGGTTCCTTCAAAATTAATATTAGGATTAATGGTAATCAGCAGCAAATAACCTTCCCGGCTTAAGATATCAGAAATTTTGGCTGTAAAGGTGTCATATAGATTTTTGTTTGTAGAATTCATATAGTTATAAAATAAATTAACACCATAAAACTCTTTTCTCCTTAATATTTCCAGTAAATCATTAATATATGAATCCTGTATTTCTTCATTAGTAAGTATATCCAGGGCAATTTGAGGATTAGGTTCTCCCTGAATTGTTGTAGTAGTTACCAGCATAAGGGGAACGGTGCCATACGTCTTGGCAAGGTTTACTAATTCGGAATCGTCATAGTAACTGACAATTCGGCCTTCCTCAGTTACCCTGTAATTATATATTGACAGATAAGTCAGAAAGGGAAGCGTTTTTCTTAAGACATCAAGAGGAATATAAGGATAGGCAATTCCGTTAGTGGTAATTCTTCTGCCGGTTTCGTAGCTTATTACGATGGTTTCTCCCGGATAGATAAAACTCCGGTCAGACAGGAAAGGATTGTTCCTTAATAGCTGTAATATGGACACTCCGTATTGATTTGCGATTCCTGCTATCGTATCGCCTTCAGCAACTGTGTGGGTCTGATTGGGATATACAATTACAATTGTCTGTCCGGGAACCAGAGAATAGGGATTAATTAACCCGTTATTCTGAATAATGCTGGTTACTGAAACACCATAATAGGATGCGATAGATTCAATATTTTCATCTGGCTGGACCACATGTATAAGCATTAGTTAGCACCTTTTATTATTTACTTATAATATTATATTATTGGGAATCAAAATATATAAAACATTACTGTATTTAATAATGTGATTTTCTAAGAACGTGATCTTGTCTTGCATAAGTATCCGGATTCACCGGATAAGGAAATAATTTCTTACTGGATTAACAATATTTGTAAATTGTGTTATCATTGTCTGGAAAGTTAGGAGTTTTTAAGTTTAGCCTGAATAGAAATCACCCAAAAATGTTATAAAGCCTAAGCAAAAGGGCTTGATGCGAGTTTTTAAAGGCAATGGATATGGTAATCAAGGTATGATAAAATGTAATATATACCGAATTCGGAGAAAGGAAAAGGATATCCAATGAATATACTTGTAAGCGCCTGCCTTTTAGGGATTGATTGCAGATATTGCGGCAATGGAATATTTAACGAAAAGGTTTTTAAATTAAAGGATAATCATAATTTAATCCCGGTTTGTCCGGAACAGCTTGGGGGACTGGCAACTCCCCGTACTCCTGCCGAAATAGTTCAGAAAAGAGTAGTGACTAAGGATGGCCGTGATGTTACGGAACAGTTTAAAAAAGGAGCGGAGGAAACTTTAAAAATTGCCAGACTTTTCGGATGCGATACTGCAATTTTAAAAAGTAAAAGCCCGTCATGTGGCTATGGTAAAATTTATGACGGAACATTTACAGGAACTTTAACGGAGGGAAATGGCATTACAGCTGCCAAGCTTATAGAGAATAACATTAAAGTATTAACGGAAAATGACACGGAATCAGTCGAATAATATCGATATTAAATTAATATCTAAACCGTATAACGAAATTGATGATAATAAATAATAAAAATAAATCAATGGATATTATCATTCATTCATATTACTGATAATCTTTTTAATATAATCAAAAGTTATGACATGTATAAATAATATTGATTTTACTTATAACAAGTCATAGATTATAATTAGAAAGTAATAAGGCATTGTGGCAGCTTTTGTTACAATGCCATTTTTAAGGTGAGGGAATATTGCGTAAGAAGAGAGAAAATACTTTGAATAGGAATTATATTTTTAATTTGCAAGACAGGAGGAATTTGGTATGGTAAAAGCAGTTGTTGGCGCTAACTGGGGTGATGAAGGTAAAGGAAAAATTACGGATATGTTAAGCCAGGAAGCTGATATTGTTATAAGATTTCAAGGCGGAAGCAATGCAGGTCATACAATTAAAAATAAATATGGTAAGTTCGCCTTGCATTTGTTGCCTTCCGGTGTTTTTAATGAGCATACTACAAATATTATCGGAAATGGAGTGGCATTAAATATTCCGTATTTAATTCAGGAAATAAAGTCTATTGTGGAGCGTGGCGTTCCTGCGCCTAAGATTTTAGTTTCTGACCGGGCACAGATTATGATGCCGTACCATATTCTTTTTGACCAATATGAGGAAGAAAGGCTTGGCGGAAAATCGTTTGGTTCCACGAAATCCGGAATTGCACCTTTTTATTCTGACAAATATGCCAAGATTGGTTTTCAGGTATCCGAACTTTTTGACAAAGAGGCATTAAGAGAAAAAGTAGATCGTGTCTGCGAAATGAAAAATATTATACTGGAACACATGTATCACAAACCGCTAATTAATCCGGATGAATTATATAATCAATTATTGGAATATAAAGAAATGGTAGAACCTTATGTTTGTGATGTGGCTGCATATTTGCACCAGGCCATTAAAGAAGGCAAAAATATACTTTTGGAAGGCCAGTTAGGCGCCCTAAAGGACCCGGATT
The DNA here is from genome assembly GCA_047777345.1 of Lachnoclostridium sp. Taxonomy (GTDB): domain Bacteria; phylum Bacillota; class Clostridia; order Lachnospirales; family Lachnospiraceae; genus Anaerocolumna. Next base: position 55,879 of record JBKEEJ010000016.1, on the reverse strand, counting down.
TTGGAATTTATCCCATGGTTACTTCTTCTTCCACACTGGCTGCGTATGGAGCTATCGGTGCGGGAATTCCGCCATATGAAATAACAGATATTTTAGTAGTAGTTAAGGCTTACTCCAGTGCCGTTGGTGCCGGAGAATTTGTGAGTGAAATCTTCGGGGAAGAAGCGGATGAATTAAGAAGACGTGGCGGAGACGGTGGCGAATATGGTGCGACCACAGGAAGACCAAGACGTATGGGCTGGTTTGATGCCGTAGCAACCAGATACGGATGCAGAATGCAGGGAGCCACAGAGGCTGTCTTAACTGTCCTCGATGTATTGGGTTACCTGGATGAAATACCGGTTTGTGTCGGTTATGAAATCGATGGAACCATAACAAAAGATTTCCCTACTACAGTAAAGTTAGCGAAGGCAAAACCTGTTTATGAAAAACTGCCGGGATGGAAACAGGATATCCGGGGAATTCAAAAGTATGAGGATCTTCCGGAAAATTGCAGAAAATACATTGAGTTTATCGAGAAAGAAATTAAAGTTCCCATTACTATGATATCCAACGGACCGGGAAGGGACGATATAATCAGACGCAAATAATTTTATTGTATGTAAATATATCTGAAAATCAAGGGAGCTGTAGCATAATATATTTCAATGCTGCAGGAATTGCAACATGTATTCCATAATACACTGTCCTGACGGACATCGGGTTCATTTTGTATGCATAAACCAACATTATGCAACAGCTCCTTATCTGCAAATCGTAATGCCGCTTTAAATTGCAATAGGAGTCATCATGATAATATATTTATTTATCGAAAAATATCTAACAGCAATTCTGTCAGTTTGGTATTCATTTCCTCCGTCATAAAACAGAAGCGAATAAACTTTTGGTCTAAAAAGGGAAAAGAGGAACAATCTCTTATCATAAACCCTTTTCGTATTGCCGTATCAAATACCTGGGAAGAAGTAATGCCCTCCTTTTGTATTTTAATTAATACAAAATTGGCGGCAGGAGGATAAACCTTTATGTTGGGACAGGAAGAAAGCATTTTTAAGATTCGGTCCCTTTCTTTTTTTATCAGTGCTCTGGTTCTGTTGATATAATCAACATCGGTAAACATCATTTCACCGCCAATAGCCGCCAGGGTATTAATTGTCCAGGGATTTTTCCTCTGATTAATCTGCTTTATAAGATCCGCATTGCCGCAGACAGCATATCCCAGGCGCAAACCTGGTGCGGCAAAGAACTTGGACACACCCCTTAAGATAATGATATTATTATAGTAATTAGCCAGAGTAACTGCCGTAATATCTTCTACTTTTTCTGTAAATTCTACATAAGTTTCATCTATCATACATAAGATTCCGCGCTGTTTGCATATATCTAAAATTTTTCTCATATCCGATAAGGGAATGGCAGTAGACGTAGGATTATTGGGGTTGCAGATAACCAGCAAGTCAAAATCCGAAGTTAGTTCTTGTTTTAGTTCATGGACGTTTAATTTAAAATCATTTTCTTCTTTTAGCCGGTAATACAAAGAATTGCCGCCGCCAAGGGATACTTCCCGTTCATATTCCGAATAAGTAGGGCCTATAATCATTGCTTTTTTCGGATGGGTAATCTGAATAAAAAGAGAAATCAATTCCGTAGAGCCGTTTCCCACTATAATCTGTTCCGGGTCCCCGTTTATATAATCGGCAATGGATTTTCTAAGTTCCGTATATTCTCTGTCAGGATATCCGGTAATCGCATCAATTTTTTCTATCAGGCCTTTTTTTAATTTATCTGAAATGCCAAGGGGATTTACATTGGCGGAAAAACTGATTATGTCCTCTTTTTTGATACCATAAATGGCCTCAATTTTTTCCAAGTCGCTTCCGTGAAAATGTTCTTTTGGTGTTAACATATGCCTTTCCTTCCTGGTTAGGATTTCAATTACCTTGCTTTTAATGCTATTGCTTAAGTATGTCGATAAGTGTTATAATTATTATAATTTAAATAGGAAAAAATGCAACATAGAATCGGAAAATACACGGCCATATAAAAAGATATTAGAATAGAAATTACAATAGAAATTACAATAGAAATTACAATATCCAAAGCTTGGGGTGGAAAGATTGAAAGAAAAAGTGGAACGGTTAGCGAAAGGTGTTTTTGAATTTGAAACGCCTGATATCCTGTTGTCAGAGGAGGAACTGGTTATATCGGTTGATGCGGGAAAGAATTACAGCGGCAGTTTTATCATAAAAAACAGCGAAAACATACCGATGAAAGGAGTTCTTTACTCTTCCAACGAACTGTTTCGACTGGAAAAAACCAGCTTTACAGAACGGGAAAATGAAATAAAGTATACTTTTATCGGCGAAAATATGAATCCGAGGGAGTCGGTTAAAGGAGAAATCGGTATTGTAAGTGACTGCGGAGAAATACTTTTACCTTTTACCGTTAACATAGAAGCTCCATATTTTAATTCCTCCATTGGCAAAATAAAGGACCTGATTAATTTTACCAATCTTGCCAAGGCGGATCCTGTTCAGGCAATTAAGCTTTTTAAATCCCAGGAGTTTAAAGAAATCTTAATCCATCAGGACGCAAAATACCTGCTTTTATACCAAAATATTATGAAAAGCAGGTCCGTACACCAGGCTATGGAAGAATTTTTAATCGCAGTCCGCAAGAAAATTCCTGTAAATATAACTGTTGATAAGAAAAGCCTCCATTATGAAATCGGCAGTGAAAGTATGGCAGATAAAATTACCCTAAGCAAGGATAATTGGGGATATGCCAAAATCAGTGTGAGCACGGATGGGGCTTTTTTAGTACCCGAGCACAAAATTATCTGGGCTGATAACTTTGTTGGAAATACTTATCCTTTGGAATTTGTATTAGATTCGTCTGCCATGCGTCCCGGCAATAATTTCGGAAGAATCTATTTAACCTCGCCTTATAAGACAATAGCAGTGGAAGTAAACTGCCATAAAACCATAGAGAATAAAGAAAGTAATGCGGAATATGGAAAAGTAAAACAGTGTCTGTATAAAATTACAGACAATTATTTAAAGTTTCGAATGAATCGTATTCCTCTTATCGAGTATGTAAATAATACAGAAGCTCTGCTGGAGCAGTTAAAAATTTTGGATACAAAAAATGAGGATTATTATCAGCTGCTTTGCATCCATCTTTTTATCATATCGGGAGATAATGATAAAGCAAGAGAAGGTTTAACTGCTTATGCCAAGACGGTAGAACCACAAAATCACAATGATTTGCTTTACTGCGGGTATTTGTACCTTCAGGCACTTATGAACAAGGATGATATATCCATAACGGAAGCGCTAAATACAATCTATGGCTATTATGAAAGTGACAACCATAACTGGAAATTACTGTGGTTACTGTTATATACTGACAAAAAGTTTGATTCAGATAAAACCCTGAAATTAGAGGAGATAAAAAAGCAGTATAAGAACGGATGCCGAAGCCCTATTTTGTATTTTGAAGCAGCCTCCATATATAATGAAGAACCTTCCCTGCTCCATGAACTGCAGGAATTTGAACTGCAGATATTAAATTGGGGAATAAAAAACGATTATATAGAAAAAGAGGCGGCACTTCAGTATGCGTATCTTGCCGGAAAAAGAAAGTTTTTTAGCAGAATGGTTTATCACTGCCTTAAAAAACTGTATTCAAAATATCAGAATAAAGAAATACTCACTGCTGTTTGCAGTCATTTGATTAAAGGACAGCAAAGAAGCGCCAGGTACTTTTATTGGTATCAGAAAGGAGTGGAAGAACAGCTGCGGATAACGGAGCTGTACGAATACTATATGTATACCGTCAGTGAAAGTCCGGATACGGTACTTCCATCCCAGATACTTTTGTATTTTGTTTATAACAGCAGTTTAAATGACCGTAAAAAAGCTTTTCTCTATGCTTATATTGTAAAGCATAAAGAAAGTATACCTGACATGTATCATTCCTATTTAAAACGGATGGAACAGTTTGTCTATAGGCAGCTTGCGGCCCATAATATTAATTCCAACCTTGCACTGCTGTATGAAGAATTTATAAATCCAAAGTCTCTGACGCCGGAAGTGGCTAAAGATTTGCCATATGTTATGTTTAAGCATGAAATTATTTGCAACAACCCTAATATGAAAGGGGTTATTGTTGTACATAAGGAAATGCAGGAGGAAGCATGTACTCCTTTTAACAGTGGTACGGCATACGTAGATATTTATACGGAAAACGCGCAAATTTTTCTGGTTGATGATTTGGGCAACCGATATGCCGCTACGGTAGAATATGTTATAAATAAACTGATGAAATGGGAGTATTACATTAATGCATGCTATGATTTAAAAGTAACACATCCGGCAGTTTTACTGAATTTGTCAGAAAAAATTCAGAATTATATGGATTTTGACCCTGTATCTGTTGACATAAGAAGACAGATATTGAATATACAGGGTTTAAACAGTGACTATTATAACAGAGTTGTTCTGGATTTGATTTACTACTATTATAACAATTTTGAAGGAGATCTTTTGGAAAACTATCTCCATAAAATTGATGTATCCGGTCTTGCCAGAAATGACAGGGTAAAAGTAATTGAATTATTTATTATACGTGATCTTTATGATAAGGCAATTGTGGCCTTAAAAAATTTTGGATTTAAAGGGGTATCCGTAAATCATTTAGTGAAATTATGCACTGCTTTGCTGCAAAATAATACGGAGGAAAATGAGGACATACTGGAAAGCCTTGCTTTTTATATTTTTAAAGCGGGAAAATTTAACCAGGAAATACTTGAATATCTGGTGAAAAACTATAATGGTACCACAGGGGAAATGTATCAGATCTGGATGGCGGCCACCGGTTTTGAGATAGATTCGACAGATATGGAAGAACGGTTACTGGCTCAGATGCTGTTTGCCCAAAGTTACATAACCAATTCCCTGTCCGTATTCTTAAGCTATTATAAAAAGGGAACAAATCATAAGCTGATTCGGGCGTTTTTATCCTATCATGCATATCAATACCTGGTTAAAGGTCGGGTAGTTCAGCCGGAACTGTTTGCGATTATGAAACGGGAGCTTGCCTATGAGGAGAATGAAGTCTGTATGCTGGCTCTGTTAAAAGATTTGTCCGAAGAAGAATGTCTTAGTGAGGAAGAAAAAGAATTTGTGGATTATAATCTGCACAAAATGATACGAAAAGGTCTTATTCTTCCTTTTTATAAAAAGTTTCAGGGCTTTTTAACTCTTCCCTCCCGTATCAAAGACACTACCTATGTGGAGTACATTACGAATCCTTCCCACAAAGTAATGATTCATTATCGGCTGGATGGAAACGACACGGATGATTTTATTTCAGAAGAAATGCAGAATGTCTATATGGGTATCCATATCAAGGAATTCCTTCTTTTCCATAATGAAAACATTCAGTACTATATAACGGAAGAAGACACAAAAGGACAGATTTCAGTTACAGAAAGTGTTAATTTAGAGCTTAATGATTACGAAAAATCAAATGAGGATACCCGATATAACCATCTGAATTTTATGCTGGCCGCTCTGGAAGAACAGGATGACGAAACTTTACTGGAAAGCTTAAGCTTTTATTATAAGACAAAATATGTAACCGATAAGGTGTTTCATTTGCTGTAATAGAACAAGCTACCTTTTAAAGGAGATGGAAGGTAATTTAAATGAGAAGAATTAGAGGCGGTACAAGCGGAGGAATGAGGTAATATATGATAGACCAAAGAAGCCTTATTGTGGGGTACGATTTAAATAATACAGCTTCTCAGATATGCTACTTTAATCCGAAAACATATGAACCGGAATCTATTTGTGTCACTTCGGATAAAACCAAATATTTAATACCGACCGTACTGGGTGTTAAAGAAAAAACAAAGGAATGGGTCTATGGGGAAGAAGCCTGCCTCATGAATGAAAGGGGCGAGGGGGTTCTTATTGACAATTTGCTGAATAAACTAAAAACCGGAAAAGAAACCCTGATATACGGAGTCCCATTCCGGCCGGTTGCCTTGCTGGAGAAATTTTTTCGGAAAAGTCTCCAGTTGTTAAAGATTTATTTTCCCTCAAACAGTATTTTAAAACTGGTTGTTACGGTAAAAAATCCGGATGAGCAACTGATGTCCGGAATTTACGAAGCCCTGGCCGGTCTTGGTATCGGCAGAGACCGTGCCCTGGTGCAAAGCCATTCCCAGAGCTATCAGTATTATGCTTTAAATCAGAAAAAAGAACTGTGGCTTAACGACGTGGGACTTTTTGATTTTGACGAGGAAGGACTGATTTATCAGCAAATAACCATTGATCGCAGAGTTAAGCCCAACACGGTTGGAATAACGGAAAAAAACTTTCAGGATATATTAAACCCAAAGATTTTGGAAGAATTAATAGAGAAGGATAAGGCAGAGTATTTATTTTCAAATCTGGCCAACGAGGTTCTTTATAAGCAAATTATATCCACCCTGTATGTTACCGGCAGTGGTTTTGCCGGAGACTGGGCGGATAATGTATTAAAAGAATTATGTATCGGAAGAAGAGTATTTAAGGGGCAGAACCTTTATGTGAAAGGAGCCTGTTATGCGGCAAGAGAATTGGCCGGTGAAGGAAGGCTTAAAAGTTTTTTGCTTTTGGGAAGTGAGATGATTACCAGTACTTTTTATCTTAACGGATTTTACGGTGGAAAACCGGCGGAAGTGATTTTGGCCAGGGCAGGTACCTGCTGGTATGATGCCAAGGACAAGGTAGATTTCATATTGGATGATATTAACGTATTGACCATATTCCGGCAGGATCTTTTAAAACATGAAACCCAAACCTATCAGGTGCCTTTGGAAGGCTTGCCGGTAAGGCCCAACAAAACTACCAGGATTGAAGTAAAAATTGAGTTTCTTAATAAAAACACGGCAGTCATTACCGTTAAGGATAAGGGATTTGGAAAATTTTATCCTTCCTCTGAACGACAGTGGGAAAAGAAGATTACTTTTTAGGATTTCAGGGTTAACATAGATTTTTAGAGGAGAATGTTATGGGAAAATTAATTGTTTGTAACGGTAAGCAGGCAAAGCATCCCTACCACTTTAAACTGACGGATACCTATGTATATTCGGTAGAAGAACTGTGTTATTATATTTACAACAATATTGAAATTATCCAGGAAGATATGTTTAGCCCGGATTTGGTTAAATGGATTCAGGACGAATTGGGTCTTAAGGAAACCGGGGACAAGTTACATTCCCTGCTAGAGAGTAAGGCAGGCTTAAAAGATTATGTAGTGTGTATTCTGAAAAGCTCGGATTATTATACTGAAACCGAAATCAGAAGGTTACTGTATGTTATGAATGAATACATACATTTGACTCCTTTTGAAAAAAGGAAAAAGAAAGCGGATAATTTTATGAAATATAGACAGTTCAGAGCTGCCCAGATTCAGTATGAGGAAATACTCTCAAGTCCCGAAGCAGCAGGAATCGATAACAGATCTTATGGGGCTTTGCTTCACAATCTGGCAGTGGCACAGGCACATACAGAAGGCCCTGGAATTGCGGCAGACTGGTTTAAGGAAGCTTACGAAAGAGGCCATAACAAAGAATCCTTAAAAGAGTATTTTTGCTCTCTTATTTTAAGCAAACAGGAAGAGAGACTTAAGAAAGAAGCTATGAATTACGGTGTGGAACCGGAATATCTTGGTAAACTTCAAAATGAAGTAAACAATTTATATGAAGAGGCCGAGGCTTCGGAAGATTATCAGGTTATAACCAAGCTTCGGGAGGAAAAGGACAGTAAGGTTCCTTTTTATGATTTGGCAGGGAAAATAATCAGTCAGTGGAAACAGGAATACCGGAAAGAAAATTCATAATAGGAGAGAAAGCAATGAACATTTTAGGTAAAATATTTCCCCTAAAGAAAGGTAAAAAAAGAAAAACGAAGGGAAAAACGGAGAATTTTACGGATAACAGCAGTTTCACAGAAACTGCCCCGGATGAGAAGAATGTGGGGGCATTGCAAAGGGAAGCGATTCATTTTGATTCCAGGGAAGAAAGAGAAAATTATATTGCCAATAACTGTGAACAGATTATAGAAACAACCAAACAGCTGGAGGAATTAAAAACAGAATATCAGGCGGTTACATCTTATTTGGCCGATATGCAGAAAATCGAGCGAATACCGGATGAAGACAGGAAAGAGTTAAATGAGACAGCCAAAAAAATTATTGCCTATACAAAAGAACGGTCTAATTATCAGAAAAGAGCCAGAAAAATAACGGATGACCAGTTTAAGAATATAGCCAGGTATGAAGATACCCTTCCGGATGAATTAAAAAAAATGAAGGATAACGAAGAGTATTACAATACCATTAAAAAAGATATGAAATATCTGGAGGCAGAAAAAGAAACCCTGTTGCGCCAGAGGGAAGAAATACTTGCAAGGCACAGTTATCTGAAAGGAATTGCTGTGACTACCTGTATTCTGGTATTTATCCTGTTTGGTATTTTTGCCATCCTTGATAATACCACAGGGTCCAATATGAAGCTGCCCTTTTTAATGACCGTGGTTATGGCCGGAATCGCCGCTTTTTATATATTCATTAATTCAAAAAATAACCAAAAGGAAATGAAAATCACAGAATTGAAGCTGAACCGGGCTATTGGACTGTTAAATAAAGTAAAAATCAAATATATAAATAAAACCAACGAACTGGATTATGCCTATCAGAAACATATGGTGAAAAGCTATACGGAGCTTCAGACTTTATGGGAAGAGTATAAGAAAGCTAAGGAAGAGGAAAAAAACTACAGCAAAAACATGGAAGAACTGGAATATTATGAAAGACAGCTGGTAAAAAAACTGGAAAGTTACGTTTTAAAGGATCCGGAAGTCTGGTTACATCAGGTTACGGCACTGGTGGACAGCAAGGAAATGGATGAGGTACGTCACAGACTTGAAGACAGAAGGAAGAAACTTTGGGAACGGATTGAGTACAATAATAATCTAAAAGACAAAGGCCTTAAAAAAATCCAATTATTTATTGAACAAAGGCCTGAAAACCGGGACGAAGTAATAGAAAAGCTTAAGTCTTACGGTATATATTTGTAAGAAGCGAATAAGACTTTATTAAAGTAAAAAAGCCTTGACAGATTCCGATTCATTTCTTATGATTATATAGAAGCAGGATATAATGCCCTGCGTAGATATGGCACTTTAAAACGGCATATGGAATAAATGTAGGGATGGAGAGGAGTAGATAAATAATCTTACCAGAGAGGATGACTCCCGGCTGAAAGGTCATCTTAAGCAATGTTTATCGAAGGTAGCTCCTGAACAGGATTTCTGAAATAACAGTAGGAAATAACGGGTGGTCCCGTTACAGGCCAGCTGGTTAACAGCACAGAGGTGGCATTTTTGCCATGAATAAAGGTGGTACCACGGTTCTTCGTCCTTTTCGGCGAAGAACTTTTTTATTATTCAGCAAAGCCATCCGGCAGGATGGGTGTGATGCTTAAGAGGAAAGTGTCACTTTCCTGTTTGTATAAGCCTGAGAATTATGTAAAATTAAGCTAATTGTTAATATAAAAGTAAGATGAAAGGTTAAGGAGAGAAATATGCAGAAAGAATTGGCAAAGAATTATAATCCGCAGGAAATTGAAGGCAGATTATATGAAAAATGGCTGAACAAAAAATATTTTCATGCCAAAGTAGACAAAACGAAAAAACCATTTACTATTGTAATTCCCCCGCCAAACATAACGGGTCAGCTTCATATGGGGCATGCTCTGGACAATACCTTGCAGGATATTTTAATCCGTTTTAAAAGAATGCAAGGCTACAACGCACTGTGGCAACCAGGCACGGACCATGCCAGCATTGCCACGGAAGTAAAAATTATTGAGCAGTTAAAAAAGGAAGGCATTGATAAGGAAAGCCTTGGAAGGGAAGGTTTTTTAAAACGTGCCTGGCAATGGAAAGAAGAATACGGCGGCAGGATTATCAGTCAGCTAAAGAAGTTAGGTTCTTCCTGTGACTGGGACAGGGAGCGTTTTACTATGGATGAAGGATGCTCCAAGGCCGTAACCGAAGTATTTCTTCATCTGTATGAAAAAGGCTATATTTATAAAGGGTCCAGAATCATTAACTGGTGTCCCGTATGTCAGACCAGCATATCCGATGCGGAAGTAGAACATGAGGAACAGGCCGGACATTTCTGGCATATAAAATACCCTATCGTAGGTACCGATGATTTTGTCATAATCGCCACTACCAGACCGGAAACCATGCTTGGAGATACTGCCGTGGCAGTACATCCGGATGATGAAAGATATAAGCACCTTATCGGTAAAAAAGTTCTGCTTCCTTTGGTTAACAAAGAAATCCCCATTATTGGAGATGCTTATGTAGACAGAGAGTTCGGAACCGGTGTTGTTAAAATTACGCCGGCCCATGACCCTAACGACTTTGAGGTAGGAAAAAGACATAACCTGCCTGAAATTAATATTATGAACGATGATGCTACCATTAATGAAAACGGCGGCAAATATGCGGGCCTTGACCGTTATGAGGCCAGAAAACGTATTGTAAAAGACCTGGATGATTTAGGCTTGTTGGTTAAAGTGGAAGATCATGTTCATAACGTAGGAATTCATGACAGATGCAAAACAACAGTAGAACCTTTGATTAAACAGCAATGGTTTGTCAGAATGGATGAGCTGATTAAGCCTGCCGTTGAAGCGGTAAAAAACGGCGAAGTACAATTTGTGCCGGAACGTTTTGATAAAATATACTTTAACTGGACGGACAATATCAAAGACTGGTGTATCTCAAGGCAGCTGTGGTGGGGCCACCGGATTCCTGCTTATTACTGCGAGCATTGCGGTGAAACGGTAGTTGCGAGAAAAATGCCGGAAAAATGTCCGAAATGTGGTCATACTCATTTTAAACAGGATGAGGATACTCTGGATACCTGGTTTAGTTCTGCCCTTTGGCCTTTTTCAACCTTAGGCTGGCCGGATAAGACAGAAGATTTGGAATATTTCTATCCTACGGATGTATTGGTAACCGGTTATGATATTATATTCTTCTGGGTTATCCGTATGGTATTTTCCGGATATGAATATACCGGTAAAGCACCTTTCCATAAAGTTTTAATCCACGGCCTGGTAAGGGACTCTCAGGGTCGTAAGATGAGCAAATCTCTTGGAAATGGTATTGACCCTCTTGAAGTTATTGATAAATACGGAGCTGACGCGTTAAGACTTACTTTAATAACCGGCAATGCTCCCGGCAATGATATGCGTTTTTACTGGGAAAGGGTAGAAGCCAGCAGAAACTTTGCCAACAAAGTATGGAACGCATCCCGTTTTATCATGATGAATTTGGAAAAGGCAAAAGTTGGCGATACCATTGATTCAGAGACTTTAACCGATGCGGATAAATGGATTTTATCCAAGGCAAACAAACTGGTTAAAGAAGTTACGGATAATATGGAGAATTTTGAACTGGGTATTGCGGTTCAGAAAATCTATGATTTTATCTGGGAAGAGTTCTGTGACTGGTATATTGAAATGGTAAAACCCAGATTGTACAGTGAAACCGATGAAACGAAGGCAGGGGCTGTCTGGACTTTAAAACAGGTGCTGATTACATCCTTAAAGCTTTTGCATCCTTATATGCCTTTTATAACAGAAGAGATTTACTGCACTTTACTGGAGATGGAAGGAAAATCTTCGGAAGACGAATCCATTATGGTTTCTGACTGGCCGGTATACAGGAAAGAAATGGCATTTGAAAAAGAAGAGGAAGCCGTTGAATTAATTAAGGAGGCAGTGAAGGGAATCCGCAATGTACGTACGGACATGAATGTGCCTCCCAGCAAAAAGGCAACGGTAATTGTGGTATCGGAAAGTGAAAAAGTGAGAAATGTTTTTGAAAACAGCAAAGTATTTTTTGCTTCTTTAGGATATGCTTCCGAAGTAATTATACAAAAAGATAAAAACGGTATACCATCGGATTCTGTGTCGGCGGTAATTCCTCAGGCTTCAATTTATATGCCTTTTGCCGACCTTGTGGATATCGAAAAGGAAATCGAACGTCTTACGAAAGAAAAGACAAGACTGGAAGGTGAACTTAAACGAGTTAACGGCTTGTTAAGTAACGAACGGTTTATGAGCAAGGCACCCCAGGCAAAGATTGACGAAGAAAAGGAAAAACTGGAAAAATATACAAATATGATGGCTCAGGTTATGGAACGGTTAGAACACCTGGGAAAACAGATTTAATAAATAGTAAATATAGTTAAAGGGATAATTGCGAAATTCAAGCCTATGTCAAATGATGCCTTTTTATCCGCCATAATTTTAACAGGAGGGTAAAATAAGGCGAAACAGTCGGTACATAAGTTAGAGTTTCGCAATTACTTAATCCTTAGAAAAAAACCGCAGGAGGTACCGTATATGATTCAGTGCCCCATAATACGGGATAGCATTTCGGAAGAAGAATGTGCCTGTGTAAAAAAGGAAGCTTTAAAGGAAAGTAAAGAAAAACCAAAATTACATAATAAATTCCGTAAAGTTATAGGGTGGAAAGCTATCTGTAAAAGTTGTAAAAACAACAAATAAGAGATAATTTTAATTACGCTGTCGAAGGGAATCGAACTGTTTTTCTTGCATAAAAATATGGCAAGATTATAATGGAAGTAGGATTTATGCCACTTCCAAAAATCGGACAAATTGTTTGGTTAGCTTTAAAGATGCAGATAAATATTAACTTGATTTTTATATGCAAAATAGTTATTATGTATTTAAGTGTTAGTTTTTAATAAACGAAACCACAAACTAACGAAGAGGCAGGACGAAAGTCTTTCATGGTTTTGGGCCGGAAAAGATTTTCCGGCAGGTTACAGGGTAATTCATTAATTAGAATTATTCGGAAAAGAGGTTAGTTACTATGATTAATTTTGATGAAGAAATAGCTAAATTTCAGCCAAGTCTTGAAGTTGACCAGGCAGAAGACGTAATAAACAGCAATGACTTATCGGATATTACAGATATCATTAAGACCATGCTTAAGGAGTTAAAAGATAATTAATCGGCATGGCTTATAAAAAGCCGGAATAAAACATGAGATCAAATGGTTAGGTGGAGATGAATATGAATTGTCCGAAATGTGGCAACGTGGTAGCTGCAAAAAGGAGTCACTGTGATAGATGCGGCGAGGATTTGACTGTTTACAGAAAAATGTATCTGTTATCAAACAGATATTACAATGAAGGCCTGGAAAAGGCAAAGGTAAGAGATTTATCCGGTGCTGTGCTGGTACTGAAAAAGAGCCTTGAAATAAATAAGAGAAACACCAATGCCAGAAATTTGCTGGGATTGATTTATTATGAGACAGGGGAAACCGTCTCCGCATTAAGCGAATGGGTTATTAGCAAACATTTTCAACCGGATGAAAACGACGCGGATGATTACATTAATGCTTTGCAGTCTAATCCAACCAAGTTAGAAAGTTTAAACCAGACCATAAAAAAATACAACAATGCTTTGGCTTATGCCCAACAGGGCAGTGATGATCTGGCAATTATACAGCTTAAGAAGGTTGTAAGTTTAAATCCTCATTTTATTAAAGCACTGCAATTATTGGCATTGCTTCATATGAAAAACGGCGAAAACGAAAAAGCCGTAAAATATCTTATAAGTGCCAGTAAAATAGATGTATCCAATACAACAACCTTAAGATACCTTCATGAGCTGGGAGAAATGAATGCCGCTTCCCGGGACGATTCTTACCACCGGAAAGAATCCCCGAAAAAGGATGGAAAGGTTTATTCCCAGGAGACAACTACGGTATTTCCCACTACCAGTTACAAGGAAGATAAACCCAATGTATGGGTATTTATTAATCTTATATTAGGAATTGCCATTGGCGTATTAGGTGTCTTTTTCCTTATTGTACCTACGGTTGAAGAAAAATACAAAAACCAGCTGAAAAACCAGGAAGTTGAATATGTTTCCGAAATAAACAAAACTACGCAGAATATGGCGTCGGTTGAAAAGAAAAATGACGAATTGGAAAAGCAGGTAAAAGAGTTACAGGCTCAGCTTGAAAGCGCCGGCGTAACCGAGGAAGATGATACCATATATGATAAATTGTTTAACGCCGCAAAAATATATATTGAGGAAATATCAAAAACAAACAGGAACGACGTGGACTATGTAAAAATAGCAAACGCTCTGTCCGAAGTAAACGGCGAACAGCTGGAAAAAGAGGGAGCGAAAAATTTATATAACCAGATTAAAGATGCTTCCTATGAAAATGCGTCAAATGAATTATATGATACCGGCCACGATTATTATTCCAATGGTAAGTATGAGGAAGCACTGGATACTCTGCTGAAAGCCTATGAATATAATTCGCAGAATGTGGATGCTATCTATTTTATTGGCAGATCCTATCATCGGTTAAACGATTATGATAATGCCAGAAAGTACTATGAGATCATATTGGATAAGTTTCCGGATTCCAAACGTGCTTCGGAAGCACAGGAAAAATTATCCAGCTTAGGTTAAACTATATACAAAAAAACGATACAGGGGAAACTACGCAAGATAAAATAAAACAGGAATAAAAAAAGACAATTCTAATGAGGTTTCATTAGAGATGTCTTTTTTTATAAAATATAGATGTAAAATAATTACAATTAATGTAATTATATGTAATACAAAAATTAGCAAGGTAAGGTATGGTGTAAATATGGACAAGCAGATCAGGAAAAGCAAAAATACAACAACATTGCAGCTTCGAAAGGGGGTGAAGGCGGATTTTGATATAATAGGCCGATGCCTGATTATAAAGCTTTATGAGGACCTGGATCATCACAATGCGATACCGGTGAGGGAAGAGTCGGACAAACTCATATCGGGAAATAATATTCTGGATATTGTCTTTGATTTTACAGGATCCGACTTTATGGACAGTTCCGGTATAGGCGTTATTATGGGACGCTATAAGAAGGTCATATTCACAGGGGGAAAAGTTGCCGTAACGGGAGTCAATCAAAGTATAGACAGGATATTCCGTTTATCCGGATTGTATAAAATCATTCATAAATTCGAAACGATAGAAGATGCATTAAGAAAATTTAAATATATTTAAGTGAAGTTACTTTCAATAATATCTGACAACGAATAAGGTTTTTAATTAATAATTGTATTTTTAAAATTATCGATTTTTAAGGTTTGCCGTAAATAAAATTTACCGAATCAAAATTTACCAGGGACGTAAACAGCTTATAAGTCTGTATGGAAAACGTTCTAAAAAGCAGGAGGATAAGTATGGATTATACTAACGAAATGTTACTTGAAATTGACAGCCAGTCAAGAAATGAAAGTTTTGCAAGGATGGTAGTTGCCGGTTTTGTGGCACAGTTGGATCCTACCATTGAGGAAATTGCGGATATAAAGACCGCCGTATCGGAAGCGGTAACCAATGCGATTATACATGGCTATGACAATGGTCCGGGAAAAGTGCGGATTTATTGCCGTATATGCAATCATGAAGTATTTATTGAAGTTACAGATACCGGTAAAGGAATAGAAGATATTAAAAAGGCAATGGAACCATTATATACCACAAGACCGGAACTGGAGCGCTCCGGCATGGGATTTTCCTTTATGGAAGCTTTTATGGATGATTTGGAAGTAGAATCAAAACTGGGTGAGGGAACTACAGTTAAGATGAGAAAACAAATCCATTGAAAGATAAAAGAGGCTCCTGGGGGTAGGTTTTAAAACGTATCCTTTTTCGTATTAATTTAAGAAGGGAGTGAAACGGTGGATACAATAGAGCTGATTCGACGGTCACAGCAGGGAGACAAAGAAGCTAGAGATCAGGTTATTACGGAAAATATCGGCCTCGTATGGAGTATCGTCCGAAGATTTATGTGTCGTGGCCATGAACCGGAGGATTTGTTTCAGATTGGAAGCATTGGATTAATTAAAGCCATTGATAAATTCGATATATCCTATGACGTTAAATTTTCCACTTATGCCGTACCCATGATTATGGGCGAAATCAAACGTTTTTTAAGAGATGACGGAGTAATTAAGGTAAGCCGGTCAATGAAAGAAACAGCCGGAAAAATTCGGGTTACCAGAGAAAAATTAAGCAGCCTTTACGGGAGAGAACCTACCATTGAAGAAATTAGCGCGGAATTGAATCTGGCCAAAGAAGAAGTAGTAATGGCTTTAGAATCCGGCGCGGAAGTAGAATCATTATATAAGACCATCTATCAGGGAGATGGCAATGCAATTTACTTAATTGATAAATTAGAACAGACCAATGATGAGAATGAAAATGTAATTGACAAGCTTGCATTAAGAGAGACCATAGCTTCTTTAGACGAAAAAGATCAGGAATTAATCAGGCTTCGATATTTTATGAATAGAACACAGACGGATATTGCCAAAGAACTGGGAATATCCCAGGTACAGGTATCCCGTCTTGAAAAGAAAATTTTATTAAAAATGCGGGAAAAAATGATGTAAATATTCCCAGTATATTAACCTATAAGCGGCAAATAATAATAATCAAATTAAAAAAACTACTAATGTGCTTAAAGATTAACAGACAGAAAATGTCATAAAGGGGTTGTCGCAAAATGTATAAGCTGGGATTATGATTTACCATAATACACTGTTTGAAAAATGTGCCGCATGATTTGTATGATTAAGGCAAGTAAAGTTGATTGCCTCATGCAAATCAAGGCGTTTATCCTTCAGACCGTGTCAGATAAGTCATAATTCTCAACGCTTCATTTTGCGGCAGCCCTTTTCTTTTTCAATAAATAATTGTAATTTCTGTTTTCAATAGAAAATTAGCTGTATTTTGCTTAACATTGGTGTTTTACCCTGTGGAAAAACTGATAGATTTGCGGAAAAAAAGAGGTGATTAAGCATGATCTTTAAGCGAAGGATCTATTTGCTTGCTATTGTACTGACAATGTTTATCGCTGCCCTGGTTATTGCCTTTGTTGTTCAAAAAGACAGTAAAGACGAATTTAAGGGAACATTGGTAGAGATGTGCCGGGATGAGGCGGTTGTCTAAAGATGGAAAGAAATCTGTATATAAAAGTAAATAAAAACAATATGGTGGAAAACAAAACAGTATATTTAAAGGATGTGGCCAAGCTTTACAGTACGGATATAAAAATGGTCAATGATTTATACAGTCTTGTTATTTTTGAAATCCAGAGTGACAAAAAAGCCAATTATATTTTTTCCATATTAAAGCTTATTGAATATATGAATAAGCTGTATCCGGATGTGCATATTACTAATCTTGGAGAAACAGATTTTATTATTCATTATGATCCTCAAAAACCGAAGAACATACTTATAGAATATGGAAAAGTGGCAGTAGTTTCCCTGATAGTTTTTTTCGGCGCCGCTTTTACCATTATGACTTTTAATGAAGATGCCAATGTAAAAAAAGTTTTTGATATAATATATAAACTGTTTTTAGACAATAAAAAAGAAGGAGCTTCCATCCTGGAAATATCATATTCCGTCGGTTTGCCCCTAGGAATTATTATATTTTTTAATCATTTTTCCAAAATAAAATTAGGAAATGACCCAACTCCCATACAGGTACAAATGCGTTTATATGAAGAAGATTTGGATAAAACCTTAATTGAAAATTCCAGCAGAGAGGGGAAAACCATTGATGTATTATAGTTACATCTTTCTTGCTATGATTGGGTTAACCGCCGGATTTGTTGTGGCGGCCGGTATCTATGCCTTTATTACTTTAATCGGTGTGCTGACAAGGCTTGCCATAAGGACCAATACGGCAAACCGGATTCATCTGTATGAAGATTTGGTTGTTTTGGGTACCGCAATGGGGAATATTATCTTACTTTTTGAAGTGAAAATTCCGTTTGGTATTGTGGGTCTTATTGTTTTTGGCCTGTTTTCCGGCGGATTTGTCGGATGTCTGGCAATAGCTTTGGAAGAAGTTTTACAAGTGTTTCCTGTATTAACGTACAGAATTCGTTTGAAAGTCGGAATTCCCTTTATCGTATTATGCCTGGCCATTGGCAAGGCATTGGGGGCCTTTTATCAGTTAGTTGTAAATAACTGACAATATATTTGCTTACTCGTGAATCAGTTATTTTTTTAATATTTTTTATTTTCAATAATTTCAATATTACAGAATAAGGAGCTGAAAGATATGCCAAAGGATAAAAAGAAAGTAACCGCCCAGGATGTGGTTATTGAAAAAGACAAGCAAAAAAAGGAACAGATATATAACCAGTATGTCAAGGAAATGACGCCAACGCATAACTGGGTGGCCAATTTGTGCAAAGCTTTTTTGGTAGGAGGAATTATTTGTACCATTGGCCAGGGGTTCATGAATTTATATAAGTATTGGGGAGCCGGAGAAGAACTGGCCGCCAATTATACCTCATTAACATTAATTGTTCTGTCCGTTTTGCTGACAGGCTTAAATATTTATCCTAAGCTGGCTAAATTTGCAGGAGCAGGCAGTGTTGTTCCCATAACCGGCTTTGCCAATTCGGTAGCCGCACCGGCCGTTGAGTACAAGAAAGAGGGACAGGTATTTGGTATAGGATGCAAGATATTTACCATAGCCGGGCCGGTTATATTATATGGTATTTTTTCATCCTGGGTACTAGGAGTGATATATTATATTCTCCTTGAGTTGGGTGTGGTTAGTTAATTAAGTAAGATGCGGAAAAGAGGTTAAAAGATGTCGGCACAGTCTGAAAAAAAGCAATCCAGTCAAAAAAATATGAATAATAAGATAAGCAAAATATTAGGAAAGCAAAGCATTGTGTTTGCAAATCCTCCCTATGTTCTTTCAGGTTCTTCCATAGCAGGAAAAAAAGAAGGAGAGGGCCCTTTGGGCAGTTTCTTTGATCAGATTGAAGAAGATCCTATGTTTGGAGGTACCAACTGGGAAGATGCGGAAAGCCGTATGATGAAGCGGGCTTGCGAACTGGCAATTAAGAAGGCGGGATTAAGAAGCGAAGATATCCGTTACTTAATCGGCGGTGATTTACTGGGACAGTTAATCGCAACTTCCTTTGGTGTCGCAGACTTAAATATTCCTACCTTTGGAATCTTCGGGGCCTGTTCCACCATGGGAGAATCCCTGGCATTAGGCGCCATGCTGGTGGACGGAGATTATGCGGATAAAGTATTGGCTGCCACTTCCAGCCATTTTGCAGGAGCCGAAAAACAGTTCCGTTTTCCTCTGGCTTATGGAAATCAGCGTCCCTTATCCGCCTCATGGACCGTAACCGGCAGCGGAGCGGTAGTTATAGGAAAAAATCCGCCTTCTGAGAATACAAGACGAAAACCCGGGGAAACCGGCAATATTCGAATCAAAGGCGTAACGGTAGGAAAAATTGTAGATTATGGATTAAAAGATTCTATGAATATGGGAGCATGTATGGCCCCTGCTGCCTGCAGTACAATTTCTCAGAATTTAAAGGATTTTAATGTGCTTCCCAATTATTATGACAAGATTATAACAGGAGATTTAGGATATGTGGGAAAAGATATACTTATTGACCTGTTAAAGCAGGATGGCTTTGATATCAGTTCCAACCATATGGACTGTGGAATTGAAATATATGACAAGGATACCCAGGATACCCATGCCGGCGGCAGTGGATGCGGATGCAGCGCAATTACCCTGACCGGATATATTTTCCCGAAACTGATGCGTCATGAATGGACCAGGGTATTATTTGTGCCAACCGGTGCCCTGCTTTCCCAGGTAAGCTACAATGAAGGAAATACGGTTCCCGGAATTGCCCACGGTGTGGTGATTGAAGCATGTTAATGTTAGGTTTGATTCAGAAAATATTAGCCGGATAGGAGAAGTATTATGGATTATATAAAAGCATTTTTAGTCGGAGGCGCCATTTGTGCGGTGGTGCAGATTTTAATGGATAATACAAAACTGATGCCAGGAAGAATTATGGTTATTCTTGTTTGTCTTGGATCCTTCCTGGGGGCTGTTGGCCTATATGAACCTTTTGTAAAATGGGCCGGTGCCGGTGCGAGTGTACCTTTATGCGGCTTTGGCAATATCTTATTCAAAGGAATTAAAAAAGCAGTGACAGAAGAAGGGTTTATCGGATTATTTAAAGGAGGCTTTAGTGCGTCGGCCGTTGGTATTTCGGCGGCACTGATATTCAGCTATATCGCTTCCTGGATATTTAATCCGAAACTAAAAGACGAGTGAACTTAATATAGTTCAAGCAGTTTTTATGCCTTGTTAATATTCTTAATATTAATAATTACTATTAATAATAAATGAAATAAGATTTAATATTAAAAAAATATAAGAGTAATAGTAATATTTATGAAAAACATCCGGGTATAAAAACTGCTTTTTATATAGATTACAGAAAAAAGGGGCTGTTGCATACTGTCAGACAAAAATGTTTGCTTGCAGGCATGCAAAAGGAAGCTGATGTCCGTCAAAACAGTGTACAGCGTATGATGGGATACATGTTGCATTCCTGTAGCATGAAAATGTATTATGCAACAGCCACTTTTCTCATTCCATTCGGCAGAATCAGATTAGTGCCTATATAAATAAGAGTCAGTTGTTATCATAATAATATTCGATACTGGTATCATCGGAAGTATTATTGGTATTCGTATTATTCGGCTTGGTTTCCGTTGTATTGTCGCCGCCGTTATCGTCACCATTATCGTCACTTGTTGCAGGAATGTTCGGTAAATCCTCTTCGGTGTTGTCATTTTCCACAGGGATGTAAATATCATTGGGGATAATGGCTGTTTTGGCATTGTGCTTTGTGCAGGTCTTATCCGGATAAAGATAAGGAGTATCCTTTGTCGGATATTTTTCATCCTTGATTAAAAATACCTTTTCTTCCAGAGAAGATTCCGGACAGTATTCATTGGCTATCAGGCCTGAATCTTTGCAAATGGTTACCTTTACATGGATATCACATTTTTCCGTTGGCACAGTACCTTTTGCAAAATATTCTGTTTTTACAGTAGAACCGCCAACATATTTGTCACAAAGGCCCGGCACTGCCAATTTGCCGCTTTTGGTACATATTTTGGCGCTGACAATAGAGTCAGGTTTTTCAAATGGTTTTGATTTCAGGTTATATTCTTCATGAATACGCTGCATAATATCACGCCATATGATTTTATGATAATTTTTATTTGTCTGTGTCAGGTTGTTATCAAAACCGGACCAGATCGTTGCCGTGTAATAAGGAGTATAACCGGCAAACCAAAGGTCTTTATCATCGGAAGTTGTACCGGTTTTTCCGGCAACGGGCATACTGATTTCGTTAAACTTAACCGAAGTACCTGTTCCTTTTTTTACAACATCTTCCATGGCACTGGTTAAAAGGTAGGCAGTGGATTCCTTCATTACCTGGCGTTCTTTTGGTTTATTTTCCAATAATATATTGTTATCGTGATCTAATATTTTTGTATAGAAAGTCGGTTCTATATAAATTCCGCCATTTGCTATAGCAGCATAGGCCGCGGTTAACTCCAGGTTTGACACACCTTCGGTAATGCCACCTAACGCCAGAGAAAGGTTAATATCAGAATAAACTTTTCCGGACTCAGAAGTTTTGCTGTCAACCAAACTGGTAAATCCTAACTTGGTCAGGTAATCAAAACCTATCTGAGGGGTAACCTGAGCCAGTGTCTTAACGGTAACGACATTCATGGAATTGGTGATGGCCTCTCTTAAGGTAGTTAAACCTGCATAAGTGCCTCGGTTCCAGTTGCTAACGTATTTATTGGAATCCGGATACTTATAAGGCGCATCATCAATGGTAGTGGCCAGTGTCATTCCTGCTGAGTCCAAAGCCGGCAGGTAAGTGGAAAGAACTTTAAAGGTGGAGCCCGGCTGCCTATAAGTATTGGTAGCCCTGTTCAAAGTACGGTTACCTGTTTTTTCACCTCTTCCGCCCAGTAAGGCTACTACTTGTCCGGTGTGCTGGTCCATAATAACCATGGAGGACTGAGGCTGAATAATCAAACTTGTGTTTTCGCCTAAAACTTTATCGCCATCATCTACCATTGCTTCTTTGAATTCTTTTACCTTTTTAAGGGCATCTTCCTTTTTGGTGAAATAAGTGGAGAAGGAAGAAGAAGATTTCGATTTAAAGTACTCAACCAAGTCATTGGTATCATAGTGATGGGTGGTTCCGTCTTTCTTTTCAACAGACAGAAGATATGTTAATTCCCAGTAAGAACCGTTGCCTATTTCCGGGAAATAATCTTCATTGGAATAAACATCATCAACAATTTCCTGAATTTTTGAATCCAGGGTCGTATAGATACTTAACCCGCCACTATATAAGGCATTGCTTGCCTGGGTATAGGTATAGCCCTTTTCTTTCTGTAAATCTTCGATTACCTGTTCGATTAATTCATCCACAAAATAGCTGTAATAGGATGTTTCATTTTGTTCTTCGTTTACTGATTCGATTCTTGCGTAAACATCGTCATTGATTGCTTCCTCATATTCTTCTTCCGTACACAGTCCCAGCCTTTTCATATTTTCCAGAACCTGCGCTCTTCGTTTGGCGTTATTTTCCGGATGGACAATGGGATTCATATTGGTTGGTGACTGGGCAATGGCTGCGATAACAGCAGACTCAGAAAGATTCAATTCACTGACGTCTTTGTTAAAGTACCGTTTTGAGGCAGTTTGGACACCATATGTTCCGGCGCCTAAATTAATATTATTCAAATAATATTCCAGAATGGAGTCTTTGTCCAGTCTTTCTTCCAGCTGAATGGCCAAGTACTGTTCCTGTATTTTACGTATCATCCTGTCAACAACGTTATCTTCCGCACCACCGTTAAAGACCTGATTTTTAATAAGCTGCTGTGTAATGGTACTGGCGCCTTGGTCAAAATTTCCTCCCTGACTTAAGCCATGAAAGAAAGCCCTGAAGATACCACGGATATCAATGCCGTTATGTTCATAAAAGCGCTCATCTTCAATAGCAATAAAACAATTTTGCAAAACTTTTGGTATTTCATCTATGGTAACATATACACGATTAGCTCCCGCAACAGCTAACGTTTCAATCAGATTGCCGTCTTTATCATATATATTGGTTGTATATCCGGTTGGCATGACATTGATTTGATCAATGCTGGGAGCACTGTCAATTAATCCCTTTAATACGCCAAAACCGGCATATGAACCGATAATTGCTAAAAACACAATCCCAAGTAAGAACACTCTAAAAAAAGATACCAAAGCTTTTGAGGCAACTTTTCTAGAGGTGGATTTTATCTGTCGTTGTTTTTTCGCAATTCCGTTTTTACTAAAGTCCATATTAAACCTCCTTTATCCTGTTATTATATCAAATTGTTACTGTAAAATAAAGAAATATTTATGTATTTGTAAGTATGAGGAAAATATCATAGGTATACATTTATAGGCAACAAAATGTTGCGCAACTTAAATCCATAAAAAATGTAAGTAATTGTAAAAAGATTCACGTTTACAAAGATTATTTTGAAATAATTTCATATAATTTTTTCAAATCGTGAGAAAAGTAATTATATTGTCGAATTATCTCGATTTATGCGAGCCTTTATACTTTTCATTGCAGAATAACAAATATATAATGTAAATAACTATAAAGCTATGAAAAGGTTATGCTTTATGAAATTACTGGATGATTTTAAGGAGGGGCAATGAAGAAACTTTATTTGGAGGGTACTAAAACATTAATTTTGGATGATAATAAACAGGTTAAGCTGGATTATTATCTGGTGGAAGACTTAAGAAATCGTGGACAAGAGATTAGTTTATACGGAATTAAAATCGTGAAACATCTGGATGATTACCTGGAAACAGAATATACGGAACCCATATCTTATTCGAGGGAGATTGTAAAAGAAATGGTTCGTAAATTGTGGGTTAATGGTGTGACAATTACAACAATGCTGGAAATAGTAGACGATCTTGTTAGCGAATATTGTTAACAATTAAGGTAGGTAGTTTACATAAAGGGATAGCTTGAAATAGTAAATTTAGAAGTCTCTTATCTGATGTGATAGAGGCTTCTTTTTATTGCCCGGGAAAGCTGCTTTCGCTAGTTTTAAGGGCTTATAAAAAGAAGCCGTTTAATTATCAAAAACTTCCGTCTTGCCGTTTACGGAGGCAAAATATACTTCTTCTTCATTTGATATTGTGGTTTTTCCTCCTGTAATATCGGACAGCTTCTTTTTGAATTCATCAAAAAGGTCTTCCGGTATTAATAAAGTCAGGCTGACCATATCTGTGTAATCACATTGCAAAGTTGTAATGCCTAATTGAGATATAAGGTACTGGATTTTACCGATGCTGTTATAATCCGTAGTAAATTTGATTTTATAGCCGGAATACTTTTCTATAACAGTACTGTGATTTAACCCTTCTTTGGCGGCACTTTGGTAAGCCCGGACCAAGCCGCCGGTTCCAAGAAGAGTCCCTCCAAAATACCTGGTAACAACAATTACGGTATTGTGGATACCATCCCCCAGTAAAACGTCCAGAATTGGCCGTCCGGCAGTCCGAACAGGTTCCCCGTCATCGCTGCATTTTTGAATTTGGTCCCGGTCACCGATTACATAGGCATAGCAATTGTGTCGGGCATCCCAGTATTTTTTCCTGATTTGTTCGATAAAATTTATGGCATCTTCTTCTGACGGAGCAGGAGCCACATTGGCAATAAATCTGGATTTTTTTTCCGTTATTTCTCCGGTTCCGCCCGTATAGACAGTTCGAAATGGTTTTGGCATAGACATCACCTATTTGAATTGATTTTGAACAGGATCGTAACAATAATGAATTGTGCCAAGCTTTTCTGTTATTTCTTTTTCACTGACTCCGAGATTTTCACATAACTGGCTTAAGTTATCGTAATGGTCTCTTAACTGAGTGTTAACAAAGCTGAGCAAAATAAAAGGATCTTTAGGTATCATAATAATCTCCGCCTTTAAATTTAACTTAAATTTCTATTTCCTGATTAGAACTTAGGTTATTTTATTTTAACATAGTTTCCGTATAAATCAAGAGGGACAGCCGGAACCGGATTTACCGGTGAATACGTGGTTCGTTTCCGGTTGACGCTTATGCTTTTTTTCTATACAATGTAAATATGTTTAGGAGGTAGCAGCATGGATTTATTTGATTATATGAGAAGCAAAAATCAGGAAAAAGAAGCGCCTTTGGCTTCCAGAATGCGACCCAGGACACTGGACGAAGTGGTAGGTCAGAGCCACATTATAGGCAAAGATAAGCTATTATACCGGGCAATTAAGGCTGATAAAATCAGTTCCGTTATTTTCTATGGCCCTCCAGGGACAGGGAAAACCACACTGGCTAAAGTAATTGCCGCTACCACCAGTGCCGAATTTACTCAGATCAATGCTACTTCTGCCGGTAAAAAAGATATGGAAGATGTAATTGATAAGGCAAAGAATAATGCCGGTATGTATGGAAAGAAAACAATATTGTTTATAGATGAGATACACCGGTTCAATAAAAGCCAGCAGGATTATCTGCTTCCCTTTGTGGAAGACGGAACCGTTATTTTAATCGGGGCTACCACGGAAAATCCTTATTTTGAAGTTAACAGCGCTTTATTATCCCGTTCCGTTATATTCGAATTAAAGCCTTTGGGAAAAGAGGATATTAAGAAATTGCTTTTACGGGCTGTCTATGATGAGGAAAGAGGCATGGGCAGTTACCGGGCAGAGATTGACGAAGACGCCCTGGACTTTCTTGCGGACATGGCCAACGGTGATGCCAGAGCGGCATTAAATGCCATTGAACTTGGCATACTGACTACGGAAAGAAGCGAGGATGGAAAAATCCATATAACCTTGCCTGTGGCCGGCGAATGTATTCAGAAAAGAGTGGTTCGGTATGACAAATCCGGGGACAATCATTATGATACGGTTTCTGCCTTTATTAAAAGTATGAGGGGATCAGATCCGGATGCCGCCATATATTATTTGGCCAGAATGCTTTATGCCGGCGAAAGCGTTACTTTTATCGCAAGGCGTATTATGATCTGTGCCGCAGAGGACGTATCCAATGCAGATCCTAACGCACTGGTAGTGGCGGTGGCCGCGGCCCAGGCTGTAGAACGGGTAGGTATGCCGGAAGCCCAGATTATCTTAGCCCAGGCAGCGGCTTATGTGGCCTGCGCTCCCAAAAGCAATTCTTCCGTTAAGGCCATTACGAAAGCTATGGAAACGGTGGGCAGTGAAAAAACCCCAGCCATTCCAACTTATTTGATGGATGCCCATTACCAGGGCGCAGCCAAATTAGGACATGGCCTTGGTTACAAATATGCCCACGATTACAGGAATCATTACGTAAAACAGCAATATTTGCCGGAAGAGTTAAAAGGACGGGTTTTCTATGAACTTTCCGATCAAGGTTATGAAAAAATATTAAAAGAACATCTTGAAAGAATAAAAAAAGAGGCAGAGGAATAAACTCTGCCTTTAACTCTTTTTATCTGTCTGGTCTTTATTCTCAGTATTTTTTTCCTCATCATTTCTTTTTACCAAACGATATACAAAAATATATGCAAAAATCATAATAGGAATTACAACCATGGAATATAAGCTGGCCTGAAACAATGCATTGGATTCAGGGGTAGCGGTAAAAGCCGCATAAAAATTGATTCCAATAACAGATAACAAAAATATGACTGCGAGAATCGCTAAGATACGTTTCGCTTTCATAAAGGCTCCTTTCCGAATACTTGGGACAAATATATTATATCGGATAAGCATATGAGAATCAATAAGTCTTATGTTGGGCATAAAAAAATATTGTTCCTTTTTCTTTTTTCATGTAGAATAGGAATCGTGTGCCGATTGGATGGCAAAAAAAGAATATAAAGGATCTCATTTATAAGAATACGTTAAGAAAGGATTCCGGAAGAATTTTGTAATTCCGGCCATACTAGAATTACAGTATGATATGGACGCAAGATGAAAGAAATATATAAGATACCTCAGCCATTCTGGAGCTTGTTTCAGTCCCAGAATCGTTATATCTATATGGAATCTCTTATGTTAATCTACGATGAATATTTATATAATGATTATTTTCTCAGTAAGGAAACCTGTATTCAGATCATTGCGGAGCATTTTTCCAACCGTCTTGTGGATATTTCGGCGGATGACGAAGAGGAGGAAGGGGACCGGTTTGAACCTATGGCCACCAGAATATTAAACCGGTTACTTCGGTTTGCCTGGTTAAAAAAAGTGGAAGATTACAGTTCCTTTCGGACCAACATTGTAATACCGGACTATTCTGCCCGGTTTATTGAAGTGTTTAAGACCCTGTCAGATCCGGAGGGGGAGGAAAGTAGTCTCTACATACAGAATGTATATACCAATATCTATTCCTTTTACTATGACAAAAAGGCGGGCATTGAACTTTTAAAGTCAGCCATGATTAATACTACCAGGCTAAACAGGTCATTGCAGGACCTGCTTCACAATATGGACCGTTTTTTTGCAACCCTTTTGGAAAAAGATAATTACGAAGATTTGTTAAAAGAGCATTTGACGGTTTATGTGGAAACTATTGTAAATAAAAAATACAGTTTGCTTAAGACCAGTGACAATTTTTATATTTATAAAAATGATATA
Organism: Lachnoclostridium sp.; assembly: GCA_047777345.1. Classification (GTDB taxonomy): domain Bacteria; phylum Bacillota; class Clostridia; order Lachnospirales; family Lachnospiraceae; genus Anaerocolumna. The sequence continues at coordinate 28,140 of JBKEEJ010000016.1, read as the reverse complement.
AAGAAGTTGCTGCGGCAGATACAGGAAGATGAAGACCGGATAGGAGCCCTGGCCGCAAAAGAAGGGGCTAAGGGTAAGGCAAAAGAAGAAGTGGAAAGGGAAGTTTCGGAACTAATTTTTGGATTGGAAAACGGAATGATGAATATGGAAAGGCGGATTGCCCGTATTGATTCCGAACACACCAAATACATCCGGGCTACGGTGGCCAGGCTGGAATACCTGCTGTCTAATGATGACAATATGAAAGGCAATCTGATAACACTGTTAAATTTACTTAGTAAAGAAAAAAATGAAAGTCTTTTTGAAGAGACGGCAAAAACCATGCGGATTAACGATATAACGGTTATCACTGAAAATTCCCTGTATAAAAAAAGAGGCAAACGACGCAGTTTTGCAGATACCGTAGAAGTGGAAGAAGTTTTTGAAGAAGAATTGTCCAAGGAAGAGATTTTAAAGATTAATCGGAATAACAGCCGTTACAGCAGTAAGCAGATTGAAGGCTTTGTTATGGAAAAAATGAAAAAGGGTATATACCGTACCAAAGATTACCCCATTACAAATAGGGAAGATTTTGAACTGCTGATACTGGCATATGACTACAGTTTAAGAAAGGGGAGTCCCTTTTATGTGGTAGAAAATGTTTCGGAAAGAATTCGCGGCAACGGCTTTACTTATCCGGACATGATATTTATGTTAAAAGAGAAGAAGTAAACAATATGGCTTACACGTGTTTGGAAAAATATTTCAAAAGAGAATGCCGTTTTTGCGGCGGAATGGAGATATGATGTTTGAATATTATAATCAGCTTCTGGATGAAGAAAAAGACCAGCTAAAAGATTTAATAAAAGAATTATTCACCCAGACCTTTATTCTGGAGAGAAAATATGACAAAAAAACGGGGCGGTATCAGTTAAACCCAATGTATCGGGTATGTGAAAGGCACTTTGATTTTTTACGGGAGTATTTTGGCATAGCAGATATGGAACTGATTGAAAACCGTCAGTATGGAATTATGGCACTGCAGACCCAGAACCTACAGGGGGACAAATTAAGCCGCCTGACGACCTTGTTTTTATTATTGCTTAAACTGATATATGACGAACAGATGAATACGGCCTCCAATTCGGTCCATGTGTTTACAACCCTGGATGAGATTTATGATAAGCTTCGGCTGTTCCATTTATGGAATAATAAATCCATAAGCCCTACCGAATTAAGAAAGACTCTTGCCGCTTTAAAAAAGTATCAGGCAGTGGAGGTACTTGATGATACAAAGGAGTTGGAAGGAAGTACAAGATTAATTATATATCCAACGGTAAGCATGATTTTAAACGGCGGGTCCATTGAGAAACTTCTTCAATTATATCAAGAAAGGGAGGAGGAGTCGGATGAAAAGTTATCAAGTACTGACCAGGATGTGCCTGAACAACTGGCATTATATAAATGAAAAAATACTTACCTTTCATAAGGATATTAACTTTTTTACCGGACATTCCGGCAGCGGCAAATCCACTGTGTTGGATGCACTGCAGATAGTGCTTTACGCCGATACCAACGGCAGAGGTTTTTTTAATAAGGCGGCCAAGGAAGACTCGGACCGGACTTTGATTGAATATCTCAGGGGAATGAAAGTGGTAAAGGAAAATGATGAGGCAGGGTATTTGCGAAATAAAAATTTTTCTTCAACCATTGTTTTGGAATTTTGCAATATGGAGAATCAAAACAGGCAAAGTATAGGGGTGGTCTTTGATGTGGATGTGTCGGTAAATGAGGTAAACCGAATGTTTTTCTGGCATAAAGGACCAATAGCTCCTTGTGCTTATCGGGACGGGGAAAGAGTATTTTCCATTCAGGAATTAGAAGTGTATTTAAGCGAAAATTATGGTAAGGAAGAATATTTTATCAGCAGGACCAATGAAAAATTCAGGGCTGAGCTATACGGCAATTATTTTGGAGGAATTCATGAAAAACATTTCCCCGCTTTATTTAAAAAAGCAATTCCCTTTCGAATGGATATGAAACTGGAGGATTTTATCAAGAACTATATCTGTATTGAAAAAGATATACATATTGAAGATATGCAGGACAGCGTAGCCCAGTATACCAGGTTAAAACGGAAACTTGAGGACACCAGGAAAGAAATTTCTCTTTTAAGCAATATTAAGGAACAGTATAAAAAGTATGATGCCTTAAGACAGGAATTGGATCAGTATCAATATAACCTGAAGAAACTTGATATTCTTTCCGTCAGAGAAAGAATGGAGCATATAAAGAACTGCAGCAGGGCCTATGAAGCGGATACAGACCGGTTAAAGGCCGCCATGGAGATGTATAAGTCACAGCTAGAGAAACTTCAGGCCCAAAGAGATGAAATACTGATTACCATTCAAAACAGTGGTTATGATCATTTGGAAAAAGAGCTGGAATCCTTAAATCATTTGCTGGAATATCAATATCTAAGTAAGGAAATTTATGATAAAACAGGTAATCTCTTAAAGGGTTGGCTTGCAAGGGATTTACTATCCGATAAAGAGAAAAGCTACATACAAAAATATATTGAGTATAAAGCTGACAGATCCGATATGGGAAAAATCAGGGATTCTCTTACAAAAGTCCGGGAAAGTATTGAAAAAGAGCGAGAGGAAGTTTTGGTAACTTTAAAAGAATTGGGGAATAAAATGGCTGAAATAACGGGTCAGATTGCTTCCCTAAAAACAGGGCAGAAAGCATATCCTGCCTATTTGCTTGATGCAAAAGAGTATATTGCAAACGAACTTGCAAAAATCCACGGGAAACCTATAGAGGTTCATATTCTGGCAGATTTGCTGGAAGTGAAAAATGAGGAATGGCGCAATGCGGTAGAAGGGTACTTAGGCGGCAGCAAGCTTACCTTATTGGTACCGCCGGACTATGCAAAAGAGGCCATAGGGATTTATGCCTCAATGAATCCTGAAAAATATCATAAAGTTGCCATAGCCGATACAGATAAAATATGCAGCAGCAAAAAAGTCATACAGGACAATTCACTGGCAGCAGAAGTAGAATTGAAAGTGGATTATGCAAGAGAATATGTGGATTATTTGCTGGGACGGGTTATAAAATGTGAATCCATTGATGAATTTGGAGAAAAAATCGGGATTACCAAAAACTGTATTCTTTATCAGGGATATAAAATACAACACTTAAATCCCAGGGATTATAAAGAAAATGCCTATATTGGACGAGAAGCCGTAGAACAAAGATTAGACCAGTTAAGTGAAAAGCTTTTCAAGCTTGAAAATGAAAAAAAGCCTTTAGAAGATAAGAAAAAGTGGTTAGAAGAAGTATTAAAGCTTGAAGCTTTTAACATAGAAATTGAAGATTATGAAAAGTATCTTAACGATATTCGTAAAATACTTGCACAGGAAAACAAAAAGGCAGAGTATACTGCAAAAATAAAGGAACTGAAAGAAAACACGATCGATAAGTGGAAAGAAAAACAAAAAGAATTAGACTTATCTATAAAAAATCAATCCATCCTTAAAGAAAAAACCGCTGTTGAACTGTCCAAAAAGAATGGGGCCCTTTCCGGATTCCGGCAGGAAATGATTGACCTGAATGAAGAATTAATAAACAAAGAAAAAAATTTTGTGCAAGATCCGAAAAAAGAAGAGGCATTCCGTGATTTTATTAAAACCCAGGAAAAGAATAAACTGGATTATGTTAAAGGTTATCTTATAAATAAATTAAAGGAATGTGAGGCCAGTGTGCAGAAAGAATTTGACAATCTGGTCGGCGTACGGGAACAATATTTAAGACAATACTCTTACAGAGGATTTTCTCTTACAAGAAGGGATAATTCAGAATATGATGAGTTGCTGGATAACTTATCCAGCAGCAAACTCATAGAATTTACAAAACAGGCAGACGAGCAGGCCAAAACTGCTATTTATCACTTTAAAACGGACTTTATATATAAAATAAGAGATGCCATAAAAGAAGTAATGCAGCAAAAGGATGACTTAAACCGTATCTTAGAGCAACTGGACTTTGGCAAAGACAAGTACCGGTTTGTTATTGCCAGAAATAAAGGGGAAACCGGAAAGTTTTACGATATGTTTATGGATGAGAATTTGGAAATTAATCCTCATGTTCTAGGCGGACAAGTGGATAACCAACTGGATTTGTTTACCATGCAGCATAGCAAAAATTACGGGGATCGTATCAATGAATTAATCGAACTGTTTATGCCTCCGGACAGCAGTGATCCGAAAGAGTTAGAACAGGCCAGAATCAATATGGAGTATTACTCTGATTACCGGTCTTATTTATCCTTTGATATGGAGCAGATTGTGGAAGGCATGCCTCCTATGCGGTTAAGCCGGATGCTTTCAAAGAATTCGGGAGGAGAAGGACAGAATCCTTTGTATGTGGCTTTGCTGGCAAGTTTTGCTATGGTTTACCGCATTAATGCAAAATCAGGTATCCGAAAACGACCTACGCCAAGACTTGTGGTTTTGGATGAAGCATTTTCCAAAATGGATGCACAAAAGGTAGGAAGCTGTATTGACTTAATCCGAAAATTAGGATTTCAGGCCATTATTAGTTCCACCAACGATAAGATACAAAATTATCTGGATAATGTAGATAAAACCTTTGTCTTTGCCAATCCGGGAAAAACAAGGATTTCCATACAGGAGTTTGAACAGGATCACTTTAAAGACCTGCTATGATGCGCCAGACGGAAAATAAAAAGAAAAATTCCTTATATTGATGATATTGTAGTTGACGCAAGCAAAAATTTCTGCCAGTAAAGTATAGAAAAAGTAAATGTATCAAAAAAAATATCTTAATGCCATTTAAGTGTTGAATTAAGTTGCGTATAAGTTGCGTATAAACTATTTTTATGATAAAATACTCTTTGTGTCATGAAAAAGTGAAAAAGGCCAAAAGTCTTAATTTATAAGGAAGTTAAAAGAAACAACCCCCATGACGCCTTTGCCATGAGGGTTGTATAAAAAAGGGGAGGATAAGTATTTAACTTTTCTTTGGTGTTGGCTGCGTGTCTTATCGTTGGAGGGGGGATCCAACGTTTGCATAAGACTACGCGAATCTAATTTATCTTTTTATTCTTCCTTTTACAGAACCAAAAGTATAAATTAGATTAACTATAGTATGATACTTATTTTTCAGTATTATACATGAATTTATAATTTTTTTATGTAAGTTCAGGTTTTTTGCAAATATGAAACGATAGAAAGGATGAAAAACATGAGTTTATTACAAGAATGGAGAGACTATGCCTATTCTCTTGATCCGGAGAAAAAAGACGGAAAACGTTTCTGGGATAATTATTTCAGCGTTGAAAAGGGCATTTATGAAAAAATACTTGCGGATCCGGATCATGTGGTGGAAGGAACGGTAGAGGAATTGGCCGAAAAGTTTGGGACAAGCATACAGTTAATGGTAGGTTTCTTAGACGGTATTAACGATAGTTTAGTTAATCCTAATCCTATTGAGGAAATGGATGAAAAAACAGTTGTAAATCTTGGATTTGACAAAGAAAAACTTTACTATAATATGGTGGAAGCAAAAGCTGACTGGTTATATCAGTTACCGGTTTGGGACAAGCTGTTAACCGAAGAAAGAAGAAAAGAATTGTATTGGCAGCAGAAAAGATCCAATACCATCGTAAAAGGGAAAAAAATCGGCCGTAACGACCCATGCCCATGTGGCAGCGGAAAAAAATATAAATATTGCTGCGGAGCAAATGCATAATAAAGTTGCAAAATAAAGGAACTGCCTCATTTTATTTTATTAACAGTTGGAATAAAACATGAAGGCAGTTCTTTTCGTATTGTGAATTATCTAACTATGCAGATTGTTTAAATTTTCTTCCAATTTATTCTGTTTGTAAAGCAGGTAATTTGCGTAATTTATAATTTCTCTCTTATTGATTTTGTTTAATTTCTTATACAACTTAAAGAATTCAGCAATATCATTATTCAGATTATTATTTCCTATACGCAATGTACTATCGGTAATTCCCAGCATATAATCACAGGAAACGTTAAAGTATTCAGATAATAAAATTAACTTTTCAAAAGATGGTTCGTTGCGCCTGGATTCGTAGTTAGAAATCGCAGTAGCTTTTAAACCAAGAACGGCAGCTAATTCACCTTGGGTTAATTTATATTTTTGTCTTAAGTGTCTTAACCGACTGCTAAAATCCATGAATTATCCTCCCCAAATCTTTTATATTTCAATGTGCAATTCCAAATATCAACAGAATAATTATATAACAGTAATAAATTGGGTGTCAATGAAAAGTAAACACAAAAAGACATTTTATGGAAACGATTATAATAAATAGACAACCGGAAGAAGAAAAATTATACTATTTTGTTTGAACTGACAATTTTATGATGCAAAAAGGTGAAAATAATATTAAAATGAAGATGAAAAATGCACAAAGGAAAGGGCGGGGTAATTCATGGGCAAAAGAATTGAAAAGATACATGGACAATATTACAAAAGAAAATCAAAAAATAAAAAGGTGATTATTGCGGCAATTATTGCTCTTTGCCTGATGGGTATGGCTGTGGCCGGAATCCATATGGCTGGGATTCCTTTTAAAAAAAATAAGGATACAACCGATATTTCTCAAAAAGCCACAGCTAAGAAAGAAAGGGTTACTGACCAGACTATTGGGGAAAATAAGAAACCACAGGCTGAAAATAAAGATGAGAAAAAAATAGAGAAAAGTACGGATAATACCAAAATTCCAGACAGTGCAGACAGTATTAAAGACAAGACAGACAACAGCAGGGAAAAAGATACTGTAAACGTAAGAGTTTCTCCGGCCCCGGATGAAGAAACCGATATGCAGGAAACTTTTAAGCCCGATACGGACAAAAGGATACCAAGAAAAGTAAAAGGCATTTATGTAAGCGGTCCTATGGCAGGGACGGCTACCTATATGGATGAACTGATAGATTTGGTGGATACTACAGAATTAAATGCCATGGTTATTGATATAAAAAATGATAACGGGGAAATTACCTATGACATGGATTTGCCGGAAGCAAAAGAGCTGAATGCCAATGCCAATTACATTGGCAATATGGAAGAACTGATATCCAAACTAAAAAAGAAGGATATTTACTTAATAGCCAGAATTGTGGCGTTTAAAGATCCGGTTCTGGCAAAAGGAAAGCCGGAATTGTCATTAAAGAAAAAAGACGGGTCTATTTTTTATGACAAAAGCGGTCTTAGCTGGGTTAATCCTTATAAAAAAGAAGTATGGGAATACCTGGTTTCCGTTGCCAAAGAAGCAGCCCTTATCGGATTTGACGAAATTCAATTTGACTATATTCGTTTTTCCACCGATTCCGGCATGAAAGAAGTTGATTTCGGCGAGGATGGAAAAAATAAGAGCAAAATAGAAGTGATTACAGATTTTACAAAATATGCTTGCGAGAATCTGAAACCTCTGGGAGTTTATGTTTCTGCCGATGTGTACGGAACAATTATTGACAGTAAAGTAGATGCCGAGATTGTGGGACAGGACTATAAAGAAATGGCAAAATATCTGGACTATATCTGCCCTATGATATATCCTTCCCATTATCAGAATGGTTCCTATGGTATTGATTACCCGGACCTTAAGCCCTATGATTTGATTTTAAACGCATTGAACAAGTCACGGACTGTATTAGGTGAAGATAAAAACAAAACGGCTGTGGTCAGGTCCTGGCTTCAGGATTTTACCGCGACCTGGCTAAATCCACATAAAATATACGGAGCCGATGAAATTCGTGCCCAAATTCAGGCGGTTTATGACGCTGGATATGAGGAATGGATTTTATGGAATGGAAGTAATAATTATACCAAAGAAGGTTTAAAAAAGGAATAATCGGTTAGACGCAAAAAAGCTGTTGCACAATATATGGTACAAAAAAACAGGAGTGAGCAACTTAGTATCCCTCATACACAGGATACATGTTGCCATTCCCGTAATATTTATACTCATTGTGCAACAGCCTTTTTGTGTCTTTTTTTGATATGAATATGGTTAAATATTAGTATTCATATCATATTAGTAATAAATATGATAGTAATAAAATCTTAATTTGACTAATTGGAAAATAAGGGTAATAATAGTAATAAATTTCTAACTTTTATTTGCAAGATTTGCTTTGTTTTAGTGTATAAGTAAACGAGCGCATAGGAAGGGGGCTTGCAACTTGAGGGATGAGGCCATAATAAACCTGATGTATGAGAAGAATGAATTAGGTTTATTGGAATTAGAAAAAAAGTATGAAAAGCTGTTATTCCATATCGCTAGTGGCATCTTAGGAAGCCGTTTAAGAGATGTTGAAGAGTGTGTGAATGACACTTACTTAAAACTCTGGAACCACATTGAGGACTATGATATAAAAAAAGCGTCATTAAAGACTTATCTTAAAGTTATCGTGAGAAATACGGCAATTAATAAATTGCGTGATCTAAGCAAAAGAGAAGAACGGGAGCTTCCTGAGGATATATCTGATTTGGCCAGGTGTTATATTGATTATAAGCAAAACGTAGAGGGGCAGGTGTTTCGGAAAGAAAGTATTCAAGTATTGAATGATATAATCAGACGCCTGAATAAAAAGGATCATGAATTAGTGATTCGGCGATATTTTTATTTGCAGTCTTCAAAAGATATTGCTATTGCAATGAAGATGACGGTCACAGCCGTAGACAGCAGATTATCCAGATTAAGAAATAAAATGAAACAGGATTTTGAAAAGGAAATGTCCTTGCACATAGAAGGGAGCAAAATATGAACGAACTGTTATTAATTGATATGATGAGTGAATTGGATCCGGCTTTGCTTGAAGATGATTACATGGAAAAGGATATGAAACGGGAAAAGATACCTTTTTTTAAAAGGCTTTTAAATTTTAAAACAGCAAAACAGTCTTATGAGTTCCCTGAAAAAAATCCTATGAAAGAACATATAACTGCGGACAATGACTTTGTAATGGCGGAAAATATTCATTTCGGGAAACTTGACGGGAAGTCTGTCCAAACAGAGGAATCAGGTTATATCAGAGGATTTCAAATCAGCATATTTAGAAAGAAGCTGCATCGATTTTTTAAAATTTTATCCGGTATAGCAGCCACAGTTATTGTATTAAGCAGTATAGTACTTATTCTGTTAAAACGACATAAAGGCAGCAGTAAACTACGGACCAAAAAGATACAGTTAAATCATATATGAAAATAGAGGAATGTAACAGACAAAATGAATTACCAAGGAAAAATAAGGCAATAATAAGTCTGAATAAAAAATAAGAAAGAAGTAAAGGAGATAAAACGTGTTAGAGAATTTAAAGGAAATTATTGAAGAACAGTTAAATGTTGATAAAAGTGAGATTACGGAAAGCACAACTTTTAAAGATGATCTGGGAGCCGATTCTTTGGATTTATTCGAACTGGTTATGGCCATAGAGGAAAAATATGAGATTGAAATTCCATCGGAGGATTTAAACAATATCGTTTCGGTAGGAGATGTCATAAATTATTTAAAAGATAAGGGAATTGAGTAAAGGTAAGAAAATAGATCCAATTATATATAAGGAATAGAGGATGATTTATGAAAACGTGTGTTTGTGATTTGCTGAAAATAGAATACCCAATTTTGCAAGGGGGGATGGCATGGGTTGCGGAGCATCATCTGGCAGCCGCCGTATCCAATGCGGGAGGTCTGGGAATCATTGCAGCCGGCAGCGCGCCGGCCGAAGTTGTAAGAGAGGAGATAAAAAAGACAAAAGCTTTAACGGATAAGCCCTTTGGCGTAAACATTATGTTATTAAGTCCTCATGCTCCCCAAATTGCGAAAGTTGTGGCAGAAGAAAAAATTTCAGTAGTAACTACAGGGGCCGGTAATCCGGAAAAATACATACCAATGTGGAAAGAAGCAGGAATTGCAGTTATTCCAGTGGTTGCATCGGTAGCACTTGCTAAGAGAATGGAAAAGTACGGTGCCGATGCGGTGGTAGCAGAAGGATGTGAAGCCGGCGGACACATAGGAGAACTGACTACCATGGCTTTAATTCCTCAGGTTGTGGATGCGGTAAATATACCGGTTATTGCGGCGGGCGGTATCGGAGATGGAAGAGGTATGGCAGCGGCATTTATGTTAGGAGCAAAAGCCGTACAAATCGGTACCAGATTTGTCGTAGCTAATGAATCTATTGCACATGACAATTATAAAAAAAGAATCATATCCTCCAGAGATATTGACTCGGTGGTAACAGGCAGGTCTACCGGACATCCGGTGCGTTCCATCCGCAACAATATGACGAGAAACTATCTGAAACTGGAACAGGAAGGCAAAAGCTTTGAAGAGTTGGAACAGCTGACATTAGGTTCTTTAAGAAAAGCGGTAGTGGAAGGAGATATTGTAAATGGATCAGTAATGGCAGGTCAAATTGCAGGCTTAATATCCAAAGAAGGTTCCTGCAAAGAAATAATTGAAGAGATGGTAAAGGAAGCAAAAGAGTGTTTTGATTGGAACAATCCTTTTAAGAAACTTTAAAGAGAGGATATCAATAATGGGAAAGACGGCATTTATATTCCCGGGCCAGGGTGCGCAGTATATTGGCATGGGAAAGGATTTTTATGAGCAGTTTAAGGATTCCAGTGAAGTTTTTGATAGGGCTTCCCAAGTACTTAATATGGATATGGGAAAACTTTGCTTTGAGAAAAATGACAGGTTAGATATAACGGAATATACCCAGATTGCTATGGTTACCACCTGTATGGCAATTTTAACTCAGGTTTTAAAAACTGGTATCAGGCCGGATGTTTGTGCCGGATTAAGTTTAGGCGAATATCCCGCATTAATGGCCTGCGGCTGCCTGGAATTTGAAGAAGGAATCCGGGTAGTGCGACAAAGGGGAATTCTGATGCAGAATGCGGTAAAACCAGGACTGGGTATTATGGCAGCGGTTCTTGGTATGGATTCTGTACTGATTGAGGAAATTATTGGAAAGCTTCCCGGCATTGTGACAGTGGCAAACTATAACTGTCCGGGTCAGGTTGTTATTTCCGGTGAAAAACAGTGGGTGGAAGAAGCAAAAGAGCAGCTTTTAAAAAACGGGGCCAAAAGAGTAATTACTCTGAATGTAAGCGGCCCTTTTCATTCCCCCTTGCTTAAAAGTGCCGGTGAAAAACTGTATCAGGTACTAAGAAAGGTTAAAATTTCGGACCCAATTGTACCCTACGTTGCCAATGTCAATGCCGAGTTGGTAACAAAAAAAGAAGAAATCCGGGAACTTTTGGCAAGACAGGTCTATTCTGCGGTAAGATGGCAGCAAAGTGTGGAAAATATCATATCAGCCGGAGTGGATACCTTTATTGAAATCGGACCTGGAAAAACATTGTCAGCCTTTATTAGAAAAATAGATAAATCCTGTAAGGCAATAAATATTGAAAAAGTGGAAGATTTGGATAAACTCCGGGAGGTAGCAGGATGTTAGAAAATAAAGTTGCAATTATCACCGGTGCCAGCAGAGGAATCGGTAAAGCCATAGCCTTAACTTTTGCCCGTTATGGGGCCAATGTGATAGTGAATTACAACGGGTCCAAAGAAAAAGCGGAAGAAGTGGTGGAGCTGATTACAAAAGAAGGAAAAAAGGCACTTGCCTTTCAGGCTGATGTGACGGATCCGCAGGCAGTGGAACAGTTGTTTAATTTTGCCATAAAAGAATTTGGCAAAGTGGATATATTGGTAAATAACGCAGGAATTACCAAAGATAATTTAATCCTTAAAATGACACAGGAAGATTTTGACAAGGTTATTGACACTAACTTAAATGGTGTTTTTCATTGTTTAAAACAGGCTTCCCGCCTTATGATTAAGCAAAAGGGCGGACGTATTATTAATATTTCCTCCATATCCGGTGTTATTGGCAACATAGGACAGGTAAACTACAGTGCCGCAAAGGCAGGAATTATCGGTATGACAAAATCCCTGGCAAAGGAATTGGGTTCCAGAGGTATTACAGTCAATGCCATAGCGCCAGGTTATATTAATACGGATATGACCGCAGTATTAAAGGAAGAGCTAAAATCAAAAATTACAGAACGGATACCTTTAAGAAGATTAGGGGAAGCGGAAGATATTGCGGAAACAGCGGCTTTTTTGGCTTCCGACAAAGCTTCCTATATTACCGGTCAGACCATTATTGTGGACGGAGGTCTTAGTATATCATAAAGATGGTTATTGGAATGTTTATTCACATAGAAAAGCTTATATTGCAAAAGATTAAAAAAATATTAACAGCGTAAATTCAGGAGGATTACAACATGAAAAGAGTGGTTGTTACCGGTATGGGAATTATATCTCCTGTCGGAAATGATATTGATACTTTCTGGCAGAATATAAAAGAAAAAAAGAATATATTTAAACCGATTACTTATTTTGACACGACAGATTATAAAGTAAAACTGGCGGCACAGGTAGAAGATTTCCATCCGGAAAAATACATGGATATAAAAACTGCAAAAAGGATGGAGCTCTTTTGTCAGTATGCCGTAGCGGCAGCGGCTCAGGCCATTGAAAATGCCGGGCTGAATCTGGAAACAGAGGATTTGACAAGAATCGGAGTGTCGGTTGGTTCCGGTATCGGAAGTTTGCAGGCAATCGAGAGAGAACACAAAAAACTGCTGGAAAAGGGGCCAAAAAGAATCGCGCCTTTACTGGTACCTTTGATGATATCCAATATGGCTGCCGGAAATGTGGCAATTCACTTTGGATTAAAAGGAAAATGTACCAATATTGTAACAGCCTGTGCTACCGGTACCCATTCTATTGGAGAAGCCTACCGTTATATTCAGAACAATGAAGCCGACGTAATGATTGCCGGAGGGACGGAAGCTGCCATAACCCCTATCGGTGTTGCCGGATTCTCCGCCTTAACTGCTATGACTACTTCGGAAGATCCTTTCAGGGCATCCATACCATTTGATAAAGAAAGAAGCGGTTTTGTTATGGGAGAAGGCGCCGGTGTCATAGTCTTAGAATCTTATGAACATGCCGTCCAAAGAGGAGCCACTATTTTAGCTGAATTAGCCGGTTATGGTGCTACCTGCGACGCTTATCACATAACTTCTCCCAGCGAAGACGGAGAAGGGGCTGCAAGAGCTATGTTGTTAGCCGTTAAAGAAGCCGGTATAAGGCCGGAAGAAGTGGATTATATCAATGCTCACGGAACCAGCACTCCATATAATGATTTATTTGAAACCAGGGCCATTAAAAAGGCTTTCGGGGATCATGCCTATAAACTATATGTGAATTCTACCAAGTCTCTGACCGGCCATTTGCTGGGAGCGGCAGGAGCTGTGGAATTTATTGTCTGCGTAAAATCGGTTATGGAAAATTATATTCATGCCACTGCCGGATATGAAATTCCGGACGAAGAACTGGACTTAAACTATACGAAAGAGGCGGCGGAAGTGACCGTGAATTATGCCATCAGTAACTCCATGGGCTTTGGCGGTCACAACGGCAGTTTGCTGGTAAAAAAATTTGTTGGATAGGTGATATCAATTATGAAAATGGAAAATATTATAAAATTAATAAAAACCGTATCCGAGTCTTCTTTAACATCTTTTAAATATACAGAAGGTGACAGCAGCTTGTCCATGGAAATTATCCGGGGCGGGACCAATAATCAGTCAACTGAAGTTTTATTTACCCCCCAGGCTTCGGAAGAAAAAACAACCGAAAAGGACAAAGAAACTGGCACAAAAACCATTAAATCACCCATGGTCGGTACTTTCTATGCTGCAAAATCGGAAGATAGCGAACCTTTTATTTCGGTAGGGGATGTGATTAAGAAGGGACAGATTATTGGTATTATTGAAGCTATGAAGATTATGAATGAAATAGAATCTGCCTATGATGGCTATGTGGAAGCCATACTTGTGAAAAATAAAGATATGGTGGAATATGGTCAGCCTTTGGTGACCATTAAGCCACTATAAGTGTTAGGAGCTTAGGTTATGTTGGATATAAATGAAATAAGGAAAATCATACCCCAGCGAAGTCCTTTTTTATTAATTGACCGTATTGATGAACTGGAACCTGGAGTAAGAGCGGTAGGGCGTAAGTGTGTGTCCTATAATGAACCTTTTTTTATGGGGCATTTTCCGGATGAACCTGTTATGCCAGGTGTTTTAATTATCGAAGCCCTGGCCCAGGTCGGCGCGGTGGTATGTTTGTCCCTTGAAGAAAACAGGGGTAAGAATTCTTATTTTGGAGGAATCAATAAGGCAAGATTTCGCAATAAAGTAGTACCAGGTGACGTTCTTACGCTTGAAGTTGAATTAATAAAAAGGAAAGGCAGTGTTGGAATTGCCAATGCGAAAGCCTATGATGGAGAGCGGACTTTTGCCGAAGCGGAATTAATCTTTGCTATTGGTTAAAAATGCCACCTGCCGGGGTTACCCGGCAAAATTGTTTAGATGGGAGCAGGAACTATGATAAAGAAAGTTTTAATAGCCAATCGTGGGGAGATAGCAGTTCGCATCATTCGAGCCTGCCGACAGATGGGTATTGGTACGGTTGCGGTCTGCTCGGATATTGACAAGGAAGCCCTTCATGCCCAGTTGGCCGATGAAACAGTGTGTATTGGCCCCATGCCCTCAAAAGACAGTTATTTAAAGGTAGACCGGATTCTTAGCGCCACCCTTGCAACCGGAGCCGATGCCATTCATCCCGGTTTTGGTTTTTTATCGGAAAACAGTAAATTTGCGGCCCTTTGCCGTAAATGCAACATTACTTTTATTGGCCCTTCTCCGGAAGTCATTGAAAAAATGGGCAATAAATCCGAAGCCAGAAGAACTATGATGGAAGCCGGCATACCGATTGTGCCGGGGAGCAAGGATCCTGTCAATTCCGCAGAAGAAGGGAAAAAAATAGCGGATGAAATAGGGTATCCGGTTATGATAAAAGCTTCTGCGGGAGGGGGCGGAAAAGGAATGAGAATCGTCTACAAGGAAGACGAATTTATGCATCTTTATGAAACAGCCAGTAAAGAAGCAGCAAATGCCTTTGGAAATGATACGATGTATATTGAAAAATATATTCCCAGGGCAAGGCATATTGAATTTCAGATATTAGCTGACAATTACGGTAATGTGGTCCATTTGGGTGAAAGAGACTGTTCCATTCAAAGAAGACATCAGAAAATGATTGAAGAAGCTCCCTCATTTGCAATCGATAAAAAATTAAGAAAACGAATGGGAGATACGGCAGTAAAGGCAGCCAAAGCTGTCGGTTACAGCAATGCCGGTACCATTGAGTTTTTGCTGGATGAGAATAATCAGTTTTATTTTATAGAAATGAATACCAGAATCCAGGTTGAACACGGTGTGACCGAACTGGTGACCGGTATTGATTTAATTCGGGAACAGATTGAAATTGCTTCCGGTAAAAAGCTTAAGCTTAAGCAGGAGGACATAAAGATTACCGGCCATGCCATTGAGTGCAGAATTAACGCAGAAAATCCGGACAAAAATTTTATTCCCTCTCCCGGTCTGGTGACCAATCTTCATTTGCCCGGGGGAAACGGGGTGCGGATTGATACAGCCCTTTATGCGGGTTATAAAATACCTGCTGCTTACGATTCTCTGATTTTAAAACTGATGGTTCACGATGCGACAAGGGAACTGGCTATTCAAAAAATGCGGGGAGTTTTAGGCGAACTGGTTATTGAGGGAATTGACACAAATATTGATTTTCAGTACCGGATGATTAATCATGAGGATTATATCAAAGGGAATATAGATACCGGATTTGTGGAAAGAATTTTATCCGAAGGGGGAACTTTAGGTGAATTTTAAAAAGTGCACCAGTAATATGGCAGGATTAAAACAGGTACAATTAGGCGACAAGGTAAAAAATTCTCTGGATGAGGCTCAGATACCTGACGGCTTATTTGAAAAATGCAACAAATGCAATGAAATTGTATATACGGAAGATGTTGTGGCCAATTATTATATTTGCCCCAATTGCGGCAATTATTTTCGTATCACGCCACGGACCAGAATCAGCATGATACTGGATAAGGGCAGTTTTACGGAGTGGGATGAGGAACTTGCTGTAAGTGACCCTTTAAATTTCCCCGGATATCAGTCCAAGCTGGAATTAATGAAGATGGTAACAAGCCTTGATGAAGCGGTAGTTACAGGGCAAGGAAAAATTGACGATCTTCCCGTTGCCATCGGTGTTATGGCAGCCAATTTCCTCATGGGCAGTATGGGAAAAGTGGTTGGGGAAAAACTGACCAGAATGATTGAAAGAGCCACAAATTTAAGAATCCCGGTTATTATTTTTTGCTGTTCCGGCGGTGCCAGAATGCAGGAGGGAATTGTGTCCTTAATGCAGATGGCAAAAACTTCTCAGGCCTTAAAAAAACATGACGAGGCAGGCCTGTTATATATATCGGTATTGACGGATCCTACAACCGGCGGCGTTATGGCAAGTTTTGCCATGTTAGGGGATGTAATTTTGGCAGAACCAGGTGCCTTAATTGGGTTTGCAGGCCCCAGGGTAATTGAGCAAACCATTGGACAGCGGCTGCCGGAAGGGTTTCAAAGTGCCGAATTCCTGCTGGAACACGGCTTTATTGATAAAATTGTAAAGAGAAATAAATTAAAATCAACCTTGTCCATGCTGATTAAAAGTTAAACTATTAATTGGGTAATAAAGAAAATACCCCGGAAGGTGAGGTTACTATGTCAGATTTAACTGCCTGGGATCGGGTTTTGATTGCAAGAAGTACACAAAGGCCAACCAGTCTGGATTTTATAAGCGCTATATTTAATAAATTTATGGAACTGCATGGAGACCGGGTTTCCGGTGATGACGGAGCCATTGTGGCAGGAATCGCTTTTATTGATGATATTAGCGTAACTGTAATAGGACAGCAAAAAGGACGAAGCATAAAGCAAAATTTAAAAAGAAATTATGGTATGGCCAATCCAAAGGGTTACAGGAAGGCATTGCGTCTGATGAAGCAGGCGGAAAAATTCAATCGTCCCATTATTTGTTTTATCGATACTCCCGGAGCTTTTTGCGGTATTGAGGCAGAGGAAAAGGGACAGGGAGAAGCCATTGCCAGAAACTTATATGAAATGTCCGCAATCAGGGTACCCATTCTTTCCATTGTAATCGGAGAAGGAGGAAGCGGCGGAGCTTTGGCATTGGCTGTAGCCAATGAGGTATGGATGCTTGAAAATGCTACCTATTCCATACTGTCTCCCGAAGGGTTTGCGTCCATTCTGTGGAAAGACAGCAAAAGGGCCAGCGAAGCGGCGGAAGTAATGAAAATCACCGCAGCCGATTTAAAGGAACTAAATATTATAGAACGTATTATTCCGGAAAAGGAAACATTGCATCTGGATAATATGGAAACAGTAGCAGCTGGCCTTAGGGCGGACATTTTGGATTTCATAAGCCGTTACCGGTCCATGCCGAAAGAAGAGATTGTAGCCAGACGCTACGAAAGATTCCGCAATATGTAGTAAAATAATTGGTTTAGAGCAGGATAAAATACAGCAAATTATAAGGGGCTGTTGCAACAATGCATGATTAAGTGCATCAGGAATGGCAATGCATTATGTAACAGCCCTTTTTTCGTTTTAAATCATATAAATTTGTCTTTCAATAATTATTTATAAGTTTTAAAGTTTAAATGTGAAACAAAACTTATTTAATGAGTTTTCTTTGATTTTACTGTCTCTTTTATGAATTTTATGAAATCATTCACGTCCTTGTCAAAGCCGTCTTTTTTCATATAAAAAGCTTTATCCGGCCCGTTATAAAGGTAGATATAATCCTTGTATTCCCTAATTTCTGTAATCTGTAAATAAGGGTATTTGGAAAGGTATTGTATTCCGGATAAGGTAAAATAATCTTCATAAAAGGTAAATACCGCTTCCGTATTTTTATTTTTATGATATACGTTCATTGTCTGTTTGATTAATTTCTCAATACGAATACCCTGATAGTAAACAAAAGCAAACAGCAGTATAACGGCAATACTGCAGCTGATAAAACTGTATTTTGTCTGATACAGCATTACCAAAATCAATAGGAAGCAAACTGCAACTATAATCCAGGTTTTTAATTTGTGAAATATTTCATTATAATAAAAATAGTCTTTGATAACTTCTTCCGTATACCTGGTACGGTTAACGAATAAAACGGGGTCTTTTATATTTTGCTCTTCTTTTTTCTTTTGTTCCGTATAAAACTTACTCAGAGCATCCGCTTTTGCCGCTTTTGCCTCGTTTAATTTCCGACGTTTCTTCCTGTTATAAAAGACGGCGGCAGTAATCAGGCCGGCGCTGACAATCAGGAAAATAATAACCCGGATACGAAAGGACCTTTCTTGTTTTTCCACTTCGGCTTTGTCCAAAAATTCAGTAAAGTGGGATCCTGCCACCAGTTCCTTAATAAAGCTTTCGTCTATAGGTTCTTTGTTGTTTTTGGCGTAGGTATCAAAATTAACCGCACAACCGTTAACTATGGTTCCATAAATAATTTCCTGGTATGTATCTCCTTCTTGTTCCACTTTAAGGGTGTAACGATAAAAGGGAATTTCCGGGTGGGAATATTTTTCTATGGTAGCTTTCTCATTCCTGTCCGTGTCGGAAGTAAAGCTTTCTAAAAACTCATCTAACTCTTTTTCGGATAAGAGGGATAAATGAAAGATTTTTCGGGTGGTACCGGAGTATTTTTCCATTAACCGGACGGTGGAGTTGGAATTTTTATCATATAGGATTGCCACTACTCCCATATTATTCATGGTCTTTTTTTCGCTTTTCGGGTCCGTTATTCCGGCAACTTTCCAGTTTTCATCCGTATTAGGTGTATGGCTTGTTAAAACGACCGTTTGTTCCGGTATGGTAAGCTTAATACTGATTTCCGGGAATTCCACCTCTTTTGCTTGTACATGAAAAGGCGGAAAAATAACCGCTAACAGGATTGCCAGAGCAAACAGGCGGCTGAATAATTTGGTTTTCATAAGTTTTATCTCCTTACATTTAGTGTTACATATGAATAATCTTACCACGATTACACGGAAAGTTCTATGGTTTTTGCCTGCAGAATATTAAAAAAATAATAAAGATAATAAAGAAAGAATGAAAAGTTTTAAAAACCGCCTTGGAATAAGCATTGAAAAAAGATTATAAACAGTTTTTTTTTGAAAGGGGTAAGTTTAAAAGCATACCCGTACAAGTTCAGAAACGAAAGATTTTGTCCGAGTTAACGTAAGCATTTAAGTCAGGCAGAAAATACACGAAACTGGAAGTAAATCTTATACTGGCAGATTATTACGACGATTTTAGCAGTCTCAGAAAACATATGGTGGAAGAAGGATTTTTAGTGGGGAAAGATGGTATATATGAATTTATTTAGTCGGAAAATGGCAGCAGAGATTGTGCCGTATACAAGTCTTATGAGTATTTATAAAAACAATAGATGACAGATAATGACATAGTTTTTTATTATTTACTACAAAAATCGTAATATTTACTACATTTGCCTATAAATGGAGAAAAATCATGTTATAATGCATTTGTCAATCGAGATTGGGAGTATAATTCATTTTATTTTGAGCTATCCCAACGGCTTTCATATGTGTTATACAGGTGAGATGAGAACCAAGAAACCATGTAACTCCTACAACAGGAAAATACCTTCTATACAAAATCACACCTGGTATAGAAGGTATTTTTTTGGTTAACTGAATTAACTTGTAATTGATTTTAAGGGCAGGATGTGTAGCGCATCATAATCAGAGTCTGGCTTTCCAGGCTCTTTATTATCGTTATACAGAACCCATTATCCTGCAAAAAAATACATAATTTGTTTAATCTGGTAACTTGTGATAAAATAATTGGGTCTACCAGATTTAAACAGATAAGATAGATTGTTACTTTAGAGAAAGAGGGATAAGGGATGTTCCGTATAGCAATATGCGATGATGAAATTACAATTTGCTCGGCGATTGAACAGGTCATTTTAGATTACAGCAAAACCTGTTTGGAGACCATCGATGTGGAAGTTTTTACTTCCGGTGAAGAACTGTGCCGTTTTATGGAGGAAGAGGAAGACTTTGACCTGATATTTCTTGATATTGAACTAAAGAAAATGAATGGAATAGAGGTCGGGAAAAAAATACGGGATGAAATGAAAAATGAAATCGTACAGATTGTTTACATTTCCGGAAAAGACAATTATTATCTGGAACTGTTTGAAGTAAGACCGATGCATTTTTTACACAAACCCATTGAAGCTGAAAAAATTATTAAAGATGTTGAAAAGGCCATGGATTTGTCGGGACGGCTCAATAATTTCTTTACATATAAGCAAAACCATAACACTTATAAAGTGGCTATTAAGGATATTCTTTATTTTGAAGCGGAAAACAGGCAGGTTAAGATAATAACCAACAAATCCGTAATTAAATTTTACGGAAGTCTGGAAGAAGTGTATCGGGAAGTGGAGAAATATCATTTTCTTTATATCCATAAATCCTATGTGGTAAACTATGCGCATATTTCCAGATTTGGGCATAAGGAAGTAACCATGTCCAATGATACCGTACTTCCTATCAGTCAGCAAAGAAGGAGACAAATATTGGAATTGCAGATTAAATTTGAGAAAGAAGGAAAATAAATTGGATATCGTAATCTATGATATAGTTTATGTAATAATGAACTTATTCCGAACGTACATAATATTTAAATTTATGGGAGTATTTTTTGAAAGAAAGGATATAAACAAGCCAATTGAATATCTTTCCTATCTTGCGTATTATGTCTGCATAACTGGATTTTATCTGTTAATTAACATACCCATAGTTACGTTAACAATTAATCTGGTTGCCTTATTGATTTTGTCCTTTAACTATAAGGCAAGCGTAAAACAAAGAATTTTATCCGTATTGTTAATTTGCCTTATTTTGCTGTTGACGGAAAGCATTGTGGTTTTAATGACAGGCCATATCAATTCCAAAATTTTTGGGAAAAATAATTACTCGTCCATAAGCGGTATGATTGGAATTCAAATATTTTCATACATGATGGTTTTGCTTATTGAAAAATATCAAAACGTAAAAAAAGGAGCCATAATACCCGTTGTTTACTGGCTTGCTGTTCTTTTAATTCCGTCGGCTTCCATGTATATTACGGTAGTCCTTCTGCTAGCTTCCGGACTTGAAATCTGGCAGGTTTTGCTTGGTATCGTCTTGCTGTTGATTATTAACGTTGCAACCTTTTATCTGTATGATGCCATTATCGCCGAAATGGATGAAAAAATGACCAATAAAATGCTGATACAGCAAAACAATAATTATGAACACCAGTTTGAGCTGATGAAAGCTTCCTTGGCTGCCACCAGAGCCTACAGGCATGATTTAATGAACCATATATCCACATTGTACAGCCTTTTTGAGAATGATGAGAAGGAAAAGCTAAAAGAATATTTATCTGAACTGATGATGAATAATAAGGTTATAAAAAGCGATTACTCCCATTCCGGAAACCTGGTCATCGACAGTATTTTAAATTTTAAACTGCAGGAAGCGGAAAACTTAGGAATTCATGTAAACCTGGACGTATGCGTACCGGAGCACCTGGAGGTAAAATCCTTTGACATGACTGTAATACTGGGAAATTTGCTGGATAATGCCATACATGCCTGCAGCTTGCTGCCGGATGACAAAAAAGTAATAAAAGCGGTAATCCGGTATGATAAGGGCAGATTAATCATTGATATAAAGAATCATTATAACAACAAAATTATCTATGAAAACGGAAACATAATCACAACCAATGATGATAAAATCAATCATGGCATTGGAATTAATAACGTCAGAAATGCGGTGGAGAAGTATGATGGAATTTTAAATATTGAACACTCGGATAATATTTTTAGTGTTACAGCTCTGTTGTTTGTTTAACAAATATTCAATAAAAAATATTATTTACTACAAAAATCGTATCATTTACTACAAAAAGGGAAACATGTCCAAATTTTATGTTAAAATATTTTCATCAGTATATGTTACATAATAAACGTGAAATATTAATTAAAAGGAGGATTACTATGAAAAAAGTAAATATCGGTAAGGTAGCTGCTAAACTGGCTATGATGTCAGCATCCAAGGAAGCAAATAGTTGCTGCACTTTTATAGCTTATCAGAAAAAACTTCCTGAAAACGCTAAGAAGCTTAGAAAGTTCTAATTGACAAAACCAATTGACCAAAATGAGGGGATTATTTCGGATGAACGAGAAGAAATCCTGAAATATTCAGGGTTTCTTCTCGTTTTATGTATATGACCATTATCTTTCTGAAATGGGTACATATTGTTTCTGCTTTGCCACGCTTTTATAGGCAGGCCGGATTATTTTACCGGCATTCAGCAATTCCTCAATGCGGTGGGCGCTCCAGCCGGAAATTCTGGCAATGGCAAAGATAGGTGTGTATAACTCAATGGGAAGGTCTAGCATACTGTATACAAAACCGCTGTAAAAATCTACGTTGGCACTGACACCTTTGTAAATCTGACGTTCTTTGGCTATGACTTGGGGAGCTAACCGTTCTACCAGGCTGTATAACTGATATTCTTTCATTCTTCCTTTTTCTTCGGAAAGTTTTTCCACAAATTTTTTAAATATATTGGCCCTGGGATCGGATATGGAATATACCGCATGGCCCATACCATAGATCAGGCCGGCCTTGTCAAAGGCTTCTTTATGTAAAAGTGCTGTAAGGTAATTTCTTACTTCATCTTCATCCGTCCAGTCTTTCAGATTCATTTTCATGTCCTCAAACATTTGAACCACCTTAATATTGGCGCCACCATGTTTGGGACCTTTTAAAGAGCCCAGGGAAGCGGCCACAGAAGAGTAGGTATCAGTTCCGGTGGAAGTTACAACATGAGTTGTAAAGGTAGAGTTATTGCCACCGCCGTGTTCCGCATGCAAAACCAGGGCTACGTCCAGAATTTTGGCTTCCAGAGGGGTAAACTTGCTGTCAGGCCTTAGTAAGTGGAGAATCAGTTCCGCTGTTGACAAATTAGGGTCCGGCGTATGTATAAAAAGACTCTGACCGTCATGGTAATGGCGATAAGCCTGATACCCGTAAACGGATAGCAAAGGAAACAGGGAAATTAACTGGAGAGACTGTCTCATAACATTAGGGAGGGAAATGTCGTCTGCCATGTCATCATAGGAATATAAGGTTAGGACACTTCTGGCCAGAGTATTCATCATATCCCTGCTGGGAGCTTTCATGATAATATCCCGGACAAAGGAAGTGGGCAAGGAACGGTATTCCCCCAGTATTTTTTTAAATTTATCCAGTTGTTCTTTGTCAGGTAATTCCCCAAATAAAAGAAGATAGGTAGTTTCTTCAAAACCATATCTGTCTTCATTTATAAAACCGTTAACAATTTGTTCGACGTCATAACCCCGGTAATATAATTTGCCTTCACAGGGAACATATTCGGAATCAACAATAATATGGGAACGTACTTCAGCAATTTCAGTCAAACCGGTTAATACCCCTTTTCCGCTTACATCTCGCAGTCCCCGTTTTACATCGTATTTTGTATAAAGGGCAGGATCAATTCTACTGTTTTTGGCACATAATTCGGTTAAGGCCAATATTTCTGGTGTAATGTTTGAATAAGTGTTGTTGCTCATGGTAACCTCCTGTCTTTTCATAGTGAAATACAGCTTCAAAAGGTCAAAAATAAATAAACATGTAGAAATATGAATGAAATTACATACATAAATCTGCATGATACGGGTAAGTGGAAAAATGAATTTGAAGTTGTATTTTGGTTGACTGTATACAAGTATATTGTAACATAAAAAAACTTTAAGAACAAGCAGAAAAAACATTAAGAAGATTTTTAAGTTTATATTTATACATTTTTGCGGAATAAGTATTTTTAAAATTTCCCTGGTGTCTCAATGTAGAAAAGGAACTAAGAAATTGAATATTTACCATATCTTCAAGAATCGTTATAATGAAATAGACAGGAATATCTGTAAAGTATTATATGATTTTTAATATATGCGGAAAGCGGTAAAGAGTAGCGGTATTAGAAAAAGTAATAGGTCGCATTAGAAAAAATAATAATTTGTTACCTGTCCTCTAAAGCAAAAACTGCCGGAACAGGAGAATCCCTTCGGGTCAGGTTGCGTCCGGCAGTTTTTATTTGCATTTTTATTGCAAAATAATTATGATAGAGTTAACATAAAAGTGATAGAATAAAATTACAAATGTGGTACACAGTACAATAATAGTGTTTTCATTTGCCAAAAGAGGTATTTGGATAAAGGAGGTATTTATGTTACAGGATGATTTTATTTATTTTAAAATAGGAAAGAAAAAAAACATTGCTTTGATTGCGCATGATGCGAAAAAACAGGAACTGGTTCGATGGGCAGATAAAAATAAAGATATTTTAAGCAAACATTTTTTATGCGGAACAGGTACCACTGCCCGTCTTATTTCTGAAAAAACGGGCCTGCCGGTAAGAGGTTATAACAGCGGACCATTAGGCGGTGACCAGCAGATTGGTTCCAGAATTGTGGAAGGAAAAATTGATTTTGTGGTATTTTTCTGGGATCCCCTTGAAGCTCAGCCCCATGATCCGGACGTAAAAGCTTTGCTTCGTATTGCGGTGGTTTATGACATACCTATAGCCAATAACCCTGCTACGGCAGATTTCTTATTGACGTCTAAGTTTATGGATGAGGAATATGACAGAAAAGTAGTAAATTTTAATAAAAATATGCTTAACAGAATTAGGAAGTTTTCCCGTCACGAATAAGGATGGGACTTTTGTGTTTTGTCTGATTCGAAGGAGTGGGGTTAATTATGAAAAAAATATGCTTTTTTGATACAAAACCGTATGATAAAATTTATTTTGACGCTTATAAAGAAAAATATGGCTTTGATATTGATTATTATGAGGCAAAACTTGATTCTCAGACTGCCGTAATGGCTAATGGCTATGAAGCGGTTGTTGCCTTTGTAAATGACACAATCGATGCGAAAACCATAGATATTTTGTATAAAAACGGGGTTAGAATCATCGCTATGCGATGCGCAGGCTATAATAATATTGACTTTAAAGCGGCTTATAATAAAATCCATGTGGTCCGGGTACCGGCTTATTCTCCTTATGCTGTGGCAGAACATGCTATGGCCCTTTTGTTAACGCTAAACCGTAAGATTCACCGTGCTTATAACCGGACTAAGGAGCATAATTTCAGCTTAAATGGCCTTATTGGTTTTGACCTTCACGGTAAAACCATAGGAGTTATCGGTACCGGTAAAATTGGGCGTGTTTTTATCAGTATATGCAAAGGTTTTGGCCTTAATGTACTGGCTTATGATCCGTATCCGGTTGAGAACTCCGATATTCAATATGTGCCTCTGGACGAGTTGTGCAGAAAATCCGACATTATATCCCTTCATTGTCCCTTAACAAAAGACACCTATCATCTGCTGAATAAGGCCAGATTTGACAGGATGAAAAAAGGAGTATATATTATCAACACTTCAAGAGGTGCTTTAATTGACAGCGAAGATTTGCTAAATGCAATTAAGGAAGAAAAGGTTGGGGGAGCCGGACTTGACGTTTACGAAGAGGAAACGGAATTTTTCTATGAAGACAAATCCTATGACATTATTCAGGATGATATTTTATCCGGTTTAATTTCCATGCCCAATGTAATTGTAACTTCTCATCAGGCATTTTTAACCCAGGAAGCTTTAAACAATATAGCGGAAGTTACTTTGCAAAATTTAAAGGATTTCTTTGATGACAAACCTTTGGTAAATGAAATTTGCTATCGCTGTGTTAATTATGGAAATTGTAAAAAGGATAAAAATCAACGTTGCTTCTAACCGGCAGGGTTGGTTAAATTATCTGAAAATTTTGGCCGTACAGTTGCTATAATTGAAGTATTATGCTATAATCAAAGTACCATAAATTGGGTAACATTATGAAAATACGGAGGTATAAGTATGAAGAAATATGAATGTGCTTGCGGTTACATTTATGACCCGGCAGTTGGAGATCCTGATAACGGAATTGCACCCGGAACAGCATTTGAAGATTTACCGGATGATTGGACCTGCCCGGTATGCGGACTTGGAAAAGACGCATTTACAGCAGTTGATTAAGCGTGAATGAAAGAGAACAGTATTTTAAATACCGGCTTTTCTTTAGGGAATAAATAACTGGTCAATACAAAGAGGCTGTTGCATGATATGTTTGATGCCACAGCCCCTTTGTATTGACCGGTTTTTATTATATTATATGGGAAATTTTATATAGAAAATTGTTTCGTATTTCCTATTTGCTAAAAGCGATTAGAATTTGGCTTATATTGTATTTCCCGGTTATCGTGATATAATAAGTTCAGGATTAAAGTTAGGAGGATGGATATGCTGTCAAAAGCTGATATGCAATATATACCTCGCGTATTAAAATTTTGGGATAAATTAAATGATTCGCAGAAAAAACTTCTGCTCGATAATATTACAACGGCTCATTATGAAAAAGGAGCCCGGATTCACAATGGTGGCGATGACTGTGTCGGCGTTATATTAATCAAAAAAGGCGGGTTACGAATTTATATTTTGTCAGATGAAGGAAAAGAAATTACTCTTTACCGGTTGCATGATGGTGAAATATCCATTTTGTCCGCTTCCTGTATTTTAGATAATATAACCTTTGACGTTCACGTGGATGCGGAAGTGGACAGCGAGGTATTGATTATCGATGCGGCTTTATATCAGCAAATCTGCAGGCAAAACATTTATGCAGAGAATTTTACCGATAAGCTGGTTATCGATGCATTCTCCGATGTTATGTGGGCAGTGGAGCAAATACTCTTTATGAGTTTTGATAAAAGACTTGCCATATTTTTAATGGATGAGATTAACCGCAACCAGTCCGATACCATTGAGTTAACCCACGAACAGATTGCCAAATATGTTGGAAGTGCCAGAGAAGTTGTGTCCAGAATGCTAAAGTATTTTGAACAGGAAGGAATTGTGGAACTGTCCAGAAAAGGCGTAAAGGTCATTGACAGGAAAAAACTGAAAGAATTTATCGTATAATATATGGATTATACAGGTTATAAAATATATGGAATATAGATTATAAAAGATGGGATACAGAGCTTTGCCGGTTAAGGCCTGCGTTAGCGAAACAGACGCAGTCGGGTAATTTTTGTTTGTGTTCGCTAACGCTTAAGGATAGGGTTTTCTGGTTTTATTAGTCCAATAATTTCAATATATTTTGTTTGGGCTGAACACCAATGGAAGTATTGTGAATTTTACCGTTTTTCATAACGATAAGGGTAGGTATAGACTTTATTTTATATTTTTGTGCCAGTTCCATTTCTTCATCCACGTTTATTTTTCCAACTTTAATGGAAGCATTTTCATTGGCAATTTCATCAATGACAGGTGAAAGCATTCTGCAAGGTCCACACCAGGATGCCCAGAAATCAAGAAGAACCGGTTTATCTGAATTTAAAACTTCCGAATCAAAATTATTTTTTGTTATGGTAACAGTACTCATTGCTTCATCTCCTTTGCAATAAATCTTTTTGTTACCATATAATAACCTGATTTTGAGAAGCTTGTCTGTGATTAAGTTACAAAACTAAAGCTTTGTCGAACAGTTCCCGGATTATTTCTTTATTCGGAACCCCTTCGTGAAATTTTTCCGAATCCAAATAAAAGGTAGGAACATAGTAATAATCATATTTTTTTGCAAGGTCCGGTTCTTTTTCCTCATCAATATATCTGATATTTAACTCCTTGTATTTGGGATTTTCACGGAATAATTCCTCCATATAATTATGGGCTTTTTTACAATAAGGACACCAGCTTGTTTCAAACATCGTTATCTGTTTCATTAATCATCCCTTCTTTTGTTTAGAATAAATTTACAAATTATTTTTTACCGATTTAATCCGTTCATGTTAAAAATTAAATAATTGTGATAAAATCAAGGCTTTTCGCCTATAATAACCATAGCACTCCTTTTTTC
>JBKEEJ010000043.1:0-8141 GCA_047777345.1 Lachnoclostridium sp. | reverse complement strand
GTATACCGGCCGCGGATGGGAAAAAGACAAGCGTAAGGAAAAATTACGAAAGGAAGACTATTATTATGACTTTTATGAACTATTATATGCTTTTACCAGGGAAAAGGAAGCAGGCAATGACTTAACCAACATCATAAAAAGCAGGAACTATGATATTGAATATTATAATATTAAAACGAGATCCCTTTTTTATCCCTTAAAAACATATAATATAAATCTTTTTCAAAAACAAAAATTTAAAGAAACGCCTCAGGGGGCTTTCCTGTCGGATAAAGCCAAAGGAATTGGGTTTTGTTACACCGTAAGTTACTTTGAACTTAATTTAAATCACAACACATTCCAGGGCATGTTACGAAAAGCACAATCCACAGACGATTCCCTGCCACCGGAGGCTTTAAGGGATACGGCAAAGGAGATTTTTCATTATGATATCGCAAAAACAGATTTTGACATAAATACTTTTTTGCAGGACAGAAAGCATAGAATGTCTGATATTAAGGCCAGGTATACAACCTTGCCGGATTCCCTTCCGGAAAGAGTTAAAAAACTGGCAGTTCAGTTAACACAAGGGTATTATACCGACTATGATAAATTAAAGTCCATCGAAGCTTATTTAAATACCTTAACCTATACAACCCGGGTAAACAAAACACCGGAAAAAGAAGATTTTGTGGACTATTTTCTGTTTCATGAAAAAAAGGGCTACTGTACTTATTTTGCCTCTGCCTTTGCAGTGTTAGCCAGATGCGTGGGTATACCTGCCCGATATGTGGAGGGTTTTGTTTTCGATTATAGCAAAAAGGATAATGAGGGCTCATACCTTGTTAACAGTAATAATGCCCATGCCTGGGCAGAAGCATATTTGGAAGGAGTGGGATGGATCCCTTTTGAGCCTACCCCTGGGTTTTATTCGGCCCGTTATACTTTCTGGCAGGATGAAAAAAAGGCCTTGGAAAACTATGATTCCAGCAAAAATATTTTGCAGCCCTATATACCTGTACAGGTTCAGGAAGTAATGAACGAGGAAGGAAAGGCAAATGAGAATCCGTATAAATGGATAAGGGGCACTTTAACCGTTATAGGAATTACAGGGGCATTCATAATTTTTATTTTGGGAACTTTTTTGATTTATTACAGAATTTTAATTTTAAAATACAGAAAGAAATTTAAGAAAGCCTCCGGCAGGGAAAAGTTATTTTTGATTATGGCCGAAATACTGCATTATCTGAAAAAAGAGGGATTTTATCTGGAAAAAGGAGACACACTTCTTACCTTTGCGGAAAGAGTTGGGAAAAAAATAAGTTTTAACCGGACAGATTTCTTATATATTTCCGGTATTTTTATGGCTGTACGGTATGGCGAATATGAGGTTAAAACCGATGAACTAAAGAAAGCTATGGATTTTGCAAAATCTTTCCGACATTATCTGGAAGAAAGGCTGGGAAAGAGAAGAATGTTTTTTGATAGATTTTTGTATCTGCATTTTTCTCAGTGAATAAAACTATCATTTCTGGTGAAAATATACCTAGAGGTGATAATAATGAAAAAACATAGCTTAGCTGAATTTTTCAAAAGCAAGAGCTTTTATGCGTTATTATGTGTCGGCGTATTGGCAATAGTGGCGATTTCAATGGTAGCATTGAGTCGAACATCTGACAAAGAAGAAGGGAAAAATCTGGTGGATTTAAATGAGCCTATTGCATCTGAAGTGGCTGAAGACGAAAACAGTAACCAGACCCAGAATAAGCCGGCCGTAAATAACCCAACCTCGTCAACTGCTGCTAATAAAAAAACGGGCACAAGTCAGACTGAGGTAGCACTCCAACCCGATCCGGATAATCAAAGCGATGCACATGTAAAAGAACCGGTTACGGATGGAAGTGTATTAGATTTCGATGCTGAAGATGATCCGGTAGGTGTTGCTGCCAACCCCACAGTCACTCCGGACAGTACCAAATCTGCTTCTACGAAAAAATCAACAGCAAAAGCAGCAGACAAAAAAACGGCTGATGAAACGGTCAATGCTTCACAGGAAGTTATGACACCGGAATCTTTGTATTTTGATGCTGAAAAAGGCTTATTATGGCCTGTAACCGGTAATATCATAAAAGACTACAGCGTGGACAGGGTGGTTTATTATGAAACCTTGGAACAGTTCCGTGTAAATCCTGCTGTTTTGATTGATGCTGAAATTGGCACAAAAGTACTTAGTGCGGCCAAAGGGGTTATTACAAAAATTACGAATGAAGATGAAACTGGAATTACAGTGACTGCTTCTCTTGGTAATGGGTTCAGTGTTGTTTACGGACAACTGGATGATTTAAAGGTTAAAGTAGGAGATATGGTAGAGGAAGGACAGGAATTAGGTGTTGTTGCAAAACCTACCAAATATTATACAGTAGAAGGCAGCAATCTTTATTTCCAGGTATTAAAGGATGATGAAACAGTAAATCCTATGTTATATCTCAGGTAAATACCAGATAAGATTAATATGAACCAAAAATATTTTAATTTATGTATTATTCGTTAAATTAAAATATCTTTAAAAGGCTGCCTCATTAAGAGATCAGCCTTTTTTTTATGGATACTTCTGTTTATGGACACGATTTGAGGAAAGAAGAATTAATTTGACAGGCCATACTGAAAAATTGCAAAAAAATTGTTATAAATACTTTATTTGACAGGAACATTACCCTGCCGGTTGAATATATTATAGTATAAATATAAGGAAATAAGAGGTACATATCTACAACAATTCGCAACCGAAACTCTTATACCTTATATTTTCTCTTTCTTGTAAAGTACCATTTTTATTCGGCTGCTTGACATAGATATGAAAAGTTGAGTAAACGGAAAGCGTCTGCTTTTTGTTTACTCACTTTTTTGTCGTAAAAGAACCTTTTTTGTAACCTTTGAGACAAAATTATTGCAAACAAAGTTTTGTTGTTAAGACCCGGTTTAATACTATATTAATCATTGAATTACTGTCGTAAAAGTATTAAAATAGTAAAAAAAAGGACTTAGGATATGCAACAATTAGTTAGACGTATAATAAATAAAATCAAAATAAAAATAAGAAAAAAAATTCTGATAAATTCGGTCAGACTGATTTTCTTACATAGCATTTCCCTTTTTGTGGGGCAGGGAATTCTTATCGGAATTTACGGATTAGTATTAACCCCCTTTATATCCTATTTGTATCACCTGGCGTTAAAGATAACCGGATACAGTTACCTGACCCTGAATAATATCAAATATTTTTTGCTGAATCCTTTGGTTTTACTACTTTTAACTTTGTTATTGCTGGTCCTTAGTATATTTTTGCTGTTTGAAGCCTGTTTCCTTACCTCCTTTTATACCCAGATTGAGAGCGGAGGCAAGTTTAATATATTTGGTGTGGTCCTGTTATCATTTAAACGGTTATTCTTCATTTTTTGGCGCAGGAATTTTATTTTTCTTATTTTAATCTGGCTGATTATGATTTTATCCAATTTGCCCCTTTTTGTGTTTATGGCAAAACGGGTAAGGATGATTTCGTTTATAACCGAAAGCGTAAAGAAGTACAAAAATCTTATTACCTTTGGCCTTATCGTACTGTTTTTTTACCTTTTATGGATTATGGCAAAAAGGCTGATAAGTTTTTTATATGCATTAATTGAGGGGGAAAACTTATAAGGGAAAAGACTATAATAAGAATTGGAATATAGACAAAAATTTGGAAGAATCAAAGGATGCCGCAGAAAATAATTCCGGGGATAATGATGAGGACAGGAGCCTGTTGTTTTACAGAAGAAGAAAGAAAAAAATATCTTCCCTGGGTATTATGGTATATTTTCTTTTGTGGAATGCGGGTATAGGACTGTTTGATTTTCTGATATACCTGGTTATTATCGTAGTTACGGCATTTTTTATTGCCGGTATACCGGATAAAAGTCTGGCTATCGCAACGTTTCTCTCTATTAATGAGAAAATGAACGGTTATTTGTTTATAGGCTTATTTGCCATTAATACCATGACAAACTTTGCCTTTTATACCCATCTGTTCTACCAATGCAAGAAAGATATACAGGAAAATATCCATATGGGGGACAGTGTGGACAATATTGTGGTTTCAGTGGGAGCCTATAAAACCTTAATAAAGATTTTTGCAGTCATATTAACCATGGTTATTTTTTATTCCTTCTATGATATTGTCAGAAATGGTTCGCCTTTAGCCTATATGAATCTTGATATGGTACGTGTTACTTCCCATCGGGGATTTTCTTCCGGTATTCCGGAAAATACATTACCGGCAATAGAAAAAGCCATTGAGGAGCAGGCTGACTGTGTGGAAGTTGACGTCAGGGTGACAAAAGACGGGGAGTTAGTACTGCTTCACGATGAAAGCTTAAAGCGTACCACCGGGGTAAATAAGAAAATATGGCAGCTTACCCTAGATGAAGTTTCTAAGCTGGATGCCGGAAGCTGGAAAGATAAAGCATATACCGGTACCCAAATTCCCACGCTCAGGGAAGTATTTGAACTGTGCAAAGGTAAAATCAATTTGAACCTTGATTTAAAATACAGAAATGCAGAGGAAGGCCTGGAGGAAAAGGTCGTAGCCCTGATTCAGGAATACGATATGCAATGGCAGTGTGTAATAAGCTCCACCAATTTGGGAGTTTTGGAACGTATCAAGGAACTGGATCCGGATATTCGAACCGGCTATATTACTTATCAGATATACAGCGGATATTATAACAGTGATTATATTGACTTTTTCAGTGTAAGATCCAGTCTGGTCACAAAAACCATATGCAGCGAAGTGCATAAGGCCGGTAAAGAAATAATGGTCTGGACCGTAAATACAAAGACGGAACTTGAGAGGATGAAACGGATTGGTGTGGATAATGTAATAACCGATGATCCGTCTTATGCCAAAAGGATTTTATATGACGAAGAATCCAACCGGTTATTGCAGACTTTGGTTAAGATTGTAACTGAGTAGTAATTTAGTGACAGTAATACTGACTTTTGTTTACTGATTTATCCCAGTTTAGTTTCTATTGGTATATTCCGAATTAAGGCTTTGTCTGTAAAATATTATTTATAAGAAAAGGGAATGCCGTAAAAGAAAGCCTTTAGAATAAGCTGTTAATATGAAGAAATGGCATAGCTTATTTAAGGTTATATTTTATCGACATTCCCTTTTTTATGTTTGCGCGCCATGGGTGCGCTCTAACGGGTGTAAGTTCCGAACACGCCCAGATAGTGGGAAGTAGAGAAATTTCTCCTACTCGATTGATTAGAAAGGCCCTCCGAAATTCCTGGTCAGTAAAAGCCCGGGCAGGCTGTGCATAACACTTAAAAGGAAAATACCACGTATGTGACAGAAGGTCAATAAAAGTTTGCACATTATTTGGTCCAGTTTATAAATTCCTCATGGGTAGCCAGCACATAGTGGCTTCCTTCCACGTGCTGCATTATACCTTTGTTATAGTCAATTCCGCTTTTGGAATAATCATAGTTTAAAGAAATTCTTTTCTTTTCCAGAATGGGATTGGGCCTTGGTATGGCGGATAAGAGGGACTTGGTATAAGGATGAATGGGATTTGAGAAAATTTCATCTTTTGTCCCGGTTTCTACCATATGGCCCAGATGAAGCACTCCAATTCTGTCGGAGATATATTTTACCATGGAAAGATCATGGGCGATAAACAGGTAGGCCGTATTGGTTTCTTTCTGAATATCTTTCATCAGATTGACTACCTGGGCCTGAATGGAAACGTCCAGGGCGCTTATACACTCATCGGCAATAATCAGGTCAGGGTTCATAATTAATGCCCTGGCAATGCCGATACGCTGCCTTTGCCCCCCGGAAAACTGGTGGGGATAACGGTCGGCATGCTCTCTGGACAGGCCCACCATATCTAAAATCTTAAATACTTTTTCCTTTCTTTCTTCCCTGGAATGATATCGATGATGAATATCCAGGCCCTGGGCTATAATGTCTAAAATTTTTTTCCTGGGATTTAAACAGGCCATAGGATCCTGAAATATCATCTGCATTTTGGTACGAAGTCTGGCCGTTTCTTTTTTTGAAAGCTGTCCTGAAATATCTGTTCCGCCGAAAATTACCTGGCCGGAAGTGGGCTTATACAGGCGAATAATAGATCGGCCAATGGTAGTTTTTCCGCTGCCGGATTCGCCCACAAGACCATAGGTTTCACCGGGGTAAATCTCAAAACTTACGCCGTCTACTGCTTTTACGGTATATTTACGATTTAACCGGAAATACTGCTTTAAATCTTTCACAATTAGCAATGGGGCCTTTTCTTCCATATATTATTTCACCTCCCTTAGCATATTGCTGATTCTGCTTCTTAATTCTTTTGGCATATCTACCCTGGGAGCTTTCTCATGGAGAAGCCAGGTAGCCGCATAATGAGTGTCGGTTATACGAAACATAGGAGGCTCGGTTCGATAGTCAATGTTTAAAGCATAAATGTTTCTTGGGGCAAAGGGATCCCCTTCCACTTGATGCAGCAGATTCGGCGGGTTTCCGGGAATGGTATAAAGCTTATCATCAGTGGTATTTAAGTCCGGCATGGCGGATAAAAGTCCCCAGGTATAAGGATGTTTCGGATCATAAAATATTTCATCTGTGGTTCCCTTTTCCAGGATTTTTCCCGCATACATAACGGCCACATAATCTGCCACCTTGGCAACCACACCCAAATCGTGGGTAATATAAATAACCGAAATACCGGTATTTTTTTGAATCTCTTTGATTAGTTCAAGTATTTTGGACTGAATGGTAACATCCAGGGCAGTGGTTGGTTCATCACAGATTAAAAGGTCCGGGTTACAGGAAAGGGCTATGGCAATCACAACCCTTTGCCGCATTCCTCCGGAAAGCTGATGAGGATAGTTTTTCATACGTTTTCCGGCATCGGATATGCCTACCAGGTTAAGAAGGTTTACTGCCTTTTCATAGGCTTCTTTTTTGGGCATTTTATAATGATAAATCATACCTTCCATTATCTGAGCCCCAATGGTCATGGTAGGATTTAAGGAAGTCATAGGATCCTGAAAAACCATGGCTATCCGTTTCCCGTTAATTCTTTTTCGGATTTCTTTTTTGGACAGGGTTAAAAGGTCTTCTTCTATTTCCTTTTCGCTATCTTTATAGGTAAATCGGATAGATCCGGCCTTTATTTTCGCATTACTGCCAAGAAGTCCCATGATTGCCTTAACCGTTACGGATTTACCGCTTCCGCTTTCTCCTACGATAGCTAAGGTTTCCCCTTTATACAGGGACAGGTTTAAGCCCTGCACTGCGTTAACCTCTCCGGCGGAGGTGCTAAAAGAGACGGATAAATCCTTAATAGATAAAATTTTTTTTCTTTCCATAAAAACCTCCTATATCTCTTTCATTTTCGGGTCAAAAGCATCTCTTAAGCCATCGGCAACCATATTAAAACTTAGCATAATAATTGCCAGTACAATAACCGGAAATACGATCATATAAGGATGGGTTGTCAAAGATTTAAAACCGTCGCTGATAAGGGAACCTAAGGAAGCCAGGGGCTGGGGGACACCTAGTCCGATAAAGGCCAGAAAGGCTTCGGTAAAAATGGCATTGGGAATGGAAAACATGGACATGACAATTAACTGGCCAAATATATTGGGAAGAATTTCCCTGAATATAATAAAGAAATCTTTTCCGCCTAAGGTTTTGGAAGCCTGGATAAATTCCTGTTCTTTCAGTTTTAAAACCTGAGCCCTTGCAACCCGGCTCATGCCAATCCAGCCTGTTAAGGCCAGGGCTATGGTAATGGTTAAAAGGCCCGGCTTTAAAACTAAAATCAGTAAAGTTACGATGACCAGGGTAGGAATTTCGTTTAGGATTTCCGCAAACCTTTGCATAATCATGTCTACCTTACCGCCAAAATATCCCGATATGAGGCCGTAAACCATTCCGACGCACATATCCACAATTACTGCCACCAGGGCAATGTAAAGAGAAATTCGGGTATCGACCCAGGTTCTGGTAAAAATATCTCTGCCTAAAACATCAGTTCCAAACCAGTAATACACATTTTCCAGTCCGGTAACGGTCCCGTCTTCCGACACATATTTGTTTTGCTTTTACAGTGCCA
>JBKEEJ010000015.1:0-70290 GCA_047777345.1 Lachnoclostridium sp. | reverse complement strand
AGGGAACATGGTGCCGGTTTCCTAGCTGATGCTCCCTTAGCTGTTGTGGTAATCGCAGACAAAACCTTATGTGACGTCTGGATTGAGGATTCTTCCATAGCCGCAACCATTATGCAATTGACGGCACAGGATTTAGGCCTTGGCTCCTGCTGGATTCAGGTAAGAGAAAGATATTATAAGGAGAATCAAAAGGCAGAAGAATATATTAAAAAGCTGTTAGAAATACCCGAACAGTACAGTGTGGAGTGTATGCTTGCTATTGGCTATCCGGCTGAAGAAAAACCGCCTTATGATGAAGACCAATTGCTTTATTGCAAACTCCACTATAACAAATTTTAATAAAGCATCCGTCTAAGGGGTGGCCGTATATGCACAAAGGAACCAAAATACGGGGCACCCCTTATAATTAATATTTGGCTAATTCGTCGTTTTCATCATCCGTAGTTTTTTCGATTTTACGGATAATAATATCGTAGGAATAAGTATCGCTTACCTTAACTGTTACCTTGTCATTTACTTTATGATGGAGCAAAGCTTTTCCAAGTGGTGAATCAATACTGATTTTCCCTTTCAGAGTATTTGACCTTACGGTAGTTACCAGCTTATAGGTAACTTCTTCATCGTCCTCCGGTATATAAATAGTTACTGTATTATTCAGCCCCACTTCATCCTCTGTCGAATCATCCGATATAATTTTTGCCGTTTTTATCATTTTTTCCAGATAACGAATACGGCTTTCATTTTGGTTCTTGTACTGTTTGGCGGCTTTGTATTCGAAATTTTCACTTAAATCACCATGGGCTCTTGCCTCTTTTACGGCTTCAATGGCTTCTTTGCGAACCACAAGTTTTCTGTATTCAATTTCCTCTTCCATTTTCTTAATATCCTGCTGCGTTAATTTATCATACATAATAAATCACTCCCAACGTTTATTGAACATTATGTAATTATAACATATTTTTCCCGGAGCATAAAAGTTTTGTTTGCAATATAATTTTTCATAACACAAAATTTATAGTAAATCTTACTAAGTACACAAAATGTTCATAATTTTATTATATACTAAAAACTACAGTATGTTTTGACCCAAATTGGATTTTTTCATGGAATTTTCCTGCATAATCCTGTATAATAAAAAGTGGGACAACACTGTAATAAATAAAATACGAAACAAGAGAGGTAAAAATGAAGGGTAAAAAGCAAAATGAAAATGTTTCTTTAAGTACGGGGCAGCAAAGGCGCCTGAAAAGAAAAAAGGAAGTTCAAAGGCAAAAACGGAATGCACGTATAGGCAAATTAACAGCATATTCATTATTGGTTATCGCATGTGCATGTCTTGTTGCCCTAATAGGTTATTCTATTTACCGTAATATAACAAAAATCAGGCCAAGCAGTGATTACAGTGCTTATTTGACTGACGAGGGGCTTATTAAAGATGTAACCGCCAAAGATCTTGTAAAATTACCTGATTATAAAAATATCACAGTTCCTCTGAGTGAAGTAGAATATACAGATGAAGACGTTGACAAGTATATTGAAAATTTATTGGATAATTATAAAGAATTAGTTAAAGATACGGATGCCGAAATAAAAAATGGCGACAAAGTAAACATTGATTTTGTGGGAACTGTTGATGGCAAAGAATTTGACGGCGGTAATTCTAATGGCAAAGGTTATGACTTAACAATTGGTTCCGGTACATTTATCGATGATTTTGAAACACAATTAATCGGACATAAAGCTGGTGACAAAGTAACGGTAAATGTTACTTTCCCGGATGATTACTCCAATGATCCAGATCTTGCCGGTAAAGATGCCGTATTTAAAGTTACAATTAACGGAATTTATGAAGCTCCGGAATTTACGGATGAATTCGTGAAAGAAAATCTTTCCGAATATGCGTCTACTGCTGATGAGTATAGAGAATATATTAAGCAAACCAGATATGACAGTAATTTGGAATCCTGGATTGTTAAATATCTTTTAGATAATACTACAGTCATATCCTATCCAAAAGATTATTACGAGCACTTAAAGTCACTGGAAAAATATGAAACGGAACAAAGTTACCAGAGTACGAAGAGCATGTATGCTTCCTTGTATCCTAATCTGAAATATACTTTTAAAGACTATGTGGGTATGTCAGAAGCAAAATATGATAAAAGCCTGGATAAAATAGTGGAAGATACTGCCAAAAAAGCTTTAATTTATCAAGCTATCTATGAAACAGAAGGTTTAACCGCATCCAAAGATGATTATGCAACTTATTTTGATGTGGATACCGTCGGCAATTATGATACGGCAGTACAGAAAAAAGGTGTCGGAGCAGTTATGCAAGAAATTATTGCTCAAAAAGTTCTGGACTATTTAAAAGGTGTTGTAACCGTAAAATGAATTATGAATTTTAAGTAAACAGGTTGTAAGATTAATCCTCATAATTTTTAGATTTTACACTGGTTAAAAAAGCGTGTAATTATTTATTCATACATAAAGCTCTTATTTACCGTCAGGGCAAACGAGAGCGGTTACGGAATAATAATTACACGCTGTTTCATTAATTATAAAAACAAATCAGGTTCATTGATAGGGTATTAAATCTATTTTTTACCGCTTTCAATCTGATTTAATTTATCCCGTATTATTCCAAGTACTTCTTCTTTGTCTTTCGGATTCTGGACAACATCATACTTTGCGGCATCGATAACCAGTAAAGGCGAAAGGTTATATTCGGTAAAATAGTTCTCATATTCCTTGTTTAATCTCTCCCAATACTCTCTCCACTATCTGCTCATAATCGCGTCCTCTTTTTCTGATACGCTCAATGGCAGAATCCGTGTCAATTTTCAGATATATCATAAGTTTTGGTGCTTCCACATGATCCAGCATATTTACTAACAGTTCACGATACAGCATAAACTCATCTTTCTCCATATTTCCTTCATCATAAAGCAGTTTGGCAAATATCATGTCACCATAAATGCTGCGGTCCATAAGTGCCGGCTTTCTCATTTCAGATGCCTCTTTTAGCATTTTAAATCTTTTATTTAAAAAATATATCTGAAGGGGAAAGGAATATCTCTTACGATCATAATAAAACTTGTTTAATATAGGATTATCCTGTACCGGTTCATGGAAACAGGGTATGTTTAACTCTTTTGAAAGCATATCCACATAAACCGTTTTCCCAGCCCCAACAACAGCATCAATTACAATAGTCTCATTAGAATTATTCTTTTTTACCATGTTAAAAAACTCCTTGTACACGAGTCTCCTCCTTAGATGTTTCACAAACTTATGTAATAAATCAAAATGTTTTATAAAATACCAACCAAGCCATATTAACACAATATATAGATTATAGTCAATTAGAATATTCTACATATTGCTATATTATCTGTTTATATTTTAGTTTTTTATCTTAATATTTTATCTTGGCATTTCTTGTCATAAGCTCACTTTATTTTTCTTAAAAATTCTTGTTCACAGTCTTTCGGTATGATAAGATAGAACCAAATTATATCAAATAGAAAGAGGAATTCATATGTTATTTATAGAGTATCCAAAATGCTCAACCTGTCAAAAGGCCAAAAAATGGCTGGATTTAAACGGAATCGAATATGTTGACCGCAACATTAAGGATAATAATCCGACTTATGAGGAATTAAAGGAATGGTATGCAAAAAGCGGGCTGCAGCTGCGCAAATTCTTTAATACCAGCGGGTTACTTTATAAATCCTTGCAGCTGAAAGATAAACTAAATGACATGACCGAAGACGAACAGCTTCGCCTGTTAGCGTCTGACGGCATGTTAGTCAAGCGTCCCCTTATTGTGACAAATTCCATGGTTTTGGTCGGTTTTAAACCGGATCAGTGGGAAGTGCTTAAAAAAGAGCAATAAACCTATCCGTTCCTGACCAGAAATGAACAGGATATTAAAATATCCGTTTTAAAATGAAATATTTACTTAAGCAGGGATATCCTGCCATTTTCTTGTAATGTTTAGGATAATGATTTATAATAGTTTACATATTTCATATATGTTCGGGAGGAAACTATGCAATCATTTCAAAAGAATTTACGTAAGTTTTTTTATTCCTTTATCATTTTTGCAATACTTATTTTTATGCTGCCAATTAACAGCTATGCTGCCACTAAAACAATAAGTGATGTTAAAAAGGTCGTATCCTTAGAAGAAAACACAATATATAAATATGACCTGGACGGAGATGGCAAAAAAGAATCTCTGCAATACAAATTAACCGTAGATGAAGAAAAACACACCGTTAAACTAAAGCTATACATTAATTCGAAAGTACGCTATACCAAAACAACCAATGGCATTACCTATTGGGTCTCCTTATTTGATTTACATAAAGATGATAACCGTCCGGATTTATTTATTCAAACAAAAGCGGAATCTGATACCGTTACAAATGCTTTATTTGCACATGTTAATCAAGATAAATCAGTAAATACTACTGCATTTAATCCGGATAAAATCACAAAAAGCCTTAATTTCTGCCGTTATTCCTTATACGGTACCGACGGATCGGGAAATTTCACCTTAAGTGTTGATACTCCCATCTACTCTCCCGCCATCGGCTGTTACTATTGCTATATTACTTTTCAGGATAAGGGCGGAAAAATTTCACTAAAACCTGCCAATACCTTTAAGCTGGAAGACTATTCCAAAAAATATTGTTATAAGGCCGCAAAAGGTTTTTCCGTTTATAAAAAGGCCGGTTCAAAAGCAGTTGCCTACAAAGTAGAGAAAGGAAGTTTAGTTACCTTCGATCAGATGTATCTTTCCAAAACAGGAAAAGCATATTTTAGAATAATAAACGGCAAAGGGAAAAAAGGATGGATTCCATCAGACTTGGAAAATCTCTTTACCGAAATTCCTGCATGGGGCTAAATCGAGCAGGAGAACTTTCTCTACTTCCCACTATCTGGGCGTGTTCGGGACTTACACCCGTTAGTGCGCGCCCATGGCGCGCAAACATAAAAAGCAAGGGTAGTTTTACCCTTGCTTCTATATATAAATATCTTATTCCTTAACCGCCCCGCTTGTAACACCTTGAATTAAGTATTTGGATAAGGCAAAATACAAAATTACAATAGGTACCGCAATAAATATTGCACCGGAAGCGAATCTGGTAAATTCTGTTTCTCCCAGGTTCATTAATCCAACGGCAACGGTCCAGTTATCCTTATTTTTAAGAAGCAGGCTTGGAAGAATAAAATCACTCCATGGCCATGCAAAGGAAGTTAAGGCAGTATAGACAATGATTGGCTTAGAAAGAGGAATGGTAATTTTAAAGAATATCTTACCGTTTGATGCTCCGTCAATCCTTGCCGACTCATATATGGAGTTAGATATGGTGTCAAAGTACCCTTTCTGCACCAGATACCCCATAGGCGCTCCGGCGGAATAAATTAATATTAAACTCCAGAGTCTATTAATTAGCTTAAAGTTTACCATGAGTAAATAAACGGCAGTCATGCCCATAAAGCTGGGAAACATACTTAAAATTAATGTAGTTTTCATTAAAGCCTTTCTTCCCCTAAACTCAAAGCGGCTTATGGTATAAGCGGTAAGTATAACAAACACGGTTCCGATCAGGCAAGAAAATACGGACACAAATAAGGTATTTTTTAGCCAGTTTGGATAATCATACATGGTAGTATCCGTAAACAGCCTGTAAAAACTGTCAAAGCTAAAACTGTCCGGGAAAAAACCGTCAAAATCATATATGGAGCCGTTTTTGGAAAAGGAGGCTAAAACCAGCCATAATACCGGAAAGAAGAAAAGGAAGCAGACAATTATCAGTATAATATAAGTAATTACCGTATCTGCCACAGCTTTTTTACTAAAGTGTTTTCTTCTCATCGATAGGTATCCTCCTTTTTATAGGCTGAGCTTCTTACGTATACCGCCAGGGAAAAAACAGACGTAATAATAAAAATAATCAGGCTCACCGCTGCTCCGATTCCATAATAATTATTGCTGATGGATAAATTATAAAGCCAGTTAATCAAAAGATCCGTATCACTTGCCAGGAAATAACCATCCATGTACATACCGCCTCTTAAGAAATAAAACACGCCAAAGTTGTTAAAATTACCGATGAAACTGGTAATTAACACAGGTGTGGTTGAAAAAATAACAAAGGGCAGTGTGATTTTTGTAAATTGCTTCCATTTACTTGCTCCATCAATACTGGCTGCATCGTAAAGTTCCGTATTCATATTGGACAGAATTCCGGTGGCAAGAAGCATGGAAGTCGGAATAGATATCCAGGCATTGACCAAAATACCAATAAGCTTCGCTTTTATACCTGCATCAATATCCAGAAAGCCAATGGCCTTATGCCCTGCATGGGTTATGTAATAGTTTACCGGACCGCCATAAGAAAACATAAACTTAAAGGCCAACAGGGTTATAAAACCGGGAACGGCGTAGGAAAGAATGGGAAATGCCCTCCAGAAACGCTTTCCTTTTACACATTTTTTGTTCAGCAAAAGGGCCAGACCCAGTCCTCCGAAATAATTAATAAATGTAGATACTACCGCCCAAATAATGTTCCACAATAAGATTCGGATAAATGTGTCTTTAATCTGCCCTACCACCAATATTTTTTTATAATTTCCCAGTCCGATCCAGTCGATTAGTTCAGGTGGTACAATATCTCCTCCATAATTGGTAAAAGAAATTAGAATCATAAAAAGAATAGGTATAACATTAAATATCAGAACCCCAATCACAGGAAGAGCAAGTGCCACAACATAAAACTTTTTGTCAACAAAGATATTTACAGCCTTGCGAAAGGAATACAACTCCTTTCCCTGTTTCACTTTTTTATCCAGTGTAAGTATATCTCTGATATTGGACGCATAAAGGAAAAGAAAATTTATGATAATAAGAAAGGCCAACAATCCTCTAAGCATCATCAATATCGAATCATCGCCTTGGGTTCCAAGCCAGGGATCGGCTTTGGTAGTTCCGAGAGTAAAGAATCCTTTTATATCCCGAACACCATAAAGAACCATATAGAAAGCCATAGCTATTAACGAAAGGAAATATAAAATTCCCTTTACCCACTGCCCATATATTATCTGACCGGTTCCCATGACGCACACAGATGCCTTTACAGGAAACGAAGAATTACGTATTACCTCTTTTATACCGAAAGTGACTTTCTTCATTTTCATCGCTTCCTATCCTTTCTGTTATTCCGACAAAGTAAAAATTGCATCATATATATTCTTGTTAATTGTGTCCAATGCTGCCTGAAAATCTTCTGTTTTTGTATATTTCTCCGCCTCACCATTTGCTTTTCGATAAGAATCCTTCGCAATATCTGCCAGTATCGTCTCCGCAGGTACCCAGATTTGATCAACTGCTTTAACGGATGGCATAAGATAAATTTTTCCTGCCGCAAGGCTTGTAAAAATCTGATCTGTAACTCCCCCTGTTTCCTCTGCCACATCTTTTCTTACCGGTGCGATGCCAAGATATTCTACTCTTTTCTTAATCATTTCGTAACTGGTTGCAAAATTGACGAATTCAATACACTCCTTCCTGTGCTCGGTATAGGAGCTAATTCCATAACCATTTACACCGCCCATAACAATGGTGTCAACCCAATCATTCTCACTCATGGTAGCAGAATCTTTTGTTAAATCCCCATCTGCCGGAAATTTAGCCGGTAACTCAATCATCTTTAAATTCTTGTTTGCCTTTTCCTTAGCTTTTTCCGAACTTAATCCTTCTTTCTCATAGGCTAATGCAAGTTTGTCAAGGAAAAGAGAATAAGTATCCGGAGTTGAAACGGTACAGAAATATTCACCGCTTGCCAGTTTTTCATATCGATTGACGATAATCGTATCGTCAATACAGCCTTCATTCATTAAGGAAGCCATCTGTTTTAATGCTTTCAGGCCATAAGCCGTATTACCGGCATTAAATCCGATATCAGCAGGATTAAGGGTTCCATCCTCATTTTCACCAAACACATAGGCACCATAGGAAAATAAAAATTCGGAGGTCAGGTAAACATTGTACAAAGATGCCATAAATCCATACTGGCTGTTTTTATCAGCACTTTCATCTGTATCTCTTAAATACTTGGAATATGCGTATAAATCATTCCAATTTTCAAAAAAATCTGCCACTTGATTTTTATTCTTATCCCAATTGGTTTGCCAATCTTTTGGCATCCTGTCTTCCCTGTAAAACAGCATAGGTTCCTGAATATTAACCGGTATGCCGCAATAATAAGTTTCGCCGTCTTTTACCAGCTTAAAGGCATCCCATGCTTGCTCAGGTATGTATTTAAAACAATCAAAGTCTTTTACGCTAAGGGGAAGCAAATGTTTGTCTTCCGCATATGTCATTAATTTATCGTTGGCCTGATACAAAACATCAGGGCCATAACCATAAGGACCGTTTTTCGCCAAATCGGTATACTCATCCATATTGGCATCTACAGCCTGAATTCCCTTATCCTTATAGGCTTCGTTAAAAGCATCCAAAAGCTCCTGC
Organism: Lachnoclostridium sp.; assembly: GCA_047777345.1. Lineage (GTDB taxonomy): Bacteria > Bacillota > Clostridia > Lachnospirales > Lachnospiraceae > Anaerocolumna. The sequence continues at coordinate 61,745 of JBKEEJ010000015.1, read as the reverse complement.
AAATATCCTTCCGATTTTGCTGTGTCATTTTCCAGTATCCTTAGGACCACAGGCCCATTGGACCCGGAAGCCTCTTTCTCTTCTTTTCTTTTACAGCCGGTGATTGAAAAAACCATCGTTATAACCAGCCCCAGCGATATTAGGCGTTTTATTACTTTACTCATTGAAATAAACCCCTTTCATTCTATCTTACACCAAAAGGCCTTTTACAACAATTCTGCAAAATTTGCTTTAACAGTATTGGCTTTCTTCATAAACGGTATCGTTTAAATAAATCCTGTGACTATGCCGTTTTATATTTATGCCATCAACTGCGGAATCCTTGTCCGTGTTATTTATGTATAATTCAATTTTAGCTTCCTGTAATTGAATTTTCAGAATAAAAATATTATTTTGAGAATAAATCTTAATTCTTCCATCCGAAAGACTGTAATCTTGCCTTAGCCTTGCCAGTTTTCGCATCAGTTCCGCAATTTCATTCCCGCCTGCATTTGCCTTCTCCCAATCCATACATCTGCGGCAGTCCGGATCAGACCCACCCGGCAAAAGTATCTCCGTTCCATAATAAACACATGGTGCTCCCGGAAACAGATACATAAGGCAAAGGGCAGCTTTTACCTTTTCTTTATCACCGGCAACCAAACTGTAAAATCTGTGAGTATCGTGACTGTCAAGAAGATTTAGCATCATGGAGTTAACCAAATCGTTGTTCCGCATTAATATGTCATTTAGTTTATTGGCAAACTGCACAGCATTAAAGGTACCAAACACAAAATAATCCAGACATCCTTTTGTAAAGGCATAATTCATAATGCTGTCATACTGATCACCTCTTAGATAGGAACAAGCATCATGCCAGTTTTCCCCTATAATCACGGCATCCTTTTTGACTTTTTTTACCGCTTTGCGAAACTTTCTCCAGAAATCATGGCTTACTTCATCGGATACATCCAGTCTCCATCCGTCAATATTATATTCCGTTATGTAGTGACATGCCATCTGAATCAAATACTGCTGAACCTCATCATTGGAAGTATTAAACTTAGGCATGTAATCACAGAAAGAAAATGTTTCATAATTGCGCAAAGCCTTATCCGGTTTGTCGCCATGGATAATAAACCAGTCGGAATACCTGGATGCCTTTCCCTTTTTTACAACATCCTGAAATTTATTAAAATGTTCGCTGCAATGGTTAAATACCGCATCCAGTACAACCCTTATACCCATGCCGTGAGCCCTGTCCACCAACTCTTTTAAGTCCTCGTTGGTTCCAAACTGCTCGTCAATTTTATAATAATCAATTATGTCATATTTATGATTGGACTTTGACTGAAAAATAGGAGTCAGATATAATGCATTAATGCCTAAGCTTCTTAAGTAATCCAGCTTTTCTGTGATTCCTTTTAAATCTCCTCCGGCAAAGGTATGGGGAGTCGGAATATCACCCCATTTACAGTTAATATAAGTAAGATCTTTATCAGCACATCCTCTGTGGAACCGATCCACGAAAATTTCATAAAAAACCGCGTTTTTCATCCAGGGCACTACTTCCATAATATCCGCTTTATTAATAAAGGGATATTGGAAAAAATTAAAATAGCCAATGGAAAAATCATAGCTTTTCGTAACCCCGTCTTCGGAAAAATAATAATTATCTTCCCCGTCGTTTACGTAAAACACATAGGCAAGTCTGGTGTCATTAAGCTTCAGCTTTATGGTAAAATAATCAAATAATTCGCCGGTATAGCCCTTTGTCATTTCAGCTTTCTTCTGTTTTTCTCCTATAACATATTTGCTTTCATAAATAACATAAGCTTTTTTAATATCATCTTTCGCTGTTCGAAGCCTTAACACAATTTCATTCTGGGATACAGGAAAGCAATAGGCGGAATCAACAATATGCTGGATCGCATATCTATTCATAAAATCCTCCTTTTGTACACTAAACTAGCCATATTTTGCCAAGCCTTGTGCATCTGGTCTTATTTTTCTTTTGTTATGGTTACTGTCTGGTCACCGGCATCAACAGCAAAGGTATAGCTTCCATCTGCAGCGATTTTTATATTATTTCCGGTTTTCGCTAATAAGGCTTTGGAAGCCTCGTCCTTAACGTTTTCTTCTTTTAGTACAATACCGGTATCCTCACCATTTTCAGTGATTACAAAGCAAAGTTCCGTATCTTTCGCAAGGTCCAATGTAATTGTAAATTCATTGGTTCCATCTTTTCTTGTTAACTCTTTTAAGTCAGACCAGTCATCAACCCAGCTGCCTTTAACACTTACGCCGGTGTTTTGAGTAGGAATGAAAGGAGTTTCCTCTTCTTCTTCCGGTTTCGTAAGAGGGTCCCCATTTCTTACGATGGCAAGTGTATCCTGAACCGGGTTATCAGGGTCTGTTGTAAGTGTAATAGTATAGTTACCGTCCATTATAACATTCACATTGGCCGTATCAGCACTACCGCCAAGGCCTCCGCCATTTTCCATCTGGGTCTCATCAATGGCTGTAAAACAGCCATAGCCTTTCTGGCCATCCCATGCCCAATCGTGAATAATCTGAAACTGATCTCCCGCAAATAAATCAATGGTAATGGCAAACTCATTGGTTCCATTTCCGGTTGGTTTAAGCTCAAACTGTTCCTTAATTTCATCCGATACGTCGCCGGCCCAGTTATTTTGCTTTAAAGGCCCTTTATCAGAAGAACCTGCTATGTACCATACTCTTTCATCTTTGGTAACCTTGGTTGACTTAAAATTTCCATAAAGAGTAGTATCCTTACTGAAGGTGGCCGTTGTCAAATCCTTTTTACTGGATTCCAAAAAGGTTGGAGTTTCAAACCACCCAAGAAATTCCGTATCGGGAATTGACTCATAAGAAGAATAGTCATCGGGTGATAATGTTTCATTTTCCTTTACTGTGGCAGTTCCAAGAGTAGTATCTCCATTCATAAAGGTTATTGTATAGGAAGCAGCTTCCTTTTGCTTCTCTTTCCCATTGCAAGCGGCAAATGCCCCTATCAGTAATACGCTTAAGCCCACCATAAGTAAAAATTGTTTCGCTTTAAACCTCATCATAAAATAAACCTCCTATTAATCCTTACTTAAGCGGTTAAGTTAACCGGTTAAGTAAATGTTACCACTTGATTTTCAGGCTGTCAATAGTCTATTGACTTTTTTTTCTTCATTGGATAAGATACATTTATACGTTGATTTGATTTAACAAAAAACAGAGGTTAAAACATGAAAAATAAAGTAACCGTTAAGGATGTTGCCAAAGCGGCAGGAGTATCCGTAGCAACCGTGTCCTACATCATGAACAACAAAACCGATCAAAAAATCAGTGATGAGACACGAAAAAAAGTGCTTCAATGGGCCAATCTGTTAAACTACACTCCCAGTTCCGCTGCCAAAAGTCTTGCAACAGGCAAGAATAATATCATAGGCATCTCCTACCAGCTTAATCCAATGACCCCTTCCCGGAATCTTGATTTTATAAATTTTGTCAATCTTTTAGTGGAACGGCTCAACCGATTGAAATATGATGTCCTTATTATGCCAATCAAGGATACGGAAGATAAAATTCCATATAATCGCAATGTTGACGGCATTATTACGTTCGATCTTCCCCACGAGGAATTCAAAGAGTTGGCCGACGCATACTATGTTCCTATTATTGCCGTGGACATGATTGTAAATGACTTCCTTTTTTACCAGATATATTCCGATATACCGACGGCAATCAAAAAGTCGGCTGAGTTTGTTGGAAAAGATTATTACTTTATTCTGGAGAAATATGAAAATAAGAATTATACAGATTTTATAATTGCTTCCGTACCAAAGGACCGGGTTATTTTCTATTCAGATGTTACGGTTTCAGAAATTAAAAAATTAAACAATAAGAAAGTAATCGTTCTGGGTTCTTACCTGGCTTTAATGGTTCTTCCATATTTAGATGCAGAAAATACGGCGGTAATTAACTTAAGTGGCAGCAAGGCAATTCTTCCCGATGATGTTCATGTTGTCAATATTGATATTTCAAAAAAAGCCAACCTGGTAATCAACATTTTATTAAATGCCATGGACAGGAAATTTGATGTTACCCATGATCATAAAGTATTCTAAAATCAGAAGGAAAGTCCATTTACTTATGAGTCTTTTATTAAAAAACAAAACCGGCGTATGCTTCACTTTTGCATTACGTCGGTTTCTAGTAGTACTCTGTCATATTACTGTTCATTTTTTTTATGAAATGTTATTTCTATCGATGTGATACAGCCCTTTATTTCCGCAAGAGCATTTTCAAATTTTCTTGGTACTTCTATTCGGTCATCATTATCCACTTTAATCTTTTGGCTTGCGTTTTCTTTTCCTGCGGCAAAATTCAGGGATTTTTCTGAGTCAGATATGTACAAGACATTTTCCCCTGCCCATTTGCCAAGAAGCTCCCGCTTTTTTAAATGATATTCTTTTGGTAATGACAGTTTCCCGTTAATTACTTTGTTTGTTGTTTCTCCTATTAAAAACATATAACCTCCATACTAATGTAAATTATTTTTAGAACTTATCGATTAAGTTTATTTTTTAATTCCGATGAAGTTTCCGACTGCTTAATTTTTGCCAAAACACATTTTTTTACCTCATCGATATTCATACCAAGAGAAATGGATAATTCTCCGTAAAAGTTCTCTTCTGCTATTTTATAATATTTTGAATCAATTGATAATACCCTTTTCCCTCTTGTCAATCTGGATTGCTTACGCAAATAAATTGTTTTAATTATCCTGACCAGTTCTCTGCAATCACATTTCCTAATCGCCTCTTTGTATTCATGTTCCCTTCTTTTTTCGTTGGTAATCCATATCGTATCAATATTTTTTATATCCTCAATAAGCTTTAAGGCTTCCTCTTTAGAGATTAAGGGTCTCATTATAACTTTGTCATTATCCACAGGAGTATAGATTTTTCCTCCACTTGAAAAATAAGGGATTAAGGTATAATAAAGCTTTTTGCTGTCAAATGATTCTAATGTACCTATATTATCTATTTTACAAACTCCCTTATTGCCAAATACAATTAAATCTCCAACCTGATACATAACAACCTCTCCTATTATTATAGCTTACTCTGTTATTTTATAAAGACAAAGGCCTGCAAAAATACCAGAAGAGCCTGGATCTCCTCTGGTATTTCCCAAAATGCAGTCAATATAACCATCTGTCTTATACGTAAAATACTGTTTTCTTATTTTAATAATATGGAACCATCGGCTTCCTTTTTTGCTCCTTAATGACGCATTTTATTTTCTTACGGTCAGGTTTTTAAACAGACTTTCAACTTTTATTCCGGGTTCGCACCATTTGCCGTGTCAAATCGTACGTTTGCAATAAACAGGCACTGACAATTCTTCTCATAATATCCTCCCACATGTAAACTTCTTAAATGATAAACTTCATTAAAATTAAAGCTCCTCGCCATAATATTACTAATTATATTTTATCACAAAAAAACTCTTTTTGTCAGAACTTTTTGTGTAAATATTCAATTTTTGGCACAATTAGCAATAACAGGCCTTTCTGTTTTTGTGCATTTTTTATAGAGCTAAAATATCTGACAGTTTTCAATATCTGAAAAATTTTATGGAAAAAAGTCTTGTAGACCAGCTCCTTAAAGCCCGTTTCTTCCCCAGGCAGGAATCTTTCCTTTCCGTCCAGTATACGAAAATAAACCGCATTTATTTGTAATTGCACTACGAAAAAACTGTTGCATTATACAACATAAATTAACAGGAATGGCAACATGTATCGTGTACAAAAGATACAGATTGCACATTCCTGTAATAAACTTTGCATAATGCAACAGCTACGTAGAAATTTATGGAATTTTTCTATTTATTCAGTTCCTGATATAAAGTATTTAGTAATTTTCCCCTGGAATCCTGGCTTAATTCCCATATCATAGCACCGTTTAAACCTTTCTCCTTAATATAAACAGCTTTTTCTGCCATAGATTGTTCATCGTCATAGGTAATAAAAGCAGTTCCGTTAAATAGCCATGGAACTCTTGCCGTATCATGGAAAAAGCGTTGAAAGCCCACTGCATTTAAATAATTTGCCTCAATATTGGCATAACTGATGGAACTTCCTCCGGAATAGGCCTGGTTCAAACCATTGTTGGCATTGGTAACAGCTTTGTAAATATGGCCATAAAAGGGAACACCCATTACAATTTTTTCTTTTGGGAATCCGGCATTTATCCAGGAATTAATACTGGAATCCAAGCTTACAGATTTATAAGAAGCGGAATTGCCATACAAAGGAGCATTAAAATCCGTATAGGATTCCCAGTGCTTTTACGGTAACCTTGGCAGATAACTTTTTCCCTGCAACCTTTGCATAGATGGTTGCGGTACCGGGGACCCTGGCCGTTACCTTCCCGGTGCTGTTAACCGTTGCCACAGCTTTTTTGCTGCTGGTCCAGGTTACTTTTGACTTGGTTTGAGTTACCTTTAATGTCTTAGTCTGTCCTGTTTCTAAAGTTATCGATGTACTGCTTAACTTAATGGGTGCTTTTACGGTAATCTTGGCAGATAACTTTTTCCCTGCAACCTTTGCATAGATGGTTGCGGTACCGGGGGCCCTGGCCGTTACCTTCCCGGTGCTGTTAACCGTTGCCACAGCTTTTTTACTGCTGGTCCAGGTTACTTTCCTTTTCGTTCCCGAAACTTTTAAAATTTTTGTTTTTCCGGTTTCTAAGGTAAAAGATTTGGTACTTAATTATATGGCGGCTGCCAAAGCTTTTTCTTCATTCCAAATAAACTGGGCCGATGAAATAATAAGGCAAAGTATTACTATTTTTATTTCTTTTGATATTTGTTTTTTAAATTTTATCAGCTTATCCTCCTTCTAATATAATAAAGATATACATAAATAAAGACAGAAAATTCCTAACAGACTAATCTTATAATTTATAGTTACATATATTTTAACATGACCCCATGTTCTGATTATATTAACAGTTCATCGGAAAACTTAGCTGTGCGCTGATCAGGCCCATTCCATTTGTTTCCCGGTTAACCAATTATACTATATATGTAGGAATACTTCCTTATCAAAATTCTGGATATTTAAACACTCTGAAGCACCCGTAATGCAATTTACAAGAAAAGGTTTCCATGCAAACCCTCGCGCCAAGCGGGTTTTGCCACTGACAGAAACCTTCCTATCGGGCTAGTGTGCATCCTCCGGAGTTTTTTATTGCATCGGAAATCAAAAGAATTTCCGATACAATAAAAAACCGCCAGAAAGCTGTGCTTTCTGACGGTTATACAAACCAATTGGTTTCTGGTATGTTTTGTGCTAATCCAGTTCAACTGCTCCGGTATAAAGCTGATAATATCTTCCTTTCATTGCAAGAAGCTCATCATGGGTACCTGATTCCACAATTTCCCCATGCTCCAGTACAATGATCTTATTGGCATTGCGAACAGTAGATAATCTGTGGGCAATGACAAACGTGGTTCTGTTTTTCATAAGCCGGTCCATACCATGTTCAATATGCTTTTCTGTTCTTGTATCAACGGAGCTGGTAGCTTCATCCAGTATCAGAATCGGAGCCTTTGATATGGCAGCCCTGGCAATATTAAGAAGCTGGCGTTCACCCTGGCTTAAATTGGTTCCATCCCCATCCAAAACCGTATCGTATCCTTGGGGCAATCTTTCAATAAATGAATGGGCGCTTGCAATTTTGGCAGCTTCCACCACTTCTTCATCGGTTGCATCAAGACGACCGTAGCGGATATTTTCCTTTACCGTACCGGAAAACAGGTGGGTATCCTGAAGCACCATTGCAATATTATTTCTTAAAGAGTCCTTCCGGATATTTTTTATATCCACTCCGTCAATTAAAATCTGTCCCTGCTCAATATCATAAAAACGGTTAATCAGGTTGGTTATGGTTGTTTTTCCGGCACCTGTTGAACCAACAAAGGCAATTTTTTGCCCTGGTTCCGCTTTTACATTAATGGATTTTAACACTGTCTTGCCAGGAACATAGCCAAAAGTTACATCTTTTAGTATTACTTCTCCCTTAATGGGTTTTGCTCCTTCTGTCTTATTGTCTTCGGAACAGATTTCTATGGCATCTTCCGGATCTTTTGCCTCCGGTGCCTCATCCATTACCTCAAATACCCGCTCGGCTCCCGCAAGTGCCGCAAAAATAATGTTCATCTGCTGGGATAATTCGCTTATTGGCCTGGAAAACTGCCTGGAATAATTGGTAAATATGGTAAGACCTCCGATATCAAAATTCGTAGTCAGGCATAAGATTCCTCCGATGGTTGCGGATAAAGCGTAACTTACCTGGCTTAAATTGCCCATAACCGGGCCCATAATACCGCCGAAAAACTGTGCCTTAACCTGCTTTTCACGCAAATCATCACTTAAGAACCTGAATTCTTCCATTGTTGTTTCTTCATGGCAAAACACCTTTATTACTTTCTGACCGGAAACGGTTTCTTCTATATATCCATTTACAGCACCAAGGGCCTGCTGCTGAATTTTATAAAATTTCCTGCTGTAATTGCTTAGAGTTCTTCCCACATTAAATAACACAGGTACGGTTAAAATAATAACCAGCGCCAGAATCCAGTTTGTTATAAACATCAGCGCTATGGTACCAATTAAGGTAACAACACCTGAAAATATCTGGGTTAACGTATTATTGAGCATTTCACCGACAGAATCTAAGTCATTGGTAAACCGGCTCATAATGTCACCATGGGTATGGGTGTCATGATATTTTACAGGAAGTTTCTGAATCTTTCCAAATAGTTCTTCCCTGATTTTTACCAGGGCATTCTGAGACACATTTATCATAATGCGCTGCTGCAAATAGGCGCATAAAATCCCGATTAAATAAATGCAGGCCATAGTAAGGATACCCAGTGCCAGATTACGTACTTTTTCTTCTGCTGTCTGGTCAGAAGAAACCAGATTGTTAATAATGGGCCGTAGAATATAGACACCGCCCAGGTTTGTCAAAGTACTGCCGAGTACGCATATAAAAACGAATAAAATTTTAAACTTATCGCGCCCCATATAGGCAAGCAGCCGGCTTATTGTGGCACCTGTGTTTTTTGGTTTACCACCGCCTATGCCGCCACGGGGGCCACCTTTCATTCCCCTTGGGCCCGGCCTTACTCCGCCAGGTCCTCCGGGAACATTATTACTTCCATATCTGCGCAATAACACTTCTTTTCTTTCTTCACTTATATGGCTCATGCTGTCTCCTTCTTATCCATCTGTGAGTAGTAAATTTCCTTATATGTTTCACAACTTTCCAATAATTCCGTATGGGTTCCCATACCGGTAATCTTGCCGTCATCCATAACAACAATTTTATCCGCATCGATTACAGACGAAATCCTCTGGGCAATGATAATTTTCGTTGTGTCTTTTAATTCATTCCGAAAGCTTTCCCTGATTTTTGCTTCTGTGGCCGTATCCACTGCGCTGGTACTGTCATCCAGAATCAGAATTTTAGGACGTTTTAACAGGGCTCTGGCTATACACAGCCTTTGTTTTTGTCCACCGGAAACATTGGTACCGCCCTGATCCAGTTCGGTATCATACCCTTCTTTAAATGAGGAAATAAATCCGTGGGCCTGGGCTTTTTCGGCAAAATAGCGAACGGTTTCATCGTCTGCATCCTCATCGCCCCATTTGAGATTTTCCTTAATCGTGCCGGAAAAAAGGACATTTTTCTGAAGTACAATACCCACTCCATTCCGCAAGTTCTTAAGGGAATAATCCTTAACGTTTACACCATCAACCAGTACTTCTCCTTGGTCTACGTCATATAGCCTTGGAATCAGCTGTACAAGGCTGGATTTTCCACAGCCCGTTGAGCCGATAATACCCACTGTCTCACCTGGATTGATTACCAGATTAATATTTTCAAGAACCCATTTTTCGTTGTTTTTATAATATCTGAAATGTACGTTTCTAAACTCGATTTTACCATGCTGTACATCCAGGTTTTTATGAGAGGCATCCGCATCCGTAAGATCTACGTATGTGTTAAGGACCTCATTGATTCGTTTTGCGGAAGCCAGTGCTCTGGAACCACTTAAAATAATGATAGAAACCATCATAAGTGACATAAGTATCTGAACTACATAGTTAACAAATGCGGTGAGGACACCGGCCGTCATACTGCCTTTGATAATTTGATTTCCTCCGAACCAAACCACCGCCAAAGTTGTAATATTCATAGCTAAGGTCATAACAGGCATGGTGAAAATAACCACCTTCATTGCGCTGATCGTGCTGTCTTTCAAATCAGTGTTTGCCTTTTTAAACTTATTTTCTTCGAAATCCTCCCGGACAAAGGATTTTACAACCCTGATATTGGTTAGATTTTCCTGGGTGGCAATATTTAAAGCATCTAGCTTCTTCTGCATTATGGTAAATCGAGGAAAACCAATTTTTAAAATACAGTAAATGGCAATGGACAGCAATGGAATTACGCATAAAATTACCAGTGCCAGTTTGGGATTAAGCACAAATGCCATAATGAGAGCGCCAATCATCATACCGGGCGCCCGAAGTGCCATTCGTAACAACATCTGTATCATATTTTGAACAATTGTAATATCATTGGTTAACCTTGTAACCAGCGAACCTGTATTATATTGGTCAATATTTTTAAAAGAAAACCTCTGAATATGGTTAAACATATCTTTTCTTAAATCATTGGCAAAACCGGAAGATGCCTTAATGGCAAAATAAGCTCCTCCCACGCCTCCTGCCATCATACAAAGTGCAGTTAAAACCATGGTTATGCCAACGATTACAATATAAGAAATACCTCTGTTCTGATCGATCCCGTAATCGATAATTTTGCTTAATAGCAAAGGCATGATAACTTCCCCGATTACCTCCACTATCATAAGAATGGGACCTATGATAAAAGCAGGCAAATATGGCTTAATATATTTCCAGTACATATAACATATCCTTTCATCTTTCAATTTTTAGTCAATTGCAAAATTTTAGCTGTGTTATTTACTGTTCTGACATGTCAATATGGAAACGGACTTTGAAACATGAAAGAACATTCACTGACACTAAATAAAATCATTTATTGGATTTTATTTCTTCTTCCATTTTGCTAAGATTATTATCCATTTTTTTTAACAAAGCAGACAAAGTTAATTTTTCTTCCTCTGTGATTCCTTCAAATATTCTTTGATCAACCGCATCAAAAATCTGTTTGCTTTTTTCTACCACCTCATTGCCTTTTTTGGTAATCGTAATCTGATTAAACCGATTATCTCCCTTATCCATTTTTTTCTTAATATAACCGCCCTTTTCCAGCTTTTTTAAAGTTACTGCTATTGTGGCAGCGGAAACATCCATGGATGTAGCCAGATCTTTCTGGGAAGCATTTTGGTTACGGGCAAGAGTCATCAGCAAATGATGCTGTGCCTGATAAACTCCTGTTTTGTCCAGATAATGCTGCATAATTTTTCGATGTTTTATGGAAAAACCGATAAGCTGCTTTATAATCTTTGTATTCTTAGACTGATTCTCATCACAATCCTTTTGACTATCCAAGCTCTCACCACCTTACCTTTACTATTGTAATTATTAGTATTTTAATTATTAGTATTTTAATTATTAGTATTTTAATTATTAGTATTCTAATTATTAGTACATTAATAATTAATATCATAACTATTAACTAGCTAACTATTTGTCAGTATAACATGAGTCCCGCAGCCTGTCAATATTATCTGTCTTATATTCAATAATCTGTCTTATGTTTAACCTTTTCCTATTTAAAAAAATAAAAGCTGCATTCCGCTAATTAGAAATACAGCTTATTTATAGTTTCCAATTGGCCCAAAATCATATATTCTGTTATATTCCGGATTAGCAGAAATAAAGTGAATCCATACCGGTGTATTATCCAGTCTTACCTTTTCAAATAAAAATCGGTCCGCCTGGCGTAATGCTTTTAATACAAGGGGCATTTCATTGTAAAAAACAGTATTTCTCAACCGGGCATTTCCCATAAAACCGTTACTGTTGCCATTTCCGTCTACGGACACAGAGCCCATTAAGACAGTTTGGTTATTGTCTATAATCCAGGTGATTCTAACTTCATCCCGTAATCCGGTAATTTGATCTTCGGCATAATGTTCGGATACAAACACAAATATTTCCCCGGTTGTATCCGAATGAGTAATGGTATATTTTCTGCCTGTAACAGGTTCATAAGGTTTCATTCTGTCCCGGTACTGGACAAATACTTTCCAGGGATTAAACGCTTTCATTCTTTAACCTGTTTATATTGTTTTATATTATCTTATTCAGAAAGGTAAGATTTCGTTAATTCAAAGTGAAATTTACCTGCCCTATTTTATTTCCAGTACAAAAAGATAACTTTGATGGGGTTTTACCGAAAGCACCACTTTACCCTGGTGACAGGCAGCATAAACCGGCGTGCCAAAATAATCTTTTTCCTCATGAAAGGAGTATAATCCAAAGTTTTCCACAGGCAGAATAACCCTGCATTCCTTGGAATCTACGGAACAAACAACAAGAATTAACTCATCCTCTGTAAATCTGGCGTAAGCAAAGCAATATCCTTCCTCTGACAATACCGAAAATCCCCCGTCCTGTAACGCTTCTGTATTTGTCTTTAGAAAAGCCAGCTTCCGATACAGGCTGTAATTTTCTGCAATTAAATCATCCTGTTGTTCTTCCCAGTTCATAGGATACCGGCAGCCTTCCACCGTATCGATGCTTCCATCCAGTAAAATTTCATCCCCATAATAAATACTCGGCGTTCCGGGAAGGGTAAACTGCATAATAACGGCAGCCTTATAATCTTGCCTGAAAACTTTGGGGTTATTATGTAACCTGCTTACGTCATGACTGTCTATGAGATTAAACATCTGATGCTGTATAACGGACGGCAGTTTGGCATAAAACTGTAAGATTCTTCTGCTTAGCTGTCTTGCTGTGGACCGATATGATACTTTACTTAAACTTTCATTTCGCTGATGAAATAAGTCTCCTTCTCCCACAAATTCACGTATGGGTCTGGCACATCCATAATAATTCATAACAGAATCCCAGGAATCCCCCTGAAGATCTTCCGAACAGTCTGTCCAGTCTTCGGCAAGTAAAAACAGATCCGCTTTTTCCTGTTTCAGGAATTGACGTAATTCTTTTAGTACCTCTCTATGTATATCCACAATTTCATTTCTGGCCAGACAGTCAGCCACATCAAATCTCCAGCCGTCAATCTGATATGGTTTTCTTATCCATTTCTTTAAAACCGAGTTATCATTTCTGTAAATAACATCCCGCAACCTGCCTGACTGATAGTTTAGTTTAGGCATGGTTTTAACACCATACCAGGTATCATAATTATTATTTTCGTCAAAAAAATAATATTCCCGCTCCTTCGAATCAGGGTTTTGATAGGCTCCCATACAAGGTCCATAAAACTCATTGTCCTTATTAAACCATTTGCCGGCAGAACTGGTATGGTTAATGGATATATCCAGTATCAGGCGCATACCCCTTTTATGAAGTTCACCCGTTAATTTTTCCAGGGCTTCATCCCCTCCCAAATGGGGGTCAATATGAAAATAATCCAAACTGTCATATTTATGAGTGGAGGGAGACAAAAAAACAGGATTCAGGTAAATGGCATTTACCCCAAGTTTCTGCAGATAATCCAGCTTCTTTATAATTCCTTCTATATCCCCGCCATAAAAATCCAGGTTATGGCCTTCCTCATATTTCATAGGCGGTTTATTCCATTTTTTAATCTGAATGGTCTCATATCCCTGGTAGCGGTATTCGCCGTCTTTTACACTGATCTCAGGATTCCCGTTAAAAAAACGGTCCGGAAAAATCTGATAAAATACGGAATGATTTACCCAGCTTGGTGCCTGATAATCGGCAAGTATAATAAAATCATTGGATTCTTCCGGAATGTAATCCGTAATACGGTACTGGGTGTAGTAATATATCTTATCCTGATTATTTTCATCCCTTACTGCCAGATAAAACTGGTAACGAAATACCAAATCCTTCACCGTAACGTCACAGGCATAATACTGAAGTCCTCTTTCTTTTTTATCCGGATTCATTTCATGTAGGGTTTCCACTCCGAATTCCTTACTTCTTAATATAACGTTTCTAATCTGGCTGTTTTCCTTCATTCTGAGCCGGATGGTAATACGGTCTCCTTTCCGCGGCAGAGGGTTGCTGACAAAATGTTTCGTACCATCCGAATATACGCTTTGCAACCAATCAATCATTGATGTCCTCCCAATCTGACTTTGCCAATAGTATTTCGTACAGCTCACCATACAAGTCTTCATTTGTTTCTTTCAAAAATTCCAAGGAAAATATAAGTTCCATAACCATTTTTTCAGATGTTCTTTTTTCTGAAATATTCTTTTCTAAGATACTCAAATTTTCATCTGAAGCACACATTTCTAACTTAGCCTTAATAAGCTGAAAAATTTTTTCTTTCAGCTTAAATGCTATCTGAGCCCGGTCCAAAAGCTCAAAACACCTGCTTAACAAGTAATTACAACCTAATTTCATATCAAATTGAACCCGAAGCTCATCCTCCGGTCCGATTGGTATTTTTTCGATTACTATTTCATTTCTCAAACGATTATACTGGTACTTAATTTCCTTTGCAATTCCGTTTTTACTCACAAAAATGCGGCCCGGGTCGGTAAAACCTAAAAATTTGATTCGATAACTGCGCATCTTTGGTATCAAATGTAAGTTTCCTTCCGGCCTGCGTATAATAAGCTCTTTCTCTTGCTGATAATCTAACTCAAACTTCGTCGTTACAAATTCACCCTTTTCGTAATCCATAGTGATGCCGTCATCTTCATATAAAGTAAATTCCCCATCCCCGCCTGCACATACTGTTAATTCCAGCCAATCAGGGTTTTGTGTCGCAGCCATAGGTTCCCGCAGCACAGCACATGGAATAATTCCTCCTGCTTTTATCAAAACCGGTATTTGTTCCAAACTGCGGTAAAAATCCATTATCCTGCTTCCTTTATAAATCAAGCCGGTCATCCAATCTATATAGGTCCCCTCCGGTATAAACCCCTTTACTTTACTTCCTTGAATTACCTTATTCAGAGGCCGGGTTATGGGAAGGCAAATCATTTCTGTTCCAAAAAAATATTCGTTTGGCATTTCATAGGCTGTATCCGTTTCCGGATATTCATAATACAAGGGGCAGATTAAAGGGCGGCCCTGCTTGTATGTTTTATAATTCATGCTGTAAAGGTAAGGAATTAACTGGTGCCGTAAACGTAGGTATATTTTCATAATCCGATTTGTTTCCGGAGAATAATTCCACGGTTCTTTGTGGTTAAATATGCTGCCGGAACTGTGCAGACGAAGGATAGGTGAAAAAACTCCCAACTGGGTCCAGCGGATCTGTAATTCTTCATCATAAGTTCCAAGCATATGTCCCCCGATATCATGGCTCCACCAGCAAAATCCCACATTGGATGCGGTAGCCGTAAAATAAGGCTGAAACCTAAGGGAAGCCCAGGATATAATACTGTCGCCGGAAAACCCGACCGGATAGCGATGGCTTCCGAACCCCGCATACCTGGATAAGATTAAGGGACGTTTATTATTCCTGCCATTATCCAGATAATGATAATGATTTAAGCACCACAGGGGATCCAGGCCCGGCAGTTTACTTGTCATTCCCTGCTGCCAGTCAACCCACCAGAAATCAACTCCCTTTTTTTCATTGGGATGATGCAGATACTCAAAATATGCTTCCATAAATTTTGAATTGGTACAGTCAAATTCAATGGTTCTTTTCTTACTTACATCCATCCCTAAGGCTTTTGCCATATCCGGATAAGGTTCCTCATATGCCCTTACTCCGTCTGCCGGATGTACATTTAAGGCCACCTTTAATCCTTTCTTATGAAGCCACTTTATAAATCTTTCTGGATCAGGAAATAAAGAATAATTCCAGGTATATCCGGTCCAGCCGGTTCCATATTCTTTTTCTACCTCCGTAATATGCCAGTCCATATCAATAACTGCTACGGACAAGGGTATTTCTTCTTTTTCAAACTTTTCTATTAAGCATTTATATTCTTTTTCCGTATACCTGTGAAATTTGCTCCACCAGTTTCCAAAAGCATATCGGGGCAACAAGGGAGTTTTTCCCGTCAACTGATAAAAATCCCGCAAACAGGTTAAGTATTCATGGCCGTATCCTAAGAAATACAAATCAATACCCGGATATTCTCTTTGGCACAGTTCTCCGTCTTCTTTTATCAAACAGCTGTTTGAATCATCAAAAAGAGCCGCCCCGTTTCTGGATAAAAGCCCCTCCTCAAGCGTAACGGCTCCATCCACATTATCCAGTGTTCTGACTGTCCCTTTTAATGTAGGTAACGGTTCCCCGTATTGCCATGTGGTAATAAGTTCCCTTTCGTTTTTCTTTACTTTAATGTATAAGGAATCTTTGGAAAATTCCTCCTTTATATAATACAATATTAAGTTATCCGTTTCTATCCTTAGGGACTCGTCGGATTCCACCCATTGAAAGGAAACGGCAGGAAAAGAGCGAAACCAGACTGTTTGCGTAGGCTCGTCAACAAATATGCCTTTTTTGTTATATTCCAGACGTATCATGGAAGGCGTTAACACCGTAAAGCGGTAACAGTCTCCTTTTATGATGTTTTCCCCTCTTCCTGCCGGACCATTCATAGGTATCCTGTATCTTTCATTCATCTGTTTCCCCCTCAAAATCTAGTATTTATTCTTTTATTGCTCCCACAACAATACCCGTAATAAAATATTTCTGCAGCACCGGATAAATCAGCAATAATGGTATAACGGATACAACGATTTTGGCAGAATTTAATGTTCTTGAGGATACTGCCAAAAATTCTTCCAGCTTTTTTAAATCGGTAATTTTTGAAATATCGAAAGTAGTCTGTATGCTCTGTATATAGGTTTGCAAAGGATAATTATGAACTTTTGTAATATATAAAATACCGCTGAAATAATCATTCCAGTGGCCTACCATACAAAATAGGGTAATGGTCGCAATACAGGGTTTTGATGCGGGTACAAACACATTAAACAATATCTGAAAGGGATTGGCCCCGTCAATTTCTGCCGCTTCTTCTAAAGATTTGGGCACACCGCGGAAAAAATTCATCATTAAAATAATATTGCCTACACCTACCGCACCCGGTAAAATTAAAGCCCAAATCGTATTCAGCAGGTTTAATTTTTGAACGACCATATACGTAGGTATCATACCGCCATTAAACAACATTGCAAAAATAACCAGTTTCATATAGATTCCCTGGGAATGAAACTCTTTCTTTGATTTTGACAAAGGGTATGCCATGAAAATTACTAAAAAAACATTAATGCTGGTTCCCAGGACAACACGGATAATAGAAATAAGATAAGACCTCCAGAGTTGTTCATCGGCAAAAATTTTCTTGTAAGAACTTAGTGTGAATCCTACCGGAATTAATCCAACCCTGCCGGCTGTTGCGGCCGCGCTGTTGCTGAATGAAACAGCCACCGTATTAATCAAAGGGAGCAGACAGCTTAAGCCGAGCATAAGGGTAACCAGGTATATCATAGCCGTTGATATTTTTAACCTTCTCTTTCCTGCCATAGCCTCTTCCTCCTAAAACATACGACGGTCTGAAAATTTTGTAACCAAACCGTTTGCAGTCAAAATAAGAATCATTCCCACCGTAGATTTAATTAATCCCACTGCCGTACCCAAACTATATTGCCGTTTTACCATACCGACCCGATAAATATAGGTGTCCAGAATATCTCCGGATTCATAAACCAGGGGATTATATAAGTTATAAATCTGATCAAATCCGGCATTTAATATGTTTGGCAATGCCATGGTTAATGTAATCAGTATAATTGGCATAATTCCAGGTATGGTTATATGTAATATCTGTTTCCAGCGATTTGCCCCGTCAATGGAAGCCGCTTCATAAAGGCCCGGGTCAATTCCGGTAAGGGCAGCCAAATAGATAATAGACCCATATCCGAATTCTTTCCAGCAATCCGTAAATATCATTAACTGACGGAACCATTGATTACTTCCTAAAAACATAATTGGCTTCATTCCAAATATTTTCAAAAGTTCATTAATCGGACCATCATAGGAAAAAACATATTTTACTATGGTGGCAAATACTACCCAGGATAAAAAATGGGGCAAATAAACAATGGTCTGAATGGATTTCTTAAAATGTTTTCCCTTTATTTCATTAAGTAACAAGGAAAAACAGACCGGAACCAGTATGCCAAGTATTATTTTGCCAAGGGAAATGATTATTGTGCTTTCAAATATCTGCCTGCTGTCAGGAAGATTGAAAATAAATTGAAAGTTTTTTAATCCGACCCAGGGAGATTGAAACATTCCTTTGGCAATACTAAAATTCTGAAAGGCCATAATAATTCCAACCATTGGAATAAAATTGAAAATAAACAGTAAAACCATACCAGGAAACAACATAAAATGATAGTAGACCTGTTTTTTTGCTTTACGCATAAAACCATTCCTCCCATTTTAACCAGTACTGCCGGCTTATTTTACATTCCGGGGCTTTGCAAAATGCAACAGCCCCGGGAAAACAAAGTCTGCGCTATTTTTTTATTTCCTCATTTACTTCTTTAGTGATAATATCTCCGCCTGCACTCATCCATTCGTTAACAAAAGTATCAAATTCATCTATGCCGACTTCGTTGGTTACTATTTTCAGAATGGTTTCTCTCTCCATCTTCTTTAAACTCTCCCACATCAACGGCATGGATTCCGTCTGGCTAAAGAAAACGGGCTGAACGGTATTTACTTCGGTCTCATACATTAATTTACTGGAAACCATCCGGCAATTGTAATTCAGCCAGTCAGTCTTTTCCGGTTTCTTTCCGGCATTTACAGCATCCAGATATTTTTTACAGGATTCATATAAGGAATGTTCATATGCATTCATCTGTTTCGGATCTCTGGTTCCGTTAATTGCTTCGCTGATATGCAGATAAGCCCGTTCTGCGGCATCATAAAAGTCAAAACCGCCAATTACCTCTATACCATAGGAATGGCTGACCCAATCCAGGTATTCCTTACATTCCTTACTGTCGTCCGTATATGCCGCATCTCCCTGGTTGTAGTCAAGAGTAACACTCTTTGCTTTAATGATTAATTCCGGATATTCATATCCTTTTCGTACTACTGTATAATATTGATTCGGATTACCTGCCCACATTGTTACCTTGCCATCGGGCCCTGCGGGTAAAATATAAGCACGCCAATCCACATCCGGATTTAATTCATAGGAAGCTGCCAGATCATAAGGTGCCCACCAACCACAGAAATAGGAACCGCATTTGCCATCGGTAACTAACGCTTTAATATCATCATAGGAACGTACTGCAAACTGCTGATCGATTATTCCTTCTTTATACCAGTCAGCAAGAACCTGCAGTCCCTGTTTCATCTCCGGCTGCACAGAGCCATAAACAGCTAAACCATCTTTTCCTGCAATCCATTGTTCCGGAAATGCCCCAAAAGAGGTAAATATATTATTCACACGAAAAGCCGCAGAATAGCCGCCATATAAAAAATTATCCCCTGCGATGCAAAGAGGAATGCCTATTGTTTTACCAGGCCCGTTACCTCCCGGATCTTTTTCGATAAAGGCACGCACAATGTTGGCAATGTCTTCTAGTGTCTCCGGAGCACTAAGGCCCAGCTTATCCATCCAGTCACCTCTAAGCCATAACATTTCCGGCCCGCTGGAAATAGCCGTTACGGGAAGGGCATATAATTTGCCGTCAATGGTTGCCATTTCTAAAGAACGGTTATCGTTGGAGGCATAAATTTCTTTCATCAAATCGCTGGCACAATTGTTATAGCTTTCCGTTAAATCTTCAATCATATCGTTTCTTACTAATTCCTTGAACTCATCATATCCTACGGTTACAATATCGGGCAGTTCCCCGCTGGTAATGGCAAGGGATATTTTCTGCTTAAAATCCTCATCATTAGCTGCCTCAAAGGCACTTTTATTCTGTATATTGAGTTTCGATTTTAAAAACCTTGTATAAGCACTATTTTCAACTGTATCCGTACTGCCTTCCGGATATGCCACGTCAGCTCTTACTGTTATACCCATAGTAAAAGTCACCGTTTCCGGGTAAGGCGCATATGTAGTTGTTCTTGCTAATTTCCATGGATCCGTTTCATCCGCTACCTGTTTGTTGTCGTTTTCCGTCAGTGCCGAAACCTCTTTGTTATCGGAGTCCGCACCGGATTCCTCTGCTTTTTTTGAACACCCCGTTACCATACTTATCGAAAGTGCAATTGCTACTACGACAGCAAGGTATTTGACTAATCTCCTTCTCATAATTGTCCTCCTTAATGAATCATTTATATATGTTAGTTTAACGTTAAACTTTAATCTGATTATATTATCGTTTTTTGTAAATGTCAACATTCTTTTAGCATATATTTACATTTTTATTGTAACTATTTAACACTGCCTTCTGAAAAAGAGGACTTTGCTTATACATAACTGATTACTGCGATATCTTTTATCTTATGAATATTAAAAGGATACAAAGAAAAATCATATTGCATGAATACTTGTTTAATGTTAAACTTATTAAATAATAATTATATGTTATTATAATAATAGGAATTTAGCATATTTAACGTTAAACCTGACAAGCAGGATTCATATCCTATCCAATAAAGAGTACCTTCGGATGTTAATATAAGGAGGCTTATTATATATGGCAAATTTAAAAGACATTGCAAAAGAAGCCGGGGTAAGTGTTATGACCGTATCCAACGTAATAAACGGACATTACGACAAGGTTTCTGCCCAAACCGTGGAATTGATACAGAAATTGATTCAGAAATATAATTATGTGCCAAACTTAAATGCCCGAAGTCTTTCCAAACGTTCATCCAGAATGATTGCCGTATTTGCAAACACCTATCAGCCAGGTGACAATATATTTAAAGATCCCTATCTTAGCGAATTATTCGGCGAATTGGAATCCATGATCCGCAAGGCCGGATACTACGCGATTATCCGTACGGTAGAGAATGTTGTTAACGCATCTACCTTGTTGCAAAACTGGAATGTGGACGGAGCCATATTTATGTCTCAGCAAAGTGAAGAATCTATGAGTCAAATTATTGAAAACAGCCTCTGTCCCATTGTATTTATCGATAGCTTTCACAAGGCAAATCCCAATGCGTTGACGGTTTGTGTCAATGACTACAAAGGAGGATACATTGCCACAAAATATTTAATTTCCAACGGGCACAAAAGGATTGCATTTGCCGGATGTTACAGCGAATCAAATCCCATTGTATCCCGCCGTTACGACGGATACCGGGATGCTTTGAAAGAAGCCGGCATTCCCTATGAAGACTCATTTTTAATCAACACTTTTACCAGATATGAGGATGGCCTCAATATTGGAAGGGATATTGCCAATAAACAGATTGATATTACCGCCGTATTTGCGGCCGCCGATTTACTTGCCTTAGGCATTATTGAAGGTGCCAGGCTTAATGGCTGTATGGTGCCAAAGGACTTGTCCGTTATCGGCTTTGATAATCTGGACCTTTGTTCCTTTGTTACGCCAAAACTTACCACCATATCCCAGGATGTTCATAAAAAGGCAGAACAGGCCGTTAACTTATTACTGGATGCCATTCATGAAAAGCCACAGTTAGAGCATACCGTCACTCTGGATGTCCAGCTGGTAGTGCGCCAAACCGTCCAGGAAATTTAATCGTAACATGGGGAATATATTTATAAGAAAGCAAAGAAGTCAACAAAAAAGTGGGGCTGTTTTACGTTTACGATTACGTACTTAAAACAGCTCCACCAGTTTTCTATATTATTTTATAACTTAAGCCAAGCCGCTTTTTTCCAGTAACTCAAATAATTGGGGCTTGCCATTCTTAATACGTTTCGCCCTGATATTGAATATCAGAATGGTCAGGATGGTACTTACAATAAAGATTGCGGACAATACTATAACCGGTTCCTTAATGCTTCCGCTTCCTGAAATGGTACTGCGGAATGCATCAATGGAATAACTAAAGGGAAGATATTTATGAATTTTTGCTACAAAAGAACCGGATAGTTCAATGGGATAGGTACCGGCAGAACCGGATAACTGAATTACCATATAGATTAACATAATAAAGCTTCCGATTTTGCCAAAGCATATATTAAAGAAATATAGTAAGGACATAAATGCCACAGATGCCAGACATGCTATAAAAACAGTCCTGCCCATTTGTTCCGGTTTAAATCCGTTAATGCGGTTAAGCATAAAGATCATTACGACTGCTTGCAAAATTGCTACTCCATAAGCTACGGAAGCTTTACTGATAAACCAGACAAAACCTGATTTTAATTGGCCTTCATAATGGGACAACGGATACATAATACAAAAGGCAATACATCCTACCCATAATGCCACAGACATCATATATACAGACATTGCATGTCCATTGTTCTCCATCTTTGTAACTTTGGTTTCATCCAAATCAACCGGAGACGCCATCATATCAGCAGTTTCATCCTTAATTTCAGCTTCCTTCATTTCTTTTGTGCCATCACTTAAAGCATTGTACAATTCTTTGCTGCCATCGGTAAGTTCTGTTACTCCGTCAATTAAGTCAGCTGATTTATTATCTAAGGTTTTCGTACCTTCTGCAATCTCGGCAACGGCTGCCGTATAGGAAGAAATACTGTCCTTTAGTCCATCCTTTTTATCTATGGCAGTCTGAACTTTATTGATTCCCTGATTTAAGCTCATTTCTCCCGGAATAATCTGATTATTCAGGGCTTGTTCCACACCGGTAAGTCCGCTGTAAAGACCATTTACCGCCGCTTTGCTGTTTCCCAAAACAGTTTCACTGTTCTTAGCCAAAGTATTAACGGCTGTTTTCAGTTCATTTATTTTACTCATACCTGTTGTAAGGGAAGTTAAACTGTTTCCTACACTCTTGGTATCCGTGGCAATGGTGCTTAAATGTCCGCCCAGATCCGTTGCAGATGCAACAATGGTTTGCAAAGCCAGGGCCTGCTCTTTTGTTAAATTAGCCTGACTTAGTGTTTTTACGGCATTTCCTATTGCGGATACATCTGCAGCCGCCGCTTGGGTGCTGCTTCCAATGTTTGAAAGGGAATCGCCGATTTCTTTCCCTGATTTCCAAACGAAAAATTATTTAATGCTGTATTTAATTGATTAATGCCGGATTTATACGCATCCAGTCCTTTTCCCAGCGCTGCAATATCCGAACCGGACGGTATGGTCGAATGAATGGAACCAGATAACGTATTCAATCCATTTATAAGTTTTTTACTTCCGTCGCTTAGTTCATGAACTCCGGAAGATAACTGACTGATACCATGATTCAGTGCAGCATTATTTTCCGCCAGTTGGGAAGCGCCGGTGGCAATCTTATTTACCCCTTCGGTATAACTTTGTGCGCCATCACTTACTTTAGTTAAACCATCTTGTAACTTTTCCGCTCCGTCACTGGCTTTCTGCATTCCATCCGAAGCCTCAGTGAATAAATCGGAAATTGTATCCAAGTAAACCTTGGTTACTTCTGTATTCAGACTCTCCTTAATTCTTGCAACTGCATTCTCACCCATTTTGCTGGCAATGTAATTATGAGCGGGATTGGTTTTATATGTTAATTCCATCTTTTGCGGATTTTTATCCATAACGGTAGTTGCATTGAAAGAAAAGTCCTGCGGAATGGTAATAACCATATAATATGTTCCGTCTTCCAGACCTTGATTTGCTGTAGTACTGTCTACAAAATCAAATTTCAAAGAATCATTATCTTTTAAATTTTCTACCAGGTCATCCCCGATGTGTAAAACCTGATTTTCAAAGGTTACTTCCTTATCCTGATTTACTACTGCCACCGGTAAATTGTCCACCTTACCATATGGATCCCACATGGAACCTAGAAAAAGCGTAGTGTAAACAGTTGGTATAATAATAATTGCAACTATTACTAACAACATTATTTTTGTTTCGTAATAGCTTTTTCCATTCTTTTCGAATCATAAAAACTCCTTTCTGTCTTTCTGTTCCGTCAGACAATGTAATTCTATTAATAGATAATCTTATTAATAATAAAATAAGATTCTATAAATAGATATTGTGTTGATTTTGTGTCAGAAAAGAATTATACTAATGTTAAGATAAGCTTGCAACCATTAAATCTAATTATTTTATCCATTATTCTATAGATAAACTACTATTTGTATTTTAATAGACGTTATGTCTATTTTATAAATAGGGAGGATACCAAATGAAAAAAACGGATCGAAGAGTCAGGAAAACAAAAGCCCAATTACGCAGCGGTCTTGCCAAACTGATGCAAAGCAAAAGCATTAATGAAATTACGGTAAAAGAACTGGTGGATTTAGTGGACATTAATCGTTCTACTTTTTACCTGCATTATACCGACATCTACAATATGTTAGAAAAGATTGAAACAGAAATATTTGATGATGTAAAACTTGCCATTGACACCCATCCTATTGGTGTCAAAGAAAATACTTTTCCCTTTATTGAGGATATATTTTCCATACTGCTGAAAAACAAAGAAATATGCAAGGCGCTTATCGGCCCCCATGGCGACATTTCATTTATTCATAAAATAGAATCCATTATTGCCGAACACAGTATCCAGGCTTTGGAACCCATATTTCCCAATGCACATGACGATTTAAAATATTCCTTTTCCTTTTGCCTAAACGGATGTCTGGGTCTTATAAAAACCTGGCTATTAAAAGATAATGACGATACGCCGGGACATATGGCAGAACTTACCTATAAAATGGTTACCAATGCCATGAATGTTTTCTATCAGGATAAGACAGAAAAAGTATAATTAAAAGGCTGTTGTGAATTTTATAACAGCGCCGTAAAATGTCTGACCTTTTCTAATCCTGAATAAAACTTAAGTATTCTGGGAATATTAGCTAGAAGTACAGGTAATTGTAAAAAATAATAAATCAAAGAAAAGAACACCAACTGAAATTTCAATTTTCCAGTTACCCTGCCAAAAGTAATATAGAAAGGATGATTACTATAAACGAAGACAGCATAAATCTTTTAAAAGAATGTAATTCAGGATGTAAGTCAGCTACCAATAGTATGGAGCAGGTAATGCCCTTTATAACCGATGAAAGATTAAAAAATCTTATTAACGAATATAATGATAAGCATATTAAAATTGGTGACAAATGCCATCAATTGCTGAATGAATTTCATGAAGATGAAAAAGATCCCCCGGCTATGGCAAAAGCTTTTTCCTGGATAAGTACTGAGATTAAACTAATGATGAACGACGATACCCATAAAATTGCGGATCTGATGATTGACGGCTGTAACATGGGTATTAAATCCGTCAGCGAATATATTAATAAATATAAAAACGCTTCCGGCGAAATAGTGGAATTAGCTAAAGATCTTGTTAAAATTGAACAGGACTTTATGAATGACCTGCTGGAATTTTTATAAAACCTGACCTTATTAATAATCTGCAGCAAATATTAAATAAGTTTAAAGAAAGAGGCTGCCGCACAATGCTTTTTGGGGATTGTAACTTACCGCACATTCCCGACTTAGCATGGTGGGACAGCCCCTTATGGACTTATTCTAATGCCTAATCGATCTGATTCCAATCCATAACCTGTTTCGTCAGCCAATCTGTCCAGGCACCCATTCCTTCCCCAGTCTTTGCGGAAACAGGAAAGATTTTCAGGTTAGGATTTCGCATATAGGCATACTCTTTTACCCTTTCCAAATCAAAATCAAAATAGGGAAGTACGTCTATTTTATTGATTAAAAGCACATCACAAACAGTAAAGATAAGGGGATATTTAAGCGGTTTGTCATGTCCTTCGGGGACAGATAAAATCATTGCGTTCTTCACGGCTCCGGTGTCAAATTCGGCAGGGCATACTAAGTTTCCTACGTTTTCCAGAACAACCAGGTCAAGATCTTTCGTTTCTAGTTCCTTAAGTCCCTGCTCCGTCATACCGGCATCAAGATGGCACATGCCGCCGGTATGAAGTTGGATGGATTTGATGCCTGTGGCAGCTATTTTTTCTGCGTCTACCGCATAGTCAATGTCCGCTTCCATTACCCCGATATGAAACCTGTCTTTTAGCTTATTAATCGTTTTCAAAAGTACGGTAGTTTTGCCGCTTCCGGGAGAGGACATTAAGTTAAGCAGGAAAGTTTTCTCCCTCTTTAAATTTAATCGGATACGGCAAGCTTCCTTGTTATTATCCGCAAAGACACTTTCCTTTACTTCGATAATCTTTATATTTTCCATAATAATTCCTTCCTTAACAGGCCTCGATTTCTTTTATAATGATTTCATTTCCCTGTACCAAATAGGTTTTTTCACTGCCGCACAAAGGACAGGTGCGGCCATACTGCACCGTCTTATATGTACCCTTACAGTTTTCGCAATAGGTAACAGCCGGTATGGTTTCAATGTTTAATGTAGCTTCCCTCATCAGATCATTGTTCTTCACCGCCCAGTTCCAGCAGTCGGCAAGTTCCTTTTGTATCACACCGGATACTTCTCCCAGCTCCAATGTTACCGCAGAAATTTTTTGGACCTTATTTTCTTTACCGATACGCTCTGTCGTTTTGATAACATGAAAGACAATTCCCAGTTCATGCATTTTGTTTGCCTTTCTTTCTGGAGAACTTAATCTTAACGGCACGCTTAATCATATAGGGCAGAATGACTTTCATCTTATCTTCTGCCCGTACCATGGTGCTGCACTCCGGTAAATCACGGTGAAGATGAATCGCATCAAAAGCACATTTGGTAGTGCAAATTCCACATCCAATACACTTATTGGGATCAACAACCGATGCGCCGCATTCAAGGCAACGGGCCGTTTCTTTCTTAACCTGCTCTTTGGTAAAAGGAATCCGGTCATCTTTAAAAGTCCTTGCCAAAGCTTCATTGTAGCCAACAGGCTGTCTTGGCGTCTGATCAAAGTTATCCATATCTATTTGTATATTCTGCTTATCTAACTCAATAAACTTCCTGCGATTACGACCAATTGTTAAGCTGGTGTTGGGCTGAACAAACCGGTGAAGGGATACGGCTCCTTCTTTTCCGGCAGCGATTGCATCAATGACAAATTTTTGACCCGTATAAATATCACCACCAACAAAAATATCCGGCTCGGAAGTCTGGTAGGTTACAGGGTCAGCCTTAATGGTACCATTGGGATTAAATTCCACGTTGGTACCGGAAAGTAAATCTCCCAAATCTGCCTTCTGGCCAATGCAGTAAAGAACCATATCACATTCCGCTGTTTCAGTAACGGTCTCATCATAAACAGGAGCAAATAATCCTTCCGGATTCCTTACCGACAGGCATTTCTTAAAAGTAATGCCGGTAACTTTGCCATTCTTTGACTGAATTAGGAACGGCCCCCAGCCGGCATGAATGGTAATGCCGTCTTTTTCACATTCGGTACGGTCTTCCTCTCCGCAAGGCATTTCATCGTAACTTTCCAGGCAGTACATATGAACACTTTCGGCGTTGCAGCGGACAGCGGTCCGGGCCACATCACAGGCAATGTTGCCGCCTCCGATAACTACAATTTTACCGGAAAGATTTTTTTCACCGGAAAGATTTACTTTGCGCAAAAATTCAATACCGGCCATTACTCCTTCGCTGTTTTCTCCTTCTATGTTAAGCTTACCGCCGCTTTGAAGGCCCACAGCCAGGACAGCATGACTCATTTTCATATCGGTGACAAGGTGTCCGTCTATTATAACGGAGTACTGCAGGAAACGGATCTTCCCAAGGCAGAAACAGTATATGCCATTATACTAAGAGATGCCGCCGATTAAACTATTTTTTAACTTTTGATATTAAGGCTCTAAATCCAGCAGATAGGCAGGATTTAAATAAATCATACCCAAAGATTTAGAGCCAATTATGAAACGGCAAACCTGCCAGCCTGGCGTATTTTAATTTTGTGCCCTTTTCTAGTTTATACTCAGTTAATTTATCAATGGCTTAACCGGAAGATACTCCATGTATCCTCTTGAACCGACAGGTTCTAACTGAATCCGGGGATTATCCGAATCCCAAGTATACCCGATAACCTCAGGATTATATTTTTTGATAGCTTCCCATAATTCTTCGATAGCTAAACCATAATCTTCTTCCGCAAAGGGCTCACCCTGAAACATCAGATATTTTGCCGCAGGTAATTCAATGACATCAAAGCCATCAGGAATAACCCCATTATAATCCAAAGGTACTTCCACACCCTGCACGTATTGGCTTGTGCCGGGTTTGCGGTACTTTTCCGGAAGCCACAGGCAAACCGGTTCATTTATAATGGATTTTATGCTAAGAAGCAAACTCCACACATCACAGCCTACTTCTTCACAATAGGCAAAATAATCGGTTGCCTTGATACCACGTTTTAAAATAACCTTGCGGGCAGGTTTTTCGATTACCTGTACAAATACATGCTTTACCTTTTCCATTGATTCCTTACTCCTTTTAAGATATATGGATTTGACTTTATAAGGATTGAACAAGCAAATTGGAACCGGGTTAAGCGCATATTGCTTGGGATTACAGCCAAATTCACGGTAAAAGGCCCTTTGATATCCGTCCACGCTGCCAAATCCCATATCCAGGGCCACATCAATAATACGGCAGTTTTCATCCCGTAACCGAAGGGCTGATTTGCTAAGCCGCAGCCTTCGAATATAATCTGTAGGAGTATAATTGGTCCACTGAATAAATAACCGCCTTGCATACCAGGGTGAGAATAAGGATACTCTTGCCAAATCCGCAAGTGTAATCTCTTCATAAAGATGTTCTTCGATGTAATCCTGCATACGCTGAACGGCCAGTATTTGATCCTTCATTTGCTCATCACCTATATGTATACTACATATATCTTAAAAGAATTTCTCGACTATTTTTGCCTTTTGGCATATTATAGCATGAATTCCCATATTAAATCATCCAGAAATTGCTGTTAAACGCAATGCTTCTGTAAGTGTCAAATACGATCCACTTTTTCGTAAATTCCAGTTCATTGCTCTCCTTTGCGTTTTTATACTCCCGTAAAAACTCCTTTACTTCTTTAGCGCTGTTTACCCGTATGGAAAACCCTCTTCCATTAATCAGTGGAAAACCGTTGAACCGGTAATCATCCAGGGTTTGAATGGCTTCAATTTTTTTGTTTCTTACTTGAATCACCGCATGGTCACGAAGAGCAAGAATGTCAAAACTTTCAGGATACTTGTAACTTTCCCCCTTAACCGGAATTTCATCCCCTACGGTATAAACTTTATGTCCCGGCTTTTGTTTTAAGATAGTAAGGCTTTCTAAATTATAATAAAATTCTTCAAATATGTCACCTCTGGCCTTAATATCCCCATAGACAAAAGTCGCATCAGAAGATTCCCTTTCATAAAAATCTAAATTCTCAACAACTCCGCAGGCAGAAGTCATATTGGTAATACGGTCAATTAAAATAAGTTCCCCTAAGGTTTTATGTGCCTTAAACCGGTCTGCAACAATGTTTTCTGTAAGTGCAATATCGCAAACTCCAATTTCATTTTTGGTAAGTTTCCGGGAGACTTCCTGCTCTCCGGAATTAATGTCGATTTTACAGTGAATCTTAGTAACCACACCGGGAACTAATTTGGTTCCAATTTTCACAAAATATTCCTTACCCGGCATAAGATCTCCATCATCCATCCAGAGTATGGTAGCCGTCAGGTATTTGCAAGTGGTAAAGCTGGCACCTTTTGTTAAAACACACCCTCTTGATACATCTACCTCCCTGTCTAACTGAATGGTAACCGGCTGGCCTTTCATTCCCGTTTTACTTTCCTTATCTGTAACAAAAATACGTTTTACCACAGCCTTTTCATTTCCGGGTAAAACGGTGATTTCGTCACCTTCCTGTATAAAACCGGCTTCTATTTGTCCCTGAAAGCCCCGAAAGGTGTGATTTGGACGACAGACTCTTTGAACCGGCATATAAAAACCTTCTTCCCTTGAATCTATAGTGTCCACATTTTCAAGATATGTAAGAAGGGGCTCTTTCCGGTACCAGGGAATATTCTCAGAGTTTTTCGTTAAATTATCCCCTTCCGTAGCAGATATGGGAATTATTTTTACATTTTCAAGGGAAAGGTCTTTAACCAGTTCATTAATCTGAGCTGTAATTGCGTCAAACCGGTCTTTACTGTAACCAACAAGATCCATTTTGTTTACGGCAAATACAAAATGCCGGATGCCCATAAAGGAACAGATTCTGGCATGTCTTTTTGTCTGAAGCAGAACACCTTTCGTTGCGTCTACCAAAATAATGGCCAGATCTGCAAAAGAAGCTCCCACCGCCATATTCCTGGTGTATTCCTCATGACCCGGGGTATCCGCAACAATAAAACTTCGTTTATCTGTGGTAAAATAGCGATATGCCACGTCAATGGTAATTCCCTGTTCTCTTTCAGCCATAAGTCCGTCCAGCAAAAGAGAATAATCAATGGCCCCGTCTCTGCTTCCTGCTTTGGAATCCAGCATAAATGCCTTTTCCTGGTCGGCATAAAGCAGCTTGGAATCATACAATATATGCCCGATAAGGGTGGATTTTCCGTCATCTACACTTCCGCAGGTAATAAACTTAAGCAGCTTCATTTAGAAATACCCCTCCCTCTTTCGTCTTTCCATACTGCCTGCTTCCTCCTTGTCAATGACCCGGCTGGTTCTCTCAGAAGTCATGGCACTTAGGGTTTCCCTAATAATTTCATCCAAGGTGGTTGCCTGAGACTGAAATCCGCCGGTCAGGGGGTAACACCCAAGGGTCCGGAATCTTACCATCTTATACTGAATTTCTTCACCGGGAAGCAGTCGGAAACGATCATCATCTACCATTATAATATTGCCGTCACGGTAGACCACCGGCCGCTTCTTGGCATAATAAAGGGATACAATCTCAATGTTTTCCCGTTTAATATACTGCCAGATATCTTTTTCCGTCCAATTGGACAAAGGAAATACCCGTATGCTTTCCCCTTTTTTAATTTTCGTGTTATACAATTTCCACATTTCCGGCCGCTGGTTTTTCGGGTCCCAGGCCTGGGCTTCGTTACGAAAGGAAAAAATTCTTTCCTTTGCCCTGGATTTTTCCTCATCCCTTCTGCCGCCACCAAAAGCGGCGGTAAAACCGTATTTTTTTAAAGCCTGCTTTAATGCCTGGGTTTTCATAATATCCGTATAAGCGGAACCATGGTCAAAAGGATTAATTCCCTGCTTAATGCCTTCTTCATTGGTGTAAACGATCATTTCAATGCCAAGCTCTTTGGCCTTTCGGTCCCGAAATTCAATCATTTCTTTAAACTTCCATGTCGTATCGATATGCAAAAAAGGAAAAGGGGGTTTTTCCGGATAAAACGCTTTCATGGCAAGGTGGAGCATTACCGAACTGTCTTTGCCGATGGAATACAGCATTACCGGTTTTTCACATTCTGCCGCAACTTCCCTTATGCAATAAATTGCCTCCGCTTCTAACTCATCAAGATGTGTCAGGTCACTCATTTCCATTCCCTCATTTCGATTTTTTTCCTGATAACCCAAAACAATTGTCATTTATTTCAAGATACATTAATGAAAACATATGTTTCATACTGAACTAATTTTAATATTGGTTGGAATCTTTCCGGTTAACATAAATTACAGTAGTTTCACCATTGACCTTATGGACCTCCCAGCGGATGACGTCTCCTGCCATCTTGGCAACAAGTTTACTGCCCATTCCCCCTATATCCGCGCCCAGATAAAAGGAAATGGCACCGAATGGGCACTCTTTTAGGCAGGAAGTGCATCCCCAGCAGTCTTTCGGATATTTGATAAAAGCTTTTTTATCTTCGTCAAGCTTAATCAGGCTTCCTGGACATACCAGGAGACACTGTTTACAGCCGGTACATTTATTCCGATTTATGGTTATGCTCATAAACTTCCTCCCGTTCTACCAAATCTCTGTAAATAATTTTTATTTTGCCGTCTACCAGTCTGGAGTTCACATACTTAAGCCATTCGTCCTTTTTTCCGGATAATCTAAATTCTCTGCAAAACTGTGCCACCTGGTTTCCTTTCTGGCCCTTAGATGCGCAATCAGGGACTTGGCTAAAACAAGCCTTTCTTTCAGCTCATAGGCAAACATTAACTCGTGCATATCTTCTGCCCGGACTTGTCTGCTTAAAGACATAAGACATCCAATTTTTTCATCTGCTATGGCAAGCTGCTTTTCGTTGTACTGATAGTGACTGGAAATACCTCCGGCATAAGTATCCATTACCTTTTGCATGGCCTCTTCTAATTCTTCAATGGAAAAAACAGGATTCTCACAATTTAGAATGACCTCCATTTCCCGGCGCTTTTCTTCCACCATTTCTTCTATTTTTTTCGCATATTCATTCCTATATTCTGAAATCACGCTTAATGCATCCACATTTCTGTCCGAATCCTCCCTTCGTCCATTCACTGTCCCTTCAGATTTCTCCCTTAATGCATTTTCTTTCCCCTTTTTTTGTTCCGATTCATCCTTCTTTAAATCTTCAAGGGCAGTAAGAGCCGCAATTTCTCCTTCCACCAAAGCACCGGTTACGTATTTCTGGGGACATCCTCCTGCCACATCTCCTGCCGCATAAAGGCCTTTTATGGTTGTTCGCCTTTTTGTATCGACCCAGTAGCCGCTGGCCGTGTGTCCTCCCACTATGTAGGGTTCGGTTCCTTCGATTTCCACATTTTGCCGGCTTGGATTTTTACCGGTTTCCATCCACTTTAAAGTCTGACTGGGAGCCATGTTAAGATATGCTTTTAATAATTCTTCATCCTGTTTTGGCGTAATGCCTTCCGTTTTTAAATAGCAAGGCCCTTTTCCTTTAAGATTTTCCCTTACCGTACCATAGACCCGTTGGGAGGTAGTAATCCCGTACTTCGTTTCATAAATTTCTCCCAAAGAATTGATTTGCTTAGCTCCCACTCCCTGGGCAATGGTTCCGGTAGGAGCTATGGTATCCTTACACCTTAAGGCAATAAACCGCATTTCCAAAGTGGTCATCTCTGCTCCTGCCAATATTCCCATGGCATATCCGGCACCGGTGTTAAAGGGCGGATACCACATCTTGTGCTTGGAAAAACCGGGATTATTAGGCCTGTATAGCCCGGCTGCCCCGCCGGTGGCACAAATTACTTTTTTGGCCCGGATATCATAGAAAACTTCTTCTTCAATGCTAAAACCTACGGCACCAAAGATTTTATTGTCTATTACGATAAAATCCGTAATATTAACCCGGTTTAACACGGTAACATGGTCTAATTTTTCTACAGCCTCCGCAAGAATTGGCTTAATATTCTCGCCGTTGATTTTAATATTTCGGTCTCCCCTTGCCACATATTCCCCATGTTCATCTTTTAAAATCACAAGGCCCAAATCCTCCAGCTTTTTTGCAACCCGGTTTAAGCCCTGTGCCATGGTTAAAAGCAAATCTTCTCTTACAATTCCTTCCGCATCCTGCTTAGCATAATCGACGTAATCTTCCGGTCTCTTTCCCTTTACAATGTAGGCATTCAGTGCATTGACGCCGGCAGCCAGGCATCCGCTTCTCTTAATATGAGCTTTTTCCGCTATAATAAGAGATGCCTCAGAGTGTTCCCTGACCGTAAGAGCCGCAAAACATCCGGCCGTTCCGCCTCCGATAATCAGAATATCTGTTTCCCATTGTCTATGCCTTAATCTTTTCTTCATAAGCCCCTCCGTCAATGGATTTTACATAAATAAATTCAGTGGAAATTTCCAATAATCACAAATTTGACCGTTCCTTATCTAGATATATACCGGATTTTTATCTTCCAAAGCCTTGTTTTCCAAAACCATTCCTCCGCCTTCTCTAAAGACAAGCAACCGATAGATTAACACATTTACCTCTTCTCCCTTTTTTAGAGGCATTTCCTCTAAGGACCTGGTTGCAGCAAAAAGGTAATCCTTTACTCTTAGCTTAATTTCAGAGTAACTGCCACGAAAAGAAACTTCTTCCACAATGCCTTTTTCAACGGAATTAGGATATAAAGAAGGCTCGTCTTTTCTGGTTACTTTAACAAATTCCGGACGTATTACGGCTTTTTTGTAAGGATAAACTTCTTCAAAACCGATAAGCTTTCCGTAATTATCCAGCACAAAAGACCGGCCTACAAACTTTGCCACAAAAAGACTTTTGGGATTGCGATAAATTTCTAATGGCGAACCTTTTTGCTCCACCTTACCATGGTTGGTTATTATGATTTCATCGGCTACTTCAATGGCCTCATCCTGATCATGGGTAACAAAAATACTGGTTATTCCTACCTTATTAATGGTCTCCTTTAGCCACATTCTTAATTCTTTCCTTACTTTCGCATCAATGGCGGCAAAAGGTTCATCCAACAGTAGTAACTGAGGCCTGGGTGCCAAGGCCCTTGCAAACGCAACTCTTTGCTTTTGCCCGCCGGAAAGCTGATGGGGATACCGGTTTCCCAGTTCTTTCAGACCAATTAAGGTAAGCAGCTCCTCTACCCTTTCCTTACATTCTTTTTTGCTTATTTTTTTTACTTCCAGACCAAAGGCTATATTTTCCCATACCGTCATATAACGGAATAATGCGTAATTCTGGAATACAAAGCCAATTCCTCTTTGGCTGGCCGGCAGGTCATTTACCCGGATACCGCCGATATAAATATCCCCGCTGTCCGGGTACTCAAGGCCTGCAATCATACGAAGTATAGTAGTTTTGCCGCTTCCGCTGGGGCCAAGTAAAGCGATAAGTTTTCCTTTTTCGATTGCAAAACTGACATTGTCGGAAGCTTTAAAATTTCCAAAGGATTTGTTGATGTTTTTTAATTCCACATGCATTCAGGGCACCGCCTTTTTCATTTTATATTCCAGAATATTTCTGATGACTAATAAAATTACGGCCAAGATTACCAGTATGGAGGATACGGCAAAGGCAGCGGTAAAATTAAATTCACTAAAAAGAATTTCAACCTGTAAGGGCAGCGTTATCGTCTTGCCTCTTAAGTGTCCCGATAATACGGATACCGCTCCAAACTCTCCCATTGCCCTGGCGGTACATAAAACAACCCCGTAGAGAAATGCCCACTTTATCTGGGGAAAGGTAATTTTTCGAAAAATCTGAAAGGCTGAGGCTCCCATTATGGCAGCGGCTTCTTCCTGGTCCCTTCCCTGGGCATTCAGTAAGGGTATAATCTCTCTGGAAATAAAGGGGAAAGTTACAAATATGGTACCTATAATAACACCAGGTACCGCAAAAACTATTTTTAAATCCAGAGCTGTTAAAATATTATGAGCCCAGCCGATACGGCCAAAGGTAAGAATAAAAATTAAGCCGGCTATAATTGGTGATATGGCAAAGGGAATATCAATTAACGTAATAATAAATTCCTTTTTTCGAAAATGGTATTTGGTAACAGTCCAGGCCGCAAACAGGCCAAATATGGTATTGACACAAACAGCCGCAGCCGTAGCTTTAAGGGTTAAAACCAGAGCTTTTATGGTATAAGTATCAAACACCGCCTTTTTATAAACTTTTATTCCGTTGCGGAAAGCTTCCGCTATTACCACAATCAAAGGCATAACCAACATAAGAAACAAAAATAAAATACTGACTGTAATCAGAAAGACAGGTACTAACTTTGAACTGTTCTGCTTTATTTTTCCCACGGACAAGCTCCTTTCTATTCCCTGGTAAATTTATTGGCATAAACTTGAATGGAATTAATGGCCAATAAAATAATAAAGGAAAAGGCAAGCATTACCAAAGCGATGGCATTAGCTCCGTTATAATCAAACTGTTCCAGTTTGGTCATTATCAAAAGAGGAGCAATCTCTGTCTTAAAAGGAATATTTCCGGCAATAAATACCACACTGCCATACTCCCCCACCACCCTTGCAAAGGCAAGGCCAAAACCCGTTAAAAGGGCCGGCCTTATTTCGGGAAATATGACGCAAAAGAAAATTTTTAATTTGCTGGCACCAAGCACATTGGCAGCCTCTTCATACTGGGGATCCAAATCGATAAGAACCGGCTGAATGGTTCTGACTACAAAGGGAATTCCTATAAAAATCATGGCAACAATAATGCCAAGTCTGGTATAAGAAACTTTTATTCCCCATACTCCCAAAAGTTTTCCGATTATACCTTTGTCAGAATATAAAGTGGTTAAGGCAATACCTGCCACAGCCGTAGGAAGGGCAAAGGGCAGTTCAATAAGTCCGTCCATTAATCTTTTGCAGGGAAAATCATAACGCACCAATACCCAGGCTAATATAACACCAAATACTCCGTTTATAATGGCTGCGATAAAAGAACAGGAAAAACTTACCAAATATCCATGAACTATTCTTTTATCGGTAACCGTATCGAAAAAAGTATGTATTCCCATGGTTGAGGCATTCAATACCAGTGAACCTAAAGGTATCAGCACAATTAAACTAAGTAATGATATTGTAACTCCCATTGAAATTCCAAAACCCGGGATTACCTGCTTATTTTTACGTCTTTTCATGGTTTAAATGCCTCCGTTTTTCTTTATTCACCGGTATAAATCTGATCAAAAATTCCTCCGTCTTCAAAATGCTTCTTTTGGGTTTCATTCCAGCCGCCAAACAAAGGATCATCAATGGTAAGCAATTCTAAATCTAAATTAAAAACGTCACTGAATTCTTTTAAAATCTCAGGATTGGTAGGCCTGTAATAATTTTTTCCTGCTATTCTTTGTCCGGTGTCCGAATACAGATATTCCAGATAAGCCGTTGCAACTTCTCTTGTTCCCCGGGTATCTGCTACTTTATCCACAATGGCAACCGGAGGCTCGGCAAGGATGCTTATGCTGGGAGTAACTATCTCATATTCCCCCGGATGTTCTTCTATGGAAAGATAAGCTTCGTTCTCCCAGGCTAAAAGCACATCCCCCTGTCCGTTTTCCACAAAGGTTGTGGTTGATCCTCTGGCTCCGGAATCCAGCACCAGTACATTGGCATATAACTTCTTTATGAAATCTTTCACCAAGTTTTCGTCGTGATTATAAATTTTATCCGCATAGGCCCAGGCTGCTAAGTAATTCCATCTGGCCCCTCCGGAAGTTTTCGGATTGGGGGTAATAATTTTTACCTCTTCTCTTATCAGGTCATCCCAGTCTTTGATCTGTTTGGGGTTACCTTTTCGTACCAGAAAAACGATGGTAGAAGTGTAAGGGCAGCTATTGTTTTCCAGTTCACTCTGCCAGCCCTTTTCTATAAGACCGGCTTCTTCGATTGCGGTAATATCATAGGCCAATGCCAGAGTCACCACATCAGCTTCGTTGCCTTCTATAACGGAACGAGCCTGTTTTCCGGAACCTCCGTGAGATGCAATAATATTAACTTCCTGTCCGGTCTTTTCTTTCCAATACTTTGCAAACTCCTCGTTATAAGCTTCATACAATTCTCTCGTAGGATCATAAGAAACATTGGTAATTTCAATGGTCTTTAAATCAGAAGAAACGGTATCATTAACCTTACCGCCACAAGCAGATAACACCCCCGTTATTAC
This sequence comes from Lachnoclostridium sp., assembly GCA_047777345.1. Lineage (GTDB taxonomy): Bacteria > Bacillota > Clostridia > Lachnospirales > Lachnospiraceae > Anaerocolumna. The sequence goes on along the minus strand of JBKEEJ010000015.1, from coordinate 23,944 downwards.
AGCAGCCCATAATCCAAAAGTAAGCAATTTTTTGGTTTTCATAAATACTCCTTTCCTCAAAAATAATATTCCTGTTTAATACAGAAATTCATATATGATTAGTATGATTTATAATTATACTTTACAATTTATTCCTATGCAACAGAAAAAAAGTAAAACGTTTGCGTAACAAAATAAAGAGCTGCTGCATTATGCGTGATACGAATACAGGAACAGATTTATATTTCCATTCCTGTAAAACATAATGCTGCAACAGCTAATTCATTGTTACGTACGTTTTGCAACACTCTCCCGAACAGCCAGTTTATAGGGGAGAAAGATTTTCATGGGAAGCTTATGGTTTTTATTAATACGGCTGATCAAAGTCTGTACCGCAATATTACCTAATTCTGTTTTTGGCATACCTATTGTAGTAAGCATAGGAGAAACATATCCGGCCAACTCAATATCATCCATTCCCACAACGGAAATATCCTCCGGAATCCTTATACCTGCCTCCGTAAATCGGCGAATTGCTGCGATAGCTGCCACATCCGTGGCACAAAACACGGCTGTCGGTAAGGGAAAGGCTTTTTTTAATAAAATATCGGCACCCTGATATCCGCCAATGCCATTTTGAGGGCAGGAACAAACCAGATTCCTGTCAAACTCCAGCTTTTTTCTGGCAACCACATTTAAGTAGGCACTGTAGCGGGTTTCATTGACAGTTTCTCCGATATAACCAATTCTTTTATGACCGCATTGAATCAAATAGTTCAGTGCTTCTTTCGTTGCTTCGTATCCATCACAAATAACCTGGTCCAAATCCGCATCAATTACATTTCTCCCGACATACACTATATTTTTATAATGGGATTTTAAAAAGTTTATGGCATCCATTTCAAAACGGCCAATTACAACAGCTCCACGGGATTTCACAGAATCAATTTTTTCTATTAAATCCAGGTTGGTCAAATCCAGTACCGAGTAAAATAAAGATACCACATATCCCATTTTAAGTGCTTTTTGCTCAATAGCTCGTGCAACCTGTGCAAAAAAAGGATTATCCTCCAGATTTTTCGTTCTCCCGAGTATACAAGTTATGGTATTGGGCTCTTTGCGGTTATTTCTGCTTTTGTTCTGTTTTAATTCTATGGCTGTCTGGTTGGGAACATATTCTGTTTCTCTGATGATTTGCCATACTTTTTCACGTATTTCTTTTCTGGCGAAGCTGTCATCTTCCGAATTAATAATACGGGAAACGGTTGAAACCGATACGCCTGCACGAATTGCAATTTCCTTTAAAGTCATAAGTAAATTGCCTCCCATTTACCTATTTTTGGTATTATCCGAGATTATACACAGGAATTCCTATAATGTCAATATGAATACCATTATATATCATTGCCATTATGGAATAAATTTACACAAAAATCAATTATTATTCAATGCAAGTACTTTTCTAAATTTTTCATAAAAAAATAAAATCCTAAATTGCAATTTCAAATTGAACACCACTGGTAATTAAGTTACCTTGTACTTTGCCAATTGAATACACCTGATCCAGAAACTCTTCAAAAAGTTCCGCCGGTGTTCGGTACCCAAGATGCTTCCGGGGAAGTTCGTTCATCTCATCAGCAAACCACAGGATTTGTTCTGCAGAATATTTCTCAATGGAAACCCCTTTTGGAACATATCTGCGAAAAATCCTGTTATGTCGTTCATTCTGGGCTCTTTCCCAGGATGAATACGGATGTGTAAAGTAGATCCCTACTCCCCATGTTTCAAGTTCAGATAGCCTCTCAAACTCAGTACCGTTATCGGCAGTAATGGTCTTGAATACTTCACTGAATTTAGCCTCGCCGTATTCTTCTCTAAGGGTTTCCATGGCTGCCATTACGGATTCTGCATCTTTGCCGGGTATTTTTATGGCTATATAATAATCGCTTTTCTTCTCAACCAACGTTAGTACCACTGATTCATGACCGGCCTTGTGTCCGACAACTGTGTCGATTTCCCAGTGACCGTATTCCTCTTTAGTGGATACTGTTTCCGGACGTTCATCAATACTTTTTCCAAGAAAACGTTTGCTTTTACGAGGCTGGTTCTTTCTTGGCTTTCTTGACAAGGCTTCCGGAAAATCATGTGGTACCAGCGGCAGATTTCCGGCCCAAAGTTCATTATAAAGCGTCTTGGTACAAACAATATCCTCAGCAGGAAACAGCTCATGAAGTCTGGCATAACCTACGCAGGCATCAAAAGACCAATGATGTTCCTTGACCTGCTTAATAACCCATTTTAGAAACTTTGAGTTCTCATCAAGAGCATGTGGCTTGTGGCATCTTGACCTGTTTATTTCGTAGTTCTGTTGGCCACGTTTTGCAGAATACTCAGGATTACGTCCTCTGTCTCCATTACGCTTGCTGGTTCCACGCCGAAGTTCATACATTACGGTAGAAGCAGAACAATTGATTGCTTCTGCAATCTTACGAAGGGAGTAACCAAGTTTTTTATAAATTTTGATACTGCAACGATCTTCAAATTTTAAGTGCTGACCCCTTTCGCGATCGGGGGTAAATGTGGTAGAATAAGTTTGATCCATGGTTGCGATCTCCTTTGTAGGTTTTTGTGTGGTAACTTAATTCTACCAAAGAATCCTCCATGGATCTATTTTTTTAGGTGTTCAATTTGATTTTACAATTAACCAAAAAAATAAAATTAATATAAATGAGTAAAATTCTATTTGCCGAATACTTAAAATAATGTATAATATGAATAAGTGTATATAAGCCTGACAGAAATTTTTTCATATTATAAATTCTATTTTCAATTCATTTGATTAGATTTTTTATGTTCTATTTTTTCAGATCATTTCAATGGCGAAGTGAGATAAATTACTTGTATATTTTGTGTCAGAGTATCTAGAGTTTACTTTCTTGGATACTTATGGTTCCTGTTATTCGTTTATTTGTTAAAACCTTATATATAAATTACATAAAACAGAGATAGGAGAACGTGATGAATAAGCTGAACTTAAAAAGCAAACTAACTTTATTAAACACCACGCTGAAGGAAGTATTTATTTCCTCACTACCTCTTGCAATAATCATCATTATCGTTTGCGTTTTTATGGCGCCGTTAAACAGCTTGTCCGCCTACATAAAGCTGATTGTCGGATATTGCAGTGTGGTTATTGGGCAAGCAATTTTTTTGGTGGGGCTTAATATCAGTATTCTTCCGATTGGTATGCTTGTGGGAGGATCACTGATAAAATTAAAAAAGCCTGTCTTTATCATCTTTTTTGGTTTGGTATTTGGGGTGTTTGCCACGGTTGCCGAGCCTGCACTTACTGTTTTGGCCAAACAAACAAATATGATCCTGCCCATTATTAACGAATCCGTTTTTATCTGGGTCATGGGCTTAGGTATCGGAATTTTGGTAGGTTTTTCCCTTTACCGGATTATGAAAGACATCAATATTAAGATAACTTTTGCCGTATTGTACATTATCACATTTATTTTATTAATCTTTGTTCCAAATGAATTTGTTGCTCTGGCCTTTGACGGAAGCGGAGCAACCACCGGTGATATCTCTGTTCCGTTCATACTGGCACTGGGCATGGGAGTTTCTGCCACAATGTCCAGACACAAAAGTAATGATGAAAGCTTTGGTATTATCGGTTTGGCTTCTATTGGCCCAATACTTGCATTATCTGTCTACGCTGTTATACTTAACATAAAATATAACGGGACATTTCCTCCGGAACAGTTATATGCTCCGGGTACCGAAAATACCATAAGTGAAATTATTTCCGGTAATTTATTGGGAGTTACTTTGGCTCTCTTACCGATAATTGCAATTTTTTTGCCCTTTCAATTCTTTTTTATAAAACAGCCAAAAAAAGATTTCATTCACATTTTACTTGGCTCTATTGTAGTGTTTATCGGATTAATGATTTTTCTTTGCGGAATTGACTACGGCTTTGCTTTCGCAGGCAAATACATTGGTGAAGTATTTTTGGATTCTTCTCGTCCGGACTGGTTTAAATGGTTGCTGTTGCTTGTCGCATACATTCTTGGTGCGGCTATTACTCTGTCGGAACCTGCCGTTACCGTATTGGGAGAGCAACTGGAAGAAATTACGAATGGCCATATAAGTAAACTGACCATTCGGATTACCCTTGCCATCGGAATCGGTTTTGCGGCTTTACTTGCCATGGTTAAAATTTTAACCCGGGTAAATATTCTTTGGTTTTTGGTGCCGCTGTATGCCATTGCCCTTACTATGATGATATTCACCCCGAAGTTATTTGTAGGTTTGGCTTTTGACTCCGGCGGTGTTTCCGGCGGTGCATTAACCTCCGCCTTTCTAACCCCTCTCACCCTTGGTGTGGCACAGGCTGTGGCTAACAATTCCACTTCCGGCAGACAGTCTATTTTAATTAATGGTTTTGGAATTATTGCCTTTATTTCGGTTACTCCATTGATAGCCGTCCAATTTTTAGGTATTGTATATGACAAAGTTGAAAAGCAACTGGATAAAGCTGCTAATGAAGCTGAACTGGAAGAACTGGAAGAACTTGCTGCTTTTGTTAATCAGGAAGAACATTTGACAAAACAAGTTGAGAATATTTCAGACTATGATATAATTGAGGATAGCAATAGTTTGGAGTCAAAAATAACGAAGGAGGGAACCAATTAATCTTGATGGATTCTGATTGTGCAATTGACTATTTAACTGTAGTTGCTGCAAGAAAATATAAGGAAGATATACTAAAATTGTTACTTGACTCTGGCTGTCATCTGATTGACGTAGTCTATGCCAAAGGAGGAGCAACTTCCAACTATTTTAAAGATATGCTTGGTCTTCTTGCGGATGAAAAAAAAATTATGATAACTTGTTTGTTAGCAAGCAATTTAACTGCCCAACTAATGGAACAATTTATTACGAAATTAAATTTTGACAAACCCAACACAGGTATCGCGTTTACCGTTCCTGTTGATAAGTTGTCAATATAAATTGGAGGAAAAAATGACAGATCGTAATTTGAAAGCCTTGTATATTGTTGTTAATATGGGATTTGCTGAAAAGATAGTTGAGTATATCCGTTCACAAGGCTCCTGTGGTGCTACGATTATAAATGCCCGCCGTTATAGTTTTCAACACAAAGAGATCATGGGTATCAGTACGGATAAAGAAAAAGAAATCGTATTAACTGTCATTGACAGTGATGCTGCGGACAGAATTATGGACAGCATAAAACATTATTCCGGCTTTAAGACGGAAGCTCATGGCATATGCTTTACTCTTCCGGTATCAAATGCAGTAGGACTTAGTCTATAAAGACGTTTTTATAATATCATATTGCTTTTAAATGTATTCTTTTCATAATATAATATATATTTTATAATATATATTTGATGATAAATGGCTTTTTTATTCTTTACAGAGTAAAAAGCCATTTTTATTATCCGGATAAAAGGAAAAGTTATTATTTTAACTTTGGATACAGTTTTTACTCACTCTAACAATATTTTATATAAATCACATATATCAATGCATTTTACTTGAGAATCAATGCCTTCCTTTTTATCTTTGTCAACACAAACAGATAGATAATAATCCCTGTCAAATTGCTGTGAATATAAAACACAATTCTTATCATTATATATAGTATAGTAACCATTACACAATGACTCAAAAGAAACCTTGTTAAATTGCAGTCCCAGACCAATACCAAGATATTTTGAATAACTTTCTTTCATTGTCCATAATTGATAAAAATAATTCCTTTGTTCCTCCTTTGGTAAGGTCAACCAATAATTATATTCTTGTGCTGTAAATACATATTTTACAAATTCAATTTCTTTTTCCTGTATCAGCTCAACATCAATTCCAATTTTCGAATCTCCTACTGCGCATACTACCCAGGAGCCTGCATGAGAAATGTTAAAATCAATTTTATCATCAGGAGATATGAAATAAGGTTTGCCTTTATCCCTATATCCAAATCGAATATCCGAATTACTAATATTGTAATTCTTTATTAACAAATAACGTACCAATGCCTCTCCAACAATTGCCCGTACCTTATCTTTTTCAAAATGAAACCGTTTAATTCGATCCGCTTTTTCTTTTGATAAAATATGTATTATATTACTTAATTTATCTGCTTTTTCTATCTTGTTTATGTTAATCGCATATTGTTCAATCATCACAAACTCCTTATGTTATTACTTCATTCTAATATAATGGTAGAAAATTGTCAATAATCGGCAGAAGAAAGGGCCTGGTTTTACCAGACCCCCTGATAAATGCCCCTGTTTATTTGGCTATTTTGAGAAACTCAATTATTTTAACTATTTTACCGCAGTATTGTTTACATATAAAGTATAACCGTTGGTTATAACATTGTCCAGGCTTCCCTTGAATTCCGTAATATAACTGTCACCGGTCAAAGTCCAGGTGCTGGTTGAATCAAGTGTTACAGAAAGGGATGCCGCAGCCGTACCGTCACTGTTAACAGCACCTGTATAGCTGGAGGAATCCTATCAATCGCTGCCTTACGTTTCTTAATTTAAATAATAAATGAGAAAAAAATGTGACGGCAATTTTACAGTTATGTCACAATATTCCAGTTTAAATTGGAATATTGTATAAATTCAGGTTTATTTAATTGTTCCCCGATTTAATTCCGGATATAAATCATGATTTGCCAGGCGGTCAAAAGCAATTTTTTCCCACTTGGTACCCGGCTTTCCATAATTGCAATATGGATCGATGGATATGCCGCCCCGGGGATAAAATTTACCCTGCACCTCAATATATTTCGGATCCAATAGTTTAATAAGGTCTTTCATAATGACGTTAACACAATTTTCATGAAAATCTCCGTGATTGCGGAAACTAAACAAGTAAAGCTTTAGGGATTTGCTTTCCACCATCCGCAAATCGGGTACGTAAGATATGGTAATGGTAGCAAAGTCCGGCTGTCCGGTAATTGGACAAAGGCATGTAAACTCAGGGCAATTAAATTTGACAAAATAATCATTTTCCACATGTTTATTTTCAAAAGTTTCCAGCACATTTGGATTATAATCCATTTCATATTTGGTTTCCTTATTTCCCAGTAAAGTAAGTCCCATGGCTTCTCCTTTGTTTTTTTGGCTCATTATTTTCTTCCTTTCTTATAATAATTATTTTCTTTCCGTAACCTTATTTAATCGATAGCCGGATCCTTCAGACCATTTAGTGCGAAGGCTTTTGCCCGGTCAATACAGGTGGCGCAAATACCGCAGGCCTTGTCTCCTCCTTCGTAGCAACTCCATGTCAGTTCATAAGGCACCTTTAATTCCATTCCTTTTCTTACCACATCCGCTTTTGTCAAAGAAATAAACGGTGCCTCAATATGTAACTGTTTTCCGCTTCCTTCATAGATTGCTTTATTCATTGCCTCATAAAATGTTTCGCTGCAATCCGGATATGCACTGCCGGCCGCATCATCCCTGTGGGCTCCGTAATAGATAGCACTGCAGCCTTTTGACAGCGCAATACTGGCAGCTGAGGACAAAAACAATCCGTTCCGGAACGGTACGTAAGTTTTCACCGGATTGCCGTTGGTAGTCTGAAGCTGCTTAAAATAATCCCCCTTAGGGATTTCCTGTTTGGAATGATCCAAAAGGCAGCAATCACTGTATTCAAAGATTCTGGCTAAATCCAGGCTGATATGTTCCACCTGATAATATTCTGCTATTTTTCTGGAAGCTTCCAGCTCTTTTGCATGTTTTTGACCGTAGGATATGGACAATGCAATTACATTTTCTTTTCCATATTGAGCAATTGCCAAACCAAGGCATGTGGTACTGTCCACTCCTCCGCTGAATAAAACCAATGCTTTCATACTTATCCCACTCTTTCTTTAAAAATTTAAACGCATTCTTAAGTTTTCATCTGTCTGAAAACGGCCACGTAAGGTACTTGTCTGTGTTTTGGCAGCAACTTTTTTAATACCTCTGGCGGTCATACAGCTATGGTATCCTTCAATAAAAACCGCAACATCTTTTGAACCCGTAACTTCCTGCATAATTTCCGCAATATCCGAACCAATCCGTTCCTGCAGCTGAAGCCGTTTTGATACCATATCCACAATCCTTGCAATTTTACTTAAACCGATTACTTTGCCATTTGGCACATAGGCTACCGATACTTTCATATCATACATAAGAGCCAAATGGTGTTCACAATAACTAAACGTTTCTATATCTTTTACCACAACCAAATCTTGATTTTTTTCATCAAACTCTAAATCATCTTCGAAGGTTTTGTTAAACATTTGGGCAATTTCATGATTGGTATAATTCATTCCTTCAAAAACTTCCTCACACATACGGGCTACCCGCCTGGGGGTATCCTTTAATCCTTCCCTGTCCGGATCATCTCCCAAAGCAACAATAATTCCTCTGATGTGTTCCTGTATTGCTTCCTGGTCAATTGCCACTTTTCTCACCCCTTCCTTCTTATAACTTTTATACTCCTCGCCGATTGGGATCCCATATCACTTTGTGGATCTGTAATTGCATGGTTACGTCATTCATACGATTCCTGATTAAAAAATTCACGATTTCTTCCGGGTTTATTTTTCCGAAAACAGGACTAATATGAACATGACATATGCTTGTCAAATGGTAATCGTCAATGACTTCTTTGGCCCGGTTCAAATCTTTGGTATCTCCCACCACAAATTTAACCGTATCTTTTTCGCCAAGGAGTTTAAAATTGGAAACTAACATTTTATCTTCCATCAAGCTGCCCGCAAGCTTATAGTCCATTGTAAAAGAAGGCGGATTACGAATACCGGTAAAAGGGCTTAAATCGATACTGCCGTTGGTTTCAATTTCAACATGCAAAAACTGATCCGAGGCAAGCAAAGATATAAGTTTTAATATATCAGGTACAAGTAAAGGTTCCCCGCCTGTTAATGTGACATTTTTTATACCGGTACCCTTAATATAATCATAGATTTCTTTCTCTGTCATAAGGGTAACAGGGGTACCTTCCTGCCTGGCCCAGGCAGTATCACAGTAAGGGCATGAAAGATTGCAGCCATAAAACCGGATAAATACTGCAGTCTGGCCTGCCAATACGCCTTCTCCGTTTATGCTTGTGAATTTTTCCACTACTTTATACTGTGCCACCTTAAACCTCCATGTTATTCTGATTGGTTATTAATTTATAAGGGCAATTTTCATAATTACTTTTCATAGATAGCGCAATTATTTGGTGTTTCATAAACAGCCACTGATTTTACCTCATATCCTCTTTGCCCCATTCTGTCGAAAAAATATTTGGCCAGGATTTCTGCCGTCGGGCGAAAATCCAGTTCAACCATTTGAAAACCTTCCTCTTTTAACGCCATGGCTGTAGCCGGTTTCAAAGTATTCTTCTCCACAATCAGCATGTGATCAAACGAATCCGTTTCTTCTTTTACGTCTTTCTTAAGCCTGGCAAAATCAATAAGCATTCCCTTTGACTGTTTGTCTGTTTTTAGCTGTAAACCTTGTACTTTAATAACAACCCTCCATCTATGTCCGTGGATATTACCACATTTTCCCTTGTAGCCGGCTAAGAAATGTGCCGCGTCAAAGCTGGCTTCTGCTTTTAAAATATACAAGATTCTCAATCCTTTCTAAAAATTAAGGGCAGGATGCGCTGCCAAACCAGTTTACTTTTCGTTTAAGCGCATCCTGCCCCGTTTTTTTAATTTGCATACAAATTGCCAATATATGAATAAACTCAAAAAAAATAGGCATAAAACTATGCCTCTTTTGATTTCATGCACGGATACATATTTTATATCATAGGCCCCAATATCCTATGAAGTTAAAATAGAATCATACATGCAATATTCAAATATAGCCCTAGTTTTGTTTATAGACAGGATGGTGCAAACGAACTGTCTTTCAATATTTTATTTGAAACATGAAAATTATAACATTTACGCTTTCATGATGTCAAGGTTTCCAGCCTGTTTAAACATAACCAAATTATATTATCTTAAAACATTTTCGAAACAAGACAGTAAAAGGTTCAATTCTTTTTTTTTTCAATTTCATAAATTTCCTTTAAAAGGCATGTTACATTAGTAATGATTGAATAATCAAAGCAAATTATATATTTTAACATCAGGTTAACAACAATTTCGTTCTTTTCAATCAGTAAGTCACAATACTTAAATATTTCCTCAGGTAATTGTAAATTCTTTGTATGCGTAATTAAGTATTGTAATCGTAATTTCATCATTTTTTTATGATCATACAGTAAATAAAACGGCCTTATATCTATTTTTTTCCCTTTGCTGTTTACTAAATAATTATTAAGCTTATTATAAAAATCCATTCCAAAAAATGCTCTTGAACGGTCACAATTATTATAAATAGTCCAATACTCAGGAACTATACTATAATAGTACTGCTTTATGTAATTATAAATATTTTTCAGATTATATTCATAATCGTAGTTAATATTATATTCCAAAAGGTAAATATCATTATTTCTGGTCTCTTACAGGTTTTGCAGCGGGTGGAAATTTTCCTGTCCCGAAGGTTTTGCATCCCCCGAAGGTTTTTTGATTCACAGGTCAAAATTTCCTGTGAATCAAAAAAGGGTACGTCTCATTTTCCAGATAAGCATAATTACCCAGGGCAAAATCACAACTGATTAAATGGGTTCTGAAAAGATTATAATGAAGGCCGTCTTTGCCAAAATAAGCATTATAACCTTTCTAACGTAACCACAATTTGACTGACTTCTTTATTCCTGATGCGTTTTGCCAGTTCTTCCTCTATAACCCCGGAATTTACCCTTATTATCGTTCCGTTATTGTCAGTTACCTCATATCTGCTTATTTTAGCGTTGGCCGGCGTTATGGTATTCTGATCCGGAAGTTTATAAATAACAGGAATAGTGCCTAAAAACATGGCTTCTATGGTATTTTCGCTTATCAGGTAATCCGGAAGTAAGGGCTTAAACTGCAGGGAGAGTTTCCCATTTTCCCAGGTAAATGGCTGCTTTCCGAACATCATAATCTGCCACATATTTAAAAACTCAACGGTAGAACCGCTTAACCTTGCCACAAAACCTTTTCCATGAATTCTTTCATCCGGATTAGCAGAACTTGCAATAAAAGAAGAATTCTCAAGCAAGCTTCTTCCATACTGTTCTTCCTTTAAGAAAGGAATGACTGCCTGATGAAAATCAGCAAGAAACTCCTCATACATATCGGCCTTTAATATTTCCAGAAGGTATTTATACTCCATATGAAGCCAGACTGATTCATTCTCAAGCCACCCTGGCGTGAAGGATTTGGCTCTGCCCACCTCATAGCTTGCCTTATTTAAATCAGCATTTACCTTATACATTTTTAACTTTCTGTCATATAAATTACTGTCTTTAACTGTCCTGTAAAGATTTTTCTTTAGAGCAAAACCTGTCCTGGTCTTAAAGAACCTGACATTTCCCTCCAGAAAGTCAGGGGTCTTTTCCAAAAGGGCATCCAGAATTTCGATTCCGTCCTCTGTCTTTTTATAGTCCGTTACGGTGTAATAAAAATAGGTAGGACATACTCCGCTGCCGTTTTCCTTATGAATTTTCCATGCGTAGGCACAACCCAAATCTATGACTTTGTGCAATACTCTAATTGCCTCTTTCATAGTATCAAAGGAATATTTCTTTTCCTCGCCGCTTAACTGATACTTTACTGCCTCTCTGTATATTTCCAGGGCATAATTGCGCTCTTTCCAGTAGGAAATTCTCTGTCTTGAACTTACAGGTTTACTTTCTTCATGCAGTTTCAGGTATTGCTTTGCACTCTCTAACAGGAATTCAGCAAAGTGTCCAGTTCCACAGGTATTTGCAAGGTATTGTCAAAACCGCCTAAAACATCTTCCAAAAATTCAAAAAGTCTTGCCAGTTCATAGGTTTCTGCCATGGATGAGCCAAGAAGACCCGGAAGTCCGTTTAATGCGTCATACCAGCCTGGCTTTCCGCCTTCCATTTCCACACCAAGGCCATAAAGGTCAAGGGCGGCAAATTTTACAATACCGATTAACAGCATTTTTTCCAAAAGGCTATGACCGACAATGTTTCCCCTTTTATCCCTTAGGAAATCATGGGTATACTGAGAGTTCATTTCCAGGAAATTGTACTGCCTGATACCTTTATCTGTCTCAACAAAACGCTTTCTGGCCGGAAGGATAAATGCCTTTGCCACTAAGTAAGTATAATCTCTGTCGCCAAACAAAAGCTGTTCTTTGCGGTCCGGATAAATAGACAAGTAGTCTTCCACCAGATCCAGGTTATAGGTCCAGTGATCGGACCAGTATCCCTCATAAAATTCCGTATTAAAATTTGCCTTTGCGTCTTTTAATATAGAATGGAATAAATTCTTCTGCCCAAGTTCCATTAACTTCTTTATTAAGCTTCCCGGTGTAAAAGGCTTTGTTAAAAAACCTGACAGCTGCGGATACTCTTTTGCTTTTTTTTCGTCAAGGCAATATGTAATCTGCTCAATGCCTAAGGGATTATAACCATCCATTTGAATGGCATTATAAAAGAAACGAATATTGGCTTCTCCAACGTAAGGCGAAAATCTCACATCACAGCGGCGATTCTGATTTACGTCTCTGAAATTGCCGTTACCTTGAGAGAAATATTCCGGCATAACCTTAAAATAGTTATAATCTCTTTCCATGTCCCCATGTTTTCTGGAATAAAGATAAAACACCTTATTTTCACCCAGCAAAACAGGTTCTCCTCCCCGTAAAATATTATCAAGGTAGGTCTGCCTGCAGTATAAATCAAAGATTTCATTTCCGGTCTTGGTACGAATCTTTTCTGTAATCTTCCAGGGAAGTTCCGCTGCTTCCTCATATTTTATCCGGAAATAATCCGGCATCTTTATCTTTTCGTAAAGTTTTGCAAGATTTTCTATATTTTCTGTCTGTCCGTATAGTTCATAAATTGTGTAGGTTTCTTCCGGCTTCAGTTTCAATTTATCCGTAAAGAAACAACAGGGTACATCATTTTCCTTCTTCTGGCGCTTCATAAAAAGCTCATCAAGGCTTTTGCTTATAAATTCCACCGGATATTGCAAGGAGGTATCATAGCCAAATAAAGTTTCCGTACTTACAATTACCCTTTTAACCTTGCCGTCAGTGCTTACCGCCAGGCCATAATTTCCGCCCTTAATTTCATCTACCCTGGCATTATCTTCCATACTGGCACGCACTTTAAAAACCGGATATCCGGTTTCAGTATCAAGAACCTGCATCCAGGCTTTGGCAGTCTGTCCCATATTATTAATGCTTCCTAAGTTAACTCCATAAGGCAATACTGCCGCCATACCATCCACAAGCTCTAACTCCCGTACCCTGCCCAGTGTGTTCTTAATGGTAACCTTTCGCACCAATCCTGCTACCTCTTCGGAAGGCAGCGTATAATAAAGCACATCAATATCAAAATTACCGTCCTTATTTTCTTCCCTGATTTCAAGCTCATTCATTCCAATTGCCATGGAATGGTTCATGGTTTCTTTGGAAAAGGCCTCATATACCTTATTATTTTCCTTAATAAAGGTACGGAATCCAAGTCTTTTGGTATTCTGATATGCCTGGTGTGCGGGATAAAACTGCATAATGGAATGATCTTTATCCTGAACTCCGAAACTTGAAATTGCCTGGCCTCTGTTCACATAAAAGCACCAGAGAGGAATTCCCATTTCACCTGCTATTCCGGGAAGAAAATTAGAAAAAGTTGACTTTCTTCCATAATTTTCAATGATATATCTCTTTTTATTATCTATCATTGCTTTCTCCTTTCCAATCATATGGGTTTACGGGTAACTGCAAAACTATTGTGGATCTAAAGCACCTACTGACTCATAGTTTTACAATTACCTGATGTGGCAATCAGGATAATTTCACTTTAATTACATGGTCTTTTTCTTCTTCCAGGTCTTTTAAAATATTTCTTGGTATTACCGGCTGAGTTCCTCCCCAATGATATCTGTTGTCATCAATCATGATTTCTTCCACTTCATAGTCACCAAATTCCTTTTTCTCAGGATTTTCATAAACAACAGTAAGTTTCTTTCCGGCAAAATAAAAGGTAATCTTAGCAATTCCGTTTTCATCAAACTGGCTTGACATAAGCTTCGGTTCAATTATCAGGTCTCCCAAATTTCCTTTCACACCAAACATTTCAGTAAGTACCGTTAACATATACCAGCTTGCGGAACCGGTAAGATAATGATACAGGCCTCTTCCTTTCTGGTTAAAATATTCCGGAATTCCCGGATAAATACGGCTGGTCTCAAAATCTGACGCCTGTAAAAACAGCTGATGAATGGCACGATAGCCTTCTTTTACAAATCCTCTGGAGTACAGGGCAAAGGCATACATTACCGCCATGTGGGAGAAAACGGAGCCATTTTCCTTGGTTCCGTAAGCAAAGCCAAACATTCGTCCCAAATCCGTCTTTAATTCATGAAAATTGGTATTAAGCCGGTATCCTCCTACTTTCTCATCAAACAGGAAGTGATCTGCCGCTTTTACAATCATGGAAACCTGCTGATCCGTTGCCGTATTGCTTAAAATAGTAAATACCTGGCCGGTAAGCATCATGCGGACGCCGCTGTCAAACATACCCTCAACTTTATTTTTACTGTTGTCATAATAGCTGTTGTACCATCCTCCCAGTTCTTCCTTTCCGGCGGATATCCATTCTTGGGTCCGGATATTCTTTTTTATCTGTTCTGCCATTTCCATAAGCTTATTGCTTAACTCTTCGCAGGAAATCCATTCCTTTTTACCGGAAATGTAACTTCCGCAGGAATTACAGTAGTTCTCTAAAATTTCTCTCTTTTTAGTAACTGAATTGTAGTCACCAGGGTCTTTTCTGATTAATTCCATAAGTTCGGCGCAAAGGGCCACCTTCTTTAGGCCTTTTTCCTTATATAAGCGCATTAACAGCTTGCTTAAGTTTTCAAGGTTTCCCGCATAGGCAGCGCTGAAGGCCACGCTTTCTCCGTTTTCCTTAGCCATGTCCAGGGCATCGTTCCAGTCGGCTCCAAGCAGGCGCATATGTCCATGCTCTCCGACGTCATAAAATTCGGTTACATTTTGTATTAATATATGTTCCAATATGGTCCCTTTGTAAATCTCATCAGCATGAGTATGCATTACCTTGCTGTCTTCCTGCCATAAGCTATCCAGCTTGCTTCCCCGGTGAATTACCGCATCTTTAAAATAGGTTGTCTCTTCCAGTAAAATTTCATAATCACCTGTCTGGTTAATATAAAGAAGGGTTGTGATAAACGGCCATACGCCATGATCCATCCACATTCTTACAATAGAGTTACGGTCCGCAATAAACTCTCCCGGTTTGTTTCCTATAATGGTTGCGTTGCTTCCATCCATACGGACACCGCCATAGTAGCCAATCAATTGGTCACGGATAGATTCCCTGGAATTTAACAGCAAAGCCATACTGTCCTGCCAAAGATCCCGGTATCCTCTGCCTCCCCTGCCGTAATCATGATGGGGAAGAAAAGAGCATCCGTAGATTCTTCGCAAAGTCGGCTGAATTCCAACCCATTTCAGCCATTGGTCAAATTCCTTGTTTCCGGTTTCCACTTCTATTCCAAGCTGTTCTTCCCAGTATTGGACAGTCGCATCAAAAGCCTTTTTCTCCCTCTCAGGATTTAAAAGTTCCAGACCCTGATTGTTATAGCTTAAAATAATGTAATAGGTTTTAGTCTCATTGGCAGCCAGTACGGTCTTTTCCATTTTCATGGCGCCAATGGCTTCAAAGCCTTCTTCTTTGTCTCCTTCCGACATAGCAATGGTCTTGGCATAATCTGTGTCCATAACCGCTTTCGGGTAAGTTAAATTGCCCCCTTCGCCAATAAAAGATTCCAAAACCGGGTAAAAGCAAACGGGGGCTTTTCCATCCTGGTCCATGGCAAATACTCCATAGCTGGTCTTGTTTACCAGATGTCCTCTCTCATCAAAGGATAAGGTTGGAATTACTTCGATGCCGTTCTTTTTTACAAAAATCCGATGCAAAAGACTGGTAACATGTCTGTGGTCCCTGATATTGTCCGCACTTCTTCCGTACATGGGAATTGCCACCGTAGGCTCCACAGAAAGCTTGCCGTTTCCAATATTTTTTACCGTAACCTTCATCATTTCCGCCTGATAGCCAACAGGGGCATAGTTTAACACCGAAACCATAATACCGAGAGATGAATTGCTCCTTATTACCTTATGCCATAATCTTCCGGCCTCTACCCTTACGATGTCGTTTTTTGATTCATCTTCTTCGTACTTTGCCATTACCTGTAAGGGAGAACAGCCATTGGCCGCCCAGACTGTCATCTCGTTGATACGAAACCAGACATTCCGGCCATTATTGGACATATGTAGTCCTTCCACACTTACCGGTTCCAGCAAAAAAGAATTTTGCCCCGTTTTATTATCTCCGTGCAGGTCAGGTGTAACACAGGCCATCACACCAGCGTCATTTCCGACAGGAAAATACAAATAACTGTTTTCATCCGCCTTTTCCAGTTTAAAATCCCCTCTGGAATTTAAATATTCGATTTTCATCTTATACACACCTCTTACCTTTCTTTTGTTTTATAATTTGCATCACTTTAATTGATGCAAACCTGAAATGTATAATTTATCCATTCGGCTACCTTTATTTTAAGAAAAGACCATTAACAATTCAATATCCTTATTATGAAAATAGTGTAATTATTTTACTTTGCAAATTGGTATATAAAATATAAAATTATGCAAAAGAATAGTTTTTCAAATTATGCATATTTAGATTATAGAACAATCAAATTATGAATAATTCAATTATTAGGACTTTTCATACGTTGGACTGCAAAGGAAATCTGTATATTGAAAGTCAGAATAAACTTCTTTTAACTATCTGGTTTATGTTTCTTATGTGACAGAAATAGGAGATAAATATTTTCTTGTTGTGGAAAGTCAAGAATTAATATTTCTAGAAAATATGCCAAGGAAGCAAAGAACCGATATTTTACCTGTCTGTTTTCTCAAATAGAAAATATTCAGACGATTTTTTGCTCTTAAAAATGTGTAACTGTCGCACAATGCCAAAGCCTGGTATGGAATTAAACCATATCCTTAGCCTTAACATTGTGCGACAGCCAATACCGGTGTCTGTGAAAATTATAAGGCACCTACGATTTTATGTGGAACATATGGTTCCTCAAGATACTTAATATCCTCATCCGTAAGCTTTATGCGAAAAGCACCCACCGCATCATCAAAGTATTTTTCTTTGGTTGCGCCTACAATCGGAGCTGTAACTCCCTTTGCAAAATGCCATGCCAAAGCAATTTGGGTCATTGTGGCTCCGTATTTTTTTGCCAGTTCGTTTACACGAAGAACAACGGCATAATCACTGTCTTTTGTGCTGTCATACTTTTCCATGGCGACTTTATCTGTCTGACTGCGCTTGGTGTCAGCCTTCCACTCCAGACGGGATAACCGGCCTGCTGCAAGGGGACTGTAAGGTGTAAGAGCCACATTTTGCTCCTTGCATATTGGAATAAGCTCCCGCTCGTCCTCACGATACAATAGGTTATAATGGTTCTGCATGGAAACAAACTTGGTCCAGCCATTTTTCTCCGCGGCAAGCTGCATATTGTAAAACTGGTATCCGTACATGGCGGACGCTCCCAAAGCTCTGACCTTACCTGCCTTAACAAGACTGTCAAGCGCCTCCATGGTTTCCTCAATGGGAGTATTGTAATCAAAGCGGTGAATTATGTAAAGATCAACATAATCCGTACCAAGACGTTTCAGCGAAGAATCAATTTCCCGTAAAATGGCCTTTTTGGAAAGTTTCCCTTCATTAAAATAAACCTTGGTTGCTATTATAACCTTATCTCTGGGAATATTGTTTTTAATAGCACGTCCAAGATATTCCTCACTGGTTCCGGCAGAATAAGTATTTGCCGTGTCAAAGAAATTAATTCCCAAATCAAGAGCTTTCTTAATGAGTTTTTCACTCTCATCATAACTTAGGGTCCACGCATGAAAATTCGTTGACGCATCGCCAAAACTCATACAGCCTACGCAAAGACGTGAAACTGTTAAATCCGAATTCCCAAGTTTTACATATTCCATATCAGCTTCCTCCTTTACATTTATAATAACACTTTATTGTGTTTCCGGCTTTTATTGTTTTATCTATTTAAAATAATACGATTCACTTGTGTCGTGCGGGTAAATTTCAAACCATAAGTATCTTCCCGCTTAATCCTGCCCTTTCGTCTTTCTATGATAACAGCGGGCCACATTGCCGCTGTTTTCTTCAATCTCTCCATAAAAGTCCCATCCGCAGTGTTCATAAAATTCGGTGTGATCCGTAATAAGATAAACATCCGTTACTCCGTGGGAATATAGGTCTTTACAGGCAGCATCCATAAGTCCTCTTGCAATTCCCTGATGGCGGTACGGTTCTTTTACATAAACGGCACAAAGGTTTGGCCTTAAATCCGGACGTTTGTGAAAATCATTTTCTATCACTCCGAGTCCCGCTATAATTTCATTATTCTGCTTAACAACATACCACTCCGGGACCCCTCCTTTTGCAGTAAGACTTTCCTTCATACTGGCTAAATAGGCATCCTTTGGCACCTGCCATTTATTATGAAAAAATTCTGCCGCCTTGGCAAACAACTCGGGATGAAGACTTAATTTTATTATATTCATACATATACCTCCATAATATAAATATATTTGCTTATTCCTTTCATCAGTATCAGAATCAGGCATCGCATGATAAAACCAAGGCAGTACACATTTTCTGTCCGATTTCAATTCTTTTGATGATTTTTGCAGGTACTCCTCCCACAACCACATTTGGAGGCACATCTTTTGTTACTACGGCCCCTGCCTGTCTGCCTTCTTTACATATTGTCTTATGAGTTACCTGCCTTCATCGGTATGGGCTATTGACTCACACATTCTAATATACTAATATCATAATAAACCTGAGAGTTAACTCTCAGTCAAGAGTTTTTTTTAAGGAGGTAAACCATGTACTACACCATAAGTGAAGTTGCAAAAAAGATTAATGTTTCTCCTCACACGTTACGTTTTTATGCCAAAGAAGGATTACTGCCCTTTGTGGAACGGAGCGAAAATGGAATTCGTAAGTTTAAAGATGAAGATTTCGAATGGCTGATGATTATTGAATGTTTAAAAAAGACCGGAATGTCAATTAAAGATATCAAAAAATTTATTGACTGGGTTATGGAAGGAGATTCCACAATCGAACAACGATTAGAAATGTTCCAAAAGCAGAAAGAAACTGTCGAAAAGCAAATTGCTCAGTTACAGGATACTCTCGAACTTTTAAAATATAAATGCTGGTACTATGAAACGGCCAAAAAGGCAGGTACTTGTAAAATACATAACACAATAAAACCGGAAGATATTCCAAAGGAAATACGGCATGTAAAAGAAAGCCTGAAAAAATCAAAAAGATTAATGTTTCTCCTCACACGTTACGTTTTTATGCCAAAGAAGGATTACTGCCCTTTGTGGAACGGAGCGAAAATGGAATTCGTAAGTTTAAAGATGAAGATTTCGAATGGCTGATGATTATTGAATGTTTAAAAAAGACCGGAATGTCAATTAAAGATATCAAAAAATTTATTGACTGGGTTATGGAAGGAGATTCCACAATCGAACAACGATTAGAAATGTTCCAAAAGCAGAAAGAAACTGTCGAAAAGCAAATTGCTCAGTTACAGGATACTCTCGAACTTTTAAAATATAAATGCTGGTACTATGAAACGGCCAAAAAGGCAGGTACTTGTAAAATACATAACACAATAAAACCGGAAGATATTCCAAAGGAAATACGGCATGTAAAAGAAAGCCTGAAAAAATCACCAAACACGCCAAACTGGGGTATTATCGGTGTAATGAGATAAGAAAATGATTTACGAAAATATATTTTCCAAGTTTCTTCCTATATAAAACTCCAAGATAAAAAACTCCTATAAAAAATAATGAGTTTATGCATCATAGTAAATTCCTATGTTACATAAACTCATTGGCAGTTAGAATTCATTTTTCTTATGTCACGAAAAATTTATGCCAGCAAATCTTCTTTGTATTTCAATACTTCCTTAGCTGCGGTACAAGCAGGGCAATCACACCATTTTTCTCCCTTGGCCTTGATTTCTTTTGCATGGGAAGCAATTTCTCCTGCCTGTTTGGCACCAAATTTTTTAATGCCTTCCTCGCTGCTAAATAAATTGATGACAGTATCAATATCCACGATTGCATCTTCCAGTTCTGCCACATATTTTTCACTGGCTTTTTTTTCATTCTCTGTTCCTACGGCTTTTAGCCAATCTTGTGCTGCGGTTCTTAATCCTTCATAACAATGGGTGTCTAAAAGTGCTTTTGTTTTTTCAATAATAACATCCTGATTTTTCATTTTATTCACCTTCTGTTAATTATTTTTGTATATCTTAAAAATTACACAAGCTTTTTCATTAAAATAATCTTTCTATTTATATGGTACTCTTATGCGTTGAAAAAAGCAATAACTGTAAATTATCTTTCTCCGGTTTTTAACAACTTATTCAATAATTAATTTGTATCCCCAAAAAGTTGCCTTACAGATTCCGAATAAAATCCAGTTAATAGAAAATCTTTTACCCTTCCATTAAGGCATCGATTTTTTCCAAGGTTTGTCCGATACTGTCATGGATTTCAATGCAGTTTGGCTCTTTGTTATAAGGGGTAGGTGTTTTATTTATAATAATCATTTTCTTATCCTGTCTGCTAAAATATCCCGGTATAGCGGCTACCGGATATACTGTCAAAGAAGTGCCCAAAACAATCAATAAATCCGCCGTGGTAATCAGAGGGTACACCAAAGACATTTTATCAACGCTTTCTTCATACAGCACTATATCCGGTTTAATATAGGAACCACAATCACAAATATAGCCATTTTCTTTAGAGATCACATCACTTTCCCTGTATTTTTTATGACATCCCTGGCACGTACATGTTTTAATGGAACCGTGTATTTCTATAACGTTTTGGGAACCGGCCATAGTATGTAATTCATCTATATTTTGAGTGACAATTGTCATGTCTTTCTTTTTCTCCCACTTGGCCAGCAAATAATGACCGACGTTAGGCTTGGCATCCGCATAATTCATGTACTCGGATATATATTTCCAAAAAACTTTAGGATTTCTTTTAAAAAAGCTTAAAGAGAGAATTGTCTCAGGAGATAACCCTTGAAAATCTTTGGAGTATAATCCCGTGTCAGACCTGAAATCAGGTATTCCGGACTCAGTGGACATACCTGCGCCTGTAAGAACTAATATCTTTTTTGCATTTTTAATAAGCTTGGAACACTCTTCCAATACATCCATTAAAAACACCCTTTCTCGTCTAAATAAGGCAATTGCAAAACTTTTTGTTGTGTCAATTGCTGTTTATTTTTAAGTCAATATACCGGAACAATAGATACCACAACCAGAAGTTTTCCAATTGTCTATTTATAAGTTACTGTGTTGTTTCGTTTGCATTAAAGAGATAAATCTTTACCTGTCGAATACTCTGCCCTCCATCCTATATTAATACTTATCCTGTGAAAATTTCAAGACTATAAGATAAATTATTTTTCCAAAATCCGGTATTGATAAGCCGGTATGTCATTAATTCCATTATTCAGTATTTTATTGCCCAAATATTGAAAACTGCCATCCTCATTAAACCTAACGGTAAGTTCATGGGTTATGACCGCATCATCGCAGACCTCCATATCACATACCGCATCTACCCTTAACGTAACGGTCCCGTCTTCATTTTCTGTTATGGCAGTCACTTCCGGCAAAGCAATGCCAAAGTAGTTGGGCGCATAATTTAAACAACTAAGTCCCATCCAAAGATAAGTCTGATTTTCTTCATCGAATGCCGCATATTTCCTTATCTGCTCTGCTGTTACCGGCAGATATTCCATCATTAAATTTTCAAACATTTTCTTAGGTATTCCATTCGGGTAATCCTCAAAATTAAATTCTTTCTGGTATTTCATCCTGTACAGATATTCAAACAAACCATTGTAATCCAATTTATCCAGATGCTTTATATCCCAATTGGAACATAAAAGGTTATTTCCCTGATATCCGATATCTCTTACACATTTTATGGACATTTTACGTTGTTCTTTAGTCAAAGGTTTTATTCTCACCAAACAGTTTCCATCAATTATTTCTGAAACTTCAGGCGGTTGCGGAACACATACTTCATAACAAAACCATCCTTTTTTCGTATACTTCCATGTCTTTATTCTAGTGTAAGAAATATAAGAAACCACTGGTTTATTCTCTGAATTCCAT
The DNA here is from genome assembly GCA_047777345.1 of Lachnoclostridium sp. Taxonomy (GTDB): domain Bacteria; phylum Bacillota; class Clostridia; order Lachnospirales; family Lachnospiraceae; genus Anaerocolumna. The sequence continues at coordinate 1,488 of JBKEEJ010000015.1, read as the reverse complement.
GAGGCATTTGCAGTCAATACATACATATCTTTGCCGTCAAAAATGTATTTGCTTCTTCCGATACCGCCGTCAGAATGAATCTCATACACTACTGCTGAGCCCCGTTTTCCTTCCATGCATTCGTTTAGAAAATTTTCAACAATTTGGTAATTAGCCATATCGGAATATGCCACCGCCGTGGTAACCGGCTGCCCCGTTTCTTTGACCTTATTCTGCATTTCAAAAATTGCTTCATCTGAAAGGACCACATCAGATGGCTGACCTTTTTGAGTCTTCTTATAAATGTCCGTAACAAGTTCCATCATACTTTTACAATCTTTCTTTGCTTCACTTTTCTCACTGTCATTAATCGGAAGATCATATCCTTTTTTTATTTACTCCGTGATATTTTCAATTTTTCCCATCCCTTCTTCAAATACAGGGGCATTTGTATTTTTAAGAGATTGGTCTGAAATCTTTTCCTCTTTTTTGCAAGCACATAATAGAATTCCAGTCACAAAGATTATAATGGGCAAACCATACTTTTTCTTTCGTGTCATATCATCCATCCTTTCCCCCAATATATTTATGCTTTAAATAATCCCTTTGTAAGACTATGCCTTTATACTATCTTAACACGGAAAAATCCTTTCGTGAATGTATCTTTTTGGGTTTTATGTTTTTCCACTGATTTAAAATTGCAAAATATGTGTTATCTTACTAGATATTAATTGGTACTATATTGTATTATCCAACTTCGGATTATTTTGCTGGTTCATATCTCATCATTCTCCTGATTTAAACAAATTAATCTTATGAGAAGTAATTTTTTGTTAAAAAAATACCAGAATAAGGGCAATATTTCAAGAATAATCAGATAAAAAACTAAAGCTTCTGATAATTTTTATCTCTTTTTCCTTCCTCTCCCTCATTGATAAACCTTGCCGGGGAGGAGCCGGTATATTTTCTAAACACCTTAATAAAGTATTTGTAATCAGAAAAACCTACCATTTCCGCAATTTCATATACCTTATACTGATTTTTTCTTAACAAATCTACGGCTTTCTGAATACGGTAACGGTTCAGATAATCATTAAAAGTATAGCCTGTTTCTTCTTTGAATTTAACGTTTAAATAAGTACAGGATACTTTGCATTGTTCGCTGATATCGGATAAAACCAGCCTGGTGGAATATTTATCATGTATTGTCCGAATCATATAATCAATGTAGCGGTTTCCTGTTTTCTTTTCCTCATATTCCAGAATTCCCAGCTTTTTCTTTTCCACATCAATCTGGTGAATTGCGTTTCGCATATTGGTATCTGTATTTCTCTTTTCCTGAATTTTTCGGATGGCCTCGTAAAGTTTGGAATAATCAATTGGCTTTAACAGGTATTCGGTAACTCCCAGACTGATTCCTTTTCTTGCATATTCAAATTCTCCATAGCCTGATACGATAATGGCATCATATCCATATTCGTCAATACTTTTTTCTAACATTTCAAGGCC